>NZ_JACIDX010000003.1 GCF_014196525.1 Novosphingobium sediminicola | reverse complement strand
AAATGAAAACCGGCTTCGGCTGGATTCAGGCCAAGCCGCCCTGCTCGATGGCGCCCTTTGCGGTCACGCCCGACGAATTGGGCGCGGACTGGGCCGAGGGGCGGATCGGCGCGGACCTTTCCGTCACATGGAATGGCGAGCGTTTCGGCCTCGTGCGCGGCGACCAGATGGGCTTTTCCTTCCCCGAGCTCATCGCCCATGCCGCGCGCAGCCGCGACCTTGTCGCTGGCACGATCATCGGGTCGGGCACGGTGTCGAATGCCGAATATGCCGCGCGCGGTTCGGCCTGCATTTCCGAACGCCGCGCCATCGAGATCATCGCCGACGGCAAACCCACCACGCCCTTCATGCATTTTGGCGACACCATCCGCATGGAGGCGATCACCAGCACCGGCGCCAAACCCTTTGGCGCCATCGATCAGGGGGTCCTCTCGGCCTGAATGGCTGCGATTTGCAGGTCACTGCAAGATTGAAGCAGACAGATAAAGACCCGAGCCGCCGTTGTTTTTGCGCCCAAAACTCGGCTCAAAATCGTCGAGGTTGATCTTGAAGGCCCCAAGGCCGGTGAGGTTCTGGTGAAGATCATGGCAAGCGGCATTTGCCATACGGACGCCTATACGCTCGATGGTTTTGATTCGGAGAGCATCTTCCCCAGCATTGTGGGCCATGAAGGCGCAGGCATCGTGCGCGAAGTGGGCGCGGGCGTCACCAGTACAAAAGCTGCCTTTCGGGCAAGATCAACCTGTGCACCGCGATCCGCACGCCGCAGTTCTGGCCGGAAAAGGATGTGAAAATGCTCTTGGAACGCAAGCTTGTGTGGCTCGAACAAGAACATTGCCCAATTCTGATCCCTTGTTTCGATCAGCATTCGATGGTCCCTCAACCCTCTGTCGCGATCACGGCGAACAGTTTGTGATGACCTCGAAGGAAACTGGCCATGTTCTCAAGAAACCATCTTCGGTCCGTTCTCAGCGGCGCGCTGCTTGCCGCCCAACCCGCCGCCGCGCAGGAAACCGTCACTCCCGCGCCCAATGCAGAAGCCCTGTTCCACCATCCCAACCCCTCGCTCAACCGCAATTTGCAGACCGCCTATCATATCATGAAGGACCTGCTGGAGGCGGGGCATTGGGACCAGGCCCCGGCCTATCTCACGCCGCGCTATATTCAGCATAACCCCAATGTCGCATCCGGGCGGGACACGGTGGTCCACTTTTTTGCCTCGATCGGCATGAAACCCAAACCCATCCCGGCGCGGCTTTCCGCTCCCGTGGTCAGCGTTCTGGCGCAAGGCGACAAGGTTGTGGTGGTAACGGTCGCCACAATGCCCGATCCGCGCGCACCGGGCAAAACCTATACGACCAGTTGGTTCGACATGTGGCGCTTTGTCGACGGCAAGGCGGACGAACATTGGGACAGCGCCACGTTGATGCCCGCGCCGCGCCAATAAAGCCGCCAATAGGGCTGGCCGCGCCAGCCCTATTTCACCAGAGCCGTATCCCGCCGAAGGTACAACGCCAGCCGACAATGCCATCGCGCCCAAAGCGTAACCTTCCTCTCTTACTTGCGATGCGCCTTCAGGTTGAAGGAAAGGCCGACTTCCGAACCGATCTGATCCGTCCCGCTCCATTGCCCGGTGCCGACATGAAGCGCGGCGCGGTCGAGCCGCGCGCTGCCTTTGACGGTGGCCGCATTATCGGCAATCCGCAGGTCGAAGTTCAACGTGACCGGCACCGTCACGCCATTGATCGACAAACGACCCTCGGCGGCAAATTTGCTGCCCCCGGCGGGCTTGAACCCATTGGCCACAAACACCGCCCGTCCCATCGGCGAAGAGCCGAAGAATTCCGGCCCCTGCAACATGCCGTCGCGCGTCTGGTCGCCGCTCGATGCGCTGACCAGTTGAACCGTTACGGTCAGTTTGGCTGCCTCCGGGTGGTCGGGATCATAGGTGACCTTGCCCGTCCATTTGCCAAAACGGCCCTCCACCGGCCCGCCATTGACTGTGGCAGAAAAACCCAGACGCCCGCCCGGCTCGATGGCCCAGTCATGGGTCAAGGGCTTGTCCGGCTCCGCCGATGCGGCGGCAACCGGGGCTTCCTCGACAGCAGGCGCTTCAGAAGCGACAGGCACAGGCGCAACGGGCGTGGGCGTAACGGGAGCGGGCGTGACGGCAGCGGCCGACACAGGGGCCGCCCGATAGATCCCCCAAGGCAGCGCGAAACTGACCCCCAGCCCGCCCAGCGCCAGCACCAACGCACCCCACACAGAGCGGACATGGGCGGGCATCATGCGCGGCACCACCCATTCCTCACGCCGCGCTGCCAACTGATGCTTCAGCGCCCCGCCGATATGCAGAACAATCAGCCCCGCGCCCAGCCATGCCAGCAGCGAATGC
Source organism: Novosphingobium sediminicola (assembly GCF_014196525.1). Lineage (GTDB taxonomy): Bacteria > Pseudomonadota > Alphaproteobacteria > Sphingomonadales > Sphingomonadaceae > Novosphingobium > Novosphingobium sediminicola. The sequence continues at coordinate 386,637 of NZ_JACIDX010000003.1, read as the reverse complement.
CCCGCCTCAATCCCATCATGCCAGTCATGGCTGATCGGCAGATGCGGCAGGGGCACCGTGTGAAACAGCAAGGTCGCCATCGCCACCGGCGCGGTTGAAACCAGCGCCCATCCCGTCAAAGGCCCGCCGATCATGAAGAGATAGAGCAGCCCATGGACGCCCGAGGCCAGCAAGGTCTGCCATCGCGGCCCCTCTACCGGCGCGGGCCGGGGCGAGGCAACCCGCACCGCCACCCTCAGCACCGAGAGCAGCAGGATGGCCATGCCGATGCTCTTGTGGAACTGAAACGCCGCGAACATCACCGCCGATCGCGGCATGTCGGTCATATGCCATCCCAGCCCCAGTTGAAATATCAGCAGGGCGGCAATCGCCCAGTGCAGGATGATGGCCATCGGGCGATAGTGGAGAGGGGCGCTGCTCATCTTTTACTTCTTCTTTGAAAATTCGGCGTCAATGTCGATGCTCACATCGTCGCCGACAAAGGGGAGGAAGGTTTTCATGCCGAATTCCGACCGCTTGATCTGCATATGGCCGGTCACCCCAATCCGCTTGTCATTGGCAAGACCCGTGCCCACCCCGATCAGCGTCACCTCCATCGGCACATCGCGCGTCACACCCAGCAAGGTGAGCCGACCATTGACCCGCGCATGGGTGGCGTCCACCCGCACCAGCCCACCGGCGACATAATGCGCGGTAGGAAAGGCCGCGACATTGAAGAACCCCGCCCCGCGCAATTCCTTGTCGCGCGCCTCCGTATCGGTGCTCAGCGAAATGGCGTCGACCGAAACGTCCAGCGTGGCGGCCTCAGGCTTTGCCGGATCGAAGGTCAATTCCCCGCTTGCCTTGGCAAAGCGCAGGGTGGTCTTGGAAAAGCCAAGATGATCGACCCGCGCGGCAACGGCGGTATGAGTGGGGTCGGCGGCATAGGTGCCGGATTCGATCCGGGCCACATCGGCCCCCTGACTGGCGGCCAGTGCGGGGGCGGCAACAAGAGCGGAAAGCAGCAGCGGGGTAAGGCGTTTCATGGATGGAGACTCCAAAGATACTTAACCATAGCAAAAATCAGCGCGTGTCGCGCGAAATCAGACGCACCGGCCCAATCAGCCCGGATGGCCGCAAGGGCGCATCGGCGCGATAGGTTTTCACCGCCGTCCAGGTGACCGGTCGGGCATCGGGCTGGGCGTCACCAATCAGGCGGTTAACCCACAAATTGGCCACCCGCACCGTCAGTTCATTGCGCCCCCGGCGCACCAGCGCGCCAATATCCACCCGATCGCCGCCAAACCACACTGTCCCGGCCAGACGGCCATTCACCAGCACCTGCGCCACATCGCCATAGCGCCCCAGGTCGATCATCAGCGGCGCGCCCGGCCGGGTTGAACGCGGCAAGGTGAAGCTGTTGCCATAGGTTATCTTGCCGGAGAAATAGCGCTGCGCCTTGTCCGCGCTGGTGTTGAGAGCGCTCAGGCGCGGCATCATCATGGGCGCGGGCGCGGCGAGGCCGGTGAAACTGACCCGCCATGGCGTGGTCAAGGAGAGGACCGGCTTTTCCACGCCCTGTGCAACCTTGGGCGGCGGGGAGTTGTGGAAGACGACAAACCGGGAATCATGCGGGGCAAGATCGAGCGGGATGATGGTCGCCGCGCCAGTTTTGCGCGCGGGGGCCGGAATGGCCGAACCATCGCGCGGGTTCCAGATTTGCGGCGCAGAGCCGGTGGCGCGCAGGGCGACCTCGGTTTTAACCACCTGATCGCCCGGATTGCTGACATAATAGAGGTCGCCTTCGGGCAGGATGCGGTGGACGAATTGCAAATCCGCGCCAGCAGGGGTCAAACTCTTCCAATCCGGGGCAAGGCCGAGCTTGCCCATAGCCGCTTCGACATCGCCGCTCGCGATGATGCGCGGATTGCGCCAAAGCGCATCGGCCTCACGCTCGAACTGCGCCGGATCGTCGGCCATGCCGGGTGATCGCTGCGGCTTGTCGCCAATGATCGGCACACCCGCCTCGGCCAGAGCTTTGAGACGACGCAGCGCGCCCAACGTCATGAACCGGCTGGTGCCGCCCAGCATGATGGCGCGATAGCGTGCGCCGCCGGGGCTGACCACCTCACGCCCCCCTTCAACCTTGAGAAGGCCCAGCATTTCGGCATTGAGGAAATCATAGCCGTAATGGCGCGGCAGGCCCTTGGGAATCCCGGCTGAAAAACCGGTGGTCACGGGCGTATCCTCACCGTTGAACACGGCAATATCGGCCCCGAACCGGCCCTGTTGCAACAGATAGGAACTGCGCGCGATATAATCGACCCATGGTCGCGCCATCTCGGCCCAGCTTTCGTGCCGGTTGAAATATTGCCCGAAAATGCCCAGCGAAAGGCCCGGCAGTTTCGTATCCTCGGGCTGGTGAACGCTGGTGTGGATGATGGGCCGGTTGACGCCCGCTGCAAATTCCAGATCGACCACGGGTTTGAGATCAGCGGGCGCAAAGGCCCATGGCGAATAGGCCGAGGTCATCGATTCCGCCGCCACCAGATTTTGCCCATAGAAATGCGCCACCGAGGCCGCGCTGCGCATATCACCAAGATAACCGCTGCGCGCGCCCTTGCCCCCCGTCCACGCCCAAAGCGCGGCCATCGGCACATCGGCACGTGCCCGCATCGCCATATCATCGCCCAGCACCGGGCGCCCCGCTTCCAGCGCCTCACCATACACCTTGAGGCCATTTTCATGCGCGACGCGGGCCACGGTGCCATAATGCGAGTCCGCCATCAGATCGGCCAAAGTCTGCCGAAAATCATGCAGAAACCGGTCCGATTGCACCGCCGAACTCACTACCACCCCGGTCAGCGCAGGCAGGAAGGGCAGCGGATCATAGCCGCGCCTGCGGCGGAATTCCTCCATCAGGCGCGGTGTCCAATTTGAGGCACCCACCTCGATACTGTCGGTCAGGATCGCGCGTATGCCTTTTTCGCCCATCCATTCCGGCCCAACCGCATCGCGGTAGAGCGCCAGATAACGCCGCATATAGCGTTCGACCGCCGCCGCATCATATTTGTCCACCTCAAGCCCGGTGGCCTCGGCGGTTGCGGGGTGGTTCGACTTGCCGGTCAGCGACCAGCCGAAGCGCAGGATGCGCCAGGCCCCGCCCGCAGGCGGAGTCCAGTCCAGTGTGCCGTCAGGTTTGACCTGCCCGGTCAGGTTCACAATATCAGCGGCGGGCACGCCGCCCTGCCCCGCAACGGGCGTCTCGATGGCGGCATAATCGGCAACGGTGGCAAAGCCCGCCTTGGTTTCGGCCTGATGCACGACAGGGCCGGACAGAAAGCGCAATTCGCCGATGCGGACCTTCGTCACAGGGCCGGAGGATGGGAACAGCGGAGTGATGTCGGCGCCCGCCACGCTGCCCAGAAAATTGTCGGCGGAGGGGACCGAGTTGGTCGAGATCACGAAGCGGAAGCGTGATGCGATGATCGGGCCGAATGCCATCGTGCTGGCCACCGCCGAGAGGCCCACATCGCCCACCTTGCGCCATGCGCCATCGACCTGCGCCTCCAGATGGGCGCGATAGCGCGGCGGGGCAAAGGGAGGCTGGGCATCGTGAACAAAAACACGAAGCGATTGCACCGAGACGGGGTGGTCATAAGCCATTTCCAGCACGGCGCTGCCATCAGCAGCCAAGGGCAGTTCTAGTGCGGTTTGCAGATCATCGTCCAGCAGCGCCGCCGCATCGCCCCCCATCACGCGCGGCATGGGCAAGGCCGCCGCGCGAACCGGCACCGCCAGAACGGCCACCTGCCCCGATGCCTCAGGCAATTTGCCATCCGCGCCGGAGGCAAAAGGTTCCGAACTCGGCAGGTTTTGAAATGGCCCGGTGACATGGGGCAGATCAGCCAACCTGCCGTTGAAACTTTGCCCGCCCAGCACATCGGTTTGTGACCAGACCAGTTTTTTCATCCCGTCTTCGGGCGGCACCCATGGGCCGCCTGTCTCGCTCCAGCCAGGCGAGGAAGCGATGGTGAATTCCAGCCCTTTTGCCTCGGCGCTCATCACAGCATGACGAAAGGCCTCTTTCCAGTCGGGCTGCATATAGACCAGCCGCTTGGGCACGATCTGCGGCGTGGCCAGCCCGGCATCGAAATTCTGCACCCCGCCGATCCCCATCCGGGCCATCCAGTCAAGATCCTTGTCGATCCCCTCACGCGTGATATTGCCGTTCAGCCAATGCCACCACACACGCGGACGCGCCGAGGCGGGCGGGTTTTGAAACCCCTCAACCAGCGTGGTCTGCGCCGCCAGCGGAGCGGCCAGCGCGCAACCGGCGAGCAGGGAAAAGAAAAGCAAGGGCTTGGGCATCAGCCGGACTCCGGTAAAAAGTATCCTCCGCAGCCTGCACGAGGCTGCGGAGGATCAGGAGAGGAACGTGGTCTATCCGCGCATCAGAACCGGGCCGACACCGTCCAGACGAAGGAGCGCGCCTGGCTGGGCACGACGGGATAGATGGCATTCGGGTTATATTGCGCCGCCGTCAGCCCCTGCCGGTTAAGGCTGGCAAGGAAGCCGGTGGCCGACCATGACATGATGCCGACCTGATTGAACAGGTTGCTGACGTTGAACTGGGCCTTGATATGCTTGGTGATGTTCCATGATGCGCCCATGTCCACCGTGGTGAAGGCGGGCAGATAGAAGGCGTTGGCCGCATTGGCCGCCCGCTTGCCAAGATAGGACACGGTGCCGAAGATTTTCACGTCCGCGATGGGCGCGTAATCGAACCCGCCGCGCAGGATGATCTTGGGATTATTATCCGCATCCCCGCGCGCGATCAGCGTCTTCACATCATCCGTGCCATCGCCTTTCGGCCCCTGCGCCCAGTTGTAGAAATTGCTGGCCTTGGGGTCCTGCAGCGTCAGATTGCCATGGAGATTGAGGCTGGGCGTGACGCGGGCGGCGGCGGCGATTTCGATACCGAAAGTCTTGATCTGGCCCTGAAACGCCGGTTCGACATATTGCTGGCCGGTCTGCGGCCCGGACGTATAGTTGAACACGGCGGGCACGTTCACGTTTTGCAGCAGGCTGTAGAACGGGAAGAATTGCAGGTTGAGGCCGCCGCGCACATATTTGATGCCCAATTCGACCTGTTGAATCCGCTGGGGCGCGGGGAAAGAGGTGGCGATTTGCCCCGGCGTGTTGATGCTCTGGATGCCGCCGAAATCGGGCGCCTTCTTGCCGTTGGAATAGCGGACATAGGTGGTCAGATTGTTGTTCACATCGTAATCGATGGCCAGCGAGTAGTTGAAGTAATTGTAGTTCCGCTGTGTACGATAGACCGCGCCCGCGCTGGAAACGCCATTGTCATAAAGCGTATAGGGATTGCCATCGACCCCGCCCACCGGCGAGCCAAAGCCCATGGGGAACAGGGCAAAGGGGCTGGAATTCCATGATTGGTTGCGGATGTCGTAATCAATCGCCTCCCAGCGACCGCCAGCTTCCAGCGTCAGCTTGTCGGTCACTTTCCAGCTATCGCCGAAGAAGAGTGAATATTGTTTCTGCGTGCCGTTATAGCTGGTCAGCGCAGGCTGACCCATACCGCCAAAGCCCGCCGGGCTGGTGACGAGATAGGGCGTGGAGGAACCATTGGGCGTATAGGTGACGGTCAGCATCTGGGGCTGAGGCGTCATGGTCATCAGGCCGATGCCCGGCGCGCCCGAATAATCGGTCGAGAGCTTGGCCAGACCGATAAACCCGCCCAGCGCAAGGTGATGATTGCCCACATCCCCCGTCAGCGTGAGCTGGTCCGAGATCTGGTTCGACCAAGACTTCTGCGCATTGCCAAAGCCGACATAGGCGCCGATATTGCCGGGCAGATTGCTGTTCGCAATGATGTTCTGATTGGGCAGATTGTTGGCGGTGACATTGAAATAGCCCGGCGCAAACACGCTGGCCGAACCGCCCGCTTGCATCGATGCGGCCAGAGTACCGCTGTTCGCATTGTAATAATTGAGCGTGCCGGGCTGGAGGAAAGCCGTGCCCATCAGGATGTTGACGATGGGGTCCTGCAGCGAAACCACCGACAGCACAGCGCCCGCGCCCCAGTTCGAGCGGTTATAGCTATAGCGCAGCTTGTTATCGAGCTTGAACGTGCCGCCCAGATCCTGCCGCCAATTCAGGCCCAGCGCCATCGACTCGTTCTGCACCAAATTGGACGGGTTCCAGCAACCGCTGCCACCGCCCACCACCGGATAGCAATGGCTGCCCGACACCGGTTGCAGGTTCGAGGTCACATTGGAAAAGCCCGGCGCGATCCGCGTGCCGCCAAAGGCGGGCGTGAACTCGTTCCACGTATTGGCATCATTGAGATATTTGCCGGTCAGTTGCAGCGAGCCGCCCTCATAGTCATAGAGCAGATTGGCCTTCACCTGACCGCCTTTGTTCAGCGCATAGCCGGCATCATGCGTGCCATTATCCAACCGCAGGAAACCGCCGATAGAATAATAGAGATTGTCGCGCAACTGCCCGCCGATATAGGCATCGGCGCGATATTGCGGCAATTTGCCATTGCCCTGAAGGCCGAATTTCAGATCAACCGCGACGCCCGGATCGGTCTTGCCGTTCTTTGAGATATAGTTGAAAATCCCGCCCGGAGCATTCGGCCCGGTGATCACCGCCGTGCCCCCGCGCAGACCTTCCAGCCGCCCCAGATTGATGTCCGAACGCAGGTAATAGTCCGGCCCGTAATTGCTGGCCGTCAGCAGATCGACCGGCAACCCGTCTTCCTGCAACGAGACGTAATAATAGCCGCCCGCGCCATCGAGCGAGTTGGCCGAAATCCCGCGCGAAAACACCACATTGCGGATTTCGCCCAGCGCCGAATTCACGAAAACGCCCGGCACGTTCTTGAGCAGATCGGCCGAGGAAACCGCCACCTGCTGGGCCAGATCCTTGGCCGTGACGACATTGACCGAGATGGGCGCTTTTTCCGCCGCCTTGGCCGCGAAAACGCCGGTCACGATGATCTCCTTGGCCTCCTGCGGGGCAGGCGCAGTCTGCGCGAAGGCAGCGCCTGCGGGCGCAAGGTTGCAGGCCATCGCCGTGGCCGAAAGCAGAAACCATTTCCTCATGTACAATCCTCCTGAATTTATTGAATGGAGGATGAAGATTTTCATGAAAATCACAGCAATTTATTCCCAATATCTTGAGAATAAATCAACCTCTCCACCCTATATAATTATTGTGATACTTTTTCATCACAGGCCGAAAACAATCCTCTGCGCACAGCGGTCCATCACCTGTTGGTCCATGCATTAGGACTTGCGCCGAAGGGAAAAGAGGGTCCAAAATCGCGCAAGGGACGGCATCCAGAACAAGCAACCCCGCCCCGGAACCATTCCATGCTGACAAAATCGCTCGAAATTGCGTCGCAAATCCCATCCCACGGCCCGCGCAAGGCCGCCATCCAACTGGTCGCGGAATTTGAAACCGCGCTGCTGGCCCATCACCGCGACGGCAGGCCGGTGTTCGGCCCCGAACGCGATCTGGCGCAGGACTATCAAGCCTCGCCCAAGGCGGTGCGGCAGGCGCTGCGGATTCTCGAATCGCGCTTTCTCGGCTCGGTGCGGCGGGGCGTGCATGGCGGGCTGGCGCTGCGGGTTCCCGCGATCGAGGAATCGGCCGAGCTGATGGCCATCTATCTGTCCGCCATCGGCGCCGGGCGGGACGAAGTGCGGGGCGCACAGGACATTCTGATGCCCGAAATGGCGCAACGTCCGACCGCCTCGCTCGATTTCGTGGGCGGCATCCTATCGGCGCTGGCGCAGACCTTTGACCGAGCCGATAACCACCTGCCCGCGATGGGCGACACGCGCGCGTTGGTCATCGCGCGCCGGATCGTGGCCGATCTTCAGGCCCGCCCGGTCCCGCCCGGCGGTCGGGCCAGGCTGGGCACGCTGGTCGAACTGGAGGAAACCCATTCCAGCGGGCGGCCTATCATTTTGCAGGCGATCCGCATTCTGGAAGAACTGGAGATGATCGAAATGGTCCCCGGTCGCGGCGGCGGCATCGCCTTGCGCCAGCCGTCGCCCGGCGCGGTGGTGCGCGCGCTTTATCCGCATTTCGTGCTGCAAAACCTGAACCGGGAAACCTCGCGCGACATCATCTGGTCGATCAATCTGGCCACCGCAACCTATGCCGCCGAGCGAAGAACGCCGAAACAGGCCTACCTGTTGCGGGCCACGCTGGACGAATTGCAGGCCCGCGATTTCGACACAGCCGACCATTCCGGACAAGTGCTGATCTGGCGGATGCTGGGCGATGTGGCGGGCAACAGGGTGCTGCATATGCTGGCGCGCTGCATCTTCTATTTTCAATTGCAATCCGATGCCGTGGCGCTCGAACGCATCCTCGAACCGCTGCCCGATGTGCTGCTCGACTATACGTGCCAATTGGCCCGCGCGGTGTGCGAAGGCGATGCCATGGCCGCACGCCATGCCGTGACCCTGTGCGAAAGCGTTGCGCGCAGTTGATTTAGGACCCTGTTTGCCACGCCCGATTATCGCAAGAAGCATCGCCATCCGGCCACCGGCGCAAGGGGCGCATAATCCCCACGCTCCATGGCTGTTCTTGCGGGGATCTTGTGATGGCGGCTTTCGATGCGTTCAACCGGCGCAGCTTTCTTCAAACCGGCGGTCTGGCTTTGATCGGCGCGCCGAGCCTGTTGCGCGCGGCCGCGCCCGACCGGCCGATGGTGGAAGCCGACGATGGCCGCCTGCTGGGTATCCATGACCGGGGCGTGAAAGTGTTTCGCGGCATTCCCTATGCCGGTTCAGTGTCCGGCACGGACCGCCGTTTCCGCCCGCCCGTGCCGCCGCCGACATGGAGCGGCATCCGCGATGCCTCGGCCTTTGGCGCCCCCTCGCTCCAGCCCGCCGGGCAACCGATGGGGCCGGGCCGCCCCGCCCCGGCCGAGGATTGCCTGTTCCTCAACGTCTGGACCCCGGCGCTGGATGGCAAACCCCGCCCTGTCATGGTCTATCAGCACGGAGGCGGCTTCGTCGTCGGCTCGGGCGCGGCCCCTTGGCAGGATGCGGCAAGGCTGGCGGCGGAGAATGATGTGGTGGTGGTGCAATCCAATCACCGCCTCGGCATCATGGGCTATCTCTATCTCGGTCAAATGCTGGGCGAGGACTATCCCGGCAATCAGGGGTTGATGGATCTGGTGATGGTGCTGCGCTGGGTGGGGCGCAACATTGCCGCGTTTGGCGGCGATCCGGGCAATGTCACGATCTTTGGCGAAAGCGGCGGCGGGGGAAAGACCGCCTGCCTCTATACCATGCCTTCGGCCGCGCCCTATTTCCACAAGGCCTCGATCGAAAGCCCGATCGGCCCCGGCCATATGGATCCCGATGCGGCCAGCGCCGTAACGCGCGAGGTGATGAAACGGCTGGGGATCAGCGATGCCAAAGCCTTGCTATCCCTGCCCGCCGAGGCGTTGATGAAGGCGCAGGCGGGCGACGACGCATCGGCGCAACCCGGCACGACATTGCCCGGCCAGCCTTCCGGCCCGCCATCCTTGATGTTCTGGCCCTTCATCGACGGCACCATCCTGCCCGAGGAACCCTTTGCGCGGTCTGCCCCGGCCATTTCCGCGCATAAACCGCTGATCATCGGCGGCTGCCGGGATGAGGCGGTGTTTTTCAACCGGCTCGATCCGGCGGCCTTCCGGCTGGATGAAGCGGGCCTTTTCGCCCGAGTGATCGCCATGGCCGGACCGCGCGCGGGCGAATGGATCGCCAGCTTTCGCGCATCCCGGCCCCATGCCAGCCCATCACAGCTCTATATGGCGATTGCCACTGCTGCGCCATGGCGCGCTCATGCCATCCATATCGCCGAGGCCAAGGCGCGTCAGCACGGCGCTCCGGCCTATGCCTATATCCTCGATTACCGCGACCCCACGCCGGTCGAAGGCACCGCCTATCCGCAGGGATCTCCCCATGCCTCCGACATTCCGATGAAATTCAACACCGCGCCCGAATTCGGCCCGCGCGCCCCGGCCCGCCTGAAAACCGCGCAAAACATGAGCCAGATGTGGGCGTATTTTGCCCACACCGGACGTCCCGCAGCCAAGGGGCAACCGCAATGGCCCGCCTATACGCTGGAGCGGCGCGAAACGATGATCATCGATGCGCAATGCCGGGTGGCGCGCGACCCCGAAGGCGCGGAACGGCGGTTTTTCATGCAACAGCCGGATGCCGAAGCCATCCGATAGGGGGCAAGCAGGGCGAAGCTGGTCAGCTTCGCCGGTTGCGGAATAGTCGCCGGGGATGCTGGTTGCGGTGGCCTGTCCACGGCGCGGCCGCACGTGACGATATAGCATTGTCCATCTCAAACTGACCCATGAAAAGGTCAGCGTCCGGCTTGTGGCCGATGGCGATGGAGATGCCGTCCACCGGCACATCCTCAACGCCGCCGGTTTCGTTGGAGTTGACCTCGCCTCCATTAGGCTACGGTTTGGTTTGCCCTGCTATGGCTTGCGCCCAATAAGGAAAGCGAGAGGAATGATCCTGCCTGTGCCCCATTCTGTCACGCGCGTGCGTTGGCGCGTGGTCTTTGCGCTGTTTGCCATTGCGGCGGTGTCTTTCCTTGATCGCAACAATATCTCCATCGCCGCCACCGCAATCCAGCAGGATTTCGGCCTTTCCAACCTGCAACTGGGCGCGGTGTTCAGCGCCTTTGTCGCAGGCTATGCGCTGGCCCAACCCTTGGCCGGGCGCGTCGCCGACCTGTTCGGCCCCACCCGCGTGATTGCCCTTGGCATCGTGTGGTGGAGCGCGCTGACAGCGGCCACCGCGCTGGTGCCGGGGGGCTATGCATGGTCGATGGGCGTGCTGATGGCGGTGCGCTTCCTGCTTGGTCTTGGCGAGGCGGTGATCTTTCCGGCCAGCAATCGCATGGTGGGCAACTGGATTCCCGCCAGCGAGCGGGGTCTGGCCAATGGCATCATCTTTGCGGGCGTTGGCGTGGGGGCGGGCATTGCCCCGCCGCTCATCACCGCGATCCTGATCCATGCCGACTGGAAATCGGCCTTTTATGTCAGCGCCGCGATTGGCGTGGCGATGATGGCCTTCTGGCTGATGACGGTGCGGGACCGTCCAGAACAGATGGCGGGCGTTTCGCCGGGCGAATTGCGCCTGATCCGCGAAGGGGCAACGGCCAGGGCCGAGGTGGCGCCAATGGGCTGGGGCGCGATCCTGGGCAATCGCACGCTGGCACTACTGGCCTTGTCCTATTTCACCTACGGCTATGTCGCCTACATCTTTTTCACATGGTTTTTCAAATATCTCTCCGGCGTGCGCGGGCTCGATCTCAAAAGCAGCGGGATCTATGGCATGTTGCCCTTCCTCGCCATGGCCATCGCCTCGCCGCTGGGCGGGTTCCTTGCCGACCGCCTGACCGCCGCCAAGGGCGCGCGAGTGGGGCGGTGTTACACCGCCTCGGCTGCGCTGGCCGTAGCCGCGATATTTGTCGCGCTGGCAACGCAGGTGGCGGACGCGCGCCTTGCCACGCTGTTCCTCGCCGGCGGCGCGGGCGCGCTCTATATGTCGCAAAGCGCGTTCTGGACCATCTCGGCCAATCTGGGCGGGCGCAGTGCCGGGTCCGTCTCGGGCGTGATGAACATGGCCAACCAGATCGGCGGCGTGGTCACAGCCTCGCTCACGCCATGGCTGGCCGACAGCTTCGGCTGGACCGCCTCTTTCGTCTTTGCCGCCTGTCTCAGCCTGCTGGGCGCTCTGGCATGGCTCTTCATCAATCCGAACGACCAGCTCGACACCTCCCTTTTGCAGGACCAAACCGATGCGTAAACTTGCTCTTGCCCTGATATTGCTGGCCACGCCCGCCCTCTCGGCGGAACCCGAAGCCGCCGCCTATCCCGCCCTCGCCCCGGTCAATGACCCGATGGTCGATGAATTCAACCGCGTCGAAGCCTCCAGCGTGGCCGATGCGATGGAGCAGCTTTACGGCATCCGCAATTACCTTCCCCATCAGTTCCGCCCCAATATGACCACCAAATTCACCGGCCGCGCGCTGACGGTTTACCTCAAGCGCGAGGAGCACAAGGAGGGCAGCCCGGCCCAGCAGGGCATGATCGACGCGATTGACGCGGGCGCTCCGGGTTCGGTCTATGTGATGGCGATGGACGGGGCCGAGGATTTTGCCGGGATCGGCGCGCTGATGTCCACCACGATGAAGGCGCGCGGCTTTGCGGGCGCGATTGTCGATGGGGGCTTGCGCGACACGCCGCAACTCTCGCGCCTGCAGTTCCCGGTGTTCAGCCGCTCGGTCGTCCCCTCCACCACGGTCAACCATTTCCGCTTTGCCGGATCAAACATCCCCGTCACCATCGGCGGCGTGCGCATCGAGGCGGGCGATATCATCGTGGCCGATATGGACGGCGTGGTCGTGGTGCCCAAGGCGCGGGCCGCCGAGATCCTCAAAAAATCGCGCGAGCTCGATAATGTCGAACACGCGATGTATCCCTTTATCGAGCGTTTCCGCAGCCTGAAGGCGGCGGTCACGCAATATGGGCGGCTTTGATATGGCCATCACGCTGTCGATCAACGGCGCGGCGCGCAGCGTCGATGCGCCCGATGACATGCCCCTGCTCTGGGTTTTGCGCGACGAACTGAATATGGTGGGCACAAAATTCGGCTGCGGCGCGGGGCTGTGCGGGGCCTGCACGGTGCATATGGACGGGGCGGCGGTGCGTTCGTGCCAGACGCCGCTGGGCGCGGTGGGCGCGGCAAAAATCACCACCATCGAGGGCGTGGGCGAAACGCCCATCGGCGCGGCGGTGCAAAAGGCTTGGGTGGCGGTGGACGCCCCCCAATGCGGCTATTGTCAGGCGGGCCAGATCATGTCGGCCAGCGCCTTGCTGGCTGCAACGCCCAAACCCACGCGCACTCAGATCACGCAGGGCATGAGCGGCAATTTGTGCCGCTGCGCCTCTTATCACCGGATCATGGACGCCATCGAACTGGCGGCGAAGGAAACATCCCATGCAGGCTGAACTTTCGCGGCGGTCATTCCTGCGCGCCTCGGCGCTGGCGGGCGGCGGGTTGCTGGTGGATTTTTCCGTTCCGGTGCACGCGGCGCAGGGCGCAGCGGTGCTGACCGCCTTTGTCGCCATCGACACATCCGGCGCGATCACCATCGCCGCGCGCAACCCCGAAATGGGCCAAGGCATCAAAACCAGCCTGCCGATGATCGTGGCCGAGGAACTGGACGCCGATTGGGCGCAGGTGCGCGTGGAACAGGCCGATCTGGACCCGGCGCGCTATGGGCCGCAATTTTCGGGCGCGTCGATGTCGACGATGATGGGCTATCTCCCGATGCGTCAGGCCGGCGCGGCGGCGCGCGATATGCTGGTTCGCGTGGCGGCGGCGCGCTGGGGCGTGGCGGTGGCCGAAATTTCCACGGCGGCCAGTGTGGCGCATCACAAGGCATCCGGGCGCTCCCTGCCCTATGCCGCGCTGGCGCAGGAGGCGGCGGGTTTGGCGCCTGCGAAACCGGGCGATCTGCGCCTTAAATCACCAGAGCAATTCACCATCATCGGATCGCGGCGCGGCGGGGTGGATACGCCCAAAATCGTGCGGGGCGATCCGCTTTACAGCATTGATACGCGCCTGCCGGGCATGCTCCATGCGGTGTTTGTCGGCCCGCCCTCGCCCGGCGCGGTGCTGCGCCGGGTGGATGATGCGGCGGCCAGAGCCATGCCGGGCGTCAAGGCGGTGATCCCCATCCAGGGCGTCAAGGCCAAAGGCACCTTTGCGGGCAGCGTCGACAGCCTGACCGACGGCGTGGCGATTGTCGCGACCAATTGGTGGTATGCCCAGCAGGCGCGCGACAAGCTGGTGCTGGAATGGGATGAGAGCGCCGCGCAAGGCCATGGCGATGCGGCCTATGCGGCGCGGGCCAAGGCGCTGCTGGATGCGGGCGGGGGCAAGGTGGCGTTCAAGGCGGGCGATGCGAAAGCCGCGCTGGGCAAGGCCGCCAAGGTGATTTCGGCGCGTTATGACTATCCTTTCGTGGCGCATAACACGCTGGAGCCGCAAAATTGCACCGCGCTGTTCAAGGACGGCAAGCTGACCTTCTGGGCGCCGGCGCAGCAGCCGGAAAACGGGCGCAAGCTGGTGGCGCAATGCGTTGGCGTGGCCGAGGGCGACATCACCGTCCATGTCACGCGGATCGGCGGCGGCTTCGGGCGGCGGCTGATGAGCGATTTCATGGCGCAGGCGGGCGCGATTGCCAAGGCCATGCCCGGCGTGCCGATCAATGTCCTGTATAATCGCACCGACGATATCACCCACGATTTCTACCGCCCCGCAGGCTGGCATAAGTTCAAGGCGGGGATCGACCAGTCCGGCAGGCTCACCGCCTTTACCAACCATTTCGTCTCCTTCGGCCCCGGCGAGGATCCGCAATTCTTCGCCAATATGGCGCCTTTCCATATGCCCGAAGGCTTGATCCCGGACATTGAGATGACCCATTCGGTGTTTCCCACCATCATGCCTTTGGGCGCGATGCGGGCGCCGACCTCCAATGCCCATGCCTTTGTGTTCCAAGGCTTTCTGGACGAGGTGGCGCGCGCCGGAGGGCGCAGCCTGCCCGCGCTGATGCTCGACCTCTTCACCGCCGACAAGCAATTTGGCGAGACCGACAAGGCGGGTGAGACGCCCCGCTCGTTCAACACCGCCCGCGCCCGCGCCGTGGTGCAAAAGGCGATGGCCATGTCGGATTGGGGCAATGTCCCGCGCAAGCCGGGCATCGGGCGCGGCTTTGCCTTCTATTTCTGCCATCGCGGCTATTTTGCCGAAGTGGTCGAAGTAGCGGTAAAAGGCAAAGCCGTCACCGTCCGCAAGGTCTGGGCGGCGGGCGATGTGGGGCGGCAGATCGTCAACCCCTTGGGCGCCGAGGCGCAGGTGCGCGGCTCGATCCTCGATGGATTGTCGCAAGCCCTTAATGGCCAGAAGATCACCATCGAAAACGGTCGCGTTCAGCAAAGCAATTTCCACGATCACCCCTTTGCCCGGATAGACCGCCTGCCCCCGGTGGAGGTGGCCTTTGTCCCCTCCGATGCGCAGCCGGGAGGGTTGGGCGAACCGGCCCTGCCCCCAGTGATCCCCGCGCTGGCCAATGCGATCTTTGACGCCACGGGCAAGAGGCTGCGCTCGATGCCCTTTGCGCTCTGAAACAGAAAAGCCGCAAGGCGTTGAAGGGGCTGGGCATGGACGGACAAAGCAATTAGAGGCGCAGCGACAGATCCAGCAAAGGGAGCATGAATGATGCGCGAGATTGGCGTCGGCCTGATCGGATATGGCCTTGCCGGGCGCGTGTTTCATGCCCCCTTTGTCGCGCTGACGCCGGAGCTGGCCTTGCGCGCCGTGGTCTCGCGCGATGTGGCCAAGGTCCATGCGGGCTTGCCGGGGATGGCGGTCGTGCCCGATGTCGCCACCCTGCTGGCGCGGCCCGATGTGGATCTGGTCATCGTGGCCAGCCCCGATGAATTTCACGCCGAACACGCCATCGCCGCGCTGCAGGCGGGCAAGCATGTGGTGGTGGACAAGCCCTTTGCCACCAGCGCCGCCGATGCCCGCGCCATGGCCGAAGCCGCAAACGCCGGCGGCAAGATGCTGACCGCCTTTCAGAACCGCCGCTGGGACGCCGATTTTCTCACCCTGCGGCGATTGATCGGCGAAGGGCGTCTGGGCGAGATCGTCCATTTCGAAAGCCATTTCGACCGCTGGCGCCCGGTTCCCGCCGATGTGTGGAAAGAGGCGCGCGCGGGCGGATCATGGCTCGATCTGGGGCCGCATCTGGTCGATCAGGCGCTGTGCCTGTTTGGCCGCCCGGATGCCGTCACCGCCGATCTGGCCGCGCTGCGCCCCGGCGCGCCCGCGCCCGACTGGTTCCATGTCGTACTGCATTATCCGGGCCGCCGCGCGGTGCTGCGCTCCAGCAAAATGGCCGCCGACCATTCCCTGCGCTTTGCCGTTCATGGCACAGGGGGAAGCTGGATCAAGCCGGGCATCGATCCTCAGGAACCGGCCATTCTGGCAGGCGGCGCGCCGGGCGGGCCGGATTGGGGGCTGGACCCGGTCATCGGCCATTTCACCGATGGCGCCGACCCTTCGCAATCCGCACCCGTGCCCAATGAACGCGGTGACTATCGCCTGTTCTGGCAGGCTTTGGCCGATGCGCTGAACGGCAAGGGCGACAATCCCGTCCCCGCCGAACAGGCGATCGCCGTGATGGAAGTGCTGGAAGCAGGCATGGCCAGCGCCGAGCAGGGACGCCGGATCAGCCTAAGCTGAGCTGCGCAATGGCGGCCACGATCCGGGGATAGGTTCCGCAGCGGCACAGATTGGTCACGCCCGCACGGATCGCGGCGGCATCGGGGCGCGGATTGGACTTGAGCAATCCGGCCACCGCCATAATCATGCCGGGCTGGCAATAACCGCATTGCGGCACTTGGGCCGCCACCCATGCCGCCTGAACCGCATGCAGGCCCTGCGCCGGGGTCAGCCCCTCGATGGTGGTGATGCTGCGCCCCTGCGCCATGTTGACCGGGATCTGGCACGAACGCATCGCCTCGCCCTCGACATGCACGGTGCAGGCCCCGCACAGCCCCGCCCCGCAGCCGAATTTCGTCCCCGTCAGTCCCAGATCCTCGCGCAGCGCCCAGAGCAGGGGCGTGTCCTCCTCGGCCTCGACATGGCGTTCCTGTCCATTGACCGTGATCGTGATCATGCATTTTCCAATTCGAAACGTTGCGACAGAGGCAGGCGGCGCACCCGGCCCGCGCCCGCGTCCGCTATGGCATTGGCAAGGGCGGGCGCAATCGGCGGCGTGCCCGCCTCGCCCGCATTGCCCGGTTTGGCACCGCTGGGGATCAGCGCGACCTCGATAGGCGGCACGTCGGCAAGGCCCGGCAGGCGCACATCGTTGAAATTGCTGATGGCGGGCCGCCCCTCGGCAAAGGAGACCCCGCCCCACAGTGCAGCCTGAAGGCCAAAGATGATGCCGCCGCTGATCTGGCTTTCCACGCCCGCCGGATCGACCATCACGCCGCAGTCAAACGCCGCCACGATCCGCCGGATCGCCAGCTTGCGCTTATTCACCCGCACCTCGACCGCCTGTGCGCAGACATGGCCCTCGTTATAGGTCAGCGCGATGCCGCGCCCCACGCCTTTCGCCTTGGGCCGGTCCCATCCGATCATCGCAGCGGCCTTGTCCAGCGCGCGCGCGATGCGCGGTTCACCGGCAAGCAGGTCGCGGCGATAGGCATAGGGATCGCGACCCGCCGCCCGCGCCACCTCGTCAATGAAGCTTTCAGCAAAAAAGGCATTCTGGCTCATCGTGACGGATCGCCAGAAGCCGACCGGGATCGCCAGATCGGCCTCGTGAAACTCCATCAGCTTCATCACAGGGGCATAGCAGCCATAGATGAGCAGCCCCGCCGCCGTGGGATCGGCCATGCCGGGAAAGCCGCGACGCCCGTGATAGGTGTTGATCGATTGCCCCGCGATCCGGCTGTGGATCGCGACAAGCGCCCCATCCGCACCTATCCCGGCCACGCTTTTCACCCTATAGGCCGGGCGGAACTGGTCCATCGCCAGATCATTTTCCCGCGTCCAGATCAGTTTGACCCAGCGCCCCGGCACGGCCATCGCGGCCTGCATCGCCGGAATGGGAAAGTCAGTCGCCCATTTGCGGCCAAACCCGCCGCCGAGGAACGTCACCTCCACCCGCACCCTGTCGAGCGGCAGACCCGCCATTTTGGCGGCCAGCGCCCGCACATCCTCAGGCGATTGCATCGGCCCACGCAGGGTCAATTGCCCATCGGCCAGAATCGCGCTGCAATTCAACGGCTCCATCGCGGCATGGGCCAGATAGGGCACGTCATATTCGGCCTC
The DNA here is from genome assembly GCF_014196525.1 of Novosphingobium sediminicola. GTDB lineage: Bacteria > Pseudomonadota > Alphaproteobacteria > Sphingomonadales > Sphingomonadaceae > Novosphingobium > Novosphingobium sediminicola. The sequence goes on along the minus strand of NZ_JACIDX010000003.1, from coordinate 368,677 downwards.
CACCCGGCGCGGCGCGGCGGCAAGCGCGGCCAGAACGGCGGGCTTATCGCCTCCTCCGGCACGCGGGCGCATGGTGGAAAAATCGAAATCGGGAAAGGGCAGCGGGGTTTTCTCGGCAAAGGCGCGGATCAGCGCGGCATCAATCGCCTTGTCATCCACCCCCGCCGTGGGCGAGGACAGCACGGTGAGCTTCAACGCCTCGGCCGCCTTTTTCGCGGTCCAGAAACGCGAGGCCAGCACCGCATAGCCGCCATCGACCGGCACCACCGCCACAACGCCCGACATGGCTTTCACCTGCGCCAGATTGGCGGCCTCAACCTTAGCGCGCGGATGCGGGGCCAGAGCCAGCGCCCCCACCAGCATATCGGGGCGCATCACATCGACGCCGAACTCGGCCCGGCCCGTGACCTTGGCGGCCAAATCTTTGCGCGGGCTTTTGCCGCCGATCAGGCGGAAATCAGCCGGGGATTTCAGCGCCACATCGCCCGGCACCGGCAGACGCGCCGCATCCTGCGCCAGCGCGCCATAGGTCAGCCGCCGCCCGCTGGCCGCATGGATGACCTCGCCCGCCTGTGTCGAAATCTGGTCCGCCGCCACGCCCCAGCGCGCCGCGCCCGCCTGTATCAGCATCGCCCGCGCCGCCGCGCCTGCCCGGCGCAAGGGCAGGAAATAGCCCACCGTGGTCGCGCTGTTGGCGGTCATCTGCTTGCCCATGCCGGGGTTGATGAAGGCGCGGTCCGCCCATGGCAGCAGCACCTGCATCCGCGCCCAGTCGCAATCCAGTTCCTCGGCAATCAGACGGGCGAGGGCCTCTTGCGTCCCCTGCCCCATTTCGGAGGAAGGGCAGGTAAAATGCACCGCGCCATCGGGCGCAATCGCGATCATCGCGCCAAAGCCCGCCCCGCCCTGCGCCCGCGCGGGAAAGCCAAAGCCCAGCGCCAGCACTCCCGCGCCCAGCCCATGCAGCATTTCGCGGCGGCTGAGATTGAGCACGCGGCTCATTTGCCGTCCACCAGATCGCGCGCGACCCTAAACCCAAAGATCCAGCTCACCTGATCCTCGGGATCGCGCCCGCGCCATGTCACCCGGTTGCGGAAAGCGGCCGAAATCCAGCTTCCCCCACGCACCGCGCGGCGCGGACATGCGCCCGAAACCTCATAGGCGCGGCCATCGCGCGGGGCATCGGCCGGATAGGGCGCGACATAGCAATCCTGCGTCCATTCCCAGACATTGCCGATCATATCATACAGGCCAAACGCATTGGGCCGATAGGTCCCCACCGGCGCCACCCCGGCAAAGCCATCGCGGCAAGGCACAGCCGCCGCCATGCCCCCCGCCCCGCCAAACACCGCCAGCGCGCCATCCTTCATCCCATCGCCATCCAGCACATTGGCATGGACACAGGCCTTGGCCGCGCCGCCTGCCCACGGAAATTCTTCCGAAGTGCCCGCGCGGGCGGCATATTCCCATTCGGCCTCGCTGGGCAGGCGATAGGGCTTGCCGGTCTTTTGGCTCAGCCATGAGGTATAGGCCCTGGCATCGCGCCATGACACGCAGACCACCGGACGGTCCGGCGCACCATCACCCGCGCCCTCGCCCGGATGGCGGAAATCGGCATCGGGGATGGCTTCGACCTTGCCCGTGGCGCGGATCAGGCTGCGACACCCGCGCGAGGAAGCATAGCCGGTGGCTGCGACAAAGGCGCCATAATCGCCATTGGTCACCTCACGCGTGGCCAGTGCAAAGGCGCGGGCGATGGTGACGGGATGAGGCGCGCCTTCGGGCCGGTCGGCCTCGCCCGCATCGGCGCCCATGGTGAAATGGCCCGCCGGGATCACCACCATCGCCGGACATACATCCTTGCAATCGCGGATCGATTGCGGCGCGGCCATGGCGGGCGGGGAAACGGCCAGCGCCAATCCGGCCAGAAACCAGCGATATGTCATGATTGTCTCCCCAATCCTTAAGCGCCTACGCGGCGATCTTGGGGCAAAGACTGCCCTGCGCGGGGCGCGGGGCAGTCGCTGTTGTCGCCAATGTCCGGCGAGCGGATAGAGCCGATCAGCCCGCCCTTTCGGCCACTTCCAGCACCACGCGTTCCGAGCTTTCCATCGCACTTTCCATGCCGTAATCGCTGCGCCGCGTATGTTCGCCGCAGAAATGCAGCACCTGCCACGGCTTGATAAAGTCGCGGCCAAAGGCGTTGACCTGACCGGGCGCGAGGCTGAAGCCGCAGCCCTTTTGCAGCGGATCGCGCATCCAGTCCTTATAGGCCACCACCTTGAGCAGGCCCTTGGACGCAGGGCGCAGACGCTCCAGTTCGGACAGGACGAAAGGCACCGCATCGGCGCGCTGCGAGATCGCCTGCGCCACCTTGCCCACCATCACCACCATCGCGCGGTGCTTGCCCTCGCCGGTGTGATTGTCGATGCCCCAGAACATGCCGATCGGCCCGTCGGTCGAGAAGCTGGCGGGCAGGCCGTCCGCCTTCCAGAAGGGCTTTTCGACGCTGAGATAGAGCCGCGCGGTATTGGCATAGGGCATATGCGTGATGGCATCGCGGGCGTGGGGATTGGGCGCGCCGGTGATCTCCACCTCGCGCAGCATCGAAAACGGCAGGCTGGAGATGACAAAGCGCGCCTGATAGGCGCTGCCGTCGATACAGGTAACGATCGCGCCCTTGTCGCTCATCGCGATCCGGCCCACGCGCTTGTTCAACCGCACCACATCGCCCAGTTTCGCCGCCATGGCGAAGGGCAATTGCTGGGTGCCGCCCACAATATTGTTGATCGAGGAAAGCCCGTCGATGGCATTGTGATCGTTGGTTTCGCCAAAGGGATGGTCGCGCTGCTCGCGTTCGCGCCCGCCGATGCGCCGGTCCGCCGCCCCGCGCGTCTCCTCCTGCCACATGCGCAGCATCGAGGTTTCATCCATACCGATCCCAGGCGCGGAATAGGCCGCCAATTCGATGGCGGCGGGCGAATAGCCCTTCTGCACCATCAATTGCCGCAGCGAAATATCCTGCGAGGCCAGCGCCGGATCGAGCCAGTCCGACAATTCCTTGCACGGGTTCCACTTGCTCGTCACCGCCTGACCCATCAACATCGGCGAAATCTTGCGCTCATCGCCCACCGTCTTGTTGAGCGGATTGTCGGCCCAGGTTTTCAGGTCGATCCACTGGTCCTTGTAACGGAAGCCAAAGGGCAGCAGGTCGCGGTCCTCCGGCGTCAGTTTCAGCCCGAATTTCATGCAGGCGTCGATGATCCGCGCATAGCCGCGCCCGATCTGGCTGGCCCCGACGTCCAGCTTGCCCTCGCTGGTGTCGAGCGTCTTGACCCGCCCGCCGACCATCGCGCCGGCCTCCAGCACCACTACCTTGAACCCCAGATCGCCAAGCATGAGCGCGGAATTGAGCCCCGAAAGCCCACCGCCGATGATCACCACATCGGCCTTTTCCGCCGCCAGCACGCCCTTGGCCAGCCCGGCACCCGGCAGCATCGCCCCGGCGCCGATCAGCCCGGCATTCATCAGAAAGTCGCGTCTGTCGAACATGCTCTTTTCCACCATTCTTCCCATATGGCCTGTCGCGGCAGGAGGCCCTTTCCGCGCGTTGGGCAGCGTTGCTTGCAAATTATTGCATCACAACCGGCAATTCCATGGCCATCCGCATCAGGTTTAACCGCCACACGGCCAAAACCAGTCTGAAGCGCTGCTCTTTGGGCGCGCGGCGTTGAATGGCCATGCACATTGCGGCGGGGTTTTGCACGGAATCCGCCGCCCGTTTCGGGGAGATTTGCATGAACTGGTCGCTTGCCTTGCTCACCCTGCTCCATCTGCTGGTGCCGATCTACTGGCTGGGCGGGGATCTGGGCACATTTTACAGCGCGGGCTTTATGATGGACGAAAAGAGACCGGCGGGCGAACGCCTGCTGGCGCTCAAAATCATGAACGGAATCGACATGGCCCCGCGCACCGTGCTGATCCTGACGCTGCCCACGGGCCTGTCGCTGGCGGCGGCCAAGGGCTGGTTGAACATCGCGCCATGGGCGCTGGCGGGCCTGTGGATGTTCAGCCTGATCTGGCTGGCGCTGGCCTGGGCGGTGCATCTGATCCATGGCCCGCGCGGGACCTTGGCGCGCGGAATCGACCTCAAGATCCGCTATGCGATGATCGCGCTGCTGGCCGGATCGGGGGTGGCGGGGCTGACCGGGCATCTGACTATGCCCTTCTTCATCGCCTGCAAATTGCTGGTGCTGGCCGCTTGTGTGACCACCGGGGTGATCGTGCGTTTTCAACTGGTGCCGCTGTTTCCCGCCATCGCCGCCATGAAAGCGCAGGGGGCCACGCCCCAAAGCGATGCCGCCATCCGCAAGGTGCTGGGCCAGACGCGTCCCACGGTGCAATGCATCTGGGTGCTGGTGCTGATCGCCTGCGTGCTGGGGCTGGGCACACCGGTTTAATCCGCCACGCGGATAGGCCGTCCTTTGTGCAAAATAGTCACCGATATTTGCATTCATATTGCACATAAGGCGGCGCACCGGCGCTCCCGAACCATGCCGGAGGATTATCATGCAACGCAAAGCCTTGATCGGCTGGGGCCTTGGCTCGTTCACCTCGGCGGCGCTGGTGGGGGCGGTCGGGCTGCTCCACCTACGTTTCATGACCGATTCGCTGGGCATGGCGATGGGGGCGGCGGGGCTGCTGGTGGTCCTTTCCAAGATCTATGATGCCGCCATCGACCCGCTGGTCGGCCTGCTGTGCGACGCCACCAGCACACGCTGGGGCCGCTATCGCCCCTATCTGGCGGGCGGCGCGCTGCTGGCGGCTCTTTCGCTGGTGATGCTGTTCAATGTGCCGGGCGGGTTGGGCAGCGCGGGGCTCCAGCTCTGGTCGGGCGCCTCGCTGCTGGTCTTTTCCACCGCCTATACGCTCTATCGCATCCCCTATCTGGCCATCGGGCGCCAGATCACCCAGGATTTCCATCAACGTTCGCGCCTGATGACCTTCAGCGTCTATGGCTCCTCCTTCGGCGGATTGGCGGCCACATCGGCCGCGCCATGGATGCTGGCCGCGCTCGGGGGAGACAGGGCGGCGCATGGGTTGCTGGCGCTGGTGCTGGCCGCGCTGGTGGCGGCGGGCGGGATCAGCACGTTCCTGCTGATCGACGGGTTGGAGGACGAGGAGGCCGCGCCTGAAAGAAAACACCTGAACTGGCGGCAGGGCCTGTCCGCGATCCGCGCCAACCGGCCCTTCTGCCGCCTGATCGGCTTTAAGGTGACAATGTTTGCCGGGCTGACGCTGCATGGCGCGGCGCTGCCCTATTACACGCGCCATGTCCTGCACGCCTCGGACAAGAGCCTCGCCTCAATCTTCCTGCTCCAGACGCTGGGCATGATGGTCAGCCAGCCCGGATGGGTGCGCATCGCGGGCCGTCTGGGCCGCCGCCGCGCGCTGATGCTGGCCGCGGGCGCGCAAACCTGCGCGATGCTGCTGTGGTATCTGGTGCCCGCAGGCCATCCCATGCCATGGGTGCTGATGCTGGGCGGGGCCGAGGGCCTGTGCTTCGGCGGCCTGTTCTTCGGCCTTTACACCGTGCTGACCGACACGATGGACCACGCCCGCACCCATCCCGCCATGGCCGAAAGCGAAGGCGCGCTGGCTGGGGTGTTCGTGATGGTTGAAAAAGCCACCGCCGCCTTTGGCACGTTCATTTTCAGCACGATCATGAGTCATGCGGGCTTCGTCTCGGCCCGCGATGCGGGCAGCGCCCAAGGCGAAAGCGTGGTGTTGGGCATCGTCCTGTCCATGTCGCTCCTGCCCGCGCTGGCCGCGATTTTGGCCTGCCTGTTCCTGCGACGGCCATCAGACGGCGAAATGGCCGGAGCGGCGCCTCATGGCCTGCCCGCAACCATGGCGATCGGCGCGCTGGCCATGGTGATGGTGATCGGCACCGCGCCCTCCCCTGCCCGCGCGCAGGGATCGGGCATCACCATTCCCCAGATCACAGCCGATGCGGGCGGTGTCTCGCATCTTTCCACCATTACCCTGCCCCGTGCGCCCGGCGCCGATCCGCTGCTGGTCAACGCGCGGCTGACCACCACCGACACGGAAATCGGGGTCAGCCCGCCCGGCACCTTCATCGACTGGCACCGGGTTTCCAGCCCGCGCCTGCTGGTGGTCCTGAGCGGCACGCTGGAGGTGGGGCTGGGCGATGGCGCGATCCGGCAATTGCACGCGGGCGACATCGTTCTGGCCGCCGACACCACGGGGCGCGGCCATACCAGCCGCGCCATCGGCACCACGCCGGTGATGGCCATGACCATCCGCCTGCCGCGCGAAGAGCCGCTCAAACCGCGCGCCTCCTCCTGCCCCGATGGCGTGGCGCCGGGCGATTGCGTCGCCAATCACCTGAACATTCAGCACAACCCTCAACCCGTGCCCAAGCCCTGAGAGGACAATCCATGCCTGTCGAAATCACCGGCCTTGTTTCCCATAACCGGGGCACCCCGCTCGATCACGCCCCGCCCGATCAGTTCGACCCCGCCGCCATGCTGGAAAGCGCCCAAGCGCAGGAAGCGGCGGGCTATGACCGGGTGCTGATCGCCAACAATGCGCTGATGCCCGACAGCCATGCCATCGCAACCCATGTTCTGGCGGGAACTCAGCGGCTGAAAGTCCTGCTGGCCCACCGCCCCGGCTTTATCGCGCCCACGATGGCGGCGCGGATGCTGACCACGATCGACAGGCTGGCGCCCGGTCGCATGGCCGTCCACATCATCGCCGGGCCCAGCGACAAGGAGTTGGAGGCCGACGGCGATTTCACCGCCAAGACCGACCGCTATGCCCGCGCCGATGAATATGTCGGCATTATGCGCCAGATCTGGGAAAGCCCCGCGCCCATCGACCACGAAGGGCGCTTCTATCGCTTCAATCAAGCCTTCAGCCCGGTCAAACCCGGCGCGATTCCCGTCAGTTGGGCCGGAACATCGCCTGAGTCCATCGCCGCCTGCGGCCGTCACGCCGACGTGTTTGCCATGAGCGGCGACACGATGACCCATATCGCCGGCCATCGCGATCGCGTGCTGGCGGCCGCCCATGGCCGCCCGATGGGCTTCATGATGACGGTATTGGTGATCCTTGGCGATACCGAGGCGCAGGCATGGGAAAAGGCCGATGCCGTCCTGCATGATTTCCGCGCAATGATGGCGCGCCTGTCCGCCGCCCAAGGCCCCAGCAATTTCGCGCAGTCCAGTCATGCAGGCGAGGCCATCCTTTCCAGCGCCGCTAGCGCCCATCGCCATGACCGCTGTCTCTGGCTGGGCGTGACCCATCTGTCGCAAGGGCGCTTTGGCAATCAGGCCGCGCTGGTCGGCACGCCCGATCAGGTCTGCGCCGCGCTGATGGATTATTACGCCATGGGCATCACGCGCTTTCTGATCCGCGGTTTCCGCCCCGATCAGGACGTGGCCGACTATGGCGAAAAACTCTTTCCCCGCCTGCGCGCCGCCGCGCGCGCCCATGATGCCGCCAATCAAGGAGCCATCCGATGACCATGCCCTATGCGATTACCCAGGACCATATCGACACCTATGCGCGCGATGGCGTGGTGGTGGTGCGCGGATTGCTGGATGCGCAATGGATCGCGCGAATGCAGGCGGCGATTGCCCGCGTTGCGGCCGATCCGGGGCGCTATGGCACGCTGGGGCCGTCCAATGGGGCGATGCTTTCGGTCTGCTATCTGTGGCGCAATGATCCCGATTTCCGCGCCTTTGTGATGGACAGCCCGATTGCCGAGGCCACCGGCCGCGTCATCGGCGCGGATCATATCCGCATGTATCACGATCATCTGTTTTCCAAGCCCCCGCTCAGCCCATCGATCATGCCATGGCATTGCGACGAGACGGCATGGCCGGTCAGCGGAGAAATGGCGCCCAATATCTGGACAGCCTTTACCCCGGTGAATGAAGAAAACGGGCGAATCGAATATGTGGCGGGATGGCATAGGCATTGTGTGGAGAAGGGTTTGACCTTTGGCTTTCGCCCCGATCAGGCCGATGGTCTGTGCCCCAATTTCGAAGCCGAGCGCGACAATCCCGATTTCGCCTTCCGCTTCGTCACTTTTGATATGGAGCCGGGCGACGCGGTGATTTTTCACCCTCACACGCCGCATTTTTCCAAAGGCAATGACAGTCCCGCTCTGGCCCGCACCGGATTGGCGGTGCGCCTGTTCGGGCATGACGTGCGCTGGCGCAATGCGCCCTACAAGGCGGCGATCCCCGGCGTGGAGGCGATGCCCGAGGGCGAATTGGTTGATGGGGCGCAGGATGTCTTGCCGATCCTGTGGCGCCGTGATGATCTGATGGTTGGCGCATAAGGAGCAATGCGATGATGAACCGCCGCGATATGGCCAAGATGATGGGAATGGGCGCCGCCATGATGGCAGGCGGGGCCGCCGCAGCGCCAAGAACGCCCGCCCCGATTGTTGCGCCCGCCGGACCATGGACGCGCTTTGGCCAGATCCGGCGCGGCGGGGGCGTGCTGCATTACGCCACACTGGGCGAGGCGCGCGCCGGGGTTCCACCCGTCATCCTGCTCCACAAGCTGGGCGGATGGCTGGCCGACTGGCGACAGGTCGCTCCGGCTCTGGCGCAGGGGCGGCAGGTGATCGCCTTTGACCTGCCCGGCCATGGCGGATCGCGGATGGAGGGGCCGCCGCCCTATATTCACACGCTGGGCGAGACGGCGGCCATGCTGTTTGGCGCGCTGGACGAGATGGAAATCCCGGTGGTCGATGTGATGGGCACGTCGCTGGGGGGCTGTATTGGCGTGGTGATGGCGGCGGCCAATCCCGATCGCGTGCGACGGCTGGGGGTGATTTCCAGCGCGCTGGGCGGGCGCAAGTCGCTGGAGGAAGTGCGGCAGGCGGTGGATGTGAAATTGAAGCCGATCTTTGACGCAGGCGGCCACCCTATGCCGACCGGGCCGGAATTACTGGTGGGCACGTTCGGCATGGTCCATGCCGATGCGATCAACGGCGAGGGTATCCAGAGCCGTCAGGCCGCCGATCTCTGGCTGCAACCGAGCGAACGGGGAGTGGGCGTGACCGATCTGCGGGCGGCGCTGCGCCGGGTCGAATGCCCGACCCTGCTGGTCTATGGCCAGTTCGACAAGGCCTATCAGCGTTTCCGCCCTTTTGCCGAGGCGGTGCTGCGCCGGGGCGAGACAGTGGTGGTGCCCGACAGCGGCGCATGGGTGATTCAGGACAATCCGCAGGCAACGGCGCCCTTGCTGGCACGCTTTCTCGACGCAGGATAGTGCAAGCAAAAAGAACCCGGGCCAACGCGGCCCGGGCCAGTGAGGGTCGTTGCAGGCACGGCGGCCCTTTTTGCCGTCTGCGCCCGGTTCCTTGGCGCCCTTTGCCGCAAAGGCCGGGGGCGAATTGTAAATTTTGCGCAATTCCGTTCAATTCATGATGCACAATATTGCGATACTATGTGCAATTCAGCCACCCCATCACCCCTGTCCGACAGGCGGACAGTCCGCGCGCGCATGCCAAATTGCGCACCGGATCTGCGCAAGGCTGATCGGCCGCAGGGCATCGGCAGCGCCGGGTTTGACAATTCGTGCAACACTCGTAAGCCTGATGCACAGACCTTCACCCCGTTTACGGACCAGCAGCCGATCGCATGAAGCCCAAAGGCCCCTCCAAACCCGCCGCCCCTAAATCCATTGGGCGCAAGGTCAGCGCCGATGATGTGGCGCGCATGGCGCAGGTCTCGCGCTCGGCGGTGTCGCGAACCTTTACGCCGGGGGCCAGCGTCGCGCCCCAAACCCGCGCCAAGGTGCTGGCCGCCGCCCAAGCGTTGGGCTATCGCCTGCAATCAGCCAGCAGCCAGCAGAATCATGGCCGCCCCAAGCGCGCCGCCGTGGTGATGGCCAACCTGTTTTCGCCCTATTTCTGCCACCTCTACGCGATGTTCGAGGACGAATTGCGCCAGCGCGGCTTCGAGGTGGTCTGGCGGGTCGTCAGCGATCTGGCGCTGCTGGACGTGACCGTTGGGGACATGGTCGATGAACAGGTTGACGGCATCATCGTGCTCTCCGCCGTGCCAGGCGCGGCGGTGCGCAAAAAGGTCGTTGCGGCCCGTATCTCGCTGGTGGTGATGGATCGGCAGGATGTGGTCGAAGGCGCCGCGCTGGTGTGGATCGACGGGCCGGAAATCGGACGCAGCATTGCACAATTGATGCAAAAGGAAGGCCGCAGCCGCCCCGCCGCGATTGCCGCCAATCCGCGCCGTCTGACCGAATTGCAGGCCTTTGCCCATGCCATGGAAATGGGGGGCAGCGCGCCCTGTCGCTGGGTCGATACGGGCTGGACCTATGAAAACGGGATCACCGCGGCGCGCGTCCTGTTTGCCGGCGAGGATCGGCCCGACGCGATCTTTGCCGCTTCGGACTATCTGGCCGTGGGCATTGTCGATGTGGCGCGCAAGGAATTCGGCCTGCGCGTGCCCGAGGATGTCTCGGTGGTCGGCTTTGGCGACACTTCGCAATCGCGCTGGCTATCGCACGCAACCTCCTCGATCCATCTGCCGCTGCTCTCGCTGGTGCAGACGGCGGTGTCGACGATGGCGGGGCGACTGGGGCCCAATGTGGCGCCGCCGCCGCGCATCTGGCTGGCCTGCGATGTGATCGAGCGCGAGACGACGCTGGGGCTGAGTTTTGCCAACAATCCCGCCGCCATCCCGCAATATGCCGATTAAAGAATAAGGCGCGATTCCACCACGCCGCCGCCGTTGATGCGATGCGCCTTGCCCGCCAGATATTGCGGCGAGTTGGCATAGGCGCGCGCCGCATCCGCATCGGCAAAGCGCAGGACCACCACCAGTTCGGACGGATCGACATCACCTTCCAGCACTTCGGCAACCTTGCCGCGCAGCATATATTCTCCGCCGAATGCCTCGGCGACGCCCGCCACGGCTTTGAGATATTCGGCAAATTTCTCACGATCATGAACACGGACCGTGGCGACAATATAGGCGGCCATAGGCCCTCCCTTTGCAAAAGCGGGGCGAACCCGAAGGCCCGCCCCAAACAGGTTTACATCTTGACCTTCAATTGAAGCCCAAAGGTGCGCAGATCCGGCAGGCCCACCAGAAGGGCCGAGAAATAGGCCGAATGGGCAAAGCTGGGGTCCAACACGTAATTGTCGGTCAGCGAAGTATAGGTCTTGTCGTTAAGCAGGTTGTTGACGAAAACATCGACCGCAAACCGCCCCTTCGACACACCGGCACGCAGGTTGAACTTATGCGCGTCCGGCGTCTTGGCGATATTCGCCTCGTTCGACCATACGCCCGACTTGAAATTCCAGTCGAGGCGGGTGAACCACTTGCCATCGGCCACATTCTTCAATTCGCCGCCCAGCACCAAGCCGACATTGGCCGAATATTTCGACGTATATTTCATCTCCTTGCCGGAGAAGTCATAGATGCCGGTCAACTGGCTGATGGTCGTGCTGCGGAAATATTTGATATCGCTGCCGTTCATCGCGCCGCCGGCTTCGATGCTCACAAGATCGCTGACCTTCCAGTTCGTATCGAGTTCCACCCCGTAAAGATCGACCGAGCCGGAATTGGCCGAGGTGTTGATGAAGGTGAAGCCGGTGGACGTGGTCGGATCGGCGGCCACGATGGTGATCGCGTTGATCTGGTTGCGCCACTGGGCATAATAGGCCGCAGCCGTATAGCGCAGGCGGCCGTCGAGCGCCTTGCCCTTCATGCCGATTTCGTAATTGGTGATCTTTTCGGGCGCGATGGTCAATTGCCCGCCTGCGGCCAGAGCGGCGGCCTGAACCGAAGCGGTCTGGGCCAGAATGGTGGTGTTGAACTGCGCCGGGTTCACGCCCTTGGCCCATGAAGCATAGACCATGGTCCGCGGGTTGATCTGCCAGTTGATAATCGCGCGCGGGGTGAAATTCTTATAGGTCTGCTGCACCAACAGAGCATTGCCCGCATAGGTGCCCGCCGGGATGAAGGCGCTGGACGCGATGGTCTGGCCGCCCGAACGGGCATAGGCGCCCAAAGTATCAATCTGATAGCGCCCCTCGATGCTGGCCGAAAGATTGGGCAGAACATCATAGGTAAGGCCGAAGAACATGCCCGTGGTGCGGTTTTCGCTCTTGCCGCCCGGCACCAGCAGCGATGCTGTCAGCGCGCCCGTGCCGCCGCCGCCGCCCGACCATGTGTCGGCTTTCAGATAGCTGACCCCCGCCACCGCGCGCAAAGGCCCGTGATTATAGGCCAGACGCCCTTCCATCGACCAGTCCAGATTGCGCCGTTCGACCAGATAGGGGAAATCGTAAAAGCCCTTGGGATTGGTGGTCGATGGGAAGCCGGAGGAATCGAACCCGTCCAGATCGATCAGCGTCGACCAGACCTCGCGGTTATACCCGGCCAGGAAATCGGCGGTCAGATCGCTGGAAATCTTGTAATTGACCGCCGTATGCGCATGCTGGCTCTTGCGCAGCAGGCCATAGCCATCAACGCTGTCGCTAGTCGGAATGACCCGGTTGCTGGTCAGCGCGAGGAATTGCTTGATCGCGTCGGTATTGACCGTGTTGGCCGAAATCGGATTGATCAGGCCCGGCACCGTCCCGCAGATATAGGCGTTGGACACCGTGCTGCCGAAACCCTGAACCCCGCGCGAATTGCCATTGAGCGTGCAATTGGACTGGTTGGCCGCCACCTTTGTGCCCGAAGCGGTGGTGATGTCATAGCCATACAGACGGGTCTGGGCGGGCGCTCCATCGCGGTCCTCGCTCATCATGCCGAACAGCTTCATCGTCAGTTTCGGGCTGGGCTTGAACACGATCAGCGCGCTGCCGGTGGTGGTCTTCTGATCGCCCAGCGTGCTGCCGTCATAGGCATTGCGCCACGAACCATTTTTGGAAAACCGCTCGCCCGTCACGCGGAAGGTCAGCATGTCGCCGATGATCGGCCCTTCGACCGTGCCTTGCAGCCGGTAATTGGCGCGCGTTCCCACCATGCCGGTCATCGTGCCAGCCCATTCGCCCTTGGGCTCCTTGGTGGTGACATTGATCGCACCGGCAAAGGTGTTGCGGCCGTAATAGGCGCTTTGCGGGCCTTTCACCACATCGACCTGCGCCGGATCGGACACCGAGGTCACCTGCGAAGGCGAGGAAACCGGCACGCCGTCGATGAACATCGAGGTGGTCGTGGCCAGCGTGGTCGAGGGCGTGAAGCCGCGCAGCACCACCTGCTGGAAAGAACGGTCAGCATGGCCGGATGAGCTGTTGTTGACATTCACCCCCGGCGTCGATCCGGCCAGATCGGTGATCGAAACGATGCCTCGCTGTTCCAGCGCAGCAGCGGTCATGGCCGTCACGGTGACGGGAACTTTGAGAATATCCTCGGACCGCTTGCGCGCGGTCACGGTGATGGCGCCCGGATCATTGGCGGCATCGGCGGCGGCCGGTTCAGACGCCTGAGCCGGGCCTGCGGCGGCCAGCGTGGCGCCCATCGCCAGCGCCGAAGCGGCAAGGTGGAACACGGAGAGAGAACGGATCGGTCGTGGGTAACGCGTCATGGTGATAACCCCTCATTTCAAGCCGGCCCACGCGGGGCGGCAACTTTCATCCCGTAAGATTGTCTGGGGCGGTCCTGCGTTTCGCCCCGGTGCTCATGCTGTTTGACCGGGCGTTATGCTCGCCCGTTGGCATCCGGGCGAAGATGGGCATCATGAACGAATGTGCACATGATTCTGCCTCGGACGAGCAAAAATTGCATCACGATCCGTTTTCCTGATGCACGATATAGGGCCTATTCGCCTGTCGGATGATGATATGCGCCGTCATATAGATGCAAGATTGCTCGAAAGCGCATGCATTCCCTTCCATAAAAGGGCTCAACCATCGCCTTTTTTCCGCCGATTCTTGGTAATAACTCCGCCTGTCGGATGACACTACGCCGCATCTTGGAACCACAGAGCGAATGCACATCAATGCACATATCTTGCAAGAAAGGATGTCCGCATGTCCGACGAAGCACCCATGAGCCCGCCGCGCCGCGCCCTGATACGCAACCTTGCTCTGGCGGGCATGGCCGCGCAGCTGGCCTCCCCGGCCCCGGCCCTGGCGCAAAGCCCGCCGCCCTTTCCGCTCGATTTTCACGGGACAGGGCCGATCCCGTGGTTTGCCCGCGCCTTCCATCTCTACACCGCACAGGACGGCAAGAGCCGGATCGAGAGCCTGCCCGTAAACGCCCCCGCCATGGGCGAAATTGCCCTGTTCCTGCGCCGCGAGGCCGAGCGCGTTTCCATCGGCGGCACCGGTCCCAACGCCGGTTTCAGCTTTCATGTCGCCAATCAGCCGACCCTGCTGATCCCGATTTTCGGCACGATGCTGATCGGGCTGGAGGATGGATCGTTCCACGAATTGCGCCATGGCGACATCGCCATCGCCGAGGATTGCAGCGGCAAGGGCCATATCTCACGCGCCGGGCCGCAGGGCTCGTTCATGGCCTCCGTGCAAATGCCCAAAGCGCTATGCCCCGCGATCGGCAGCAGCGAGCGCGACAAGCTGTGGTTTCGATGAGCGCCTATCAAGCCGTGGCGATCATGCCCACAGCCGATGGCGGGTCGCGCCTGATCGACCTGCCACTGGCGCTCTGTCGCAAAACGGACGCCGGTCTTTGGCAAGGCATCGCGGGCGCCACCGGATGGGGCATCACGCAGGGAACCGGCGAAGGCTATGGCGAGTGGCACAATTCGGCCATGGCGGGCCTGTCGATCGTGCTGCGCGGATCATGGGCGGTCGAGGCGGGCGATGGGGCGCGGCGGGTGCTGCGCCCCGGCGATATACTGGTGATGCTGGACACGGTCGGGCGCGGCCATCGCTCGCACACGCTCGAACAGCCCTGCACGGTGATCGGCATCGCCTTTGACGCGCCAACCGAGGCAAGGCTGAGGCAGGAGGCCGCCGCGATCAGCTAAGAAAAGCCAGAATGTCGGGCGCAATTTCGGCCGCGTCAAAGGCCAGAAACCCATGCGCCCGCCCCGGCAAGGGCCACAGCCTCCCATGGCGCAGCACCGGTGCAACCTGCTGCGTCACCTCCCAAAGGTCATCCTGCGCATTGATCACCAGCGCCTGCTGCTCCACCCGCGCCATCGCGCCAAGGAAATCATAGCGATAGACGCCCATATAGCCCCACGGCATCCGCGCGCCCAGCCGCAGACATTCCGCCATTGCCACATGGCGCTGCTCGCTGGTCATGCGCGCATCGCCCAGCTCACCAAAGATTGCCCAGAGCTGTTCGACATGGGTCAGATCGGCGCCGGGGCGGGGGAATTTCTCCAAAAGCATCGCCAGTCGCCGCTCGCGCTCATGCGCCGGATAGGCGGCCAGACCGAACAGCACCAACCGCCGCACACGCGCAGGCAAACTGACCGCCAGTTCGGTCGCGATGATCGAGCCGGTATGCGCGCCCATCACGTCAAAATTCCCGCCCGCGATCTCGCCCCGCGCGGCCAGATGGTCGATCAATCCCGCCATCACCCCCGCAAAATCGGGGATCGAGGCGGGCTCGGGCGGAGCATCGCTCATGCCATAACCGGGCGTGTCGGGCGCAATCACCACCCGCCCCCGCGCCAGCAGCGGCAGGATCGGCATCCATTCACAGGAATTGCTGGGCGTCTGATGCAGCACCAGCAGGGGCGGCTGTGTCACCGGTCCATCCGGGCGGACAATGCGGTAATGCAACTGGCCGAAACGGCTGGGCGCATAGGCTTTTTCAACAAGCATCCAATTTCTCCTGCGCCCGCGCGGTCATCACCGCCAGCAAGGCCGAAAGGGACAGGGCAACCCCGCCCACCAAAGCCATCGACCAGCCCACGCGGGCCGGATCGGCAAAGACGCGCTCGGTCAGCGTCGCCACCGCCAGCGGCCCCAGCGAGCCGCCGATCATCGTCATCACAAAGGCATAAAGTGCGACCGCCAGCCCGCGCGCCTCGACCGGCACCGCCTCGGCCAGAATGGACAGCATCGTCGTCCCATAGATCGCGCTCGTCGCCATCACCGTGGCCGTGATCGCCAAAGCGCCCGCGCCGCTCTGGCTGACAAAGCCCATGCAGGCCGGGATGGTCAGCAGCGCCAGCAAGGCGCTCATGCGCAATTTGGCCACCGTTCCGCCTGCCCGCGTCACACGGTCCACGACAATCGCCGCCAGCCCCGCCCCGATCAGCGAACAGACCATCTGCGCCGCGCCCAATTGCTTGCCCACATCGGCGGGCGCGTAATGATAGGCCCGCCCCAGCAAAGCCGCCCCCCAGCCCGAGGCCGCCGCCGCCCCCATCGCAAACAGCGCCACCGCGCCATAGAGCGGCAGCAGCACCCCGCGCCGCGCCGCCATGGCCGCAAAGGGCAGGTTGAGCGGTTGAGCATCCTTCTCGCGTCGGGTCTGCGCAATCGAGAGCAGCAACAGCGCCACCGGCAATCCCGCCAGCCCCATCAGCACAAAGGCAATCCGCCACGGCGCCAGATCGGCAATCCCCGGCCACCCGGCAAAACCACCCGCCGCGCCCGCCTGAAGCACCGCCCCGGTGGCCATCGAACCAAGCCCATAGGCCACCATGCTGCCCAGCACATAAAGCGCCATCGGCCGCCCGCGCCGGTCGGGCGCGAACATCTCGCCGATCATGCCCACAGCGCAAGGCCCAAGCACCGCCTCGCCCACGCCGATCACCAGCCGGGCAAGGAACATCTGGGTGAAATCCTGCGCCAGACCGCAGGCGATGGTGCCCGCGCTCCACACCAGAATGCCGCCGAACAGCAGGCGGCGCCGGTTGACCCGATCCGCGACATAGCCGAGCGGCAGCCCCACCGAGACATAAAAGACCGCAAAGGCAAAGCCTTGCAGCAGGGCAATATCCACCTCGCCAATCGCCAGATCGCGCCGCACCGGATCGACCATCAGCGCCAGCATCCCGCGATCCACCGTCGAAACCACCTGCGCAATGCACAGGATCAGCACCGCGCTCCATACCCGCCAAGGCTTCATGCCGCAGGCCCGGCGGGATTGTTGACCGGAACCCCCACGCCATTGATCGCGCGCGACGCCGGGCTGAGCAGAAAAGCGATGACATCGGCGATCGCATCGGGATGGGTCCATTTGGCCGGATCGGCGCGGGGCATGTCGCGGCGGTTGGCGGGCGTGTCGATCACGCCGGGCAAGACCGCATTCGCGCGTATCCCGCGCGGGGCCAGTTCAACGCTGAGCGCCTCGACCACGCGCAGAACGGCGGATTTGGCCGAGGCATAGGCCGCCATCCCCACCCCCGCGCGCGCCGCCGCCATGCCGCCCACGGCAACAATCGCCCCGCCATCGGCCAAGTGCGGCACGGCGGCCTGGACCACCGCTATCAGACTTTCGACGTTACTCGCGTGCATCGCGCGCCAGTCCTGCGGTGTGCATTCCAGTAGGCGCTGCATGGCAAACCCCCCGGCCAGATGCACCACCCCGTCCAACCCGCCCAGCGCCTGTGCCGCCTGCGCCACAACCTGCGCGGCGGCATCGTGATCGGCCAGATCAGCCGGACCGAACCAACCGGGCGCGACTGCACCATGGCGTCCGGCGACCGGCGCGATATGCCAGCCCTGCGCGGTCAAGCGCGCCATCGCGGCCATGCCCAACGCGCCGCCTGCCCCGGTGATCAGCACTCTTTTATCCGGCATCGAATCCGCCCTTTCCCTGAGCCCGCGCACGGTGGATGCACCCATGTGCAAGCCCCGCACGCAGCATCACCTTGCCCCCTGCACTCTATCCGGCAGGAGATCAGGCCATACGCCATTCACGATCTTGCACAATTTCTTGCACGTTTTATCAAGGCATCGCGCCGGAAAATTCCGATAGGCGGACATTCCATGGGGATTTATCGCATGCACAGAAATGCACAAGATAATCTCTCCTTATGAAACTTCTTGCTTTCCTGATGCAGACCGGCGGCCATATCGCCGGGTGGCGCCACCCCGATGCGCAGGCCAAGGCGCTGACCGATATCGCCTATTTCCGGCAATGCGCGGCGGCGGCGGAAAGGGGCCTGTTCGATGCGGTGTTCATCGCCGATTCGGTGGGATACCCGCCCGCTAAGAGCGCCGAGACCTTCGCCTGTCTGGAAACGCCCAAGCTGGACCCCGCCAGCATCGTCGCCCACCTTTGCGCCACCACCAGCCAACTCGGCTTCATCTGCACCGCCTCGACCAGCTATTCCCAGCCCTATGAACTGGCCCGCCGTCTGGCCAGCATCGACCATATTTCGGGCGGGCGCATCGGCTGGAACATGGTGGCCTCGACCATGGAGAACGAGGCGCATAATTTCGGCCGCGCCGCCCATTACGGCCACACCGAGCGCTATGAACGCGCCGAGGAATTTGTGGCTGTCGCCAAGCGCCTGTGGGACAGTTGGGAAGATGCCGCGATGGTGGCCGACAAGGCCAGCGGGCGCTATGTCGATCCCGCGCGCCTGCATGGTGTCGATTTTCGCGGCGATCATTTCGCCGTGGCCGGGCCGCTCAACGTGCCGCGCGGGCCGCAGGGGCACCCCGTTCTGGTGCAGGCCGGGGCCTCGGAGACCGGCAAGCGCTTTGCCGCGCGCCATGCCGAGGTGATCTTCACATCGCACCCCAGCCCTGACACGGCCCGCGCCTTTCGGGCGGAAATGCATGACCTTCTGGCCGAAATCGGCCGCGCGCCGGAAAGCCTGAAGATCATGGCCGCGATCACGCCCATTGTTGCCCCCACGCGCGAAGAGGCGCAGGCCATCCAGCGCGAGCTGGACGCGCTGATCCCTACGCCCGTCGCCATCGGCAAGCTGGAGGGCTTGCTGGGCAATTTTGACCTGTCGGGCCATGATCCCGACGGCCCGCTGCCCGATGTGCCGCAAAGCCATCTGTCGCAATCGACATGGGAGCAGGTTGTCGGCCTGGCCCGGCGCGAGAACCTCTCGATTGCCGAATTGGCGAGGCGCGTCGCGGCGGGGCGCACCAGCCGCTCAATCGCTGGCAGCGCCGCCGACATCGCGGATGAATTGCAGCATTGGTATGAGAGCGGAGCCGCCGATGGCTTTGTCATCACGCCCGCCTATCTGCCCGCGGGGCTGGAGGCTTTCGTCGAGGGCGTGGTGCCCGAATTGCAGCGGCGCGGCCTGTTCCGCAAGGAGTATGAGGGGGAAACCCTGCGCGACCGATTGGGGCTGGCGCGGCCCGCCAATGGCTACGAAACGGGCGAATATGCCCATGTTCAGCCCGAAATCTGGCCCCTCAAGGGAGACGCATAAGATGGCCGATTATGATCTGGTGATCCGGGGCGGTACGCTGGCCGATGGCACAGGGGCGGATCTGTTCGAGGGCGACATTGCCATTGCCGATGGCCGCATCGCCGCCATCGGGCAAATCGCAGGGTCAGGCGCGGAAGAAATCGACGCGCGCGGACAGCTTGTCACCCCCGGCTTTGTCGACATCCACACCCATTATGACGCACAGGTCACATGGGACAGCCATTTCTCGCCCTCCACCAACCATGGCGTGACCAGCCTGTTGATGGGCAATTGCGGGGTGGGCTTTGCCCCCTGCAAGCCCGAGATGCGCGAACAGATGATCGACGTGATGGAGGGTGTCGAGGACATTCCCGGCATCGTCATGGCCGAGGGTCTGCCGTGGAACTGGACCAGTTTTCCCGATTTCCTCGATGCGCTGGACCAGCGGCGGATGGACGCCGATTTCGGCGTTGCCGTGCCGCATATCCCGATCCGCGTTTGGGTCATGGGCCAACGCGCCGTTAAACGCGAACCGGCCACCGCGCGCGATATGCAGCGCATGGCCGCCCTTGTAGCCGAGGGCATGGCGGCGGGCGCCTTTGGCTTTTCCACCACCCGCGTCATCGGCCATCGCACGGCGGGCGGCGAACAATTGCCCGTCACCACCGCCAGCGAGGATGAATTGATGACCATCGCGTTGGCCATGCGCCCGCATGGCAAAGCGCTGTTCATGTCCGCCTCGGAATTTGACACGGCCAATGGCTTTTCCAGCGAATTCCGCCTGTTGCAACGCATCGCGCAGGAATCGGGCCACACCGTCACCTTCCCCCTGCTGCAATATGACGAGGCGCCCGACCGCTGGCTGGAGATCGCCGAAGCCTGCGCCAACGCGCGCGCGGCAGGCGCGGATATGCTGGGCCAGGTCGTGGGCCGCCCGGTGGGCGTGCTGATGGGGCTGCAATTGACGCTTCATCCGTTTCGCGGTTGCCCCAGCTATGATGCGATTGACGCGCTGCCCTTGGCGCAGCGGGTGGCGGCGATGCGCAACACCGAAACGCGCGCGGCAATCCTGTCCGAATATGGCGGGCGGCTGGACCCGGCGAAATATCCCGCCTTCATGCGCTATATCCATCTGTGCTATCCGATGGGCGCAGAGCCGGACTATTCCCCGCCCGAAAGCCGCCGCCTCGACAATCTGGCCGCCGCGCGCGGGATGTCCTTGCCGGAACTTGCCTATGACCTGCTGCTTGAGGAAGAGGGGCAGGCGATCCTCTATTTCCCGGCGCGCAATTTCACGCGGTTCAATCTGGATGTCGTGCGCGATATGCTGACGCGGGATGACACCGTGCTGGGCCTTGGCGATGGCGGCGCGCATTGCGGGGCGATCTGCGATGGCTCGATGCAGACCTATCTGCTCACCTATTGGGCGCGCGACCGGGTGGGCGAGAGGCTCTCGATCCCCCATGTCGTGCATCGCATGACCGGCCATACGGCGGGCGTGATGGGCTTAGCTGATCGCGGCATTCTGGCGCCCGGCATGAAGGCCGACATCAATGTCATCGACCATGACCGGCTGCATCTTTACCCGCCGCGCGCCTCTTTCGACCTGCCCGCCGGCGGCCGCCGCCTGACGCAGGAGGCGCGGGGCTATACCGCCACAATCCTGTCCGGCATCATCACCCACCGCGAAGACCGGCCCACCGGCGAGCTGCCCGGCCGCCTGCTGCGCCGCGCTCATTAAAGGTTTCCCATGCTGCTCAACCGCCCCCGCGCCGATGAACTGATGGACCGTGACGGCATTGACGCCATCGTCGCCTCCACCCCGATCAACACCTATTACCTGTCAAGCTGGGCCACAGACGCCAGTTGGGGCTTTGGCGATCTGGCGCTGGCCCTGCTGCCGCGCGACCACGCCAAGGAAGCCGCCGTCCTGACCGTCGAAATCGATACCGGCCAGCCTCAACAGGGCGGCGGCACATGGATGCGGATCGTGCGCGGCTATGCCCGCAAACCCGGCATTGGCGTTGGCGGCACCCAAGGCGTGCTGACCAGCGAGGGATTGCCGCAAAACCACCCGGAGGCGGTGGCCGATTACCTGCGCGAGATCGGCCTTGCGACCGGCGGCGCACGCATCGCCTTTGAGGATCGCGGGCTGGGGCTGGATGTGGCCGAAATGCTGGGCGGGGCGATCGAGGCGGTGGGCGCGCGCGATTTCCTGCGCGACATTCGCATGGTCAAGACACCCGAGGAAATGGGCCATATGCGCGCCGCCAGTCGCAAAACCGAACTGGCCCTGCAGATCAGCGCCGAAGCCATCGCGACGGGCGCCACCTGCGCCGAGGCCGAGCGCGTGTTCTGGTCCGCCGCCGCCTTGGGCGGGGCGCGGCCGGTGTTCCTACTGATTACCCCCTATCGCCCCGGCTTTGGGCGTCTGGATAAAACCGCCACGCTCCTGCCCGGCGATACCGTCACCTTCGACGCCACCACCGAATTTGCCCATTATACCAGCGACATTGGCCGCACCGCTGTCATCGGCATGCCCAATGCAGAGCAATTGCGCGTGTTCAACGCCACCCGTCTGGGCTGGCGGGCGGCCCTGCCCCATTTCCGTGCGGGCGCGCTTTCCACCGATGTCGAAAAGGCCGTGACCGCCGCTATTCAGGCCGCGGGAAACCCCGAATTTCGCGGCTGCGGCCTGCATTCAGTGGGGCTGGAACACACCGACCACCCGCACCCCAATGGCGGGATGCACACGTTCGAGTTGGTCGATGGCATGGTGATTTCCTGCGATCTGCCATGGATCGGGCCGGATATCGGCAAATTCCATTTCGAGGATATCATCTACCTCAAGGATGGGCAGGTCGAAATCCTCAACAACCCCGATGGCCGCCTGCTGGCCTGTATCGACGGCCGCACTGTGCCGGTGGAGTGACCCGACCCATGCGCGAATATCCCCCGGCGCGACAGGTGATCTGGCCCATGCTGCTCCTGTTTCTGGGCGCCAATCTCTACAGCATCGACCGCGCGATTGTCGGCGTGCTGGCCGAACCGATCCGCAAGAGTTTCGCCATTGGTGATGCGCAGATGGGCTTGCTGATGGGCATGGCCTACAGCCTGCTTTCGGCGGTGCTGGGGCTTGGTCTGGGCTGGCTGGTCGATCATCGTGATCGGCGGCGGCTGGTGGCGGGCGCCATCGCGCTGTGGAGCGCGGCGACCATCGCCTGCGGCCTTGCGCCCAGTTTCGCCGGCTTCTTTGCCGCGCGCATGGTGGTGGGATTGGGAGAGGCGGCAATTGCGCCCGCCGCCCTGTCACTGATCGCGGATCTGTTTGCGCCCGCAAGGCGCGGGCGGGCGATGGCGGTCTATTTCATCGGGGCCAGCATCGGTTCGGGCCTGTCGTCGGTCATTCCGGGCATGATCCTGCGCCATGGCATTGCCATCACTCTGCCCCATTTCGGGGCGCTGGAGGCATGGCGGACGTGTTTTGTCCTGTGCGGTCTGGGCGGGCCTGTCGTCTCGCTGCTGCTGCTGACCGCGCAGGAACCCACGCGCCACGCCGCCGCGCGCGAGGATAGCGCCCATATGGCCGCCAAGCTGGGCGCGCTATGGACAAGGCGGGCTTTGGTCGTGCCGCTCTATCTGGGCTTCTGCCTGTTCTATGTCGCACTGCTGGGCATCACCATGTGGACCGCGCCTTTCCTGACCCGCCACTATGGCCTGCCGATCGCGGCTTTCAGCGGGGCGCTGGGGCTGATGCTGCTGGTGACAGGGGTGTCGGGCTATCTGATCAGCGGGTTGCTGGCAGACTCGCGCCTGTCGAGTGGCCGGGCGGGGCGCATTCCCCTGCTCTGCGCGCTGCCCCTACTGGGCCTGCCCGCCGCTTTCGCCAGTTTCGCGCCCGATTATCGTCTCTCGCTGGCCATGCTGGGGATGATCGGCATCGCCATGCCAATGATCAATGTCGCGATGAACACCACGCTTCAGGACATTCTGCCCAACACGATGCGCGGCTTTGGCATGGCCATGCTGGGCCTGTGCAGCGCGATCATCGCGGGCGCGGGCGGGCCGTGGGTGATGGCGCTGGCCGGTGGCGGCTCTGGCGATCTTGGCCTGGCCTTCCTGCGCGTAGGCGTGCCGTTTCTGCTGCTTTCCTCGCTTTGCTTTGCCGCCGCATGGCGCGCGGCATCCGCTTCTTCTCAAAAGGACGAAAACCCATGAACAGCCGCCAGATGGTGCTGGCCACCTTTATCCATAACAGCGGCGCGCATCCGGGCGGGTGGCGCTATGGCGCCGATGCCGACCAGCATGATGTCGACCATTACGTCCGTCTTGCCAAAACCGCCGAGCGGGGCAAGTTGCATTGCTATTTCTCCGGCGATCAGCAAGGCCTGCCCATGATAAAGGGCCGCGACGCCTATGCCGCCACCGATTACGCGGGCAAGCTGGAGCCGACCACCCTGCTGGCGGCGCTTGCCATGGTCACCAGCGACATTGGCCTGATCGGCACGGTATCGACCACCTATAACGAACCCTATGCCGTGGCGCGCCGCATGGCCAGCCTCGACCATATCACCAAGGGCCGTGCCGGATGGAATGTGGTGACCAGCGCAGGCAACAGCGAGGCGCGCAATTTCGGCCATGACAGGCTGATGGACCACGATCTGCGCTATGAACGCGCGGAGGAATTCGTCGATGTGGTCAAGGCCCTGTGGGACAGTTGGGAGGACGATGCCGTCCTGCGCGACAAGGCCAGCGCGCGCTATTTCGACCCGGCCAGGCTGCGGCAATTGAACCACAAGGGGCGGTTTTTCAACGTGGCCGGGCCGCTCAATGTCGGTCGCCCGCCGCAGGGGCATCCGGTGATCGTGCAAGCGGGCGGATCGGGGCCGGGGCGCGCGCTCTCGGCCCGCACCGCCGATCTGGTGTTCACTGCGCAGAGCAGCAAGGACAAGGCCGTCGCCTTTTACGACGATATGAAGGCGCGGGCGGCGGCGTTTGGCCGCAATCCTGCGCATATGGCAGTGCTGCCCTCGGTGCAATTGCTGGTCCGCTCGACCGAGGCCGAGGCGCGCGCGGCGCAGGAGGAATTGCTCCACCTGATCCCCGATGCGCTGGCATGGGCCACCTTGCAGATGCAGATCGGGTTCGACCTGTCCGATTATGGTCCCGATGATAAAATGCCCGACATTCCCCTGACCAATGGCGGGCAATGGGTGCAGCAGGAACTCGTCCGCATGGCGCGCGCCGAGGATCTGACGCTGGGTCAATTGGCCAAGCGCGCGACGGTCAGCCGCGCCAGTTTCTCGATGGCGGGCACGCCGGAACAGGTGGCCGACATGATGGAGGACTGGTTCCGCGCGGGCGCTGCCGATGGTTTCTCGCTTTCGCCCAATTACCTGCCGGGGGGGCTTGAGGATTTTGTGGATCAGGTGGTGCCGATCCTGCAAAAGCGCGGATTGTTCCGCACTGAATATCAAGGCGATACGCTGCGCGACAATCTTGGCATCCCCCGCCCCGCCCATGCCCAGATGGGGCACGAGCCGGACCTCTGGGCCTGATTTGAGGCCGCCCCGGCGCGCGCCGGGGCGGCAACCCGTCAGCCCGCCACGGCCAGACAGACCATCTTTAAATTGAGATAATCGTCCATGCCGTAATGCGACCCTTCGCGGCCCATGCCCGATTCCTTGACCCCGCCGAAGGGCGCGACCTCGGTGGAAATCAGGCCCGTATTGACCCCCACCATGCCATAGCGCAGCGCCTCGGGCACGCGCCACACGCGCTCGTAATCGCGGGTGAAGAGATAGGAGGCCAGACCCGCATCGGTGTCATTGGCGATGGCGATCGCCTCCTCCTCGGTTTCAAACCGCACCAGACCGGCCACCGGGCCGAACGTCTCCTCGCGGCACAGCAAGGCGTCGGCCGGAACCCCGGTGATGACGGTAGGGGCAAAAAACGTGCCGCCCCCCGCCACCGGCGCACCGCCGGTCAACACCCGCCCACCGCGCGCCACGGCATCGGCGACATGAGCGCGGGCCTTTTCCACAGCCCGCGCGTCGATCAATGGTCCCTGATCAGATGGCCCTGCAAGGCCCGGCCCAACCTTCAGTCCCGCCACCCGCGCGGCCAGCGCAGCGGCAAAGGCATCGTAAATGCCCGATTGCACGATCAGGCGGTTGGCGCAGACGCAGGTCTGCCCTGCATTGCGAAACTTGCTGGCAATCGCGCCTTCGACCGCGGCGTCGAGATCAGCGTCGTCAAACACGATGAAGGGCGCATTGCCGCCCAGCTCCAGACTGACCCGCTTGACGGTCTCCATGCAGCGCGCGGCCAGCTTCTTGCCCACGCCCGTCGATCCGGTGAAAGTGAATTTGGCGATGCGCTTGTCGCCGGTCAGCACATTGCCGATGGGCGCGGCCTGCCCGGTGATGACCGACAGCACGCCCGCCGGAACGCCCGCCTGCTCGCCCAGATAGGCCAGAGCCAGCGCCGACAAAGGCGTCAGTTCCGAAGGCTTGATGATGATCGCGCAGCCCGCCGCCAGCGCAGGCCCGGCCTTGCGCGTAATCATCGCCAGCGGGAAATTCCACGGCGTGACGGCGGCCACGATGCCCACCGGCTCCTTGCGCACAAGGATGCGGCGGTCGGTCTGATGCGGGGTCAGCACGTCGCCGGTGATCCGCCGCGCCTCGTCGGCAAACCATTCGAGGAAGCTGGCCGCATAGGCCACCTCGCCGCGCGCCTCGGCCAGAGGCTTGCCCTGTTCGGCGGTCATGATGCGGGCCAGGTCCTCCTGATGGTCCATCATCAATTCGCCCCAGCGGCGCAGCACGGCCCCGCGCCCCTTGCCCGTCACGCGCGCCCATGCGGCCTGCGCAGGCACGGCGGCATCAAGCGCCAACAGCGTCTCGGCCTCGCCCAGATCGGGCACATGGCCGACAACCTCACCATCGGCCGGGTTGGTAACGGCGATACTGGCCGCGCCCGCAACCCATACACCGCCCACAAATGCCGCATCGCGCAGCAGCGCAGGCTCGGCCAGTTTCAGATCCATCATTTCGTCCTCTTCTCGCTCTTGTCGGCCAGCACCTGTTGCATCCACCAATCGAATTCCTCGATCCAATGGTCCACCGTGGTGCCGGTTCCCTTCATGCCAAAGCCATGGCCCCCGCGCGCATAAAGGTGGGTTTCGGGGCGATAGCCGGCGGCAAACAGCTTGGCGTAATAATCCGGGACGCCCTGTCCCACGGCCAGATCATCCTGCGCCATGGCGATGAAGATCGGCGGCAGCGCATCGGGCGCGGGGATCGGCTTGGGTTGCAGCCACGGCTCCTTGGGCGTGCCGGGGGGAAAGGGCAAATTGGCCGCCGGGATGGGCGGCGTCACCTTGGTAAAGGGCAGGCCATAGATCAGCCCGACGAAATCGGCGCGATCCTCCGGCCTTGCCTCATGGGCCAACATGCCCGCGACATGGCCCCCGGCGGAAAAGCCCACCACGCCGATCCGGTGCGGATCTATGCCGTAATCGGCCCCATGGGCGCGCAGATAGCGCAGCGCCAGCCGCCCATCGGCCAGCGCCGCCTCGCCCGCCTGTTCGATCCCGATTTCGGCGTTCATCCGCTTGTGCATCGCCGCCTCGGTTTCGCCCGGCGCGATCTGGACCACGCGATATTTCAGCACAAAAGCAGCGGTGCCATGCGCGGCCAGCCAGCGCGCCACGGCAATGCCCTCACTCTGGACCGAGAGGAAGCGGAAGCCCCCGCCCGGCGCCACGATCACCGCCGCTCCATTGCCCTTTTCCGGCAGAAAAGCCTGAAGCGTGGGCTGGCTTACATTCCACAGCCTCTGCCCGCCATCGCGCGCCTCCTCCTGCACCGGAATTTTCAGCGATCCGGCCCATGCGGGCGCGCCCTGTGGCCAAAGCACCACGGGGGCCTGTTCGCGGACCGGGGCGGCATACGCCATTCCCCTGCTCAGGCTCAGCGCCAGCAAAGCGCCCATAATCCTGCGTTTCTTTGTCACGCCTGTTTTCCCCTAGGCCGGTTTCGCACCCGGATGTGCGCGGCAGCCTCGCGCACCGGCAAGGCGGCTTGCCCGCTTTTTCCGGTGGGCGGACAAAATCGGGGCCGCAGTGGCCAAAGCGGCGCGCAAAAGGCCAGCCTGCGGCGCGAACCCCATTCCAGCAAGAGGCCCCCCATGGACATAATCGGCACGAAAATGGTGAGCGACGGCAAGACCGCGCGCCAGATCTTCGAGGAGGTGATGGCCAATCCCGCCCGCGCCAAATTCGGCTTTGGGGAAAAGCTGGCGATTGTGAACATCGATTTCCAAAACGCCTATACCCGGATCGACCGGTATAAGACCGCCTATGAAACCGATCCGCGCCAGATCGAGTATGTGAACACAATCTCCGCGCTGGCCCGGCAAAAGGGTATGCCGGTGATCTGGACCCATGTGGCCTATGCCGAGGATGCCAGCGACGCGGGCGTGTGGGGCACGCGGACCAACACGCCCGATTCCCTGCAAAACATCAAATATGACAGCGACCGCCACGCCTTCGACAGCCGCTGCGACATTGCGCCAGGCGATGCGGTCTATACCAAGCGTATGCCCTCGCCCTTTTTCGAAACGCCGCTGCAAAGCCTGCTGGTGTGGCACAAGGTCGATACGGTGGTGATGACCGGTGGCAGCACATCGGGCTGCGTGCGCGCGGGCGCGGTGGATTCGCTCTCGCGCGGCTATCGCACCATCGTTCCCATCGAGACCTGCGCGGACAAGCATGAGTCCTATCACTTCGCCAATCTGACCGACCTGCAATTGAAATATGCCGATGTTGAGCCGGTGCAGAGCGTGATCGACTGGCTGGAGGGCCGCCCCGATGCGTGAAGGCGCCCCAGACCCGGAACTCTATGAATTCCAGCGCTATCGCGCGCGCAAGCCTTTCGCTTGGCCGGGCGGCAAGAAGGTGGCGGTGTGGATCTCGCCCAATCTGGAATATTACGAGATCGACCCGCCCGCCAATCCGCATCGCAAATCATGGGCCAAGCCCCACCCCGATGTGGTCGGCTATGCTCACCGCGACCATGCCAATCGCGTGGGCCACTGGCGCATGGCCGATGTGATGAGCAAACATGGCTTTCCCGGCTCGGTCAGCCTGTCGGTGGCGCTGTGTCAGCACCACCCCGATGTGGTGGCCGACGCCAATGCGCGCGGCTGGGAGTTCTTCAGCCATGGCATTTACAACACCCGCTACTCCTATGGCATGGACGAGACCCAAGAGCGCGCGATCATCGAGGATTCGATCCGCACCGTGCGCGAGGCCACGGGGCAAACGATCCGGGGCTGGCTGGCCCCTGCGCTGACGCATACTCCGCGCACGCTGGATCTGATTGCCGAATATGGCATGGATTACACCTGCGACCTCTATCACGACGATCAGCCCTTTGCCGTGAAGGTCGCAAAAGGCCGCCTGATTTCCATGCCCTACAGCCTAGAGGTCAACGACCACTACGGCTTCTTCATCTATAATATGAGCCCGCGCGAATATGCCCAGACCCTGATCCGGCAATATGAGCGCCTGGCGGCGGAGGAAAGCGGCACGGTGATGTGCATCCCGCTCCATTCCTATCTGATCGGCCAGCCCCATCGCATTGGGCCGTTTGAGGAAGTGTTGCGCCATATCGCGGCGGATGCCGGAGAAGGCGGACGCGCGTGGATCACGCGAGCGGGCGATATCGCCGATGCATGGTATGACGCGCAGGAGGGCGGACAATGAGCCTCGACCCAACCTATCTGGAATATGCCAAGCGCGGACTGGGCTATGACCACGCGCTTTACCCTTACGCGCCCCTGCCCAAGCGCGCGCCTCTGGCATGGCCGTGCGGGCGGCGGGTGGCGGTGTGGTTCACGGTCAGCCTCGAATGGTTTCCGATTACCCCCTCCGACACGCCCTTCCGCGCGCCGGGCCATATGCAGACCGCCTATCCCGACTATCGCCATTACACCTCGCGCGAATATGGCACGCGGGTGGGCTTTTACCGGCTGCTCGATGCCTTTGATAAGGTGGGGGCCAAGGTCAGCGTTGCGGTCAATGCCGCGATTGCCCAGCGCTATCCCCAGATCATCGCGGATATTCTGAGCGCGGGCCACGAGATCATCGCCCACAGCACCGACATGAACGGCACCATCGCCTCAACCCTGCCGGTGGAGCAGGAACGCGCGCTGATAGCCGAGAGCCTTGCCACGCTGGAGCAGGCCACAGGCCGGCGTCCGCGCGGGTGGCATTCCATCGCCCGCTCGCAAAGTTTTGCCACGCTCGATCTGCTGAAGGAGGCGGGCGTCGATTACTGCGTCGATTGGGCGAATGACGAAATGCCCTTTGCCTTCAGCAATGGGCTCGTGAACATCCCGCTCAACCACGAATTGTCCGACCGCCAGATCATCAATGTTCAGCAGCAGTCGGTCGATTCCTATGCGCAGCAGGTGCTCGACGCCCATGATTGGCTGAGCGCCGAGGCACAGGCGCAGGGCGGCGGGCGGATGCTGCCGCTCCATCTCACGCCCTATATCATCGGCCTGCCCTATCGGATGGATGCGTTCGAAGGGCTGCTGGCCGATCTGGCCGCCCGCCCCGACACATGGTTCGCGCGCGGCGGCGACATTTTCGATGCCTTTACGGCAAACCAAGGATAATCCGACATGAAAGCCTATGAAATCGGCCCGCAAACCGGGCTGGACAGCCTGCACGCCGTCACGCGCGAAACGCCCAAACCCGGCTTTGGCGAGGTGCTGCTCAAAACCCGCCTCGTCGCGCTCAACAACCGCGACATTCAGGTGCTTGAAGGCCGCTATGGCGCGAAAAAGGCGGAAAACCGCATCCCCGTCTCCGAAGGCGTGGGCGAGGTGGTAGAACTGGGTGAAGGCGTCTCCGGTCTGGCCTTGGGCGACCGGGCGGTCTTTGCTCATTTCGTCAACTGGATCGACGGGGCTTTCTCGCTCGGCCATTTCGGCGTGGATTACGGCATCACCCATGATGGCTGGCTGGCCGAATATATTCGCGTTCCCGCCGCCGCGCTGGTCAAGGTGCCCGAAAGCCTGTCCGATGAACAGGTCGCCCCGCTCGCCTCATCGGCGCTGACGGCATGGCACGCGGTGGTCGAGGTCGGCCAGATCAAGGCCAGCGACACCGTTCTGGCGCTGGGCACGGGGGGCGTGGCGATCTGGGCGCTGCAAATCGCCAAGGCGCATGGGGCGCGGGTTATCATCACATCGTCCAGCGATGAAAAGCTCGAACTGGCGCGCAAGCTGGGCGCGGATATCACCATCAACTATCGCACAAATCCCGATTGGGAGGCCGAGGTGATGAAGGCCACCGGCGGCGCGGGCGCGGACATTATCGTCGAGACCGGCGGCTATGACACCCATGCCAAATCGATCCTCGCCGCCGCCGCCAATGCGCGCATCAGCTTTATCAGCGTGGCCCCGCGCGAGGGTGCCCCGGCGATCAATGTCGGCCTGGTGATCTACAAGAACCTTGTCCTCAAAGGCATTGCCGAGGGCAGCCGCGCGATGCTGGCCCGCCTAGTGCGCACCATCGAGCAGCAGAATATCCAGCCGGTGATCGACAGCACCTTTGCCTTTGACGAGGCCCCGGCGGCTTATGCTCATCTGAAATCAGGCAGCCATGTCGGCAAGATCCTGATCCGCGTTTCGGAATAAACAGCGCGCAGGCGGGCCTAGTCGCCCGCCTTCTCCTGCGGATAGGGGCCAAGCGCCAAAAGCAACAGCGCCGCCAGCACAAGGCAGCCGATTCCGCCCATCAGCGCGGCGCTATAAGCGCCGGTCATATCGAACACCTTGCCATACGCCACCGGGCCAATCCCGGCGCCAATCGCGATCATCACATAGAAAAAGCCATAGATCGCGCCATAATGCCGCGCCCCGAAATAGCGCGCGACCAGATAGGCCAGCAGGTCGAATTCAAACCCTGAACCCAGCCCCATGCCGATGATCGCCAGCGTGGCCATGCCCGGCGAAAGCCCATGCCCGGCCAACAGCCAATTGCCCGCCATCGGCAGCAGCAGCACCCCAAACGCCGCCCCCGGCGCCCAGACCCGGTCGAGCACCCAGCCTCCGCCCACGCGCCCGGCCACCACCGCCAGCCCGAAGGCCGAGGCCACCGCGCCGATCTGCGGCAGGGAAAAGCCCTGCGTTTTGAGGATATTTTCCAGATTGGGGATCGGCGCGGTCAAGGCAAAGGGCAGCAACAGAAACGCCGTCGCCATCAGCCAGAAGGGCCGCGTGCCCATCACCGCCCATACCGTGGGTTCGAATCCCACCCTGTCCGCCCTGCGCATTTCCTCGCCCGGCGGCGCGCGAAACAGCGCAAAGACCAGAGGCCATGCCACCACCAGCGGCAGTGCCCCGATCACCGCAAAGCCCATCCGCCAGCCATAATGGCCGATCAGCCATGCCGCAAAGGGCTTGATCGCAAATCCGGTGATCCCCGTCCCCGCGCTGACCAGCCCGATGGCAAGGCCGCGATGGCGGAAAAACCACGCATTGGCCAACCGTGTCCATGTGGCGTTGAGCGTGCCCGCACCAACCAACCCCATGACCGCCCATTGCGCATAAAACAGCGGCAAGGAACCATTGGTCAGCGCCAGGCTCATGAAGGAGAGCGCAAACAAAGGCACCGACCACAGCGCCACCGCCCGCGCGCCGAACCGGTCCAGCGCAAAGCCCGACAACGGCCCCGACAGCACCACCACCGTCGTCTGCACCGTCAGGCAGGTCATGAGCTGGGTAAAGGTCCAGCCATAGGCCCGCGCCAGTTCGGGCGCGAACATCCCGATGGTGTAGAAAGGCACCGGGCTGAGCCCCAGCGCGATGCCCACCATCCCGGCCAGAACGACGCTCCAGCCCTTGGCGCTGTCGACCGGGCTGCTGTCCAACGGCGCGCCCATCAGCGTGACAGCTCGACCAGTTCGTACCAGGTCTGCATATAGCCGCCCACGCCGCCCTGAACGAAGATCCCATCCTCATCGGCCGTGACCCAGAGTTCATAGGGCGGATGGGGCTGGCCGCCAGAGACCATCGCGCCATGCGGATCGGTGAATTCAAACTTGTGGCAATCAAAGGTTCCGGCCGGAACGGTGATCGTTTCCTGCCCCAGATAGCCCAGCCGCATCACGCTTTCGGCGATCACCGGGGGCGTGGCCCCGCGATGGTCGGGCGAGGGCAGGAAGCAGCGGAAATTGCGCGGCTCGGTGGTGGCGCGGTCGATCTTGCGAGTGATATAGGCGTCGGCCACGATGGGGTGAGTGCCGAAGCCGTCGAATTCTCCCTCGATCGGCATACGCTGCGACAGGCGGCCGATGCTGGGGCCATAGCTTTCGCATTCGACCATATCGGGGGTGAAACGGAACCAGCCCGAGCCCATGAACTTGTCGCCAATCACCAGACGGACGAAGCAGTCCATCGGCATGTCATTTTCGTCCATGCTGTAGGTGATGTCGCGGTGGACAGTGGGGGCCGGTTCGTCGATCTCGCAGCGCGCGCGCAAGGTCTTCTTGCCGTCTGCGTGATGGGTCCAGGTGAAATATTCGCGCCCGCGCTCCTCGCCCTCACGCCCCGGCTTGCGCGAGGTGTAGAGGATCTTGCCGGTGATGGTGCGATGCTGTTGCATTGGGAAATTCTCCGTGAATGTCAGGCTGGCCCGGAATCAGGCACCGGAATCAGGCGGGACCAGCGCAAGGATCAGATCGCGGCGCGCGACGGCATAATCAGGCGCATCAAACCGGGGCAGCGGGCGCAAGCCCACCCCCGTATCGCGCGCCACATTTTCGGTTGCAGCATAGAGCGGGTCATTGGCCCCGCAGGTGATCACCATCGGACAGGCCACCAGCGGCAGCCTCTCGCGCCCTCGCCAGCGAAAGGCGGCGTGATAGGCGCGGGCATAGGAACCGCGCGCCTTCAACACCTCGCCAACCCAGCCATAGAGATCATCGGGCGGCGGCAGGCCGGTGTCGCGGCGGGCGGCCCCGCTGCGCGCATACCATGGGAAGAACAGAAACTGGTCGCGACAGAATTGAAACAGGCGGGCAAGACCGGCTCCATCCAGATCAGCCGGGAAAGGCGGGGCGTAATGCGTGAGGACTTCCTCCAGCCCATCGCCATGGAAATCGGACAGGCCGTCGGCCACCACGCCTGCCACGCGATCCGGGGCCAGAATGGCCAATTCCGCCGCAATCGCCGCCCCGGTATGCATCCCGTAAACCAGCACCCGCCCCAGCCCCAACGCATCCATCAGATCGCGCAGGGCGGCGGCATAATCGGTGATGGCGGGCGCCTCCTGCGGCAGAGGGTCGCTGTCGCCGCAACCCGCCGTATCGGGCGCGATCACCCGGCCCAGCGGGGCAAGCCCTTCGACCATCCGCACCATTTGCCACGAGGACACAGGCGAGGGATGCAGCACCAGCAAGGCATCCGCCACGCCCGCGAAACACCCCTCGCCCGCATGGCGATAATGCATCTGGCCATGGGGCAGATCGGCAAAGGCGCGGCGGATGATCACGCTTCGATCACCTCCAGCAGCGCGCCTTCAGGCGTCAGCAACATGCCGGTGCGGCGGCCCTGATACAGCAGGCCCTGACGCGGGGCGGGCGGCACAGCCCAATGGGGCGAAAGACGCGCGAAATCGGGATGCTCCATCGTGGTGATGGCAACGCCGGGCGGCAATTGGCCCTCGATGCGCGGACGCGGGCATGCGCCTTGCGGATATTGGTCAAATTCCAGAAAGACGTGATCGCCCCAGCGCCCGGTCGAAATCTCGGTCTTCTG
This sequence comes from Novosphingobium sediminicola, assembly GCF_014196525.1. Classification (GTDB taxonomy): domain Bacteria; phylum Pseudomonadota; class Alphaproteobacteria; order Sphingomonadales; family Sphingomonadaceae; genus Novosphingobium; species Novosphingobium sediminicola. The sequence goes on along the minus strand of NZ_JACIDX010000003.1, from coordinate 334,513 downwards.
ACCCTCGGGCAGGTCGAAACTCTTGGCGATCATCGAATAGCGGATCGCCACCGGATCGATCACCTCCAGCCCCAGTACATCGCGCGCCCAATCCATCGCCGCGCGCAGATCGGGGCAGGCCAGCACCATGATGAAGGGCCGGTCCACCAGCGATTGCGGCGCGGGCAGGCCATGTTCGGCGCCGGGCGCAAGGATCTGGGTCAGATAGACCACTTCCTTGTCCGCGCCCTTCACCTGCATCGGTTTGACGATGGCGAAACCGTCCAAAGGCTTGGGCGGGCCGATGATCTCGAAAGGAGAGGCCATCATCCGCGCATTCACCGCTTCGACATCGGTAACGCAAAGCTCAATCGCCGCCCAGCCATAGGAGCGGATGGGGGCGTAATCCTCCACCACATCGCCCTCGACAAAGCGCAGGAAAGTCTGCGCGCCCGAAGCGGGCTGCATCAGCGCATAGCGCCGCCCCGCACCGGCAGGCGCCATCCACAGCGCGGCCAGCCCGTCATCGACCAGTCCGCGCTCCACCACGGCATAATCCATCCATGCGGCATAGCGCGCCACCGCGTCATCCAGATCGGCCACAACATGCGTGGCGCATTTCAGCAAGGTCATCCCATCACTCCCGCAGCGCAGATCGCGGCCAGCGCGTCGGGCGCGGCCTCCAACCCGACAATGGCATCGGCCAGAGGCGCAGCCTGCGCGCCAAGACCGGCAAAATCGAGGCAGGCCTGCGCCTTGGCCTCTTGTTCAAGGGCCGACAAAGGCCATGCGGGCGAGCCGAGCTGGGCCGAAACATCCTCGATCATCTGCGTGCCATTGCTCAGGATCGCCATGGCGCGGGCGGGCACAAAGGCCGCCGCATCGGGATTGTCATCGGCCACCACGGCAATCCGCCGCGCCATGGCCAGCACCGCCGGATCGTCCAGCGCCGCACGCGTGAAATCGCCCAGCCCGATGCCTCCGCGCACCAGCACGCTGGCCGCCAGATAGGGCAGGCACAGTCGCGCATAGGCCACCTCCATCCCCGGCTTGGCCGGGCGGCCCACAAGGCGATGGATCAGCGACGGAGCGTGATATTCCAGCGCCGTCACATTTTCCGCGAGCAGCCCGCGCGCCATCAGTCGCTGCACCGCCACGATCCCGCCATGGCCCGCGCGGCCGGTGGGGAAAGGCTTCCAGCTTACCTCGGCAATCCGGTGGCCCTGCGCCAGCAGGGCGATGGCCGCGTCCAGTTCCTCGCGCACTTCCATCAGCGGGAAATAGCCGAAAGGCCCGGTGAGCGGATCGCGCACCCCCGGCATCCCGCCCCGCGCCAGATCGACCGCCACCAGCGCATTGCGCGCGGCCGCCGCCACCTGTACCGGCAGCGCGGGCTTGCCCTCCAGATGGGCCTGCATCGTGCCCGAAACCAGCGCGAGGGCATGGCCAAAGGCATCGAGCGCCATCTCGCGCCCCAACCCAAGCATCGCTGCGATCCCGGCCACACAGCCAAAGATCCCCGCCGTTGCGGGACGAAAGAATTTAAGCGGCCCGGGGGCCGCCAGACCCAGCGTGACCGAAACATCGACCCCCGCCACAATCGCGGTCAGGAATTGTTCGCCGCTGACCGGCACGCCCCGCGCCGCCTCGGCCAGCAGCGCCGCCAGCAAAGTGGCCATCGGGTGCAGCACGGCAGGTTCATGGACGCAGTCAAATTCCTGCCCATGGATCTGATAGGCATTCACAAAGGCCGCCGAACCCACCGGCAGGCGCAGGCCGGGCCGCCCCAGCACGCCCGCCACACGCCCCGCGCCCCAGCCCTTCGCCATGGTCAGCACCGCATCGGCGTGGGCCGCGCCCACCCCTGCCACGCCCACCGCCAACGTGTCATGCAGGAAAGCCAGTGCCCTTTCGCGCGCCGCGCCCGGCACATCGGCCCAGCGCAGGCCCAGCGCATGATCGACAAGGATTTCAGCGGGATTTTGGGCCATCAATGCGGCTCCTCGCCGCCCGACACGTTCATGCTTTCGCCGGTGATATAGGCTCCGTCATCGCTGCACAGGAAAGCCACCGCGCCCGCCGTATCGCCCGGCAGACCGGGGCGGCCCAGCGGAATGCGCGCGGCCATGCGCTTGAGATATTCCTCGACGCTGATGCCCTGAAGCTGCGCAAAATGCTCGTTCTGCCATGCGCCGAGCCCGGTCGTCACATGGTTGGGGCAGACGTTGTTGACGGTAATCCCATGCTCGCCCAATTCGATGGCGGCCGAGCGGGTCAGGCCCACCAGCCCGTGTTTCGAGGCGGTATAGGCCTGCGCATGGGGAAAGCCCGATTTGGCGGCCTGGCTGGCGATATTGATGATGCGCCCGCCGCGCCCTTGGCGCACCATGACCTCTGCGGCGGCCTGCAGGCCAAACCACGCGCCGGTCAGATTGACGTCGATCACCGCGCGCCAGTCATCGGGCGAAACTTCGGCCAGCGGCTTCATGATATAACCGATGCCCGCATTGTTGACCCAGATGTCCAGCCCGCCATGCGCGGCCACGGCATGTTCGGCCAGCGCCCGAACGCTGTCGGGATCGCGCACATCGCAGACGCAGGTGCTGGCAGGCGAAGGCAGGTCCGCGGCGATGGCCTTCATCTCATCCGTGCCGCCGATCATGCTGTCGGGTGTGGCGGCATCGCGGCTGGTGCCAATGTCGGAGATGACGAGGGTTGCGCCCTCCTCGCTCAGCCGTCGCGCGATCGCCTCGCCCAGACCGCCCCGGCGGCCCGAGCCGGTGACCACCGCCACCTTGCCCGCGAAACGACCGCTCATGCGACGATCTCATCCGTGGTGATGAAGGTCACGTCCACCATGCCCTGAAACGCGGCGGCCACGGCCTGCATCGCCTCGGTGGCCACATCGCGGCCGAACTGGTCCATGTCTGCAATGTCGAGCACTTCAATATGGCTGTAGGGAGGCTTAGCGTCGCTGCCCAGCAGGCCGGTGGTCTTGAACAGGCGAAACGAGTCAATCGAGGGCAGCCCGTTGGCCGTGGGCAGGTCCACCGTCTTGGCCCATTCGGTGTAGGCGGCCTCGTCCACGCCGGGCTTCAGGTTGAACAGGGCGAAAATCCGCATCTCACTTCTCCGCATCTGGGTGTGGCGGAGAAATTGGGCCGGAATGGCCGCGCGATGCAGGGGCGCGGGGCGGTGTGACCGCCTGTCGGTCAGGTCCGGGGTGGTTTTCGGATGAAGCGGCCCGTCGGGCTAGGTTTGCCCCACGCGACAGGCAATCCCCCATCCCGGCAAACACAATCAAGGACAAGCCCCGTGGCCGAAACCAAGCGCCCGAACAGCCCCGCCGCATCCTATGATGGCCCGCCCGATTATCGGGTGATCGGCCGCCATGGCGTCTTTCCGCAAACCAGCCATGATGAGATCGAACGGATCAATTTTCTGGCGCAGATGAACCGCCATCTGGCCGCGCGCGTCGTGCCCGGCGTCAAGGCCGCCTATGACGCGCGGGTCGCCCCCGGCTTTGCCGCCGCCCATGGCCGCCCCATCGCCACCCGCCACGAGGCGCGCAAGGCGATGCTGGAAGACCCTGCGTTCTGCACATGGTCGGCCCTGCGCCGCATGACGATGGAGCAGCGCCAGCAGGCAGGCCGATGGACCGTGATCCGCCAGCGCGAAGAACTGAACGAACGCGGCAAGGCGCTGATCGAAGGCGATGACCGGCTGGTGCTCAACCCTGCGCTGGCGATCCCGCGCTATGTTTCCGCGGTCGATCACCATTGCATGCCGGGCAGCTATCACCGCGAATATGCACCCGATGATTTCACCAATGGCGCCAATTACGACCATGCCGGTTTCGTCACCACCGGCGGCTTGCTGGGCAAATATTCCGATGGCGGCGGGCATGCCGTGGTGCAGTGGGTGAAGAAAAACCTGCCCGATTTCGCGCCCAAAAAGATCCTCGAATTCGGCGGCACGGTGGGCCATTCCAGCCTGCCGCTGGCGGCGGCCTTTCCCGATGCGGAACTGACGATTGTCGATCTGGGCGCGCCGGTGCTGCGCTATGGTCTGGCGCGGGCGAAATCGCTGGGGATCAACAATGTCCGCTTTGTTCAGGCCAGCGCCGAGGATCTGACCGGCATTTTCGAGGATGGCAGCTTCGACTGGGTGCAGACGACCATGTTCCTGCACGAACTGTCGACCCGCGCGCTGCGCAACATCTTTGCCGAAAGCCACCGCCTGCTGCGGCCCGGCGGCATCGTGCTGCATGTCGAACAACCGCAATATGCCCCCGACATGCCCCTGTTCGAGCAGGCCATGCGCGACTGGGATGCCTTTTATAACAACGAGCCCTTCTGGAGCCGGATGCACGAGATGGATCTGGACGCGGAAATGGAACGCGCCGGGTTCGATCGGGCCAAGATCATCCATGGCGGCGTCTATGGCGTGGTGGACCGCGAGATCTTTCCCGACGCCGCCGAGGACAACACCGAGGATTATGGCCGCAAGGCTGCATGGCATGTGATCGGAGCTGTGGCATGAGCTTTAACGACGCCCTGAACGAAGCCGGAGCCAAGCCCGCCGGCAAGCGCCCCTATTTCCTTGATCCGCAGGTCGAGCGCGTGCTGGCCATCACCATGAGCCTGATGCAGGAGCTGGCCGTGGCGCATCAGCGCGCCGATACGCTGGAACGCCTGCTCAAGGCCAAGGGCGTTCTGGTGGAAGGCGAGATCGACACCTTTGCCCCCGACGCCTCGGCCAGCGCCGAGCGGCAGATGTGGAACCAGGAATATATCGCCCGCATCCTGCGCATCGTCCAGCAGGAGAACGAGGCCGCCACCCTGTCCGATGATGTGGCCAGCGGTGAGATGGCCGACGATATGGTGCGGGACGCAGGCTAATGGAATTTGAATTTTCCATTCCCGTACTGGTGGTTGGAGGGGGCGCCTGCGGTTGCATCGCGGCGCTTTCCGCCCGCGATGCCGGGGCCGAAGTGCTGCTGGTCGAGGCCGATGAGCGGCCCATGGGCACGACCGGCATGTCGATGGGCCTGATCTGCGCGGCGGGCACCCGCGCACAGGCGGCCAAGGGCATCAGCGACAGCGCCGATGCCTATTACGACGACATCATCGCCAAGACGCGCGGAGCCACCGATCCGGTCATCGCCCGCGCGATTGCCGACCATTCCGGGCCGACGCTGGACTGGATGGCCGGGCGGCTGTCGATGCCGTGGGAACTCGATATGGGTTTCCGCCCCTCCTATGGCCTGTCCACCTATCGCATGCATGGCTGGCACGGCCATGACGGACAGGACATGGTCGATCTGCTGCACCAACGCCTTGAGGATGAGGGCGTGATGGTGATGCTGGGCGCGCGGCTGGTGGAAATCCATGCCGATGATGCGGGCCGCGTGTTGGGCGTCAGCCTGCGCCGCCCCGATGGATCGGTGGAGCAGGTGGGCTGCGAGAGCCTGATCCTGGCCAGCGGGGGCTATGCGGCGAACCACGATCTGCTGGCGCAATATATCCCCTCGATGGCCGAGGCCCGCAACAATGGGCATGAGGGCAGCGATGGCACCGCCGTCCTGCTGGGGCGGAAACTGGGGGCCGCGTTGGGCGATATGGGGGCCTATCAGGGCTATGCCATGCTGACCGATCAGCAGGGGATTTCGGTGGTGCCGGGCGTGATTGTCGATGGCGGGATCATCGTCAATGCGGCGGGCGAACGGTTCTGCGACGAGAGCGAGGACATTGCCGGGATGGTCCACCCGGTGATGGCGCAAGGGGGGCCGTGCTGGGTCATCCTTGATGAACGCATCGATGCGGCGCAGGCCTATACGCCCGAAATGAAGACGCTGGCCAGCCTGAACGCGGCCCGACGCGGCGCGGATGCGGCCTGTCTGGCGCAGTCCATCGGCGTGCCTGCCGAGGCCCTGACCGCCGCTCTGGCCGAAGCCGCGCAGGCCAAGGCGCAGGGCCGCCCCGACACCATGGGCCGATGCTGGGACGATGCCGCCCCGCCGCAGGGCGCCTTGGCCGCCTTCAAGGTGGTGGGCGCGATCTATCACACGCAGGGCGGGCTGCAAATCGACGGCGCGGCCCGCGTGCTGCGCGAGGATGGCACGCCATTGCCCAATCTGTTTGCCGGAGGCGGCGCGGCGCGCAGCGTCTCGGGGCCTGCTCATTGGGGCTATCTGCCCGCGATGGGGCTGTGCACGGCGGTCACGCTGGGGCGGCTCGCGGGTCTGTCGGCGGCGGCCCTCGTGGCCTGATCGCTTCATCCGACAGGAGGATAGATCTTCCGCCTGCCCCCCGCCGCCCGGTCCACTTGCCTATTTTAAACCCCATTCGATCCGAAAGGCCGTCATGTCTCAGGAAACCGCAACAATTTCCGCCCCTTGCCCCGCCGACCTGCGTTCGCGCCTTGCCTCAATCGTGGGCGAGGCCAATCTGCGCGAGGATGAGGCGAGCCGCCGTCTGTTCAGCGAAGACATCTGGAGCGCATCGGACCATACGGTGATGCTGATCGTTTCGCCGGGCAATACCGCCGAACTGGCCGCCGTGGTCAAGGTCGCGGTCGAGGCGGGCGTGGACCTTGCCCCGCGCGGCGCGGGCATGACCTATACCAGCGGCTATATCCCGACCACCGATACCACCATTTCGATCGACACCTTGCGGATGAACCGCATCCTTTCGATCCGCGAAGAGGATATGACGATCACCGTCGAGGCGGGCATCTCGTGGAAGGCCATCGACGATGCGTTGCAGCCGCTGGGCCTGCGCCTGCCGTTCTGGGGGCCGATGAGCGGGATATATTCGACCATCGGCGGCGGTCTGTCGAACCATAATGCCATGTTCGGTTGCGCACAGTACGGCACCTCGACCGAAAGCGTGATTGCGATCACGATGGTGCTGGCCGATGGCAGCGTGCTGAAAACCGGAGCGCGCGGACCGGATGGGGAAACGCCCTTCTATCGTCATTACGGCCCTGATCTGGCGGGCCTGTTCATGGGCGATGCGGGCACGCTGGGCCTCAAGGCCGAGGTCACTTTCCGCCTGATGCGCCGCCCGCAGTTCGAGGATTCGGTCAGCTTCAGCTTCAAGACCGGGCCGATCATGCTGGAGGCGCTGGCGGAAATGGCGCGCGCCGGGATCGCCTCGGAAACCTGCGGCTTTGATCCGGGCCTGACCAAGGTGCGGATGCGCCGCATGGGCATGACCAACGACGTCAAAGCGCTGGGCGCGGTGATGGCCAAGGAAAAGTCGGTATTCGGCGCGCTCAAGGCCGGCCTCAAGATCGCCACCGCCGGGCGCAGCTTTATCGAGGAGGAGGAATATCCCCTCCACATCACCGCCGAGGGTCGCTGCAAGGAAGCGGTGGCCGCCGACATCGCCAAGGCGCGCGAGATTGCCGCGCAATATGACGGCGTCGAAATCGCCAACACCATCGCCAAGGTGATCCGCGCGATGCCTTTCCCCCCGCCCAACTCGATCCTTGGGCCCGAGGGCGAAAGCTGGATTCCGGTGCATGGTCAGGTCTCACTGTCGAACGCGCCCAAGATGTTTGCCGACATCAAGGCCTATTTCGACGAGATGGCGAGCGAATTCGACCGTCTTGGCATCCACACCGGCTTCCTCTTCTCCACGCTGCACAACAATGCCGTGTGCATGGAACCGGTGTTCTTCTGGCCGCAGGGCTATCGCCCGGTGCATGAAAGCATGGTCGAACCCGCGCATCTGGCCCGCCTGAAGCAGTTGGGCGATGCGCCCGAGGCGAGCGCCATGGTCGCCGCCGCGCGCGAGAAGGTGAAGCGGATTGCCGAGAGCTATGGCTGCGCCCATTTCCAGATCGGGCGTTCGTACAAATACCGCGAGAGCCGCGATGAGGCCTTCCTACGCGTGCTGGACGCGGTCAAATCGGTGGTCGATCCCAAGGGGCAGTTGAACCCCGGCTGTCTGGGCTTTCCCGCGTGAGCACTTCCGGCTTGAACACCTACTGCGCGATCCGGCTTGAAACCATCGCCCCCTCGTTCCGCGAAGGTTGCGTGATCCGGGAATTGCCCTTGAGCGATCCGGCGCCGGGGGAATTGCGCGTGCGCAACCTCTATTGCGGGATCAACGGCATTTTCGACACGCAGATCGCGCGCGACGCCGTCGATTACGTGAAGATCGCCCTGCCCACCTACACCGGGGTCGAGGCGCTGGGCGTGGTGGAGGCCGTGGGCGAAGGCGTTGCCGATTTCGCACCGGGCGATGCGGTGGTCACCACGCGCTTTACCGGCGGATACCGCGAGGCCAATATCGCGCCCGCCGCCAATTTCCTGAAGGTTCCCTCGGCCGATCCCGACTGGCTGGCGCTGTGCAGCACCGGGGTTTCGGCGATGGTCGCGCTCGACGTCATCGGGCAATTGCAGCCGGGCGAGACAGTGGCGATTTCGGCGGCGGCGGGGGGCCTCGGCCATTTCCTCGTCCAGATCGCGGCGGCGCGCGGATGCCATGTCGTGGCGGTCTGCGGGGGCGCACAAAAGGCCGCTTTCGTGCGCTCGCTGGGCGCCACGCGGGTGATCGACTATCGCGCCGAGGATGTCGCCATGGTGCTGGGCAGCGAATATCCCAATGCCATTGATGTGGCGGTCGATACCGTTTCAGGCGCGATCTTCGACGCCTTCCTTGCCAATCTGGCCAACCATGGGCGGCTGGTGGTGGGCGGCGCGGCGGCCGATCTCAACGGCGTGCCCGAAATCATCAGCGGCCCGCGCATCGCCAACGCGATCTATTACAAGGGCGCTTCTGTGCGCGGCTTCATGAACGGCCTGCTGACCCCGCATTGGCCCGAAGCCCGCGAAAAACTCTTCGCGCTCTATGCCGAGGGCAAGGTGAAGGTGCATTTCGACACGCCGCGCTTTTCCGGCCTCGAAGGCATTTACGATGCGGTCGAACGCCTGCTTTCGGGCGCGTCCAGCGGCAAGGTCATCGTCGATCTGGGGGGTGCGGCGTAATGGCCCTCACGCTGCCGCTCACCTTGGCCGACAAGATCTGGGACGCGCATGTCACCGCCACCACACCCGCAGGATCGGATCTGGTGGCGATTGACCGGGTGTTTTTGCATGAACGCACCGGGGCATCGGCGCTTAAAAGCATGGCATCGGCGGGGCGGCCGGTGGTTGATCCGCGCCGCGTCTTTGCGGTGATGGACCATATCGTCGATACCCGCCCCGGCCGTGGCGACAAGACTTTGATGCTGGGCGGACAGGCTTTCATCACCGAGACCCGCGCCGCGGCCATCGCGGCGGGCATCACCCTGTTCGATGTGACCGACCCGGATCAGGGCATCACCCATGTCATCTCGCCCGAACTGGGCATCGTGCTGCCCGGCTGCACACTGGTCGCGCCCGACAGCCACACCTGTACGCAAGGGGCGCTGGGCGCGCTGGCATGGGGCATAGGATCGTCCGAGGCCGAACATGCGATGGCGACCGGCGTGCTGCGCCTGCCCCGGCCAAAGACGATGCTGGTGCGCTTTGACGGCGCGCTGCGCCCCGGCGTGACGGCCAAGGATATGGCGCTGGCGCTGATCGCGGCACATGGCGCGGGCGGCGGCGCGGGCCATGTGGTCGAATTTGCCGGGCCTGCGGTGCGGGCGCTCGACATTGAGGCGCGCATGACCCTGTGCAACATGGCCACCGAATTTGCCGCCATGGCCGCGATCATCGCGCCCGATGAGAAAACCTATGCCTATCTGGCGGGCCGCCGCTATGCGCCGACGGCTTTCGATGCCCCCTATTGGACGAGCCTGCATTCCGACGAAGGCGCGCGTTTCGACCGCACCATCGTGATCGATGCCGCCGCGATTGCCCCGATGATCACATGGGGCACCAGCCCCGAACATGCGATCCCTATCGACGGTGTGGTGCCCAGCGGGCCAACCCGTGCGCATGACTATATCGGCCTTGCCCCCGGTGCGGCGATCATCGGCACGCCCATTGACGTTGCCTTCATCGGCTCCTGCACCAATGCGCGTCTGTCCGATCTGCGCCGCGCCGCCGCGCTGGTCAAAGGGCGCCATATCGCTCCCTCGATCCAGAAGGCTCTGGTCGTGCCGGGCAGCGGGGCGGTCAAACGCGCCGCAGAGGCCGAAGGGCTGGACAAGATCTTTGCCGAAGCGGGCTTTGAATGGCGGGAAAGCGGCTGCTCGCTCTGCTTCTTTGCCGGCGGCGAGAGTTTCCCGGCGGGCAGCCGCAGCATCAGCAGCACCAACCGCAATTTCGAAGGCCGCCAAGGCCCCGGCATCCGCACCCATATCGCCAGCCCCGAAGTCGTCGTGGCCAGCGCGATTGCAGGCGCAATTGCCGATCCGCGTGATCTGGAGCCGCAGGCATGACCCCCTTTACCACCCTGTCCGCCATCGCCGCGCCGATGATGTTCGACAATATCGACACCGACGCCATCATCCCCAGCCGCGAGATGAAATCGACCGGGCGTACCGGATTGGCCGAGGGCCTGTTTGCCGGATGGCGCTATGTCGAGGGGCGCGTGCCCAATCCCGATTTCGTGCTGAACCGGCCTGAATATGCGGGCGCGCGGATCATCGCGGGCGGCGCCAATTTCGGCTGCGGCTCCAGCCGCGAACATGCCGTCTGGGCGCTGGCCGAATATGGCGTGCGCTGCATCATTGCCCCCGGTTTTGCGCCGATCTTTGCCGCCAATTGCATCCGCAACGGCTTGCTCCCGCTGGTCCTGCCGCGTGAGGCGGTGGAAAGCATCGCGGGGCGTGAGGTCTATATCAACCTTGCCGCCCAGACGCTGACCTGCGGCGATGAAACCTATTCTTTCCCCATCGAGGCCGAGGCCAAGGACATGCTCCTTGAAGGGCTGGACGCCATCGACCTTACCCTGAAATCGCGCACCGCCATCGCCGCATGGACCCATGCCGACCGCACGGCGCGCCCGTGGATCTATCTATGACTTTCATCACCATCTCCGAAGTCGGCCCGCGCGACGGGCTGCAATCGATCAAGCCCGTCATGCCGCTGGAGGCCAAAAAGGCGTGGATCGCGGCCGAGGCCGCCTGCGGCGTGCCTGAAATCGAGGTGGGCAGTTTCGTGCCCCCCAGCCTCTTGCCGCAAATGGCCGATACCGCCGAACTGGTGCGTTTCGCGCGCGGGATCGAGGGCTTGAACGTGGTCGCGCTGGTGCCCAATGCCAAGGGCGCGGCGCGCGCGGTCGAGGCGGGTGTGCATGGCTTTTCCGCGCCTTTCTCGATGAGCGAGACCCATTCGATCCGCAATGTCCGCAAGGACCACACGCAGATGATCGAGGAAATCCGCGCCATGGGCCGGATCGCGGCCGAAGCGGGCGCCCATTTCGCGGTCGGCCTCTCCACCGCCTTTGGCTGCACCATCGAGGGCGCCGTGCCGCAGGCCACCGTGGTGCGCATGGCAGCGGCCAGCATCGAGGCCGGGGCCAAGGAACTGAGCCTGTCCGACACCACCGGCTATGCCGATCCGGCACAAGTTCGCCGATTGGTGCGCGCCGTGCGCGCGCAGGTGGGCGATGCGCTGACCACACTCCACCTGCATAATACGCGCGGGCTGGGTCTGGCCAATGCGCTGGCGGGGCTGGATGAAGGGATCACCACATTGGATGCCTCGCTGGGCGGCCTTGGCGGCTGTCCCTATGCGCCGGGGGCCTCGGGCAATCTGGTCACCGAGGATCTGGTGCTGATGCTTAACGCGATGGGCTACAAAACCGGCATCGATCTGGAAAAGCTGCTGAAAGTGCGCGCCATTCTGGCCGAAGCCCTGCCGGATGAGCCGCTTTATGGTTTCACCCCCGATGCGGGCGTGATGATGGATTATCAGGAAAGGATCGCCCAATGAGCCAGAACCCCACCCCTCTGGCGGGCATCCGCGTGATCGAGTTCACCCATATGGTGATGGGTCCGGCGGTGGGCCATATCCTCGCCAGCCTTGGCGCCGATGTCATCCGCATCGAACCCATCGGCGGCGATACCACACGGCGGCTGCTCGGTTCCGGCTCGGGCTATTTCCCGATGTATAACCGAGGCAAGCAATCGATCTGCCTTGATCTGAAAAGCGCCGATGGCGTGGCGGTGGCGCGCGATCTGGTGCTCGGCGCCGATATTCTGGTCGAGAATTTCCGCCCCGGCGCGCTCGATCGCATGGGCCTGTCCTATGAGGCGATGGCCGATGCCAATCCGCGCCTGATTTATTGCAGCGAAAAGGGCTTCCTGCCCGGCCCTTATGAAAACCGCACCGCGTTGGACGAAGTTGCGCAGATGATGGGGGGCCTTGCCTATATGACCGGTCCTCCGGGGCGGCCTTTGCGCGCCGGGTCCAGCGTGATCGACGTGACGGGCGCGATGTTCGGCGTGATCGGCATTCTGGCCGCGCTGGAGGAACGCCACCGCAGCGGGCGCGGACAAAAGGTCGTGGCCAGCCTGTTTGAAACCACCGCCTATCTGGTGGGCCAGCATATGGCGCAATTCGCCGTGACCGAAAAACCCGCCGCGCCGATGCCTGCGCGCATTTCGGCCTGGGCGATCTATGATGTGTTTGAAACGCAGGACCTTCCGGTCTTCATCGGCGTGGTGTCGGACAGCCTGTGGGAAAAATTCTGCGCGCTGCTCGGCTTTGATCAATTGTGGGCCGATGAAAGCATCCGTGCCAACAACCAGCGCGTGCTGGCCCGCGACCGCATCCTGCCCATCGTGCGCGAAAAAGTGGCCGGGTTCACCCGCGCCGAAATCATCGCGCGGCTCGAAGGCACCGGCATCCCCTTCGCCCCGGTCAGCAAGCCTGAGGAATTGTTCGACGACCCCCAGTTGGCCGCAGGCGGGCTGGAGACGGTATTCCTTGACGACGGGCGCGAGACCAGGTTGCCGACCGTGCCGCTGGAAATGGCGGGGCTGCGGACGGGGGCCGAAAACCATCTGCCCCAGCCGGGGCGCGATGCGCGCGAGGTGTTGGGTGCGTTGGGCTATGATGACGGAAAAATTGAACAATTGATCGGGTCCGGGGCGGTTGGCGCCCTGTAAACCCGACAGTGGGGGAAAAACGATGAATGACATTTGCGATGAAAGCCATTTGATCAGCCGCCGGATGCTGATGGCGGGCGGGGCGATGTTGGGCGCGGCCATGGCCATGCCCGGAATGGCGGCCGCCGCGCCGATCGCCCGCGAAGAGGGCATCCCCACCGATGCCGCCGCCCGTATCGCCATCACGCGCCGGATGCGGATGCGCGCCGATGCGGGGCCGGTGTTCTGGTGGTTTCGCGGGCGCAATTATGCCCAGCAGGGCGCCAATCTGATCCCGATGTGCGACATGATCTTTGGCGCGCTGATGGATGTGCGGCCTACCGCCGATGGCGGACTGGTGATCAGCCAGTATGAGCTGGCCTTTCGCACCGCGCTGGATTCCGGCGTGCGCGCGGAAAAGCTGCTCAATCCGATCACCGGTACGATGGTCGATGTGCCTTTCGCCCCCGTCGGCCCGACCAAGGTGGTCTATAACGCGGATAACGTCCTGCAATTGCCCCCGACCATTGGTGGGTCGAAGTTCTCGGTCGAACACGTGCCCGAGCTTTTCTTCCGTATTGGTGACACCGTCTGTTTCCAGACCCACAGCCGCGCCCGCGCGGAAACGGCCGGGCAGAATGATCGCGTGCTCAATGATATGAGCATGATCTGCAGCCCTGCTGCTGAGGCCCTTGATCCCAAACGCGCATTTGTCAGCGCGACCGCCTATGGCACGGATGTCACCGATTATGCACGCTGGTGGAAAATGCCAGCAGGCTTAGGCACCCAGACGCTGCGCAGCGCGGGGATGAAAGTGGCCCGCTATGCCGATATGCCCGAAGACTGGCGCGCGATGGTGGCCAAGGCCGATCCGGCGATGGCGGCCGATCCGATGGGCGTGCTGACCCGCGCGGCGACCACCTATCGCAACTGATCCGTTAATACGAACCCGCACTTGGCCCCGGCGCTTTCAACAGAAGGCGCCGGGGTCTTTTTATGCCATATCACATAGACACAAAAAACGCGGCGGGTTTGGCCCGCCGCGCTTCTTTGCCCCTTTGAGAAGGCGTCTTCAGATCGGCTTGACCGTGCCGAGGAAGCAGATGCCCGAAATCGTGATCCAATAGACATAGGCCATGCAGCGCCCGAGGAAGAAGTCGCGCTCCAGCACGGCCTCGATCTTGGGATTGGGCCCCTGGGCCAGAATGCGGAACGCGGTGGTCCAGCGGCGCATAATCCAGCGCAGACCAAGACCGATGCACAGCGTAAAGCCATAAAGCGTGAACTTGGTGGCATACCAGCGCTGGCCCTCGCCCGCCTCGAACGGACCATGGCCCAGCAGCGAGGAAATGCCGACGAAGAAGATCGTGGGGATGAGGATATAGCGCACAGATTCGTCGATCTTGGTCAGCTTGATGCCGATATCGGTCTCGCGCTTGATGAACGCGCCCCAGCACAGCGCCAGCCAGCCTGCGACAAAGATCCACATGAAGGTCAGGAAATTGCCGCCATAGGGCTGAAGCCCATAGATATTGCCCATATGCAGACCCAGCGGCAGCAGCGTGATAATGCCGGTGCGCGCCAGAATGTCGATGCGATAGGCGGTTTCCATATGCCGCTTGCGCTCTTCCATCGAGAGTTTGCGGTTGAGGATATTATAGCTGGTCTGAAACACACCCCATTCGCCGCCCAGCCAATAGACCATGCAGATGATGTGTACCCAGCGCAGTACGAGAACTTCCTGAATCACGGTTTTCTCCCTGAGTTGGGACCGGCGCTGCGATCATGCGCGGCCCTGTCGTCGGGCGGTTGATGGCGCCGACGTCCTGCTGTGACGGATCCATCGCATGGGCGGCGCGCCTGCGGGTAGGCATCCCCGCGATACGCCCGCCTGTCGGTCAGGCGGGCGCGCATTTCGGTCAGAATTCGGCCAGCAACCGGCCCACGCCCTCGATCTTGTCCTCAATCCCGCAGGCGCGCAGGCCATGCCAGTAGGTCGCGGTATTGATCGCAATCACCGGCTTGGACAATTTCTGCTCATATTCCACGGCCAGATCGACCATCGAAAGATTGGTGCCCACCTGTACGATGGCATCCACATCATCGCCGTCCAGATAATCCAGAACCGGGCGCAAGTCCTCCGGCGTCACCTTGGCGATGTCGGTCCAGCGCTTGCATTCCAGCGGCTTGTCGCGCTTCACCTCAAAGCCCGATTCCTCAAGGAAACGGCGTACTTCGGTGTTGGCCACAGGGTAATAGGGCGAGACGAAGCTGACGGTTTTGACCCCACCATAGGCTTTGAGCGCGGCGGCCACCGATTCGGCCCCCGTGCTGGCGCCGACGCCGGCCACCGCCTCGACATCGGCCTTCCATTTGCGGCTGCCTTCGACCCCGCCGTAAAACGTCACCGCCGACATGCCCAGCACGAGATAATCGACCTTGGCCGTCATGACCGAGCGCACCGCATCATGGGTGGCGTCCGAAATCGCCTGTGTGCCGACCAGAAAATCCTCGTTGGAAAGCGCCAGCGGGTCCTCGACGTAGATGCGGCTGAAATGGTTGGTCACGCCCACCGGGCGCATGCGCTCCATGTCGGGCTGCACCGTGGTGTTGGTCGAAGGCGCAATCACCCCCATCAGCTTGCGCCAGCCCAGAACGTCACCCATGCGAATATACTCCTTGTTACAGGCAGGACGGGGGACCGTGCCTAGTTTGGATGGAAGAAGGGCGGAGCGTTTGACCGCCCCGCCCGAAAATTCACTCGACCGCTGCGGCCTGCGAGAGGCTTTCATACATCGCCTGTCGCATCAGATAGGCGCGGCGCTTGTCGTCATCGGCCTTCAGGTCGAGCATCGCCTGACGGCGGCGCTTGTGCGCTTCGTCAGCGCCGCCCTTGATAAAGGCCATGTTCTCGATCGTCTGCTGCTGGGTAAAGCTGTGCGTTACCGTGCGGCGCTGGCGATCATAGAGCGCAAGGCTCTGGTTAGTCTTGGAGCCCTTGAGCACCGGGTCCAGCTTTTCAAACAGGTTGAAAGCGTCATGCACGCCCGAATTCATCCCGAACCCGCCCAGCGGGTTATTGAGATGCGCCGCATCCCCGGCCAGATAGACGCGCCCGTTGCCAAAGCTCTTGGCCACGCGCTGGTGCACGCGATAGAGTGTGCGGTGGCCGGTTTCGACATGCATGTCCGTGCCCAGAAGGCGCTGGAAAATGCCGTCCTTGATCTCGTCGGATTTCAGATAATCATCGCCCAGCGAAGCATCGGTCGGCACCAGCACGCGCCACACCGAAGGCACGCGCAGCAGCACCAGCCATTCGGACGGGTCCGACACATAGTTCACATAGGCCAGATTGGGCAGATAATCGGCCAGCTCCAGCTTGGTGGACAGGGTGAGGAAACGTTCGGGATAGGTGAAGCCGTCGAATTCGATGCCAAGCCATTTGCGCACCACCGAATTGGCACCGTCGGCCCCGATCAGATAATCGCAGCGATAGCGCACGATATCGGTCATCGTTTCGACGCACAGGTTCACACCCGTATCGTCCTGCTCCAGCGTCAGCAGGCGATGGCCGAACAGCACCTTGGCATTGGGATATTGCTCCAGCCCTTCGGCCAGCCCGCGCGAGAGGTGATATTGTTCGCATTGGATGCGATAGGGATAGCGCGTGACATCGGAAATTTCCGACAGGTCGAAATCGACCACCTCGCCCGATGCGCGGTCGCGCCAATGATAGACCGGCGCCTTCAGCCCCCGATCGAGCAGCAATTGCGTGATGCCGATATCATCCAGCATTTCCAGCGTCGAAGGGTGGAACGTGGACGCGCGCAGATCCTGCGCGCAATCGAGCCCCGCCTCGAACACCACCACGTCATAGCCGGCCTTGGCCAGCAGGGTGGCCATTACTGTGCCAACGGGGCCTGCACCCACAATCCCCACCTGGCACCGTTCTACCCCTGTCATAGCTCATGCACTCCAAACCTCGGACTTGCACGGGATATGGACGCTTGGCCCCACGGTGATGCGGCATGTGGTGGAATTATCCGCACAGTGGGGATTGGCGCACTCTGCACAGGCATGCACGGCACCAATGGGCAGATTGCAAAAACTTCGGGACCATCATGAATGCGGGGAATTGTTGACATGCAAAGGGCAAAGAGGATCACGATGGCGGCGCTGAGCGCATTTCTGGCCACGAGTGCGATGGCCGGAGGCGTTGCCGGGGACGAGACAGTCTATCAGCAGCGATTCGCGCAATTCCTGAAAGATCCCGGCAATTTCCCTTATGCGCCGCTGGAAAAACTGTCCGGAGCCAAGGCATGGCGAGTGATGACGGCGCACACCGATGCCGCCATCGATCCCGCCGCTCTGGCCAAGGGCGATGCCTATGCCGCGGCGATGCGGTCCAGCGCCTTTCTGGTCTGGCACAAAGGCGCGCTGATCCACAGTTGGTATGGGCCGGGCATGGATGCGCAGGCGCCGATGCTGTCCAAATCGCTGTCCAAGCCGATCACCGCGCTGGCCGTGGGGCGCGCCATCGCGCTGGGGCGGATCAAGGGGCTGGACCAGCCGCTGTCCGAAATCATCCCCGAATTGCGGGGCACGCAAAAGGGCCGCATTCTGGTGCGCCATCTGCTCGACATGCGTTCGGGGATGCTCGATCAGGGGTTCAGCCCTGATCCGGCCCATCCGCTCAACACCGCCTATCTCTCCACTGACCATGGGCGCGAGATTATCGACACCTATCCGATGATCGCAGAGCCGGGCACGCGCTATGCCTATGCCAATGCCCCGTCCGACTTGGTGGCGCTGGTGATCGAGCGGGCCACCGGGCGGCGCTATGGCGAATTTGTCGGGGCCGAGGTGCTGGCGAAAATCGGCGCGCCGGGGGGCACCATCTGGGTCGACCGCGAAGGGGGCCTCGCCCATTCGGGCTGCTGCACCTATCTGCCCGCCGAGGCATATCTGCGCATGGCAATGCTGATCCATGCCGATGGCGTGTGGGGCGGCAAGCGGTTGTTGCCCAAAGGCTATACGGCGCAAATGCGCAAAGGCACGCCGCAGAACCCCAATTTCGGTCTGGGTATCTGGATCGGCCGGCCCTATCATCAGCGGCGCGGGTTTGGCGCTCCCGGTACATTGGGCCCGCAGGTGCTGCACAGCGAGCCCTACCTCGACCCCGATCTTTACCTGTTCGACGGCAATTCCAATCAGGTGGTCTATGTCTCGCCCAAGCATGACCTGATCGTGCTGCGCATCGGCGCCACCCCGCCCGCGCCGTCATCGACACAGGCGGAATGGGACAATGCCTATCTGCCCAACCTGCTGATCCGGGCGATCAGGCCCTGACCCGGTCGAGAAAGGCCTTCAGATCGCGGGTGAACAGCTTGGGATTTTCCCACATGGGGAAATGCCCAAGCGTGGGATATTCAATATATTCCACCCGCGTATTGGGGAAACGCCCCTTGGATTGCGCCGCGCTCTGGCTGATCACCGTGTCATAGGTGCACCATTGCAGCAGCACCGGCACGGTGACGGCCTCGGTCTCGCGCTTCACAATATCGGTCTTGAACAATTCGACATTGGCGGCCAGCAGCGCGGCCTGATTGGCGTAAGCACCCGGCAAATTGTCGGCGTCGAAAATACTGTCCACCATCCAGTCCTTCGGCTCGAAGGTGGGCGGCGTGGTATCCTTCAACACCTCGCGGAAAAAGGCATGGCTGCGCCATTGCGGCGTCCTGGCCTTCTGTTCGGCGATCAGCTCCATCATCCGCGCGCCGATCTTGCGCGTCTGGCTGGGGCGTTCGAGCGGCAGGATGGAAAAGGCCATCGCCGTAGCGTGCCCCGGATAGGCCCGATTATATTCCAACGCGACATTGGCCCCGTTGCTGGTGGACACCAGCGCAAAGCGGTCGTGCCCCAATTGCCGCATCAGCCCATCCATCAGTTCGGCAGCGCGCGGCGTGGTGTAAACGCCCTTGGGGTCCGGCCCCGACAGGCCATAGGGCGGCCAGTCAAAGCGAACGACGCGATAGTCGCGCGCCAGCAAGGGCACGACCAGATCCCATTCATGCAGGTTCACAATCGAGCCATGCAGCAGGACCACGACAGGCGCGCCCTTGCGCCCTTCCTCGCGCACATGGATGGGCACGCCATCGACCATCACGAAACGCGAGGGCGCCTTGGCCCAGCGCGCGACAACGGCGGCGCGGTCGGTATGCACATTGGGCGTTTCGACGGCGGGCGCGGCGCCCGCCATCAGCATCAGCGCCGCCAGCCCCCCGATCACGCCGCCATATCCGCAGGCCAGCGCGGCAGGCCCATCGTTTCGCGCAGCGTGCTGCCCGGATAATCCATCCGCAGCGCCCCCGCCGCCTGCAGGATCGGCACCACTTCCTCGACAAAGATTTCCAGTTCGCCCGGCATATAGGCCGGTTGCAGGGTAAAGCCGTCGCAGGCCCCGGCATCGACCCACTGGATCATCATATTGGCCAGTTGCGATGCCGTGCCGCGAAACACATTATGCCCGCGTGGCGTGCGCACATAGCCCGAAGCGAATTTGCCCAAAGGCAGGCCAATCGCAGCAGGCTTTTCCAGCGCGCGGCCGATGTCGGCCTTGGGGAAACAGGTCTGGCTCAGAATGTGATCGACCGGGATCGGCCCGGCCGGATCAAATCCGGTCAGATCGCAATTGAGCGATTCGGAGAGATATTCGATGCACAGCGCCTCGTCGGCCAGATCGAGGATCGCCTGATCCTTGGCAATCGCGGCGGCCTCGGTTTCGGCCAGGATGAAGGACAGGCCCGGCATGATCCGCACCGCATCGGGATCGCGCCCCGCCGCCGCCACGCGGGCGCGCATGTCATTGCGGAACGCGATGCCTTCCTCGATGGTCGGGGCCGAACAGAAGATCGCCTCGGCAATGCTGGCGGCAAAATCGCGCCCGTCGCCCGATTGCCCGGCCTGAACGAAGACGGGACGCGCCTGAGGCGAAGGCCCCAGCGCGGCATTGCGCTCGCGCCAGATGTCCTGCGCCTGCGCCACGGTCTGGGCGGCCATCTTATAGCGCTGCGACTTTTCGGGCAGTTCCTCATCGCCGAAATTGGGGGCGGTGTCGGGATGCGCGGTGGTGACAATGTTCCACCCGGCGCGCCCGCCGCTCATCCGGTCCATCGTGGCGAAACGCTCGGCCAAGCCTTCGGGCGACCAATAGGTGGTGGACAGCGTGTTCACCAGCCCGACATGCTGCGTGACCGAGGCGATGGCAGAAAGCAGCGCCATGGGATCAAGCGTGGGCATGGCCAGATGTTCGGGCGTGCGCCCGCGCACCCCGCGCGATTGCAACTGATCGCCAAAGACGATGGCGTCAAACCGGCCCTTTTCCACCAGACGCCCGACGCGAGCGTAATAATCCATGGTGAACACGCCCTCCGGCTCGGCGCCGGGATGGCGCCATCCGCTGGGATAATGGCCGATGCCCTGAAGAAAGGCCCAGAGATGGATCGGACGGGGCATCAGGCAATCTCCTCATGAATGTTGCGCGCGGTGGGCGGCGATGCCAGCGGCAGGCCCAGCCTCTCGCGCAAAGTGCCCGACGAAGGGCGACCCTGCGTAATCGGGGCAAGGGCCTTGCCGATGCGGGCCAGTTCGACAACGGGATTGGTCAGATCGACATGCAGCCCGTCGATCTCACCCGCCGCAAACCGCACGGCCATGGCGGCAATATCCACGTCCGGATCGACCCGCAGCAGACGGCGCGCGGCGGCGGGGAAAGCCTGCCCCTCGGCGGCGATCACCACATCAATGCCGGGTGCTGCAAAGGGCGAGGCGGCATCGCAGACCAGCAGCGGATGCCCCTGTTTCGGACGCATGGCGTTGACCGGGCCGCGCACCGCATAATGGGTGCCGACATAGTTGCTGGGACGCACCTTTGTCGTATCCAGATAGCGCCCGCTCTCCTTGTCGATGATCAGGCAATCATCATCCCAGCCATCCCAGAGCGCGCGCGTTGCCCGCACCAGATCGGCCAGTTGCGCCGCGCTGCCCCCCTGCGCCACCGGGCACCAGCCGAGCAGCCCGCCCGAAAGATAATCGACCGCCGAAAGCGAGCGCGCCACATGAAAGGGATGCGCGATCCGACTGGACACCAGCGGCACCAGCCCCAGCCGCGACACGCGCGGCGCGGCCCATGCGGCAATCACCTGCGGATCAAAAAGCAGACTGTCATGGCGGCCCAGCAACAGCAGATCGACGCCCGCCGCCTCAGCCGCGATCACGAATTGCGCGGCCATGGCCGGATCGGCCAGCGCCGGATCGCCAATGCCGGCGGAAAGGATAAAGCTTCTGGTCATACGACAATCACCGCTGGAGGAGAGGAATGGATGGTTTCACAGCCGTCTGGCGTGATGAGGACGAGGTCTTCGCAATGGGCCGAGCCGCCAAGGCCCGAATCGAGCACCGGGCAATCGACCGAAATCACCATGCCGGGGCGCAGCATCAGATCGGGCTTGCGCCAAAAGCCGCCCGCATCCTCGCCCGGCTCGTCCGTATGCGCGAGGCCGCAGGAATGCGGGCCAAAGCCGACCTGAACATCAAAGCCGCCGCGTTTGAGCGCATCCTGTCCGATCCGCACGATGTCGGAAAAGCGCAGGCCCGGCCTGATCTCTTCACGCACGGCCTGCCAGGCAAAGGCGGCGGCGTCCGCTGCGCGAGCGGCGGCGCGTGTGGGTTCGCCCACAAAGACCGTACGCGCGAAATCGCCGTGATAGTTCTGAAAATGGCTGACCGCATCGAGGAACAGCGCCTGTCCATCGGCAATGCGATGCGGGCTGGCCTCGGAGGATGAACGGTCGACGTTGAGGAACACCGCCGTATTGCCCCGCGCCGCCGTTTCCGCGCGGAACAGGGCGTGGAGATCGCGGTAGGAGGCCCCTGCCCGCGCGCCCCGCGCCACTGCCTGTAACGCCTCGACATTGGCGCGGGCGGCGCGCTGCATCAGCGCGATTTCCAGCGGCGATTTGATCAGGCGGATCTCGCGCATGGCATTGTCCGCCGCGATGCTGTCGCCTTCATGCCCATGGCGCGCCAGGACACCCGCCACCAGCGCATCGTCCCAGCCGATCCGCCCACCCCACGCGCCCATCTCGCGCAGCGCCGCCACCAGCGCCCCGCCCGCATGACGATAGGCAGCGCGGTGCTTCAAAGCCGCCGCGCTGATGGCAAAGCGGTGCTGCTCCATGGCCGACAAAGGCGCGAGTCCCCGATCCGGGCAAAGCGGAAAATCCCCATTCTGTCCCAGATTCTCGCCATCGCTCAGATCGTCATAGAGGAAGGCATCGACCGGCCCGCGCCCATCGGCATAGGTATAGAAATGCAGAAACCGGCTGGTGACCAACACCGGCCTATCGATCTGCCTGCGCGAGAGGATGGCGAAGGTCCCGGCGGGTTGGCCGATGCGCGTCCGCCCGATCTGGGGCCAATGGCCCAGCGCGTGAAACACATTGACCGGCTGGGCGCAGACCAGCGCGTCCAGCCCCCAGCGCTCCATCACGGCAAAGGCCTCGGCCAGATTGATCGGCCCGGCGGCGTTCAACCCGTCCAGCAGGACATTATCGGAGGCGTCGCTTTGTAACATGCCCGTAAATTGACCATGCCAAAGCGGCTATGCCCTCAGACAAAAGGCTTCTATCCGCCTGCTGGATAAGGTCAGGATGCGACAAGTGCGCAGGCCATGCCGGGTTAGCTTCGCTGTCCATGAGCCTGATCGATCCCCCCGTCATCACCCCCCCCATTATCACCAGAGCCTTCGTCACCATCGATGAAGGACAGATCCACCTGCGCCGGATGGAGGGGAGCGGCACGCCGCTGCTGCTGCTCCATGCCTCGCCCGCCTCGGGGTGGTTCAGCCAGCCTTTGATGCGGGCGCTGCGCGCGGCGGGGCATGAGGGGCCGATCCTGGCCCCCGACACGCTGGGCAACGGCGACAGCGCCGCCCCCGCGTCCGACCATCCCGATATCGCCTATTTCGCCGGGTCGATGGTGCGGATGATGGATGCGCTGGGCATCGACAAAGTCGATGTCTACGGCACCCATACCGGCGCGCGCATCGCCTGCGAAATGGCGGCGGCCCATCCCGAACGGGTGCGCCGCGTGGTGCTGGACGGCATCACCGAATATGGTGACGAATTGCGCGAGGCGGTGATCGAACATTACGCGCCGCGCGTTGAACCCGACGCCTATGGCCGCCATCTGATCTGGGCCTTCAACTTCTGCCGCGATCAGGCGCTGTTCTTTCCCCATTTCATGCAGGACGCAGGCCATCGCCTGTCCGTGCCCATGCCCCCGCCCGACATCCTGCACCGCATCACGCTGGACGTGCTCAAATCATGGGACACCTATTCGCTGCCCTATATCGCGGCGTTTCAATATCGCGCCTTTGACCGGATGGCATCGGTCGCCGCGCCCACGCTCTTGCTCAAGCCGGAAACCGAACTGGCGCTGCTTAACGCTTCGGTGGCGCGCGCGCTGGAGATATTGCCCGATGGCCGCGCCGCCGCCCTGCCCCCCGGAGACGCGGCCAAAGCCGCCGCAATCCTTGCCTTTCTGAAGGGAGCAGAAGCATGAGCGCGCGCCTTCCCATGAAAACCTGCCTTGGCTTTGGCATCGGCACGGTGGGCGTGTCGATCATGCTCAATGCGGTCACCGCCTATTACCCCGCCTTCATGACCACGGTTCTGGGCCAATCGCCCGAAATCGCGGGCTATCTGATGATGGGGGCCAAGCTCTATGATGCGGTGGTCGATATGATCATCGGTTCGATGAGCGATAAAAGCCGCAGCAAATGGGGCCGCCGCCGCCCGTTCATGCTGGCGGGGGCATTTCTGTCGGCGGCCTCGTTCCTGATGCTGTTTGCCCCGCCCGCGCTGGGGCAAGGCGCGCTGATCGCCTATATGATCGCGGCGCAGGTGATCTATTCCACCGCCTATTCGCTGTTTGCCGTGCCCTATATGGCGCTGCCCGCCGAATTGACGGAAGGGTTTGCCGAAAGAACCCGCCTGCTCTCCTTCCGCACGGTGTTTGTCTCGATCGGGCAAATGCTGGCCACGGCGGGCACGGCGGCGATCATCAAGGCGGGCGGCGCGGGCGGCCCGGCCTATGCCACGATGGGGCTGGTGATGGCGCTGGTCATCTTTGGCGCGATGACGGCCACGGTGCTCTCGGTCCCCGCCACCCATGCCGAGGAGGCCCATGCCGACGCCCCGCCGCCCCTTTCCCTGCCCCGCCAGATCGCGCTGATGGGGCGCAACCGGCCCTATATGCTCTTGCTGGGCGCCAAGGTGTTTCAATTCCTCGCCTTTGCCAGCATCGGGTCTTGCGGGCTGCTTTTCCTGCTCAACGTGCTGGGCGTGGGCTATGGCGGACAGATCCTGCTGACCTCGGTGCAGAATATTGTCACCGCGCTCTCGATGCCGCTCTGGGTGTGGAGCGGCAAGAAGATCGGCAAGCGCGGCACCTATCTTATCGGCGTCTTCATCTTTTGCGCCACGGCTTTGAGCTGGCTGGCCGCGCCCCATGCGCCGGGCAATGCCGAACTGATTGTGCGCGGCATCACCTCGGGCTTTGGCTCAGGCGCGCTGATCCTGATGTCGATCTCGATGCTGGGCGACACGATGGTCTATGACCGGGCGATCACCGGCATGGGGCGCGAGGGGCTGCTCTCCTCCACCGCCGCCGTGCTGGAAAAGGCCAGCTTTGCGCTGGGCGTGGCGGTGCTGGGCATATTCCTGCGCGCGGCCCATTATATCCCCACCATGGGCGGCAAGCTGGTGACGCAGCCCGACAGCGCGATCTTTGCGCTGACCATGGGCTATGCGGTGATCCCGGCGGCGATGTTCGTGGTGAACGGGGTATTTCTCTATCTCTACGATCTGGACGAGGGGAAAATGGCCGCCGCACGCCGGGGCGCGGCGGCCTAAGGGCCTATTTGAACAGACCTATTTGAACAGACGGGGCGCGAAATCGGCCAGATAATCGCGCCAGTTCATCCAGGTGTGGCCGCCCTCGCTCTCGTGATAGACATGGGCAATGCCGAAACGGTCAAACACCTCGCGGGTGGGCTTGACCGAGGCATAGAGGAAATCCTCGCGCCCCATCGCGAAATAGACCAGATGCATATCGCGCCCCGCCTGTTTGAGAGCGGCGGCATTTTCGGTGGCGTATTCCTCGATCCGTTTCGGGTCCACGCCGGTCTGGCTGCCGATGCCCACGCCCATCGAGAAAATGCCGATCCAGTGGAATGTGCCGGGCCGGGTCAGCCCTTCGCGGATCGCGTGCGAACCGCCCATCGACAGGCCCGCCATCGCCCGCGCGTCAGCCGTGGGCGTGCTGCGATAAGTCCGGTCGATCAGGGGGATCAGGTCGCGGGTCAGATCATCGCCGAAATCATGGGCGTGAAAATCAATCGCGCGGGCCGCATCGGGCGTATGGCCATCAGGCATGACCACGATCATCGGCTTGACCTTGCCCGCCGCGATCAGCCGGTCAAGGATCTGGTTCGCATGGCCGATCCCGGTCCAGCTTTCATCATTGTCGCCCGCGCCATGGACCAGATATAGCACCGGATAGCGCTGACTGCCGCCCTTTTCATAGCCGGGAGGGGTATAGACATGCGCCCGCCGCTTCGCTTTCAGCGATGCCGACCAGTAATCTACGCTGGCCACCGCGCCATGGGGCAGGCTGGCGTCCCAAGCCTGAAACTGGCTGCCGGGCACTTCAAGCACCGCCTCTATGCCATAGCGGGTGCGCGAAAAAGCCTGCGCATAGGGATCGGCGGTGCGGACCCCATCGACGCGGAAGGCATAGCGATAGGGGCCGGGTTTGAAGGGCTTGGCGGTCGTCCCGCTCCACAATCCGGTGTCGTCGCGGGTCAGCGCCAGCCCCTGCGGCGTGCCCACCGGAAAGCCCATGGGAATTACCTCGCCCGCATCCGAACTGGTGGCCAGCACGTCATGGGCCTGCGGGGCGCAAAGGCGGAACGTCACGCGGCCATCGGGCAGCACCTCGACCGATTGCACCGGCGGGGCCTGCGGAGTGAACCAAGGCTTTTGGCACGAAGCATTTTGCGCCTGCGCCGGATGGGCTGTTGCGGCTCCGGCGCACAGCAGGATGGGTAACAGGCGGCTGAACTGCTTGGTTTTTCGGCCCCGCATGGATTGTCTCCCTTTCGACTGGAAAGGGAAAAGCTGGCGCGGCGGGGCATATTCACAACGCCCCGCCATCCCCTATCCGCCCATCGGTCAGATCATCTCAGACGCCCCCCAAATCACACGACCGCGCAGACAGTCTTCCATTCGAGGTAATTGTCCATCGCCTGCTTGCCCGAATCGCGGCCCCAGCCCGATGCCTTGACCCCGCCGATGGCCAGCGAGGCGTCATACATCGCGTGGCAGTTGATCCATACGGTGCCGGCGCGGATGTCGCTGCTCATGCGGTGGGCATGGCTCAGACTCTCGGTCCAGACGCTGGCGGCAAGGCCATATTCGCTGGCATTGGCGGCTGCGACCACTTCCTCGACATCATCATAGGCCTGGGCCACCAGAACCGGGCCGAAGACCTCCTCGCGCACGATTTCGAAATCGGGCTTTACGTCAACCACCACGGTGGGGCTGATGAAGGTTCCCGCCTCGCCGCTCCGCTCGCCGCCCGCCAGCATGGTCGCGCCCTGCGCCTTGGCACGGGTCAGAAAGGCCTCGACGCGCTCGGCATGGCGGGCCGAAACCACCGGGCCCATCTGCGTGTCGGGCAACAGGCCATGGCCCATCTTGATGCTTTTGGCATAATTGGCCACGCCCTCAACCACCTGATCGTGGATCGAGCGGTGGACATAGAGGCGGCTGCCCGCGATGCAGACTTGGCCTGCATTGAAAAAGATCGCATTGGCCACGCCCGGAATCGCCAGATCCAGATCAGCATCGGGCATCACGATCGAGGGCGATTTGCCGCCAAGCTCCAGCGTCACGCGCTTGAAATTGGTCTTGGCCGCATCCAGAATGGCCCGGCCGGTCGCGGTCGATCCGGTAAAGGCCACCTTGTCCACGCCCGGATGATTGGCTAGCGCCGCGCCCGTCTCGCTGCCCAGCCCGGTCACCACGTTCAGCACGCCCGAAGGCAGGCCCGCCTGCGCCATCAGTTCGGCCAGACGCAGCGCGGTCAGGCTGGTGTCCTCGGCAGGTTTCAGCACGATGGTGCAGCCCGCCGCCAGCGCCGGGGCCAGCTTCATCGCGGTCAGCACCAGCGGCGAATTCCACGGCACGATGGCCGCCACCACGCCCACCGCCTCGCGCACGGTCCACGAACGCGTCTGTTTGCCGGCGGGCTGATAATTGATCGAATTTTCGATCGTATTGCCCTCAATGGTCATCGCCTGCCCCGCAAAGAAGCGGAACTGATTAACGGCACCCGGAATTTCGGCCCAGCGCCCGACATAGAGCGGCTTGCCCTGATCGAGCGTTTCCAGCTCGGCCAGCTCGTCAATATGCGCCTCGATCAGATCGGCAATCTTCCAGAGGATGCGCGCGCGCTCGACCGGCACCGTGGCGCGCCAGAGCGGCAGGGCGGCGCGGGCGGCCTCAACGGCGGCCTCGACATCGGCGGTGCTGGCCGCGGCAATCTGCGCGGTCTCGGTTCCTGTTGCCGGGTCAAGCGTGGGCAAGGTGCGCCCACCTTCGGCCTTGCGCCATTGCCCTGCGATAAACAGGCCCTCGCCCGCGCCGCGCCGGGCCAGAAATTCGCGCGAATCACTGCGCAGCGTGTTCAGATCAAGGGCCATCGGTAATTTCTCCATGATTGGCGCGTCCGCCTTGGCTTTGAACCTGCCCATGGGCCGGGGGAATGACCACTGCGCGAGGGTAAAAATTCGCTTGGCGGATAGTCCGCGCCCAAAGCCGGGCCAAGCGCGGCGATTGCGTTACGCCTTCACCCCATTGGCGCTGACGATCACGTCACAGCCTTAGAGCATCTGGAACCGGCAGGCCAAGGCCCCAGGCCAACAGCCGCCGGCACATGAAACCAAAGGAAGCCGGGGAAAATATGACCTACCGATTGGGTGTAGACGTTGGAGGGACCTTCACCGACCTCCTGCTTTTCGACCAGACCAGCGGCAAATTCTGGCGCCACAAGACGCCTTCGACGCCGCATGACAGTTCGGAAGGCATCCTGAACGGCGTGACCGCGATTTGCGAGAAGGCCGGGATCAGCCCTTCGGATGTGGAATTCTTCCTGCATGGCACGACGGTGGCCACCAATGCCGTGCTGGAGGGCAAGGGCGCGCGCGTGGGCCTGATCACCACGCAGGGCTATCGTCAGGTGATGCAGATCGCGCGGTCCTTTGTGCCGGGCGGCCTGGCGGGATGGATCGTATGGCCCAAGCCCGAACCGCTGGCCGCGCTTCAGGATACGCTGGAAATCGCCGGGCGCATG
Source organism: Novosphingobium sediminicola (assembly GCF_014196525.1). Taxonomy (GTDB): domain Bacteria; phylum Pseudomonadota; class Alphaproteobacteria; order Sphingomonadales; family Sphingomonadaceae; genus Novosphingobium; species Novosphingobium sediminicola. The sequence goes on along the minus strand of NZ_JACIDX010000003.1, from coordinate 306,022 downwards.
GATGCCGATGGCGTGGAAATCAGCCCCATCGACGATGCCGAAATTCGCGCCGTGCTGACGCAATTGCGCGATGCGGGCGTGCAGGCGCTGACCGTTTCGCTCGTCAATGCCTATCTCAACGGCGCGCATGAAAAGCGCGTGGGCGAACTGGCGGCTGAAATCATGCCCGATGTTCCGGTGTCGCTGAGCCACGAAGTCCTGCCCGAAATGCAGGAATATGAGCGCACGCTGACCACCGTTGCCAATGCCAGCGTCCGCCCGGTGATGCGCCGCTATGTCCGCAACCTGCGCGACAAGCTGCGCGGGGCGGGCATGGCCGGTTCGCTCAGCCTGCTGCGTTCTGACGGCGGGTTGATGTCGTCGGAAAAGTCGGAAGAGCATCCCGTCTCGCTCCTGATGTCGGGTCCGGCAGGCGGCGTCACCGGCGCGATTTGGGTCGGCAAGAATTCGGGCATCAGGAACATCCTGACGCTGGACGTAGGCGGCACCAGCACCGACGTCGCGCTGATCGAAGGGCTTGAGGCACGCCGCCAGCGCGACACCGAAGTGGGGCATTTGAAGGTCCGCGCCTCGGCGTTGGACGTGAAGACCGTGGGCGCGGGCGGCGGCTCGATCGCCTATGTGCCCGAATTGACCAAAGCCCTGCGTGTCGGCCCGCAATCGGCGGGCGCTGTACCCGGTCCCGTGGCCTATCAGAAGGGCGGCACGCTGCCGACCGTGACGGACGCCAATGTGGTTCTGGGCTATCTGCCCGAAAACCTGCTGGGCGGCACGTTCCAGCTTGACCGCGAAGGCGCGAAGAAGGCGGTGCAGACCATCGCCGACGCGCTGGGCATTGGCCTGATGGAGGCCGCGCGCGGCATCATCGACATTGTGAACGAGAACATGTTCGGCGCGCTGCGCATGATCTCGGTGCAGCAGGGCTATGACCCGCGCGACTTTGCGCTGATGGGCTTTGGCGGGGCGGGTCCGCTCCATGTCAACGCCGTGGCGCGTCTGATGGGTTCGTGGCCTGCGGTCTCGCCGGTTTCGCCGGGCGTGCTGTGCGCTCTGGGCGATGCCACCACGCGGATGCGCACGGAAACGGCGCGCAGCTTCTCCAAGCGCGTGGCCGATACGGCGGAAGAAGACGTGATCGCCGTTCTCGACGAAATGGCGCGCCAGACCCGCGCCGAACTGCTGGCCGAAGGGATCAACGAGGCCGACATCACCAGCCAGTTCGAACTGGACGTGCGCTATGAAGGTCAGGCCTTTGAAGTGCCGCTCTCCATCGACCCGGAAACGCTGCGCCGCGATGGCCTCAAGGCTGTCACCGACCGTTTTGATGCCGAACACCTGCGTCTTTTCACCTTCAACATGGATTCGGCCCACGAGCTGGTGAACCTGCGCGCGGTGGCCATGGGGCCTGCGCTCGATCTGCCTGCGCCCGAATTGCCCGCATCGGACGGCAATCTGGACCGCGCCAAGATCCGCGACCATCAATTGTGGGCCGATGGCGCGATGGTGCCCGCCGCGATCTATGACCGCGCGCTGCTGCAATCGGGCGATGTCATCCCCGGCCCCGCCATCGTCGTCGAAATGGACTCCACCACGCTGATCGAGGCGGGCTGTAACGGCACCGTCGATCACGTCGGCAACATCCTCATCAACCTCGCCTGAGAAGGAGGCAAACAACATGCCCGCACAGATCATTCAGGCCAATGAAACGCCTTTTGCCACCGTGGCCGTTGATCCGGTTACGCTCGACATCATCGAAAACGCCCTGCGCAACGCCCGTATCGAAATGGACGCCACGCTGGTGCGCACCGCCATGTCGCCCGGCATCCGCGAACAGGGCGACGCCTTCCCGCTGATCGCCGACTATCAGGGCCGCATGATCGTCGGCCAGTTCGGCAGCTATATCGGCCCCTTCCTCGAAGGGTTCGAGGGCACGGTCGAGGATGGCGATCTGATCTTCCTGTCCGACCCCTATTCGGTGGGCGGGGCGATCTCGCACTGCAACGACTGGCTGGTGCTGCTGCCCGTGTTCAAGGACGGGCGCCTGATCGCCTATACCTCGATGTTCGGCCATCAGAGCGACATTGGCGGCATGGTGCCCGGATCGATGCCGATCCACGCCACGTCGATCTTTCAGGAAGGCGTGCGCATCCCGCCCGTCAAGATCTGGAAGAAGGGCGTTTACAACGAAGACCTCATCAAGCTGGTCATGCATCAGAGCCGCACGGCCGACTGGTGCAAGGCGGACCTTAACGCGCTGATCGCATCATGCCGCGTGGCCGCCGCCCGCGTGGTGGAAATGGCCGCCCGCTTTGGCGATGACATGTTCACCTCGGCCACCGACCTGCTGCTCGAACGCAATTACCGCGCGATGAAGCATCTGATCGAAACCTCGATCGGCGAGGACAAGGTCAGCTTCGAGGATTACATCTGCGACGATGGCATGGGCTATGGCCCGTATAAGATCAAATGCACGATGTGGCGCGAAAATGGCCGCGTGGTGCTTGATTTCGACGGCACCGATCCGCAGTCGAAGGCCTCGATCAACATGTTCCTGAACGAGAACATGATGCGCATGTTCTTCGGCATCTACATGATCATGATCTTTGATCCGCAGATCCTGTTCAACGACGGCTATTACGACCTCATCGATGTCCGCATCCCCGAAGGTTCGCTGCTCAAGCCCAAGTTCCCCGCCGCATTGTCGGGCCGCACCCACGTTCTGGGCCGCCTGTTCGACATCCTTGGCGGGCTGCTGGGGCAAAAGACGCCGGAATTCCTCAACGCTGCGGGCTTCTCGTCCTCGCCGCACCTGTTCTATGCGGGCACGGACAAGAACGGCAAGTGGTTCCAGCTTTTCCAGATCGGCTTTGGCGGCATTCCGGGCCGCCCGATGGGCGACGGGCCGGACGGGCATTCGCTCTTCCCCGGCTTTACCAATGTGCCCAACGAGTTCCTCGAACGCTATTTCCCGCTGATCATCGAACGTTATGAAACGGTCGCCGATTCGGGCGGCGCGGGCCTGCATCGCGGCGGCAATGGCATCGACATGGTCTATCGCTTTCTTGAAGACGGCGTGATCGCCATCCATGACGACCGCTGGTTCGTGCCGCCTTGGGGCGTGAACGGCGGCGAACCGGGCGCCCGCGCGCGCAAGGTTCTGGTCAAGAAGGACGGCACCGAGATCGTCGTCGGCAACAAGCTGGAGGATTATCCGGTGGAGGCGGGCGATCGCCTGCACTTCATCACCTGGGGCGGCGGCGGCTGGGGCGACCCGCTGGACCGCGATCCCGCGCTGCTGGCCAAGGAATTGACGCAGGGGCTGGTGACCGAAAAGGGTGCGCTGCGCTATGGCGTGGTGCTGGTCGATGGCGCGGTGGATGCCGCCGCCACCGAGACTCTGCGCGCCAAAATGCGCGCCGAGCGCGGCCCCATCGAAACCTTCAACTTTGGCCCGGACCTCGAAACGCTGCGCGCCAATTGCCTTGCCGAGACCGGCCTGCCCGCGCCGCAGGCGCCCAAGTGGGGCACCGTCGGCTAAAACCTATCCGGCCCCGAAGGCACAGGCTTTCGGGGCCACCCAAAAATCGCAGGAAGAACATAATGGCCAATCCCATCCTTCGCCAAAAGCTGGAAAGCGGCAAATTCTTCGTCGTGCCCGGCATTCAGGACATGATCACGGCGGCCATCGCCAACAAGGTCGGCTTCGACATCGTCTATGGCACCGGCTACTGGCTGACGGCCAGCGCATGGGGCCTGCCCGACGCGGGCATCGCCACCTATACCGAAATGCTCAACCGCATGGCCACGCTGGTGCGCACCAGCGACAGCGCGGTGATCGCCGATGGCGACACCGGCTATGGCGGGCTGCTCAATGTGCATCACACGGTCAAGGGCTATGAGGCCGCGGGCGTCACCTGCATCCAGCTCGAAGATCAGGAATTCCCCAAGAAGTGCGGCCACACGCCCTTCCGCCGCTGCATCCCGGTCGAGGATATGGTCGACAAGATCAAGGTGGCGGTGGACGCGCGCGAGAGCGAGGACTTCCTCATCATCGCCCGCAGCGATGCGCGCCAGAGCGAAGGTTTCGACGCCCTGATGCGCCGCATGGAAGCCTATGACAAGGCCGGCGCCCATGTCATCTTCCCCGAAGCGCTGGAAAGCGAAGAGGAAATGGCCAAGGCCTGCGCCCTGTTTGACAAGCCGGTGATGGCCAATATGGCCAATGGCGGTTCGACCCCCATCCCCAACGCCAGCGTGCTGGAAGAGATCGGCTATGCCTATGCCATCTATCCCTCGCTGACCTCGCTGGTGGCGGCCACCGCCATGGAAAAGTGCCTGCGCGATCTCAAGGATCACGGCATTGGCGAGCCGGACGGTATTTTCAATTTCAAGGAATTCTGCGGCCTGATCGGCTTCAACGAAGTCTGGGATTTTGAAAAGAAGTGGGCAAAGTAAGACCATGAGCCAGACCATCACCGCCGCCGTGCTGACCCAGAGCGGCAACAACCCCGCCCCCTATAGCACGGGCAAACCGCTGGACGTGAAACCGGTGGAACTGGCCAATCCTCTGCCCGGCGAATTGCTGGTGCGGATTGATGCGGCGGGCCTGTGCCATTCGGATCTGTCGGTCATCAACGGGGATCGCCCCCGCCCGATGCCGATGGCGCTGGGGCATGAGGCGGCGGCGACGGTGCTGGCCCTTGGTGATCCCGACGAGCGCGGGATCGCGGTGGGCGACCGGGTGGTGCTGGTGTTCCTGCCTTCCTGCGGCCAATGCGTCGCGTGTCAGTCAGGCGAGGGATACCTCTGCCCGAACGGCGCGGCGGCCAATGGGCGGGGCGAATTGATGCGCGGAGGGCATCGCCTGTCATGCGATGGCGCGCATATCCATCATCATCTCGGCGTTTCGGCCTTTGCCAGCCACGCCGTGGTGGACCGGCGCAGCGTGGTGAAGGTGGACGCCGACATTCCGCCCGAAACCGCCGCTTTGTTCGGCTGCGCGGTGTTGACCGGGGTGGGCGCGGTGATGAACACGGCCGCCGTCCGTCCGGGTGAAAGCGTGCTGATCTACGGGCTTGGCGGGGTTGGCCTTGCCGCGCTGCTGGGCGCTTTGGCCTCTGGTGCGCAGCCTGTCTATGCGGTCGATCCCAGCGCGGAGAAGCGCGCGCTTGCGCTGGAACTGGGCGCGGCGGGCGCCTTTGCCCCGGGCGAGGAAGAGGCCGCGCGCGGGGCGGATGTGGTCGTCGAAACCGTGGGCAAGGCCGCCGTGCTGGCCACGGCCTATCAAGCGGCGCGGCGCGGGGGGCGGATTGTGACGGTCGGCCTGCCCAATCCGGGCGAATCGCTCTCGATCAACGCGCTCAGCCTGGTGGCCGATGGCAAGACTTTGATGGGCAGCTATATGGGTTCCTCAATCCCCTCGCGCGATATTCCGCGCTATGTCGCCCTGTGGCGCGCAGGTCGCCTGCCGGTGGAAAAGCTGCTTACCTCGATCAGCCCGCTGTCCGAAATCAACAGCTTGATGGACAAATTGGCCAGCGGCGCAGCCATTCGGCAGGTGGTTATTCCGGGGGCGTAAATGGATATACGTCAGACTGCGTATCCGCCTGTCGGATAAACTGGCGTCCTTTTCGGAAAAATGACAATCTCCTGACACTCTGGCGACAATAGAGTTTCACGGGAGAAACGGTCATGGAAAAGGGTGTCCCCATTCGGTCGATCACGCGGTCAATCGCTGCGCTGAAGGCCATCAATCGTCACGGCTCGCTTTCGATGATGGAAATCGCGAAGGCGAGTCAGGTGCCCTATCCCACCGCCTGCCGCATCGTGCAGACGCTGCTGTATGAGGGCCTGATCGAACAGGAGCCGGCCCGCAAGCGTTACCGCGCCACCGCGCTGGTGCAGACGCTGGCCACCGGGTTTCAGCATGACGATGAACTGGTGCGCATCGCGCGGCCCCATATCGTGGCGCTGACGCGGCGGGTGGGCTGGCCGGTGTCGGTGGCGATCCGGGTGGGGCGCGACATGATGCTGCGCGATTCCACCCATGCCAATTCCTCGCTGACTTTCGAACATTACTATCCCGGCTTCACCCTGCCCATTCTGGACAGCGCATCGGGCAAGGTGTCGATGGCCTTTGCCGATGACGAAGATCGCGAGATGATCCTGCGCTTTATGCGCGTCTCGCAGGATATCGACCTCAACTATCTGGCGACCGCCGAGGTCGGCCTCGATGTCGAACGCATCCGCGCCGAAGGCTATGCGGTGCAGGGGCGCAATCACCACAATCTGACGCCGGGCAAGACCTCGTCCATCGCCGTGCCGGTGTTCCGCAACGGCCATTTCGAAGCGGCGATCACGCTGGCTTTCTTCGTGGCCGCGATGAAGCTGTCGACCGCGCTCGAACGCTATCTCGACGATCTGAAGGCCACCGCTGCGGCCATCAGCCACGATCTGTCCAATGGCGCCCCGGTGGGCAGCGCATAAACAAAAGGGGCGGGAATTACCCCGCCCCTTTCCGATTAAAGCCGTGCCGTCACGGCCTTGGTTTCGAGATAGGCGTCCAGCCCTTCCCGCCCAAATTCGCGGCCCCATCCCGATTGGCCAAAGCCGCCGAACGGGATGTTCGTCCCCACCGCCCCGTGGCAATTGATCGAGACATGGCCCGCGCGGATGCGCTTGACCATGCGATGCGCGGTGGACAGATCGCTGGTCCACACGCTGCCCGACAGGCCGAAGGGCGTGTCATTGGCAAGGTCGGCAATGGCGTCCAGATCGGTCGTGGCAAATTTCTGTACCGCCATGACGGGGCCAAAGATTTCATCGTGCACGATCGACATATCGGGGCGGCAATCGGCAAAGATCGTGGGCGGAATGAAATTGCCGGGACGATCCAGCTTTTCCCCACCGCAGACCAGCGTGGCCCCCGCCGCCTTACCCGCCTCGATGTAACCCATCACCTTGGCGCTGTGCGCGTCCGAGATCATCGGCCCCTGCATCGTGGCCGGGTCCAGCCCGTGGCCCAGCTTCATACCTGCCGCAAAGGCGGCCACGCCCTCGACCAGCGCGTCGTGGACCGCCTCATGCGCAAAGATGCGCGTGCCCGCCATGCAGTTCTGGCCCTGAAGGAAGAAGGTGGCCAGCGCGACGCCCGGCACGGCCAGCGCCAGATCGGCGTCCGGCATCACCACCACCGGCGATTTGCCGCCCAGTTCAAGGCTGACCTTTTTGAGGTTGCCAAGGGCCGCCTGCACGATCTTCTTGCCTGTCACGGTCGATCCGGTGAAGCTGATCTTGTCCACCCCCGGATGCGCCGCCAGCGCCGCGCCGCAATCCCCGCCAAAACCATTGACGATATTGACCACGCCCGCCGGGAAACCGGCATCCAGAATCATCTGCCCCAGCGCCAGCACCGAGAGCGGGGTTTCCTCGCTGGGCTTCATCACCACGGTGCAACCCGCCGCCAGCGCAGGCGCCAGCTTCAGGATGGCAGTAGAAAGCGGCACGTTCCACGGCACGATCAGCCCGGCAACGCCCACCGGTTCGCGCAGAGTATAGGTCAGCGCCTCGGTTTCGGCGGCGATATGGCGCGGGGGGGCGGTGGTGGTGCCCTCGATCCGCATCACGGCGCCCGCGTAATAATCGACCATTTCCACGCAATTGGCCGTGGTCAGCCCGGCGATGAAACCGGGCATACCATTGTCGACAATGTCCAGCTCGGTCAAAAGGCGCGCATTGGCCTCCATGATCCGGGCAAGACGGAACAGGATCGCAGTGCGGTCCGAAACCGTCATCCGCCCCCATGCACCGTGAAAGGCGCGACGGGCGGCGGCCACGGCGGCGTCCACTTCGGCCGCGCCGCCGGTGGCGAAACGGGCCAGTTCAAGGCCAGTGGCCGGGTCGCGCGTGACATGCTCGCCGCTGCCGTCGACCCATGCGCCGTCGATCAGCAGGCGGTGCTGCCCACCCAGAAAGGCGGCGGTTTCGGGGGCGATGGCGTGGCCATCAAAGGGCAACACGTTCATACCTCCACCTTGCGCGGGTCATACAGGAACAGGCCGAGCGATTCCTCGTCCTTCATGCCTTCAAGGCCGAAGAAATCGGTGTTCTGCCCCTGCATCCGATCAGCATTGGCATTCGATTCCTGCTGGATGAAGGTCGCCCGTTCGTGGCGGGCCTTCTCATAGCGGGCAAGGCCTTCGACAGCGGAATCCGAGGCGGCCAGCGCACGGGCCAACACCACCGCATCCTCGATACCGCAGGCCGCGCCATGGCCAAGGAACGGCGTCATCGCATGAGCCGCATCGCCGATCAGCGTGACATTGCCGTCCAGAACCCAGGTCGGCATCGGCTTGCGCGCATTGATCGCCCATTTGAACATGGGCTGTGCCATCGCCGCTTTGAGCAGACGCTGCGCATCCTCACACCAATGGCCATAGATCGCCTGAAGTTCTTCGGGATCGGCGGGCGTCATCCAGCCTTCCTGATTCCAGCCTTCCTGCCGGGCGAAGAAGACGAAGTTCATCACCTTCGAGCCGCGAACATTATAGCGGTTCATCATTGCGCCAGGGCCGATGATAATGCCGGGGAAGTCGGAAAGATCCTGAATTTCCGGCGTCACCGGCACAAGGCAGCGCCATGCGACATGGCCGGTGAAATGCGGGGCATCGTCACCAAAGCGCTGGCGGATAGTGCTCTTCACACCATCGGCGCCAATCAACACATCCGCGCTGAATTGCCGCCCATCGGCCAGCGTCACCGTCGTTCCCTCGCTGGATACGACAGCAGCCCCGGCGATCATTTCCACCCCGGCGCGCTCGGCCGCACGGGTCATCACCCCGTGCAGATCGGCCCGGTGAACAGTGATGTAGGGCGCGCCATATTTCTCGCGCTGGGTCGAGCGGTCAAACGCCACCAGCGTGCGCCCGTCCTGCCAGTGCTGGATGCGCTGGCGGGTGGGTTCGACCGCAACGGCGGCGGCTTCCTCGCAGATGCCGATGAAATCCAGCCCCTTCATGGCGTTGGGCGTCAGCGTCAGGCCCGCGCCGATCTCGCCGAACTGGGGCGCGGATTCGAGCAGCGTCACCTTGAAACCCTGCTGGGCCAGCGCGGCCGAGGCAGTCATGCCCGCCACGCCCCCGCCAACGATCAGGATGGTCTGCGGCTTGCTCACTTTGCACCGCCTTCAAGCTGGCCGGGAATGTGGCTCTCGTGATTGGCCAGATACCATTCCGCGATCTCTTCGCGCGTGGCCCACCACACGCCGGGCAGGCTCTTGGCATGTTCGATGAATTCACGCAGCGCACGCACGCGATGGGCGCGGCCCGAAACATGCGGATGCAGGCCGACATTCATGATCCGCCCGGTCTTGGCGCCCTCGGCATAAAGCACGTCGAGCTCCTCGATCAGCGCATCGCGGAACTGATCGGTGGTGAAGTTCTTGCGCGTGATAAAGGTGAAATCGTTGATTTCATTAGAATAGGGCACCGAGACGATCGGCCCGTTGGGCGTCTTCAGCAGATAGGGCTGATCGTCATTCATGATGTCGCAGTAGAATTTGCAGCCATATTCGGCCAGAATGTCCGCCGTCTGCATCGTCCCGCGCAAGGACGACGAGAGCCAGCCCTTCGACTTGCGACCGGTGTATTTCTCGAACTGGTCGAGGCTGCGCAGGATGATGTCGCGCTCTTTCTCCGGCTGATGCGCGAAACTGGTCAGCAATTCGCCCTGTTCCCAATTATGCGTCAGCAATTCCCAACCGCGTTCAAGGCAGGCATCGGTCATCGCCTTGCGCCGCTCAAACGTCACGGCATTGGTGGTGCAGCTTGCCTTGACGCCCAGTTCGTCGAACAGGTCATAGAGACGCCAGATGCCCACCCGCTGGCCATATTCGCGCCAGGTGAAATTGGGAAAGTCCGGCGTGTTGCCGGGCAGGACATCGGGCAGGATCGCCGGGCCGCCCGCATAATAGGGCTTGTCGGTATCCTTGGTCAGATCCCACGTCTCAAGGTTGAAGGTCAGGATCAGCGCCACCCGCGCGCCATTCGGCCATTTCAGAGGCTGGCGGGCGGGAAGGGGAATGTAATCATAGTCCATGAGACGTTACTCGCTTGGCAAAATATGGTGCGACACAAACATTATTGAGCCTCCGCGCCCATCGGCAAGGGCTGACTCTCCGCAATGCGAACAAATGCGCATCAGGCCGACAAGACCTCCAGCGCGACGCGTTCGGAGGATTCCAGCGCGCCTTCCAATCCGCGCGCGCCGGTTGCGGTATGCTCGCCGCAGAAATGCAGACGGCCCGCCGGCTTGCCGATCTCGGTCATCACGCCCGCCACCTGTCCGGGGCTAAAATAGGCCCAGTCGCCCTGATTGAAGCGCTCGCCTACCCAACTGAAATAGGCCGCGCCGCGCAATTTGCCCTTGGTCGACGGACGGATCGCCTCGATCCCGGCGATGATCGTCGCCATCGCCGCCTCCTTGCCCATACCGTCCCAATAATGCGCCATCGCGCCGCGCGCCTGCACGGTAAAGCCGGTGATTTCCTCCGGCGTTGCGCCGAAACGCTGGGGCGTCACCACGCCGGTCACGCCATCGGTCCACATGCCGGGCGCAGCCTTGTCCTCTTCCCAGAACGGCGCGGTGGCGGTCAGGAAAGCGATGGACAAAGGCTGATAGGGCATGGTGGCCACGGCGCGCGCCTGAACCCCCGACAGGCCGGGCATCACATGCACATGACGCAGTGTCGAGAAGGGCAGCGAGGAGATGACCCTTCCGGCCACATGCACCGAACCATCGGCGCAGGTAACGGTGGCATTGGTGGCGGTGGTCTCGATCGCCACCACTTCCTTGCCCAGCAACAGATCGCCTTTCAGCATTTTGGCCATGGCGATGGGCAGGTTGAGATTGCCGCCCTTGACCGCCAGCGACTTGATCCCGGCCGCGATCTGCGCCTTCACAAAGCCATCGTTATATTCCAGCATCAGCGCCGAAACATCATAGGCATTGCTGCCGTAATAGGGCGAGACATCATTGGCCAGATGGATCGCCTGATCCGACAGGCCCTGCGCCTTGAGCCATTCATAGAGGGAAATATCGAGCGGGGCGTTGGCCGCATCGGCCCACTGGGTCCAGTCTTTAAGCCGCGTGTTTTTCGCGATCAGAACATTGACCAGTTCGGCGGGCATGAAAGTCTTCATCGCATCGGGGAAAGGGTTGCCCGGATGCTTGGCCCATTCCTCGCGGCTGAGCAGCTTGCCGTTGATGTAAAGCCCCGGCGCCCCGCCAATGCGATAGCGCGCGCCCACTTCCTCCAGCGTCACGCCCGCGCGCGCCGCCGCGTCAATGCCGCGCCCATAGCCTTCGGCCATGGAGTTGAAGCCCATTTCGGGATAGCCGGGCTGATCCATCAGCGTCATGATCCGCCCGCCCACGCGTTGGCGGCCCTCCAGCACGGTAACTTTCAGCCCCTGCTGTTCAAGCAGCCATGCTGTGTTCAGCCCCGAAATCCCCGCGCCCAGCACGATCACATCGGTGCCGCGCGGGGCTGCGGGCTTGGCCGCCTTGGCCGCTGCGCGCGCCATCGCGGGCGTGGCCGCCATCAGGCCCGCCATGCCAAGGCCAAGGGTAAATCCGCGCCGGTCAACGCCCATCTTCAAACTCCACGAAATGCCTGCCCGCAATGCACACTTTGGCCACCGCCCTGTCGATCCACCCCCGGCCCGTCACCACCTGTCGGATAGCGCACTTTCCGTTTCGGAAATCCTCGCAGATTGCCATCATCATGCCTCATGCAAAGGAGGCCTGTGCCGTCGGGGACCTGCCGCCTTGTGGCAAAGCCTGCGCGCGCTGATAAGGCGCAGGACTGTTATAAATGGTGGAGAAAGCGATGAAGTGCCTGCGCCCAGTTCTGTTGGTCGGCTCAATGCTGGCGGCCTGCATTGTTTCACCGCTGGCCCATGCCCAGAGCGCGCCCGCTGTGGCCGCTGTGGCCGCTGTGGCCGCCGCCCACCCCTATCTCTCGGTCGAACAATTGCGCGCCAAATACCGCGATGCGGCCAGTCGCTTCATGACGATCAAGGGCGTTGAGGTCCATTACAAGGATGAAGGCCCACGCAATGCGCCTGTCCTCTATATGGTCCATGGCTCGGTTTCCACGCTGCGCACTTGGGATGTCGTCACCGCACGGCTGAAATCGCGCTATCGCATCATCCGTTTCGACATTCCCGGCTATGGCCTGTCGGGCCGGATCTCCGATGATGTTGCGCAGAATGTCCAGCCGGTCGAGATCGCCGAAGGGCTGCTCGACGCGTTGAAAGTAAAAAAGGTAACGTTCGTCGGCGTGTCGAGCGGCGGCACCATGGGCATGTATCTGGCCGCCAAGCGCCCCGAACTGGTCGAACGGCTGATCCTGTCGAACACGCCCAGCGATCCGGTCGACACCAGCCATCTGGTGATGCCCAAGAGCTTCGTTGACGGGATCGCCCGCGCCAAGGCTAACGGGGGCTTTAACGACCGCCCCTACTGGGACGATTATCTGGGCTATTTCGCGGGCGATCCCAAGCGGATCAGCAAGAAAACCCGCGACGAATATTACGATTTCAACCGCCGCACGCCGGAAAAATACCCTATCGCGCTGGTCGCCCGGATCGGCGACGGCAAACAGGCCACGATCGAAATGGCCAAGGTCAAGGCGCCCACTTTCCTCATCTGGGGCGCGGGCGATCCGTTGCTGCCCGAAATCGCGGCCAACCATATCGCGCGATATCTGTCCAACGCCACGATCAGCCGCGTGCTGATGCCTGACGTTGGCCATTATCCCCCGCTAGAAGTGGGCGACCGCTTTGCCCAACTGATCGCCGCCTATGTCGAGGCCGGCACCCCCAAACTTTGAGAATGATCCGACAATGACCGCCACCACGCTCTATGAAAAGCTGTGGAACGCCCATGCCGTGGCCGAATTGCCCGGCGGCGAGACGCTGCTCTATATCGACCGCCAGATCCTGCATGAGGTTTCCAGCCCGCAGGCCTTTGTCGCCATGCGCGATGCGGGCCGCCAATTGCGCCGCCCGCAAACGCATATCGCCGTGGTCGACCATGCCGTGCCCACGCGAAGCCCGCGCGCCGACGGCATTCGCCATGGCACGATCGAGGACGCACAGGCCGCATCGCAGATTGCCGAGCTGGAAACCAATGTCCGCGATTTTGCCGTGCCCTATGCCGAACTGGACGGGGCCGAACAGGGCATTGTCCACGTGATCGGCCCGGAAAGCGGCTTTACCCTGCCCGGCACCACGATCGTCTGCGGCGACAGCCACACGACCACGCATGGCGCCTTTGGCGCGCTGGCCTTTGGGATTGGCGCATCGGAACAGGGCACGGTGATGGCCGCGCAATGCCTGCGCCAGAAACGGGCCAAGACGATGCGGATCGAGCTGTCCGGCACGCGCCATCCGCTGGTCTTTGCCAAGGACATTGCCCTTGCCATCATCGCCCGGATCGGCGCGGATGGCGCGGCGGGCCATGCGGTGGAATTCACCGGCCCGGCCGTGCGCGCCATGAGCATGGCCGAGCGCATGACCTTGTGCAACATGATGATCGAGGCGGGCAGCCGAGTGGGCCTTGTCGCACCCGACGATGTGACCTTCGCCTTCCTCAAGGGCCGCCGTCTGGCCCCCAAGGGCGCGCTGTGGGATCAGGCCGTGGCCGCTTGGCGCGATCTGGCCAGCGATGAGGGCGCAAATTATGACCGCGTGATCGAGATCGATGTGGCCTCGCTGGTGCCGCAGGTCAGTTGGGGCACGACCCCGGACCAGACGCTGCCTGTGGATGCCGCCCTGCCCGATCCCGCCACGCTGGAGGAAGGCCCGGCGCGGCGACAGGCGGAAAAGGCGCTGGCCTATATGGGGCTGACGCCGGGACAGAGCCTGACCGACATTGCCATCACCCATGCCTTCATCGGTTCCTGCACCAACGGCCGGATCGAGGATATCCGCGCCGCTGCCGCCATCGCGCGCGGGCGCAAGGTGGCCCCCGGCATCAAGGCCATCGTCGTGCCGGGCTCTGCGGCCACCCGCGCCGCCGCCGAGGCCGAGGGGCTGGACCGCATCCTGATCGAGGCGGGGTTTGAATGGCGCCTTGCGGGCTGCTCGATGTGCGTGGCGATGAATGATGACCGCCTCAAACCGGGCGAGCGCTGCGCCAGCACCAGCAACCGCAATTTCGAGGGCCGTCAGGGTCCGGGCGGGCGCACCCATCTGATGAGCCCGGCCATGGCCGCCGCCGCCGCCATCGCGGGCCATATCGCCGATATCCGGGAGTTTGCGGCATGAGCGAGCCTTTCACCACCCTGTCGGGCAAGGCCGCGCCGATGCCCGAAGAAAATATCGACACCGATATCATCTTCCCCGCGCGCTTTCTGCTGATCACGGCCAAGGCCGGGCTGGGCCGCTATGCGTTCCATGACCGCCGGTTTGATGCCAATGGCGCGGAAATCCCCGATTACGTGCTCAATCAGGCCTCGTTCAACGCCGCACCCTTCATCGTCGCGGGGGCCAATTTCGGCTCCGGCTCCAGCCGCGAACAGGCGGTCTGGGCGATTGCGGGCCTTGGCGTGCGCTGCATCATCGCGGCGGGCTTTGGCGAGATCTTCCATTCCAATTGCCAGCGCAACGGCATCCTGCCCATCACCCTGCCCGCCCAGACAGTGGCCGAACTGATGGTGGCGGCGCAGACCGAGCAGACCTTCGCCGTCGATCTGGAAGCGCAGAGCCTGACCGTGGGCAACCGCGCCTTTGCCTTTGACATCGCCCCCGAACGCAAGCTGGCCCTGCTCAACGGCTGGGACGAGACTTCGGTCCTGCTGCATCAATATGCCGGGGCGATTGACGAATTTGAAACACGCCAGAAGGCCAGCGCGCCATGGCTCTATGCCGAGGATGATGCATCATGAGCGACGATCTGCTCGAAAATTACAAGCGCGCCTATAACACCCGCGTTGGTTTCGGGAAAAAGCCCGCGCTGGTGATGATCGACTTTTGCCGCGCCTATTTCGAACCGGACTGCGATCTCTATTGCGGCCAGCCCGTCTATGATGCCATCGAAAGCGCGCTGCGCGTGCGCGAAGTGGCCCGCAAGGCCGGGGTTCCGGTCATCCTGACCTGTGTGCAATATCATGCAAGCGGCGTGGACGGCGGACGATTTTTCGAAAAGGCCGCGCCCTTGCGCTATTTCGTCAAGGGCCATCCGATGGCCGCATGGGGTCCGGGGCTCGAACCCTTCGAGGACGAACTGGTCATCCCCAAGCAATATCCCAGCGCCTTTTTCGGTACCTCGCTGGCCAGCACGCTGACGGCCATGGGGGTGGACAGCGTGCTGCTGACCGGGCTTTCCACCAGCGGCTGCGTGCGCGCCTCCTGCGTCGATGCGATGAGCCACGGGTTCAGGACCGCCGTCATTGCCGATGCCTGCGGCGACCGGCATTCCGGCCCGCATGAGGCAAATCTGTTCGACATGAACGCCAAATATGCCGATGTGATCGACGAGGCCGAAGCCCTGGCCTATCTCAGCGGTCTTTGACCCCCGATTGAAAAGCCTCCAGCCGCGCGCCCCATGGGGTGATCGCGGCGGCGGCCATTCCGGCGGGGTGAGGCGCCCATTGCGCCATCACAGGCCCGATGATCCGGCATCCCCCCTGCGCCGCGCGCTCGATGAACTCCTCCAGATCAGTGACGGGAAAGCGCAGCGAAGCCCATCCGCGCAGCGGCGGTTCGCGGTCGGAAAAATCATGGCCGCGCAAGCCATATTCGATGATCTCGACCGAACCTTCCATCCGCCCTTCGGGGTGATAGATGCCGATCCGCATCGGGATCTGCGCGGCGAGGCCCTCAGGCAATCCCATGCAGTTGGCCCCGCTGTCCTGCGCCGCCATGCCTTGCGTTTCCTGCACCGGCAACCAGCCGAAGCAATCGCGATAGAGATGCCGCGCCGCCTCGAAATCGGGCACGACCTGGGTTGAATTGAACACGAAACTGGCCGGGCCGGAAACGCCGTCATAGCCCTGAAGCGGCGGGCGCACCCGCTCCATCAGTGCGATGCATATGCCATCGGCATCGCTGCTCACCACCTCGCGCACGGCCAGCGGGCCGAAATCCCAGTCGGTGATCGGCGCATGGGCGACAAAACCCTGCGCCACCAGCGCGCGCTGCAAAGCCTCGATATCGGGCAGGGCGCGCAGATTGATGTCGAAAATCCCGCCCGGGTCCCATGCCTGCCCGCCCTCGCGGTTCAGGCCCGCAACCGGGCCTTCCACCTGGATCAGCCGGATGCGCCCGCGCGCCACGCCGGGATGACCGATCAGGACCTCACGCGCCCCGCCCGTCAGGCCCAGCAGGGCCAGCGCCCCGGCATCCACCGGCCCCTGCGCCAGCGCCGCAAACCCTGTGGCCGCGCAGAGCCTTGCCGCGCTTGCCCCGGCATCGGCCACGATGGCCACCACTTCTTCGAAACCATTGTCCAGTGCGATCATGGGCCAAGGCTGCGCTTCCTGCTCCCCGCTCTGCAACGACCGATCGCCACAATTCCGCCCATCGGATAGACCGCGCAAAGCGCGCCCATGCGTCCGCGCCTTCCATAGCCTGCGCGCCATGAGCCAATCACGACTGGGCGGCAGAACCGCCCTTATCACCGGCGCGGGTCTGGGTATCGGCCGCGCCGCCGCACTGCGCCTTGCCGAAGAGGGTGCGGCGGTCATCCTTGCCGACCGCAACGAGGAGCGGTTGCGCGAAACCGCAGCCCTGCTGGGCGATGCGCCGCATCTGGCCATCCCCTGCGAT
The DNA here is from genome assembly GCF_014196525.1 of Novosphingobium sediminicola. Classification (GTDB taxonomy): domain Bacteria; phylum Pseudomonadota; class Alphaproteobacteria; order Sphingomonadales; family Sphingomonadaceae; genus Novosphingobium; species Novosphingobium sediminicola. Next base: position 289,190 of record NZ_JACIDX010000003.1, on the reverse strand, counting down.
GTCACCAGCGAGGCGCAGGTGGCCGATCTGTTCAGCGCGGCGCTGGCTTGGCGCCCGCTCGACATTCTTGTCAACAATGTTGGCGGCGGGCGTTCGGGGCGGATTGCCGATCTCTCGCTGGAGGATTGGGAAGCGACGATGGCGCTGTCCCTGCGCAGCATGTTCCTGTGCACCCGCGCCGCCGTGCCGGGCATGGCGGCGCGCGGCTATGGGCGGATCGTCTGCCTCTCCTCGGGCGCACGCAACGGAACGGTGTGGAACGCCTTTTACACCGGCGCGGCGCCCTATTCGACCGCCAAGGCGGGGGTGATCGGCTTTGTCCGCGCGCTGGCCATCGAGCTTGGTGACAGCGGGATCACGATCAACGCCGTCGCCCCCGGCCCCATCGATACCGAACTGGCCGGGCCATACTTGCGCGCGATGGACGAACAGGGCCTTGAATATGCCCCCAGCCGCATGGTGCCGCTGCACCGGCTGGGCACGCCGCGCGAAGTGGCCGACGCCATCCTGTTCCTGGCCGGCGACGAGGCCAGCTATATCACGGGCACCACGCTGGATGTGGCGGGGGGCCGATAAACGCCAAGGGAGCCTGAAAATCATGGATCATCTGTCCCGCCGAAACCTGCTCGCCGCCGCGCCTGCCGCCGCCGGAATGGGGCTGTTGACGCCCGCTGCGCTGGCCGCCCCGGCCATCGTCAAGGGCGCAAGGCCCGATCTGAACGACCCGGCCGCCCGCGCCCGGATGCGCGCCCGCGTGATCGGTTCCTGCGCGCGCGAAACGGTGTTCATCTTCTACCGCCTGCACATCTATGGCTATAGCGGCGATGGCAATCTGATCCCCTTTTTCACGATGAACCACCTCAACGTTTCGGAATGGACCCCAAAGCCCGGCAATCAGTATGAATCGCGTACCTATGAGGCCGGGGTCTATTGCCGGTTCAATACCGACGAGCCGCTGGACGAATGGGTGAACCCCATCACCGGCGAAAAACGCAAAGTCTGGCAATTCTACGGCGGCCCTTTCAGCGTCGCCATCGGCCCGGACGGCATCGTCACCAAGGGGGCTGACCTCAACCCGGTCGTGCTGCCGATGGAGGAACTGGGTGATATGGTGATCGTGCCCACCTCATCCTCGGCGGCCTTTCCCAATGCTGCCACGCCCGATGCCTATCCGCATCTCTCGGCGGGCAAGACCATTTTCTGGGAAAGCCATGCCACCTATGGCGCGCGGGCGCAGGATGCGTTCAACGAAAAGCTGACCAACGCGCCTGCCTTCTGCACATTCCAGAATATGGCGACATGGCACCCGTGGCTGGGCATGGGCGGTCGGGCCGAGACCACATCAGGCCGTACATGGGGCCGCGCCTATGGCGCCAAGATCAGCAGCCTTGACGAGATCCCCGCCGCCGCGCGCAAATCGCTGGAAAGCCACACGCCCGACATTTTCAAATGGAAGGAATGGACCGGCTTTCGCAACGATATGGGCGATTATCTCAAAACCGTGCCCAAGGGCTGACCGGCGTGGGGGCCTTTACCAAGGCCCCCATCATCACGGCAGATCGCGCGCGACGCGAAAGCCCAGATGGTTGTTGCGCTGTTGCGGCGGATCACCGATGCGCTGGGCCACATGCAAGGTCCAGTCGAGCAGGCTCCACCCTCCGCCTCGCACATTGCGCTTGGTGCAATCGCCTCCCGCGATCCATGCCGATCCATCGCCGGGCGCGCCCGTAAAATCGGGGTGATGGCAATCGGCCACCCATTGCGCAGTGTTGCCCGCCATATCATACAGGCCAAACCGGTTGGGCGGATAGGGCCCCACCGGCGTCGTGCGGTCATAGAAATTGCCGTAATTGGCGTCATCATGGGTGATGCGCGTGCCGAAATAGAAGGGCGTGACCGTGCCGGCGCGCGCGGCATATTCCCATTCCGCCTCGGACAGCAGGCGATAGGGCTGGCCGGTTTTGCGGCTGATCCAGGCGACGTAGGCCTGCGCATCGTCGTAATTCACGTTGATCACCGGCCGCCGTCCGCGCCCCCAGCCCTCATCTGCCGGACGATAGACGCCGCAGCCGCCATCGGCCACACAGGCATCCCATTGAGCGAAGGTGACGGCATAGCGCCCCACGGCGAAGGGCCGCGCGATGGTAACGGGATGCACCGGCCCCTCCATCGCATCGAACATCGGCCATACGCCCACCGAGCGATTGTCCTTGGCCGTGGTGCCCATCATGAAGCGCCCGGCGGGCACCACCACCATTTCGGGCAGGTCGGCCCCATCGGCAAAGGCCGATCCGGGGCGAAGCGAAGGAAAGCCGGGCGCAGGCGCGGCCCGGATGATCGGCGTACCGTCCGGCCCCAATTCAGGTTTGGGCGGAGTTGCGCCCATGACCGCCGCGCCTATCGCCATCATGGCCGCGCCGCGCATCCATCGAGACAGAACATCGCGCATCTCAGGCCTCCTTGCGACGGCTGAACGCATCGGCCTGCACATTGGCGGTGATGTCCAGCGCGAGTTCGGGCGGGGGTGACGGATCGATGGCGTCGGCGCCATTGCGCCGCGCATCGGCCAGAATGCGGTCGATGAGCGCGATGGTGCGCGCGGCGTCAAAACCGCTGACGCTGCGATGGGGGCGGCCACGCGCGGCGGCAATGAATTCCTCCATCTGGATGCGGAAATAATGGCCCAGATCGCGCCCGCCCATCACGCGGGCATCACGCACCACGCCGGGCGCGGGCTTCACCAGCAATTCGCGGTTGAAACGCAGAAATTCGCCATCCTCGATTTCGACCACACCCTTGCTGAAATGCAGGACCTTGCGGTCGATGATGCTGGGCTGGTTATAGCTGATATGGACGCTGGCCATGCGCCGCCCCGGATAGGCGAGCAGGATCATAGCCTGATCCTCGCCCTGCCATCCGGTCTGCCAGCGGGCGGCTTCGGCATGGACCCGGATGGGATCATCCGCCCCCATGCACATCTGCACGAAATCGAGCGAATGGGGGGCAAAAAGCGAGAGGATCAGCCCTTCCTCGGGCTTGCGCGTGGCCCACCATGGCGCCTGCGGGCCGTTCCAGCGCACGCAGGAGGTGACCTCCACCGCCATCAGCTTGCCAAAATTCTGCCAGTGGTCGAGCAGATAATGGAAGGCCGGACCCTGACGATAGGTATGCCCGGCGGCCAGCACCACGCCCTTGTCCGCTGCGGCCTGCGCCAGCGCGAGGGCCTGCGCGCCGGTGGGGGCCAGCGGTTTTTCCACCAGCACATGCTTGCCCGCCGCAATGGCCGCCATCGCCTGTTCGGCATGCAGGTCATTGGGGCTGGCGATCAGCACCGCCTCAACCTCGGGCATGGCCAGTACCTGCGCCAGATCATCGCTGGCCACAGCGCCAAAGGGCTGCGCCGCCGCCTGCGCTGCGGCCAAATCGCGGTCCACCGCCGCAACCAGCCGCACCCGGTCCGCCAATTGCCCGACCGCGCCCAGATGCGCGCCCGAAATCCGCCCGCATCCCACCAATGCCAAACCCAGCGGGTTCTCCATCTGCCATTCTCCTGTTGCGGCAAGCCATCAGGATGGCGCGACCGGCCGCAATGCCATGCCCCGATAGCCCAAATCTCCGCCCAGCGGAGAGTCCGCCGTGACGCCCTGTTGCGCAATCCGCGTGGGATCATGTTGGCGCAATAATTATACGGACACCCCCGATCCGATCATGACCCTGTCGCGCGCCTATACCACCTGTCGCTATGGCCAACTGCATTACCGGCAGGCGGGCGTCGATGGCGCGCATCCGCCTTTGGTGATGCTGCATCAGAACCCGTCCTCGGGCTGGGAATATGAGCCGCTGATCGCCGCCATGGCCCAGGACCGCCGCGTGATCGCCTTTGACACGCCTGGCCATGGGATGAGCGATGCTCCCCCCGCGCCGCCGGGCATGGCCGGTTATGCCGCCGCCTTTGCCGATGGGCTGGCCGCGTTGGGAGTGGATGGGCCGATTGATCTTTACGGCTATCATACCGGGTCGCTGCTGGCGGTGGAACTGGCGCTGGCCTTGCCGGGGCAGGTGCGGCGCATGGGCCTGACCGGCATTCCCATGTATCCGGCCGAAATCCGCGCCGCCAAATTGCGCGAGGCCGAGGAATTTCCCGAGGCCGACGAAGATGGCACGGTCATTATCGACCTATTGACGCGGCTGTGGGCCTATGTGGTCAAGGCGCGCAATCCGCGCCAGTCGCTGCCCCGCGCGATCCGTCATTTTGCGGACAAGGCCTTCATCCTTGACCGCTTCACATGGGCCTATCGCGGCGTATGGTCCTATGACTATGCCCGCCTTGGCCAGATCACCTGTCCGGTACTTTTGCTGCAACCGCATGAAGCCCTGCGAGAGCCTGCGCTGGCGGCGGCGGCGTTGATACCGGATATTTCCATCCGCGATCTGCCCCAATTGGATCGCGATATTTTCGACATTGCTCCAGAGGTGCTTGCCCGTGAATTACGTCTCTTCCTTGGTTGAATCCGGCCTGCCGATTGCCGACATTTCGCATTCGGTGCTGCACCCCGACTTTATCGCGCGCGAGGTCAAGGCCCGCTATCCGGTGGTGGGCAAGCTGGACGTGTGGCTGCTCTATCGCGGCATGAACGATGTCTATCTGGTTCAGGACGAGCAGACGAAATATGCGCTGCGCGTGTGGCGCAAGACGTACCGCGATGTTGACGATGTCGCCTATGAACTCGATTTCCTCGCTTTCCTGAAGGATAAGGCCTTCCCCGCCAGCGTCGCCGTGCCCCAGCATGACGGATCGCTCTATTGGAAAGCCGCCACGCCCGAAGGCGCGCGCGCAATTGCCATGTATGACTGGGCGCCGGGCCGCAAATTCGGCGATATGCTGTCGGAGGAAACCTCGTTCCGCATCGGGGCGGCATTTGCCAATCTGCACCTTCAGGGCTTTGAATGGGCGGGCAAGGACCACAAGTTCACCACCGACACGGCCAAGGATTACAACATCTGCATGCCCGCGCTGATCGACTTTGTGTATGATCGGCCCGATGACCTGCGCGACTATCCGATCATTGCCGCCAATATGGACAAGCGCCTCGATGAACTGGCCGCCGCGGGGGTTCCGCTGGGCGTGTGCCACCGCGATTTCCACCCCTCCAACGTCCATGTCGATGATGCGGGCACGATCACGCTGCTCGATTTCGACGCAGCGGGTGAGGATTTCCTGATGCAGGATGTGCAGAACTTCGTCTGGGGCAACCTGTTCTACGGATTTTCGGAAAGCTATGGCACGGCGTTTGAGGACGGCTATCAGTCGGTCCGCCCCTTCACCGCCGAGGAAATCGCCAACAAGGAACTGTTCCTGATGGGCAAGGCGCTGCGTCTGGTGGCGGGCATGGCCCATTCCAGCACGGCGGTCGGGCGCGGCACGCTGCGTTTCCGCAACCTTGACTGGCTGGGCGATTATATCAAGACGCGCGCCCGCGCCTGCGGCCTGCTCTGATGCGGGCCCCGGCCGAAAGCTGGCCCCGCGCCGCCACCGCATGGTGGATGGTCGCGTTGCTGTTCCTTGCCGGGATCTGTTCGGTCATCGACCGGGCGATCCTGAACATGGTGGTCGATCCGGTGCGCCATGATCTGGGCATTGGCGATGGCGCGATCGGTTTGTTGCAGGGGCTGGCCTTCGGCCTGTTCTATGCCTTTATGGGCATGCCGATGGGGTTGGCGGCGGATCGCGTGTCGCGCCGCAACCTGTTGACCGGGGGCATCGCCCTATGGTCTCTGGCCACGATCGGCAGCGGCCTTGCGGCGGGTTTCGGGCAATTGTTCGCCGCCCGCCTGCTGGTGGGCCTTGGCGAGGCGGCGCTGGGACCATGCGCGATCTCGCTGATTTCCGACCTGTTTGCGCCGGACAAGCGCGGCCGCCCAATCAGCATTTATATGATGGGCCAATCTCTGGCGCAGGGTCTGGGCATTGCCTTCACCGGCATCGTGCTGAGCGCGGCGGCCAAGGGTGCCTTTGTCCACTGGCCCGTGCTGGCCGGGCTCGCCCCATGGCGCACGGTTTTCGTCATTTCCGGCTCGCTGGGCCTGATCGTCGTGCTGGGCATGATGACCACGCGCGAACCGGTGCGGCGGGGCCTCTCGCCGCTGGCCGCGCATCCGGGCTTGGGCGAAAGCGCGGCATGGTTCTGGCGCAACCGGGCGGTGCTGGCGCCGCTCTATCTGGGCTTTGGCGTGTGCTTTATCGCAGCCTATGGCGGCGCGGCGTGGCAGCCCACGATGCTGATGCGCGGCTTTGGCGTTTCGCCGCAATTTGTCGGCGCATGGCTGGGGCCGCTCTCCATGCTGTTTTCGGCCACCGGGCCGCTGGTGGGCGGTTGGCTGCTCGACCGCTCGATGAAGGCGGGCAAGCCCATGCTGCGTTTCCGCCTGCTTTCCTTCATGCCGCTGCTGGCGCTGCCCTCGACGCTGGCGGTGCTGGCGGGCGATGCGCGGACGGCGGCCTTTGTCGTGGCCACGGGCAATGCCATATATGCGGTCTGCGGCACGCTGATGTTCGCCACCTTGCAGGCCATTGTTCCGGCGCGGATGCGCGGCACCTCGATCGCGCTGACGCTGGTGCTCAACACATTGCTGGGCGCGGCCAGCGGGCCTTTGCTGGTGGCCAGCGTCAATGGCGCGGTGCTGCATGATCCCGCCAAGGTGGGCTGGGCGATTGCGCTTGTGGCGGGGCCTGCGGTGATCGTGGCGGCGGGCCTGTTCAACATGGGCCGTATCGCCATGGCGCGCGCGGCAAAACAGGGCGACGAGACCGCCGCCCTGCTGGGTGTCGTCTGACTACTTTTCGTTCCAAAGAGGCGCGATCAGCGCTGCCGGATCTTTGAGCACTTCCGGGCGGAACTGGCGGGTCGCGGCCTGCCATTCCGCCGGGATGCTCTCCATCGCCGCGCCCTGTTTGCCGATGCCGATGGCCGACATATGGCCCGCAATATCACCCATCTCCATCCATGGGCGCCAACTGCACACATTGGTGAAGCTCACATCGCTGGGCACATGGCGCGCGCCTGAGAGCACATCCGACAGCCGGGCATGGAACGTGTTGCTCTCCGAATAGCGGAAAGGCTTGGCGCCGGGGGCAAAGCGCATCGCGGTGCGCGAACGTTCGGTGATATAGAGATCATCGCCCCGCACCTCGAAGGGCAGCACCTCATGCTCGATCTCCAGCCCCGGCACCGGCTTGGCCAGCCCAAAGCCCAGATCGGGGCGGATGAACACCTTGGACGGCGCATAGCCCCCCATCGGCACCTTCACATCGCGCCCGGTATAGGGATTGCGCCATTGGGTCAGAACCGCGCCCGTATCAGGATCGGTGAACCAGGCGATTTCGGCATTGATGGCCTCATAGCCGCCATCGGAGGCCGGGCGATAGCGCGCAAAGACCGCCGAGCGCACATTGAACAGAGGCCGCATCTCATCGCCGGTGATGCCGTAATAGCGCGCCGAGACCCAGCTCGCGATCAGCCGGTCATCCAGACTGCCGCGCATTTTGACAAAAGCCTTGAGCCGGTCGGCAGGCGCGGCCAGATCCAGCCCCCGAACCGGCCCCCGCACCGCCGCCAGCGCGGGCACGGCCAGCAACAGCCCCCCCGCCCCCAAGGCGCCGCCCAGCACCGCGCGTCGCGACGCGCCCGTCATGACGCCACCACAAGGCGCGAATTGACCGATCCGCCCGCCCCTTCACGCAGCGCCTTTGCGGCTTTGTAGCCCTCGCTGTTCATATAGGCGCGCGCGGCATCGGCATCGGGAAAGCGGATCAGCACCGCCCGGCCCGCATCCTCGCAATCGCCCTCAAACACCTGATCGATCAGACCGCGCACGATATATTCTCCGCCAAAGCCCACCGCGACCTGCGCCGCCGCGCGAGCATAGGCGAGGAATTGTTCAGGCTCGCCGCTTTTTACCGTGGCCCAGATATAGGCTGTCATATGCCGCTCTCCTCTGACAAAAAAGGCTGGCCCCGCATGCGCAGAGCCAGCCCGAAACCATTTGCCGGTCCGGGACGACGGATCGCGCCGCCGCCCCGTCGGGCCATTACATCTTGACCTTGAGCTGCAGACCAAAGGTGCGCAGTTCGGGCAGACCCACCACAGCCGCCGAGTAGAAGCCAAAACGCGAGAGCGTGTTGTCGATGGCATAATTGTCGCCAATCGAGGTGTAGGTGTGGTTGTTGAACAGATTGTTCACGAAAGCCTCAACCGAGACATTGCCCTTCGACACCCCGCCGCGCAGGTTGAAGATATGGCGGTCGGGCGTGCGCAGGATATTGGCCTCATTCGACCACATGCCCGACTTGAAGTTCCAATCGAACCGGGCAAACCACTTGCCATCGCTCACCGAGGGCAGGTCGCCATGCAGCAGGATGCCCAGATTGGCCGAGTATTTCGAGGTGTTCTTCATCTCCTTGCCGGAGAAATCGAACATGCCCGTCAACTGGCTGACCGTGGTGCTGCGATACTGCTTGATGTCCGAGGCATTGATCGCACCGGCGCCGTCCAGCGTGATGAGATCATTGACCTTGAGCGAGAAATCGCCCTCAACACCATAAAGGTCGACATTGCCGGTGTTGGCGGACACGTTCTGGAAGCTGGTGCCTGTGGCCGAGGTGGGGTCGGCCACGATGATCGAGATCGCGTTGATCTGATCGCGCCACTGGGCATAATAGGCCGCAGCGGTATAGCGCAGGCGGCCGTCCAGCAGCTTGCCCTTCACACCCAGTTCGTAGTTGGTGACCTTTTCCGGCTTGATCGAAAGCTCGCCGCCCGCAGCGATCGCGGCATTCTGGATGGCCGAGCTGGTAGCCAGAATGGCGGTGTTGAACTGCGCCGGGTTCACGCCCTTGGCCCACGAGGCATAGGCCATGAAGCTGGGCGTGAACTGATAGTTCACAATCGCACGCGGGGTGAAATTGTTATACTTGGCCGAAGCCAGCATGCTGCCGCCGGTATAGGTCCCGGCAGGCAGATAACCGGCCTGAATGGTCTGGCCCGAGGGACGGGCAAAAGCGCCGAGCCAGTCGATCTGATAACGCCCTTCGACGCTGGCCGACAACTTGTCGGTAAAGTCATAGGTCGCACCAAAGAACATACCCGTCGTGCGGCTTTCCGCCTTGCCGCCCGGCAGCAGCACGGCCGGGCTGAGCGCGGCAAAGCCGCCGCCGCCGCCCTGAAGCTGTTGCGCCTTGAGGTAGGAGGCGCCCACCACACCGCGCAGTCGGCCGAACTTGTAATTCAAACGGCCTTCCATCGACCAGTCATTGGTCTTGCGTTCGATCAGGTAAGGATAGTCCCAATAGCCCTTGGGGTTGGCGGCATAGGTGATGCTGCTGGTGTCCAGACCGTCAAGGTCGATCACCGTGGACCAGACTTCGCGGTTGTAACCGGCCAGAACCGTTGCCGTGATATTGGGGTTGATGACCCATTCGGCATTGGCATGGGCATGGTGGCTGATGCGGCGCAGGCCATAGCCATCGACGGCTTCGCTTGGGTCGACGATGCGGTTGGTCGGGCTGGACAGCCACGAGCGCAGCGCATCATTGTTGGTCACGTTGGCCGAAACCGGATAGGCCAGCTTGGGCGTGACGCCGCAAAGATAAGCGTTGGTGACGGCGCTGCCCTGACCGGCGACGCCGCGGGTATTGCCCTGGAACGAACAGTTCGACTGGCTGGGCGCGATGATGGCGCCGGAGCTCGACTTGATGTCATAGGCATAGAGGCGGGCCTGCGCCGGGGCGCCGTCGCGGTCTTCGCTCATCAGGCCGAACAGCTTGAGGGTGAAGTTGGGGGCAGGCTTGAACAGCAGCGTGGCGGTGCCGATCGTGCTCTTCTGGTCGCCCAACGTGCCGCCGCCGGCAGCGTTATTGGCCCACGAACCGCTCTTGGCCCAGCGGTCGCCGGTGATGCGGAAGGTCAGCACGTCACCAAAGATCGGACCTTCGACCGAGCCCTGCAGGCGATAGTTGTCACGCGTGCCCACCATGCCCAGCAGGGTGCCGTGCCATTCCGAGGTCGGGTCCTTGGTGCTGATGTTGATCGCGCCGGCGAAGGTGTTGCGGCCGTAATAGGCGCTCTGCGGACCCTTGACGACTTCGACCTGCTTGGGATCGGAAATCGACATGATCGCCGAGGGCGAGGCAACCGCCACGCCGTCGATGAACATCGAGGTGGTGGTGGCCAGCGTGGTCGAGGGCGTGAAGCCGCGGATCACGATCTGCTGGAACGAGCGGTCGGCGTGGCCCGATGAATTGTCGTTGATGTTGATGCCGGGGGTCGACTGCGCCAGACCGGTCATCGAAATGACGCCCTTTTGCGCCAGCGTTTCAGCCGTAAGCGCGGTGACCGTCACGGGAACCTTGAGAATGTCTTCGCTGCGTTTGCGCGCGGTGACGGTGATGGTGCCGGCATCCTCGACGGGCGCGGCGGCGGCCGGTTCAGCGGCCAGCGCGGGCGTGGCAACCCCAAGTGCCACGAAAATCGCAAGAGCGGAGGTCGTTGTCGCCACAGAGGCTTTCAAAAAGCGAGTTTCCATTTTTCCCTCACTGGATAATTGTTATGTCGGCACATTTCAGTTGAATTGGGCCGATCCAGAATTTGTTCTAGTTCCCGCTGCTATCTGTTATTATGAAATTCTATCCGCATGTTGTTCACGCGGCGCCAATTGGCGCGATCCATCCAGCAGGGAATGTGGCGAATTACGCATCGCGTAAAACACCCCGGCCCCAAAGTAGGCCGTTTGACTTGAACTCCCCTATCTGGCCGATTCCGCTTATCCCTTTCGGCTGAAGAGAGAGTGCCTTGCCCCCGCCCCGCGTGGCGCAGGAAATACGGCCTATTCGCCTGTCGGATGCAGAGGCCCGACCAAACAGTCACAAAAGCGTGCTAGGCACTGCGCGTCCAGCGTGAAATTCGCAGGAATCCGTAATTGACGGGGCAATTTAGCGGGAAATACGGCCCAGAAAGGCCTGCACGGACGCCAATGAGGCCTGCGGACATTCCAACGGCATCATATGGCCGCAATCCTTAACGACAGCCATCGCCTTGTCCTTTGCCCCCAGCCTTTCCAGCGTTTGCCGCCCGTCTTTGGCCAGCGGCACTTCGGGATCGCGATCCGACCACAGCACCAGCGTGGGCGTGGTGATGGCCGCCAGATCTGCGGGCGTGCCGGAAAAGGGCGGCGCCTTGCCGAAATGGCGCGGCCAGCCCTGCGCGCGATTGTTCAGTTCGGCCCATTCACGCGCCAGTTCGGGCGATACGCGGGCCGGATCGGCATAATTCATCCGCAGGATACCGCCCCACATCGCCGGTATGTGATGCCCACCCAGCAGACCGTCAAAGGCCAGCACCGCCTTGAACCATGGCGTGAAATGCGGGGCCGGTTTCAGCGGCCCGGCGGCAATATTGGCCAGCACCAGACCGCGCAGCGCCTCGGGATGCTGCGCAGCATAATGGGCCACGCCCTCGCCCGCGCTGCTGGTGCCCACCAGCACGAAAGGCGGCAGATCCATTTGCCGCGCCAGCGCCGCGATCAGCGCCGCCTCGGCATCGCCATTATACAAACCCTGCGGCTGCGGCCCGGAAAGGCCCATTCCGGGGCGGTCAAAACGGATCACGCGATAGCGGTCCTTCAAACCCGCCGCCCAGCCATCCCACATATGCACCGAGGCAAAGGAACCATGCACCAGCATGACGACGGGCACATCGGCGCGATGAGGGCCTTCATCCACCACATGCAGCGCCTGACCGTCCACCGTGATGAAGCGCGAGGCGGGCGTGGCATAGCGCGCGCGCATGTCGCCCTCATCCGGGCGCAGCCATCCGGCCCGCGCCGCCCCCACATAGGCCCCAGCCCCCAAGGCCGCCGCGATCAGCGCGGCCCCCGCCCAGCGCCAGAGCTTCACTTGCCACCCGCCAGATAGGCGCGGGCGCGCAGCACGGCATTGGCGCTGGTATCGGCCCAGAACAGACCCAAGTCGTGATAGTGCATCGCCCCGCCCGGCAAAGGCTCCAGCCCCAATTCCTTGTGAGGCCGGACCAGCAACAGGCCGGAATCGCAACGCGCCGAAACCGCCCCTGCCTTCAAAGGCTGCATGGCGCCAAAGCCCGGACTGCCCGGCACCGCGCCCTTGGCCGCCGCCGATGGCGCCTCCTTCAGCTTTGCGTCAAAGGTCAATGGATTGACGCAAAGCGTGACCTTGCCCGCATCATCGCCATATTTCTGCACATAGGTCGATTGCGAGTAGCCCGCCATTTTCGCCACATCGGCCACGTCATCAAGATAGGCGTTCCATTGCACCACGCATCCGGTCTGGTCCGGCGCGGCGCAGGGCGTCACGCTCTTGAACCGTTTGCCGAAATCGCCCTGCGCCAGATTGATGCCGATGATATAGGCTGCCACCAGCCGCTTTTGCAGCGCCGCGCCGTCGATCCGCCGCTCCAGCAAGGTGGCCGAATGGAAGGCCCCCTGCGAATGGCCCGCGATGATGAAGGGGCGGTCGGCGATCTGTTTCAGAAACGCATCAAAAGCCCGCTCGACATCGCCATAGGCCAAGGCAAATGCCGCCTCGCGCACCGGGCCGCTGGCGAAACTGTTATAGGTGGCGGCGCGATAGCGCGGGGCATAGACATCGCAACAGGCGGCAAAGACGCTGGCCTGTCGGGCGATGCTGCTTTCATCGGTCCAAGTGTTGGCCTTGGCATCGGCCGTGTTCTGGTTCAATTCGCCCGTCTCGCTGCGCAGCGTGGTGGGGTGGAGGAAAAAGACCGCAACCTTTGCCGCGCGGGCCGGTTTGGCCGCGCCCGCCGGCAGGGGCGAGGCCCAGCCCTTGGAGGCAAACACCGACCAATTGGCGCGCATGGCGTAATCGGGCGCAGGCGGCGCCTTGGCGGCCACCCCATCCTGCGCCCTGACCGGCCCCGACACCGCAACAGCAAGCAACATCCCAACAATCGCTTTACGCATTCCAGACCCCTTACCCACCAAAACGGCCGCCATCATGCCCGGATCATGCAGGGCAAAATGGCGGCCGGTCTTGCGCTCGAAACTCTAGCCGACTGGCGGACAGGATCAGTCCTTCACCGCCGCGCAGGCATACCAACTGCCCATCAGCGTGCGCCCTTCCGGGTGGCCCTCGGTAAAGAAATCCTCCGTGTTCGGATTGAGGAAATAGCTGCCCTTGCGATAGCCGACCGCCACCTTGTCCGCCGCGAAACCGGCATCGGTGGCCACTTTCATCCAGTCCGTGCGGGCCAGCGAGGTCATGAAGGGTTCGTTATTGTAATGCGATTCAAAATCGCAGCGCATCTGGTCCCACAGGCTCAGATGTTCGTGGCGCGGCGGCACATCGACATGGCACATGATCCCGCCTGAACGCAGCAGGCGGTGGCTCTCCTTGAAGATCTGGCGCATGCCCTTGGCCGAGGTTTCATGCAGCGTGGCCGAAGAGCAGACCAGATCGAAGCTGCCGTCCTCGAAATCGGTGTGTTCGGCGTCCTGCTGGCTGAAATGGATGGCCACGCCCATGCTTTCGGCCCGCGCATGGCCATAGCGCAGCATCGGCGCGCCCACGTCCAGCGCATAGACCTCGGCATCGGGAAAGGCCTGCGCGATGGCCACGGTCGAATGGCCCACCGCGCAGCCCAGATCGAGGATGCGCTTGGGCTTGAAATCGGGGAAGAAACCCTGAACATGGCTGGCCAGCGTATGGCCGCGCCCGTCATTCTTCCACCCGCCGTTCAGATTGCGCAGATAGGTCGAGGCGAAACGGTCATACAGAGCGCCTGCGCGGAAATCGGCATCCGACGTATCGGTGATATAGCCGCCCGCCATGCGGTGATGGTCGATCGAGCTGATATAGCGCGGCATGACCAGATCGGGGTTCAGCCGCAGCGAACCCTTGGGATTGGCCGCCTGCTCGGCCACCTTGCCCGCCAGTTCGTCATATTGCCGGTCAATCGCGCCATCCAGCGCCTGCCAGATGCGGTCCTGATAGAACAGCGAGAGGGTCAGCCAATATTGGTGCAGCGGATGGTTTTCCAGCGCATTGCGCACCTCGGTGCTGCGGGTGGGCGCCTTGCCCGTTTTCGCGGTCACTTCCGGCACGATCACCTCGTCCAGCAGGCGCCGGTCGAGCGGGTCCATCTTCTGGTTGGTCCACATGCGCATGGCCAGAAAGTGATCCTCCAGCGCCTGTTCGTCATGGGTGGCCTGGGGCATCACGGCATGGCCGTAATGGGTGGAATTGGGGCGGGCGGTTTCAGCAAGAGTGGCCATGGGGGGAACCTCCTCAGTTAGCATCGGCGGCGACACGCGCCAGTTCGTTTTCATAGGCGTTCTGATCGGCCAGCGCCTCAGGCAGCAGCCGGTCGCGGGCCACGCCCAGCACACGCTCATAGGCCTTCTGCTTATAAGCGCCGCGACAGGCGCGCGCCTCGGCATCGGGGTGATAGGCGTCAATATCCTCCGGCCCATGCAGCCCGGCGGCCTTGAGCAGCCGCTCATTGGCGTCCAGCCGGTCCTTCAGCACCATCACCTCGCCCAGCAGCGCCAGCACCATGCCCGCCAGCGCATCCTGAGTCGCGCTTTCCAGCACCACGGGCTGGCTGCCTTTGGAACGGGCGGTCCGGTCCAGATTTTTGCGTTCAACCAAGATCTTGCTCCAAACTGAATCGAAACAGACGCCCTGTGCGGGCGCGAATGTCTTTCTTGTCGAGGTCCGGCCCATGGGCCTCCTCGGTCACCTCGTCCTTGGCTTTGAGATCATACCCCGTCTGGCTGGAAAGCAAGACGACGATCTGCGTATCGGGCAGCAAGGCGAAGGGAAATTCGTGCCATGTGCCGCGATGCATGGCAAAGCCCGCACTGCCGTCGAAATGGAAGGCGCGCACGGCCGAGAGATCAGGCAGATCGCCCTCGCAAGGTGGGGCCATCACCGCAACAAAGGGCTTGCCGCCCAGCGGGATGAAGGCCTGCGTATGCTGGGCATGGCGCTCCATATAACGCACTTCGCCGGGGCGCGGGTCCATGCTGGCCAGAGTGATCTCGACCGGATGGTCGCATTCAAAGGGGGCGGGATAGCTCATCCGCACCGCGCCCTTATAGAAATCGACCGCCACGCTCTTGGCCCCGCTGGCCGCGCCGATGATCGCGCCAAAGGGGGCCAGTGCCTCGGCCGTGGCCGGTTCCGGGATCAGGGTGATGATCTCACTCATTGCCCGCCTTTCCACATGCGGATCAGCACATCGCTGCGCGCGATAAAATGCTGTTTGAACGCGCCCGCAATATGCAGCACCAGCAAACCCCCGCCCAGCCACAGACCCCAGACATGGATACGGGCAAACAAGCCATACTTGAACAGAACCGGCGCATTCCACGCCACGGGCGGCACGATATGCGGGATGAACCCATGCGGGCCAAAGCCATCCGTGCCAAAGAACCACATCTCTGGCGCGGGATAGCCCGCCCCCGCCGCCATCGAGGAAAGCGCCGCCCAGCCCGAAAGCGGCAGCGCCAGCAGCAGCAGATAGAGCAGCCCCTGCACGGCGGCGGCCAGCACCACCTCAAAGCGGCTGGACGTGGCGGGCGGCGGCGGCGTGTCATGGGTCAGGCGCCAAGCAATGCGAAACACCACCGCGAGCAGCACGAACAGGCCCAGCGTATGATGAATCTGGCTGGAAAGAATATGGTTGGCCTTGCCCCCCGGATCGCGGGCGGCATAGGTCCAGCTCATGATAAAACCGGCCGGAACCTCGACCAGCACGGCCAGCGCCGTGCCCCAATGCAGGGCGCGGGCGATACGGTTCCAGCCTGATGCGGCGGATGCTCCCATGGGCGACTCTTTCTCCCGCCGCGTATGATCTGCGGCTTTGACGGGAGGATGCATGCGATCCCGTCCGGCCCGCTGCCCCTCGCCCGATTTGCCCGCAGGCCGGATAAATCACCCCCATGCCTCGCCCGGCCCCCTTGCTTGCGCCAGCGATAGAGGCTGAATATGCCCCCGACAGATGAAAGGCCCGGACCGATGAGCGCAACAATGCAGGATGACACGCTGAAGGCGCGGCTGGTTCAGGCGCTGGGGGCCGGGGCGGTGGTGGTGGATGCCGGTCGCCTCGCCTATGTGGCCAATGACGTTTACCGGACCGGCGGCGCGCCCTTGTGCATCCTGCGCCCGGCCAGCGTGACAGCGCTGCAGACCGCCGTGCACCTCTGCGCCGAGGCGGGCGTGGCGATTGTACCGCGCGGGGGCGGGGCCTCCTATACCGATGGCTATCTGTTCCCGGCGGGCGGCCATGTGCTGATCGACACGGGCGCGCTGACCGCAATGGAGATTGACGAGCGCAACGCCATCGTCACCGTCGAGGCGGGCGTGACTTGGGCCGCGCTGAAGGAAGCGCTGGATGCGCGCGGGCTGCGCACGCCCTTTTGGGGGCCGTTTTCGGGCATTGCGGCCACTGTCGGCGGATCGGTCAGCCAAAACAGCGTCAGCCATGGCACCGCCGCCCATGGCATTTCGGCGCAAAGCGTGCTGGGGCTGGACGTCGTGCTGGCCAATGGCGAATTGCTGACCACCAATGCCGCCGAAGCGATGCGTTTCTATGGCCCGGACATCACCGGCCTGTTCACCGGCGATTGCGGTACGCTGGGGGTCAAGGCGCGCATCCGTCTGCCGCTGATCGCCGCCCTGCCCCATGCCGAGGCGCTGTCCTTTGCCTTTGACAGTTTCGAAGCCTATCACGCCGCCGTGCGCCGCGCCCAGATCGCACGGATCGACGACAGCCATTTCATGATCGACCTTGCCCTTTCACAAGGCCAGATCGGGCGCCAGCAAAGCATGGGCGCGCGGATGCAGATCGCGTGGAGCGTGTTCAGCAAGGCGCCCAACAAGCTCAAAGGTCTGGCGCAAGTGCTGAAAATGGCGTTGGCGGGCGAGAACCCGATGCGTTCGGGCCAGTATATGTGCCATTTCATCGTCGAGGGCTTTGACCCCGCCGATGCCGCCCACCGGGCCGAGCGCCTGCGCCGGATCATCGGCGATGACGGGCGCGAGATCGCCAACACCATCCCCGCCTTTGTCCGCACCATGCCTTTCGCGCCTTTGGGCAATATCCTTGGCCCCAATGGCGAACGCTGGGTGCCGATCCATGGCGTGCTGGCCCATGAAAAGGCCGTGCCGTTTCACAGCGCGTTCAAGGCGATGCTGGCCGGGCGCAAGGCGGATATGGATCGCTTGGGCATCTGGACCGGGACGATGGCCTCGCCGGTCAATTCCAGCGGGTTCCTTTATGAAATCGCGCTTTACTGGCCCGATGCGCGCACGCCCTATCATCTCGAAACGCTGGGGCCGGACTGGATCGCGGGGCTGAAAGACTATCCGGCCAACCCCGAGGCCAAGGCCTATGCCAATGAGCTGAAGGAAGCGATTGTGGCCTTGATGCAGGACTATGGCGCGGGCCATTTCCAGATCGGCCGCGCCTATCCCTATCAATCGCGCCTGACGTCGCAGGCCAGCGTGCTGGTGCGCGCGCTGAAAGATCAGCTTGATCCCAAGGGCGTGATGAACCCCGGCGCACTGGGCTTCTGATACTCCGGGCATGAAAAAGGGGGCGGGAAGGTTGATCCCTTCCCGCCCCCTTTTTGTTTACCCCTTACTTGGCCGCAAAGGGATTGCGCGGCGCGGGCGGCTGGGGCGGGCTCCAACCGGCAGGCACCGGCGCGGGCTTCTGCTCGCGGGCATAATTCTCAAGACTGGAAAGCGAGGGGCCGTAATCCGTCTCAGGCGCGTGCAGCCACTTTTCATCCATCGCGCGGGCAGCCGCCACCAGATCCTTGGGCAGACCGGCGATGCCATCGGGGATGGTCGAGAAATGGGTGAAATAGGACATATGGCCCGGCGCCTGCCCCATCAGCATCCACGGCAGCCAGGGGGTGATGCGGCTCCACGACCCGGTGTGGGGGATATGGGTCATATGCGGATTTTCGACATCCTCTTTCTTGACCACATAGATGAACTGTTCCGACACGCGGTTCATAAAGCCCGAGCTTTCACGCGGCCATTTGTCGGGCTGCAGCGCGTTGGGATACATCATGTCGATCCCGGTGTTCAGGATCATCGTGCCTTCCGGCCCCCATTGCCAGTCCTGAAGGAAGGGCTTGGGCTCGCGCTTCACCGTCTGCAAGCCGCCATAGCTGGGCGGTTCGGGGACAAATTCGCTGATGGTGAAGTTGAACGGGTCATTGGCGATGGGCACCACGCGGACGCGCTCGCCCGTATAGGGATTGTCCCAGAACTTCAGGATCTCATTGGTGTTGATGTCGCGGTAGAACACGATCTCGCGCAGCAGGCGGCGCCACGAACCATCGGCCTGACGGTTGATGCGGACGAAGGAAAAGCCCTCGACATTCATCAACGGGCGCACCGGCTCATTGTCGCGCACGCCAAAGATCTTGCCGCGAATCCAGCCGCACTTTTCCTTGCCTGGCTCGACATTGGCGTCAAGGCGCGCATAGGTATCGCGGGTCCACTTGGGGTCCTTGAAGTCGATCTTGGTCACGAAATCGATCTTGGGCTTGCCCTTGGGGGCGGCTTTCTTGGCCGCCGCATCGGCCGCAACCGGCACCAGCGCCGCGCCGGCCGCCGCGCCTGCCATGCCCAGCGCGCCGCGCCGACTTACCTTCATCTCGTCCATTTTCATCCGACTCCTGATACGCCCAAGCGGGGGATAATCTTGGGCGCAGTTTTCCGTATTCCTGTCTGCACCACACGGCGGCAGGCTGACGCTGTCCACCAGACGGATAGCGCAGGACGCTCTGCCTTGCCATCCGGCCCGCAACCACCCATTTCTGGTGTCAGATCAAAATCCCCCGGTGCCCATTTTTCCGATGGAGTCGAGATGCTCAACACGTTTCAGCAAGCGAGCCACAAGATGCTCCCCACCGCGACGGCCGATGAAGCCGCGCGGCAGGAATTTGCCAAGAGCCTCAAGGGCTTTGTCCAGAGCACCCTGCTCCCCGGCCTGACGCCGGTTTACAATACGCGCGTATCGGCGGCCTTTGAAAAAGAACATGACCGCAAGCCGCAAAACCGCCGCGACATCCGCAACGGCATGGTCAAGGACGCCTATTTCCAGCATTACGCCGCCACCAACCGCATCGCGCAGGAATTGCTGTGGGAATCGGTCAACGTCTCGGTGGACCGTCAATTGCCCGAACTGATCGAACGGGCGCGCGAATTGTCGGCCGGGACCAAGGCCGAACTGCGCATTCCCGAAGGCTTCGTGCCGCCGCGCTATGTCACGGCTTTCGATATCCACTGCATGCCCGGCGGCTATTGCAGCGAAGTGGCCAAGGATGACGTCTCGGTGGGCGCACTCTATGATCGGGGCGTGTTCCTCTATGCGATGGGCTATACCGGGCCGGACAATGACGACATGGGCCGCAGCGTGTGCAACTATCTGCGCCGCCATGCGCCCGATTTCAAACCGCGCCGCATTCTGGATATGGGCTGCACGGTGGGCCATTCGACCCTGCCCTATAAGGAATATTTCCCCGAGGCCGAGGTCTGGGGCATTGATGTGGGCGTGCCCTGCGTGCGTTATGCCCATGCCCGCGCCGCCGGGATGGGGCTGGAGGTCAATTTCGCCGCGATGAATGCGGAGGAAACCACTTTCGAGGACGGCTATTTCGACCTCGTGGTCAGCCACATCCTGCTGCATGAAACCAGCGGCAAGGCCATGCCCCGCGTGTTTGCCGAAGCGCATCGCGTGCTGGCGCCGGGCGGCATGATGATCCATGCCGATCTGCCGCCGTTTGACCTGATGGACCCGTTCACCCAGTTCATCCTCGACAATGAGACCTGGTACAATAACGAGCCGTTCTGGGGCGCGATGCGCGACATGGACCAGATCGCCCTGGCCGAAAAGGTCGGGTTTGACCGCGCCGCCGTGAAATTCGACACCGCGCCGATGGCGGTGATGGAATTTGCCGCGCAAGCCGATGGATACAGCCAGCAGGCCGCCGAAGACGTGGCCGAGCGCGAATTCACCGCCGGCGAATTTGCCCCCGGCGGCGGCTGGGAAGTGCTGATCGCGCATAAGGCTGACGCTGCGGCTCTGGCCGCCTGAGAGGACAAGAGATGACCGACACCATTGAACGCCCGCACGTCATCCGCGATGCCAAGGGCAAGCGCCCGCAATTCTATGACACCGACGGGCTGGACACCGCCATGTCGATGATCATGGTGCTGGCCAGCGAAATCTCGACCCTGCGCGACCGGCTGGACAGCGCCGAACGCGCGGCCAAAGTGCAGGGGATCGACCTTGCCGCCGGAATCGAGGCGCTGGTGCTGGATCAGGAAGCGCTGGAAGAGCGCGAGGCGCGGCGGCAGGATTTCCTTGGTCGCCTGTTCTACCTTGCCCGCAAGGACGCGCAGGAAGCCCGCGATGCCGAAACCGAAGCCGGGTTTGCCAAGGCGATTGAGGAGATTGCCGAGCAGTAAGTTTAGGGGTGCGAGGGTCTAGACCCTCGCGCTCCCGTTACTGTCTATGTCGTGCCAAGGATTTGGCCTCGGCACGCAATACGCAGCGTTGCAGGCCCAAAAGCCTGCGGCGCTTATTTTTTCATCAAACGCACCGGCAGGTCGGGCGATACAGCACGGTCCAGCGCGGTCAACGCCCGCTTATCTCCCTGCCCATAGGCGCCAAGGAACAGGCCCGCGATGCGGTTCGCATCCTTCAGCCCCTGCAACGCAGGCGGTCCCTTTTGCGCATAGTCACAGATCAGCCCGCCGAAATAATGGCTGACATCCGAAAGCACCAAGCCATAGCGATGCCCCTCCGGCGCGGCGGCCTCATAGGCGTCGAGATGCACTTTCCAGCCATCGGGATCGGCAGCCGTCATCCCCGGCACCAGATCGAGCGTACCGGTCTGGACCAACGCGGGCACGGACAGCTTGCCATAACCCTCACGCGTGATCAGCACCGGAATCGCGGCGGGCGGGGAAAACGCAATGACCGCCTTGGCCTTGCCGTCGCTCTGCGGTCCGCTCCAGCCCTGCGGCGCGACGCTCTGCGCGCCCCCCAGCACCAGAGCCGTCAGCCCGCCATAGGAATGGCCCACCGCCACATAGGGCCGATGCCCGATATGGGCAGTCAGCGCGGCAAAATCCTCAAGCCGCGCCTTCCAACTGGCCAATCCGGCGAACTTGGCCGTATCGGGATGTTCACGCGAATCCACATGCAGCGGAGCCAGCACATGCCAGCCCGCCGCGACCATCGGGCCGATCATCGCCTCGTAAAAGCGCGGGGATGAAGCCGCACCATGGCTGAACAGGATCGTGCCGACCGGGTGGGCCGGACGCCATTGGGTGATGGACACCTTGCGCCCGCCCGCCGCCTCGATCTCGAACACAGTGGACACCGGTGCAGCCAGCGCGGGCAACGCCGCCCCCACCCCAAGCGCCGCGCCCGATGCGATCATGGCACGGCGGGAAAGCAGCGCGCCGCTCATTTGCCCGCTCACTTCCCCACTCACTTCAACGTCTTGATATAAGCGATCACCGCCTTGCGATCTTCGGGCTTGGGCAGGCCGGGGAACAGCATGATCGTGCCCGGCGCCAGCTTGGCAGGCGCGGCCAGCCACTTGTCCAGATTGCCCTCATTCCAGGTCAGGCCGGCCTTGGTCAGCGCGGGCGAATATTTGAAACCGGCCGCTGCGCCCGCCTTGCGCCCGAACACGCCCGACAGGTTCGGCCCCACCTTGGCCGGAGCGCCCGGCACCACAGCATGACACGCCCCGCATTGCAGAAACAACAGCTTGCCCCGCACCGCCGGATCGGCGCCCTGCGCCTGCGCGGCGCCCGCCGTTGCCAGCCCCATGGCCATGACCGTCAGACCCATGAAACGCGAAACCTTCATCCCTCTTTCTCCATTGCGCGCGCGGGCGGCACCCGATGGCCCCGCCCGCCCGTATTTTACATCTTATAGGTGAACGTCAGCTGCCATGTGCGCGGATCGCTCATGTAACGCGGGCGCACCACCGAGAAGCCAAAGCCGGTGGTCCACACGATCTGGTTGGTCAGGTTCTTCACATTGGCGCGCAGCGACCAATTGTCCTTGCCAAAGCCCAGATAGGCATTGGCGATCGTGGTCGAAGGCACATGGCCGATGTAGAGATTGTCGGGCGTCGAATAGTAATCCGAACGCGCGGTGGTGTTGATACCCATGGTCACCTCGCCGCCATGGGCGGGGACGGAGGCGTCTGCCCCGAAGGAAGCCTGATATTTGAACACATTGGTCATCGCATTGCCGACATAGGAGGCAACGCCCGCAACCGTGGCGGCCGATGCCTTGTACTTGCCGTCATTATACGTGCCATTGGCCCAAAGCGTCAGGCCGGTGATGGGCCGAAGCGAGAATTCAGCCTCGATGCCCTTGTGATCGGCGGCGTAATTCTGGGTGATGAAAGCGCCCGTGCCGGTCACGCCCTGCTGTTGCAGGCTGGAATAATCGTTGAAGAAGGCCGAGATGTTGAGCTTGCCTTTGCGGTCAAGAAACTCGGTCTTCAGGCCCAGTTCGTAAGCCTTCATCTTTTGCGGGGCAAAAGGCGAATTGAGCGCCACCGCATCGCTGGCCAGACCATTATAGCCGCCCGCCTTGAACCCTTCGGAGAAGCTGGCATAGGCCATCACGCGCGGGGTGATCTGATATTCCAGCGCCGCTTTGGGCAGGAACGTGCCCCAACTGTCCTTGCGGTTGACGGCGGTGCCGCTGATCACCGCATTCAGCTTTTTGTCGTCCTGCGTATAGCGCCCGCCCAGCGAGAGCGTCAGTTCCGGCGTGAAATGGATGCCGATCTGACCAAAGGCGGCATAGGAATTGGTCTCGATGTTAAAAACCGTGGTCGAGGGCGTGAAGAAGATGCTGGAGAGCAGCGTCTGCGCACCCGTCTCGCGGAAGAAATAGAGCCCGCCGACATAGCTGACCTTGCCGCCCAGCACATCGCCGTGAAGCTGCAATTCCTGGCTGAAGGACGTGTCATGCAGCGAGGAGGTGCGGTCGAACAGCGAAGTATAGCCCGGCAGCGGCGAACCCAGCGCCGACCATGGCACACCGCCCGAAAAATCCTGCGCCCAATTGTCGCGCAGATGGCTCCAGCCCGTGATCGAGGTCAGCTTGGCGCTGCCCACATCGGCCTCGATGTTCAGATTGGCGCCGTACTGCACCACCTTGGTAAAGCTCTTCGACGGGCTGAGCACGGTCTGATACGAACCGCTGGTGGGCGCCACGGCCAGATAGTCATTGCCCGCATAGGTTGGCGAGAGCGCGGAAGGATAAAGCCCATCGCCATCCAGCGTCGAATAATAGCCCGACAGGCGCGCGGTCAGACCGGCGCCGACATAGGCCAGATCGCCCTTCACCCCGTAATAATTCTCCGCGCCGACCTTCTTGCCCAGCGTGGCGTTATACTGACGCCCGCCATCCTGGCCGCGATAGAGCGCCGAAACCCCGGCGCGCCATGCGCCATCGGGCGACAGCGGCGTATTGCCCACCAGCTTGATGCTGCGCCCGTCCCAACTGCCTGTGCCGAATTCCAGCTTCAGCCCCGGCGTGGCGCCCGGCGTGCGGCTGACGATTTTGAGCGCGCCCGCGCTGGAATTGCGCCCATACAGCGTCCCCTGCGGCCCGCGCAGCACCTCGATCCGCTCAATATCCAGCAAGTCGATAAAAGAGGCCGCCGCGCGCGGTTGATAGACATCGTCGATATAGATGCCGACTTCAGGTTCCGACGTCACATTCGCGCCATCCGTCACCCCGCCGCCGCGGATATAGGGCGTGATGCCCGCTGACCCGCCCGAAACGGTGCGGATCTGAACGTTGGGGGCAATCTGGCTGATGTCCTTGACGTTGGTGATGCCCTGCTTGGCAATCGTCTCCGCGCCCAGCGCCGTCACCGCCACGGCAACCTTTTGCACGGTCGAGGCGGTGCGGGTGGCGGTCACGGTGATGTCGGCATTATCCGTGGTGACGGGGGCGGTGGTGGCCGGCGCCTGCTGCGCCCGCGCCGCGCCGCCGATGCCCAGCACCAGCAGCGCCGCGCCAGCGTAAAATCGGTAAGAATTCCTCATGTTCACTTAACTCCCCTGGCATGGTTGATCCCATGCCTATGCGGGGAAAGTTTGCGGCACTTGAAGCGGCGGACCATCGCTCGACGGGGCTTTCTCCGCAGAGTGGGCAAATTCTGTTCGCCCTGCGAACACATGTGCCATAGCGGTGAAAAGCCAAGACAGGACAAGGGCTTATCCGCCAATTACAGGCAGGCGATAGCGGCTGAACACCAGCAGCGCGAGGCCCTGCATCACGGCGGGAATCACGCTGTAGAGCAGGATGATCCCGGTAATCGCATGGTGAGTCTGGCTCGCCGCGCCGCCGGTCGAGGAAACGAAGCCGAAAGCGCTCATCACCAGCCCGGCAATCACCGGCCCCATGGCAAAAGCCAGCTTTTCAAAGGCGGAAAACAGCCCGGCAAACACGCCTTCATTGGCCACGCCCATCAACCGGCGTTGATAATCGACCGTATCGGTCATCATCGAAAGCGCCAGCAGGATAAACCCGCCATTGACCATGCCGATCACCACCGCGCGGGCCAGCACCAGCACATGCTGCGTGCCCAGCGCCTGCGCGCCCAGATGGCCGACCACATCATCGGCAGGCCCGGCCCAGAGCCAGGTGATCGTCACCGCCACCCAGACCAGCGCGGCGACCATATAGGCGCGCGGCTTGCCGATGCGGCGCGGCAGCCAGAGCCAGAGCGGCTGGGCGGCAAGGCTGGCCGCCGACATGCACAGGATGAAGATCGGGATCAGCCAGATCGCCTCCAGCGCATAAAGGAACACAAAGCCGATCACCGTATAGGAGGCGGCCTGACCGATGTTCGAGATGAAGCTGGTGAGCAGCAGCACGAGGAAAGGCTTGTTCTGCTTTACCAGCGCCAGTTGCTGCCACAGATTGCCCGGCACATCGCCCGCCATGATCAGCGGCACCCGGCGCAGCCCGCTGGCCGTGGTCAGCATGGAAACCAGACAGATCGCGCCCAGCACATAGCTCATCATATGCCAGCCCGCCGCGCCGCCGCCGAAATGCTCGATGATCGGTTGGGCCACGCCCACCCCGATCAGCACGCCGAACGTGGCAAAAAACATGCGCAGCACCATGATCCGGTTGCGCTGATGCGGATCGCCCGACAATTCGGCCGCAATCGCCAGATAGGGCACCGAATAGATGCTGAAGGCCGTGGACCCCACGAAAAACAGCGCGCAAACGGTGGCCGCCGCCCAATAGGGGCTGGAGAAACTGGTCGCGGCAAACAGCGCAACAAACGAGGCCGTCGTGCCCAGCGCCCCGCCGATCAGAAAAGGCGTGCGGCCATAGAGCGCCTTGACCCGGTCCGACCATGCGCCGACCAAGGGATCGCACAGGATCAGCCACAATTTCGGCCCCAGCACCACCAGCCCCGCCAGCCATGCCGGAACACCCAGCATCGTGGTCATGAACAAAGGCAGCAGCACGGCGGGCGTATCGCGAAACACCTGCGCGCCCAACTGGCCCACGCCATAGCGCAGCACGACGCCGGTGGGCACCGTGTCGTGAAGATCGGCCTGAAGGGTCGTGGCGGGGGATGTCATTGCGGGCAGTCCTGTGGGTTCGGGGGGATAGATTTGGTGACCGGATTGTTCCGGCCCGCCCATGCGCATTCTTGCGCAAGCGCGGCTATAGGCGTGTCTTCACCCAGACTTATCCGCCCTGCGGACAATCATGCCAGTGGGTCAGTTCAAACCATGCCGGAACCATGGCCCAGCGCATCATCAGGAACAAGCCGTCGCCCGCGCGCACCCACAGATCCGCCGGTGGCCAGTCATCACGCCAGCACAGCCGATAATGCCATGCCGCAAACTGCCCCGCCGCCACATTCAGCGCCGTTTCGCCCATATAGGCGACCGCGATCTCCATTGCCTGCATATGCAGATCCTCCTCGCCATTGGGCGAGATGGAATTGGTGATCGCGGCGATGGGGCGGTAGTCACCGGGCGCATCGGTCCCGCGCTGATGGATGATCAGCGCATCGCCCGACAGCGGGTGCAGGCCCAGATAGGGCAAGGGGGCGGCCAGCGGCAGCGCCTGATCGCCGCAAACCGCCTGATCCGGCCCGATGGCAAAACGCATCAGGCTTTCGGCCCCACCCTGCCAGATGCGGCATTGCCCATCGCGCGGGCGGAAGTCATCGCCCATGCCGATCGAGACTTCGCGGATCAGGCCGATGTCCTCCATCACGCAAAGCGCGCGCAGCAGGCGGCGGCCCTGCGCGGCGATGAGATCGAAGGTTTCATACCCCGTCTCCCGCCCCGCCGCGTCGCGATAGGCGATCCGCCCGCTCTGGATCACAGCGATTTCAGGAAATGGGCGACAGCATCGGCCCAGCCATGCGGATCTTCATCGCAAATGTCGATGCCGCCGCCCGCAATCTCGGCATAGGCGAAATCGGGGCAAAGGGCGCGGGCGGCCTGCGCCCATGGATGGGTCATATCGCCCGTGTTCGACAGGATCAGCACCGGCAGGCTCAGCCTTTGCAACGGAGCGGTGTGGTCATAGGCAAAGGCCGCGCTGTGCCCATAGGCATAGGCCCCCATGCGATAGGCCTGCATCGCCTGAACCACATAATCGGTGATGCGATCGGGCGCGATCCGCCCTTCCGACAGCCTTTCGCGGATGCGCGCCACATCGACGAAATGCGCGCCCTCGGCCCGTGCGGCAAAGGCGATTTCGCGCGTGCAAATATCCTCGGTCAGCGCCTTGCGTTCCTCCTCCGGCAGGATCATCGGCCCGTGGATCACCAGCGCCTCGACCCTGTCGGGCGCGGCAAGGGCGAATTCAGTGCCCACCAGCGCCCCGGTGTGATGCCCCGCCACCGCCGCCCGGCCGATGCCCAGCGCATCCAGCACCGGCGCCACACAGCGCGCATAATCGGCAATCACGGGCGCGACCGGGGGCGCATCCGACAGGCCAAAGCCCGGCATGTCGATGGCGATGGGCGCAAAACCATGCCCGATCAGCGGGGCAAACACATGGTCGAACTGCCCGCTTGCCATGATCGCCTGATGCAGCAGCACCAGCGGGCGGGCGCCCTCGGCCAGACTGGCTGATGCATATTGATAGTGGATCTGGCCAAAAGGCCCGTCGGCATAGGCGCGGCGCATCAATTCCTCCTGCTTGGTCGGCGGGCAGACTGCCCATAGCCCGCGCCAAAGCCTTGGCCCCGGCGCGGATTATCCGCACAGCGGAGTGCGGGCCGTGGCATCATTGCCGCCGACCCGCCCTGCTGCGCCAAATCGCCTCTTAAACCACAAGCACCGAGGCCCCATGAGCGATATGCCCCAACAAACCCTTACCGCCCGCGAGGAATTCTCGCGCGGGTGGGGCGTCATTCTGGCCTCCACTCTGGGCATAGGTCTGGGGATGGCGGCGGTGCCGACCTATTCGATGGGCCTGTTCGCGCCCTATCTGGTGCGCGAATTCGGATGGTCGGTGGGCCAGATCATGGCCTCGATGTCGATCATCACGCTGATGTCGCTGTGGGCGGGGCCGTCCTATGGCGCATGGGCCGAAAAGATCGGGGCGCGGCGGATCATTCTGGTGGCGATCCCCTTGTGGGGGCTGGGCTTTGTCTCGCTCTCGCTGCTCACCGGATCATTGGTGCAATTCTATCTGACATGGCTGGCCATCGGCCTTGTCGGCGCGGCCACCTTGCCGATCACCTTTACCCGCGCGGTCAATCGCGGGTTCGACCGGGCCAAGGGGCTGGCGCTGGGGCTGGCCATGACGGGGACGGGCCTGTTCGGCATTTTCGGCAAGCCCTTTCTGGGCGCGGTGCTGGCGGCCTATGGCTGGCGGATGGGCTTTGTCGCGGTGGGGCTGTTGCCGGTGCTGATCGCCTTTCCCGCCGCCTTTTTCCTGTTCCGCGAGGATGAGCGCAGCACACCCGACGGCCATCACGCCCCCGTCGAACGCCCCGGCATGACCGTGCCCGAGGCGCTGCGTGACTGGCGCTTCTGGCTGATCGCGGCGGCGCTGGTGCCGACCTCCTTTGCCATGGGCGGGCCGGTCCCCAATCTGGAACTGATCCTGAAAGACGGCGGCCTCTCGCCCGAACAGGCGCTGACCGTGACGCCGCTGATCGGGCTTGCGGCCATCATCGGGCGGCTGGTAGGGGGCTGGCTGCTCGATCGGATCTGGGCGCCGCTGGTGGGTTTTGTGATCCTCTCGCTGCCTGCCATCAGCCTGTGGTATCTGGGCAGCGGGCTGCTCGATGTCGGCCATGCGCGGCTTGCCACCTTCACGCTGGGTTTCGCGCTGGGTATCGAATACGATATGGTGGCCTTCTTCGTGGCGCGCTATTTCGGATTGCGGCGCTATGGCGCGATCTATGGGCTGCTCTATGTCTGCTTTGCCGCCGGGGCCGGGTTTTCGCCGATGGTGTTTGGCCATAACCATGACACCACCGGCAATTTCCATGCGATCCTTTCGGCTTCCTCCGTGGCGCTGGTCCTGTCCGCCGCCAGTTTCCTGCTGCTGGGCAAATATCGCCGCTTTGATCAGTAACGCGCGGGCGGGGTAAAAGGCATATCGGCCAGATGCGCCAAACGCGGCGGCAGGTCCGGCCGATAGGGCGCGGCGAAATCAAAGCCTGCCTCCGCCTCGGTCCAGATGTTGACATGCGCCCCGCCGACAAAGCGCATCAGGCACACGCTGCCCCAGCGCGCGCCATAGGGGCCGTGGGCAATATGGGGCGGCCGCCAGAAATAGGCGCCGGGATACATCGTCCCCTGCGGCCCGGTCAGCGATCCGGCGATGAGATAGCTTTCCTCGACCACCGGATGCATCTCCTGCGGCCCCTTGTTGCCCTGCGGGATCGCCTGAGGCAGGATCAGCGAGAGGAAGGTGCGCTCGCCCGTTCGGGATCGCGGCGCAGATCCTTGCGACTGATGCCCAGATGTTTGAGCTTGGGATCGTTCAGGCTCATGTCCCATGGCATGGCCGCCACATCCAGATAGGGCACCGCGCGGGCTGATTGCTCGGCCCGGCCATCGCCCGCATGGGCCACCAGCACCGGATCGGCGCTGTAAAAGGCGATCAACACACAGCCCGTGCGCGTCGAGGTCGTGTTCCGCGTCCACCCTGCGGGCAGGAAGGCATAGGTGTCCTGCGCGTAGTTCTGCCCGTTCAGTTCGATCTGGCCTTCGAGGACATAGAATTCCTCATCAGCCAGCAGATGCTCCGGCCCCTCCCTGCTCCACCCCGGCGGAAAGCGTAGCAGGACCGAACAGGCCCCGTCGCCCTCATCGCGGCTGAGCAGTTTGATCTCGGCATCGGGCCGCGCCAGGCCGGGACCGATGCGCAGCCATGGCAGCATCTGCGCCTGGACAAATTCGATATGTTCGCGTTCCAGCATCTCTGGCCTCCCTTGATGACAAGGGGGCAGATTGGACCAGCACGGCGGCGCCACTCTTGCGTCAGCGCAAAAGCGGCATCCGACAGGCGGAGAGTGCCGGATTATTCCTGCGCGCGATAAGGCCCAAGGCAGGCGATCAGCACCACCACCAGCCCCAACCCCAGCCCCGATCCGGCCAAAGCCGCGCCATAGCCGCCCGTCGCGTCCACGCTATATCCCACCATCATCGGTCCCAACGCCGCGCCAAGGCTGAACGTGCCAAGGATCACGCCATAGGTGGCACCGTAATTCTTCATCGCGGCATAACGGCTGGTGAAAAAGGCCAGCATGTCAACCTCAGCCCCCGCCGCCAGCCCCAGCATCAGCGCAGCAGGCAGCACCGGCCCGCCCAGCCCCAACAGCACGCATGACCCCACCGGCATCGCCAGAAACACCGCCGCGACATAGGGCGCATGGAAACGGTCAAACAGCCAGCCCACGATCACCCGCGCCGCGATCACGGCAAGGCCGATACTGGCCGCCATTTTTGCCGCAAGGCCCGCGTCCATCCCCCGGTCCACCAACATAGGCACCAGATGGATGATCAGCCCCGCCACGATCACCCCCACCAGAAAAGCAATGGCCAGCAGCATGAAAACCGGCCGGTTGCGTTCGAAGTGGCCTCCTTTCTCGCGCATAACCGGCGCAGGCGCCTCGCGGCTTTGCATCAGGCCCAGCGGGATGCCCACCAGCGCGGCGGCTCCGGCCATCACCAGCGTGGCCGTGCGCCAGCCATCATGGGCAAAGATCGGCCCCAGCAACGCAGGCACCAACGCTGCGGCCAACCCCGTGCCCACCAGCATCAGCCCCAGCGCCAGCCCGCGCGCCGCATCGAAACGCATTGAAACCATCCGCGCCCATGCCGCCGGTGTCGTCCCGCATCCGGCCAGCGAGACCAGCAGCCACAGCCCATACCAGCCCCACACCGAAGGCCCCGCCATGGAGAGCGCCACCAGCGCCAGCGGCATGGCGATATAGGAGGCAATCGCCAGAGGGCGCAGCCCGATCCGGTCCGCCAGCCGCCCGACCAGCGGGGCGGACAGGAAAATGCCCAGTTGCTGAAACGTGGCCGCGCCCGAAACCGCCGCGCGACTCCAGCCGAATTCGGCCTGAAGCGGTTTGACAAACAGGCCCAGCGAATAAAAGCCGATGCCCATGGTGCCAAAACCCACGCCCAGCGCGGCGGCCAGCACGATGGGCCAATGACGCGCCAGTTCCTGGCGCGCGGTGATGGGGGAATTGCGATCCGTCATGGCAATCATGATTGCGGGCATCGCCGTTGCGCTGCAAGCCGGACCTATCCGACAGGCGGATAGTTCTGAAAAATTCCGGTGACGGCGCCTTTGCCCGGTTTCCCAAAGAAATCAGGCGCGCCGCCCCGCCAGCGATCCGCCCGCGCTGGCCGCGATCATCAGGGCGATGGCCAGCCATTGCGCCGGGGTCAGCCGCTCGCCCAGAATGATGAAGCCGACCAGCGCGGCCACGGCGGGCGCGGCGCTGGTCAGCACGCCAAAAACCCGCGCGCTCAAATGGCCCAGCGCCTTCATTTCCAGCACATAGGGCAAGGCGCTGGACAGCAGCGCCACGCCGATGCCCAGCCCCAGCACCGAAGGATCAAGCAAATGTCCCCCCGCCGCCGACAGACCGAAGGGCAGCGTGACGCAGCAGGCAACCGTCATGCCCAGCGCCACCGCCGTGGTGCCCTTCACCTGCGCCGCGCGCTTGCCGACCAGAATGTAGAGCGCCCATGTCAGCGCCGCCGCCAGCGCAAAACCGATGCCCGCAGGATCGAGCCGCATTGCTCCGCCCGGCCATGGCGCCAGCAGCAGCAAGCCCCAGATCGCCAGCCCCAGCCACAGAAAATCGCGCAAGGAGCGACTGGTGGCCAGAACCACCCCCAGCGGTCCGCAAATCTCGATGGCCACCGCAACGCCAATGGGGATCCGCGCAAAGGCGGCATAGATCAGCAGGTTCATGCTGCCCAGGATCAGCCCATAGACCGCCAGCCAGCCCATTTGCGCGCGCGAGGGCATAGCGCGCCACGGCCGCGCAATCGCCATCAGCAGGATGGCCGCAATCGAGGTGCGCAGCGCCGCCACGCCCTCGGGGCCAACGCTGGCGAACAGGGTCTTGCCCAGCGCCGCGCCAACATTGACCGACACCTGCGCCCCCGCCATGCACAGGGCGGCCAGCGCGGTGCCGTCAGTCTTGCCTGCGCGCTTCATCGCGGGCGCCGGTCCTTCCATGGAGCCGACCCCCGCATGGCGCAGGGGCCCGCATCAGGCTCAATCCAGCAGCGCGCGCACCTTGTTGATCAGCGCGCCGATGCGCTCGGCCGCTTCGCTGAAGGTCTTGACGTCTTCGCGGTTGGCATTGCCGCGCGCTTCCTTGGCCGATTCCAGATAGCCTTCCATGTCGGCTTCCAGAGCATCGACGATGATTTCGGCTTCGTCCTCGGTCAGCGTCAGTTTGATTGCCTTGGTCACGGGATTTCCTGTCATCATAAAGGCCGCCCATCGGCATGAGCGGCAATCTGCGTCCAGAAGGACAGACGCCTTAGCGAATGTCCAGATAGCTCTTGGTGGCGGGCTTGCCGCGAAAGGCGATCGAGAAATAATTGATGAAATAGATCGCGGCGGTTTTGGCAAAGCCCTGACGCGCCATGCGGCGGCCCGATGTGGGCATGACAAAGCGGGGCGAGAAGAGGACCTTGCCCTGCTTCTTCGCGCGCTTGGCGATGTCCACGTCCTCGCCGTAAAATTCGATCGTGGCGTCAAACCCGCCCATCTTGGTCAGCGCCTCGCGCCGGATGGCGAAATTGCCGCCCACCAGCATATAGCCGGTGAAATTATAGAGCGGGCGCGCGGCCACGAACCATGCGTTCGAGATCGCATTGCGCAGCCCGCTGACGTCGTAAAAGCTGTAGGGGCCCGACAGGCAGGCCAGCTTGGCGTCTTTGCTGAACTGCTCGATGATCTGTTCCACCCAGCCCGCAGGCGGATGCGTATCGGCATCGACATAGGCCAGAATCTCACCCTTGGCCGCCTTGAAACCGCATTGGCGAGCGCGGGTGATGCCCTTTTCCGCCTCGAACACATAGGTCACGCCCGGATAGCGTTCGACCACCTGCTTGGTGCCGTCGGTGCTGTTATTGTCGACGACGATAATCTCGAACGCCTTGCCCGCCACATTCTGCATGACCGCATCAAGGCACGCGGGCAGATAATCTTCTTCGTTGAAGGCAGGGATAATCAGGCTGATAGTCGGCATGAAAGCTTGGTGTCCGGCGGTCTTAATGCTTGCGCAACAGCATGGTCTTGTATGCTCCTGCCAATGGGGAATTGGCGCGCGCTATATCGCCCTACCACCGGCAATGTCCAGCGCGGCGGGGCCGTCTCCCAATGTTTCTTTTCGCGACCACGGCCCGGCCGGCGCGGCTTCGCGCAATCTCCTATGGCAATGGTAGCGCAATCAGAGCATGATGGCGCCAAATCCATAATGAGAGGGGCCGAATATGAGCATGATAAGAACGGCAAAGCTGTTGGTCGGGGTGATGGGCGCGGGTTTTGCTCTGCCTGCGCTTGCGGCCAATGCCGTTACTGCCAATGCCGTCACCGATTGCCCGATGGCGCGGGCGCCCTATTCCATCGACAGCCCGCTCATCGACGTGCTGATCAACCCGGCGGCCAAGGCGGCGGCAGCGGCCGAACTGGGCGAGAGCTTCACCGGCCTCAACCCCTTCCTGACCGGCACCAAGGCACCCACCTTCAGCGTCATCGTCTCGCTGCGCGGGGTTTTCTCCAGCGGTCAGGCCGGGCCGCCCAAGGACCCGGCCCTATTGGCTCGGCTGGACGCGCGGCTGCGCAAATTGCCGGTGTCGAGCGCCGACCAATTGGCCCGATGCGCGCGCTATGACCATGAGCCCGCCGATCCGCGCCCCTCGGGCAAGGGGCTGCATGTGCTGGTGTTTGAAAAGATCAACGGCTTCCTCGACGCCAAATCGGTGGGCGCCGCGCGCGAGGCGCTGCAAGGGCTGGCGCAGGAAAACGGCTGGTCGATGCAGGTGACCGACAAGGGCGGAGCGATCCGGCCCGAAGTGCTGGCCCGCTATGATCTGGTCGTGTGGAACAATATCAGCGGCGATGCGCTGACCCTGCCCCAACGCCGCGCGCTCAAGGATTGGGTCGAGCATGGCGGGGGCTTTGTCGGCATCCATGGCGCGGCAGGCGATCCGGCCACCTTCTGGGACTGGTACACCGACTCTCTGGTGGGCGCGGCCTTTCTGGGCCATCCGGCCAATCCGCAATTCCGCCCGGCCACGCTGCATCTGGAAGGGCAGGATCCGGTAACGCGCGGCATCCCGGCGCAATTCGCGATGACCGATGAATGGTATTCCTTCCGCGCCAATCCGCGCCTGAGGGGTGTGCGCGTGCTGGCCACGCTGGATGAGGCCAGCTATGATCCGCCTGCCAATCTGCGCATGGGGGCCGACCATCCCATCGCGTGGAAACATTGCGTGGGCCGGGGCCGCGCGTTTTATTCGGCCATCGGCCATGTGCCCGCCGGCTTTGACGACGCCAATTACCGCCGGATGCTGACGCAGGCGGTGGAATGGGCGGGCAAGCCCGATCCCGCCTGCGCCAAGTAAGCCCTCAGCGTGCAGGCGCCACCGCCTGCACGCCTGCGGCAGGCCTGGCGGCGCCATCGACCATCTGCGTCAACAGCCGCCAGCCCTCCTCCCAATCGCCCAGCCCGCTGTCGGCATTGATATGCCCCAGCGCGCCCGCATCGAGGAATTGCGCGCCCCACATCCGCGCCAGAACCCGCGCCGCCGGTTGCCCGCAATAGGGATCGTTGCGGCTGGCCAGCAGCAGCGCGGGAAAGGGCAAAACCGCCGAGGCGGTGGGTGAAAAGGCGCTGACGCGGGTGTCGAGCGGAAAGAAATCGACCTCGGGCGGCGCGACCAGCAAGGCCCCGGCCACCAGCGAGGCCGCATCCGGCTCCATCGCGGCCCATGCCGTCACCGCATGACAGCCCAGACTATGAGCGGCCAGCAGCACAGGCCCCGGCGCGCGGCGCAGGGCAAGGTTGAGCTGATTGACCCATGAATTGCGATGGGGCCGGTCCCACAGGCCCAGTTCGACACGCTCGCATCGCGGGTGCAGCGCTTCCCAGCGGGTCTGCCAATGGTCGGGGCCGGAATTGTCGAGGCCGGGCACGGTCAGCACCAAAGGAAATTCGGGATGGGAGGACATGATGGACTCCGCGCAAAGGGATAATGTCTATTTATAAAGTAGAGTATAGACGTCGCGCCAACTATTCCTCTTTGCCCACCCCCAAGCGAAATTTGTCCGCCCCGCCCCTTTGAAATCAGAAATGCAAAACCGTTGAGCGCCGCCAATTTCGCGCGCGCAAAACTCATTTGCCCGCGCAATCCTTCAATCCCTATCCAATCAATAGAGTTTTCCTGCGACGGGCAGGAAGCCGTTCCGCGCAAACATGCGCCTCGTCCTTACAGGGGGAAATAATGAAACGATTGGGGAATTTCCTGTCCGCCGCCTCGGCTCTGGTTCTGGCCGCCACGGCCCAGAGCGCGAAGGCCGCGCCGGACAATGACAGCACGGGCGATAATACGGGCGAGGCGATCATCGTCACCGGCACCCGCCAGACCGGCATCCGCGCCGCTGACAGCGCCGCGCCCATCTCGCTGATCGATTCCGGCACGCTGACCCGCGTGGGCCAGCCCAACCTCAATCAGGCCCTGACCCAAATCGCGCCCAGCTTTGCCGCGCAGCAATTTGGCGGGGACGTGGCCAATCTGACGCTTTCGGCGCGGCTGCGCGGGCTTTCGCCCAACCATACGCTGGTGCTTGTCAACGGCAAACGCCGCCACAACACCGCCAGCTTTCAGGTTTCGGGCGGCGCGTTTCAGGGCGGCGCAGCGCCTGACATCGACCTGATCCCGCCCTCGGCCATCGCTCGGATCGAGATCCTGACCGATGGCGCGGCGGCGCAATATGGATCGGACGCGATTGCCGGCGTCATCAACATCATCCTGAAAGACGCCGACCACGGCTTTAACGCCAGCGCGACGGGCGGCGCCTATTATCAGGGCGGCGGATCATCCAACGCGCAAAGCGCCAATCTGGGCACGAAGCTGGGCGAGCAAGGCTTTCTCAACCTAACCGTGCAGCATCGCTATCGCGGATACAGCCAGCAGGGCGGCGCGGACCGGCGCGTGGGCAATGTCGACGGCAGCCTGCTCTCGGGCGTTCCTTCGTCATGGGGCAATATTGCCGGATCGCCCAATCTTAACCCGATCCTTGGCGATGCGCAGAACTATCTGACGACCGCCTTTGCCAATGCGGGCTATGATTTCGGCGCGGTTCAGGCCTATGCCAATGGCAGCTTCAGCCGCCGCGTGGCCAATTCCCAGCAGAACTACCGATTGCCCAACCGCATCCTGAAAAGCGACGGCTCCTATCTCTATCCCGGCGGCTTTGTGCCCCTGATCGGCATCCACGAACAGGATTACGCCGGAACGGTCGGCCTCAAGGGCGCACTGGGCAAGGGGACGTGGGATCTTTCCAGCACCTATGGCAAGGATCAGATCGACGTCTGGACGCTCAATTCGGCCAATGCCGGCCTCTATGCCGACACCGGATACACGCCGCGCAATTTCTATGACGGCCAGTTTTCCTCCAGCCAGTGGACCAACAATCTGGACCTGACCTATCCGGTCGAGGTGGGCTTTGCCGAGCCGCTGCATCTGGCCGCAGGCGCGGAATTTCGGCGCGAAACCTATGGCATCGTGCAGGGTGACGGCCCCTCGATCTATAAGGAAGGCCCGCAGGCCTATCCCGGTTTCCAGCCCACCGATGCGGGCCGCCATTCGCGCCGCGCCTTCTCGCTCTATGGCGACATTTCGGCCAAGCCCGTGGCGGCATGGCAGGTCAATCTGGCGGGCCGGTTCGAGCATTATTCCGACTTCGGCAATGCCTTCAGCTTCCGCGCCAACAGCCGCTACGATTTCAGCCCCGGCTTTGCCCTGCGCGGCACGGTCAACACCGGTTTTCGCGCACCCAACCTTGGCGAGCAATATTATTCGGCCACCAGCGTTTCGCCCACCAGCGCTGTGGTCCAACTGCCCGCCAATTCCGACGCAGCCAAATTGCTGGGCTTTCAAAACCTCAAGCCTGAGCGTTCGACCGGCATTTCGGGCGGTTTCGTCGCCCATCCCATCCCGCGCCTGACCATCACGGCGGACGCCTATGCCACATGGATCCGCAACCGCATCGTGGCCACGGGCACGATTCTGGGCAAGAGCGGCACCACCATTGTCAGTCAGGCGGTGCTGGACGCGGTGGCCGCGCATGGCAATGTGCTGGACCCGGCGGCCACCTATGCGGGCGTCAGCCTGTTTGCCAATGGCGCCGACACGCGCACGCTGGGCGCGGAATTTTCGGTAACCTATCCGCTATCCACCGCCATCGGCAAACTCGACCTCTCGCTGGCGGGCAGCGTCAATGACACCAAACTAACCCGCAATCGTCTGGGCAGCACGCTGCTGAACGAGGGGGCGGTGAGCAATCTGGAAACGGCGGCCGCGCCCTATAAGGTCGGGCTGGGCGGCTTACTGACCAGCGGCAAGTTGACGGTCAATCTGCGCGAAACGCTCTATGGCCCGGTCAGCGCCCGCGTTTCGCCCAACAGCGGCGCGACATGGTACACATCGCGCATCGCGCCCAGCGTCATCACCGATCTGGAAGTCGGCTATAAGCTGTCCAGCGCGATCGACGTGGCGATCGGCGCGAACAATCTGTTCAACCGCAAGCCGCCGCTGGTGCCGCTGATCCCGGGCACCGTCACGGCCACCAGCGGGGGCACGCTGATTAATGGCGGGACAGTGCTGAACGCGCCCAACACGCTTTCGCCCTTTGGCATCAATGGTGGCTATTATTACGCGCGGCTGTCTATTGCGCTATGATGCGTATGGCCCCCCGCGTGGCGTGGCGCGGGGGGCCATAGCCTTATAGGCCCAGCGCGCTCAAATCCGGCCCCACCGGCACGATGCCATTGGGGTTGAGCGACCGAATCGAGTAATAGCCCTGCTTGATATGGTCTATGCTGACCGTGTCGCGCACACCGGGAATGGCCAGAATGCGCGCGGTATAGGCGCTCAAGCCCGCATATTCGGCCAGACGCCGCAGGTTACATTTGAACAGACCGTGATAGGCCGCATCAAAGCGCACCAGCGTGACGAAAAGGCGAATGTCCGTCTCGGTCAGAGTCTCGCCAAACAGGAAAGGTCCGCCCGCCGCCAGCCTTGCTTCCAGCTCATCCAGCATGGCGAACACATCGCGATAGGCTTCTTCATAGGCAAGATGCGTGGTGGCGAAACCGGCGCGATAGACGCCATTGTTGAGCGCGGGATAGATCTGCTCGTTCAGAGCGTCGATCTCTTCGCGCAGGGCCGCCGGATAGAGATCGTAGGCATCCGAGGCCAGATCGCCAAAGCCGCTGTTGAACATGCGCAGGATGTCGGCGGATTCGTTGCTGACCATCGTATCGCTGGCCTTGTCCCACAGCACCGGCACGGTGGCGCGCCCGGTGTAAACCGGATCGGCGCGCGTGTAGACCTGATGCATATAGGTCGCGCCATGCAGCGGATCAGGGCCAGCGCCGGGATAATCGCCAAAGCGCCAGCCTTCATCGGTCAGCGCCGGTTCGACCACCGATACCGAGACGACATCGCGCAAACCTTTCAATTCCCGCGCGATCAGCGTGCGCGAAGCCCATGGACAGATCAACGCGACATAGAGGTGATAGCGCCCCGCCTCGGCCTTGAAACCAGTTGCGCCATCGGGCGTGACCCAGTGGCGAAAGCCGGAAATCTGACGGACGAAACCGCCCTTTTCATCGGTGGCCTGCACCGGCTGCCAATTGGCGCTC
Organism: Novosphingobium sediminicola; assembly: GCF_014196525.1. GTDB lineage: Bacteria > Pseudomonadota > Alphaproteobacteria > Sphingomonadales > Sphingomonadaceae > Novosphingobium > Novosphingobium sediminicola. The sequence goes on along the minus strand of NZ_JACIDX010000003.1, from coordinate 250,652 downwards.
CATTTGCCTTCGACCAGCATGGGCTATGTTCCTTTCAGCGTGTCGCTTCGATAGCAATATCAACCCGGACATTGGCGGCAACCGCTTCTGTCCCGGCAAATTGCCCCTGCCCCACGCCAAAGGCGCGGCGGTCGATGGACAGGCTGCCGCGCATCACGGCCAGCCTGTCCTTGATCGCCAGTTGAAAGGGCAGCGCGACCGGGCGACTGATGCCGCGAATGGTCAGATTGCCCTGCGCGATATAGCGGCCCGGGCCGACCGATTTGAACTGGCTGGCCTTGAACTCGGCCTGCGGAAAGGCCTTGATGTTGAACCAGTCGGCCGTGGGCAGCGATTGATCGCGCGAGGCCTCGCCGGTGAAGGCGGAACCCGTGTCGATGGTGGCTACAACGCTGGCCCCGGCCAGATTGGCAGGGTCGAACTGGATGCGCGCATCGAACCTACGGAAGGCGCCATTGATCGCCTGACCGTTCATCGAAGCGACAAAGGCGAGGCGCGACTTGGCCTTGTTGACGCTCCACGAGGGCGCAGGCGCGGCCAGAGCAGGGCTGGCAACCAGCGCCGCCAGCAGGAAAGCATAACGCATGGGGGGATACTCCGGAAAACTCAGCGCGGTGTGGCCGACAGGAACGGCACCATCCGCCCCAGCACGCCATCGCGGTTAATGAATTGGTGCTTCAATGCGGCGGCCACATGCAGGGCGATCAGCGCCGCCCCGCCAAACGCCATCGCCATATACGCCCCGCCCGACAGCTTGCCCGCCGTGGCCCGCGCCGGGGCGGCCAGATCATGCAACATGGCGATATGGGGCAGCGGAATCGTGTGCCACAACAGCGTGGGGATGTTGAACGGGCTGACCGAAACCAGCGCCCAGCCGGTGAGCGGCATCAGGATCATCATGCCATAGAAGAACAGGTGGGTGGCATGGGCGGCAAAGCGTTCCAACGCATTCATCGTTTCGGGCAGGGCTGGCGCGCGGTGTGTCACGCGCCAGAGCAGCCGCAGGATGGAAAGCGTCAGCACGCTCATGCCGATGGATTTGTGCAATTGAAACGCCTCGAACTGGTCCAGCCCGATCAGGCGCTTCATCCACCAGCCCAGCGCCAGATTGGCCAGCAAGAAGCCCGCCACCAGCCAGTGCAGAATCATAGCTACAGCCGAGTAGCGGGCGCTCATATCAGTTGGCCTTTTCAAAGGCGGCGGTGATCGAGATCGCCAGATCGTCGCCCACATAGGGGACATATTTGGTCACGCCGAAATCCGAACGTTTGATCGTGCCGGTGGCGCTAAAGCCGACCGTATAGGCCTTGGTCATCGGATTGACGCCCGAACCGCCCAGCGTGGCGTTCAGCACCATGGGCTTGGTCACGCCATGAAGCGTCACCGTGCCGGTGATGCGCGCGGTACGGGGGCCGGTCTGCTCAACCTTTTGCGAGACGAAGCGGATGGTGGGGAATTTCGCCGCGTCCAGCCAGTCGGCGCTCTTCAGCTCGCCGTCCAGCACGGCATTGGTGGTCGAAATCCGGTCGACGGGCAACGAGACATCGAGCGAAGTGCCCGCCAGGCCCTGCGCGGGGTTGAGCACCAGCGTGCCGGTGGCATCAGGGATCACGCCGAAGAAATCGTTGAAGCCAAAGTGGTTGACCGAAAACTGGGCCAGCGTGTGATGCGATTCCACCTTATAGGTGCCGCCCTGAACCGGGGCGGTCTGGGCATGGGCTGCGATGGGCAGCGCGAGAGCGGCGGAAAGGACAAACAGTTTCATGGGGGACGGCTCCGAGAAGAAGGGATGGCCTGCTTCTACGCCCCTTACCCCAAGGCGATAATTGCCTATTTCCTTGAATAATCTTCAACCAAGAGTTGGCAATCCTAGCGACATTCCGCGATCCGCTCGCCCAGATCGTGGAAATCCTGCTGCATCCGCCGCAGGGTGAAGGCCATGCCGAAAACCCGCCCCATCGCGTCAAAGGGGATCGCGCGCGCCTCGTCGGAATGCTGCAGGGTGACAAAGGCCCGCTCGAAGGCCTCGGCAGCCTCGGAATTTTGCGCCAGCGCCCCGCCATCCGACAGAGCCGCCGCCGCATCCTGCGCCGATTGCGCATGGGCGCGCAGCATCGCCTCCACCGCCGGGCCGACAATCGTCAGCGCGATCGGCGGAAAAGGCGTGCCCAGAATCTGGCCGATCTGGGCAATGCCGTTGCGGATGCGCCAGAGCGTGCGCGGGATGGCATCGGACACATCCTCGCGCACCAGCCCCATAGCCCTTTCGCGCCGAGCGTCATTCAAGACCGCCTCGGTCGCCACCAGCGATTGGCGCAAGGCGATATTGGCCTCCGCCGACGCCAGCGCCTCGCCCCGCGCCAGCGCATCGGCCTGCGCATTCAGCAATTGCGCCATCGTGTTCAGGATCTCGCAAAAACGGGCAATCATCGCCCCGCGCGACCGCACGGGCAGGATGAACCGGCTTGCCATCACGCCAATCGCCCCGCCCAGCGTGATCTCGACAATCCGGTCCACGACAAAGACCCCGACCGGAATATCGGGCGAGCGGGTCAGCAGCACGATAGCCGAGGTCAGCGCCGCCCCGCGCAGCCGGGGCTGGCGCACGGCGGCAAAGGTCAGCACGCCCGAAACGGCAATCAACGAGGCCCCCACCGCCACAGGATCGCGCGGCGTGACCATCACCACCGCCCCGCCCATCACCGCCCCGGCAATCGTTGCGATCAATCGATCAAAGGCCGCCGTGGCCGTGGCCCCCAGCGAGCCCTGCATGACGATCAGCACGGTAAAGATCGCCCAATACCCCTGCTTGACCCCCATCAGCCCGGTCAGCCAATAGGTGACCAGACAGGCGGCCATAACGCGGATGGTCTGGGCGATGGCAAGGCGGCTGCGCGTCGGGAGAGCAAAGGGCATGGGCGCATCCTAGGCCGCCCCGCCGCCAAAGGCCATATCAGTTGGTGGCGCTGACGGTCCATGTTGCGCTGATAATGCCTTCGTGGCGGGCGATATGGGCGGTGATCGCGTCCAGATCGACCGGATTGGCCGTAGAAGGCACCAATATCGCGGCCAGTTCGACATGGGCCTCACTATCGGCCAGCGTTTCTATGTCGCGGATCGGGTAATGGTGGGTTTCCAGTTCCTCGAACAACAGGTCACGCGCCTGCGACACCCCGCCCGACGGGCAAACCACATGGACGCGATAGAGCGCCTCGGTTTCCTCCGGGTCCATCGGGCGGCGATTGACCGCATCGACCAGCGGGCGCAGCAGCGTGTTGCCCGCAAGCACGAAACCCGCCACCAGCACCGCCTCGGCCGGTTTGCGCGCCCCGGCAAAACTGCCCACCGCCGCGCTGGCCCACAGCGTAGCGGCGGTGTTAAGGCCGCGCACATGGGTGCCTTCCTTCATGATGACCCCCGCGCCCAGAAAGCCGATGCCCGACACGACATAGGAAATCACCCGGACCCCGCCATCGACGCCCGCCACGCGCAGGCCCAGATCGGCAAAGGCCGCCGCCCCCACCGCCACCAGCACATTGGTCCGCAATCCCGCCGTGCGCTGTCGCCATTGCCGCTCCAGCCCGATCAGCGTGCCCAGTACAAAGGCGGTCAGCAGGCAGATGAAGCTGGTGATCAGACCAATCAGGTCGACATCGAAGAGCGCGGCGATCTGGGCCGGGTTGGGGGTATTCATGCGCAAAATCCTGTCAGACGGGCCAAGGGCGCCTCTTTGCCCCGGCAATATGAACACAAGACGACAGCGCCGTCACCAATGGCGCGCGATGGCGGGCAATCGCTCGGCCAGAAAGTCGATCCACGCCCGCGTGCGCGCCGCAGGCCGCCGCGTGGCATGGGTAACAGCATAGATCGCCCCCAGATCCAGTAGCGGCACACCCACGTCGATTTCCACCAATCGCCCCGCCGCAATCGCCCCAGCAGTCATGAAGCGCGGCGCATAAACAATGCCCTGCCCCGCACAGGCCGCGCGCACCAGCGCCTCGCCATTGTTTGCGATAAAGGGCGCGTTGATCGGCACGCGGATCGCGCCATGGGGGCCAAAGGCCCATTCGCGCACCCCCACCAGCGGCGCCAGCGTATAGCCAAGGCATTGATGGACCGACAGATCCTCAACCCTTTGCGGCGCGCCATGCGCGGCCAGATAGGCGGGCGAAGCGCAAAGCGTGAAAGTCTCGCTCACCAATTTGCGCGCCACCAGAGTGCCGTCGGCCAGCCGCCCGATGCGGATCGCCACGTCCCAGCGCTCCTCCAGCAGATCGACGAAACGGTCGTTCAGGCCCAGCTCGATGGTCACCTTGGGATGGCGCTGATGAAATTCAGCCACCAGTCCCGAGAGATGCAGCACCCCGAAAGACACTGGCGCGCTGACCCGCAGCAGGCCCTCGATGGCGATGGAATGGGCCGAAACCTCGCTCTCGGCTTCGCTCAGGTCGGCGATAATGCGTTCGGCGCGTTCGAGAAATTGCGCCCCCGCCTCGGTCAAGGACAGGCGGCGCGTGGTGCGGTGGACCAATGTCGCGCCCAGCCTTTCCTCAAGCTGGGCCAGATGTTTGGCCGCCATCGCGCCGGACATGTTCATCTCGCGCGCGGCGGCCGACAGGCTGCCCCGCCGGATCGCGCGGACAAAGACCTCGATGCCGGTCAGCCGGTCAGCCACGCGCGCGCCGCCCCGCCGCCAATACCCGCACCTGCGGCGAATGCATCACCAAACCCACCGCCACCGCGACGAAACAGCCCACCACCGTATCCTCCAGCCGCGCCAGCGTGATCGCGCCGGGCGAGGCGGCCACGCTGGCCTGCGCCTGCCCCAGCAGGATGGCCAGCGGCGTGATGAAAATCGTGGCAAAGCCGTAATGGCGCACCACCGCCACCTCGATCACAAAGGTCAGCACGCCGATCATCACCGCCAGCCAGCCATGCGACAATTCAAGGCTGAGGATGCCCCATGCCAGCGCCACGCCAAGACCGGTGCCGATGATGCGGTGCATCTGTTTGGTCCACATCATCCGCATACTGGCCGACTGGATCACGGCAATCGCGCTGACCGGGGCCCAGAAGGGCTTGTCCAGCCCCAGCGCCTGCGCGGCGGCCAGCGCCAGACCTGCGGCAAGGCCGATCATCACCGGTTCAAACACCAATATCTCGAAACACAGCGGCGGCGCGGGCCTTTCCGGCTCCGGCGGGCGCAGGCGCAGGATATAGAGGCTGTAGAAAAAACCCATCGCGGCGGCGAACATCGCGCCCAAAAACAGGATGCCCACCCGCGCAGGGATCTGATCCCAAGACACATGCGAAAACAGCGCGATGGCGCAAGCCATCACCGGAAACATCGCAGCGGGCGGCCCCTGACGCAGATAGCGGCACCCCATCGAAACCAGCGCGCCCGTCACCATAACCACCGGCACCGGCGCGAAATGCACCAGCGCCGCGATCAGGCCGAGGGCAAAACAGGCGGTGATGGCAAAGCTCATCGCCATCAGCGTCAGCAGGCGGCGCTCCATCCCGGCATTGGTGAGATAGACGAACACCATCGTCCCCAATGCCGCCATCAACCCTTGCGAAAAGGCACCCAGCCACAGGCCCAGCGCCACCGGCGCCGCCGAGGTCACGCCCGCCATAAAGGGCATCTGCCACGGGCGCGGGCTGGAATTGACGCGCGAGAGTTCGGCCCACTCTCTGCGCGCCAGGGCCGATAATTGCTGGGTTGGGGACAAGCTTGCCATGGCCGACAAGTGCCTTGCCCCCGGCCCGCTGGCAAGGGGCCAAGAACCGACGAGCCTTTAGTGCCCCACAGGCAGGATCAGCTTGAGCCAGAGCTTGTCGCCCTGCGGGCGATAACGGGCGGAAAATTCATGCTGCCATGTGCCGATCAATTGCGCCTTGCCCAGCCCCACGCGCAGCGTCGGCCCGGCGGCCACCGCCTCGCCCTTAAAGCCGCCCAGAGCATCCAGCACCCTCTGCGCCGAGGCATCATTCACTCGGTCGGAGGAGGTCTGAACATAATAATAGCCCGAAACGCCAAGGCTGGCGCGCGGCGTGATCGCCTGCGTTACGGCATATTCGAGGTGAAACTCATTGCCCGAACGATAGCGCGCGCCGGTGGGGTTCAGCCCGTTGATCTGGGCATCGGGATTGGTGAAATTGATGTCGAACATGGTTTTGACATCCACCTGCAGCCCCTTGCGCCCGGTATAGGCCAGCGCAATGATCGGTTCGACATTCCAGTAATGGCGGCTGACCGTGGCCGGATTGGTGCGGTCATAGCGGCCGATGGGCACATTCACGTCGATCCCGGTGATGACATGCAGCCCGTTCTTCCAGTGCCAGCCCAGAATGAAGGGGTCGATGGTGACATCGGTAAAGCCGGTCTGCTGGCCCTGAGCGCTGCCCACGCGGACCTGCGCGGCCACCAGCGGGGCGACCATATGCATGGCGAAATCCGCGCCCAAAACCTTGCGATCTGTCACCCAGACAAGGCGGGTGACGGCGGCCTGCGCGTCGACGTGGAAATCGGGGAGCAAGCCCTTCTCGCCCTTGCCGTCGTTGAAACGGTTGGCCTCGTAATTCTGGAGATAGCCCAGATAATAGACCCCCGGCGGCGGCAAGGCCCCGCCCAGCGCCCCTTCGGCGCCCAGCGGATAGACCCCGCCGCCGCTTTCGGTCGCATAGGCCGGAGCGGCTGCAAACAGCGCGCAGCACAACAGAGTAAACTTGCGCAACATCCTCATATCTCCCTGTTTTTATGAAAATGGCCGGGCGAGTTTTGTCTAGCCCGGCCAGTAACTTAGATCGGCCAATGCGGCGTCTGCGTGTCGATGGTCACCCATTTCAGCTCGGTGAATTCGGCAATCCCCGCCTCGCCGCCAAAGCGGCCATAGCCAGAGGATTTGGTGCCGCCGAAAGGCATCTGGGCCTCGTCATGGACGGTGGCACCGTTGATATGCACCATCCCCGCCTCAATCCTGTCGGCCACGCGCAGGGCCCGCGCGATATTCTGGCTGAACACCGCCGAGGTCAGGCCATATTCGGTGTCATTGGCGATCCGCACCGCCTCCTCCTCATCACCGGCGCGCAGGATCGTGGTGACCGGGCCAAAGCTCTCCTCGGCATAGATCCGCATGTCGGACGTCACGCCGTCGAGCAGGATCGCGGGCATCAGCGTGCCGGGGAGCTGCCAGTCGCCATAGGCAACCGCGCCCTTGTCCACCGCATCGGCCACCAGATGGCGGATGCGATCGGCAGTGGCCCCATCCACCACCGAGCCGAGCGGGGCGTTTTCGCGTCGCGGATCGCCCGCGACAAGGTCCGCCACACGTTCACGGAAACGCGCGACAAAGGCGTCGGCAATCGGCTGCTCAAGGATGATCCGCTCGGTAGACATGCAGATCTGGCCGCTGTTCATATAGGCGCCGAAACCGGCCGCTGCGACCGCCGCATCCAGATCGGCATCGCCCAGCACCACCATCGGCGCCTTGCCGCCCAGTTCGAGCAGGCAGGGCTTCAACTCCTGCGCCGCCAGCGTGGCGATGATCCGGCCCACATGAGTCGATCCGGTAAAGTTGATCCGCCGCACCGCCGGGTGTTGCACCAGCGCGGCGACCACCGCGCCTGCATCCTTGGGCGCATTGGTGATGACATTGACCACGCCCGCCGGAAAACCCGCATCGCGCAACACCGCTCCGATCAGGCGATGGGTGGCCGGGCATTGTTCGGAGGCTTTGAGTACCACCGTATTGCCGCAGGCCAGCGGCGTGGCGATGGCGCGCACGCCCAGGATCACCGGCGCATTCCACGGCGCAATGCCCAGCACCACCCCGGCAGGGCGGCGCACCGTCATCGCATAGCAACCGGGTCGGTCCGAGGGGATCGTCTCGCCCTTGACCTGCGTGGTCAGCGCGGCGGCCTCGCGCAGCAGGCCCGCGCCCAGATGGACGTTGAACCCCGCCCAGCCCGCCGAGGCCCCGGTCTCCGCCGCCATGCAGGCGATGAAGTCAGCGGCGCGCGCCTCCATCGCATCGGCAGCGTCCAGCAGCAGGCGGCGGCGGACATTCGGCCCCAGCGCCGCCCATGCGGGCAAAGCCGCGCCTGCCGCAGCAGCGGCGGCATCCGCGTCCGCCACCGTGGCCGCCGCCGCGCGACTGGCCACGCCATCGCCCAAGGGGCCATGACGCTCGAACGTGGCGCCGTCGCTCGCCGCCCTGTCCTCGCCCCCGATCAGCAGGGCGACATCGAGCGGGGCGCTCATTTCAGCGTGCCCAGATAAGCCACGACATCGCCGCGCTGGGCCGCATTGGCCATGCCTGCATAAGGCATTCGATTGCCCGGCACCAATTTGGCAGGCGCGGTCAGCCAGAGGTCGAGGTGAGCGGCGTCCCATTTGAACCCGGCCTTGGCCAGCGCGGGGGAATAGGCAAAGCTCGCCCCCTTGCCAGCCGCGCGCCCGGCCACGCCCGCAAGGCTGGGGCCGACCAGAGTCTTGCCCGGAACCGTGGCGTGACAGATTGCGCATTGGGCCTGAAACGCGGCCTTGCCGCGCGCCGGATCTCCGGCCGCCTGCGCCGCATTTGCGCCCAGCACAGGCGCGCCAAAAAGCAGGGCCGCCGCGAAGGCGGCCCGGAAAAACTGGTGTGTCATGCAATTATTCCAATCAGATACGGATGCCCGATTTGCCCGGCGCGATGATGCCATTGGGGTCCAGCGCGCGCTTCAGAGCCTGATCGACATGGCGTTTGACCGGGCCATAGAGGTCGGCGGTCTGGTCCATAAAGGCGGTGTTGACGCGATAGACCGCATAGCCGCGCTTGCCGAATTCGCTCAGCAGCTTGGCGAAGCAGGCATGGGCGCGCTCCATTTCATCGGGGTTGGAACGGTCGAACAAGACGTCGATGATGTGATGCATATCGCGCATGCCGACGATATATTCGGCCACATAATCCAGCCCGAATTCGCCAAGGATCTTCTTGGCCAGCTCGGTCTGGTCCCTGGTTTCCGAACCCTTGGCCACGGTGACGGGGGCAAACCACATCGAGCCGCCGCCGCCGCGCCAGCGATAGAGGCCGAATTCCTGAAGCGTCATGTCGCCGCGCATCAGCTTGGCGCGGTACTTGAAGGGTTCGGTCTCGCCCGCTTCCTCCTCGGTGATGATCCGGCCCTTGCCGCTGGCCTTGATCGCGCCGGTGATGATGTTCCAGTTGACCTCGACCTGCTCCTTGGTGCCATAGAGCGCGGCATAGACGTTCCATGCGCCGATGCCTTCCTTGGCCTTGATTTCCTCCAGCACATGGTCGGGCGTGGTGCCGGTGCCTTGGTAATATTTGCTGCGCGGCATGATGGCGGCCGCTTCCCACATCACATTGGCGAAAACCATCGCATTGGGGATGACGCCCGCGATGCGCAGCGGGCGCAAGGTTTCCACGATATCGTGGATGTCCTCATCCTTCTCATAGCGGATCGAGAAGGGCTTGTAGACCGGCGGCTGGGGCATCAGCCACATGCCCATCTTGGTAACGACGCCATAGTTCGACTGGGTAAAAATGCCGTCGAGATAAGGCCCGTAGCCCCATTTGAATACTTGCCAGGCGTTGGTGTTTTGCACGCCGCCCATGCCGGTGCGCAGCACCTGCCCATCGGCCAGCACGACCTCCATCCCGCATTGCATCATGAAATGCTCGCCATAGGGAGTGTAGCCCACGCCCCGGTCCACCGTATTGCCCAAAGGTCCGGCAATGGCCGAAGGCGCCGGACAGGACAGCCAGAGCGGAATGTTATTCTCGACCAGATAGTCCTTGAGCTGCTGATAGGTCACGCCCGGTTCGACCAGCGCGGTGCACATCACCGGATCGACCTCGATGATGCGGTTCATATGGCGCAGGTCGAGGATGACCTGCCCAGCGCTTTGCGGCGCTGCCGAGCCATAGCCGAAATTGCGCCCGGTCGAAATCGGCCAGATCGGCACGCGCACGCGGTTGCACACGGCCATGATCTTTTGCACCTGTTCGACGGTGCGGGCCATGATGACGGCGGCGGGGCGATGCAGATCCTCGCTCTCGGCAACCATCACCTTGGTATAGGGGGCCAGATGGTCGGCATCGGTCAGCACATTTTCCGCGCCGAGAATCTCGATGAATTCGCGGATCGCCCCGGCGAAATCACTGGCGCTGACACCGGGGGGCAGGATGGCGGGGGCGGCGGGCGCAGGAGCGGCTTTTTGAGCGGTCATGGCAGGTTCTCCCAGAATTTTCAGAGCTTTTTGGCCGGGGCGGGCTTGGCGGGCGCGTTCAGGCGCGATTTTGAGACGTAGAGCGCGACCCCGTCGAGCGTGGCATCGTCAATCGCGCCATGGGGAAAGGCGGGCATGGCCAGAAAGCCGTGGCGCACCACCTGCTTGATATATTCGGGCGGCAATTGGCGCCCGCGCAGCTCCGGGCCGACGCCCGAAAGGTGGCAGCGCGAACAGACCTTTTCCCACGCTTCATTCGAACCGCGCCAGACGCCCGTGGGCGAGGCATGAACGGCAGGAGCAGCGCCCAGCGTCAGCAGAGCGGCAAGGGCAATAGGACGAAATTTCATAGCCGGTCACTCCTGTCCGGAAAGAGGGGCGCCCACCGCGTCATGGCGGGCAATGTCGAGCAGCACCGCATCGTCGGCATCCAGAAAGGGCGTCAGATGGACGGCGCCATGACGGGCGATGGCCGCACGGATCTGGGACAGGCGGGCCAGATAGGAGCCCTTGAGCAGGATAGCCTGCCCGCTCCAGCCTGCGGGCAGCGCCCCGGCATGGCTGGCCAGCGCGATCGGGGCGATGCGGGCCCATCCGGCGGCGGCGGCCGGAACGGCAGTGGCCAGCGTCGCCAGCGCGCTGGCGGACAGGAAGGTCCGCCGCGTCAGGTGGGAAAAGGCAGGGTCCATAGGTGGGATGTCTCCTTGATGCAGCCTCGGGGGCCGGTTGCAACAAGGGTGCGCGTAATGGTCCGGCATGATGGCTCTCTCCCTTGTCGCGGCCGCTGTCGCGCGGCCTGACCGGATCTCCGCAAAGCCTGTGCCAATCGCGGAAAGGGCGGGCAGAATTTTGATAGCTGTTTGTTTTTACGTCGATTGTCTTTTCAACCTCCGTCAGGCCGCCTTGGAACGCCTGCCGAAAATATGAAGAATTTCATACATTCCCTTTTTCGGATATGTCGAATATTCTACACATCTCTCCCACCAAAGGCCCGCCCCATGCCTCAGGATCTCTTCTCCCATCTCCATTTCGACCCGGCGCAGGGCCACATCTGGCTGGCGGGCAAGCGGATGATGATGCTCCACGCCCGCGCCTTTGCGTTGTTGCGGCGCGAGGTGATCGATGCGCTGGGGCTGGAGCAGGCCCGCGCGATCTTTACCCGACAGGGCTATCACTCGGGCGCGCTGGACGCGGAGAGCGCCGCCCGTCTGCGCCCCCATGCCACCATCGATGAGATGTTCGCCGTCGGCCCTGAACTCCACATGCTCGAAGGCATGGTCCGCTCCGAAGCGCTGCATGTCGAATTCGATGTCGAGCGAGGTGAATTTTCAGCCGAATATCTGTGGCATGGATCATCGGAATGCGGGGCGCACCTGGAAACCGCCGGGCGCGGGGCCTATCCTGCGGGCTGGTCGCTGGCTGGCTACGCCAGCGGCTATGCCAGCGTGTTCCTTGGCCGCCCGATCCTGTTCCGCGAGGTGGAATGCATCGCCATGGGCCACCCCCATTGCCGCGTTCAGGGCCGCCCCGCCGAAGAATGGGACGAGGGCGAGGAGGACCTGCGCTTCATGCGCGGCGAGGCGATCAACCAGATCGCGAGGGCATCAGCGCAGGGCGGGGGCGAGCAACGGATCGTGGGCGCCTCGGCGGGGTTTAACGTGGCCTTCGACATGCTCCATCATGTGGCCGATACCGATGCGGTGGTGCTGTTCCTTGGCGAAAGCGGGGTGGGCAAGGAGATTTTCGCGCGCAACCTGCACGCGATGGGGCGGCGGTCGGACAAGCCCTTTGTCGCGGTCAATTGCGCGGCGATCCCGGAAAGCCTGCTGGAGGCCGAATTGTTCGGGGTGGAAAAGGGGGCCTTTACCGGCGCCCATGCCGCCCGCGCAGGCCGCTTTGAACGCGCCGAGGGCGGCACATTGTTCCTCGACGAAATCGCCACCCTGTCCCTCGCCGCGCAGGGCAAGCTGCTGCGCGCCATTCAGGAGGGCGAGTTCGAGCGCGTGGGCGGGGTGCGGATGCACCGGGCCAATGTGCGGCTGGTAGCGGCCACCAATGTCGATCTGCGCGCCGCGGTCGAGGCCGGGACCTTTCGCGCCGACCTGTTCTATCGCCTCAACGTCTTTCCCATCCGCATCCCGCCCTTGCGCGAAAGGCGGGCCGATCTGCCCTTGCTGATGGAATATTTCCTCGAACGCTACAGCACCCGCTATGGCAAGGCCGTCACCGGATTTGAAGGCGATGCGGTGGCCGCGATGCTGGGCTATGGCTGGCCGGGCAATATTCGCGAGCTGGAAAATGTCATTGAGCGCGGCGTCATCATGGCGCGCGACGGCGAGCCTTTGCGCCTGCACCATATTTTTGGCGGGGGCGAGGCGCTTGGCCCCCTGCCCTTCCGCGTCCGCGCCGGGGGGCGCGTGGAAAACGGGCAAAAGGCCTCAGGCGGTGATGACCTCGATCTGGGGCGCAGCGAAAGGCGGATGATCGAAGAAGCGCTGGCGCGCAGCGGGGGCAACAAGGCCCGCGCCGCCCGCCTGCTGGGCATCACCCGCGCCCAGCTCTATTACCGGCTGGATCAGATCGGCTCGACATCATAGACCACCACGCGCGACCACAAATGCCCGCATTGCTCGACAAAACGCAGGTGGAGCGGGTGGTCCTGATAGGCTTTCTGATCGGCCAGACTGTCGAACTGCATCAACTCGGACACGGCAAAACCGCTCTCGACCACATCGCGCTGCTCGGTCGCGGCGGGGATGCCTATATGCAGCGCGCGGATCTGGGGAATGGCGCGCAGGCTCTCCAGCCCGGCGATCAGCGCATCGCGATCCGCAGGGTTGTGCAGCCAGAAAAAGACGTGGTGAAACATGCTGCCTCCCTCGGTTAATGTATGGCCAGCCAGCGCCCGCCCTGCGCGCTGCTTTCCACCGCGCGTTCGACAAAAGCCATGCTGCGCACACCCTCCGCAATGCCGGGCAGGCTGCACTGCTTCCCACCGCCGCAAACCGCCACAAATTCGCGATAAAGCGTGGCAAAGGGCGCGATCAGCCCATCGCCGATCCCCCGCATTCCCGGCACGCGCACCAGCAGATCCGCGCTGGTCGGGCCCAGCAGGATTACCTCACCCCCGCGCACCAGCCGCAACTGATCGGCGGCTGCAAAATCCCAATGCAGCGCGCCACGGTCGCCATAGACCTGAAAACTGATCGCATTGCGCTGGCCAAAGGCGATCTGCGAGGCGTGGATCATCCCCCGCGCGCCCCCGGCAAAGCGCAGCAGCACCGCATCATCATCATCCAGCGCCCGCCCCTCATGGCTGCCCAGATCGGCCAGCAGTTCGGCCACCTCTTGCCCGGTGACGAATTCGGCCAGATGGAAAGCATGGGTGCCAAGATCGGCGATGCATCCGCCCGCCCCGCTCATGCCCGGATCGGTGCGCCAGCCCGCCGATGGCCCCGCCATCACGCCCTGCGCATAATTCACCAGCACCTTGCGCACCGTGCCGATCTGGCCCGCCGCAATTCGCGCCCGCGCCTCGCGCACCATCGGATAGGCGCTGTAGGTAAAGCTCAGGCCATAGGCGCTGCGCCCCCGCGCCAGCGCATCGCGCAAGTTCAGCGCCTGGGCGAGCGTGGCGGTCGCGGGCTTGTCCGAGAAAATATGCACCCCCGCCTCAATCGCCATCAGCGCGGCGGGCAGGTGCAAATTGTTGGGCGTGGCGATGGCCACCATGGTGATGCCGTCCTCGCGCGCGGCCTCGGCGGCGAACATCGCGCGCGTATCGGCATAGCAGCGGTCAGAGGCAACGCCATAATCATGCGCAGCGCGGGCCGATTTTTCGGGGTCCGAACTGAACACGCCCGCCACAAGGTCAATCCCGGCGATCCGCGCGCCCAGATGGTGGATGCCCCCGATAAAGGACCCCGGCCCGCCGCCCAGCATGGCCAGTCGGGGCCGGTCATTCATCGCCATAATTTCCACGCCTTATGCAAAACCTGCCCCGCGTTTCCACAAGCGCGAGCATTTCACAAGGCAGAACTTACGCCCCCTCCTCGCCGCTGTGGCGCAGCGCCGCCGCCACGGCCAGATCGCCCACCACATTGGGCACCGTGCGGCACATGTCCATCAACCGGTCGATGCCGATAATCAGGCCAATCCCCTCATTGGGCACATGCAGCAGCGCCAGCAGCATCGTGGTCAGCGGCAGGCTGCCTGCGGGCACGCCCATCGTGCCCAGCCCCGCCAGGATCGAGAGGCCAAACACCATGAACTGCTGCCAGACGCTCAATTCCATCCCGAAACACTGGGCCAGAAAGATCACCGTCACCGTGGTATAGATGATCGTGCCGCCCTGATTGGCCACGCATCCCAGCCCCAGCGTGGGCCGCGCCACCCGTGCGGGCAGGCCCAGATCCTGCTCTGCGGCATGGAGCGCTGCGGGCAGGGTGGAAAAGGACGAGGAGGTGGTAAAGGCAATCACCATCACCGAGCGGAGCGAGCGCAGGAACCGGGCCGGGCTGATATCGCCCCCCATCCACGCCAGCCCCACCGAAACCACCAGCAGATGCAGGCAGAGCGCAGCCACCACCACGCTGAAATAGCCTGAAAGATGCACCAGCAGCGTCCAGCCGAACACCGCCGTCATATCAAACATCACGCAAAGCACCGCCACCGGCGCAAAATGCGCCACCAGCGTGACAATCGACATCCCCACCTCGAACAGGCCCTCCGTGGTCATCACCAAATGGCGAATGTTGCGGTTTCGGCTGCGGCTGATGGCAAAGCCGACCAGCACCGACATCACCACCAGCGCCATCATCGGCCGCGCCAGCAACATGTCAAGCAGGCTGCCCTCGTCCGCCGCCCGCGCGCCTGCGCCAGGGTTCTGGTGCAGGTCGATGGCCATGCCTTCGCCGGGGCGAAACAGATTGGCCATCGCCATACCGATCACCGCCGAAACCACCGTCATGCCCACCATCGCGGCAAACAGGCGCAGCAGCAGATCGCGCACCATTGCCCGCCCGCGCAGCCGCGCAAGGCCCGTGACAATCGCGGAAAACACCATGGGCAGGATCAGCAGGAACAGCACCTGAAGAAACAATTGTTCAATCGGGCGGGCCAGATTGACCAGCACGAAATCCAGCACCGCCCGGTCCACCGGCACTACATGCACCAGCGCCCCCGCCAGCGTGCCGATCACCAGCCCGGCCAGCAAGGGCCAATGCGGCAAAGGCCGTGACCAGCGCAAAGGCGATTGGGGCGAAGATGGGTTAAGCGTTGCCATGAGAAAGACCAGTGTGAAACAGCCTGCCTGTCAGCACCCTGTCACGGAAAGGCATCCAGCGCGGCGGGGCCAAAATCGATCACCGCCCGCGTGCCCCGGCCGCCTGCCCCTTCATCCAGCGCAACCCTGGCCCCCATCCGGTCGGCCAGCGCGCGCACGATGGGCAGGCCCAGCCCGCTGCCGCTGCTGTTGGCATTGGCGGCCATGCGGTAAAAACGCTCCCACACCTTGTCGCGCTCGGCGGGGGGAATGCCGGGACCGTCATCCTCGATCTCCACCCGCACCGAAGTCTTGCGACACAGCACGCGCACCACCACCTTGCCGCCCGGCCGGTTATAGGCCACCGCATTGTCGAGCAGATTGCCCACCATCTCGGCCGCCAGCGCCGCCTCGCCCGAGGCAAGGCCATGGCCGCTTTCCTCAAAGCTGATGTCCACATCGGCGCGCTGCAGCGCGGGCAGGCGCGCAGCGATCACATCGGTGGCCACCAGCGCGGGATCGAACTGCCCGGCGCTGCATCCGACCTGCTCATCCAGCCGGGCCAGCGCGAGCAATTGCTGCAGCAAGCGTTCGAGCGTATCGACCGAATGGGCAATGTCATCCAGCGCCATCTGCCCCTGCGGGCTTTGCGCGCCATAGGTTTCCAGCACATCGAGATGCACCCGCAGCACCGCCAGCGGCGTGCGCAATTGGTGCGAGGCGTTTGAGGTGAACTGGCGCAGCGAACCGACCGCCCTTTCGGCCCGCACCATCAGGGCGTTATAGGCGCGCGCAATCATCTGCGCCTCACGCGGGCCATCGCCATCGGGCAGGCGCTGAAAATGCAGCGGGTCGCGCACGCTGGCGGCGATCCGCTCGGTCAGCGTGGCGAAGGGGATCAGCCCCCAGGCCAGCGCCGAATAGAACAGCAGCAGCGCGATCAGCGTGACCAGCACACTGGCGCTGACCACGCGCTGGAAAGAGGCGCGGGTGGAAATTTCCCGATTTTCAAGGAAATCGGCCACCTGCACCGCCACCAGATGGCCATTGTCCGTCAGACGGCGCATTTCCGTGGCGATGCGCACCGGGCGCCCGTTCAACATGCCATTGTGCAGATAGGCGGGCTGAACCACGCCTTGCGCATCGCGCGGATCGACATAGCCGCGCACCATCACCGGATCGCGCGAGGTGAGCGTGAACCTTGCGCCGGGATGGAGCGGGCCGGTCAGCCGCCCGTCGGCCGAATAATCAGGCGGCGGGCGCAGATCGGCGCGGCCCGCAATCAGACGGTCGCCATCATAGATGCTGTAATGCGTGACCGGCGCGGAACGGCGCTGGAGCAGGCCGACGGCCAGCGGCAGCAGCCTTTCCTGAAGGATCGGGTCATAATTGACCGCCCGGCTGATCAAACGGGTCGAGCCGACCAGAATCCGGTCGGACGTATCGTTCATCGAGGAATCGATCATCCAGCAGGTGATCGTGGCAAAGATCGACACCAGCACCACCAGCGGCACCATGACGACAACCGTCAGATAGCCCCGCAGCGATTTGGGCAGAAACCGCGTCTTAATGGGCAT
This sequence comes from Novosphingobium sediminicola, assembly GCF_014196525.1. Lineage (GTDB taxonomy): Bacteria > Pseudomonadota > Alphaproteobacteria > Sphingomonadales > Sphingomonadaceae > Novosphingobium > Novosphingobium sediminicola. The sequence goes on along the minus strand of NZ_JACIDX010000003.1, from coordinate 233,575 downwards.
CAATCATATAGCCCAGCCCGCGCACCGTATGGATCGTCGGCCCGCCCGGAGACAACTTGCGGCGCAGGCGGCCCACATAGACCTCCAGCGCATTGGGCGCGACCGCCTCGGACAGGGCAAAGACCTCGGCGGCCATGCGGTCCTTGGGCACGACCTTGCCGGGCCGCCCCATCAGCGTTTCCAGCACGGCCATCTCGCGGCGGCGCAGATCGACCGGCGCATCGGCCAGCGCGACCCGCCGCGTCGAGCGGTCCAGCGTCAGCGCCCCCACGCGCAGCACCGGGTCGGGGCTGCCGATGCTGCGCCGCACCAGCGCGCGCACCCGCGATTCCAGCTCGCGCGGGTGGAACGGCTTGGCCATGTAATCATCCGCGCCATAATCCAGCCCCGCCACCCGGTCGTCCACCGCATCGCGCGCGGTCACGATCATGATCGGCGTGGTGTCACCCCGGCGGCGCAGCATCCGCAGCAATTCCAGCCCATCGCCATCGGGCAGGCCCAGATCGAGGATGATCGCGTTGAACGGATCGGCGGCGGCAAAGGCGGCGGCGTCCTCGCCATTATGCGCGACATCGACGGCAAAACTGGCGGCCTCCAGCGAGGCGGCCATGCCGCGCGCCAGACGCGGATCATCCTCCACGATCAAAATGCGCAATGTTCCCTCCATTCCCCGACACCGGCATAGGCCCATGGCATCAACCGCCATGACATCACCGACTATGCCCCCAAAATACGCAAAACACGCCCCCTGCCTAGCCCCGGCATGACAGCTTGATGACAGGCGCGCGGCCTTAGCCTGCGTTTCAGCGAGAGGACGGACAGGGTTAAGCAGCACAAACCCGCATGGCCTCACGATGGACCGCGCCGCCCGGAAGAAGGCGCGCGCAAAGCCATCGTGGCCCCCGCGTCGGTTTGGGACTCGCCAATGAGGGATGGACTATGAACACTAAGCTTTGTGCAGCATGGCTGCTTTCGGTTTCGACATTGGCTGTATCGACGCTGGCGGCAACGCCCGCGATGGCGCAGACGGCGGGCCAGGGCGACGATATCGTCGTGACCGCTCTTAAGCGCGAAACCCGCGTGCAGGACACCCCGCTGGCGATCACCGCGATGAGCGGCAACATGCTCAACAACATGGGCGCGGCGGGCATTGCCGATGTTGCGCGCTCGGTCCCCAGCCTCAACCTGCTGGCCAGCGAATCGGGCCGCACCCGCGTGTCGATCCGCGGCATCCAGACCGCAGGCGAAGCCACCGTCGGCGTCTATTTCGGCGAAGTGCCGCTAACCGGGCCCGCGGGCACCACCTCGGACCCTTCGGGCTCGACCCCCAACCTCAACCTGTTCGACACCGAGCGCCTCGAAGTACTGCGCGGGCCGCAGGGCACGCTTTACGGGTCAGGCTCGATGGGCGGCACCCTGCGCGTGCTGTTCAAGCAGGCCAACCTGACGAAGTATGAAGCCGCCGTCGATGCGGGCGTGGAAACCACCAAGAATGGCGGCACCGGCTACAGCATCAAGGGCGCGGTCAACGTGCCGATCATCGAGGACATGCTGGCCGCGCGCCTCGTGCTCTATCGCCAGCGCACCGGCGGCTTTGTCGATGATCCCTCGATCGGCCGCTATAACATGAACAGCGTGATGACCACGGGCGGCCGCCTGATGCTGGGCTTCCGCCCGACCAACAATCTGCGCATCAATTTCATGGGCATCATCCAGGATCAGCACACGGGCGGCACCTCGCTTTGGGCGCCTTCGGTGGGCACCTATACGTCGGGCCTGCGCATCTACACGCCCGCCATCGACAAGCAGAAGATCTTCTCGCTCGACACCAAGTGGACCACGCCGATCGGCACGATCTCGCTGGCCAATGGCTACTATCGCTGGGATGTGCGCCAGACCAACGACAACAGCGACAATTATCAGTCGGTGGCCAATTCCTATCGCTATTGCGGCCTCTATCAGAACACCTATTCGGGATCGCTGCTGCAGACGGGCGCATCGGGCACCACCACATCGTCCAGCAATTGCGCATCGAGCGCGGGCGGATACAGCTCGGCCCAATTGCGCGCCAATTATCTGGGCTGGGCCAACAGCCAGATGCCCATCGGCAATTATCAGCCGCGCTGGGTGGAAAATGTCACCAACGAACTGCGCCTCAATTCCGATGGCAAGGGCCGTTTGAACTATACGCTGGGCGCCTTCTTTGAAAACCGCAAGGACCGGGTGGACACCACCGTTTTTGCCGGCGTTCCGGGCACGGGCCTGATGCGTGATCCGTTGGTTGATCTTGGCTCGCGCTTTGTGCGCGATGTCATCAACCAGACCGCGCAGTTCGGCGAGCTCTCCTATCGCCCCATCGACATCCTGAACATCACGGCGGGCCTGCGCCACTATCACTATAAGAAGATCGTGGGCGGCGCTTACCTCGGTTATAACTATTTCAACGGCCAGACGCCGATGAATTATACCGAGGTCAACGCCAGCGCCGATGGCTTCATCCAGAAGTATAATGTTGAATTGAAACCCAACCGCAACCTGATGATCTATGCCACCGCATCGCAGGGTTTCCGCCCCGGCGGCGCGAATCTGACGCCGGGCATCCCGGCCTCGGCCACGCAATATCAGGCCGACTCGCTGTGGAACTATGAACTGGGCCTCAAGAGCCAGTGGTTCGACCGCAAGCTGACCTTCAACGTGGACGCCTATCGCATCGACTGGACCAATATGCAGACTGCGGTCCAGGCCACCTATGGCAATTTCAGCTATATCAGCAACGTGGGCGCGGCGCGCATCGAAGGTTTCGAGGCTGAACTGAGCGGCACGCCCACCAAGGGCCTGTTCCTCAACGGTTCGCTCTCGGTGGTCTATCCGCGCCTGACCGCCGATCAGGTCAATTCCGAGGTGACGGCGGCGGGCCGCGTGGGCAACATCCTGACCGGCATTCCGCGCACCACGGCCAGCGCGGGCGCCGAATATGGCTGGACCATCAACAGCAACTGGAAGGGCATGATGCGTGCCGATTTCAGCTACACCGGCAAGATGACCACTCAGCTCAACCCCACCAACGCGCTTTATCGCACCTATGGCAAATATTCGCAGGTCAACCTGCGCGCGGGAATCGAGAATGAGCGTTACGGCGTCTATGTCTATGTCCGCAACCTGCTCGATGCTTCTGGCCTGAGCTATTATTCGGCGGTCAGCGGCACGCCTGATTACATTGCCACCACCACCCCGCGCACCATCGGCGTCAACCTGCGCGGCAATTTCTAAAATCCTGAAATCCCGGTCGGGCGCCCGCCCGGCCGGGAACTATCCAAACGAGGATGTCTCCTATGCGTAACACTCTGTTTGCCTTTGCATCGTTGGCGGCTGTGGCCATGATCGCGCCCCAGGCCAGCGCCGCCACCCCCGAGGAAACGGCCGCCAAGGCGCTGCTCAAGAGCCCCAAGTTCGCCAAGGCGACCGCCTCGCTGGCGGGCGATTATGACCGCATCGTCGCCGACATCATCACCCTGACCGAAATCGCCGCCCCGCCGTTTAAGGAAGAGGCGCGCGCCAAGGCCTATATGGCGATGCTCAAGGCCGAGGGTCTGGAAGACGTCGAAATGGACGGCGTGGGCAACGTGATGGGCCTGCGTCGCGGCACCGGGGCTGCGAAGGGCGAGGCTACCCCGCTGATCGTCATCACCGCCCATCTCGACACCGTCTTCCCCGAAGGCACCAATGTAAAGGTGCGCCGCGAAGGCGACACGCTCTATGCCCCCGGCATCGGCGACGACACGTGCAGCCTGCCGGTCCTGCTGGCGTTCATCCGCGCGATGAAGGCGGGCGCGTTTTCGACCAAGGCCGACATCCTGTTCATGGGCAATGTGGGCGAGGAAGGCCCGGGCGACCTGCGCGGCGTGCGCTACCTGTTCTCGCAGGGCAAGTACAAGGACCGCATCACCCATTTCATCAGCTTTGAACCCGGCCAGAGCGAGCGCATCACCAATGCGGGCACCGGTTCGCGTCGCTACAAGGTGACGTTCAACGGTCCGGGCGGCCACTCGATGGGCGATTTCGGTCTGGTCAACCCGGCCTATGCGATGGCCAATGCGATGGTCGGCTTTGCCAAGATGCAGGTGCCCAGCGATCCCAAAACCGTCTATAACGTGGGCATCGTCGAGGGCGGCACCTCGGTCAATTCGATCCCCTTTGCCACGGCCATGACCATCGACATGCGCTCGAACGGCAAGGCGCAGTTGGACGCGGAAGAAAAGACCTTCCTCTCGATCCTGCCCGAAGCCGTGGCGGCCGAAAACGCTGCACGCTCGACCGCCAAGGGCAAGATCACCTATGACGCCAAGCTGGTGGGCGACCGTCCGGGCGGCACCACGCCGATGGATTCGCGCATTGTGAAGGTGGCCGATGCCGTGGCCAAGGCCAATGGCTATGCCCCCAAATACAGCGCCGGATCGACCGACAGCAACATCCCGATGAGCAAGGGCATTTCCGCGCTCACGCTGGGTTCGGGCTTTGAAACCTTCCGCAACCACTCGCTCGACGAAGGGCTGAAGCTGGAAAAAACGGTCAACCTGCGCAATTTCAACAATGAACTGGCCACGGTGCTGGTTCTGGCCGAAGCGAAATAAGCAGGAGGGGGATCAGGGCATGAAATTGTGGCAGGCAGTGCTGGGCAGCGCAGCTCTCTCCATGGCGTCCCTCACCATGGCCGCGCCCAGACCTGTCGGCCATTCTGTCCCGGCCGGGCAAGACAGTCGCGCCATGGTATGGTTCGACAATGACTTCCTCGGCCCCGGACAGAGCAATCTTCAGGCCCTGATCCCTTTGATCCGCGATCCTCAGGTCAACCTTCTGGGCGTTGGCGTCGTCACCGGCGACCAATGGCTGGAGGAGGAAACGCAGCATGCCTTGCGCTTCCTCGAAATCGCGGGCCGCGCCGATGTGCCGGTAGCGAAGGGCGCGCAGACGCCGCTGATCCGCTCCCTGCCCGAAATGAAGGCGTGGGAGACCCGCTTTGGCCCGATCCCGTGGAAGGGCGCATGGAACGCGCCCAAGCCGGGCCGCCAATATCACCCCGAAGACCCCGATCTGGTCCCCCCGATGGCCGAGGGCGCGCCCACCATCAAGCCGGTGACTCAGGATGCCGTCCACCGCCTGATCGAGGCCGTGCGCGCCCATCCGGGGCAGGTGACGATCATCTGCGCCGGGCCGCTGACCAATATCGCGCTGGCGCTGCGCATCGCCCCCGATATTGCCGTCAAAGCCAAGGGCATCGCCATGCAGGGCGGCGGCTATGACATGCAGGCCGCCCGCGTGCTGGACAATGCCGATTATGCCACCGATTTCAATTTCGTCTTTGACCCCGAAGCGGCCCATATCGTGCTGACCGCGCCTTGGCGGAAAATCACCGTGGTGGGCAATGTCACCACCTCGGCGCGGATGAGCCGGGCGCTGGCCGATCAGATCGGCGCATCGGGCACACCCACCGCGCGCTATATCGCCCAATATGCCCGCATCGACCAGCCGCTGTGGGATGAGATGACCGTGGCCGTCGCGCTCGATCCCGGCCTCGTGACCAAGAAATTCACCGCGCGCATGGATGTCGATCTGATGCCCGGCGCGGGCTATGGCACGGCGCAGATGTGGAAGGACGAGTTGGCCCCCCATCGCGGCGAGCAAATGGTTGAGGTGGTCGAGAGCATCGACGTGCCCCGCTTCCTTGCCCGCTTTACCGCGCAGGCCCGCCAATGATGGGCGCATTATGGCGCCAACGTATGGCCGAACGAGGCACCACCCTGCCGCGCGAGGCCGTGGCGGGGCTGACCACCTTTATGGCCTCGGCCTATCTGGTGGTGGTGATCCCGCGCCTGCTCTCGGGCGGCGGCATGGATCAGGGCGCAGCCACCACGGCTACGCTGATCGTCATGGCGCTGGGCAGTCTGGCGATGGGGCTTTACGCCAATCTGCCCTTTATCGTCGGGCCGGGCATCGGCGGGGCGGCGCTGCTGGGCATCACGCTGACGCAGGTCGAACATCTGCCATGGCCCTCGGCGCTGGGCATTGCGATGGCCTCGGGCGTGTTGTTCACGCTACTGACGATCACCGGCGCGCGCGGCTGGGTGATGCGGCTGGTCCCGCGTGAGATCAAGCTGGGCCTTGGCGCCTCGATCGGCATGTTCATCGCGCTGCTGGGATGCCGTGATGCGGGGATGGTGGCGGTCAATGCCAAGACCAATGCGCTTTCCCTTGGCGATTTTTCGCAACCCGGGCCGCAAATGGCTCTGGTCGGGCTGGGCGTGGCGGTGGCGCTTCAGGCGCGGCGCGTGCCCGGCGCAATCCTTGCCGGTATCATCGCGGCGGCGGCGCTGGGCGCGGTTCTGGGGGTGACTCATGCGCCCGCCATGCCGCTGGGCCTGCCCCCCGCCATCGGGCCGGTGCTGGGCCATGTCGATTGGGCGGCGGTGTTCACGATTCGCGCGCTGCCCTATCTCTTCGCCTATTTCGTCGCCGAATTCTTCTCCACCATGGGCACCACGCTGGCCGTGGGGGCCAAGGCGGGGCTGACCGACCATGAGGGCAATCTGCCCCAGATCGACCGGCCCTTTCTGGTCGATGCACTGGCGTCCACCTTCGGCCCGGTGCTGGGCATTCCGGGCGGCACGGCGCTGGTGGAATCGGCGGCGGGGGCAAGCGCCGGCGGGCGCACCGGATTGGTGCCGATCACCGCCTCTCTCTGCTATCTGGCCTCGCTGCTGGCCATCCCGCTGGCCATGGCGATCCCAAAACAGGCGACCGCCCCGGCGCTGATCCTGGTGGGCGCGGGGATGATGGGGTCGCTGCGGCAATTGGGCGGCGAAAGGCTGGAGGAAACCCTGCCCCCGGTGCTGATGCTGCTGGCCACGCTGATCGCCAACAGTTTCGGGACCGGCATTGCCGTCGGGCTGGTGTCCTATGTGCTGACCTGCCTGATCGGCGGGCGGGCGCGGCAGGTGTCGCCCGGCCTGTTGCTGCTCTCGCTGCCCTTGGCCTATTACCTTTACACCACCGTCCACCGTTGAGAGCCGCCGCGATGCCGATTGCCATGGAAGAAACGCTGTCGGTACTGCCCCCCTCGGCCACAGGGCGGGTGGTCCGCGCGGATCAGCGCGCCTTCTTCACTCGCCTGCCCAAGGTGGAACTGCATTGCCATCTGCTGGGCGCGATGCGCGAGGAGACGTTTCGCGATCTGGCGCGCCGCTATGATGCGCCCATCCCCTCGGATATGGCGGCTGGGCTTTACACGCGCGGGCGCAAGCCGGTCGGCGTACTCCACGCCCTGCGCGCGATGGAGCAGCATTTGCTGCGCCGCCCGGAGGATATCGCCCGGCTGGTGCGCGAATATCTGGAGGATGCGGCGGCCGATAACGTCCGCCACGCCGAATTCTTCTGGAACCCCACCGCCACGCTGGCCGCCCATGCCATCCCCTATGGCGAGATCCAGCAGGCGATGGTGGAGGCGATGGAAGCCGCGCCGATCTCATCGCTCCTCATCCCCGCCATCGACCGTGAGGCCCCGCCCGTACAGGCCGTGGCCATGGTAGAGGCGATGCTGGCCCATCGCCATCCGCGCGTGGCGGGCATCGGCATCGATTACCGCGAGAATGACGGCCCGCCCGAATGGTTCGCCCCCGCCTATGCGCTGGCGCGGGAAAGCGGGCTGCGCGCCACCGCCCATGCCGGGGAATTCGGGATGCCATGGACCAATGTCGCCATTGCCGTCGATCAACTGGGCGTCGATCGGATCGACCACGGCTATACTGTGATCGACAATCCCGATTTCGCCGAGAGCCTGCGCACGCGCGGGATGGTGTTCACCGTGGTGCCGACCAATTCCTATTACCTGCGCACCATGACGCCCGATGATTGGGCGCGCCATCATCCGATCCGCGCGATGATCGCCATGGGCATGTCGATCCACCCCAACAGCGACGATCCCCAATTGCACCGCGTCAGCCCGGCGGGCGCGTGGGAATTGATGTACAGCCATATGGGCGCCAGCCGCGACGATCTGCGCGCCATGATGATGGCGGGGATCCGCGCCAGTTGGGCCGATGAGGCGCAAAAGGCGGCATGGTCGGCGGACTGGCCGGAGGAGTTTGACGATTTGGCGGCGCAGGCCGCGTGGGATGAGGATGCGGCAAGCCGCCGTTGATCGCGGGGCGCTTCGGCCCTATCGCGGGGGTATGAGAATGCTCTTTCCCCTCACCCTGCTGTTGGCCGCTCCACTCGCCCATGCGCAGACTTCAACAGTCGTCACCTCGCCCGAACCCCTGCCCGCCGCGCATGACCGGCCCCGCGTCTTTCTGGGCGGCAGCATCGATATGGGCAATGCGCCGGACTGGCAAAAGGGCATGATCGAGGCGCTGGCGGCGGACAATGTGGTGATCCTCAACCCGCGCCGCCCCGACTGGAACCCCAAATGGCGGCCCGAGGCCGACGAGCCGGAATTTCGCCGTCAGGTCGAATGGGAACTGGGCGCGCTGGAAAGCGCCGATGTCATCGTTCTCTATTTCTCGCCCGGATCGCAAAGCCCGATCAGCCTGCTGGAAATGGGGCTCCATGCGCGCGGCGGCAAGTTGATCGTGCTGTGCCCGCCCGGATATTGGCGCAAGGGCAATGTGGACATCACCGGCGCGCGCTATGGCATCGAGCAGGTGTCCAGCCTGCCCGAGCTGATTGTTGCGGTGAAGCGGCGAGTAGCGGCGATCAATAGAAAGTGATGTTGTCCACCTCGACCCAGAGCCGCTGACCGCCTTCGCGCGATCCGCCCAGTTCGAGTTGCACAAGACCATCGCCGGTAAAGGCAGGCCCCGGCTTGCCCCGCTGCGCCGCAGCCACCAGCGCGGTGAAAGGCACCTCGACGCTGGCCCATTGCGCGCCGCCCGAAACCGGCGCGCTCCATACGCCATCCAGCCCGTTGAGGCGCAGAACATAGGCCCCATCGCCCCGTATATCGAAGCGCACGCCCTTATACCCCGTCAGATTGACCGGCACCACCGAACCGCGCGTCAGCGGCACGGCAAAACCGGCATAGGCATCGCCCTTCACCGCCATTTTGGCCGAAAGCAGCAAGGCCTGTCCGCCGCCATCGCGCGGCACGGTTTGAATGATCTCGACGGTGCGGTCCATGCCGCCATCGCCGGTTTCCAGCCGCAAAGTATCGAGCGATGAGCGGCCGTCCTTGCGCTCAAAATCATCGACCAGCGCCGCGATTTTGACCGAGGGCAGGCGGTTGGCCAGATTGGCGGCGGGCAGAGGCGGTGCGCCGATGCCGCTGACCAGACGGCCGTCGATATAGACCTGTGTGATCTTGTGAATGTCTCCGATATTCTCCCATGGCTTGCCGTCGATAAGGAGAATGTCGGCCCTCTTGCCCGGCGCAATCGTGCCGCGATCGCCATCAAGGCGCATCACTTTCGCGCTGGTCTGCGTGGCAGCCACAAGGGCCTGCGCGGGCGTCAAACCGGCGCGCACCAGCAGTTCGAGTTCATGCAGCGTGGCCGCGCCATGGGGCGTGCCGGGCATGCCCGCATCCGTCCCCACCGAAATCGGCACACCGGCATCAAACAACGCTTTCACATTTTTCAGCGCATAGGAGAATTTGCGCAGACGGGCCTCGTCCGCCTTCGGCTGTCCGGGCTTTTCGGGATCATAGACGGCCAGCGTGGGGGCCATGCCCATGCCGCTTTTGGCGATCTGGGCCACCTCTTCGGGCGTGGCCAGACGGTCCTGTATCACATGGCCCAGCGAATCCACACCCGCCATCGAGGCCGCCACCCCGCGCTCGACCGTCACCGTATGGGTCAGCACCGACCAGCCCCGCTTATGCGCCTCCTCGGTCAACGCCTGCAAGGTCCAGCGGTCCATGCTGGTGTTGTCGGGCGCCGCGCCATACCGCCAACCGTCGGTGAAGGCCTTGATGAGGTCGGGCTTGTAGGCTTCGAGGCTTTTGATCGCCGCGCGGGCGGCCTCGGGCGTGTTGATCCAGATCGTGGTGGCCTGATCGGCCCAATCGGCACCGTGGCCGCCCGGCGTGCTGATGCGGGCCGCGAAATTGACATGAGGGGCCACCAATTGCGCCAGCCAAGCCCGGCGCGGGGCATAGGATTCGGGCTGCTGGTGGAAATCATTGACCGTGGTGATGCCCGACTGGACATAGGCGGTGGCGATCTGGGGCGTGGTTTCGGGCGATCCGCCCGGTGTCCAATGGGTATGAACATCGAAAAAGCCGGGCAGCAGCGCTTTGCCCTGTGCCGCCACCTTGCGCGTGCCTGCGGGCAGCTTAAGCTTTGCCCCCACGGCCACGATCCGCCCATTCTGCACCAGCACGGTTTCCCGGACCGGGGCCGCGCCCGTGCCGTCGAACACCGTGGCGTCGATAAAGGCGATGGCCGGATCGGCCATGGCCTGCGCCGGGATCAGCGCCGCGCCGCAAAGCAGGATCGGAAACAGTTTCGACATGGCGGGATTCCTCGACCAATAGGATCATCCCTGTTTTCATGTCTTTGCGCCCTTTGCCAAGCGAGTTCGGCAAAAGCTTCGGATGCAATTTGGCGTATTGCCCTGCTATTTCCGGCTTTTCATCAGCGGTTGAATGCGGGTGCCAAAGGCCTCCACCCCTTCGACAAAATCATCGAAAGTCAGCAGCACGCCGCCCGTATTAGGCACCAGCGCCATTTCATCCAGCATCCGCGCCACGCTGGCATAAGAGCCGACCAGCGTGCCCATATTGATGTTCACCGCGCCCTCCGGTGCAGCCAGTTGGCGAACATTGGTGTCGGTGTTGACCTTATCCTTTGCCCCCTGTTCGGCCAGCCAGGCGATGGCCTCAAGGTCCACGCCATCATTATAGCTCTTCCACTTGGCCATCGCCTCTTCATCCGTCTCGGCCGCGATAATCATCACCAGCACAAAGACCTGAACCTCGCGCCCCGTCACCTCCAGCGCCTTGGCCAAACGGTCATTGTTGAAGGCAAAGGCGGTGGGCGTGTTGACGCCCTTGCCCAGACAAAAGGCGTAATCCGCCCATTTGGCCGAGAAGGCCAGACCAGCATCGGATGACCCGGCGCAGATGATCTTCATATCGCCTTCGGGCTGAGGCCGGACGCGGCAATCCTCCATCCGGTAATAGTCGCCCTTGAAATCGGACACGCCGGTTGCCCACAATTCGCGCAGGATATGGGCATATTCGTCCAGCATCTGATAGCGGTTGCGGAAATGCTCATCGCCCGGCCACACGCCCATCTGAGTATATTCGGGCGGCTGCCACCCGGTGATCAGATTGAGACCAAAGCGCCCATGACTGATGCTGTCGATGGTCGAACACATGCGCGCGGCAAAGGCGGGCGGGATGACCAGAGTGGGGCAAGTGGCGTAAATCTTGATCTTTTCCGTAACCGCCGCCAGCCCCGCCATCAGCGTAAAGCTTTCCAGCCCATATTCCCAGAACTGCGTCTTGCCGCCAAACCCGCGCAGTTTTATCATCGAGAGCAGGAAATCGAGTCCATATTTCTCGGCGCTCTGCGCGATCTGTTTGTTGAGGTCAAAGCTGGGGTGGTATTGCGGCGCGTTCTCGCTGATCAGCCAGCCATTGTTGTTGATGGGCACGAATACGCCGACTTGCATGGGGCTAGCTCCTAAATAGCGTGGCCCCGCTGGTCAGCCAGTCGAGGATGTCGCGGTTGAACCGATCGGATGCGGTAACATTGAGCGCATGGCCGCCCCAGTCGAAATGACGGTGGACGGCATGGGGCAGCGCGTGGGCAAGGGCCTGCGAATTGCGCCATGGCACCAACAGATCGTCGGATGCGCTGATCGCGAAGACCGGCGAGTCGATCATACCCAGCCATGGCGCGGCATCAAAGGCGCGCGCCGCCGCGATGCGTTTTTCCATGGTCGCATCGCCCGGCCAGTGGGCAAGGTGATGCTCGCTCTCCTCGCGCAGGGCCGCGTCATGCTCGCTCAGCCAGTCGGGCGGGAAGAGGAACAAAGGCTGCGCCTCCAGATAGGCCCGCGCGCCGGCCTTGCGCAAAAGTGTGAGCCGCACATCGAAACAGCGCGCCGTCTGCGGATCGAGCCGCGCCCAGCCGTTGATGATGACGATCCGATCCACCCTCTCGGGCGCGGCGCGGGCAGCCTCCAACGCCGCCATCCCGCCAATCGCATGGCCGATTATCCCGGCCCGCGCGATGCCCAGCCTGTCCATCAGCGCCAGCATATCCGCCCCCAGATCGGCCAGAGTCACGCGCTCGGGCAAGGCCCTGTCGCTGCGCCCCGTGCCGCGATGGTCATAAGCAATCACGCGGAAATGGCGGGAGAGCGCGGCCAGATTGGGCCGCCAATAGGATGCCGATCCGCCCAGACCGCTCGACAGGATCAGGGGCGGCGCGTCGGCCCGCCCATGTTCTTCATAATAAAGGTCCGCCGCCGTCGGCATCACCCGATATGCGCCACGCTGGCAATCTCGACCAGACAATCAGGTTTGACCAGATCGGCCCGGATGCAATAGCGCGCAGGCTTGTCGCCGGGGAAATATTGGGCGTAAACCTGATTGAAGGCGGCGTAATCATTCAGGTCTTTCAGGAAGATATGGTTCATCGCCACATCCGCCATGGTCGCGCCTGCCGCCTCCAGCGTGATGGCGATCACGTCCAGAATATGGCGCGTCTGCGCCGCCGCATCGCCCACATGCAGCACCACGCCCCCCTCGCCCAGCGCCAGCACGCCCGAGACATAGACCGTGTTGCCCGCCTTCGCGCCTGCGGAATAGGGCGCGATGGGGGTGGGAAATTGCGGCGGATTGATCGGCTCGAAAGGCATCATTCCCCTCCCTTGGGCAATTGCCCCAAGCTGCCGCAGAAATCGCCCACCGTGCTGACCCAGCCGAAGAATTTCTCGACATTGTAGATCGTGGCCTGATGGACGAAATCGGGGCCAAGATGATGGGTGGCATCCTCCAGCATCACGCTGAAATATTCCAGATGGAACGCGTCGCGCAGGGTCGATTCGACGCAGACATTGCTGGCGATGCCAACAAAGACGATGGTTTTGATCCCGCGCGAACGCAGCACGCTGTCGAGCTGCGAGTTGAAAAAGGCGCTGTAGCGGGTCTTGTGAACGCGAATGTCGCCGGGCTGCGGCTGTAACGCATCGACCAGTTCATAATCCCATCCCCCGCGCGCCAGCAGCTTGCCCTGCAATTCAGGCCTGGCGCGCATAGTCTTGAGCGCATTGGATTTATGCCAGTTGGGCGATCCCGGCCCGCCCGCCTCGACATAATCGCTATCCCAGCCGTTTTGCAGAAAGATCACCTGAACCCCGGCCCCGCGCGCGATATCCAGCACCTGCGCGATGCGGCCGATCACGCCGGCTGCCCCGGCAATGTCAAACCCGGCCAGATCGACATAGCCGTCAGGCGAGGCATAGGCGTTCTGCATGTCGATGACGACCACCGCCGTGCGGGCCGGGTCAATGCGCATGGCCTCGGGCCGCGCGGGCAGGATGGCGCTTTTGCCGCCGGACGCGGCCGTGTCGGGCGTTGGGTCGATGATCACCGTCACAACCGGTTCTCCTCACGCGATTCGTGAAGTTTCCCAGAAAGATGGCATGGGCGCAAGCCCCATGCTGCACCGCAGCAAAACAGGCGATTGTCAGGATTCCTGCGACAGATCGCGGCAAGTGCTATGGACCATGTCACAAAACTCTTATATACTGCGTGGTATGAAATTCGATCCTGACACCATCGTGGCGCCCAATTCATCGCATCAGGGCTCTTCCCATCGGGGCCGGCCGCGACAGTTTTGTCCCGATGCTGCGCTGACCGCCGCGCTCAAGGTGTTTTGGGAGCGAGGCTATGAAGGCGCCTCGATGGCCGAATTGACCGAGGCGATGGGCATCACCAAGCCCAGCCTTTACGCCTGTTTCGGCAATAAGGAAGCCTTGTTTCGCAAGGCGCTGGATCTGTATGAAAAGGAAAAGCTGGCCTATGTGCGCGCCGGTCTGACCGCGCCCACGGCCAAGGGCGTGGCCGAGGCTTTCCTGCGCGGATCGCTGGCTATGCAGACGGGCAATGATCCGCGCGGATGCCTCAGTGTGGTGAGCGCGGTGGCCTGCACCAATTACGCCGACTCGATCCGCGACGAAATTACCTCGCTGCGTCTGGCCACCGACCGCGCGATCATCGAACGTTTCGAACGCGCCCGTGACGAGGGCGATTTCCCCCCCGACGTCGATCCGGCGGCCATGGCCCATTACCTGACCGCGATCCTTCAGGGCATGACGGTGCAGGCCCGCTCGGGCGCCACCCCGGCCGAGCTGGAACGGCTGGTGGCGACGACTCTGGCAATCTGGCCGGGACGTTAAGATAAATCATCCTCTTTTCAACAACATGAAATAAAAATACCGTTCGGTATAAAAATCAGGTTGACGTCTGGCCCGTCCTATTTTATACCGCTTGGTATTGAAAGGGTACGGGCCGACTACCCCCGTCCACCAAGCGCAGGACCGTCCGTTCCTGCCCGGTTCGTCTCTTTCAACGGGCGCCTGAACAGCGCGTCCGACCCAAGGCGCGGCGTTTACCCCAAACGCCGTTTGCCCAGACCGGTTCCCGTCCGGGGCGCAATCCCCCCACCCCCCCCGCGCGTCGCGGACGGGGCCGGTTTTATCCCATCCCTGCGCGGGCATCACGCCCGCCATCCGTTTCTACCCGGCGCGCCGGGGAAGGTCCGTTGACGTGCCCTGCTGGCGCGCGGCGCAGCCGTCCCCTGCGCGTTTTCCTGCCTGCCCGGAGCCGATCCAATGGACATGCTGACCTCTCACCTCGACAATGCCTATCAGCGCGATACAGAGCGCGACACCGGCCAATCCCGCCTTTTCCGCCGCATCACCTGGGTGACGCTCGCCCTTGCCCTTGCCGGCGGCTTCGGCTGGAGAGCGCTGCATCACGATGCCGCCACCGCCGCCGTCATGCCCATACCCACCCTTGGCGTGGCCACGCCGATGGTCGCCCCGGTCACGCAATGGGATGATTACGTGGGCCGTTTCGCCCCCAGCCAGAGTGTCGAACTGCGCCCGCGCGTAGGCGGCCAGATCACCGCGCGCCATTTCCGCGATGGTGATATCGTGCAAAAAGGCCAGCTCCTTTTCACCATCGACCAGCGCCCCTATCGCGCCGCTCTGGCTGAGGCTGCGGCCAATGTCGCCTCGGCGCGCAGCACGCTGGCGCTGGCCCGCAACGATCTGGCCCGCGCATCGCGTCTGTCGGGCGATGAGGCGATTTCGGCGGGCGAACTCGATGGTCTGAAGGCCCGGGTTCAGGCCGCGCAGGCCGCCCTTGCCGCCGCAGAGGCGCGCCAGCAGGCCCGCGCACTGGACATGGAATTCACCCAGGTGCGCGCCCCCATCGCAGGCCGCATTTCGGACCGCCGCGTCGATGTCGGCAATCTGGTGGCCGCGGGCGAAGGGGCCAATGCCACGCTGCTCACCACGATCAATGCGCTCGACCCCATCTATTTCACCTTCGATTCCTCCGAAGCGCTTTACCTGAAAGCCCAGCGCGACCGGGCATCGGGCAACACCAGCACCAAGGTCGAAATCAAGCTTCAGGACGAGGCCGACTATCGCCATCAGGGCCAATTGGACTTCACCGACAATGGCCTCGACCCGCATTCGGGCACGATCCGGGGCCGCGCGGTGATGGCCAATCCCGGCCTGTTCCTGACGCCCGGCATGTTCGGCGCGATGCGGCTGAGCCATGGCGGCACGGTGCAGGCGCTGCTGGTTCCCGACGAGGCGATCCAGTCCGATCAGGCGCGCAAGACCGTGCTGGTGGTCGGCCCTGACGGCACGCTGGCGGCCAAGTCCGTCACGCTGGGACCCGTGGTGCGCGGATTGCGCGTGATCCGTTCGGGCCTTGCCCCGACCGACCGCGTGGCCATCACCAATCTTCAGGCCGCCATGCCGGGCGCCAAGGTGAACACCCGCCCCGCCACCATCACCGCACAGGCGCCCACCGCCGCCCCCGCCGCGATCAACACCCCCGCCGCCGCGCAAGCGACGCTGGCGCGTTAAACCCAAAGGGCATCCCCCCATGCGCTTTTCCCGTTTCTTCATAGACCGCCCGATCTTCGCGGCGGTGCTGGCGGTGCTCATCACCGTGGTGGGCGCGCTGGCCTTTGTCGGCCTGCCCGTCTCGCAATATCCCGAAGTGGTGCCCCCCACGGTCACCGTTTCGGCGCAATATCCCGGCGCTTCGGCCGAAACCGTGGCGGCCACCGTCGCCACGCCCATCGAGCAGGAAATCAACGGCGTCGACAATATGCTCTATATGAGCAGCCAGTCGACCGGCGACGGCAAGGTGACGATCACGGCCACCTTCAAGATCGGCACCGATCTGGATGCCGCGCAGGTCTTGGTGCAGAACCGCGTGGCCATTGCCGTGCCGCGCCTGCCGCAAGAGGTGCAGCGGCTGGGCGTGGTGACGCGCAAGACCAGCCCGGACTTCCTGATGGTGGTCAATCTGCAGTCGACCGATGGCAGCCTGCCGCGCGACTATATTTCGAACTATGCGCTGACGCAGGTGCGCGACCGTCTGGCGCGACTGGACGGCGTGGGCGATGTGCAGCTGTTTGGCGGGCGCGATTATGCGATGCGCGTGTGGATCGATCCCTCGCGCGCGGCGGCGCTCAACCTGACGGCGGGCGAGATCGTTGCGGCCCTGCGTGCGCAGAACGTGCAGGTGTCCTCAGGCGCTCTGGGTCAGCCGCCTTATTCCAAGGGCGAGGCGTTCCAGCTTGGCGTGGAAACGCAAGGCCGCCTGACCGATCCGCAGCAATTCTATGATGTGGTGATCCGCACCGACGCCGCCGGCCATCAGGTCCGCGTGCGCGATGTCGCCCGCGTCGAATTGGGCGCGCAGGATTACGGCATCAACACCTATCTGTCGGGCAAGCCCACCGTGGTCATCGCGGTGATGCAGCGCCCCGGCTCGAACGCTCTGGCCGCGGCCGGGCGGATCAAGGCCGAGATGGACACGATTTCCAAGACCTTCCCCAAGGGCATGGAATATTCCACCATCTACAACCCCACCGAATTCATCAGCCAGTCGATTGATGCGGTCTATCACACGCTGTTCGAGGCCGTCGTGCTGGTGGTGCTGGTGATCCTCATCTTCCTGCAAAGCTGGCGCGCGGCGATCATCCCGGTGCTGGCCATCCCTGTCTCGCTGATCGGCACGGCGGTGATGCTGGCCGCTGTCGGCTATTCGCTCAACAACCTCTCGCTCTTCGGATTGGTGCTGGCCATCGGCATCGTGGTGGATGACGCCATCGTCGTGGTCGAAAATGTCGAGCGCAACATGGCGCTGGGCATGAGCCCGCTGGAGGCAGCACGCACATCCATGGACGAGGTGGCCGCAGCCTTGGTCGCCATCGTGCTGGTGCTTTGCGCCGTCTTCGTGCCCACCTTGTTCATCACTGGCCTGTCGGGCCAGTTCTACAAGCAGTTCGCCGTCACCATCTCGACCGCCACGGTCATCTCGCTGCTGCTCAGCCTGACGCTGTCGCCTGCCATGGCGGCGCTTTTGCTGCGCGGCCATGTGGACGGCGCCCATGCGCATATGTCGCGCTGGCGGCGGATGCTGCAGACGGGCGCGGACCGCTTCAACGCTGGTTTCGACCGGATGAGCACGGCCTATGCCCGCCTGACGCGCCGGTTGCTGGGCATGCCCAAGCGGATGATGGGGGCCTATGCCGCCCTGATCGCGGCCACCATCGGCCTGTTTGTCATCACACCCTCGGGCTTTATCCCGGCGCAGGATCAGGGCTATTTCTTGGCCATCGTGCAATTGCCCTCGGGCGCCTCGCTCGAACGCACGGACGGTGTGGTGCGCGATGTGGCCCAGCGTATCCTGCCCATCAAGGGCCTGCGCGGGGCGGTGATGTTTGCGGGCTTCCACGGGCCTTCGCGCACCTCGGCCCCCAATTCGGGCGCGATCTATTTCCCCTTCAAGAGCTTTGCCGAACGCAAGGCGCTGGGCGTGACCTATCAGGGCATCATGGATCAGGCCAACAAGGCCATGGCCGGTTATGACAAAGCGCGCATCATCCTTGTGCCGCCCCCGGTCATTCAGGGTCTTGGCGCGGCAGGCGGCTATCGCTTCATGCTGCAGGACCGCGAAGGGCGCGGCTATGATGCGCTCAATGCGCAGGCCTGGGCGCTGATTGCCAAGGCCAATGCGCAGGCAGGCCTCAAGCAGGTTTACACCCTGTTCGATGTCGGCACCCCGCGCGTCTATGCCGATATTGACCGCCAGAAAGCCGATCTGCTGGGCGTGCCGCCGGAACGCATCTTCGAGGCGCTGGAGGTCTATCTGGGTTCCGCCTTCGTCAATGACTTCAACCTTTTGGGCCGCACCTATCGCGTGACCGCGCAGGCTGATCCGGAACATCGCTCGACCGTGGCCGATATCGCCAACCTGAAGACCCGCTCGAACACCGGCGAGATGGTGCCTATCGGCGCGGTCGCCAATTTCGAGGACAAGACCGGACCCTATCGTGTGGTGCGCTATAACCTGCAACCGGCGGTCGAAGTGGATGGCGACACCGCCCCCGGCTTCTCCACCGGCCAGTCGCTGGCCACGATGGAAAAGCTGGCCGATGAAACGCTGGCGCCCGGTTATGGCGGCGAATGGACCGACATTGCCTATCAACAGGCCCATGCGGGCAACACCGCCGCGATGGTCTTTGGCATGGCCGTGCTTTTCGTCTTCCTCGTGCTGGCGGCCCAATATGAAAGCCTGACGCTGCCGCTCTCGATCATCCTGATCGTGCCGATGTGCCTGCTTGCAGCCATGCTGGGGGTCAATCTGCGGGGGATGGATAATAATATCCTGACGCAAATCGGCCTTGTGGTGCTGATCGCTCTGGCGGCCAAGAACGCCATCCTTGTGGTGGAATTCGCCAAGCAGGCCGAGGACGAGCAGGGCATGACCCCGGTGGACGCGGCGGTCTATGCCTCGCAAACCCGCCTGCGCCCGATCCTGATGACCAGCCTTGCCTTCATCCTTGGCGCAGTGCCTCTGGTAATCGCCACCGGCGCGGGGGCGGAACTGCGTCAGGCGCTGGGCACGGCGGTGTTCTTCGGCATGGCGGGCGTCACCGGCTTTGGCCTGATCTTCACCCCCACCTTCTATGTGCTGTGCCGGAAACTGGCGCTGCGTCTGGCCCGGCGTCGCCGGGGCCATGGCGGCGCGCTGCAACCGGCCGAATAAGGAAGTTTGCGATGACACGCATCATTCCCCTCCTGTTGGCCACCAGCCTGTTGACCGGCTGCGCCGTGGGGCCGAATTACAAGGCCCCGGTGGCCAATGCCTCGGCCAAGGCCCCCTTTATGGGGGCCGAAACCCCGGCCTTTGCTGCCACCCCTGCTGCCGATCACTGGTGGACCATGTATGGCGATCCGGTGCTCGACGGCCTTGTGAGCGACGCCCTTGCCGCCAACACCGACATCCGCGTGGCCGCCGCGCGGGTGGAGGCGGCCCGCGCCAGCCTGACCGGCGCGCGCGCACCGATCCTGCTGCCCGAAACCACGCTGTCGGCCTCGGCCAATCGCCAGCGGATTTCCTCGATCCAGACCATTCCGGGCCAGTCGCGCGAGCGCTGGGCCTATGATGGAGGATTGGCGCTGTCCTATGAGGTCGATGCCTTTGGCCGTTTGCGCCGGGGGATCGAGGCCGCCAAGGGCGACGCCGCCGCAGCGCAAGCCGATGAAGATGCCGTCCGCCTTGCGGTGGTGTCCGACACGGTGCGCGCCTATCTGGATGCCGCCACCAGCGCCGAGCGCGAAAAGGTGGCGCAGGAAACGGTGGATCTGCTCGACCGCTCGATCCGCATCACCGGGGCGCGGGTCGATGTGGGGCGCTCGGACCGGCTCGACCTCATCCGCGTCACGGCCCTGCGCGACCAGCAGGCCGCCACCATCCCGCAATTGCAGGCCGACCGTCAGGCCGCCCTGCTGCGCCTTGCCACGCTGACGGGGCGCAATCCGGGCGATCTGCCCGCCGCCCTGCGCACCGTGATCGCCACGCCCACTTTAAAGCAACCGATTCCGGTGGGCGATGGCGCGGCGCTCTTGGCCCGGCGGCCCGATGTGCGCGCGGCCGAAAGGCGTCTGGCGGCCGATACCGCGCGCATTGGTGTGGCCACGGCTGATCTCTTCCCGCGCATCACCCTGGGCGCCTCGGCTGGGGCCAGCGCGCTGGGCGGGATGGATGTGACCAGTTCCTCGGCCTCGCGCTGGTCGCTGGGGCCGTTGGTCAGTTGGTCGATCCCCAATATTGTGGCCGCGCGGGCGCGGATCGCGGCGGCAAAGGCCGAATCCAAGGCCTCGCTGGCGCAATTCGATGGCGCGGTGCTGGTGGCGCTTGAGGAAACCGAGCGGGCGCTGTCCAACCTCTCGCACGCCCGCCAGCGCGCCGACACGCTGGAGCGCGCCCGCGATGAAGCGATGCGCGCAGCCCGCATCAGCCTTGCCCGCCAGCGCGAAGGTCAGGTCGATTTCCTGACCGTGCTGGACGCGCAGCGCACATTGGCCGGGGCCGAGGCCGATCTTGTGGCCGCCCGCCGCGCCAGCGCCTTTGCCGAGGTGGATGTGTTCCGCGCTCTGGCCGGGGGCTGGCAGACGACCTGAAGGAAAGGGCGGGATAGTCCCGCCCTTTCACCTTAACGCGCGACTTCGGCAATCACCGCACGGGCGGCGGCAACCGCCTTGTCAGTGGTCAGTTTTCCGGCCTTCACCTCATCGGCCAAACCCATCAGCCTTTCGGCCCCCGCCGATCCGGTTTCGGCCACTTCGGCCACTTTCACGCCCTGATGGCGCGCGATGGTCTCATCCCATGCCCCGCGCACCGCGGCCCAGTAATCCTTGGTCGCGGCCCAATAGCTTTCTGCCGCCGCCACATCGAACTTGCCGTCGCGGACATAGGTGTTGAGGCCCGATTCCTGCACAAAAGGCACGATCTTGCCCGAGCCTGCCGGGTCGGGGCCTTCCTTCATATTGTCCTGCCAGTGAATCCAGCCGGTGGGCGTGGGCGAATGGCGGTTGATGGCCAGATAGCGGTCGTAAACCGGATGGCGCACCGCATCGCGCCGGGCCAGCGGGCGCAGCGTCCAGCTCGACCGCCAGCGGCGCACCCCGCCCTCATCGCTCCATTGGCCCCATCCGCCATAGCGCGGGGAATCGTCGGTCTGCCACACGGTCTGCGACCAGCGGCCCGCGCGCATCGGGGCCGGGATGGCTTCGAGCTTCCATTCCCCCTTGCCCGCATAGGTCAGAACATTTTCCGGCTGGTAATTCCAATCCTGCCGCCAGTGTTTGATGACCATGGTCTTGCCGCCCTCATCCTTGACCACCAACAGGTGTTGCAGGGCGATATGGGGGCCGGTGTCCTCGATCACGCGCACCACCTCATGCCCGCCCGACAGTTTTGACGGGATCGGCGTGTAATCGCCCCGCCAGCTCGTCGTTTCGCGCAGGTCAAAGGTGACCTTGTAATCGCCCGCCATGGCCAATATCGCGGCGCGATCAGCGGCAAAGGCCTGGGCATCGGCCTGTGCTGAACGCGGGGCGACGGGGCCGTCGGCCATGGCGGGCGCTGCCGGGGTCATGGCCAGCCCCAGCAGGAGGGAAGCAAGAAGGGCTTTCTTCATGGGAATTGTCCTTAAGCGTAGAAATCAGAAACGCGCGGTCAGCGAGACCGAAGCATTGCGCCCCGGCTGGGTATAGGCATCGGTGACGGAGGAACTGGCCGAGAGGCCGCGCACATCGCTCCACCATGCGTATTTGGCGTTGGTCAGGTTGAACACGCCCGCGCGCAGCATCAGCGCCTGTCCAAGGCGGACATAGGCGGTGGCGTCGAGGATGGTGAAAGCGCCGGGGCGATAGCATAGGCTGTTGCTGCAATCGGCGGCATTGGTGGCCGACATCTCCTTTTGCGCCGAATGGGTCATGATGATCTGCCCGCCAAAGCGGCCCCCCGGCGCGTCATAGCCCAGCCCCATGATGAGCTTGAGCGGGTCGATGGTGGAGAGCGAGGTCTGCGCGCCATCGGTGCCGGTGACGGTGCCCTTGGCATAGGAAACGGCCATGCGCCCGGAAAGTCCGCTTTTCGCGCGCAGCATCACCTGCCCCTCGGCGCCCGAAATGCGCACGCGGTTGAGGTTGATGAATTGATAGACCGCCGGGTTGGTCGGGGTGAAGGCGCCGCTCACCACCTGCTGGCTGATGAAATCGCGGTAGCGGCCGGTAAAGCCGGTGATGCCCGCGCTGATGCCGCCTTGGGCAATGCGGATGCCGCCCTCGAAAGTCTCGCTGGTTTCCGGCTTCAGATTGGGGTTGGGCACCGATGTATAGCCAAAGGCGAGGTTCTCGAAGAACTGGTTGACCTGCGTGGGCGCGGGGGCCTTGAAGCCTTGGGCGTAATTGCCGAAAACGCTGACCAGACCCAGCTTCACCCGCGCGCCGATCTTTGGCGAAACGCGCGATCCGCTCTGCCCCTGCCCGGTGAAATTCGAGGGTAACCCGTCGCTCTTGGGGCTGAGCCGGTAATGGTCGAAACGCAGCACCGGATAAAGCGTCAGCACCTTGCCGCCCACCGCGATTTCATCGCCCAGATAAAAGCCCGCCAACGTGAAATCGGTGGGCGGAAAGGCGCGGGTAGGGAAGGTCTCGTTGGTGGGCGGTACAGTGCCGTCGCGCAGGCCCTCCTGCCGGGTAAAGCTGGCATCCGCGCCATAGACCAGCGCATGGGAAAGCGCCCCGGTGTTCAGGCTGGAATGCAGTTCGGCCGAAAGACCCAGCACGCGATTGGCAAAAGTATTCAGCCGCGTGCGGTCGGCGGCGGTATAGCGATCCTCGGCTGAATATTCCCGGTTGTCCGATTTCTGATACCATCCGGTGATCTGCGCCATCTCAATCGCGCCCGCCCCCTGCCAGCGCCAGTCAAGGCTGACCCGGTCGCGCCGGACCGTGTCGCGCCCGATCAGGCCGATCACGCTGGTCGAAGCGCTGGCGGTGGGGGCAATGCCCGACAGGCCGTTGGTATAGGTGTGGTTATCGAGATGATCGAGCGTCAGTCGCAGGCGGTGTCCCGCCGAGGGCGACCAGACCAGCTTGGCCAGCACCGCGTTGGATTGGGTGTCCTGCGGATTGGCGGCGGTGCGGGTGGAATTGGCGGCATAATTGCTGCCCTTGTTCTCCTGCTCATGCCCATCGCGGCGGGTATAGGCAACCAGCGCCGACCATGCCCCCGATTGCCCCGCCAGAATGCCGGTTTCGGTGGCCTTGTTGTCGGCGGAATCATAGGCGACGCGGGCCAGACCGGCGATTTTGCGGCCGCCTTTGAGGAAATCCTCCGGGTCGCTGGTGATAAAGCTGACCGCGCCCGCCAGACCATCGCTGCCATAGAGCGCCGAGGCCGGGCCGCGCAGGATCTCGACCGATTTGACCAGGCCAAGGTCGACATAATCGCCGCGCCCGGCGGCCTGCGCGCCAAATTCGAACCCATCGGGCACGCGCACACCGTCGACCTGCATCAGCACCCGGTTGCCCTCAAGGCCCCGAATGTTGAAACCCGCATTGCCGTCGCGTCCGGTCGTGCCGCTGGCCGCGCCAAAGCGGGCCGGGGCGCGATGCACCGAAACACCCGGTTCAAAGCGGATCAGGTCCTTGATGTCGGCGGCCATCTGATCGGCAATCTGGCGCGCGCTGATCACCGAGACGGTGGCGGGGACTTCGCCGATAGTGGTGGGGCGGCGGGTGGCGGTAACGGTGATGGCATTCATCGGGTTGAGCGTGACCAGCGGGTCGCCGTCCTGCGCCATGGCGGGGGCGGCGAAAATGGGCGCGCACAAAGCGGGGGCGACAAAGATGCTGAGCATCACGCGGCGAGAACGAAAGACGGAAATGACACGGCCCCTTTAAATATGCGATTGATTCGCAATAGCGTTTAATCGGGGCAGGCGTGCGCGGTCAAGCGGTTAGACCGCGCACTATGAAGTTTTTGCGAATTATTCTCAATTACTCCCTGCGGACGACGCGCGGCACAAAGCCGCCGATGACCATCCGGCCATCGACCCAAGCCCGCGATCGGGCGTCATATCAGCCTCAGTTCTGGCTCAATTCCGCGACCAGATCATAGGCATCGCCGCGATAATAGCATTGCGCCACCTCGATCACCCGCCCATCGGGCAGAAACGCGCGGCGGTCGATGAACAGGCAGGGATCGCCCTCCTCCACCCCCAACAGCGCGGCATGTTCGGCGTTAAAGCCGATGGCGCGCACCCTTTGCAACACCCGCACCGGGCGCAAGCCCCGCAGGTCGAGCGCGTCATAGAGCGATTCCTCCACCGCCTCCGCCGAGGGCAAGCCCCAAGCAGGGACAGCGACATGCTCCAGCGCCATCGTCTCGCCATCGGCATAGCGGATGCGTTGAAACCGATAGACCGGCGATCCGGGCGAGAGGCCCAGCGAGAGCGCCTCATCGGGCGTCACCGCGCCTTCGCTGCGGTCCAGCCAGCGGCTCGACGGCTTGCGCCCGCGCGAAAGCATGTCTTCGGAAAAGGAGGAGAGTTTGGAAATGCTCTTTTCCACCCGGCCCGATTGCGCCGGGGCCGCGCCGCCGACAAAGGTGCCCGCGCCCTTGCGCCGCTCCAGCAACCCCTCATCGACCAACTTGTCGATCGCCTTGCGGATCGTCACGCGTGAGAGGGCATAGACCTCGCCCAATTCGCGCTCGCTGGGCAAGGCGCTGCCCACCGGCAGGCGGCGGTTGTCGATGGCGTTGCGCAACAGCTTTTGCAGCCGCAGATAGCGCGGCCCGGACTCGTCTTCATCCAGAACACCGACCTGATCGATAAAGGCCATAATACTCCCTTGCCCGGCCCCTGCCCAGATGGTCGGGCCTGCGCGGTCTGCTATCTGTCTTATCCAAAAAGGAATGGGGCTCGGCAAGACCTTAATATGTCTTGCCAAGCCCCCTCCTGCAAACGCCTGTCGGTTGCTTATCTGTCCCAGGCGGAAATTGTCTCGGGGGCAAAGAGCAGATGCCATTGCCCGCCCAGTTGAACGCCCCCGCGCAGGCCATGGGCCGACAAAGCCTCCAGATCGGGCGCGGATGGGCCTTCGACCACCAGGCGGCTGTGCCCGGCACGCAGCGATGTGACCGTCCCCAGCGCGGCGCGAACCGGCGCAGGCAGGGATTGCGGCGACAGGGCAGCCAGACTCTCCGCCACCGGAGCGGCCACGCGAACCACCGGCCCGCCCGCTATGGCGGCCTGCATCTCGCTGGCCACACTGTCGGCCTGCGGGCCAAGCACCACCTGAAGCCCCTGCGCCGAAGGCCGGATCAGCCCGCGCGCGCCCAAAGCCTTCAAAGCGGCCTCATCCACCGCCTCCTGCCGCGCGACAACCAGCCGCAGCCGCGTGGTGCAGGCGCCCACCTCGACCAGATTGTCCGCCCCGCCCAGCGCCGCAACAAAGGCCGCGCCCCGGCCCTGTTCGGTCAAAACCCCGGCCGCATCGCCGCTGTCCTCTTCGCGCCCCGGCGTTTTCAGATCGAGCCGGACAATCGCAAAGCGGAACACCGCATAATAGATCGCGAAATAGGCCAACCCCACCGGGATCAGCACCAGCGGCCGCGTCGCCTTGGAAAAGTTCAGCACATAGTCGAACAGGCCCGCCGAAAAGCCAAAGCCCAGATGGACATTAAGCAAGGACATCAATGCCATCGCCGCCCCGGTCAGCACCGCGTGGAGCGCGAAAAGTGCGGGGGCGAGGAACATGAAGCTGAACTCAATCGGCTCAGTCACGCCAGTGAGGAACGAGGTCGCCGCAAGGCTGGCCAACATCCCGCCCGTCTCGCGCCGCTTTTCGGGCCGCGCGCTGCGATACATGGCAAGGCAGGCAGCGGGCAGGCCGAACATCATCACCGGAAAGAAGCCGCTCATAAACGCGCCAGCGCTGGCATCACCCGCGAAAAACCGCCGCAGATCGCCGGTCACCCCATGATAATCGCCCAGCACGAACCATGCGATATTGTTCAGAATATGGTGCAGCCCCGTCACCAGCAGCAGCCGGTTGAGCAGGCCATAGGCGAACAGGCCAAACGCCCCGCTGTTCAAAGCCGCGCGCGAGGCGCCATCGACGCCCGCATTGATCGCATCATGGCTGAACCCCACCAGCGCGGCCAGCAGCACGCCGCAGGCCCCGGCAATAATCGGCACAAAGCGTTTGCCGCCGAAAAAGGCAAGGAAATCAGGTGGGCGGAAGCCGGAAAAGCGATTATAGCCAAGCCCCCCGATCATGCCCGAAACAATGCCCAAAGGCACCGCCACGCGGCCGATCTGGCCCTGACGCCATGCGCCCTGCACCGCCCCGCGCGCCGCCTCGGCCACGCCTGCCACCACATCGGCGGGCACTTTGAGCAGCGCCTTGGCGCCCTCAGTGGCCACCAGAAAGCATACGACCCCGGCCAAGGGCGCCGCGCCATTGCCGTCGCGAGCAAAGCCGGTCGCCACGCCAATGGCGAAAAGCAGGCCCAGATTGGCGAACATCGCATCGCCCGCCGCGCTGACAAAGGGCAGGTTCAACAAATCAGGCTGGCCCATGCGCAGCAAGAGCGCCGCCACCGGCAGCACCGCAATCGGCAGCATCAGCGCCCGGCCAAGGCGTTGCAGCCCCTGCGCGGCGCCATGGAATGTCGATGTCATCACGCCAACCCTCCGATAAATTCCGCAGCCAGAGCGCGCACCTGCGCGGCGCCGTCGGCCTCCAGCACGCGCGCGGCCAGTGCGCGGCATGCGTCCATGTCCAGAGCGCGCACCAGCGCCTTGATTTCGGCCACCATCGCAGGCGCGGCGGACAATTCGCTCACCCCCAACCCGATCAGGATCGGCACCGCCAGCGGATCGGAGGCCAGCCCCCCGCACACACCGACCCACTTGCCATGCCGCGCCCCTCCGGCGCAGGTCTGGGCGATCAGGCGCAGGACCGAGGGGTCCAGCCCGTCCAGCCCCGCCGCCACCGCCGAATTGCCGCGATCCATCGCCAGCGTATATTGGGTCAGGTCATTGGTCCCGATCGACAGGAAAGCGCATTGCGCCGCCAACGCATCGGCCATCACGGCGGCGGCGGGCGTTTCCACCATCACGCCGATCTCGGGCAAATCCACGCCCAGCGCGGCCGCCTGCGCCGCCGCCACGCTCTGCAATTCGCGCAGTTCGCAAACGCGGGCCACCATCGGCGCCATGATCTTCACCCGCCGCCCGGCGCCCGCACGCAGGATCGCGCGCAATTGCGTGGCCAGCACATCGGGCCGCGCCAACCCCACGCGCAGGCCGCGCAGGCCCATCGCCGGGTTCTCCTCCGCCGCAATCGGCAGATAAGGCGCGGGCTTGTCGCCGCCAATGTCGAGCAGGCGGATGATCAAAGGCCGCCCCTCCAGCGCATCGGCGATGGCGGAATATTGCGCGGTCTGCTCGTCCTCATCAGGTGCATTTTGCCGGTCGAGGAACAGGAATTCGGTGCGCAGCAATCCGCAGCCCTCGGCCCCGCCCACCACCGCAGGGGCGGCCTCGGACAGTTTGCCCAGATTGGCAAAGACCTCGATCCGGGCGCCGTCACGCGTGCGGCCTTCCTCATGTGCGTGGGCCATGGCGGCGGCACGGCGGGCGGCGCGGGCTTCGATCATGGCGCGCACGCTCACCAACCGATGCGCCTCAGGCGCGATTTCCAGCGCCCCGCCATCGGCGTCCAGCACCAGAGGCGTGCCTTCGCCCACCAGCATCAGCCCATCGCCCAGCGCCACCAGCGCGGGCAGGCCCCGGCTCGCCGCGATGATCGCCACATGCGATGTCGGCCCGCCGCGCGCCGTGGCCAGACCGACCACGCGGGAAAGATCAAGCGCAGCCACCTCGCTGGGCATCAGATCCTCGGCCACCAGGATCGCGCCATACGGGGGCAAGGGCGCCTCAGGCTCTCCGCCGCACAATTGCCATTGCAGGCGCAATTCCAGATCGAGCAGATCGCCCGCCCTTTCGGCAAAGCGCGGATCGGGCAATTGCCGCAAAGCCTCGGCCTGCGCCCACAAAGTCCGGCGCCAGCCCATGGCGGCGCTGGCCCCGGCGGCGATGGCGGCATGGGCCTCGCCCACCAGTTCCTCATCATCGAGCAGCGCGAGATGAGCGTCCAAAATCGCCTTTTGCTGGGCGCTTCCCGCCTCGGTCTGGGCGGTCAGGGCCGCGCGCAGACCGGCCAGAGCCTCGTCGAGCAAGGCCCTTTCGGCGGCCTCGCCCTTGCTGATCGCGGCCAGTTCCGGCTCTGCGCGGCGCGGGCGCCAGACATGGCCCACCGCGATACCGGTTGCGGCGGTTACGCCAGTCATCCGGTCGCCCGGTTGCGGCGCCGATGCTGCGGCAACCGGGACAGCAATCACTTCGGCAACTGTTTCTGAAACCGCGAGAAATTCGCCCATCCCGCCAGCGATCATTTCGCTCAGGGCGTCCAGCGCTTCGGCCGCCGCCTCGCCCCGCGCCAGCAGGCGAATCGTGTCGCCATGACCCACACCCAGGCGCAGCATTGCGCTAGGACTGGTGATCGCGGCGGATGCCTCGCCCTTTTCCACCTGCACCTTGGCCGCAAATTCGCGCGCGCGGGCGGCCAGACGCGCGCTGGGCCGGGCATGAAGCCCATGCGCCAATGGCACGCGCAGGGTGCAAGACAAAACCTCGCCGCCCGCATCCGCGCCCGCATCGGCAACGCCCGCGCCAGTAATCCGGCCCAGCACATCGCCCTTGGCCACGAGCCCTTGGGCCAGCGCCGGTTGCCATTGCCAGCCCTCGGCCTCGATCAGGATGATCGGCATGACAAGGCTCTTGGCCCGCCCCACCACCGCGCCCAGATCGACGCGCAGCAGCGGATCGCCCGCTGCGACATGCTGGCCCACAGCCACCAGCGGAGCGAAACCTTCGCCCCCCAGCCGCACCGTTTCCAGCCCGAAATGCAGCAACACATCAAGCCCCGGCGCCAGACGCAGCGTCACCGCATGGCCTGCGGCATGAACCGCCAGCACCTCGCCCGCGGCCGGCGCGCAGACCGTATCCCCCAGCGGATCAATCGCCAGCCCCGGCCCCAGCAACCCGCCTGCAAAGGCATCGTCGGGAACTTCGGCCAGAGGGCTGATCCAGCCGTCCATCGGCGCGCGCAGATCCAGAACCATCATCTTATCCCGCAAAGCGGCAGGTGCCGCCGATCCACGTTTGCGCCACGCCCAGATCAGCGTTCAGCGCGACAAAATCCGCCGCCATGCCCGACGCGATCCGGCCGATCCGGCCTTCCAGCCCGATGAAAGCCGCAGGCGTGGCCGAGGCCATTTGCGACACATCGTTCATCGGCAATCCCGTCATGGTCAGCGTGTTGCGCAAAGCCGTGGCCATATCCAGCCCCGATCCGGCCAGCGTTCCGGCCTCATCCGTACACATGCCGTCGCGCACATAGATCGGGCGGCCGTCGAGCATGAAGGGTTGCCCCCCATTGCCCACGCCCGGCATCGCATCGGTCACCAGCATCAGCCGCTCCGGCCCCTTGACCCGGCATGCCAGACGCACCGCAGGGGTGGCCACATGGACGCCATCGACGATCAGCCCGCAGTAAACATCGTCGCGGTCGAATGCCGCGCCGACCATGCCGGGCGCGCGATGCTGCAACGGGGTCATCGCATTATAGAGATGCGTGACGCCGCGCACACCATGATCGAAACCGGCGATGGCCTCTTCATAGGTAGCATCCGTATGGCCTGCGCTGATGATGACGCCGGCGCGGGCCAGCGCGACGATCTGTTCGGGCGCGGCCAGTTCGGGGGCAATGGTCAGCATCACCACGCCTTTGCGCGGGCGGGTGAGCAACGCCATGGCGGCATCGTCAAGGCGGCGCAGGCGGGCCTCGCTGTGGATGCCCTTGCGTGCGGGGTTGATGAAGGGGCCTTCGATATGGACGCCGACGATGCCGGGCACGCCCTGTGCGATGGCATCATCCACCGCATCGAGCGCGGCGGCCACCGCCTCGACCGAATCGCTGATCAGCGTGGGCAGCAGCGCCGTCGTGCCAAAGCGCGCATGGGCCGCCGCAATCGCGGCCACACCATCGGCCGTGGGGCAATCGTTAAACAACACCCCGCCGCCGCCATTGACCTGCGTATCGACAAAGCCGGGCAGCAGATAGCCGCCTCGCAGATCAATTACCGCATCGGCACCACCCCCAATATCGCCAGCATCATCCACCGACACGATCCGCCCGCCATCCATTGTCAGACGGACCGATGAACGCCATTGCCCCGCAATCAGGGCCTGACCGTTAAGGACATCAACCGTGTTCATCGCGTGCGCGTCACCTTGGCAAGATAGGGGGGCTGATCGGGATCATGGCCCCGCGCCTGCGACAAAGCGTTAGCCATGCGATAGAAGCTGGCAATCATCAAGATCGGCGCCAGTTCATCGCGCGCGGCCAAGGCGGGCAGATGGGTCACGCCCTCGGGCGCGACATCCCTGGCATCGGCCAGCCAGACATGCGCGCCGCGCGCGGCAAATTCGCCCGCGATCTTGCGCACATCATCGCCCGTGGCGTCGCCGCCCGCAAAAGCCAGCACCGGGAAACCTTCACGCACCACCGCCATCGGGCCATGGCGCACCTCGGCGGCGGAAAAGGCCTCGCCATGCAGGGCCGAGGTTTCCTTGAGCTTGAGCGCGGCCTCCTGAGCAATGGCCAGACCATAGCCGCGCCCCAGAATGAACAGGTTCGAGGCATCGAGCAGGCCGCTGATCAGCGGGGTCCAGTCGAGCGCGAAAGACGCATCGAGCAGCGCGGGCAGCCCCTCGACATCGCGGGCCAGCGCCTCATCCCCTGTCCAGGCCGCCACCAGCGCGGCAATGCCCGCCAGCGAGGTGATATAGGATTTCGTGGCCGCCACCGAGCGTTCGGCCCCGGCATAAAGCGGCAGGGTGAAATCGGCCATCTGGGCCAAAGGCGAGGTCTCGTCATTGACCAGCGCCACCACAGTCGCGCCCGAGGCCTGCTGACGCTCGACCGTGGCCAGCATGTCCGGGCTGCGGCCCGATTGCGAGATGGCAAGGCACAAAGCCGCGCCGCCCGCCGGGTGGACCACCGGGGCGTCATAGACCGAAACGGTCGAGAAAGCCGCCGAGGCCGTGGGCAGGCCAAGGCGCGTCTCGATCAGATATTTGGCATAGGTGGCGGCATGATCGGACGATCCGCGCGCGCAGGTGATGACAAAGGCGGGCGGGCATTGCGCCAGATGCGCGGCCAGCCGGGCCAGTTCGACGCGATTGCCCGCCACGAAACGCGCAACAGCCGCGCCCGCCTCGGCGGCTTCGGCATACATCAGGGTTGAGGCGAGAGGGGGGCGATGATCATCAAGTGAAGGTGTCACAAATCGGGTCCTGCCTTGCGCCGCCCCGCGAGGGGGGCGAGTCTGTCATGCCAATATGTCGGCAAGTGATATGCAATTGGTATTATTTTAAGCTCATCATCATTGCAACAGCTTTCATCTGCATTCGCAATTTGACGTATCAGGCGTGTCGAAGGTCGGGCGGGATAAACCACGGCCGCCATCTCGGTGAAAGCATAAAAATAACATACATTCATTGACTTATTGAATTTCAGCACCCTTTTTGGACAGGCCAATCAGGCCTTTTCGCCGTCAATCGTCGCATATTTGCAATACCAATTTGAACAAATGTGTCATTGAAATGACTTGACAGACTCGCCCTTCCGACGGATTTCTGAGCGCGAACGGGGCAGATGCCGCACCAAATGCGCCAACCCCGGGAGGATACAGGGTTCAGCTCAATTTCTTGAGGGGGTTTTATGACGATCTTGCGTGCTTCGCTTGTTTCGCCGCTTTCACGTGCTGCCAGAATGACGATGCTTTCCACCTGCGGCGCATCGGCGCTGATCGTGGCGGGCGCTGCCCATGCGCAAACCGCAGCGCCCGCTGCTGATGCCAGCGACGGCATCGTCGTCACCGGTTTCCGCGCCAGCCTGAAATCCGCGCTGGACGCCAAGCGCAAGGACACGCGCGTTTCGGACGGCATTTCGTCGGAAGACATCGGCAAGTTCCCGGCCGAAAACATCACCGAATCGATCCAGCGCATTTCCGGCGTCCAGATGTCGAACATCAACGGTCGCGGCGCCACGATCAGCATTCGCGGCCTTGGCCCGCAATATGCGATGACCACGATCAACGGTCAGACCATCAAGAGCGCCGACTTCACCGACGGCTTCCGCTTCGACATCATCCAGACCGAACTGGCCAGCGCCATTCAGGTCATCAAGTCGCCCACCGCCGATATGGACGCGGGCGGCCTGTCGGGCACGGTCAACATCGAAACCACCAAGCCGCTGGATTATCACAAGCGCCAGCTCGTCGTTTCGGCCAAGGCGCAGAATTCGCAATATGCCGGGGGCAAGATTACGCCCAAGGTCGGCGTCAGCTATATCGACCAGTTCCTTGACGGCACGCTGGGCGTCTATGTCAACCTTGGCTATCAAAAGCTGAATGACCGCGCCGACTATATGTGGATGGACCGCTGGACCACCCAGACCGTCGGCGGCGTGAGCGGCATCCTGACCCCGCGCCGTCCGCGCTATCGCCGCATCGACCGCGAAACCGAGCGTCTGATGGCCAGCGGCGGCCTGCAGTGGCGCCCTTCGGATCGCATCGAGGTCGGCTTCAACGCGATCTATGCCAAGGACAAGACCACCTATGACGTGAACCAGCAGGTGTTCCTGTTCGACACCTCGCGCATCACGGTCAATTCGGTGTCCAATGGTGCGGCCACCAATGTGACGGCCACCAATTTCACCATGGAAAACAACCGTCAGCACGAAGACCGCAACCTGACCACCCAGCTTTACACGCTGTCGGCCAAATGGAAGGGCGACAATGGCTGGAGCGGGCGCACGATTGCCAATTATTCCAAGGGCACCTCGTATCAGCGCGAAGCGGCCGCCATTCTGGGCATCAATATCGCCAGCGCCACGCTGGACATTTCGAACCCCGAGGCGATCAGCTTCAACACTTCCTCGGCGCTGAATTCGACCGGGACCTATGCGCCGTCCACGCTGACGCGCAACGAATATCCCAATGGCGCCACCCGCCAGATGCGCACGACCGAATGGTCGGGTCAGGCGGACCTGTATAAGGAAGTCGGCTTCGGCCCGATCAGCAAGCTGGCTGCGGGCGTCAAGTTCCGCCACGAAACGTTCAACCGCTTCGTTTCGCGCCACGACCTGATCGCGCTGGGTTCGGCCCAGCCCGCCGCGTCGAGCAGCATCTTCCCGGCCATGGCGACCTATAATTATTCGGTCTCCGGCTTCCTGAACAACGCTTCGGGCATTCCCAACGCATGGGTCGCGCCCGATCTGGCCGCCTATGACAAGGCGCTGGCCGCCGCAGGCATCACGGTGCCCGAAATCTATGCGCCCGAAGCCTCGTATCACGTCGATCGCTATATGCCCTCGGTCTATGGCCAGGCCACGATCGAGACGGAAATCGCAGGCATGCCGCTGCGCGGCAATGTCGGCCTGCGCTATGAATATACGACGCAAAAGGTGCGCGGCAATGTGACCGGCCCGCGCAGCGACGGTTACAGCGAGGTTCAGGCCAAGATCGGCGATTACAACCTGAGCCAGAAATACGGCAACCTGCTGCCCAGCATGAACCTCGTGCTGGAACCGGCCAAGGCGGTTCAGGTTCGTCTGGCCGCGGCCAAGGTGCTGGTGCGTCCGATCATGGACAGCAACACCTCGATGGCGCAGACCTCGTCCTCCTCGGTCAGCGGCGGTCAGCGCACCTTTACCGTCGATCTGGGTCAGGCGGGCCTGAAGGCCTTGACCGCCAATCAGGTCGATCTGGGCGTGGAATGGTATTATGAGCGCTCCAGCGCGATTGCCATCAACGGCTTCTACAAATGGATCAAGAACGGCACCTATACGTCGCTGATCTGCCCCTCCTCGTTCAACGGCACCTCGCTGGCCAAGAACTCGGCAGGCGATTGCGCCGATGCCGCAGGCAATGCCTATGACATCACCCAGTCGCTCAACGATCCCAGCACGATCAAGGTGAAGGGCTATGAAATCAGCCTCAACCATTCGTTCGACAAGATGCTGCCGATCAAGGGTTTCGGCCTGATCGCCAACTATACCCGCGTGATCCCGCAAAAGCTGGCCGTGGGCACGGGCTACACCATCCGCAACCTGTCGAAGGTGACGTGGAACGTGACGCCTTATTGGGAAAACCGCATGTTCTCGCTGCGCGCTTCGCTCAACTATCGCAGCGCCTATGACCAGAACAGCGCGGACAGCTTCTTTGCCCGCGAAGGTCATACGGTCAAGGCCCGCACCCAGATTGACCTGAGCGCCGGTTATACGCCCGACGCCCATCTCAGCTTTACCGCAGGCGTGATCAACCTGAACAACAGCAGCGAGAAGGCGGCCTACACCGGCACTTCCGTGTGGCAGGAAAGCAGCTTCTACGGCCGCAGCTTCTATGCCTCGGCTTCTTACAAGTTCTAAGAACCTACCCTGACTGTCCGGCGGGGGGAGAGCGATGCGTCGCTCTTTCCCTCGCCGGATTTTTTGTGTTTGCCCGCTTGTCCTGCCCGCCTGCACGGAAGAAAACCCCCGTATGCCGATCCTGCCCCCCTTGCGTGTCACCAGCCTTGCCCTGGCTCTGGCGTTGAGCAGCACAGCCCATGCCAAAGACACGCCCGATGTGGCCGCCGCGCGGGCCGCCATGGCGCGCCTTGGGGTCAAGGCCGCGCAGGTCGATCTGTCCATCCGCCCCGCCGCGCATCCCACCTATCGCGTGCGCATCCGCCACGGCGCGATTGCCGCCACCGGCTCCTCTCCCATCGCGCTGGTGCATGGCGTGGCGCAGGCGCTGGAGGCCAAGGGCAAGCTGCATCTAAGCTGGGAAGGCCGCCGCGCCGTGCCCCTGTCGCGCGCCGATAATTTCGACAGCGGCGAGGTTTCCTCCCCCTTCGATCTGCGCGCCTATCTCAACACCTGCACCTATGGCTATACCACGCCGTGGTGGAACTGGGCCCGGTGGAGCAGCGAGATCGACTGGATGGCCGCGCATGGCGTCGATACGCCATTGGCCATGGAGGGGCAGGAATATGTCTGGCGCGCGCTCTGGCGCGAGGAAGGCATGGATGAGGCCGCCATCGGCCAGAGCCTGTCGGCCGCGCCCTTTTTGCCGTGGCAGCGGATGGGCAATATCGCGGGCTATCGCGCCCCGCTCTCGCCCGGCTGGATCGAAAAGAAGCATCAGCTTCAGATCAAAATCCTCGCCCGGATGCGCAGCCTTGGCATGAAGCCGGTGCTGCCCGCCTTTGCCGGCTATGTGCCCGAAGGCTTTGCCAAGGCCCATCCCAAGGCGCGGATCTACAAGATGCGCAGTTGGGAAGGTTTCCCGCCGACCTATTGGCTCGATCCGTCCGACCCGCTTTTTACGCGTCTGGCCAGGCGTTTCATCGAGATCTACAACGCCACCTATGGCGCGGGCGATTATTACCTTGCCGATGCGTTCAACGAAATGGTCCCCCCGATTGCCGAGGACGGATCGGACGCGACCAATGCGCAATATGGCGATTCCATCGCTAATACCGCTGCCGCCAATACGCAGGCCGAAAAGGTCGCCGCCCTGCCGCCTGCGGTGCGCGATGCGCGTCTGGCCGCCTATGGCGAGAAGCTCTATCATTCGATCACCGCCGCCGCGCCCAAGGCCACATGGGTGATGCAGGGCTGGCTGTTCGGCGCGGACAAGGCGTTCTGGACGCCGGAGGCGGTGCGCGCATTCCTGTCAAAGGTGCCGGATGAGAAGATGCTGGTGCTCGACATCGGCAATGACCGCTATCCAGGCATCTGGCAGCAGACGCAGGCCTTTTACGGCAAGCAATGGGTCTACGGCTATGTCCATAATTATGGCGGCAGCAACCCGGCCTATGGCGATCTTGGTTTCTATAAAACCAATATGGCCGCCGCGCTGAACAACCCGGCCAAGGGCCATATGGCAGGCTTTGGCCTGTTCCCCGAAGGGCTGCATTCGAACAGCATCGTCTATGCCTATGCCTATGATCTGGCATGGGGGCCAAAACGCGATCTGGGCGAGTGGCTGAAAACCTATACGGCCGCGCGCTATGGCAGCACCTCGCCCGCGCTGGTCTCGGCATGGCAGCGGGCGATTTCGGGCGCCTATCAGACCCGCTACTGGACCCCACGCTGGTGGAACCAGATGGCGGGCGCCTATCTCTTCTTCAAACGACCCTCGGCCACGGGCGCGGATTATCCCGCAGCTCCCGGCGATCCTGCGGCGCTGCGCCGGGGGATTGAGGCGATGCTGGCCGCCGCGCCTGCGCATCCCTCCCCCTTGTTCGCCAAGGATATTGTCGATCTTACCCGGCATTATGCCAGCATGAGGCTGGACGACCGGCTTAAAACCGCGCTGGCCGCCTATAAGGCGGACGATGTTGCGGGCGGCGACCGCGCGCGCGCGCAAATCTCCGATCTGGCGCGCAGGATCGACACGCTGGCCGCCAATCAGCAGGAAACGCTGGCCACATGGGTGAAGGACGCCCGCGCCTATGGCGACAGCCCCGCCGAAAAAGCCGATTACGCCACCCAGGCCAAGGCCATCGTCACCATCTGGGGCGGGACGGGCCATCTGTCCGATTATGCCTCGCGCGCATGGTCGGGGCTTTATGCGGATTATTACCTGCCGCGCTGGCAGATGATGCTGGAGGATGCGCGCGCCGCCGCTTTGGCGCATAAGCCTTTGGATGAAGCCGCCACCATCGCCCACATCCGCGCATGGGAAGAGCAATGGGTGGCCAATGGCAAGGATTACGCCCATGCCGCCCCCGCCGATCCGGTCAAGGCCGCCGCGCAATTGCTGAAAGAACTGCCATGAGTGGTCCCGTTAAGCCCCAGCGCTTCGTCTCGCTTGATGTGTTTCGCGGGGCAACGATGTTTCTGATGATCCTCGTCAACACGGCGGGGCCGGGCGCGCGGGCCTATGAGCCGCTGATCCATGCCAAATGGATCGGCTTCACGCTGGCCGATCTGATCTTTCCCACCTTCCTCTTCGCCATGGGCAATGCGATGAGCTTTGCCATGCGCCGTCCCCTGCCCGCCGGGCCTTATCTGGCGCGATTGCTGCGGCGGGGCGCGATCATCTTTGCGCTGGGCTTTTTGATGTACTGGTTTCCCTTTGTGCATCACACGGATGCGGGCTGGGAACTGATCCCCTTTGCGCAGACCCGCGTGCCGGGCGTGCTGCAAAGGCTGGCGCTGTGCTATGTGCTGGCGGGCGTGATCGTGCGCTGGGGCGACTGGCGGGTGGTGCTGGGGGCCTGCTGTGCGCTGTTGCTGGGCTATTGGGCGATATTGCTGCATTTCGGCGTGCCGGGCGATGTCTATGGCAAGCTGGGCAATGCCGGTACGCGGCTGGACATGGCGCTGCTCTCGCCGGGGCATCTGTATAAAAAGGATGGCGGGTTTGACCCCGAAGGCTTCCTCGGCACTTTGCCCGCCGTGGTCAATGTGCTGGCAGGCTATCTGGCCGGATTGCTGGTCCAGCGGGGCGGCGATCTGCGCGACGCCCTGCGCGTGATGCTGGTGGCGGGCCTTGCCTGTATCGCGGCGGCCCATGCGTGGGAGCCTTTGTTCCCCATCGCAAAGAAGCTGTGGACCAGCCCCTTTGTTCTGCTGACCACGGGCCTTGATCTGCTGCTGCTGGCCTGGACCATCTGGATCATCGAATTGCGCGGCAAGCGCGGAGGCGTCCGCTTCTTCACCATTCTGGGGCGCAATCCGCTGGCGATCTATCTGTTTTCCGAAATGTTCGTGACCGTGCTCAACATGGTGCCGCTGGGCGAGGACGGGGTTTACGACTGGGTCGGCATCCGCCTGTTTCAGGCCGTGGCGCCGGGCGCCTTGGGCTCGCTGCTCTGCGCGCTGGCCTATACGATGGTGTGCTGGGCCGTGGGTTGGTGGATGGATCGCAAGGGTTTGATCCTCAAAGCATAAGGCCGGGAGAGTATCATGAAATTTGCCAAGACCGCCCTGTTGGCCGCCGTCCTTTGCGCGACCAGCCTTTCGGGCCATGCCTATGCCGCAGACGAGATCCTCCGCTTTGTCCCGGTCAAGGGCGGCTTCGTGCTGGCGGAACAAGGCCGCATCGCCCCCATCATCGTCGCACCGGGCGAGACCATGGCCGTGCGCCACGCCGCGCAGGATCTGGCGCGCGATCTGGCGCAGGTGACCGGCCAGACCCCGCAGGTTCTGGGCCAAGCCGCTCACACGCCTACGCCCGCCCCCGCCGCGATCATCATCGGCACGCTGGGGCAAAGCGCGATCATCGACGCCATGGTCAAAAAGGGCGCGATCAATCCGCAAGCGCTGGCGGGCAAATGGGAAAGTTTCCTCATCCTCTCGTTGCAAAAGCCCCTGCCCGGCGTCGCCCGCGCGCTGGTGGTGGTGGGCAGCGACCGGCGCGGCACCGCCTTTGGCGCCTATGAAGTCTCGCGCGCGATGGGCGTCAATCCGTGGAGCTGGTGGGCCGATCTGGCCCCGCGCCATCATGATGCAATCTATGCCGCGCCCGGCCTGCATCATTTCGGCCCACCCTCGGTGCGCTATCGCGGCATCTTCGTAAATGATGAGGATTGGGGCCTGTTTCCATGGGCCGCGCGGACTTTCGACCCGCAGCGCAAGGATATCGGCCCCAAAACCTATGCTCGCATCTTTGAACTGATGCTGCGCCTTAAGGCCAACACGCTCTGGCCCGCGATGCACAAGACCACGGCGGCCTTCAATTCCGACCCCGCCAATGCCAAACTGGCCGATGATTACGGCATCATCATGGGCTCGTCCCATTCCGAAGTGATGCTGCGCAACAATGTGGGCGAATGGAAGGATGCGCCCGAGGCCTTCAACTATGCCGCCAATCCCGAAAAGATCCGCCTCTATTGGGAGGAGAGGGTGCAGAAGAACGGGGCCTATGAGAACCTCTGGACCATCGGCATGCGCGGGTTGCATGACACCGGCATGGTCGGCACCAGCACGATGGCGGAAAAGGTCGCCCTGCTCGACCGGGTCATCAAGGACCAGCGCGCCTTGCTCGACAAGCATGTCGCGGGCGGGGCTGAAAAGGCGGGGCAGATTTTCGTGCCCTATAAAGAGGTGCTCGACATCTACCGCTCGGGCCTGAACGTGCCGGAGAATGTCTCGATCGTCTGGCCCGATGATAATTTCGGCTATATCCGCCAATTCCCCAGCAAGGCCGAGGCCCATCGTTCGGGCGGCGCGGGGGTCTATTATCACCTGTCCTATCTGGGCTATCCGCTCTCCTATCTCTGGCTGTCCACCACCCCGCCCGCGCTGGTGCGCGAGGAAATGACGCGGGCCTATGACAAGGGCGCGCGCAACATCTGGATCGTCAATGTGGGCGATATCAAGCCCGCCGAAATCGGCACGACCCATTTCCTCGACATGGCATGGGACGTGGAGAAGCATCGCGGCGAGAGCCAGAAGGACTACCTGAAGCACTGGCTGGGCGAGGCTTTCGGGCCGGAATTGAGCGCGCAGGCAAGCGCGATGATGGATGAATATTTCCGCCTGAATTTCGCCCGTCGCCCCGAACATCTCGAATGGCCCGCCAAGGCCGAGGACCGCCACCTCTCCGACTTTACCGTGGCCGAGGCGCATGACCGCCTGCGCCGCTGGCGCGCTCTGGCCGCAAAGGCGCAGGCCATGGCCGCGCAGGTTCCGGCCGACCGGCAGGATGCCTGGTTCGAACTGGTCGAATTTCCGATCCGCGCCGCCTCGGCGACCAATATCCGCTATTTCGCGGCGGAATATTATGACGAAATGATCGAGGTCACCCCTGCCGAAGCCTATTCGGCGGGCGGCGCGATGGCATGGGCGGACGAGGAAATCGCCGCAATCACCGACCGCTATAACAATGCCATCGCAGGCGGCAAATGGCGCAACATCATGCCCGCCGAGCCCGCCGATCCGCAATGGCGCATCTATCGCCCGCGCCCGCTGGTCACACCCGCCGCATCGCTGCGCAGCGCTCCGGATCGCTTCTTCGCCCGCGTTGATGCCACTCAAACGCCGCCATCGCCGGGGATCGAGGCCGGGGACATCCCCGCCAAGGGCTGGCGCAAGGTCGAGGGCATGGGGCGCGGCCATGGCGTGATGATCGCCGACACGCAGGGGGCGCCATGGTCGGCCAATTTCACTTTGGCGCGGGGCCAGAACGGCGTCACGCTCGGCCTGCTGCCGATGTTTCCCGATGGCGAGGATCGCGAGTTGAAGCTGGAGGTCAGTATCGACGGCGGCGCGCCCATCGCCATCGCCGTCCCGCGTCAGGTAGGCAGCGCGCCTTGGGTCACGGGCGTGCTGGCCAATCTGCTGCGCGTTCCTGTGCCCGCAACGCTGACTCCGGGCGCGCATCGCATTGCCGTTACCGCGCGCAGCGGAGGCATCGCGCTCAACCGGCTGATATTCTGGCCTTAAATTCTGTTGCGGGCCGGATGATGCCATCCGGCCCGCAACATCGGATCAATTCTCTTTCTTCCACCCCATCGCCGCCAGCATCACATCGAAGAGATGCGTATTGGCCAGAAAGCCATGAACCCGGTTCGCGCCCGGCCCGCTGGCTGCGGCGATGACTTCCTCGCCGGTGTGGGTGTCCTCGACGCTGATGACCGGATTGCTGGCAATGGTCGTGCCCGGCTTGGCGGCGGCTTCGGCATATTGCTGGGCCATCGGCGCGCTTTGTTGCTGCGCCATCGGCGCATGGCGCTTACCGCCGCGCATGCGCAGCCCGAAGCTGTGGTCGGCGGTAAACAGGATCAGCGTGTCCTTGCCCGCAATTGCGCTGATGCGGCGGATCATGTCGTCCATCTCGGCCGCATGGCGCAGGCCCTTTTGCGGGTCATCGGTATGCATGTCCCATTCGACCATCAGGAAATAGCCCTTGGGATTGCGCGAAAGCTGGCGGAGCGTGGCCTCGACCGCCGGGATCGGGGCGAAATCTTCGTCGCGCAGCACCGCCGCCCGGCCCGCGCCGCCCACCAGCGCCGTGTCATGGCCAAAACGATAGCCCGCCTTGGCAAAGGCCTGATCGGGCGTCACGCCATCCTTGGCAAAGGAGGCCACCGCATCGGCCTGCCCCTTGCCGATCAGCACATCGACGCCATCGCCAAAACGAGGCTGGAGCATCTGGCGAAAGATCTGGTCCTTGTCCTTGCGCGAAGGGACATGGGCAAAGGTGGCTGCAGGCGTCGCATCCCAGATCGGCATATTGGTGACCACACCGGTCGACAGCCCGCGCTGCTCGGCATATTCAAGGAAGGTCTTGAGCGGCTTATTGCCGCCATCGGGCGAAGGCAGGGCCGACACCATGCCATTGTTGGTCTTGTTGCCGGTCATGATCGCAGTCATCCCCGCCGCCGAATCCGTCACCCAATTGTTGAGCGACGACGTGTCCGACAGGGCGACATGGGGCATGGATTGAATGAAGAGCGATTGCGGCCGGTCATGCGCCATGATGCCTGCGGCATTGAGCGTGGGAACCCCGCCCGCATCGCCCAGAAACAGGATGACATTGCGCGCCTTTTGCGCCGATGCCGGAACCGCGCCCAGCAATGCGCCCGCCGCCGCCACGACCGCGATGGATCCAAATTTCATCAAAACAACCCCTTTTCAAAATCCTGCCCGAATACAGGCGGTTGGCGCACGACCACCACCGGATCGGTGAAAGGGGTATGACATATATATTACCATTACAAGACACAAGCATCACCAAAGCCCGGAGCATCGCCCCGCGCGGCAACCCTGGCCCCTCATGACGCCGACAGGGTCACGCGTCGGCGCAGATCCGTTGGATATAGGCCAGAGCATCGGCGGTCGGCGCTCTGGTGGGTTTCAGTTCGAGGCCGATCAGGCCTTTGTATCCCAGCGTTTTCAACAAGGCGAGTTGCGCGGGCCAGTCGATGGTGCCCGAGCCCGGTTCACCCCGGCCGGGAACATCGCCGATCTGGATATGGTCGGTCAGATGGATGACGCGCGGCAATTCTATCGCCGGGTCTTCCCCCTCCACGACCGAGTGATAGAGATCGTAGATCAGCCTGACGCGCGGCGAGGAGATCATCTCCACGACGCAGGCGCTGTCCTGTGTTGTCGAACACAGGACCCCGGGATGGTCATGGCGCGTATTGGCCGATTCCAGATAAATCGTGACGCCGAGTTCCTCCGCGATCGGCAGCAGCCGCACCAGCGCATCAGCGAAAATGCGAAGCTGGACCGGACGAGTCAGCCATGGAACCCCGCGTCCCGATGTCACCACCACATTGCGGCAACCCAAAAAGAGCGCATCTTGTGCCGCCTTGCGGAAGATGTCGCAAAAGCCATCATGCGTTTGCGGATCGACCAACTGGGTTACATAGTC
This sequence comes from Novosphingobium sediminicola, assembly GCF_014196525.1. Taxonomy (GTDB): domain Bacteria; phylum Pseudomonadota; class Alphaproteobacteria; order Sphingomonadales; family Sphingomonadaceae; genus Novosphingobium; species Novosphingobium sediminicola. The sequence continues at coordinate 190,944 of NZ_JACIDX010000003.1, read as the reverse complement.
TGCGACAGTGCTGACAAGCTGCACAGCATTGCGCTCCAACGCGTCGCGAATTGCGGGCAGATCGCGCCCCTTCAGCAGGAACAGTTCGACGTATCGGAACCCGGCGGCGGCGGCGGCGTCAATTCTCTGCTCGATTGTTTCACCGGCATCCTGGAATGCATACTCAAGATTGACTGAAATTTCGAAGGACATGCTCTATCTCACTTGGAGGCGGATGTTAAAAAAGCCGAGTTCAGGGCATACCCAAAGCGCTCACGACGCTCCTTGAGGAGCCCAACAATTTGGGCTTGGGCGCAACCTCTTGTCTTGGCACCGAAAATGTTTCGCGCGGCTTCGCCTATTTTAAAAGCGGTGCCCGGCCCCCAACGGCTGCCTGCAGCAGCGCCGCGCCCGATGAACGACTTCTCCCGGAATCGTGGACTTGGCCGCGCACAAGCCCTTTCGAAGCAATCCAGATCGGCAAAAGGCCGCTTTATATAAACAGTGTTTAGTTTGCACCTGACGACCGGTCAAGCCCTATTTCCCGGCCCCACCGCATAAACAGCCGTTGAATTTGAAGGATCACGGGCAAGGCCACACCACAGTTCGCGGTTTCGAATGTTTCGCGGGTGGGAGCCATTGGAAAAAGCCGCACAAAGAATCGCTTGCCAGTGTGCGCCCGCGTGTTCTAAACATCGTTTAGTTTGAAGTCGGCGGAACAAAGCCGAGCGGGGGGCCAAGCACACGACAATGCAGGCACCCACGCCGCACAGGGAGAGAAGATGAACCCGTTCAGCCGTTTCCTCGCCGGTATGACCCTGCGCCCGCAGGGGCTTACTCTGATCGCGGCCGGTTTTTTGCCGGTGTTCGCCATAGTAACGATGTTTCCCATCGTTGCCGCCATGATCCAGCATTTCAGCAACGATCCCGCTGCGGCCAGCAAAGTGCCCCTGATGGTAACCGCGCCGGGGCTCACCGTGGCGGTGCTCTCGCCCTTTGCCGGGCTGATTGTCGACCGGTTCGGTCGGCGGCGCCTGCTGCTTGTCAGCACGCTGTTGTATGGCGCCTTGGGCAGCGCGCCGTTCCTGCTTGACGACATCAACCAGATATTCGCGACGCGCCTGCTGCTGGGGGCCTGTGAGGCGGGCATTCTCACCATCGTCAACACGCTGATCGCAGACTATTGGGACGACACGGGCCGCAAAAACTGGTTGTTTGTGCAAGGTTTCGTCGGCACATTTTTCGGCTCTGCGGCCATGCTGGCGTCCGGTCTGATCGCGGGCGTGCGATGGAACGGCGGCTTCCTGATTTATCTGGTCGCCTTTCCGATCTTTGCGGCCATGCTGGCGTTCATTTATGAGCCCCAGTCCAAGGATCAACGCGCCCAATCCGCCGCGCGAACCCGCACACCTTTCCCGTGGATCGAGGCCCTTGCGGTGGTGCTGGTCACCTTTTCCGCATCCGCGCTCTACTATATTTTCATCGTCAACGGCAGCATCGCCTTTGCCGAAATCGGCGTGAAAGACTCCGCTGAACTCAGCCGCCTCACCTATATTCCCAGCCTGTTTGTCATGCTTGGCGCGGTGATCTTTCGTATGTTGGCCAAGCGGTCGAATGCCGTCCAGTTGACGGCCTTCCTCCTCTTTCTGGGAACCGGTCTGGTCGGCGTGGGAATGGCCAAGAACTTGCCCTCGATGATTATGGCTGTCACTGTGCAGCAAATCGGCGCCGGTATGGCCGTGCCCACGCTCATCGCCTGGGCGCAGACGAAATTCACCTTTGAACACCGTGGGCGCGGCATGGGCGCGTGGACCAGCGCCTTCTTCATGGGCCAGTTTGCCTCGGCATGGGTCGCCAACAATCTGGCGCAGGCGACAGGCTCCATGCGAGGCGGCTTCCTGATCGCGGGATTGATCGCCGTGGCGTCTTGCGGCGTGGTCGTTCTGTGGGGCCTGCTGGCACGCGGAAAAGCTCGCCTGGCCATTTGAGGGATCACCATGCGGCCCATGCCATCATTCCATGGTGATCCAGAACACCCCGCAGCGGCGGCCAAACTGCCCGAGCAGGACCGCAGCAAGGCCAGCCATGAACGCATGATTGCCGCCACGCGCCAACTGATCGCCCACCATGGCAGCGACGATTTCACGCTGAAGGATGTCGCCCTTGCCGGCAAGGTTTCGGTTGGCTCGATCTATCTGCGCTATCCATCCAAAGACAGGCTGATCCGCACTGTGCTAAGCCTTGAGCTGGACAGGATTGCCGCAGAAGAGGAGCAGATGATCCGAAACGTTCTGAACAAGGCGTTTAATCTGGCTGAGGCGGTCGCGCTGTACATTGAAGGGTATGGGCACCTTCTGGCCGCGAACGCCTTGATCCTGCGTACCGCGATGAACCGCGCCGAACATGATCGGGAACTGTCCGATATCGGCAAGGCTCAGGCGGAACACTCGGTGGCCGCCGCCATGCAGATCTTTCTGGCCTTTCCCGAAGAAATCGGCGGGCCGCGCAAGCGGGCGAAGGCGGACGTCGCCTTCCGCCTGATCTTTGCGGCGCTGGCGCGGGAATTCGGGCTGGGGGCGACGCGCGATTCTGCCCGGTGGATCGATTGGGCCGCGTTTCGGAAAGAATTGGCGCTCGCCTGTCTTGCCTATCTGCAACACGCGCCATGACCATCCGCATGGGGGCGCCACGGCGATCCTCAATCAAGAAATCACGTCTATTTTTGGAGAATTCTATGAAACTGGTACGTTATGGGGCTGTCGGCGCGGAAAAGCCGGGTTTGATTGATGCGCAAGGGCAATTGCGCGACCTTTCGGCCCATGTCGCAGACATCACGCCCGACTGGCTGGCGCCCGACCGTCTGGCCGCGCTGCAGGCGCTTGATGTCGAAGCCTTGCCTGTGGTCGACAGCGCGTCGCGTCTGGGCGCACCGTTTTGCGGCACGCGCCAGTTCATCGCCATCGGCCTCAACTATTCCGACCATGCCGAAGAAGCCGGAATGGCTATCCCGGCCGAACCGATCATGTTCACCAAGGGCGTATCCTGCATTCAGGGCCCCAATGACGACGTGCGCCGTCCGCGCGGATCGGAGAAGATGGACTGGGAAGTCGAACTGGGCATCGTGATCGGCACCCGCGCCGCCTATGTCGACAAGGACAAGGCGCTGGACCATGTGGCGGGCTATGTCGTGTGCGACGACCTGTCCGAGCGCGAATATCAGCTGGAGCGCGGCGGCACATGGGACAAGGGCAAGGGCTGCGACACCTTTGGCCCCGTGGGCCCCTGGCTGGTCACGCGCGACGAGGTGGGCGATGGGCAGAACCTTGGCATGTGGCTGGACGTGAACGGTCAGCGCATGCAGACCGGCAACACCAGCACCATGATCTTCGATTGCGCCACCATCGTCAGCTATGTCAGCCAGTTCATGGTCCTCCTCCCCGGCGACATCATCACGACCGGAACGCCACCGGGCGTGGGCATGGGCATGAAGCCGCCGGTGTTCCTGAAGGAAGGCGATGTGGTGGAATTGGGCATCGAAAAACTGGGCAGCCAGCGCCACACCGTGCGTTCATGGAATGACGGGGTCTGATGGCCATGCAGGGGCGACTGAAGGGCAAGACCTGCCTTGTCACAGGCGGGGCGCAGGGCATCGGCCGCGCCATCGCAGAGCGCTTTGCCGCCGAGGGGGCGCGGGTCATCGCGGCGGATCTGCGCTTTGATGACACGCCCCCCGCCACCGACGGCATTGAACGGCTGCCGCTCAACGTGACGGACGAAGCCGCCGTGGCCGAGGCGGCAGCCGCGCTGGGCGACGTGGGTGTTCTCGTCAATTGTGTGGGGCTGGTGGCGCATGGCACCATTCTGGATGGCGCGATGGAGGATTTCGACCGCAGCATGAGCGTCAATGTACGCTCGATGGCCCTGATGATCCGGGCGTTCCTGCCCGCGATGCTGGCGCGCGACGATGGTTCGATTGTCAATGTCGCCTCGGTGGTTTCCAGCGTGATGGCCGCGCCCAACCGCTTTTCCTATGGCACCAGCAAGGCGGCGGTGATCGGCCTGACCATGTCGGTGGCGCGCGACTTCATCGACCGGGGCATCCGCTGCAACGCGATCAGCCCCGGCACGGTCGAGACCCCTTCGCTGCATCAGCGCTTTGCAGCGACGGGCGATGCGCAAGCCGCAAGGGCCGCCTTCATCGCGCGCCAACCGATGGGGCGCATGGGCCAGGCCGAAGAGATCGCCGCCACCGCCGTCCTGCTGGCCAGTGACGAAGCGCGTTTCATGACCGGCAGCAATCTGGTGATCGACGGAGGAATGAGCCTGTGACACAGCCTGTTTCAGGGCCCCTTGCCATCCTGACCGGAGGCAGCACCGGCATCGGGCATTATCTGGTGGGCGCGCTGGCGCGGGCGGGTTACGCGGTGGCCTTCAGCTATCGCTCCTCGCCCGACGCCGCGCAGGCCAGTGTGCAGGCGCTGGAAGCCCAAGGGCTGACCTCGCTGGCCCTGCCATGCGATGTGGGCATCAAGGCGCAGGTGGAGGCCTTTGTGGCGCAGGCGGTGGCGTGGGCGGGCGCGGTGCCCACACTGCTGGTCAACAATGCGGGCATCCAGACATGGTCGCCCCTGCTCGATCTGGACGAAGAGCGTTGGGATGACGTGATCCGCACCAATCTCAAGGGCTGTTTCCTGCATACCCAGATCGTGGGCCGCCTGATGGCCGATGCCGGTCAAGGCGGCTCGATCATCAACATCGGTTCGGGCTGCAACAAGCTGGCCTTCCCCAACCTTGTCGATTACACCGCATCCAAGGGCGGGATTGAGCAGTTCACCAAGTCAGCGGCGGTGGAACTGGGCCGCTATGGCATCACGGTCAATTGCGTGGCCCCCGGCGCCATCGCCACAGAGCGCACGGCCGAGGAAGCGCCCGATTATGCCGCGACATGGGCGCCCATCACCCCGCTGGGCCGGGTGGGCACGCCCGAGGATCTTCTCGGCGCGGTGCTGTTCTTTGCCGGCGCCGGATCGCGTTTTGTCACCGGCCAGACCCTGTGGGTCGATGGCGGCGTCTTCACCCGCGCCGCGTGGCCCTATGCCCAGTGAGATGAATGGTTTAATGCCCCGGACCCTGCTCGATCAGCTCGCCGCCATCGTCGGCAAACGCCATGTGTTGACACAGGACAGCGCAACCCGGCCCTATGCCACCGGTTATCGCTATGGCACAGGGCCGGTGCTGGCCGTGGTGCGGCCCGCCACCCCGCTGGAGCAATTCCGCGTGTTCGCCGCCTGTGTCGCGGCCGATGTGATTGTGATCGCGCAGGCCGCCAACACGGGCCTTACCGGCGGATCGACGCCCGATGGGCTCTATGATCGCCCGGTTGTCATCATCAACACCATGCGGATCAAGGGCGTCCACCTGCTGGGCGCGGGCGAGCAGGTGGTGTGCCTTGCCGGGGCCACCCTGTTCGAACTGGAGCGTGTGCTGGCCCCCATCGGGCGCGAGCCGCATTCGGTGATCGGCTCTTCCTGCATCGGCGCATCGGTGATCGGGGGCGTGTGCAACAATTCGGGCGGCGCGCTGATCCGGCGCGGCCCTGCCTATACCGAACTGGCGCTTTATGCCCGCGCCACGGCGGACGGGCGGGTGGAACTGATCAACCATCTGGGCATCGATCTGGGTGTGGATGCCGAAACGATGCTGGGCGCGGTAGCACAGGGCCGGTTCGCGGCGGTGGCGGCCCCGGGCGCGGCCTCCACGCCCGATTATGCCGAGCGGGTGCGGGCGGTCGATGCCCCTTCCCCCGCCCGCTTCAACGCCGATGCCACGCGCCTGTTCGAAGCATCGGGCTGCGCGGGCAAGCTGATGGTGCTGGCCGTGCGGCTCGACACATTCCCCAAGGATCAGCGCACCGCCACCTTCTATATCGGCACGAATGATCCGGCCGAACTGGATATGCTGCGGCGGCGGGCGCTGGGCGAATTGCGGCATTTGCCGGTCTCGGGCGAATACATCCACCGCGAGGCGTTCGATGTCGCGGCCACCTATGGCAAGGACGTGTTCGTCGCCATCGAACGGTTCGGTACGGACCGCCTGCCGCTGTTCTTCGCGCTGAAAAACCGGCTGGACCGGCTGGGAGACAGGCTGCGGTGGCTGCCCGACCATGTTTCCGATCGGGTCTTGCAGGCCGTCAGCCGACTGTTGCCGCAACATCTGCCGCCGCGCATGCGCCAGTGGCGCGACCGCTTCGAACATCACCTGATCCTCAAGGTCGCCGATGAGGGGATCGAAGAGGCGCGCGTCTTGCTCGCATCGCTGTTTCCCAGCGCCCATGGCGATCTGTTCGAATGTACGCCGGCGGAGGCGCAAAAGGCGTTTCTGCATCGCTTTGCCGTGGCGGGCGCGGCCTTGCGCTATCGCGCCATGCACGCCCCGGCGGTGGGCGAGATCATCGCGCTGGACGTTGCGCTGCGCCGCAATGAACGCGACTGGTGCGAACAATTGCCCCCCGACATGGCCGCCTGCATCGACAAGTCGCTCTATTACGGGCATTTCTTCTGCCACGTCTTTCATCAGGATTACGTGCTGAAACCCGGCGTCGACCCCATCGCGTTGGAGCATCGCATGTGGCACCTGCTGGATGAACGCGGAGCGCGTTATCCGGCGGAACACAATGTCGGGCATCTCTATCAGGCCGGGCCGGAGCTGGCCGCCCATTATCGGGCTCTGGACCCCGGCAACCGGCTGAACCCCGGCATCGGCCACACCAGCCGACAGCGGCACTGGGGCAATCAGGAAGGTTGTTGTTAGTGTCCTTGCTCAATCGCCGATCGTGCTGCGGGCGGCGCGTTCAAGCACCCAATCGGAAATGTCGTCAATGGTGGCCTTGCCATTCTCGAACGGCCTGATGATGCCCTTGTTGATCATCGACACCAGACCATAAATCGACGTCCACAAGGTGATATTGCGCAGGTCGGCTTCCTTGTCGCTGATATCGGGCAGGAATTGCCGGATGACGGCCACCCCTTTGGCGTGGCTGATTTCCTGATAGTGATGCAATGCAGGATCGATCTGGGGCCGGGTCAGCTCGCTCTCATACATCAGTTCGATCAGGTAGGGGTTTTCCAAGGCGAAGCGGACAAAGCGCGATGCTCCGGCCTTGATCATCTCCACCGGCGAAAGCTCGGTTTCCTGCGGCTCGATGACCTGATTGAGCAACCGTTCGAAACCGTCGATCGCCACAGCCAGAAGGATCGCCCGCCGATCGGCAAAGTGATGATAGGCGGCGCCCGGCGATACGCTTGCCAACTGGGCCAGCGTGCGCATGGAAAGCTCATGGTGGCCGTGCTTCTGCACAAAGTCCCGCCCTGCCTCAAACAGATCCCGTTTCAGATTTTCACGGTGATAGGGCTTCTTTTCCGCCATGATGTCTTTCCTGCGATATGCCGGTTCCCTTAGCAGCAAATCGAACCGGGGCCAGCCAGAATTGACCGGCCCCTGACCCGTCAGGGCAGCACGATGGTGGCCAGACGCTCGCCATGCACCGGCAAAGGTTGCAGATGCGGCGGGAAATAGGGCGAGCGCACCAGAGCCGCCACCTTGACATGATGAATGCCGGGCAGCAGCCCGCCCGGCTTGGGCACCAGCACGCTGGCATGTTCGCCCATCGCCCAGCGCACCGTGGTGGCATCGCGCATGGCGGCAAGGTCATACACCGTGCCGCCCAGGATCAGGCTGGTGACTTCGTGACTGAAGAACTCGCCGTCGAGCGTAACGTCGATACCGTCCAGCAGCGAGAGGCGCATGCCGCGATAATTGGGCAGGCGCAGGCGCACTTCAACGCCGTCGCGCGCGCCCTCGGGTCCATGGTTGCGAAAACCGGTGCTTTGGATCAATTGGAATTCATACATGATGGTCATCCTGAAGGGGGATTAGGCGGGCACGGCGTCGCAGGCAGCCTCAAGTCGGCGCAGCAGCACATGCTGGCGGCGCACCTGGTCGATCGCCACCCACGGCTCGCGCACGCCCTCATATTCGCTCGACAGATAGCCGGTGTAGCCAATGCGCTTGAGCACCGGCATCACCTTTTCCCACGGGATATTCTCATCATGGAGGTTGTCGTCGATGTGGTGGAACTTGGCCTGAATAAAGGCGATGTAGGGCGCGATGCCCACCAGTTCCTCCGGGTTCACCTTCATGCCGTTGATCAGCTTGGCATGGTCGCTGTCGCCTTCGGGCACTTCATGCACCCAGCTTTTCAACGGACGATCCTGAAAAATCCCGGTGTCGATCAGCAAGGCGAAGTTCTTGGTGCCGGTGCGTTCGATGAAATCGATATAGCCATGGACGACCGGATGGTTGATGGGCGTGGGCGAGTGGATTTCAGGGCAGATCACGATGTTCAGCTTGTGCGCCAGATCCAGCACGCGCTCGACCGCAGGCGCCCAGATCGGGTCCGGCACCAGATCGGCGGAGATCACGCCGAATTTGGGCCGCAAAAACTTGAAGCCCAACTGATGCGCCAGCGTCAGGTCGCGGGTAAGTTCTGCCGCCCCTTCCTCGACCGACAGCGACTGGCCAAGGCGCAGCTTGGTGTCCACCCACGAGCACATGTTGGTCGGCTCCAGCCCGGTACGGTCCAGCAGGCCGAACCAGCGGTCCAGCCATGCCTTGTCCGGCGTGGGATAGCCCGTGACATGGGTTTCGCCCAGGATCTCGATACCCGTGGCGCCCGTGTCGGCAATATGGTCAAAGCCTTCCTCGATCGACATGACGCTGCCGAAATCCTCGGTAAAGCTGTAAAGAGACACGCCGTATTTGAAGCGATCCTCCACCTGAAACTCTCCTTTTCTTCAATGGTTTGATGTTCAACCCGCCTGGCGCGGGAAAATTTCCTTGGGCAGCCGCGCAGCCCAGAACAGGCACAGCGCCAGCAGGGCGAGCATCACGGCAAGCGCTGCGGCCTCGCCGCGCCCGTTTTCGGCAAACCGGAGATAGGCCGAGCCGACCAAGGCAATGCCCAGCGCCCCGCCCATCTGCTGGACAGTCTTGATGATGCCGCTGGCCGATCCGGCCTGTTGTCGTTCGACCCGCGCCACCGAAACCGCGCCCAAAGGCCCCGAAACCAGCCCCATGCCCACACCGGCCAGCAGGAGAACCGGAATGAGCAGCACCGGCCGCACAGCGCCAAGAGCCATCCACCCCAGAATGCCCATGCACCCCGCGCCCATGATGATGGCCCCAACGATCAGCACCAGACGGCCATATTGCGCGAGAAACCGGCGCACCAGAAAGGCCATGGCAAACATCACCCCGGCGCTGAACGGCACGTGCAACAGGCCGGTCTGCAGCGCGGAAAAGCCCAGGTCGCGTTGCAGCGCATAGGCGAACACGAAAAGAAAACCCGTGTTGGCGGCCGAAAAGCCCAGTGAAATCAGGACGCCCAGACGAAAAGTGTCGTTGGCGAACATGCCCGGCTCGATCACGGTGGCCTGCCCTTTGCGCTGACGGCGGCGTTGATGGATCAGCCCTGCCCCGGCCAAACCCAGCGCGGCCAGCCACCACGCCACCATCGCCGCATCAAAACCATGGCGCTTTTCCTGAATCATCGGAAAAAGAAAGGCGAACAGGCCCGCGCCAAACAGCACCGTGCCGACAAGGTCGATCCTGCGATCCGGGTGACGCTCGGCCCGCGGCAGCAGGGCAATCCCAGCCAGCACCGCCAACAAGCCGATCGGCACATTCAGCAGGAACACCGCCCGCCACCCCAGCCCGAACAGGTTCAGCGCGATCAACACCCCGCCCAGCAAAGGCCCGACGATGGCCGACAGGCCGCCCACCACGCCAAACCACGCGATCCGCCCGATGCGCTCCACCGGATCATAGAGCAACTGGATCATGGTCATCACCTGAGGCGCCATCATCGCACCGGTCATGCCCTGCAGCGCCCGCGCCGCGATCAGATGGTCCGGTGTTGCGGCAAGACCGCAGAGCAGCGACGAAGCTGTAAACCCGCCCACGCCCAGCAGGAACATGCGCCGCCCGCCAAACAGATCGCCCAGCCGCCCGCCCAGAATCAACAGCACGGCAAAGCTGAGCGAATAGGCCGCGATCACCCATTGCGACTGAGCAGAACCGGCCCGCAGGTCATGTTCAATGGCGGGCAGCACCGTGTTGACGATGGTGAGGTCGATGATTTCCAGCGCCAGAGCGGCCAGCAGCGTAAAGAACGCCAGCGACTTTTGCCGCGCCGACAGTTCCGCCGCCGCCTCGCCATGACGATGCAAGGATATCGACAGTGGGGCAGACGCCACTGGGCTCTTCATGATGACAAACCTCAACCTTCGGGCAAATCGCGGGAGACGCCCTTACCGACGCGCCCCGCAGTTCGGGCCAAGCTATGGATGGAGCAGCGCCCTTTAATCTGACCACTGTTTAGATTAAAGGGCGAGCGATGTCAAATGCGCGCAGGGGAGGCCGACAGGCGCGGCTTCTCCCTTGCGTTGCGGCGCCATCCCTCCCTGTTCGATCGCCAGACACAGTTTCGCCATTGACAGTGAAACGAATTTATTTAAACGTTGTTTAGATAACGATACGGGAGAGAAATTATGGCTATCGATCCGGTCTGCATCGGCGTGATCGGTGCAGGCGATATCAGTCCGGTGTATCTGGGCGCCATTGCGCGCTCCTCGGTCGTGACGCTGCGCAAAATCGCCACCCGCAACCGCGACAAGGCCCAGGCCATCGCCGCGCCCTATGGCGCCACCGGGTCCGGCGTGGCGCAATTGCTGGCCGATGACGCGATCGAGCTGGTCGTCAACCTGACCCCCGGCAGCGCGCATGAAGAAATCAACCGCGCCGCGATCGAGGCGGGCAAGCATGTCTATTCCGAAAAGCCCTTCGCCCTGTCGCGCAAAATGGCAGAGGAACTGGCCGAACGGGCCGAGGCGCGCGGCGTCCTGATCGGATCGGCCCCCGACACATTCTATGGCAGCGCTCATCAGGCCGCGCGCCGTGCGCTGGACGGCGGCGCCATCGGCGGCCCGGTGTTCGGCACATCGCTGCTGGGCCTGCCGGGGCTGGAACATTTCCACCCCAATCCGGCGGCCTTCTATCAACCCGGCGGCGAGCCGCCGTTTGATGTCGGCCCCTACTATATCACGATGTGGCTGCATCTGCTGGGGCCGGTGCGCCGCGTGTTCGCCGCATCGGGCAGCGGGCAGGCAGAGCGCACCATCCGGCGTGGTCCGCTGGCGGGAACCTCCTTTACCGTCGAGGTCGACACCACCTTTAATGCCACGCTGGAATTTGAAACCGGCTTCGTCAATCTGACCATGTCGCTCGATGTGGTGGCGCCGATCCAGCGGCCGGGCGAACTCTATGGCGCGCAGGGCATTCTCTCGCTGGCCGACCCGATCTTTTTCAGCGGCGAGCCATCGCTGCTCCGCCCCGGCGAAGGGCGCTCCGCCCTGCCCGGCCATGACCTGCCCTTTTCCCAACCCAATCGCCTGAACCACGCGGGCCAGCCCGTGGCCGATTACCGCGGCGTCGGGCTGACCGATCTCGTCCTTGCGCTGCGCCATGGCCGCCAGCACCGTACCGCACCCGACTTCATCGTCCATGCGGTCGAGGTGATGGAAGCCATCGCGCAATCGGCCCGTATCGGCCAAGCGATCACCATGCAGACCCGGTGCCGCCGCCCGGACCCGATTGATCCGGTGGCCGATGCCGATCTGATCGCGCTGACGCCATCGCCCTTCGATCTGGCCGATGCGGTGGATCAGCCAAAGCCACATCTGGCCCCGCTGGACGCCGATGCGTCCTGATCGCCCCTCTTTTGATCCAATTGGAGATATTTGATGCTTTTTCGCAAGGCACTGCTGGGCTGCACTTTGCTGACGGCCCCCCTTACCCCCGCCTATGCCCAGGAGGGGCCGCCCGATGGCTCCACCCCCGAGCAGAAAGCGGCCATCGCGGCTGATCCGGCCTATCAGCCGATGCACCTGACGCTGACCAACCTGCCCAAGGCCGGAAAACCCGTCCCGCTGTTCAATGGTCGCGATCTGTCGGGCTGGGACAGTTGGCTGGGCTATACCGTGCCCGCCACCACTTATGGCACGCCCAGCAGCGAGCCCATCGGCCTCAACCATGATACCTATGGCGTCTTCAAGGTCGTGAAGGAGGACGGCGCCCCGGCGATCTATTCCAGCGGCAAGCTGTTCGGCGGCCTGATCACCAAACAGCCCTATCGCAATTACCATCTGCGCCTACAGTTCAAATGGGGCCCCGGCCATTGGATGCCCATGCCGCGCAACAATGGCGTGGTCTATCATTCGCATGGCAACTATGGCGCGTTCTTCGGCACATGGATGTCCGGCGTGGAATTCGAGATCGTGCCCCATTCGGTGGGCATGTTGCTGACGGTGGGCGATGCCAAGGGCACGCATTCCTTCACCACGGTGGACTGGCGCGTGGGGGCCAAGGTGGAGGTGGCGCATGATCCCGCCATCATCTATCCCGGCCGCCGCTATATGCCGGGGGGCAAGCTGGCGCCGGTGCAGTTCCCCGCCTATAATGTGGATGCGGGCACCGATGCCGAAAAGCCGTTGGGCCAATGGAACACGCTCGACCTCTATGTCTATGGCGACAATTCGATCCATGTGGTCAATGGGGTGCCGGTGATGGCGGCCAACGCGCTGACCACCAAGGATGAGAAGACCGGCAAGGTGATCCCGCTGACGGCAGGACGCATCCAGTTGCAATCGGAAGGCGCGGAAACCTATTTCCGCAACATCACCCTGCAACCCATCGACCATCTGCCCACGATCACGCGCAAGCCGTGACTTGAACACAATAAAAACCGGCGGATCCCAACGGGGTCCGCCGGTTTTTATCTGTCCGGATTTTCACCGTCCCGCCTGAAGCGTGACCGGCCCGATCAGACCCGAGCGGCGCAAGGCGGCAGTGGGTTTGTAGGTAGGCACAGAGGTCCACGAAACCTTGTTCTTCGCCGCAGGGTCGGCATCCGCGATCAGGCGGTTGACCCACAGGTTGGCCACGCGGATCTCGAGGCGGTTGGCCTTGCCCGGACGGGTTAGCGCGCCCACCTCGACCGTATAGGGCGCCCGCCAGACCGAGCCTGCCGCCTTTCCGTTCACCGACACCTCGGCAATTTCGCGCGCCTCGCCCAGATCGAGCGAGAGCGGCTGACCGGGCCGCCATCCCTTGGGCGGGGCAAAGCTCGTGGAATAGGTGGCGATGCCGGAGAAATGGCGGACCCGTGGATCGGCATTCTGATCCAGCGGTGCCAGAACCCCCATGTCGATCTGTGCGGGCGCGCCGCGTCCCGCTTCAAACCGCACCTCCCAACGGCCGGTCAGTGTCGCCATCGCCCCCTTGGCGGCCGGTGCGATGCGCCGCTCGCCGCTGTCGGCGGGGCGGCGGAACACCACATGCACGGCATCGCCCGCCTTCATCTCCATCGGGACAATGGTTTCGTTCCCGGCCATCCGATAGGCCGCCTCCTCCACCGCGCCGGTTTCGGCATGCCACAATTGCGGCGCCTTGCCCGAGACCGCGAAGTGGGCCTCAAAGCGCTCCGTCTGCCCGCTGCGGTTGACCAGAAAGTAGCTCTCGCCGTCGGCAAGGTGGCGATGGGCAAAGGCAATGTCGGCCTTGTCGGTGCCGCCCATGGCGCGAAAATCCGGCGCAATGCCCAGATCCGCCAAGCTCCGGTCCATGTTGGTCGAGGCGATCACCCGCCCCTTCCCCACATGGGCCACCCCACCGGAGGCGGGCCACAATTTGCGCACCAGCGCGTCATATTCCCGCTGATCATTCATCAGCCCCGGCGAACTTTCCGGCGCAATGCCGATGACCGTCGCCCCGCCTTCGACCAGTTGGGCAATCCGGCGCAAGGTGGGCAGTGTCATCCGGCGCGAAGAGCCGCCCAGATAAAGGGCGCGATAGCGCGCACCGCCGGGCGAGACCAACGCATCTCCGTCATTGGCCAGCACCGAGGTCAGGGCATCGACATTGACGAAATCATAGGCGTAACGGCTGGGCGCATCGGCCACGGGCCGCGTGCCGTACAGGCCCGAAAGGGGCGCTTCCTCGCCATAGAAATAGGCAACATCGGCCCAGTTGCGCCCCTGTTGCAGCATAAAGGCATTGCGCGAGAGGTAATCCACCCAGGGTTTGGCCAGTTCGGCCCAGCTCTCGTTGCGGTTGAAGAATTGCCCGATCCCGGCCAGCGACAGGCCGGGCTTGCGATCCTCGACCGGCACATGCACCGAGGTGTGGACAACCGGCCGGTTGACACCCAGCACGAATTCCTGATCGATGATATGTTTGAGATCGGCGGGGCCAAACGCCCATGGCGCCATACCGGCGGTCATCGATTCCGCAGCAATGATGTTCTGGCCATAAATATGGCCGACCGAGGCGGCCCCGCGAACGTCGATCACATAGGAGGGCGCGGGGCCCTGCTTGGCCGGAAAGGCCCACATGGCCGCCATCGGATAATCGGCATAACGGCGCATGGCCATGTCATCGCCAAAGCTCGACCGATTGCCCTCAATCGCCTCGCCATAGACTTTCAGGCCGTGGCGATGGGCCACATCGGCGATGGTCCCGTAATGCTCGCTGGCCATCAGATCGGACAGGGTGCGGCGATAGTCGAAGAGAAAGCGCTCGCTCTCCTCACGCGTGCCCATCAGCATTCCGGCCAAAGTCGGCAACCATGGCACCGGATCATAGCCGCGCAGCCGTTTGAACTGTTCGATCATGCGCGGCGTCCAGTTGGCCGCGCCGATCTCGATGGAATCGTTGAGTAACGCCCGCACGCCCTGCGCGCCCATCATGCCCTCGCCCGCCGCATCGCGATAATTGGCAAGGTAATGCTCAAGATAGCGGCGGACGGCATCGGCGTCATATTTGTCGACTTCCAACCCCGTGGCTTCGGCCGGGGCCGGATGGTTGGTCTTGCCCACCAGCGAGGAGCCAAAGCGCAGGATTTTCCACGTGCCGGACGGCGGGGTCCAGTCCAGCGTGCCATCCGGCTTCATCCGGTCGGTCAGATCGAGCGTGCGGTCCGCCGCCGGGCCGGTGGCGCCATCCTGCACGGCAGGAAGCGCGTAATAGTCCGGGGTGATGGAAAAGCCCGCCTTGACCTCATAGCGGTCGATCTTTGTTTCCGCGCCCAAATCCAGCAGGCCGATGGTGACAGGCGCGGAGATCAGACGGCCCATGCCCTTGCCGAACACATCGTCCATGGCCAGATCGCCGGCGTGCTCATCGGGCGCCGGATTGCCATTGGCGGAGGCATGAGCGGGCTTGATCACCAGCCGGAAATAGCGGGCGGTGACCGGGTTGAAGGCCAGCGTGCTCGGCGTCGCTTCGAGCGGGACGGTGGCGATGTCGGACCACGCCTTGCCATCGGCGCTCGATTGCAGGACCGGCGCCAAAAGCGGGCCGATGAGGGGGATGGCGCCGCCCGGAATATGCAGGGTGACCGTGCGGATGGTGATAGGACGGCCAAAATCCAGTCTGAGTTCAGGCGCCGTCTTTGCGATCACCGGCCCAAGCTGGACATTGGCGATCAGCGCCCCGCTTTGACCTTTTGCGGCCACCAGCGCCTTGCCCTCGCCATCGGTCAATTGCGGCGCAGGCAATGGCTCAGCCGATGGGACCGGCACGGCCAAGACCTTCACATCGCGATAAAAGGCAGGTCCGGCCTTGGGCGTTTCGCCCGAAATCAGCTCCGTCACTTCAACCTGATTGCCCAGATCCTGAAAAGGTCCGGCAACCGATGGCGGCTGCTTGAGGCGAATAGTCTGGCGCCGGCCGCCCTGAGCCAGCGTTTCGCTCCAAACCAGTTTCTTGAGCCCGTCTTCCGGCGCGACCCATGGCCCCCCGGTTTCGGACCAGCCGGGCGAAGAGGCAATCGCCAGTTCCAGCCCCAAACGCTGTGCCTCGGAGGCGGCAAAGCGGAAGGCGTCTTTCCATGGCGGGGTCATATAGACGAGGCGCTTGTCGACAATCTGCTGTGTATCCAGATCGATATCGAAATTCTGGACCCCGCCGATGCCCATGCGCTTCATCCATGCAAGGTCGGCCGCGATGCCTTCCTTGGTGATATTGCCGTTCATCCAATGCCACCATACCCGCGGGCGCGCCGAAGCGGGCGGGGTGCGAAACCCTTCCTCCATGCGATCGGCATCGGGGGAAGCAGCGCGCCCATGGCCGCCCACCACAAACATCGAAAACACCGCGACGCCGCAAAGTAGGCAATGAACGGAGAATCTGGACAGTTGGGCCACGGATTTCCCTCCAATGAGTTGGAAATACAGAAAAATGGGCCTGCCGCATGATATTCGGCAGGCCCAACGGTAAGGATTTGAACCGAGTTTAGAAGGAATAGTTCACACGCGCACCAAACGTCCGGGGCGCCTGAAACTGATAGGCGTTGACGAAAGGCGTAGGGGTAAAGTTGCGCTGGGCACTGGCATACACGGTCTTGTCGGTGAAATTGCGAATAAAGACGGCGATCTGCAACTTGCTGTTCTCAGGCTGATAGGTCAGGCTGAGATTGCCGGTGGCATAGCTCTTCTGAGCCGTATCAACGTCGTTGAACACATCGAAATAATAGTTCGAACTGTATTTGCCGTCGATGCGGGGGGTGAGCGACCCCGACTTGCCCATGTCGAAACGGTATTCCAGCGAGGCCGAAACCGCCAGCCCCGGCGCGTTGGGCAGGCGATGCCCGACCACATTACGCGAGATGCCATTGCCGGTGGCCGGATCGGTGGTCAGGATCGGTTGAGTGCCCGCGCCGAATTCGGTGTGCAGATAGGTGCCGTTCAGCTCAAAACGAAGGTCGCCCGCATTGAACACGGCCTGCGCTTCGGCGCCATAGATCGTGGCATTGCCGACGTTGAACACGCCGCTGCCGCTGGAAACCGCAGGGGTGGCCTGCGACGCCTGATACCCGCGATAGGTCTGATAGAACACATCGCCGTTGAGCAGCAATTGCCCATCCAGCAGCCGGTTCTTGGTGCCCAGTTCCCACGAGGTGATATTTTCAGCGCCATAGGGCACGGGCGGCGCGGAACCGTTGGAATTGAAGCCGCCCGATTTATAGCCGGTCGAGAATTTGGCATAAACCATATTGCGGTTGGTCGGCGTCCAGTCGACGCCCAGCAGCCATGTCGGCTTGGATTGGGCAATATTGCCCGCATCCGTGGCAGGATGGACCGGCGGCGTACCCGAGCAACCGATGATGCCATACAGGAACGGCGGAATGCCCGCGATATCACAGCGCAACTGGGAATCGCCGGTCCGCTGCTTCTTGTCCCATGTATAGCGCGCACCGGCGGTCAGACGGATCGTTTCGGCCGGTTTAAAGCCGAACTGACCAAAGACGGCATCCGATTGCGTCTTCGTCAAATAATTGAAGTGAACCAGATACTGACCGGAATACGCGCCCGACAGATTCTGGAAACCGGCCGAAAGCGGGCTGGTTTCGTCAAAGTGGAAATAGCCCACCTGCGCCGAGACCATGCGGTCCTGCGGCGTGGCGATGCGAACCTCATGGTTCCATGTCGCGGGCTGCTCGCTCTGAATGAAAGTGGCAGGCGCAGAGGCCGAACCCGAACCGTCCAGCTTGTGCGCCCACTTCTGCTTATCATAGCCGCCCGCATAGGACAGGGTGGCGTCCAGCGGCAGGCCGTGCAGCGCAAATTCCCAGCGGATGCGATCACCTGTCAGGCGGTTGCTGGTCGGCGCATAGCTGGCAAAGCGCTTGGGGTCGTAATTGGTCGGCACGGCGGCGATGGTCGTATTGAAAGCCACATCGCCCACATTGTCGATATCGTCATGCTGATACTGGATCAGGCCTTCAAAATTCTCGAAGGGTTGAAAGGCCAGCGTAGCGCGGCCCGAAAGCGTTGCATCATCATCGCCGCGTCCACCGATCGAGAGCAATTCGCGATAGCCGTCGTGGCGGTGGGAAATCCCCGCCAGGCGCAATTGCACCTTGTCCGACAAGGGCAGGTCGACCGCCGCATCGACATTCATCTGGCGGTAATTGCCCGCCTCGATGGTGACAAAGCCGCCAAGTTGCTTGCCCGGGCGCGCGGTGATCAGGCTGACCAGACCGCCGGTGGAATTGCGGCCGAACAACGTGCCTTGCGGTCCTTTCAGAACTTCCACGCGCTGAAGGTCATACATGGATGTGTTGATGCTGAAGGAACGGTTGGTGAAAAACCCGTCGCGGGCAATCGGCACCGAAGGATCGCCGATTTCGGTCACGTCCGTCGAGGCAATGCCGCGCACCGCGATATAGCCCGCGCCATTGCGCGCGGTGAAATTAACGCTGGGGTCGACGCGCGAGAGATTGGCAACGCTGGTGACGCCCGCCGCGGTCAGTTCCGCGCCGCGGTAAACGGTGAGCGCGACCGGCGTCTTTTGAGCGCTGGATTCCACGCGGTTGGCGGTCACGACAATGTCGGGCACGCCTTTGTCATCGCTCTTCGCCTGCTTGCCCGGCGCCGTCTGCGCCAGCGCAGGCGAACAGGCAACCAGCGCCGTTGAGGCCATTATGACTTTGAAAATTTTACCCATGTCGCTCCTCCCATTTTGCCGCTCATTTTTCGAGCGCGCTCCTCATAGGCTTTTGGGTACCGCGCTATCGGCCGGCTCACCCTTTATCTAAACGACGTTTAATTACTATCTAAACACGAGTCAACTCGAAGCGTGACACGCCGCGAAATTTTGGTTGGAGACTGTGAGAGGTCAGCCCTGACGAACGTAGCGATGACGGAACGCACCCATCCCAATCGCGCCCTTCCCAGCTTTGCTCATACCTTCAGGCGCCCAGAGGGCTGCGCGAACCGATCAGAAAAGAGGGAAGCTGATATTGACCCACTTACGCTTCGGACTTGAGAAATAACGGTAATCCGGCAGCTACAAACACGACCTCATCCACCGTTTTCGCAAGGCGCTGATTGAGCCATCCGGCCGCATCGCGAAAGCGCCGCGCCAGCGCATTGTCGGGCACGATGCCCAGCCCCACTTCATTGGCGATCAGCGCAATCGGCACGCGGCAATCGGCCACCGCCGCGCACAAGGCCTCGCCCGCCGCGTCGCAATCCCGCTCCGCCAAAATCAGGTTCGACACCCAGAGCGTCAGACAATCGACCAGCACCGCCCCATGCTGCGCCGCAGCAACAGCCTCAGGCAAATCGAGCGGCGCCTCCAACGTGTGCCATCGCGGCCCCCGGTCGGCCTGATGATGCGCGATCCTTTCGGCCATTTCCGCATCAAACGCCTGCGCCGTGGCGATATAGGTCAAATCGCCCGCCATGCTCTCGATCCGCGCCTGCCCATAGCTGCTCTTGCCCGAACGCGCGCCACCAAGGATCAGCAACGAGTTCATGCCGCCCCCCGCGCCAGCGCGATCAGCCCGTCCATATCCAGATGCTCCTCCAACGCGGCGGCCACGGCATCCAGCGCCGCATCGACCCCGGCGGCATAATCGCCCCCATCCGACGCCGCCCCCAACCGCGCCAGCAAAGCCCCGCGCAAATCGGTCGAGCCAAACAACCCATGGCAATAGGTGCCCATCACGCGCCCATCGGCGCTGATCGCGCCATCCTCCTGCCCATCATCAAACCGGGCGAAGGGGTGCGCCGCGCCGCTGGTCTGGCCCATATGCATCTCATATCCGGCAAAATCCGCGCCCAGCGCCTCGCCCCGCACCTGCCGCAGCATTTTGCTCTCGCCCAGCACCGTGGTCACATTCAGCAGGCCCAGCCCCGCCGCCTCGCCGGGGACGCCCTCAATGCCTAACGGATCGGCAATGCTGCGCCCAAGCATCTGATACCCGCCGCAAATGCCCAGTACCACCCCACCACGCCGATGGTGCGCCAGAATGTCGATATCCCACCCCTGCGCCCGGATCGCGGCCAGATCGGCCATAGTCGCCTTCGATCCGGGCAGGACGATCAGCCCCGCCTCCGCCGGGATCGGCGTCCCCGGCGGGATCATCACCACCTCGACCCCGCTCTCCATCTTCAGCGGATCAAGATCATCGAAATTGGCAATGCGCGGCAGGATCGGGCAGGCCACGATCAGCCGGTCGCCCGCCATCCGGCGCCCCTTTTCCAGCACCACCGCATCCTCGCTGGGCAGGCGCACCACATCGCTCAGCCAAGGCACCAGCCCGAAACCGCGCCAGCCGGAGCGCTGCTCAATGGCTGCATAACCATCGGTAAACAAAGCGGGATCGCCGCGAAACTTGTTGATGATAAAGCCATGGATCATCGCGGCATCCTGCGGATCAATCACCGCCCGCGTGCCCACCACCGAGGCGATCACCCCGCCCCGGTCAATATCGCCCACCAACACCACCGGCACGCCCGCCGCGCGGGCAAAGCCCATATTGGCAATGTCGCCCTCGCGCAGGTTGATTTCCGCAGGCGATCCTGCGCCCTCGACCACCACAATGTCGCATTGGTCCTGTAACCGCGCAAAACTCTCCAGCACTTCGGGCAGCAGCCCCCGCCGCCCCTCGCGGAAATTGCCAGAACCCAGCGTGCCGCGCACCCGGCCATGAACCACCAGTTGCGATGTCCGGTCGGCCTGAGGTTTGAGCAAAACCGGGTTCATATCGGTGTGCAACGGCACTCGCGCCGCCAACGCCTGAAGCGCTTGCGCCCGCCCGATCTCACCGCCATTGACGGTGACGGCGGCATTGTTCGACATATTCTGCGGCTTGAAGGGCAGGACGCGCAGACCCCGATTGGCCAACGCCCGGCAGATCCCGGCAACCAGCACCGATTTGCCGACATCCGATCCCGTGCCCTGCAACATTATCGCAGCCATATTGCCCCCACGACCACAAACACCATCACGCAAGCCCGCCGATAAATCGCCAACGCCCGCCCCAGATCCTCCCAGCGCGCAGGCGGTCCATCGCCGATCCATACCTTGTCGCGCAAGACGCCATCATAGCTGATCGGCCCGGCAAGGCGCACGCCCAGCGCCCCCGCCATCGCCGCCTCGCTCCACCCCGCATTGGGCGAGGCATGGCGGCGGCAATCGCGCCACATGATCCGCCATCCGCCGCCCACCAGACACAGCGCCACCCCGGACAATCGCGCCGGGATCAGATTGACCAGATCGTCCGCCCGCGCCGCCGCCCAGCCGAAATCGCGCAGGTCCGGCTCCGGGTGGCCGATCATACTGTCGGCCGTATTCAAAGCCTTATAGGCCCAAGCCCCCGGCAGGCCCAGCACCAGCAACCAGAACAGCGGGGCCAGCACGCCATCGCAAAAGCTCTCGGCCAGACTTTCGATGGCGGCGCGCGCCACGCCGTTTTCGTCCAGATCCGCCGTATCGCGCCCGACGATCATCCCCACCGCCCGCCGCGCCGCCGCCGAATCGCCCATCCTCAAAGCCCGCCAGACCGCGCGAACATGATCATCCAGACTGCGCATCGCCAGCGCGGGCCATGCCATCGCCGCCGCCAGCAGCCATCCCGCAGGCCCCAGCGACAGGGCGGCATATTGCAGCGCCCACGCCCCGCCGCCCGCCACGATCAGCAACAGCGCCACCGTGAACACGCCCGCCACGCGCCGTGCCGCCGCGCCGCCGCGATTGCCGATATGCTGCGCCCCATTGATAATCCGCGCAAACAGGCCCACCGGATGGCCCACCCAACGATAGAGCCATCCCGGCCAGCCCAGCGCCACCTCCAGCACCATCGCTCCCAGCGCCACCGGATCAGCCATTCCGCAAAGCCCCGGCCAATCTCACCCACTCCATCTCTGCCGCCGGAATGCCCAGACGCAGCCAATGCGGGTTGTAATCAAACGGGCGGGTCAGAATGCGATGGTGCGCCAGCCGGTCAAACAGGCCATCGGCCCCTTCGATCAGCCGGAAATGCGGACATTCGCCCAAAACCTTGAACCCATGAGCCGCCAGCAGATCGTCCATCCGCCCCGCCCGCGCCGCCAGATCGCGCCGCGCCTGCGCGATCCATGGCCCATCGCGATAGGCCGCCACGCCCGCCACCAAGGCCCCCGCCCCCAGCGGCCAATCGCCCAGAATGGAGCGCAGCATCGCCACCACCGGCCCCGGTCCCAGCACAAAGCCGAGGCGCAGGCCGGCAAGGCCAAAAAACTTGCCAAAGGAGCGCAGCACGATCAGCCGGTGCCAATCGCCAACGCGGCTCGCCACCGAAACCTCGGGCGTGGCATCGGCAAAGGCCTCGTCCACCACCAGCCAGCCATCGCGCGCGGCCAGATCATCATGCCATGCCTGCAAATCCCGCGCAGGAGTGATCCGCCCATCGGGATTGTTCGGATTGGCCAGCAGAAAGGCGCGCGCACCGCCCGGTCCATCAGCCGCCTCGCCATCGGGAAAGGCCGAAGCATGGGTGCGATAGGCGGGCCAGCGATAGGAACCCGCGCCAATCCATTGCCCGATCAGGCGCAGCGCCATCTCGCTGCCCGGCACGGCGCAGCAATAGTCGGGCGAGACGCCAAAATGCGCCGCCGCCCCCGCCTCCAGCGCGACCAAAGCCTCACGTTCGGGCAGGCGTTGCCAGTCAGCCTCGATGGCGCCGGGCCATGGCGCGGGGTTGATCCCGGTGGACAGATCGAGCCAGTCCTCGCCGCCGAAATACCGCGCCGCCGCCGCCAGAGCGCCACCGTGATGGGTAAAACCCTCGCTCATCGCGCGCAGACCATGGCGAGCAGCAGCGCGGTTTCAACCAGTTCAATCCCCGCGCCATGACCATCGCCAGAAATGCCGCCTATCCGCCGCCTGATCCAAAGCGCCCATAGAGCGATCGCCGGAACAACCATCACCAGCCAAGGCGCAACGGGCAAAGCGAGCGCCAGCCCAGCGCCCCACATCACCACATGCCGCCAGCCCACGCCATCGCGAAACAGCGTACCCAACCCTTCATGCAGCGAGGGCAGCACCAGCGTCCAGACCAACGGCCCGACCCGCGCCGCCGCAGCCACCGGCACCAGCCAGAGCGCATCCCCGACATCATGGAGCAGCACCAGTTTGGCCAGCAATTGCATGACGATGGCCACCGCGCCGAAACTGCCGATATGGGGGTCGGACAGAACGGCCTTTAGGCGCGCCGGATCCTTATGCGCCGCGCCCGCCGCATCGGCCATATCGCCCAGCCCGTCGAGATGGAGCGCGCCCGTCATTCCCACCCAGGCCGCCAGTCCGCCCAGCGCGCCCAGCCACGGATCGACCCGCCCCAGCGCCCAGACGGCACCCGCCACGCAGCCCCCCACCACCAGCCCGGCGGCGGGAAACCAGCGCATCGCTTTGGCGTAATCCTGCTTGTCCGCCTCTATCGCGGGCAGCGGCAGGCGCGTCATGAATTGCAGCGCGAGGATCAGATGTTTCATGCGATCAATTCCGTCACCTGCGCCCCATCGCCCCACAGGCGCAGGCTGATCCGCGCGGCATAGGGCAGATGAAAGGCCCAAGTCTGGCGATAGGTCAGGCCCAGCAGCAGGCCCAGCGCCGCGCGCATCGGCCCGGCATGGGTGATGACCAGCGCGTCCTCCTCAATGGCCAGCAAGGCCTGCGCCACGCGGCCCTGCATATCGCCCCAGCTTTCACCGCCGGGGGGCGGATTGGTCTGCGGGTCATCCCAGAATGGCGCGATGGCCCCGCCCAGTTCAGCCGGATCTCGGCCCTCCCACGCGCCAAAATTCAGCTCACGCCAACGCGGATCGATGGTCAGCGCCAGATCCAGATCCTGCGCAATCCCCTCGCCCGCCATCCGCGCGCGCGACAGGTCCGATGCAATCACCCGCGCCGCCGACAAACCATGGGCGCGCGTCCGGCAGGCGATCAGACCCTCCGCCGTGGGCGCCACATCGCTGTGGCCATTGAGGCACCCCGCCCCCTCCACCGCGCCATGGCGGATCAGGTGGAGCGTCCGCGCCTTCACCCCATTCTTCACAGGGCCCCGGCCACTTCGGCCTGCGCAAATGTGGCCATTTCGGCATGGGCGGCCAGAGCGCTGCGCACCAGTTGCGCGGCCACCGCCGCCCCGCTGCCCTCGCCCAGTCGCATAGCCAGATGCAGCAGCGGAGCGAGGCCAAGATGGGCCAGCAGGCGGGCATGGCCCCCTTCGGCCGAGCAATGGGCGGCCATGCAATGTGCGGTGATGTCGGGCTCCGCCGCGGCGATGGGGGCGATCGAGGCGCAGGCGATAAAGCCATCGAGCAGCACCGGAATCCGCATTCCCCGCGAGGCCACAATCGCGCCCGCCATCGCCGCGATCTCGCGCCCGCCCAAGCGGCGCAACGCATCGAACGGATCGCGGATGTCGGCACCATGCAATGCCAGAGCCTCATCCACCACGGCCACCTTGCGGGCCACGCCCGGCGCATCGAGGCCCGTGCCTCGCCCGGCCCAATCGGCCCCGCCCCCGCCAAAGGCCTGCGCGCAAAGCGCGGCGGCGGGGGTGGTGTTGCCGATCCCCATCTCGCCCACGAACAGCAGATCGGCGCGCGGATCGACCGCGCCTGCCCCCGCGTTCAGGGCCGTAAGGCATTCCTCCTCGCTCATCGCCGGGGCTCCCGAAATGTCCTGCGTCGGGCGATGCAGATCTATAGGAACAATCGTCAGATGCGCCCCGCAGGTCCGCGCCAGAGCATTGATCGCAGCGCCGCCCTGATGGAAATTGCCCACCATCTGGACGGTCACTTCGGGCGGATAGGCGCTGACGCCCTTGGCCGCCACGCCGTGATTACCGGCAAAGACGATGCCCTGAAGATGATCGAGCGCGGGGATTTCACGCCCGCTCCACCCGGCCATGAACAGAGCGATTTCCTCCAGACGGCCCAGCGATCCGGCAGGCTTGGTCAATTGCGCCTGACGCGCGGCGGCGACGGCGATGGCCCCCGCATCTGCGGCGGGCATAGACGAAAGCGCGGCAAGGAAATCCGCTGGGCAAGCAAACGCGGTCATGCGACGACAAATCCTTCGGGGGGGGTGCGGGTGATGAAATGGCCCTTCACGCCCGCGGGCCATTGGCGATAGGGCACCTGCCCATGCTCGCTGGCCGCATGAAGCGCGGCGTAATCAAGGATCGCGCGGGCCGCATCGCCATCGGGCGCAAAATCACCCAGCACATAGCCGATCCGCCCCGGCGCGCGGATCTGCACCACGCAATGCCGCTGGCAGGCGAACAGGCAGGGCATTTCCTCCACCCCGACCTCGGCCAAAGCCGGATCACCCTCTTGCGCCCGACGCAACGCATCGGCCAACAACGCGCCGCCGCGCCGCCCCTCATCGTCCTCACGCGCATCGGCCGAAACCCGACATGTCGAACAGACCACCACGCATGGCCCTTGATCCACCGCGCGCAGCATTACCGGAAATCCGCATATAATTCGGGCATGACTATTCCCTCGGCCAGACGTTCACGCCCCGCCCGAGGCGCCCAAGCGACATGCACAAGCATCCCGCCCGAAAGCCCATCCGGCAGAGCCACAATGTCGCTGTCGAGGAAAACCCCGTCCGCGCCGCACACCCTGTCGGAGCGAAAAACGACGGCGTCAGGCAGGTCTCCTGGCTCGCGGGTCCATGCCGGTTCGGCCGCCTTCTCAAGGGGTTACCCCCTCAATGGCATCGGGCCGATGGCTATCCGCTCACAGTTGCAGGGGCAGCCCGGGTCTTGAACCCGTGTTCCCTTTTGATCCCCTCGCGGGGAACCTGTCGCTTGGGGCCGTGGGTATCGGGCGCGGGGGCAAAGGTCAAGCCAAGGTCAAATTGAAAAGGGGCCGGAAATCTCCGACCCCTTTTGGCATCAGTGCGCGGCGGCCGTGTCAATCGGCCCCTTGGGCTTTGGCACCAGCCAGACGATCATGGCGGCGGCCACAAAGCAGACCGCAATAATCGCGAATATATGCACCGTTGCCACCATCACGCTCTGCCCCTGAACCAATTGGGTCAGCGAGGCGATGGCGCCTTCGTTGCTTTGTCCGCCATCGACCATACCGTCGATGGTGGCCTGCCCCTGCGGCATGGCCCCGGCAATCGCGCTCTGCGCGCGGGTGGCCTCGTTTTCCCAACCCGTCTGCACCAGCGAGGTGGCAAAGGCCCCCGCGACGGTGCGCATGAAATTGGACACGCCCGCTGCATTGGCTTCCTCGCCCGGATCGACGCTGGCCATGGCAAGGCCGATGGTGGGGATGAAGAACATCACCATGAAAGGCCCGGTCATCAAGGTGGGCAAAGCCGCCTGCCAGAAGGTGACATCGCTGTTGAAGGTCGTGCGCCATGCGGCAAGCCCGGCCAGCCCCATGATGCCGGTGAAGATGATCTTGCGCGGGTCCATCTTGGCCGCCAATTGGCCGACGATGGGCGCGGACAGGACGGCGAACACCCCCATGACGCCTGTGGCATAGCCCGCCCAGGTGGCGGTATAGCCAAGGTTCTGCTGCAACCACAAAGGCAGGATCACGACCGTGGCGAAGAAGGCGCCAAAACCCACCGAATAGGTCAGCGCCGAGGCCGTAAAGCCGCGATGGCGAAAGATGCGCAGATCGACAATCGGGTTCTTTTCGGTCAGTTCCCAGATCATGAAGCAGGCAAAGCCGATTGCGGCAATCACCGCCAGCGCCTGAATTTCGAACGAGGCGAACCAGTCATGGTTGCGGCCTTCGTCCAGCAGGATCTGAAGCGCACCGACCCACACGATCAGCAGACCAAGGCCGACCATGTCGATAGGTGCCTTGACGATGTCATCGCGCCGCCCGCGCAGCAGCGCCATCAGCAAAAGACCACCACCCGCCGCAATCGGCGCGCCGATAAAGAAGATCGAGGGCCAGCCGACATTATCGCACAGCGTCCCGCCCAGCACCGGCCCGACAATCGGCCCGATCAGCGTGGTCATCGCCCAGATCACCGTGCCCAGCACCTGCTTTTCAGGCGGCAAGAGACGCAGCATCAAAGTCTGCGCCAGAGGCATGATCGGCCCCCCGCACAGGCCCAGTGCCACGCGGCAGGCCACCAGCATGCCCAGCGAGGTGGACATGCCGCAAAGCGCCGATAGCACCGCAAAGGCCAGATAGCAGGTGAGAAACACCCGCATCGCGCCAAACCGGGCCGAAAGCCAGCCGGTCAACGGCACCGTGATCGCCTCGGCCACGGCATAGGATGTGATCACCCAGCTGCCCTGAGACGAGGAAACGCCCAGCGACCCGGCGATGGTGGGCACCGAGACATTAGCGATGGTGGTGTCGAGCACCACCAGAAAATTGCCCAGCGCAATGGCCAGCACCACCAGCCATAATTGCGCCCCCTCCAAGGGCCGGTCAGGAGAGGTGGCGGCGATCATTTCGAAACGTCGATGTCAGCCGTCATCGACAGGCCGACGCGCAAGGGATGCGCGGCCAGTTCCTTGGGATCGAGCGCCACGCGCACGGGCAGGCGCTGAACCACCTTGATCCAGTTGCCCGTGGCGTTCTGGGCCGGGATCACGGCAAAGGCCGCGCCCGTACCGCCCGAAAAGCCCACGACCTTGCCATGATAGGTGACCGAGGAGCCGTAGAGATCGCTCTTGAGCGTCACGCTCTGTCCGGCATGGACCTTGGAAAGCTGGACTTCCTTGTAATTGGCATCGACATAGGCCGCATTGACCGGCACCACCGACATCAGGCCCTTGCCCGGCTCGGCGCGCTGGCCCACCTGAACCGAGCGGCGCGCGACAATGCCGTCAAAGGGCGCGCGGATGATCGTGCGTTCCAGATCGACCTTGGCCTGATCGCGCGTGGCGCGAGCGGCAAGGACTTCGGGGTTGGTTTCGGGCGTGGTGTTTTCGATCAGCACGCGGTTGGCCTCGCGCGTGCCATTGGCGGCCTGGCGGTTGGCCCCGGCCAGCGACACGGCGGCCTCGGCGGCGCGCAGATTGGC
Organism: Novosphingobium sediminicola; assembly: GCF_014196525.1. Lineage (GTDB taxonomy): Bacteria > Pseudomonadota > Alphaproteobacteria > Sphingomonadales > Sphingomonadaceae > Novosphingobium > Novosphingobium sediminicola. Next base: position 163,005 of record NZ_JACIDX010000003.1, on the reverse strand, counting down.
GGTCGCGGTGGCCAAAGCGCTGCGCGCCACGGTCAGTTCCTCACCCGAAACCGAGCCGGATGCGGCCAGAGCCTCGCGGCGCTTCATATCCACGCTGGCCTTTTCCAGATCGGCGCGGGCGGCGGTCAGGCTGGCGGCGGCGCGGGCTTCATCGGCGGCGCGCGCGGCAATCTGGGCGCCCAGGCCAAGGTCGGTGGCCGACAGCCCCTTCACCCGCCGTTCGGTCAGCGCCAGATTGGCCTCGGCCTTGGCCAGAGCGATACGCGCATCGGTGTCGTCCAGACGCACCAGCACATCGCCCTTTTTCACCGCCTGCGTGTCCGACACCAGCACTTCGCGCACGGGGGCTGTCACCTGCGTGGTGATCTGCGCCACATCGGCGCCGACATAGGCATTGTCGGTTTCGACATGGTTCGACGCGATCAGCACGTCATAGGCGGCGTAAGCCACCGCAATCGCGGCAATGCCAAGGCCCAGCCGGGTGAACATCTGTTTGCGCTTGCCCGTATTGGCGGCGTCATTCTGAGCGTCGATGGTTTCCACTTCGGGCTCCACATCATGTTCGTGAATACGGGCGACAGTCGAGTGAGGAGAGGACATGGGGGGAACTCCTTAAGCCTGAAAGCCGCCGCCCAGCGCGCGCACCAGCGCGACATCCAGGGCGAAAGCACGTGTTTTGAGGGCAGCCGTGGCACGGCGCGCGGCAATCAGTGAATCTTCGGCCACCAGCACATCGAGCACCGTGGCCAATCCGCCGCGATAGCGGTTGTTGGCGACATCCCACGCCGATTGGGCGGCGGCCTGCGCGGCCTGCGCGCTGGAAAGGCGGCGGGTCAGTTCCTGACGGCTGGTGGCGGCATCGGCAATTTCCTGAAGCGCATGGACCAGCGTGCCGTCATATTGCGCGACGGCCACCGCATAATCGGCCTGCGCCCCGCGCTTGCGCGCCACCAGACGCCCGCCGTCAAAGATCGGCAAGGTGACGGCCGGGCCGACCGAGCCATATTCCGAACCGGATTTGACCAGATTGGACAGGCCCAAAGATTGCAGGCCGATCAGCGCCGACAGGTTGATATTGGGATAGAAAGCGGCGCGGGCAACCTTGATGCGTTCCCCGGCGGCCTCGGCACGGGCGCGCGCGGCGACCATATCGGGACGGCGGCCCAGCAATTGCGCCGGAATATTCTCGGGCAATCCGGGGCTGGCCAGATGGGACACGGCGGGGCGCGCAATCGACAGGCCGCGATCCGGCCCTGCCCCGATCAGCGCGGCAAGCCGGTGGCGGCCCAGCGCGATCTGTTCGTCAATCGCAGCCAGATCACCCTGCGCGCTGGCCAGATTGGCGCGGGCGCGGGCCACGGCGCCTTCATTCTCCAGCCCCTGATCGCGGCGCTGTTCGATCAGTGAAAGCGTCTGCGCGCGGATCTTGGCGGCCTCTTGCGCGGCATCCTGTTCGGCATAGGTCGCGGCCAGATCGGCATAGGCGGTGGCGATGCCGGTCGAAACCGCCAGACGGGCGGCGGCGGCCTCGGCCTCGGCGGCCGAGCGATCGGCCTTGGCGGCGCGCAGGGCGGCGCGGTTCTTGCCCCAGAAGTCGATTTCCCAGTTCAGGTTGAGCGAGGCCTGACCGGTCTCGCGCCATCCCTTGGGGGCAAAGGCGGCGGGGAAGAGGTAGTTGTAGCTCTGCTTGGCCAAGCCGCCATCGGCATTGCCCGACAGGCGCGGCATGAGCGCGCCGCGCGCATCGCCAACCGTAGCGGCGGCGGCGGCATAGCGCGCCTGCGCCACGCGCAGGTCGGTCGCGCCCTCCATCCCTTCGGCAATCAGCGCCGAGAGCTGCTCGTCCCCATAGGCCCGCCACCAGCCATCGACCGGCCATTGTCCCTGGGTATCGGACAGGCTCTGGCTGGCGGCGAACGTTTGGGGGGCCTTGGGCGCCGGGGATGGGAGGGGGTTGGCGCCCAAGGCAGGCGTGGCCAGCAGGCTGCCCGCCAAAAGGGTCAGGGCTGCTGTGGGGTGCCACGCCGGGGGGAGGAAGCGACTCATTTGCTCACCTTTAAAACCATACTGAACGGTTCAGTTATCGATTTTGCTTGCTTCGTCAAGAGAAAACTGTACAGGCCAGTTTAGAAAAGAGAGGGACATATGCGGCAGAAATCTGATTCCCGCCGCCAATGCATTCTGGAAGCGGCCACAAGCCTGTTTCGCGAAGTCGGCTTCGGACGGGTCAGCATGGCCCAGATCTCGGCGCGTGTTGGTGGTTCAAAAGCTACTCTTTACAGCTATTTCCAGTCCAAGGAGGAGCTGTTCGCCACCGCCATGATCGAAGCCATGGAGGAACAGGGTCAGGCCATGATCGACCTGCTGGACCCCAGCGAACCCGATGTTCGCAAGGTCTTGCAGCGCTTTGGCGAGACCTATGTGAACTTCATCGCGCTGCCTCAGCATCTGTGCTGTGTGCGCACAGCGATTGCCGAGGGCGGGACCAATAACGGTCTCGGCGCCACGCTCTACCGCCTTGGTCCCAAGCGCGGATGGGAAGAAATCGCAGGTTATATTGCCGCGGTGATGGAGCGGGGCAACCTGCCCAAAGGGGACGCGAAGATGGCCGCGATGCATTTCAAGGGCATGCTGGAATCGGGCGCGCTCTATCCGATGCTCTATGGCGCAGAGCCCGAACTGGACACCAAGACCATGGTGACGGGCGCGGTGGATGCTTTCCTGCGCGCCTATGGCTAGCGGTGTCATTTGGGCGATGATTATCGCTCGGTTTCGTGTACCGTCCGGTTAAGCCCGACAGGCTCAACCGGAACGGAGATTATGACCACAGATTCCCCAGCGCGCAGCATCTTCCTCTGCGCGGGATGCACAGGCCTTGCCTATTTCGCGGTGGGCCTGCCTTTGGCGGTGCTGCCGGGATGGGCGCTGAAACTGGGCTTTGGCCCGGTGGTGGCCGGTTTTCTCATTTCCGCGCAATATGTCGCCACGGTGCTCAGCCGCATCGTGGTCGGCCCGATGATCGACCGTTCGGGGCCGCGCCGGGCCATCGTGCTGGGCTTTGTCTGCTGCCTTGGCGCAGGGATCACGACCGTTGCCGCGCTGTGGATCACCGCACCGATGGCGGCCATGGCGGTGATGATGGCATCACGCATTCTGCTGGGTTTCAGCGAAAGTCTGGTCAGCACCAGCGCGATGGCATGGGGCATCATGCAGCTGGGCGCGCATCAATCGGCGCGGATGATCTCGTGGAACGGGATCGCCACCTATGCCGCGATTGCGGGCGGCGCCCCGGCGGGCGTGTGGATTTTCGGGCTGGGCGGAGTGATGGCGCTGGGCGTGGCGCTGCTGCTGCTGGGCGCGGCGGGGCTGGCTTTCGTCTGGCCTCAACCGGCGGCCCGCGTGCCGAGCGCCCAGCGCTGGCCGATGCGCACGGTGTTTGGCGCCGTGCTGCCCTTTGGCGCGGCGCTGGCCATGGCGACCGTCGGCTTTGGGGTGATAACCTCTTTCGTCACGCTTTATTTCAACGCCTTTGGCTGGGCCGATGCGTGGATGGCGCTGACCGCTTTTGGCTGCGCCTTCATCGTCTCGCGCCTGTTGTTCGTGCGCAGCGTGGCGCGCCATGGGGGCCTGCCGGTCTCGGCGGTGTTCATCGCGGTGGAACTGGCGGGTCTGGCCATCATGGCCGCCGCGCCCAGCGCGCATCTGGCGATTGCCGGGGCGGCGGTAACCGGCTTTGGCTTTGCGATGGTGTTTCCGGCGCTGGGCGTGCTGGTGATCGAGCGCGTACCCGAACAGAGCCGGGGCACGGCGCTCAGCACCTTCGCGCTGTTCATCGATGTGGCGCTGTGCCTGACCGGGCCGCTGGCGGGCGCACTGGCCCAACATGCGACCTATGCCGCGCCTTTTGGCGGCGCGGCAATAGGCGCTGGGCTGGCGTTGGGGATGGTGGCGCTTTTGATGCTGCGGCCTAAACCACAGCCTTGACGATCAGGAACAGCACCGAGGGCGCAAGCAGGCAGCCCAGCCCGGTGTGGAACGTCGCCGTCAGCGCGCCATAGGGCACCAGTTTCTCGTCAGTGGCGGCAAGGCCCCCTGCCACGCCGCTGACCGTTCCGGCAAGACCGCCGAAGATCATCGCGCTGCGCGGATTGTTCAGGCCCATGAAGCGCGCAGCCATCGGCGTGGTGGCCATCACCAGCACGGCCTTGAGCACACCCGTGGCGATGGAGAGCGCCATCACCGGCGAGGATGCGCCCAGCGCCGCCCCCGTCACCGGCCCGACGATATAGGTGACCGCCCCCGCGCCCAAAGTGGCAAGCGAGACGGCATCGCGATAGCCGAAACTCCACGCGATGCCCGCGCCCACGGCAAAGGGCACCACCGTGCCCAGCAGCAGTGCAAAGGCGCCCAGCAGGCCCGCCTTGCGCGCCTCGATGGGATCCACCTCAAAGGCGGTGGCGACAATGGCAAAGTCGCGCAGCATCGCCCCGCCCATCAGCAACAGTCCGGCAAAGGCGGGCACATCGGCCAGCCCCTTCTTGCCCCCGGTGATGATACCGCCATACCAGGCCAGCGCCAGCGCAGCCATGATCGCAATCGCGCTGGCATGGATGCGACCGGCAAACAGCAGGCGCGAGAGCATCGCACTGATCCACATCAGCGCGCCGACCGCCGCAAAGGCGAGCACCAGCGACTGATCGGCGATGACCTTATGGGCGATCTCAATCATGATGGGTTCCTGCGGTTCGGCTGAGCAGCGCGACAAGGCCAAAGCAGATCGCCACGACAACCACGCCGGTCAGCACCGCCATCGGCCCGCCTTCCAGCGCCGCCAGCACATTTTGCTGCGCCGCCATGGCCACGACGATGGGAATATACATGAAGGCCCAGAACTCGACCCCCAGCTTCAGCCCCGGCGTCAGCCGCCCCGTCCGCGCCAGCCACAGCCGCGCCGCGATCAGCAGCATCATCGCAATGCCCACCCCGCCGACATTGGCCTTTACATGCAGCGCCATGCCCAAAGCCTCGCCCAGCGCCACGCCGATCAGCGTGCAGAGCGCGAGCAGCGCAGTTCCATAGATTGCCATTACATCCCTCTCCTGCGCCCGTATTTTTCAGCGCCGCTATTCTCAGCGTCCCGCAGTAAATCTTTCCAGCGCCAGCGAGGCGTTGAACATATGCGAGCGCATACAGCGCGCCGCCTCCTCGCCATCGCCGCGCATGATCGCGGCCAGCAATTCGCCATGCTCGGCCCGCGATTTGGCCGGGCGGCCGCCCCCGCGCAATTGCGTGCGCCGAAAGGCCGCCATCCGGTCGCGCAGGCCCAGCGCCTGTTCGGCGATGAAGGCATTGTGGGTGCCTTCATAGATCGTCTGGTGGAAATCCCAGTTCATCCGGTCATAGGCGTCAATATCGCCCGCCGCGACCATCGCCTCGGAATCCTCGTGAAGCTGGGCCAGACGGCTGCGCTCGACCGGGTTCATGCGATAGGTGGCCAGACGCACGCACATGGCCTCGATCTCGGCGCTCATTTCGAACATGTCGATGATGCGCTGGGTGCTGACGCCCGAGACGACCGCGCCGCGCCGAGGCCGCATTTCGACCAGGCCCACGGCGGACAATTGCCGGATCGCCTCTCGCACCGGCGTGCGCGAGGCGCCGAAGCGGTCGCCGATCTGCTGCTCGTCCAGCGCGCTGCCCGGCGCCAGTTGCCCGGTGGTGATCTCATCGGCCAGCGCGATGCGGATGCGTTCGGAGAGCAGCAGATTGGGCGCTTCCTCAGACATGATCCACCCCGTTTGCCATCGCGCCGCGTGTATGCGATAATTTTCTCATTCCCACTTCTTGCATACACTAGAACCGCAATCAACCATGTTGTATGGGCGTGCGTTCACGGATTCCCAAAATCGGTTCAAGGGACACATCATGGCGCAAGACCTCTTCTCGATCTTCCTCAACCGCAGCATCGCCGCGCCCGATGCGCCCTTTCTGATCCTGCCCGATGGCGGCGCGATCACCTATGCCCAAGCCGTCGCGCGCAGCGGGCAGATGGCCAATCTGTTCCGCGCCTCCGGCGTCAAGCCCGGCGACCGTATCGCGGTTCAGGTGGAAAAAAGCGCCGATGCGCTGCTGACCTATCTGGCCTCCTTGCGGATCGGGGCGGTCTATCTGCCGCTCAACACCGCCTATACCGCTGCCGAGGTTCGCTTCTTCCTCTCGGACGCCACGCCCGCCCTGTTCATCCATCGCCCCGAGGATGAGGCCGCGATGGCCGCGCTTTGCGCCGATCTGGGCATTGCCGCGCGCTTGACGCTGGGCACCCCGGGCGAAGGCAGCCTGCCCGTCGGCGCCGATGCGCAGAGCGCGCAAGCCGATATCCACCCCGTCACGATGGATGATCTTGCCGCGATCCTCTACACCTCGGGCACCACGGGCCGGTCAAAGGGCGCAATGCTGACGCAGGGCAATCTGGCCTCCAATTCGGCCACGCTTAAGGATTACTGGCGCTTTTCCGAGGGCGATGTCCTGCTCCACGCCCTGCCGATTTTCCACACGCACGGCCTGTTTGTCGCCACCAACATCACCATCACGGCAGGCAGCGCGATCATCCTGCTGCCCAAATTTGATGTGCGCGAATTGATCCGCCTGATGCCGCGCGCCACTGTGCTGATGGGCGTGCCCACCTTCTATTCGCGCCTGTTGGGCGAGGCGGATTTCACCCGCGAACTGGTGGCCCATATGCGCCTGTTCGTGTCAGGCTCGGCCCCGCTTTCGGCCGAAACGCATAAGGAATTTTCCGCGCGCACAGGCCATGCCATCCTCGAACGCTATGGCATGACCGAAACCAATATGAACACCTCGAACCCCTATGAGGGCGACCGGGTTCCGGGCAGCGTGGGCTTCCCCCTGCCCGGCGTCGAATTGCGCATCGCCCATCCGGAAACCGGCGAGAGCCTGCCCCAGGGCGAGGTCGGCGTGATCGAGGTGCGCGGGCCCAACGTGTTCAAGGGCTATTGGCAATTGCCCGAAAAGACCGCCGAGGAATTGCGCGAAAACGGCTTTTTCATCACCGGCGATCTGGGGGTGATCGATGATCGCGGCTATGTCTCGATCGTGGGCCGGGCCAAGGATCTCATCATCTGCGGCGGCTTCAACGTTTATCCCGCCGAAGTCGAGGCGCTGATCGACGCCATTCCCGGCATCGCCGAGAGCGCCGTCATCGGTATCCCGCATCGGGATATGGGCGAGGGCGTGGTGGCCGTGGTGCAGGCGCGCGATGCCGCGCTGGACGAGGCCGCCGTGCTGGGTGCCATCGCGGGCGATCTGGCGCGGTTCAAGCAACCGCGCCGGGTGATCTTCCTGCCCGAACTGCCGCGCAACACGATGGGCAAGATCCAGAAGAAGGCCCTGCGCGAAACCTACGCTGACCTTTTCGCGAAATAAGCCTCACCCGCCGCGCGCCATAATTTGCGCGGCGGGGCCAGCAACCCGTTGATCGCCGCGCTGGCATTGACGACACGGTGGCGGGCATAGGCATTGTGGTTGCTCTCCACCGTTTTCAGATCATACAGATAATTGACCATCAGCGCGTGGGATTGCGCCATCCCCCGCGCGCTGGTGTCGGCCATCCAGCACAGGCGCTCGACCCTTGCGCCATTGCCGACATGAAAGCGCGCAACGGAATCGAGCAGGCGCCCTTCCCCATCGCGTTCGCCCACCAGATAGCGTGCGCCCAGCCGCATCAAAGCGGCGCGGCGCGGATCATGGGCATGCCATTCATGCATCGGGCCATGTTCGAGCGCAGCCTGCGCGGCCTCATCGCCATCGCCCGCCGCCTTTTTCAGCCAGCGCGCAAAGCCGGGTATGGGCGAAAGCGTGACATAGGTTTCAAGGCCGGGATATTCCGCGCCCAGATCCTCAACCACCTGTTTGATCAGGAACTGACCAAAAGAAATGCCCGCAAGGCCCGCCTGACAATTGGAGATCGAATAGAAAACCGCCACCTTGGCCTGCGCCGGGTCCAGCTCGTCGCGCCCCTGCGCCAGCAGTGACTGGATCGAGGAGGGCACCTCGGCGCACAAAGCCACCTCGACAAAGATCAACGGCTCATCGCCCAGCGCGGGATGGAAGAAGCCATAGCAGCGCCGGTCCGAAGGCAGCAGGCGCGCGCGCAATTCGTCCCATGTGGCGATGGAATGCACCGCCTCGTATCGGATGATACGTTCGAGCAGATCAGCGGGGCTGGACCAGTCGATCCGCCGCATGACCAGAAAGCCCCGGTTGAACCATGAGCGCAGCAGATGGGACAGATCCTGATCCAGCACGCGCAAACCGGGATCATCGCGCAGGAAGCGCAACAGATCGGCGCGCATATTGACCAGCGCCCCGGTGGCCATCGGCGCCTGATTGAGGCGACGCAGCACTTCCTGACGCGGGGCTTCGGCCACGCGCGAAATGGCGGCCATGCACAAAGGCGACGGGTCGGCATCATAGGCGGCCATCGCGCCCCGGATCGCCTCGGCATCCGGCGCAAAACCCTGCGCCAGCGCGCTCAGGAAACGGTGCTTGTCCTCATCCGCCAGCGCGCCATAGGCAGCCAGGATATCGCCCGCCAGATGGACGCCCGAGGACTGGCTGCGTTCATCGAGCAGCGCCTGACATTGCGCAATCAGCGCTTCGGGGTCGGATGGTGCGGCCGGGGGCCGCCCCGTGGCCTGCGCGAGTTTGCGCAGGCGGCGAAACAGCGTTTCGAGCAGATCCTTCGCGGGGCGATTACGATCATGGCCAGATGGGGCATGGGCTGTCATGGACGGACCTTTGGCAAGAGTCGCATTGAGTGTGCGCAATGTATCGCAATTTGCCAAAGCGTATACATGAAAAAGACAAAGCGAATTTTACGTATATCGCAGCAAACCGCCCGGACATGAAAAGAGGCGCCCATCCCTAACGGATGAGCGCCTCTCCCCGTCCTGACCCTACAAATCAGATCGAGGCCGCTAGTTCCCGGATATATTCAAGCGCGCCCGCCGTGGAGGGCACGGTGGGATTGCATTCCACCCCGATCGCGCCCGCATAACCGGCCCCGCGCAGCAGGCCCAGCATCGCGGCCCAGTCAATCGCGCCCGAACCCGGCTCGCCCCGGCCCGGCGCATCGGCAATCTGCACATGCTCAATCAGGCCGATATGCTGCGCCACTTGCTCGGCGGGATTCTCGCCCTCGACCACCGAGTGATAGAGATCATAAAGCAGGCGGACATTGGGCGAATTGACCGCCTTGATGACGTTCACCGCGTCAATCGTCTGGCTGAACAGAACGCCGGGATGATCGACGCGGGTGTTGACCGGCTCCAGCATAGCGGTCACGCCCAGTTCCTGCGCAATCGGCACGATGCCCGCGACCGCCTCGGCCACGATGTCCAATTGCATCGCGCGCTTCATATAGGGCACGCCCGGCCCCGACCCCACCACCACGCGGTTGCAGCCCAGCACCAGCGCATCTTCTGCCGCCTGACGAAACAGATCGCGGAAAGCGGCATGGGTGTCGCGCTCGATCAGACGCGTGCGCGGATCGGCCAGCACCGAGATCAGCGCCACCCCATGATCGCCCAGCGCCCGGCCCAGCGAGGCCAGATCGCGCCCGGCAGTGGTGAACATCTCGGCCTTGGCAAAACCGGCGGCGGCGGCGGCGGCAATGCGATCCTCCAGCCGCTCGCCCGCTTCGTGGAACATATATTCAAGATTGACGGAAATTTCGTAAGCCATAGAAAAACCTTTCCAATATCAGAACAGACGCGCCGGCAAGCGCAGCGCCAGAACCACACAGATCGCCAGCATCGCATCAATCACCCCCGCCGCCGCCAGCGCGGGAAACGCATGACCCCATGCAAAATAAAGGCTGCCCACCAGCGCCACGCCCAAGGCGCTGCCCAATTGCTGGCTGGTTTTGAGCAAGGCGCTGGCCGCGCCCGCATGGTCGCGCTCGACCCGCGAAACGACGATGGGGCCGATGCAGCCGCTGGTCATGCCCATCCCCGCGCCCGACAGCACCAGCAGCGCGCCGATCACCGCCCAGGACCATTGCGCAAAGGTCGCGCCATAGAGCACCGCCGTACAGGCAGGCAGCATCAGCCCCGCCCCGATCACCAGCACCCAGCGACCAAGGCGAGGCAGGAAATTGCGGCTCATCACCCCGATGCCGAACATCGCGCCAAAGCCATAGGGCATATGCAAAAGTCCGGTGAACAGCGGCGTCTGCCCCCGCTCGGCCTGAAGCGCGAAGGCAAAGACCAGCAGGAAACCCGCCCCCGCCGCGGCAAAGACCACCGAAAGCGCCAGCCCTTTGCGAAAGGTGGGAATGGTGAAAAGCGCCGGGTCGAACAGGGCAGAATCGCCCGCCCTCACCCGCCGCGCGACATGGCGCCACGCCGCCCAGCCCAGCGGAGCCGCCGCCAGCAACGTGACGAAATGGAACGCCCCTCGCCCCGCCTCGCCCGCCCCGATCAACGGCCAGAACAAAGCCGCCATCGCCAGCCCAAACAGGCCTATGCCGACAAAATCATAGCCCGCAGGCCGCCCCGAACGCGCTTCCGGCAACAGCATCAGCCCGGCGATGACCGCCCCGATCCCCACCGGCAGATTGATGAGAAACACCGCCCGCCAGCCCAGCTCGAACAGATTGGCCTCGATCAGCATCCCGCCTAGAATAGGCCCGGCAATCGCCGCCAGCCCGCCGATCACGCCAAACATCGCCATGCGCGAGACACGTTCGAGCGGGCTGAACAACACCTGCACCAGCGCCATGGATTGCGGCGCCATTATCGCGCCGGTCGCCCCCTGCATCAGCCGCGCGGCGACAAGACCCGTGCCGGTCGTGGCCATGCCGCAGGCCGCCGAGGAAAGCGTGAAGCCGATCACCCCAAATACGAACATCCGCCGATAGCCATAGGAGTCGCCCAGCCGCCCCCCCGCCATCAGCAAGAGCGCAAAGGCCAGCGAATAGCCCGCCACGATCCATTGCGAGGCCCGCGCGTCGGCGCCAAGGCTGGCCTTGATCGAGGGCAGCGCGGTGTTGACGATCGTCATATCGACAATCTCCAGCACCAGCGCTGTAATCAGGGTAATGAGCGCCAGCGTCTTTTGCCGGGGCGAAAGTTCGGCCGGATTCCGCATCTTAAATCCGCCCCTCGCGCAGCATTCCCACCGCCGCATGAGCTGCCCGGGCGGTCAGCGCCATATAGGTGAGCGAGGGATTCTGGCACGCGCTCGATGCCATTTGCGCGCCATCGGTGACGAAGAGATTGGCGATGTCGTGCGACTGGCTCCATTGGTTCAGCACGCTGGTCTTGGGATCATGTCCCATGCGCGCGCCGCCCATTTCGTGGATCGCGGTGCCGCCCGGCCCCGGCTGGTCAAAGCCCATGATGACCTTGCCCCCCGCCGCCGTCAGCATTTCGGCCGCCTCGGCCTTGGCCTGCGCAAGGGCTGCATGTTCCTCTTTGCCAAAGGCGAAATCGATCTTGAGCTGCGGCAGGCCGTTGGCATCCACCTTGGTCCGATCCAGCGTCAGCCGGTTGCTGGCCCGCGGCACGCAATCGGCAAAGCCCACCAGCACCATCCGCCACGGGCCGGGATGGCGCAGCTTGTCCTTATACTCCGCGCCGAACCCTTCCATGCGGTTGCCCTGGGTCCATGTGCTTTGCAGCGCGCCGCCCTGAAAGGAAAAGCCGCGCGTGTGGCCCACGCCGTCCATCTGATCCATGTTGCGATAGCGCGGGATGACGACCCCGGTAGGTCGATTGCCGAAACTGGTTCGGGTTTCAAAACCGGGCATGAGCGCGGCGGCCGACAGGGTGTTGGCATGGTCCATGATATGGGTGCCCAAGGTGCCGCTGCTGTTGGCCAGACCGCCGGGCGCGGAATTGAGCAGGATGTGGACCGAATTGAACGCGCCGGCGTTCAGGAACACGATCCGCGCGCGGACGGTCTGGCGCTGCTTCTTCGCGTCGATGTATCGCACGCCGGTCACCCGCTTGGTCGCCGGATCGTATTCCAGCGCCTCAACCACGGCATCGGTGATGACGGTCAGATTGCCGGTCTTCATCGCCGCGGGCAGCGTGGAGGATTGCGTCGAGAAATAGGCGCCATAGGAACAGCCCCGCGCGCAGAGCGAGCGATACTGGCAAGGCGCGCGGCCTTCCTCCGGCTTGCCCTCGGTCATATTCGCAGTGCGCCCCACGGTCAGGCAGCGTTCAGGCCAGCGCTTGGCGATTTCCGCGCGGACATGGGTTTCAACCACGTTCAGCCCCATCGGCGGCTGAAACTGGCCATCGGGCAATTGCTTCAGGCCCTCTTTCGCGCCCGAAACGCCGATGAAGCTCTCCACCTTGTCATACCACGGCGCGATATCGACATAGCGGATCGGCCAGTCGGTGCCGTGCCCATCGCGCGCGTTGGCGCCGAAATCATAGTCCGACCAGCGATAGCATTGCCGCCCCCAAGTCAGCGACCGCCCGCCCAGTTGATAGGAGCGGAACCAGGTGAAGCGCGTGTCTTCGCCGGTCTGATAGGGATTTTGCGCGTCATTGACAAAATTGGGCTGGGTAAATTCGGTAAAATGGCGGTTGAGGCGCTGGACCGCATATTCGCGGTCATACAGGTCGCTGTCGCCATGGCCCCGGAACGGCATGTCCCATGGCATCTTCATTTCGGTGGCATAGTCCTGCTGATGCCGGATCTCGCGCCCACGCTCGATCATCAGCACTTTCAGGCCCGCCTCGGTCAATTCCTTGGCCGCCCAGCCCCCGGTAATGCCGGAGCCCACCACGATTGCATCGAAATCCATCGCCTCGCTCCTCTTATCCGAAATCCACGGCCGACCAGTCGCTGGAAAAAGCGCGGTCGGTGGGTTTGAGCGGCAGGTCCGGGTCCCAGCGGCCCGGCACATGTTCATAGCGCAGCTCTTTCGAGCCGCCGGTTTCGGACGTGTAATAGCCCAGCAGGATCAAGCGCTTGATCGCCAGCCACGGCTTGGCCGCCGCGTCCCCGGCAAAGGCGCGGGCGTCGAGCGCGGCCAGCGCTGCGCGGCGTTTGGGCAAAGGCTGCGCCAGAAAACCGGGGCCCAGCGTCGATTTCAGCCATGCCGCATGGTCAAACCCCTTGGTCCCCTCCAGCCCATGCGCCAGCGCCAACAGGACAAAGGCCCCCACGCCCACCTCGCCTGCGCCCGGCGTTGTGCTGCGCGGGATCACCAGTTGCGCCACCTCGCGCAGCAAGGTCTGATAGGGGCTGGGCGCGATTTTGGCCTGCACCAGCGAAGGCGCCACCGTCATCAGCAGCGCCATTCCAGCCATAAATTCCCGGCGCGCCATGGGGCTTTGGATCTTGGGCATAAGGGGGATGCTCCGGATTAGAACAATAGAGGTGGCCCCATGCGATGGAGCCACCCCAAGAATTCAGGCCATAAGCCTATGTTTCAGATCAGAAATCCACGCCCAGCCGGACGCCATAGGTGCGCGGCGGGGTGAATTGGAAATTGTAGATATTGGCCACGCCCGGCACCACCGTGTTGCCGGCATAGGCCAGCGAGCGGTAACCCTCTAGATTGCGGACAAAGGCCTGAACGCTGAACCGCTTGTTCTGCGGCTTATATTCCAGGCTCAGGTCGGTCTGCGTGCGCGCATCCTGACGCGCCGAGGCGTAATTGTAGAAGTCGAGATAGTAGTCGCCCTTATACCGGCTGAAGGCCGAGAAGGTCAGCGTGCCCGCCGCGCCAAGGCGGAAGATATGGTCATAACCCAGCGTGATCACCACATTGGGCGTCTGCGGCAAACGGTTGCCCTTGAGATTGGCGGTCAGCGGCGTGGCCGAGGATGCGCCAATGTCATAGGAAGCCACGCTGGCGACAAAATCGGTGTATTTGGCATGCATCAGATTGGCCGATGCGGTGATCGTGTCATTATCGGTCAGGCGCAGCGTGGATTCCACTTCCAGACCATAGATCTGCGCCTTGCCCGCGTTGAAGGTCTGCGCGCCGATGGCCGGGTTGAGCAGCACGTCATTTTGCAGGTCCTTGTAATCATAATAGAACCCGGCAAAATTCAGGATATGGCGGCCCAGCTTGAACTTGGCCCCGCCTTCATAGGCGGTGTTGGTTTCGGGGCGAAACGCCGTGCCCGCGCCGTCGAAGCCGCCCGCCTTATAGCCGGTCGAAACCTTGCCGTAGATCAGCGTGGCCGAATTGGGCTTGTAATTCAGGCCCGCCAGCCAGGTGAACTTATTGCCCGAATATTTGAGCGGGCTGGTGGTCGCGGGCTGGTTGGTCAGTTCGATCGGCCCGCTGCCAAAGGCGAAGGCGTAATTGGTGAAGGCCGCGTCGCGATCATCCTGCGTATAACGCCCGCCGACCACGGCGGTCAGCGTATCGGTCAAGGGCACTTCGGCCTGGCCGAAGGCGGAAACGCTCTTGGTATTGGTGGGATGGCGGAAATAGTTCACATAGGAGCCGGTCGAGCCGATGAAGGGCGAATAGAGGCCGCCGTTCGAATTGAGCTGTTCATAGAAATAGAACACGCCGCCCTGCCATTGCACGCCATGGGTCAGGCCATTGAGGCGCAATTCGTGGCTGTTCGTTTTCACCGTCCCGCCGAAATTGGTGAAATAAAACGCGGGCGAGAGCGTGTTGCCCCCGGTGTTCTTGGTGGTGCGATAGCCACCGGTGTAGGTCAGCGTGGCAAAGCCCATGTCATAGGCCAGCCGCCCGCGCACAGCGGTCGAGATCTGGTGCAGGCTGCCCACACCGATCAGCGGCGAATTATAGGTCGAGCGGTCCCGCCCGGCCAGAACGTTGATATTGGCCGGAACGCAGGAAACCCCGCCCGTGCGCGCCGCCGCAACAGTCCAGCCATTGCCGCAGGAGGTGGTGCTGGTGCCGGGATTGTAGCCGGCCGCGGTCATGTCGGTCCACATTTGTGCGGCCGGGATGATGTTCTGTTCGACATGCTCGACCGAGCCGTCCACCGTCAGGCCATTGAGCGGCTTCAGACGCAGGCTGATGCGGCCGCCGCCGGTGTTGTCCGTGTCCGAACGATTGGCGGTCGAAGGGGTAAAGGCCGAGGTCGGGCTGAAGGGCGTGTTGGGGTGATAATTATACCCGTCATGGCTGCGATAGAAGCCCGCCACGCGTACCGCTGCGCCCTCGCTCAGCACCAGATCCGCGCCGCCATCGACCAGCACCGAGTTGAAATTGCCATAGGACACCGAGCCGTTGACGGCGGTGTGATCGCCCGGCTTGCGGGTGATGAAATTGACCGCGCCGCCGGTAGAATTGCGGCCATAGAGCGTGCCTTGCGGGCCACGCAGCACTTCAACACGGTCGATATCGAAAATCGCGGCGTTCAGAATGGTCGGGCGGTTCAGATATTCGCCGTCGATGTTGACGGCAATCGACTGATCCTGCGCCTCATTGTTGGTCAGCGAACCGACGCCGCGCACAGTGACGCGGGTGTTGTTGGTGTCGCTGGTGATGTTGAGTGCCGGCGAAACCTTCTGGACCGAGGTGAAATCGGTCACGCCCTGGGCCGCCAGCGCAGCGCCGGTGACGACCGAGATGGCGATGGGAACGTTCTGGACGTTTTCCTTGCGGTTTTGCGCGGTGACGATGATTTCGCGGGCGTCGGGTTCGGCGGGTTTTTGCGTCTGCGCCAATGCGGGCGCCACCGTCATCAACGCGCCGCCAGCCAGCAGAATGGGCACAATTTTCCTGTAGGTCATTGGCAATCCTCCCTCTTTTACAATTTGTGATTTCTTGACGCCGGAGGCCCGGTTCACGGTGCCTCCGATGAATCACTAAATTAGAATTATGGTTATGATCCATCGCGACGAGCTGTCAAGAATAATAATTCTAATTTCTCTGGATGCATTTTCATAAATACCGTGAATGGGAGGAATTGCCGGGCAAAGGCGGTTGCAATGGCCGCACAACCACTATAACAATAATCATTATTCTAATAATAACCCGCGCCAAAGCGGTGCCGCATAGCGGAGAGAGCCATGCGTCTATCCCCATGTATCCAATGGCATTTCTCAAGGCGACTTGCGCCTGTCGGCTAGGCGGCGAGCACCATCAAACCACAAGGGAGAAGGAAGCATGAAACGACATCTCTGGATGGCGCTGGCGGGCGCATCGACATCCGTGGCGGGGGCCGCAGCGGCCATTGCGCAGCCCATCGTCATCATCAATTATCGCCCGCCTGAAACGGTGCAAAAGGTCGCCATCCCCGTCAATCCGGCGGAAAAGCGGCTGCGCGTTCTGATTATTTCCGGCCAGAACTCGTATGAGCATGACTGGACCGGCATGAACAACATGCTGCGCACTCTGATGCAGGAAAGCGGGCGCTTTGACGTGCGCGTGACCGAGGATTTCGACCATGGCACGCTGGCCATGCTCAAATCCTATGACGTGGTGCTGCTCAATTATTCCAGCCGCTGGAACTATGCCGATGCGGAACAACACCTGTGGTCGGACGAGGCCTTCAAGGCGCTGTACCAATATGTCCGCGAGGGCGGCGGGCTGGTGGCCTATCACTCGTCGTTCACATGGGGCCGCGACATTCCCGAATACAAACGCCTTGTCGGCGCCGTGATGCAGCCCGGATCGAGCCGCCGCGCGCCGCCCGGTTCCTTCCCCATCCATATCATCGACAAGAGCCACCCGATCACGGCGGGGATGCGCGACTATATCTGGACCTTCAACGATGACATGTACACCAACATGAGCATCGACCCGGAGGCCAAGATCCACGTTCTGGCCACCGCCCGCGACGCGGCGGCCGATTATGCACCCAAGCTGATGAGCAACAAATATGATCCGGCTGCCTATACGCCCGAAAAGCTCAAGGCCATGAAGGGCATCGACGCCGATCATCCGCAATTGTGGACCGCCGATTACGGCAAGGGCCGCGTCTTTTCGATGACCGTGGGCCATGATGAGGTCTCGCTGCATTTCTCCGGGCTTCAGGACATGATGCTGCGCGGGACCGAATGGGCGGCGACGGGCAAAGTGACCTTGCCGCTGCATGAGGACAGCCGGGATGACGGGCGGCGATAACAGGCGTCGATAATAGGCTTGACGGCCCTCGGTGAATATAGGAATAATGATTCTAAATAGGGCGCAAAGAAGCCCCAGGGGAGAGAGAATGCCGTCATGACCGCCGTCGCGGCCATGGTCGCATCGCTTTGCCTACCCGCTCGAACGAAACCGCGTATGAGACGGAGGTTGCTGTGAGCAGCACTATCAAGCGGGGCGTCAGCCTCTATTCCTATCAGAACGAGACGTTTCAGGGCAAAATGAGCCTTGAGGACTGCCTCCGCACCAGCGCGGAACTGGGCGCGCATGGTATCGAGGTGATCGGCGAGCAGACCTTCTGGGGCTGGCCCGAATGCGGCGCGATGCAGGAGGATATCGACAACTGGCACCGCTTGATCGCCAAATACAATTGCGTGCCGGTCTGCCATGACTTCATGCTGGATTACAAACGCTACAAGGGCCGCGAGATGCCCTTTGCCGAGCAGGTCGCCAGCGTGAAGAACGACATCGACTTTGGTGCTCGGCTCGGCGTGAAATTCATCCGCGCGCTGGTTTCGATTGATCCGGCGGTGCTGGTGGCTGCTGCGGATTATGCGCAGGAAAAGGGCATCAAGATCCTGATCGAGGTGCATGCCCCGCTGCATTTCGACCACCCCTGGATCATCCGCCATGCCGAAGCCTTTGAGAAATCGGGTTCGGACGCGCTGGGCTTCCTGCCCGATATGGGCATGTTCCTCTTCAAATTCCCCCCGGTGTGGAAGGAAAAGTTCCTGCGCATCGGCGTGCCCAAGGCGATCGCCGATTATGTCGAGAAAGCCTATGAGGACCGCGTGCTGTCCGAATATGTGATCCTGAATGTTCAGGAGATGGGCGGCACCGGCCCCGCCGTCGCCATGGCCGAAACGCTGCGCCACAATGCCGCGTTTGAGCCCAAGCGCATGCTCGATTACATGCCGCGCATCCACAATATCCACGGCAAGTTCTATCAGATGGACGAGGATTATGTCGAACCCTCGATCCCCTATGACCAGATCGTCAAGGTGCTTAAACAGGGCGGCTATCAGGGCTACATCTGTTCCGAATATGAGGGCAACCGCTGGATCGAGGACGCACAGGAGCCGGACTCGGTCGAACAGGTCCGCCGCCAGCAGGTGATGCTGGCCCGCCTGCTGGGCGAGAGCGTCGAGCCTTCCCTCAACACCACCGTCGCGGCCTGAAAGGAACCCAAGCCCATGATGGACAACAAAATGATCGTCGAAGGCAGCCTTCAGCGCGAAGAGGGCGGTTTTTCCTTCCTTGGCCGCCTGCCCTATTATCGCGGCCTTGGCCTCTCCATGATCGAGGACATTATCGTCTCGGTCGATGGCGCGGCCATCCCGCGTGAGGCGATCCGTTTCTGCGTGCGCGACCAGACCTATACGCTCGATGAAATGGAGACGGTCTATGACAATCGCTGGAACTTTGGCGAAAAGGCCCGGATCGTCGCGCTGAACGGCGGCTTGCCTGCGGGCAATCACGCGATCACTTTCGCCGTGCGGATGCGCGTCTCCTATCTGCCCTTTGTGCCCACCACAAAGGACACCAAGCAACTCGCGATGGCCGCATAGGCCTCTGGGCGGCGGTGAGGCGATCACCGCCGCCTTTTTTTCAAAGACCGGATGAGGCAAGCATGATGCTCTTTTTGCGCCATTTCTATCGCAGCCTGACCCTGAAGCCGCAGGGTTTCACGATGATCGTGGCGGGCTTTCTGCCGGTCTTTGCCATTATCGCGATGTTTCCGGTGGTGGCGGCCATCATCGGCCATTTCAAGGATCTGCCCGATGCGGCGATCCGGGTGCCCGCGATGGTGACGGCGCCGGGCTATGCGATTGCGCTGCTGGCCCCCTTTGCCGGGGCGCTGGCGGATCGCTATGGCCGCCGACCACTGCTGCTGGCCTGCACGCTGGCCTATGGCGTGGTGGGGGCCGCGCCGTTCCTGATGGAAAATCTGGACGCCATCATCGCCTCGCGCATCCTGCTGGGCGTGTGCGAGGCGGGCATCCTGACCATCGTCAACACGCTGATCGCGGATTATTGGGATGACAATGGACGGCGCAACTGGTTGATGCTGCAGGGGCTGGTCGGGCCGTTCTTTCAGCCTTTGGTGTTCATTCTGGTCGCGGCCGTGGCGGCGGTGCGCTGGAATGGCGGCTTTCTGGTCTATCTGATCGCCTTTCCGATCTTCATCTCGATGTATTTCTTCCTGTTCGAGCCCAACCACTCCAAGGCGGAAAATCCTGCCGTCAAGCCGCCCGCCGAAGCCTTTCCGATAGGTTCGGCGCTGGCCGTGGGCGGACTGACGCTGTTCGCCTCGGTGCTGTATTACGTGTTCATCGTGAATGGCAGCATCGTCTGGCGCGAGGTGGGCCTGAGCGATCCGATGGCGATCAGCAAGGCCACCTTCGTGCCCAGCTTCTTCATTCTGGCCGGATCGGTGCTGTTCCGCATCCTGTCGCGTTATGGCAATGCAGTGCAGATCGGCGGCTTTCTGGCAATGCTGGGGCTGGGGCTGGCGGGCATCGGCCTGGCGCATAATGTACTTTCGATGCAGGCCGGGCTCATCCTGCAACAGACCGGCGCGGGCATGGCGGTCCCGGCGCTGATCGCATGGGCGCAGTCCAAATTCTCCTTTGCCCATCGCGGGCGCGGCATGGGTCTGTGGACCAGCGCCTTCTTTCTGGGACAGGCCATTTCGCCCATCATCGTCGGCTTTGTGGCGCAGGCTTTGGGCACGATGCAGATGGCCTTTCTGGCCGCGGGCGGGGCGGCTTTGGCCGGCGCTGTCATCTGCGGCCTGCTGGCCATGCAGATCGGCAAACCCGCGCTCCAAAAGCCGTTTGGTGCCTAGGGCGATTACGGTTATGGGCCATAGCTTCCGCCGGTCCCATGCAGGTTGCCCTTAATGCCCGAAGAAACCCCCGCTTCCTCCCTGCCCCCCTCGTCCCTGCCCGCCCCCCGCGCGCCTTTGCAGGGCCGCAGCAAGGCCTCACTGGAGCGGATGCAGGCCACGGCGCGCGAATTGATGCTGGAGCGCGGCAATGAGGATTTCACGCTGCAGGAGGTGAGCAGCAGGGGGCAGGTTTCCATCGGCTCGATCTATCTGCGTTTCGAGGGCAAGGATGCGCTGGTGCGCGCGGTTTTGGTGCAGGCGATGCAGGACCTGCGCGATGCCGAGGATGCGATGTTCGAGCGGCTGGTGCGCAGTTGCGATAATCTGGGCGATTTTGTCGAAAACTACATCGCCGATTATGCCGAGGTGCTGCGCCTGCATGCGCCGCTGCTGCGCCTTGCCATGTTGCGCGCCGAACAGGACGGGCAGATTTCCGGCCTTGGCAAACAGGCCGCCGACGATGCCGTCGCCGCCTCGACGCGGGCCTTTTTGGAATATAGCGGGGAGATAGGCGGGGCGGACGCACAATTGCGCGCCCAGTCGGTCTATCAGATCATCTTCGCCACATTGGCGCGGCGGCTCAGTCTGGGTTCAACCAGTGAATCGAGCCCGACGCAGGACTGGGACATTCTGAAAGGCGAGTTGGCGCGCATGTCCATCGCCTATCTGCGCTCGGCCTGACACGAAAAAGGGCGACGGGTTGGTGCCCCGCCGCCCCCTTCGATCTTCACGCGATCCCGGCCTTAGGCCGCAACCGGCGCCTCGGCCAGAATGCGGCGGCACATCGCCTGATGGCGGCGCACCTGCTCAAAGGCATCGGTGGTGCAATAGGCATGGCCTTCCCATTCCGAAACGATGGTGCCGGTAAATCCGCCATCGCGGAACAGCGGCAGGATCTCCTCATAGGGGATCGCTTCTTCCACGCCCTCATCGCTCACGCCATAAAACTTGCCGTGGATATGGATCGTGCGGTCCACCAGTTCGGCCCAGCTCTTGGGATCATTGTTCGACAGGATGAAGAAGGAGAGCGTGCAGGCCTGAAGATGCGCCTGCTCATAGCCCTTGGCCGCCGCGATCTCGCGCAGCTTGCCGGCCTTCACATAGGAGGGGCCATCCTCGGCCCAGATCTCCTTGGTGATCTCGATCAGCGCCTCGGGCGTGCCGATGGCGCGCGCGGCGTCCAGCAGGCTGGGCGGAATGGCGCGAGCCGTGCCGCCGAAATCGGGAATCCAGCCCAGCATCGGCGAGTTCAGCTTTTCATACATCTCACGGTATTCCAGAACCGCAGGATGGCGCGCCCACATCGGAGCGTGAACCTCAACCCCCATCTGCATACCAATATCTTCGCAGAAAGGTGCCAGTTCGGGCAGGAGATGCGCAGGCAGCGCGAATTGCGAACGCGCCAGTTTGAAGCCCAGCTTCTTGGCGCTGCGCAATTGCCGTTTGTGATATTCAACCAGCGATGCGTCATCAATCGGCTGCTGGCCGGGCTTGAGGAAACGGTCCGAATTGATCGCGCAGGACACCGGGTTCAGCCCCGTTTCTGCGATCAGATCCTTGAAATAGGAGGCGAAATCATCCGAAATATCGGGAAATTCCTTGAAGCTCTGAAAGCCGATGATCTCGATATTCGGCCCCAGATTGCGCTTGGCGACCTCGCGCAGCAGCGTGTCCAGCTCGAACTGGCGGGTCAGCCATTCGTTGGTGAAGGAATAAAGGGTGACGCCCATCTGCGGGCCATTGGCAACAGTCATTGTGATAACTCCTGTCGGATCAGTTGACGCGCAGCGTGGCGGTTTGCGGGTTCACCCGCTTCATGCCCGGAATATAGGGCGGGTTCACATGCAGCAGCAGCGAGACTTCATGCTCGCTGTTGGCGGCAAGATTGACACCCGGCAGCACCAGAAACGCGCTGTCGCGCACGAACCAGAACGCATTGGTCTGCTCGCCGATGTCGCTCAGAGGAAAGCTGGTGTCATCAAATTCGACAATCGCATCGGCCAGATCGACCGGCGCGCCATCCAGCGTCACGCCCGCCACTTCGACCGTCGAAAACGGCAAGGAGCGATACCACGGCAGGCGCATCGCCAGCCTTGCCCCGCGCGGGGTGGCCGACAGGCCCTCCTCGCCGATGATTCGTTCTACAGGCAGCATAGCGCACTCTCCCTTTATCGCTGGATTTCAACGGCCCTGATGAGGGGCGGATTTGAATAATTGGAATTTCACTTCTAATTGATGCTTGACAGGGGGTCAAGGGTCGTGCTGAAAGAAAGCGAATAGAGGTTCTATTATCATTTGTGGGATTCGGGCGGGGACACATGGCCAGTTTCGACTATATTATCGTGGGCGCAGGCTCGGCAGGCTGCGTGCTGGCCAATCGCCTCAGCGCCGATCCGCGCCATCAGGTTCTGCTGATCGAAGAGGGCGGCGACAATCAGCACCCCTTTATCAAAATGGCGGGCGGCTTTGTCAAAATCATGGGCAAGCCGGACTATTTCCGCGCCTATCCCGTGGTCCAGCAGCCCGGCCGCCGTAAGGAAATGCAGGCCTATGGCCGGGGCCTTGGTGGCTCTTCGGCGATCAACGGCACATGGTATCTGCCCGGTCAGCCGGGGGATTACAATGACTGGGTCTCGCGCGGCCTGACCGGCTGGGGCTGGGACGAAATGGCGCGCTGCATCAAGAGCATCGAATCCTATCGCGCGCCCGGCGCTCATGCAGGGCGCGGCCGTGACGGCGAATTGCAGATCACGCCCTCGACCTATAAATCGCCCGTGTTCGACGCGATTGCGCAGGCCGCCGCCTCGATCGGCGCGCCTTGGACCGATGACATCACCGCGCCGGGCGCACCCGGCGCCGGCCGCACCCAATATACCGTCAGCCGCACCGGTCAACGCGCCTCCAGCTATGAAGCCTTTGTCGCGCCCATCCGCAGCCGTTCCAATCTGACGGTGCTGACCAACAATCCGGTCAAGCGCATCATCATCGAAAATGGCCGCGCCACAGGCGTGCTCGTCGAGCGCGATGGCGCCGATGTCACCATCCATGCGCGCGGCGAGGTAATCCTGTCGGCGGGCGTCTATGGCTCGCCGCAGATGCTGCAATTGTCGGGCATTGGGCCGGGGGCGGAGCTTCAGCGTCTGGGCGTGGCGGTGCAAGCCGATCTGGCGATGGTCGGACGCAATCTGGTTGACCATCAGAAGATGGGCATTTCCTATGATCTGCACAACAATCCGGGCACCAACCGCGAATATGTCGCGCCGCGCCTCTATGCCAATGCCTTGCGCTATTTCCTGACGCGCAGCGGCCCGCTGGCGCGCGTGGGCCTGCCGATCACTTTGCTGGTCCCGTCGAAGGGCACCGCGCCCGAATGGCCCGATTTCCAGCTTGCCGCCGCCGCCTTTGCCATGCGCACGGTGCAGGAAATGACCGAAAAGCCCGGCAGCCCGATCAGCAACCGCCCCGGCATCACCTTCTCGGCCTATCACCTGCGCCCGCGCAGCCGGGGGCATGTGACGGTGACCTCGCCCGATTTCCGGGTTTCGCCGCTGGTCGATCCGGCGATCTGGTCCGATCCCTTCGATCAGGAAAAGGCCATCGAACTGTTCCACCTGCTGCGCCGCTTTGCCGGGGCCGAGGCGCTCTCGGCCTATGTGGGCGACGAGCGCGTGCCGGGCAACCATATCCAGAGCGAGGCCGAATTGATCGATGCCGTGCGCGCCATGGCCGAACCGGGCCTGCATGGCATGGGCACCTGCGCCATGGGCACCGACCGCGCCACCTCGGTCACCGATGCGCGCTGCCGGGTGCATGGGGTCGATGGGCTGCGCGTGGTCGATTGCTCGATCATGCCCTCGCCGGTTTCGGGCAACACCAATGGTCCGGCCATGGTGGTGGCCGCGCGGGCGGCCGAACTGATCCTTCAGGACGCGCGTTGATTTTTGGCGCCGCATCGGGATCTCTCCCCCCGATGCGGCGTTAAATAGGCAGGGTCATCCCGGTCTTGACCCGATCCAGCGCCACCAACGTGTGGAACCTCTGGACCAGATCGCTTTCCGAAAACAGCCGCCGCGTCAGCGCGTCATAGGCGCGCATATCCGGGCTGATGATGACCAGTACAAAGCTGATGCCGCCGGTGACATAATAGCACTGCTGTACCTCGCTTGCGGCGCAGAACAGCGCCTTGGCCGCGTCCACCGTGGCCGCGCGTTCATCGCGCAGATGCACCTGAACAATCGCCGTGATCGGCAGCGCCAGCGCATCGGGATCGACCAGCGCGACATTGGCGGCGATCACGCCGGCCTCCTCCATCGCGGCGATCCGCCTTTGCACGGCGGCGGCGGACAGGTTGACCTCCTCGGCAATCTCGCGCTGGGGGCGTTTGTTATCCTGTTGAATGATGCGCAGAATCGCCAGATCAAAAGCGTCAAGCGTACGGGCGGATTTGGCCATTACGCCCCCTTTTGTGAGTTTTTGTTGCATTTTATCGCCCAAATTCGCGCCAACAAACCGGCACGGTGATGATATAACCCGCCCCATCCCCCTTGGCGAGAACAAGTCCTATGCCCGTCGTCCAAACAATCCCTTCGCGCCGTGGCGTGTCCTTGCTGGGCATCGGCTGCGGCATAGGCGCGGGGGCGCTGTGGGGGCTGGTGTTTCTGGCGCCGGAACTGGCGGGGATGTTTCGCCCGCTTGAACTGACCATCGGGCGCTATATTGCCTATGGGCTGATCGCGCTGATCGCGGTGGCGCCGCGCCTGCGCCGCCTGGTGCATCATATCGGTGGGCCGGGGCTGATCGCGTTGGTGTGGCTCTCGCTGGCGGGCAATACGGTCTATTATTTCCTGCTGTCCGCCGCCGTGCAGATGGGCGGGATCGCGATGACCTCGCTCATCATCGGCTTTCTGCCCGTGGCTGTCACGATCATCGGCAGCCGCGAGCATGATGCCGTGCCGTTGATCCGGCTGATGCCTTCGCTGCTGCTGTGTGCGGGCGGGGGTCTGTGCATCGGGTGGCAGGCGGTGGGCCAAAATTCGTTTGATCAGTTGATCGGCATGGCCTGCGCCACCGGGGCGCTGATTTCGTGGACCGCCTATGCGGTGGGTAATGCACGCTGGCTGGTGCGGTTTCATGCCATCAGCGCGCAGGACTGGAACCTGTTGATCGGGGTGATGACCGGCGCGCAGGCACTCTGCCTGGTGCCGGTGGCGATGGTGATGGGTGTGGCACATCATGCGGGCGCAGATTGGACGCGGCTTCTGATCGTGTCGGGCGGGGTGGCGCTGCTCGCCTCGATTGCGGGCAATGCGTTGTGGAACCGGGCGAGCCGCCTGCTGCCCCTCACCCTTGTGGGCCAGATGATCCTGTTCGAAACGCTCTTTGCCCTGCTCTATGGCTTCCTGTGGGAGGCGCGCTGGCCCACCATGGCCGAAGTGGGCGCCTTTGGCCTGCTGGTGGCCAGCATCACGGCCTGTCTGGCCGCGCATAGGGGGCGCGGGGGCGCATAAAATCCCGGCAAAGAACGAATACAGCCTTGACCGAAAGGGGGCCTTGGGAGATTTTGCGCAAACTTGAAAACGATACCAAGCAGAGGACCTGAAATCATGGACAGACGCAATTTCCTCGCCTCAGCGGGCGCCTTGGCCGCGCTCAGCGCCGCTTCGCCCGCCTTGGCCGCGCCCAAGGGCCGCGCCTTTGGCATCCAGCTGTGGACTGTGGCTAAGATGCTCTCGCAGGATTTTGAAAAGACCATCGCGATGCTGGCCGGGCTTGGTTATCGCGAATTGGAAATGTACGGTCCCTATGATTTCAGCGACGATCGCGGCAAGGCGAGTTGGGCCGCCGTCACCCCCAGCCTCGGCTTTTCGGGCAGCGGTTTCTTTGGCCATACCGCCGCGCAGGTCAAAACCATCATGGCGCGCCACGGGCTGAAGGTCCCCTCGCTCCACACCGACATTTTCACCCTGCGCGACGGCATGGGCAGGCTGGCCGAAGCGGCCCATGCGCTTGGCTCGACCTATGTGACGCTGCCCTCGCTGCCCGCCGACATGCGCAAGACGTTTGACGATTACAAACGCGCCGCCGATGTGTTCAACAAGATCGGCGCCGATGCCGCCCACCACGGCGTCCGCTTTGGCTATCACAACCATGGCTATGGCCTGATGCCGGTCGATGGTCAGATTCCGCTGCGCACCATGCTGGATGCCACCGATCCCAAGACGGTGTTCCTTGAACTCGACGTCTATTGGAACTTTGCCGGGGGCGGTGATCCCAAGGAATATCTGACCCGCTACAAGGGCCGCTACAAGATGGTCCACCTGAAGGACATGAAGGGCATCCACCGTTTTGACCATGATGGCGGCGATTCCACCCAGTGGATAGAATTGTTCAAATATCTGACCTATCTGGGCGATGGCAATCTGGACATGAAGGGCATCATCAAGACCGCCGAGGCCACCGGCGTCGAGCACTTCTTTGTCGAACAGGACCGCGCCGACGATCTGATGGTTGCCATCAAGGGCAGCGCGGACTTCCTGAAAAAGAACGGTTTCCGTTGATGCGAAAAGGGGCGCCGGTCTGACCCGGCGCCCCTTTCATTTTCACCCGCCGATCTTGCTGGCGGTAAAATCCAGCCGCGCGGTATAGGGATCTTCGGTGTGGCTTGCGCCCTTGCCGTCGATCCATTGCACGGTGGTCGTCGTGGCGGTCGCCTGCGGCCATGCCGGAACGCCAGCGGCATCGGGCTTGCCGGTCTTGGCGAAATTCACCCAATAGCGATGCGTCAGGCTGGCCACGGGCTGTTCCTCGGCCAACGGGGCATCGCCCTTGCGCGCGGGGACCGTGTCAAACACATAGGGCAATTCGCTGGCATGGGCCGCGCCGCCGATGGCCTGCGCCATTTTGGGCACGGCATAGCCAAAGCGATAGAGCCAGACCTTCTGACCCCGCGCCGCCATCAGACGGGCGACATGGCGCGAGGATTCGATGAACATCTTGTCCGCGCTGATGCCCATGGCGATATGACCCGCAGGCTTGGTGCCATCGGCGTCATAGACCTTGCGCGCGGCATCGGCGTCCGCGCCAAACTGGGCAAAGACCTTGTCCTTATCCGTGCCGAACGCGAAACCATCGGCCGAATTGGCGCCCACGATCACCGGCACATCGGCGGTCAGCCCGGCCGCAATCGCATCATCAGGCGCGCCAAGGATCGTGCGCCCATCGACCATCGGCCCGGCATAGCCCTTCTGGCCCATCGACATCATCGAGAGATCGCCCGTCACCTGCGCCTCGGGCAGAGCGCGCAATTGGGCCGCCGTCAGGCCGGGGGCGAATTCGGCCCCCACCCGCGCGGCCTTGGCCATCGTCGGCTGGGGCAAGGTGCCGTTGCGCCCGCCGCCGCTCTCGATCACCACCTGGCTGAACAGCCCGCGCGCCAGCGGGGATTGCAGCAGCATATGCATGCTCATCCCGCCCGCGCTTTCGCCAAACACGGTCACGCGTGAAGCGTCACCGCCGAATTTGGCGACATTGGCATGTACCCATTTCAGCGCCGCGATCTGGTCAAGGAAGCCGAAATTGCCCCCCAGCCCTTCGGCGGCCAGACCCGGATGGGCAAAGAAGCCAAAGCGGCCAAGGCGATAGTTAAGGCTGACGAAAACCACACCATCGCGCGCGAAATTCTGCCCCGAATAGACGCCCGGCGACGAGCCGCCGTTCACAAAACCGCCGCCATGGATCCACACCATCACCGGCAGCTTGTCCCCGGCCTTGGCCGAGGCGGGCTTCCACACGTTGAGGTAAAGGCAGTCCTCGGCAGGCGTGGTGGTGATCGGCGCGGCGTCGGGCGGGAATGGCGCTTGGGCACAATCATGGCCAAAGGCGCTGCCGTCGCGCACGCCCTGCCATGCCACAACAGGCTGCGGCGCGCGCCAGCGGTTCGCGCCGGTGGGCGCGGCGGCATAGGGAATGCCCTTAAAGGCGGTGACGCCTTCAAAGAGCACACTCGACACCGCGCCACCGGTCACGGCCACGTTTTCGGCATGCGCCGAGGCCGAAGCCATCAGCGCAGCCGCCAACAAAGCAAATTTGCGCATGAAATCAATCCTTCCATGTCTTGGCGGCAACCGTTGTGGAAACCGGCGTGCCCAGATGCTCGGCGTCCTGACCCAGCGCGAAGCTGTAAGCGCCGCCCTTGATCGACCAGCCCTTCGCCGTCCAGTCGGCCAGAATGCGCGGATCAATGGTCAGCGTGACCGGCTTGGCCTCGCCAGCCTTCAACTCTACGCGGGCGAAACCGGCAAGGCGCTGCTTGGCCTCGCCGCCACGCGCGGTCAGGTAAAGCTGGGCAACATAGGCGCCCGAACGCGCGCCGGTGTTCTTGACCGTAAAGCTGGCCGAAAGGCCCTTCACGCTCAGCCCATCGGCGGCAAAGCTGGTGTAGCTAAGCCCATGGCCGAAGGGGAACAAAGCCTTCTGGCCCTTGCGCGCAAACCAGCGATAGCCGACATCGGAACCTTCGATGTTATAATCGGCCAGAACCTTGGTGTCGGGCGTGGGCGGGTTGCCCATGAAGTCGGTTTCCAGATCCCAATAGCCATCGACCACCGGGCGCGGCAATTGCGAAGCGCTGGCCGGGAAGGTGATCGGCAGGCGGCCCGAGGGGTTGGTTTCGCCAAACAGCACGCTGGCGATGGCATCGCCGCCACGGCTGCCGCCATACCATGCCTCAACCACGGCGGGCACCTTGTTCAGCCAGGGCATGTCCACCGGATTGCCGGTTTCCAGCACGACGATGGTGCGCGGATTGGCCGCAGCCACCGCCGCGATCAACGCGTCCTGACCATTGGGCAGGCTGAAATCAGCATGGTCCTGCCCTTCGGTCGACCACTTGGTGGCAAAGATGATCGCAACATCGGCCTTCTTGGCCTGATCCACCGCATCGGCGATGATCGTGCCGTCGCGATAGGTGACATTGGCGTCCTTGGCCTGCGCCTTGATCGCGGTATAGGGGGCAACGCCATGATAATGCTGGCTGAAGAAGGCCGCCCACGGACCATCACCGCCCAGCGGGATCGAGGCCTTGGGGCCGCCTTCGGGGTCGGTCTGGCTGGAGCCGCCGCCCGACAGCACGCCCGAATTGGCATAGCCGCCGATCACCGCGATGCGCTTGGCCGTCTTGGCCAGCGGCAGCAGGTTGCCGTTGTTTTTCAGCAGCACTATGCCCTGCTTGGCCGCTTCCAGAGCCACTTCGCCATTCTTGGCAAAGTCGATCTTCACGCCGGGCTTGGCATCGCTCTTGTCCAGATTGGTAGCATAGATCGCGGTCAGCACGCGGCGGTTCATATCATCCAGACGTGCGGCCCACTTGGGATCGGCCTTGGCCTTGGCGGCCAGATCGTCGGTGAAGAACAGCTTGGGATCGAGTTCGGCGCCCGACTGCTGATCCAGCCCGTGGATGGCGGTGTCGAGCGTGGGCACCGCACCCCAATCGGACATGACAAAGCCCTTCCAGCGCCAGTCCTTCTTCAGCACCGTGTTGAGCAGATAATCATTGTCGCAGGCATTCGCGCCATTGACGCGGTTATAGGCGCACATCACCGAGAGGGGCTGGCCCTGTTCGATGCCGATCTTGAAGGCCAGCAGGTCGCTTTCGCGCGCATTGGCGTCGGTGATCTGGATATCAACAAATTTACGGCCGGTTTCCTGACCGTTCAGCGCGAAATGCTTGATGGTCGAAATGATGCCGTTGGACTGAATGCCCCGGATCGCCGCGCCCACCAGATAGCCCGAGAGCAGCGGATCTTCGGAAAGATATTCAAACGTGCGGCCGTTGCGCGGATCGCGGGTCAGGTTGACGCCGCCCGCCAGCAGCACGTTGAAGCCCTTGGCGCGTGCCTCGGACCCGATCATCGCCCCGCCCTGTTCCAGCAGCGCCGGGTTCCACGAGGCCGCCTGCGCCAGACCCGAAGGCAGCGCGGTCGAGCCATCCTTGCGGATGCCGCCGACATAGGACACGCCCAGCGAAGCGTCCGATTCCTTAAGCGCCGGAATGCCCAGACGCGAAATGCCCGCAATATAGCCCGCGCCGGGGATCGCATCGGCGGGCGCCTTGGGCGGGTTCGGCCCCATGGGCAGCGGCATGATGCCATGGGTCAGGATGGTCTTTTCCTCGGCCTTCATCGCCTTGACCGTAGCCCCCGCGCGCGCATCGGCCGCGGCCACATCGGCAGCCGTGGGAGCAGCAGCATGGGCCATGGCCGATCCCATCGCGATGATGGCCACGCCTGCGAGACATTGAAACTGGATTTTCATGGTCTTCTCCTGCCACTCCTGTGGATCGGTAGATTGAATTTTTCTCAAGAACAGCCGCAAGCCGGATAGGTGGCTTGCGGCTGTCTATCAACAGGTAACTATTAGATTTATATTAGAATTTTATGCCAGCGCGAACGCCGAAAGTGCGCGGATCCTCAAACACGGCGGTGCCCACAAAGGAAGACGAAGCCGTCTGGCCGGTCGCCCCGGTCAGCACGATGCGGTTTTCCAGATTCTTGGCAAAGGCGCCGACGTAATATTTCTTGTCAGGCGAATTGTAGGTCACCGTGATGTCAGTCTTGCTATAGCCGGGCTGACGGAAGAAAGCGCCGTTGCCCACGTCGGTCAGCGCATAGCTGGCCGAGATGCGGGTGCGCGCGTTCAGCACCACTTCGCCGCCGTTGGAGAGCGGCTGGTTATACGTATAGCCCAGCGCGACCACCGACTTGGGGCTGCGGTTGAGCTGCAGGCCCGAGAAGTTGGCATTCGCCCCGTTGATCGGCGGCGTGTAGCTGCCATAGCGAGCGTCGAGGAAGGTCACCATCGCGTCGATCGTGTGGTTCTTGGCCGGGCGCAGCACGGCTTCGAGTTCCACGCCATCGACCTTGGCGGTCGCAGCATTGGCCGTCACCTGGCAAGGACCGCCGCAGACATTCTGCACCGACGACACCTGCAGGCCGTTATAGTCATAGTGGAAATAGTTGCCGTTGAAGCGCAGCACGTTGTCAGGCGTGTGGACCTTGAAACCGGCTTCATAGGCGGTCAGCGTTTCGGGCTGATAATAGAGCGCCGAGGCAGGCAAGGCGCAGCCCGTGCCGGTGCCGATTTCGCAACCGTCGTTGAAACCGCCTGCCTTGTAGCCGGTGGCCACGTTGGCATAGAGCAGGCCGATGCCGGGCAGGTCATAGTCCACGCCCACGCGCCAGGTGGTCTTGCTGAAATTGCGGCTTGCATTGTTGGTCTGGAACGTGGTGCGCACGCCGGTCAGCAGGTTGTCATTGACGGTGGCGCCCACGCGGCTCTTGTCGTCGCTGGAATAGCGAACGCCCGCGGTCAGCTTCAGGTTGTCGGTGAAATTATATGAACCCTGCGCAAAGGCGCCCTTGGTCACGGCCTTGGTCGGGTCCTGCGGGAAGCCGAACTGGCTGTTGGGGCCGAAGAAGTCGAGGATGAAGAAGGCAATGCCCGACTGTTCCTTGAAATAGTAACCGCCCGCCTGCAGGAAGACAGGCCCCTTCTTGAAGGCCAGACGCGCTTCATGGCTGGTCTGCCAGTAATGGCCGGTGAAGGTGGTGCGATTGCCCGCCGTCGGGCCGGTGACCGAGGCCAGCGAACCGAGGCTGTAGCGATCCATCGTGCGATAGGAACCCAGATAGGTCGCGGTCAGTGAATCCGAGACGTTCCAGTCCACCTGGCCCATCACGCCAGCACCCTTATTGTGGTTTTTGCCCTGCCACTGTTCGTTCAGGTTGCTGGTCCGCAGCGCGTCGGAGGAAGCGTTGATGTTGTAGGTGGGCGTGGCCATCACGCCTGCCGACTGGCTGCCGACATTGCCGGAGAAGAAATTGGTGATCGGCACCGAGTTGACGCCATAGCCATCGTCGAGCGAATAGTCGCCTTTGACCAGCACCTTGAGGTTGGGGGTCGCCTGCCACAGCGCCGAGAGGCGGGCTGCGAACACGTTCTTGAACGGACCCCAGCTGAACTTGTCGGTCGAAGCCTTGTTCACATAGGTGTCGCGGCGGTCATAGTTGACGGCGGCGCGCAGGGCGAAAGTTTCGGTGACCGGCACGTTGAGCGTGGCCGTGCCGTTGACGTGGTTGAAGCTTTCATAGGACGCATCGGCCGAGGCGCCGAACTTCTGCTTGGGCGATGCGGTGATAACGTTGACCACGCCGGCCGTGGTGTTGCGGCCATAGAGCGTGCCCTGAGGCCCGCGCAGCACTTCGACGCGCTCGACGTCAAAGAAGCTGACTTCCTGCGCCTGGGGACGGGCCAGATAGATGCCGTCGGCAAGGAAGGCGGCCGAAGGATCACCCTTTTCGGTGCCGTCGGTGCTGGTCACGCCGCGGATGGTGATCTGCAAACCGTTGCTGCGCACGATCGACACGTTGGGCACCGAGTCAGCCAGCTGCGTGGTGTTGGTGATGCCCTTTTGCACCAGCTGATCACCGCTGACGGCGGTCATGGCGATCGGGGTTTTGGACAAAAGCGTTTCGGTGCGGGTGGCGGTCACGATGATGTCGCCATCGGCGGTGACCTGGGTGGTTTGTGCATAAGCCTGCGTTGCAGCGGCCAAAGCCATAGCTGACGCAACGCCTGCAAAGACGTTTTTCTTCATAGCCCCTCTCCATGTTTGAAAACGATCTCATGTCGTTTCGTCTATCTTGGTCCCTCAATCAGACATCGCTGTCAAGCAGGGCCTTGCAATAGGATTTTTGTGTGGCTTCGCGGGCACAGGGATATTTCCTGTTTAGAATATTCAATTGTTTTACATTGATATTTTTTGTGATCTTTAACCAAAAATTCCGCTCCAGCCGTTTTGCGGCGCGCCAAAACGGCGCGTTCCGCATTGCTATTCACACTAACTTTTGTGATCGATTGCGCCTCACCCCCGCATTGCACCCGCACAGCGCAAATGCAGCAAGAGCACCCATCGAATCCTTTCCACGCATGCTTGACAATCGGGACAGGGCCACCACAACAAAACTGCAACACCAAGGCCGGATCAGCGCTCTTGCCCGATGGGCGGAGACCTGCCGCTGCCGGAAAAAAGGCATGATGACCCAGACCAGACATGACATTGTCCCGCGCGCCCACGCCACCATGGCCGATGTGGCCAAAGTGGCGGGCGTGGCGATCAAGAGCGTGTCGCGCGTCATCAACAACGAGCCCCACGTCTCGGCCCAGTTGCGCGACAAGGTCGAGGCCGCCATCGCCGCGCTCAATTACGTGCCCGATACGGCGGCGCGCTCGCTGGCGGGCGCGCGCAGTTTCACCATCAGCGTGCTGTTCGACAACCCAAGCCCGAATTACACGATGAAAGTGCTGGCGGGGGCCTATCGCGCCTGCGTCGCGCGCCAATATCACCTGCGCATCGATTCCATCGACACCAGCGCCGATACGCCCGCGCTGCAATCCGCGCTGGAGGCAATTTTCCGCAATGCGCGCTGCGACGGCTTTGTCCTGACCCCGCCGATCAGCGACGATCCGCGTGTGCTCGACGTGCTGGAGGCTTACGGCGCGCGCTATGCCCGCCTTGCGCCGTTTATCGATGCGGAGCGCTCGCTTTCGGTCACGATCGACGATGCCGGAGCCGCCGCGCGCATCGCCGATCTGCTTTATCAGAACGGCCACCGACGCATCGGTCTGGCTAACGGCCCGCGCGAACATGGCGCGGCCCATACCCGCCGCAAGGGCTTTGTCGAAAGGCTGCATCAGATCGACCCATCGATCATCATCACCGAGGCGGTGGGCGGCTTTGCTTTTGAAATGGGCATCCATGCGGGCCGCGAATTGCTGTCTGCGCCCGAACGCCCCACCGCCATTTTCGCCACCAATGACGATTCGGCCGCAGGCGTTATGGTGGCATGCAGCCAGCTTGGCCTGTCGGTGCCGCGCGATGTGTCGGTCTGCGGTTTCGACGACAGTTGGGTCGCGCGCACGACATGGCCCTATCTGACCACGGTTTTTCAGCCCATTGAGGGTATGGCCGAGGCCGCTGCGCTGATGATGATCGACCGTGAGGATGGCGCGCGCCAGCTTGAGCTCGGCTTCGAACTGATCCTGCGCGATTCGGTGGGCCCTGCCCCGGCCTGAACGAAGGCATCAAAAATTTCCCAGCTATTTCCATAACGACCTGATCTTGGGCGGTGCCTTTCTGCGCCCGCATAATTAATCTTGAAATTGAGAGTGAGTTGCAATAGCGAGTCGCGGCAACAGATAATCTCCCCGAAAGGTTGCCATGTCCCTGCGTCTCGCCCTGCTGTCCACCGCTGCCCTTTGCGCACTTGCCACCCCTGCCCTTGCCGCAGAAAACGCGGCGGACAATGCCGAGGATGCCAACTCCATCGTCGTTACCGGCAGCGCCCAGCGCGAAACCCCTTCGGCAACCGGCCTTTCCCTGACACTGCGCGAAACGCCGCAGTCGGTCACCGTGATCGACCGCCAGCGCATCGAGGATTTCGCCCTCACCAATGTCAATGACCTGCTGGCCCAGGCGGTCGGCATCAATGTCGAGCGCGTCGAAACCGACCGCACCGAATATACCTCACGCGGGTTTGACGTGACCAATTTCCAGATCGACGGCATCGGCCTGCCGCTGCGTTGGGGCATTTCCTATGGCGACATCGACACGATCCTTTACGAACGGGTCGAGGCCATTCGCGGCGCCAATGCGCTGCTGACCGGCATCGGCAATCCGTCGGCCACGATCAACTATGTCCGCAAGCGTCCGACCAAGGACTTCCACGTCAAAGCCAATGCGCAAGGCGGAAGCTGGAATCAGTGGCGCGTGGATGGCGATGTTTCGGGCGCGCTGACCAAGGATGGCAAGTTGGCCATCCGCCTGATCTACGCCCATGACCAGCGCGATTCCTATCTGCGCTACAACCATGTGAACCGCAATGTTTACGGCGCGCTGCTCTCTTATGATTTCACGCCCGAACTGACCCTCAACACCGGCTATACGCGCCAGGAAAACAACGCGCGCGGTGTGCTGTGGGGCTCGCTGCCGCTGCTTTATACCAATGGCACGCGGGTCTCCTATCCCGTCTCGGCCAGCACGTCGGCGCCATGGACCTATTGGAACATCACCGACCAGACCGCCTTTGCCGAACTGGAATGGAAGGGGCACAATGGCTGGCAGGCGCGCGGGCGCTATACCTATAATCACCGGGATTCGAACGCCAAGCTGCTCTATGGCTATGGCTATGCCGATGCCGCCACGGGCCTTGGCAATGGGGCATGGCCGGGGATCTACCGCTCGCCCTATGACCAGAACCTGTTCGACGGTCAGGCATCCGGCCCGGTCAAACTCTTTGGCCGCGAGCATCAGATTTCGCTGGGCGTGTCGCATGCCACGATGCACGGTCGCGAATATTCGCAATCGACGCTCTCCTATCCGGCCTATGCCTCGGTCACGGACTGGGCGGTCAACGGCATCTATCCGGCCGAAGGCGGCTATGCCGCGCAGGTCCTGTCCGAAGACAGCCG
This sequence comes from Novosphingobium sediminicola, assembly GCF_014196525.1. Lineage (GTDB taxonomy): Bacteria > Pseudomonadota > Alphaproteobacteria > Sphingomonadales > Sphingomonadaceae > Novosphingobium > Novosphingobium sediminicola. Next base: position 127,468 of record NZ_JACIDX010000003.1, on the reverse strand, counting down.
CGACACGCTGACCCGCGTCTATGGCGCGATCCATGCCAATTTCACCGACCGGCTGAAGGGCGTCTTCGGGGCCAGCGCGATCTGGCTGCGCTCATCGGGCACCTCTTATGATGTCGATCAGACCCGCCGCAATTCCGCGCTCAGCCCCTATGCGGGCCTTGTGTTCGATGCGACCAAAAACATCTCTTTCTACGCCAGCTATACCGACATCTATAACCCGCAAAAGGAAGTGAACGCCAACAATGTCCGCCTGAACCCGGCCAAGGGCACCAGCATTGAGGGCGGCATCAAGACCGAATGGTTCGACAAGCGTCTGTTCGCCAGTGCGGCGATTTTCCGCGCGCGCCAGACCGGATTGGCTGAGGCGGCGGGCGTATTCGGCGTGGGCGATGCGGGCCGGGTGGGCACCACCTATTATCGGGGCGTGGACACGACCTCACGCGGGTTCGAACTGGAAGTGACCGGCATGATCACCCCGCAATGGTCGATCAGCGGCGGCTATACCGGCCTTGAGGTCCATGACCAGACCGGCGCCCCCACCCGCACCTACCTGCCCACCAAATCGTTCAAGATGGCCAGCACCTACACGATCCCGACCTTCCACGATCTGAAATTCGGCGGCCAATTGCGCTGGCAAAATGACATCCGCACCACCGACAGCGCGGTCGTGGCCTATGGTGTGGTCAGTGATCCTGTCGTCATCACCCAGAAATCCTATGCCGTGCTCGACCTGATGGCGGGCGCACAGGTCGCGCCCCATGTCCGCGCCAGCCTCAACCTGCGCAATGTGGGCAATGTGCATTATCTGGGCAGTCTGAAATGGGGTCAGGGCTTTTACGCCGCCCCGCGCAGCGTATCGGGCACGGTAACGGTGGCGTTCTAAGCCATGGGGCGGCAATTCTGGGTCGTGGCGCATCGCTGGGCGGGGCTGACGCTGGCGCTGTTTCTGGCGGTGGCGGGGTTTACCGGCATTTTCCTGTCATGGATCGACGAGCTGGAAGTTGCCGCCGCACCCGACATCCAACTGGCTGCCCCGCCCTCGCCCGGCGCCGTGCCGCTTTCCACACTGGAATTGCGACGGCGAGTTTTGGCGCGCTATCCGGGCGCGCGGATCGATTATGTACCCATGGCGGTGGAAGAAGGCCATTCGCTGCGCCTCTATCTGACATGGCCAGATCCCAAAACCGGCCTGAACCGCGCCGATGCGCCCCAATGGGATGATCTTTTCGTCGATCCCTATACGGGCGCTGAATTGGGCCGCCGCCAGTGGGGCAATATCACGCAAGGGCTTAAGAACCTGATGCCCTTTACCTATCGCCTGCATTACAGTCTGGCGCTGGGGAAATGGGGCCTGCTGGCCTTTGGGCTGGCGGCACTGGTCTGGGTGCTGGATTGTTTTGTCGGCTTTTATCTCACGCTGCCGGTCGTGACCAAGGCACCCGCACGGCAAGGCTGGTTTGCCCGCTGGGCCCCGGCATGGGCGGTTCGGTGGGGCGCCTCAAGCTATAAGCTCAATTTCGACCTGCACCGCGCGGGGGGCCTGTGGATCTGGCCCTTGCTGCTGGTCTTTGCGGTGTCCAGCGTCTCGTTCAACCTGCCGCAGGTCTATGGTCCGGTGATGCAGGCGCTGGGCGGGGTGGATGATGGGGCGGTCTATCAATCGGCCCTGCTGCCCGCGCCGCGCTGGAGGCCGCGCCTGTCTTTTGACGATGCCCTCTCGCGCGGCGAGGCGCTGGCCCGCGCCGAGGCCGCGCGCGGGCATTTGGCCCTGCGCAGCGATGGCGAGCGCTATCTCTGGTATATTCCGGCAACCGGGGCCTATGTCTATGGTTTCACCTCCAGCGCCGATATTTCGCACCACGGCGGGGGCAGCTTCGTCGGCTTTGACGGCGACAGCGGGGCCTTGCGCGCCACGCGCATCCCCACCGGGCGGCACGGCGCCAACACCTTCACCACATGGGTAGAGGCGCTGCACACCGCCCATGTCGGCGGCACGGCATGGCGCATCGCGGTCAGCATGATCGGGGCGATGGTGACGATGCTCTGCATCACCGGCATTGTCATATGGATGAAAAAGCGCAGTGGCAGGATCAACCGCAAGGCGCGGCAGGATCACGGCGGCGCTGTCATAAAACCACAATAGATCCAAGGCATTCGCCCCCTGTTGCCAATGCCTCGCAATCGCATCCTTCCTGAGGCATCGGCGTTGAAAGGGTCGTCATGCTTCATCTTCGCCGCCGCGCGCCTGTCCGCCTCGCCCTCGTGCTTGCCTCCACCTCGCTGCTCGCCCTTGCCACGCCCGCATGGGCCGCAGAAGGCGATAATGCCGATGCCGGCCCCGGCGGCGATGTCATCGTGGTGGCGCGCAAGCGGGCCGAAAGCGCCCAGACTGTGCCGATTGCCATCACCGCCCTGTCGGGGGCGGAACTGTCCAATCAGAACATGGCCAATTTCACCAATTTTCAGGCCAAATTCCCCGCCTTCTCGGTCTATCTGACCAATCCCAAGCAGCTCAACCTTGGCATTCGCGGCATCGGCAACAATGGCTTCAACACCGACGGCATCGACGGCTCGGTCGGCATCTTTGTCGATGGCGTCTATACCGCGCGGCAGGGCATGGTCAGCGCCGATTTCAATGACATAGCCGATGTCGAACTGCTGCGCGGCCCGCAGGGCACGCTGTTTGGCAAGAACACCACGGCGGGCGCCGTCATCATCAACACCAGGGCGCCCAGCTTCAAGCCCGAGGCCGCCTTTGAAGGCGCAGTGGGCAATCAAGGCCTGCGCGAAATCAAGGGCAGCGTGTCGGGCCCGATCGTGGCCGACAAGATCGCCATGCGCCTTTCAGGCTATTACAGCCAGACCGACGGCAATTACAAAAACCTCTATAACGGCGCCTATCAGAACGCCCGGCAAGGCGAGGGTCTGCGCCTGCAAGTGCTGGCCACGCCCAATGACAAGCTCTCGATCCGCGTGATCGGCACATGGAACCATCAGGGTTTCAACACAATGTCGCCGATTGCCGTGTCGATCTACAACCCGGCCGCGCTTCAGGCGCGCATGAGCGCGGCGGGCTATACTCTGAACACCAGCGATGCTTCGGCCCGCGCGGTCAATATCGATTCGCCTCTCAACGCCCGCACCGATTTCTACAGCGCCAACACCACGGTGGATTACAATCTGGGCAAGGCGGGCACGATCACCGCGATTGCCGCGTGGGAACATTGGAAATGCTGGACCAACAATGACAATGACTACACGCAGCTCAACGCCATCCAGGACTATGGCTCCTGCAACAATGTCCAGCAGGAAAGCGGCGAATTGCGCTGGGCCACGCCCAAGGGCGGCGTGGTTGAGGCCACGGTCGGCGGCTTCTTCTCGGCCCAGCAACTGGCGGTGGATTCGCGCATCCGCTTTGGCGACCAATATTACATCTGGGCTGCCAATCCTTCGGCCACGGCCTTCCCCACCACGGGCGGCAAGACCTGGGCGCAGGGCGCCTATGCCAATGCGGTGGCGGGCCTCGGCTTTGCCAGCCACGCGGTGTTCCACACCGAAACGCAGGCGCTGTTTGCCAATGCGACGATCCACCCCGATGCCGCGCGTAAATTGTCCATCGACCTCGGCCTGCGCCAGACGTGGGAACAGCGCTCGGAATTTTACGCCGGTTGGGTCGCGTCGAATGCGGGCAATCTGAGCCAGACCCAAATCAACGCGCTGTCCTCCAGCGGGGCCAATGCACAATTGGGCAGCGTCGATCAGCGTCTATCCGACTCCTCGCTCTCGGGCGAGGCAGGGATCAATTACCGCGTGACCCCCGCGGTGATGCTCTATGCCAAATATGCGCGCGGCTATAAGTCCAAGGGTTTCAATCTCCTGCCCGTCAACAGCAGCAACCCGGACAGCAGCATCGCGCAGGTGATCGCCCTTGGCGGCGGACAGACGGTGAAGGGCGAAACCGCCGATTCCTTTGAAGGCGGCATCAAGAGTGAATGGTTCGAGCGCCATCTGACGATCAACCTGACGGCCTATCACACGGTTGTCCGCAATTATCAGGCCAATCAGGCCGTGGGTGTGGGGAATACCGCGATCAAATTCCTTTCCAACGTCGGCTCGCTCACCTCGAACGGCGTGGAATTGGAAAGCGAGGCGTGGTTGCCGCTGGGCCTGCACGCCAAGGGCTTTATCGCCTATAACCATGCCTATTATTCCAGCTTCACCAACTCGGTCTGCCCGGCGCAAAGCACGGCAACCTCGTGCGATCTGACCGGGCGGCAGGTGGCATGGGCGCCCAAATGGACCGGCGATGTTTCGGTGGACGCCACGCACCGTATCGGGGGCGATCGCGAGGTCTATGGGCTGGTCGATGTCAACTGGCGCTCAGCCCAGAACACCACGATCACGCTTGATCCTTCGGCATGGATCGCACCCTATGCGCTGGTCAATGCGCGGGCCGGGGTGCGGACGGGCGGCGGCAAGATCGACGTTCAGCTCTGGGCCGACAATATTTTGAACAAAACCTATTATATCAATATGCTGGGCCTGACCAAATCGACCGGCCTGGTTCAGGGCTATCCCGGCAATCCGCGCAGCTTTGGCCTGCGTATCCGCACCTCATTCTAAGGGCGCAAGCTATGAGCAGACCTTTTGACCGCCGCCGCCTGATGGCATGGATGCTCAAAGCTGGGCTGGCGGCAGGAGGTCTGCCACTGGCGGGAATCGCGGGCGCATGGCCGCGCAATGTCGATCCCAATCCGAAATTGGCCGATTATCCCTTCACGCTGGGCGTGGCATCGGGCGATCCGGCGGTGGATGGTTTTGTCATCTGGACCCGCATCGCCCCGCGCCCCGATGAACCCCATGGCGGCATGGCCCCCGCCCCGGTGCTGGTGCAATGGGAGGTGAGCGAGGCGGAGAATTTCGCGGCTCTGGTGGCCCAAGGCACGGCTCTGGCCAGCCCCGAACTGGCCCATAGCGTCCATGTCGAGGTGGGCGGCCTGCGCCCCGACCGACCCTATTTCTACCGCTTTCGCATCGCGGGCCATGTCAGCGCGACCGGCCGCAGCCGCAGCCTGCCCCTGCCCCATGCGCGGCTGGATCGCCTGCGCTTTGCCGTGGCGGGGTGCCAGCATTACGAGCATGGCTACTACACAGCATGGCGCCATATCGCCGCAGAGCCGGTGGATTTCATCTTCCACTATGGCGATTATATCTATGAAACCAATGAGAAGGGCGATGACACCATCACCCTTCAGGGCCATTCCTATCCCCGCGCGCGGCGGCATAATGCGCCCGAACCGATCTCGCTCGACGATTACCGCCGCCGCTATGCTCTGGGCAAACAGGACGCCGATTTGCAGGCCGCCCATGCCGCCGCGCCCTTCTGGGTCAGTTTCGACGATCACGAGGTCGATAATGACTGGGCCGATGCGGTAGATCAGGACGGCACACCGCCAGAGGTCTTTCTCTATCGCCGCGCCGCCGCGTTTCAGGCCTATTATGAGCATATGCCGCTGCGCCGCCGGGCGATGCCCGATGGGCCGCGCATGGTGATGCACCGCACCGCGCGCTATGGCGATCTGCTGAATGGCTTCGTGCTGGACACGCGTCAGCATCGCTCGGATCAAATCCCCGGCCCCTATTATGCGCCGATCACGCCGGAGGTGGCCGATCCTCGCCGCACCATGCTGGGCGCGGAGCAGGAGGCGTGGCTGTTCAATGGCCTGAGTCGTTCGGACACGCGATGGAACCTGATTGCGCAGCAGGTGATGCTGATGCACCTGTCGCTGGCGGATAAGGCTACGGGGACGCAGGGCTATAATCTCGACCGCTGGTCAGGCTATCTGCATAGCCGCCGCCGTTTGCTGGATCATATCGATCGCGCCTGCCCCGGCAATGTCGTGACGGTCAGCGGCGACGCGCATCTGCATTACGCGGGCGATCTGGTGCAGGATCAGGGTTCAGCCCGAAACCCGGACAAAGTCGTCGCCAGCGAATTTCTCGCCACCTCGATTTCATCGGGTGCCGATGGTCAGGGCGATGACACGATGCACAGTCGCCACGCGCTGGCGCATAATCGCGCGCTTAAGGCGGTGTGCGACCGGCGCGGCTATGTCCTGTGCGATGTGGGGCGCGATGTCTGGCATGCCGATCTCAAAGTGATCGACCACGTAACCCGCCCCGATGGCGCGATAAGCACCTATCGCCGGTTGGCCGTCGAACGCGGCCATCCCGGCGTGGTGCCTGCCTGAATTACCGGCGAGTCAGATAGAGGCCCCGCAGGCGCTGGATTTCCCCGGCGCCAAGGCCCAGTTCATCGCGCAGATAGCCCATCGCCCCGCCCTGATGCGCGTCGATCACGGCAAAGGCCGCCTCGATATAGGAGCGGTCCACGCCCACCAACAGCTTGAGCGCCTCAGGCGGCAGCGCGGCAAAGGGGCTGTTGGCCATCGCCTTGCCGCCCATCAGCTTAGCCGGGTCAAGCGTCTGGTTCGAGAGCATATAATCGGAAATCACCGTTTCACGCGGCACGCCAAGAGCCGTCAGGATCAGCGCCGCGCCGATGCCGGTGCGATCCTTGCCTGCCGAGCAGTTGAAGGCGAGCGGCGCATGGCCCGCCAGCAATTCGCCAAACATGCGGCGATACTGGCTGTTGAATTGCGTCAGCAGGCGCGGATAGGACGAGGCCATCGCGCCGCGCACCTGATCGGCGGTGAACTGGCGCGGGTCGCCCTTGGGCAGGAATTGCCCATTATCCATCCCATAATCATCGGCCAGCACGCGCGGGGTTCCCGCATGGGGCCAGTTCACCGGCTCTGCCTGACGCTCGGCGGTCGAGCGCAGATCGCAGACCACGCGAATGCCGCGCTTTTCCAGCGAGGCATAATCATCGGCGGTCAGCCCGGTCATCGAACCCGAACGATAGAGCAGGCCCCATTTGACCATCCGCCCATCGCCGGTACGATAACCGCCCAGATCGCGGAAATTGCGCCCGCCTTGCAAAGGCACCACGCGCGAGGGCGCGATACCCGCAGGGGCGGCAACAGGCGCGGCCTCAACGGGCCGCGCCTGCAACGCAGGATTGGAGGGAAAAGCCAGCGCCAAAGCGCCCAGCAAAGCGAAAGAAGCGCGGTGACGCATGGCCATTCCCTTCGTTTTCATCAGAACTTGACGTTGATTTCGCCGCCAAAGGTGCGCGGATCGTTGAAGAAACCGCTGACACCCGCCTGCGCGCTGCCCGATTTGTAGAACATGTGTTCTTCGTTAAACAGGTTGCGCGCCCAGATGGCGATGGTCACCTTGGCGCCGGTATTGGCCGCCTCGATGTCGGCCAGAGCGATACGGCCGTTGAACACCAGCCCTGCGTCGCCCTTGGGCTGAGCAAAGCGGACCGAACGGTTGACCGTGTCATAGTTTGAGTCGGTGTAATTGGCGTAATAGCCCGAGTCATAATTGCCATCGAGGTGGAAGCGCAGCTTCGTATCACCCGCGCCCAGCAGCATTTCATAATCGAGCGAGCCGCTGGCCGAATGTTCAGGGGTATAAACCTGATAGATCGGCACGGGAACGGTGATGAACACGCCGCCCGTCTGCGGGAACGGATTGACCGTGGCCGGGATCGACACATGGTTATAGGCATAGGATGCGCTGAGCGTCAGGCCCTTGACCGGGGCCAGCGTCAGCTCGGCCTCGACGCCCTTCATATGGCCGGTGCCGGGCGCATTGACGGTGTCGGTAGTGGTGCGGGTGGTCGCCACGCGCACGCCATTGACAACGTCTTCATACAAGCCGCTGAAATCGAGCTGGATGTTCTTGTAGCTGCCCGTGTAGGCGGCCACGTTGAAACGGGCGCGGTGGTCGAAAAATTCGGTCTTGGCGCCGATTTCGAACATCGAAACCGTTTCAGGATTGAACGAGCGGTAGGCCAGCGAGCGCGAATTGGCGCCGCCCGCGCGATAGCCGGTGCTCCACTTGCCATACAGATGCACATCGCGCGAGGCATCGACCGACAGGTTGACCAGCGGATCGACCCGCGACCACGAAGCGTTGAGCAGCACCGGCGCCTGTACGTTCACGCCATTGACCGGCACGATCGGCGCAGCGCCATTGACGAGGAACAGGCTGCCGTTCTTCTTGTCATTGGTCCAGCGTGCGCCGACCGTCAGATGGGCTGCATCGTTCATCACCGGGGGCGTATAGGTCGCCTGACCATAGACGCCGGTGCTGGTGGTTTTCACGTGGCTGGCGCGCTGGATCAGCTGCTTGCTGTAGTCCAGCGGCAGCACCGTATAGGCGCTGCCCGCCGCATCGGTGAACTGCACGGTGTTGAAAGCCTGCGCGCTGTCCTGCACGCGCTCGACATAATAGAGCGCGCCGGCCTGGTATTTCAGGCGGGGCAATTCGCCAACCGCCTGAATTTCCTGGCTGACCTGATTCTGGCGGAAGGGCGCGAGGCTGTAGCGGCCAAAGGCGAAATTGGCGAAGGTCGCGGTCGAGGTATAGCCCTGCTGCATCGAGGTGCTGGCCGAGCCATTGTCATACTGGGTCTGCGTCATGTCGCGATAGGCGCTGATCGAACGCAGGCTGAGATGGGGCGCGACCTGCCATTCCAGACCAAGGCGGAAGCCTTCGGCCTGACCCACGCTGGGCTGCTGCGGCACGCCGACGGCAGCCACCGAGGCGCGATGCGGCTCAAGCTTGAACAGCGCGGCGGTCAGGTTCGCCGGAACGGCGGCGCTGCCGCTGCTCGACGCGGGAAGGCCGGTGCCTGCCGAGATCTGCTGCTGATAGAGCGTGCTCGTCTCGTCATGCGAATTGTCATAGGACAGGTCGGCGGTGAAATTGGCGACGGGCTTCCACAGCGCCTCAACGTGGAAACCGCGCTTGTCATAGGAATTGAAGCCCATCTGGCCTTGCAGCGGGTTCTTCACGAAAGCATCGCGCTGCGCCTTCACCGCGTCGATCTTCAGCGAGATATTGGCGAATTCGGGCAGGTCGAGGTGGATCTCGGCCTTGTTGCTGCCATAGTTGCCGACCCCTGCGGTGGCGTTCATCTTCAGCTTGCCGCTGGGTTTCTTGGTCACGATATTGACCGCGCCGCCCTCGGTGTTGCGACCAAACAGGGTGCCCTGCGGACCCTTCAAAACTTCAATGTTTTCAACGTCAAACAGCGCGGTGCCCAGACCCTGCGCGCGGCCCTGATAAACGCCGTCAACATAGACCCCCACGCCCTGATCGCGCGCGGGCTGGTTCGAGTCCGAAAGCACGCCCACGCCGCGAATGTTGACGATCAGCGCGCCCGGCCGCGAAAAGAAAGGCGCAACCTTGAGGCTGGGGATCGCGCCATCGCCAAGATCCAGCAGCGAGGTGACATGGCGGTTTTCCAGCCCCGTGGCCGTCAGCACCGAGATCGAGATCGGCGTGGTCTGCAGGTCTTCCTTACGCTTTTGCGCGGTGACGGTGATCGTTTCCAGACCATCGGATTCCGCAGCGGCAACATCGGCCACAGGCGCGGTTTCGGCGTGCAGCGGGCAAGCGGCGACAATCGCGGCCAAAGCGCTGGCCGCGAGCAAACGTGAAGACAACATCGAACAAGACCCCCTTATGATTCGTAAGGCGCCTTTCGACGATGCGGATGACAGGGGTTGGTCAATTCCGTGACATTTCAATGTCACCCCGCAAATGTTTTGCTTTGATCGATGTGCTGCTTTACCGGCGCAGGAATGTTGCGGGCGATAGCACTATCGGCGCAAGTTTCGGATTTGAGGATGCAATGACACAAAATCGTGTTCTGATCGCCGGGGGCGGCATCGGCGGGCTGGCGCTGGCCTTGACGCTGCATCAGATTGGGGTGCCCTGCACCTTGTTTGAAAGCATCGCTGAATTGCGGCCCCTTGGCGTGGGCATCAATCTGCAACCCAATGCGGTGCGCGAACTGGCCGCGATGGGCATTGGCGAGGCCGAGATGGACGCCGTCGGCATCGCCGCCAAGGAATGGGCGCTGGTGGGCCTGAACGGCAAGGATATCTACAGCGAGCCGCGCGGCAAGAGCGCGGGCTATCACTGGCATCAATATGCGGTGCATCGCGGGCGTTTCCACCTGCTGCTCTATGCCCATGTGCTCGAACGGCTGGGACCGGACGCGGTGCGGTTGGGCCAGAAGGTGACGGGCTATACGCAGCAGGCCGATGGCAGCGTGGTGGCCCATGTCACGCTGAACGATGGAACGGTGGTGGATGAACATGGCGCGCTGCTGATCGGCGCGGATGGCATTCATTCCAGCGTGCGCGCTCAGATGCACCCCGATCAGCCGCCGATCCGCTGGGGCGGCACGCTGATGTGGCGCGGCACGGCGCGGGGCGTGCCGATCCGCACCGGTTCGTCCTTTGTCGGCCTCGGCACGCATCGTCACCGGGTGGTAATCTATCCGATTTCGGCGCCCGATGAAGATGGGCTGGCCGACATCAACTGGATCGCAGAACAGACCTATGACGCCACGCATGACTGGACCAAGACGGGGTGGTTCCGACCCTGTGAACTGGCTGATTTCGCGCATCATTTCGATGGTTTCGTCTATGATTGGCTCGATCTGCCCGCGCTGCTGGCGCGCTCGGATGTGGCCTATGAAAACCCGATGATCGACCGCGATCCGATCCCCACCTGGGTCGATGGGCCGGTGGCGCTGATCGGCGATGCGGCCCATCCGATGTATCCCACCGGATCGAATGGCGCGTCGCAAGCCATTGTCGATGCGCGAACCTTGGGCCGGTGCTTTATCGAGCATGGCGTCAATGCGCAGGCTCTGGCCGCGTTTGATGCAGAATTGTGCGGGCCGGTAGGGCAACTGGCCATGCGCAATCGCGGGGCCGGGCCGTTCGGCCTGCTCAATCTGGTCGATGAACGCTGCGGCGGCACGTTTGACAATATCGACGATGTGATTCCCGAGGCCGAGCGCAGGCAATTCATGCTGGCCTATCAGACCGCCGCCGGTTTTGCCCGCGATGCGCTGAACGCCGCGCCGCCGATCATTGCCGAGGGTGCGCGCGTAGAGGAAAGGCAGGGTCATGACACCGTTGCTTGAGCCGATATGCACGCTGGCCATCGACCTGACCCGCCCGCATGAGATGGGCGAGTGTCCGGGCGGCACGCGGCGGATCATCCCGATCGTGGGCGGCACGGCCAAAGGCGCGCGGATCAATGGCCGCATTCTGAACATCGGCGCCGATTGGCAAACCGTGCAGGCGGGTGGTCTAGCCCAGCTTGATGCGCGCTATGCCATTGAAACCGATGATGGCGCGGTGGTCGAGGTGATCTCGCAAGGCATCCGCCATATGGCTCCGGAAGTGGCCGAGCGCGCCGCCGGGGGCGAGGATGTGCCTTTTTCCGACTATTACATGCGCACCTTTATCCGGCTGGAAAGCGGGCATCCCGATTATGACTGGGTCAATCGCTCGCTGTTTCTGGCTACGGGCGGCAAGAGGGGCGCGTCGGTGCATCTGGAGATCTTCCGCATCGGGTGAGATCTTGCCAATTTTTGCCAAAGTTGGTATATCGGCGTCATGTCCACGATGAACATCTCGCTGCCCGACGCGCTCAAGGCCTTTGTTGATCAACAGGTCAGCAGCCGAGGCTATGGCACGAGCAGCGAATATGTCCGCGAATTGATCCGCAGGGATCAGGATGCGCAGGCCCTGCGCGCAATGCTGCTGGAGGGCGCACGTTCGCCCGCCGGTGCGCCCGCTGATGCCGGTTATTTTCAGAGCCTTCGCGAACGCGCGGCGCAGCGTAAACCCTCCTGATGCCTCCCCTCCCCGTGGTTCCCCGCGCCCGCGCGCTGGAAGATATTGAGCAGGCCGTCGATCATTATGCGCAGGAAGCGGGGCCCGACACCGCATACGCCTTCATCGACGCGCTCGAACAGGCCTATGGCTTCATCGCCGCCGCGCCCGGCGCAGGCTCGACCCGCTGGGCGCATGACCTGAACCTGCCCGGATTGCGGACGGTGCGGCTGAAGGGTTTTCCCTGGCTGGTTTTCTATATGGGCTTTGCCACGCATATTGATGTCTGGCGCGTGCTGCATGTCCGGCGCGACATGGCCGCATGGATGGATGACGAGAAGGATTGATCGCCGGGCCAACCGGCATTAGCCTTGCTCCATGGTCCATCTTCCGCTGTTTCTCGCCTTTGTCGCCGCCGCTGCCTTGCTGACCATCACGCCGGGTCTGGATACGGTAATGGTTCTGCGCACTGCCAGCGTCGAGGGGCGCAGACCGGCGGCAATGGCGGGGGCCGGAATCGCGGTGGGCTGCCTGATCTGGGGCGGGGCGGTGTCTCTGGGGCTGGGCGCGCTGCTTCAGGCTTCGCAAATGGCCTATACGGCGGTGAAGATGGCCGGGGCCGCCTATCTGCTCTGGCTGGGGGTCAAATTGCTGATCCATCCGCGCAAAGCCTTGGAAATGAACGCGGATGGCCCCCCGCAAAGCGAACAGGACGCCTTTCGCCGGGGCTTCCTGACCAATCTGCTCAATCCCAAGATGGGCGTGTTCTACATCACCTTCCTGCCGCAATTCGTGCCTGCGGGCGTGTCGGTGGCGGCCTATACTTTCTTTCTGGCCGGGGTGCATGTGCTGCTGGCCTTTATCTGGTTTGCGCTGCTGATCGCGGCGACAGTGCCGCTTTCGGGCTTTTTGCGTCGCCCCGGCGCGGTGCCGGTGCTCGACAGGCTGACGGGTGGCCTCTTCGTCGCCTTTGGCCTCAGACTGGCGACATCCACAAGCCGCTGAACCGGAAATTCCGCGCACCATCTTGTTCACCGCGCCAACATCCTGCACATAATGGCCGCCTATGTCCCGGCCCACCATCATCGACATCGCCAATCGCGCGGGCGTCTCATTCAAAACCGTTTCGCGGGTGCTCAACAAACACCCCAAGGTGGGCGAGGAATATCGCGTCAAAGTCGAACAGGCGATGGCCGAGCTGAACTTCAAGCCCAACCGTGCTGCGCAGCAATTGCGCGGTGGGCGCTCCTCGATTCTAGGCCTGATGGTCAGCAGCGGCGCGGAAATCCTCACGCTGGATGAAGGTAACCGCCTGCCCAGCTATATTGCTGATATCATCACCGGCATGTTGCAATCCTGCCAGGCGGCCGGTTTTCACCTCGTCACCGAGAATATCGACAACAGCAATGAGGCGGCGGGCAAGGCATGGCTGGCCGATTGCTTCGATGCGGTCAGTTTCGACGGGCTGCTGCTGATGCCTCCTCTGTGCGATACGGGGTGGTTACTCGATGAACTCGACGCGCGGCAGGTGCGCTACGCGCGGATGAACCCCGGCACGCAGTTGGGGCGCGGGCTGTGTCTGGTGATCGACAACCATTCGGCCGGGCGCGAAATCGGCGCCTATCTGCTGGATCAGGGACATCGGCGGTTGGGCTATATCACCGGGCCTTCATCGCATTTCGCGCATACCGGGCGGCTCGACGGATTGCGCGAGGCGATGGCGCAGGCGCCCGACGCGCAGTTGCAGGTCTGTCAGGGCGCCTTCACCTTCGCTTCGGGCCAGCGCGCCGGGGGCGAATTGCTCGATGGCCCCTCGCCTCCCAGTGCGATCTTTGCCGCCAATGACGAAATGGCCGCAGGCGTGCTGGCTGCTGCTTTCGAGCGGGGGCTCAATGTGCCGGGGCAATTGTCGATCTTCGGCTTTGGCGGCTTGCTGATCTCTCAATCAACATGGCCGCGCATTTCCACGGTCAGCCAGCCCACCATCACCATGGCGCGCATGGCCGCCGACACGCTGATCGCGGCGACGATGGAGGACCGGGAATTGGAGGGGCGGACCATTCCCATCGCCTATGAATTGAAGATTCGCCAGTCTGTGGCCCCGCTCGCCGCGCAATAATTCTGTTTCATCATCATCATATTTAGAATTTTCTCACCTCTCTTGACAGGCGAGCCTCGTTTGAGACAAGGTTGTCTCATTCAAGACAACCTTGTCATAACAGATTGTCGGGCCAAGGATGGCCACACATGAGGAGAGGGAAATGACGATAAGACCCCAGCTTTTGCTGGCCGGCGCCGTGTGCGCGATGGCCACGATGACGCAGGCTCATGCTCAAAGCGCCGAGCCCGCCCCCGGCGAAATCATCGTGACCGCGCAAAAGCGCGAACAGAATCTGCAAAACGTGCCCGTCTCGATCTCGGTGCTGAGCGGGGCCGCGCTGACCACCAACCGCGTGGCAGGGATCGAACAGCTCGCCCAGATCGCCCCTTCGGTCAATTTCACCAACAGCGCCAACACCCGCGGTCAGGGCGTTTCGGTGCGCGGCATCGGCACGCTCAATTTCTCGGACGGGGTGGAGCCTTCGGTTTCGACCGTGATCGACGGCGTGGTGATTGGCCGCTCGGCCGCCTCCTTCTTTGATTTCAGCGACATCAGCCGGGTCGAAGTGCTGCGCGGGCCGCAGGGCACTTTGTTCGGCAAAAACGCCAGCGCGGGCGCGATCAACCTCGTTACCGAAAAGCCCAGCCTGACGCACAACAGTGTGGATGGCACGATCAGCTATGGCACTTTCAACGATTTCCGCCTGAAGGGTTCGACCTCGCTGGTGCTCAAGGATGGCACGCTGGGTCTGCGCCTGTCGGGTTTCCGTTCGACCGCTGATGGCGTCATCACCAATCTGTATAACGGCCAAAACCTCAACAATATCAACACATGGGGCCTGCGCGGCAAGCTGCTGTGGGACATTGGCGAGAACACTTCGCTCTATATTATCGGCGATTATTCGGCCAATAACCGCCGATGCTGTGTTTCAACGATCCGCTCTATCCTCCCCGGCACCACCTATTACAACGGCCAGACCCGCGCCCAATTGACCGCCAATCAACAGCTCGGCCCGCTGAACCGCACGGTCAATGTCGATGGCGACACGTTCGGCAATCAGAGCGCAGGAGGCGTTTCGGCCGAATTCAACACCGAAATTCTCGGCCAGACGCTGACCAGCGTGACGGCCTATCGCGCCTTCAAGACCTTTGACAACAATGATGCCGATGGTGTGCAGGTCGATGTTTACAACGTCAACAATGCGCTCCAGCATCAAAAGCAATTCACGCAGGAAATCCGCATCACCTCGCCCGCCAAGCAGCGGCTTGAATATGTCTTGGGACTTTTCTATTTTTATCAAAATCTTGACACGGTAACTCAGGTCAAAGGCACCGGCTTTACCGCCCTCCCCGCTGGCCAATATCTGGGCAATCAGGTCGATCGTTCGATCCGCAACAACAATGGCGCCGCCTTTGGCCAGTTCACCTATCACCCCACCGATGCGCTCTCGCTGATCGGCGGTTTCCGCTATACGGCCGAAAACGCCACCGCCAATTTCGCGCGCAGCGTTCTGGCGGGCGCCAATGGTCCGGCCACCGGTCTTGGCGGGCCGGTCTATACCTCGCCCACGCTGCATTTCTCGAACACGGATTTCAGCTACAAGCTGGGCGCGGATTACAAAATCTCGCGCGATGTGATGGCCTATGCCACCTATACGCGCGGCTATAAGGGGCCGGCGGTCAATCTGCTCAACAATCTGACCTCGTCGATTGTGGATGCCGGGCAGGCGATCCTGAAACCGGAAATCGCGCGCAATCTGGAATTCGGCCTGCGCACCCAGATGCTGGACCGTAAGCTGACACTCAACGTCACCGGCTTCCACGAAACTTTCACCAATTTTCAGGCCCAGACCTTCAACGCCGCGCTCAGCACCTTCACGCTGGCCAATGCGGGCAAGTTGACCGCCAATGGCGTCGAGGTGGAAGCCATCGCGCGGGCAGCACCGGGGCTGAACCTGTCGGCCAACGTCGCCTATACCGACACCAAGGTCGAAGGTTTTGTGATCGCCTGCTATCCCGGCCAGACGCTGGCGCTGGGCTGCGCGGCCAACAGTACGCAGGACGTTTCGGGCCAGCCTTTGGCCAATGCGCCGAAATGGGCCTATACGCTTTCCGGCGACTATACCCATGAAATCAATGATAAAATGCGCGCCAAGGTCACGCTGTCCTATACCTATCGCTCCAATGTCTTTTTCGCCTATTCCGATCCGAACACCGTGCAGAAAGGCTATGGCCTGCTCAACGGATCGCTTGGTCTTGAGAGCGCCGACAAGCGCTATCGCCTGACGCTTTGGGCCAAGAACCTGACCAATCAGCATTTCGCCACCAGCATCGGCACCGGCTTTCGCGACACCTCCGCCACGGGCGCGGGCTATACGCAACTGCTGACTTCCGATGCCTTCCGCACTGTGGGCGTAGAGGCCGGTTTCCGCTTCTGACGCCTCCCCTCCTCCGGCGGGAAGGCCCCCTCTTCAAGCCTTCCCGTCGGAACCCCTGCTCCAAGGATGCCTTCATGCATATTTCCCGCAGACATTTCGTGGGGGGGCTGATGGCCGCCTCCGCGCTCAGTCAGGTTGCCGCAGCCAAAACCGGCAAACCGGTCCACCGCCCCAATATCATCACCATCGTTCTGGACGATGTGGGCTATTCCGATCTGGGCTGTTTCGGATCGGAAATCCGCACGCCGGCCATGGATTCCATCGCCCGGAGCGGTCTACGCTATGTCCGTTTCGACACCAAGGCAGTCTGCGCCGCCACCCGCGCCGCGCTTATGACCGGGCGCAACAGCCACAGCGTCAACATGCCCGATGTGCCCGATGTGGCGGGCGTGATGCGCGGCGATCCCGAGGCCGAGCGCCTCTATCGTATGCCGCAAAACGCCCAAACCGTGGCGCAGGCGCTGCACGATGGCGGCTATGCGACCTGGGCGATCGGCAAATGGCATCTGATCCCGATGGGCGATCTGCCCCCCGGCGCCTCGCGAGAACATTGGCCTTTGCAGCGCGGCTTTGACTATTTCTACGGCTTCCCGCGCGGCTGGACCGATCAATACAAGCCCGAACTGGTCGAAAATGACGGATATATCCATCCAGACCTGCCACAGGACTATCACCTCTCCGCAGATCTGGCCAATCGCGCCATTTCGCTGATCGAGCATCAGCCGCAAGGCAAACCCTTCTATCTCAACCTCGCCTTTGGCACAGCCCATGCCCCGCTTCAGGTGCCGCGCGAATGGTCGCGCCCTTATGACGCGCTCTACACCCAAGGCTGGGACGCGATCCGCAAGGCGCGCTATGAGCGGATGAAGAAAATGGGCATCATCCCGCAGGAAACCCTGCTTCCCCCGCGTGAGGCGCAGGATCGCGCATGGTCCAGCCTGTCGGATGACGAGCGTGAGGTTTTTGCCCGCTATATGGCGGTCTATGCCGGTTTCATCGAACATTGCGATCACCAGATCGGCCGGGTGCTGGATTCCCTGCGCCGCCTTGGGCAACTTGACAATACGCTGATCGTGCTGATTTCCGACAATGGCGCGGCGGCCGAAGCTGGACAGGAGGGCGAGTTCGACGGGCTCTATAAGCCCAATATGCTCACCCCCGCCCAGCAAAAGACGCGGATCGACGAACTGGGCACCGGCAAGACGCAGGCCGAATATCCACGTCCATGGGCCTATGCCGGAACCACCCCGCTGCGCCGCTACAAACTCTGGCCGTTTTCGGGCGGCACACGCACGCCGCTGATCGTGCATTGGCCCGCCATGGTGCGCGATCCGGGCCATATTCGGCGGCAATTCGTCGATGTGGTCGATATTGCCCCCACCCTGCTGGAGGCCGCAGGCGTCAGCTTTGCACCGCGCGTGGGCAATGTCGTGCAAATGCCGGTGGCGGGGCGCTCTTTCCTTGCCACGCTGGGCAATCCCGGAGCACCAGGGCGGCAGGTGCAATATTTCGAATTACGCGGCAATCGGGCGATCACCAACGGGCCATGGCGGGCGCTGGCGATCCACAATTGCGGCGCGCCCTACACTCAGGACAAGTGGCAGCTCTACAATATCGATCAGGACTTTTCCGAAAGCACCGATCTGGCCGCCCGCCATCCCGATATTGTGCGCAAAATGGCCACGCTATGGGACAGCGAATGGCAACGCCATGTCGGGCGTCCCCTGTCCCAGCCTGTACCCTTTACCTGCGCGCCGCACGATCAGTTCGACCGCGCCCATTAGCATACGTGGCGCCGGCATGTTTGAAGCATGTCGGCGCTGCTTCTGTGCCGGCTTTGGCATCATCGCCGCGCCCTGACTGCTCTTTTCGCTGTCCTTCGGCGTAGCTTCCGGCCGCCCCCAAGCGGTCAGGATAGCGCCCCTCTTGCCCAAAACAGACATAGACATTGCCTTTTACCACGGAGCGAAACAGGCGCCGGGGTTTGTCAGCGTGTGCGTCACACTTGGGCCAGTCCTCTTCGTTGAAGATATAGAAGATATATAAGCCGCAGATCAACGATGGCGATTATTCAAGCGCGCCGATGCCTGATCCTGTCGCCGGAGCGCCGGGTCATCTTTCATGCGAGACATGTCGCGCTTTCTTCTCCCCTCGGCCTGCCGCGCACCCGAAAGTGTTGCGACAGGACCGGGCAAAAGTTGGCAAGAAACCGTCGATCGATGAGGCTGCCCTGTTCATGGCACCAATCACGCGGTGGCTCACGCGAAAGCACAGATGCCCCTGAACCGACATCTTCTGGTGAACTGACGCAGGGCGATCTGGATATTGGTGCGGGCCAACGAAGATGTGAAGAGCCAAAGCTGGCTTTCCTTCCGATCGCGCCCCTCTGCCCGTTAAGCCGTGTAGCAGCATCGCAAGCGGAGCATGAAATTTTGCCAGCTTTGCGCTTCCGCCCACGCGCATAGGCCTGCGCAGCAGTGGAGCCCCTGTTCGAGCTGGTTCAAATCGATCTGGAAGTTTCTCGGTCCTGCAGGCGCCGGTAGCGCGCGGTCCGATATGTAGGCCCTTTTTAAAAAGGACGAGTCACACGCGGGGGCGTCAAGCGCAGGGGAGCCGCAGCCCCCCTGCGCTCTCAGAGTCTTTAGCCGTTCAGCTTGTCCTTGACCGCCTTGGCAGCGGTGAAGCCCAGCTTCTTGGAAGCGGCGATCTGAATGGTATCGCCGGTGGCCGGATTGCGGCCTTCGCGGGCCGGGCTTTCCTTGACCTTGAACTTGCCAAAGCCGTTGAGCGAAACTTCTTCGCCTTCCGCAGCAGCATCGGCGATGGCGGCGAAAACAGCATCCACATACTTGCGCGCGTCAGCTTTGGTGATGCCCTGCGAGGCAGCCAGCTTGTCGGCGAGATCGCTATTGTTCATGGTTTCAGTCCTTCAAGTGAAATGGATGGCCTCTGCTAATGCGTGTTGCCGCCGGGATCTATCGGAGATTTGGGGTTTTTGGGGCTATTTGCCCGATGCATCCACAGTTTTGCGCTCATTTGAAGCGAAATCGGGTCTTTGCGACAGGCTATCAGGTCGGGGCTCTTTGCTCCTAAGGTTGAAGTATCCAGCACCTGCGGCGTTCCGTCCGAAATTGCAGCCCTGCAATTTTTCCGTAAATTTCCGCCATTCTATTGAAAATAAACATTTTTACTAACGCACGGCGCCGCTTTTGCGGTGGCGTGATGATTCCAGATTCTAAAGATTCTAGATTCAGATCAGTTTCGTAACGTATTTTCAATAGGTTAGGCTATCATTCCTGACCGCTTGGGGGCGTTATCCTGTCTTTATGGGGGCCGATACCTGTCCTCTTGGGGGTGTTTGGCTGACCTCTTGGGGTATCCTGTCTTCTTGGGGGTATAAGGTCAAATTGGTGATCCGGATGATGGAAAGTCACATTTTCGGTTGTGTTTGTCTCATTCTTTGTTCTCGAATGCGAATCGGACAAGGCCTTTGTGAGCAGCATTTGCGGTCCTGAAACTCTATCCTGTCCTTTTGGGGGCTAAACTGACCTGACTTGACCCGACTGGTCAGGTCAGGCATCAATCGGTGAAACAAGGGCGCCGATTCATGGCTGAGGAAATGCAACTGGACATTGTCGAGGATCATCGCGTCGACGATCACCGTGCCGTGAATCGTGGTGCCGGGGATCAGGGCGTGGAGGACAATGGCGCGGCCGGGACCGCGCGGGCCATGCGCGTGGCTGCTACGCTGGCGCGCAAGGGCGGCGATGAATTCGCCAAGCCTGGCAAGCTGGTGGAGGTCCGCTTCGTCAAAGGCCAGTCGCTCAGCCTGACCGCCTCTCGCCTGCTGGCGCTGATGATCCTGACGGCCGGGGGAGACGCATGGCGCGACACATCGCACAAATTGCGCAAGGCTGACATCCGCCGCGGCCATAAGGGCAATGAGCGTATCGTTGATATGCTTGAGGAATTGCATCGGACCCTGTTTGCCGAGGATGACACATCATGGCGCGGGCGCAAGGCGACCAAGCGCTTCAGCCTGATCGAATCCTCGTGGGAAGAGGTCGAGGAGGGCGATAAGGAGACCGGCTGGATCGAGTGGCGCTTTACGCCCGATGCCCGCCGCCTCATTCAGGAATCGCAGACTTATTCGGTGATGAACCGTCAGGCGGTCTTGGGTTTCCGTTCGGCCTATGCGCTTAAACTCTATGAGGAAGGGGCCTTGCGGCTTCACCGGCGACAGCCGATCTGGCGTGTTGATATGCTGGGCCTGCGCGCGGCGCTGGGCATTGATCCTGATAAGTATGGCGATTTTGCCCAGTTGCGCCGCAAGGTGCTGACGGTTGCGCAATCCGAGATCGACCAGTTGGCGCATTACAATCTGGAATGGAAAGAGATCCGCCGGGGCAGGGCGGTGGCCGAGATCGAGTTCCGCTTCGTCCCCAAGGACGCGCCGGCCCAGATCCAGACCGTTGATGAGTTGGAGCGCCATTCCTCGGGCCGCAAGGCGCGGCGCGAGGGCGAAGTGGAAATGATCTCCGCCCCTGCGGCGATCCCCGCGCCTGCCCCGGCCCCTGCCCGGCCCAGGCGCGCTGCCGCTGCGCCTTCCTCCCCTTGGGAGAAATTTCCCGAAGGATCGCTGCGTTACGGCACGGCTGAGGGCGCCTTTCGCGATGTCGCGCTGCGCTATGGCGGCGGTTGGGACATGGATGTGATTGCCGACGCCTATCGTCAGCAGATGGGTGATCGTTTGGGCTCGCTGCGCGGGGCCAAGCTGGAAAAATCGTGGCGCGGGTTTTGCGAGGCCTTTTTCTCGCGCCGGGGCCGACCCTGAAATCGTAATTGCAGGGCTGCAATTGTCGCCCAAAGACGCCAAATCCGCCCCCACGAGGTCAGGATAGACCTCGCCACTTTCGCTTCACAAGCCGCAGATTTCCGCCTTTGCGAATTATGCAGGATGCTTGACGAAAAAGTGAAAATCGGGCAGGTGGCATTTAACTTTCGAAAGGAGCACACATGGCTTCCGCGCTTGACGAAGTTCGCATGGAAGAAGCGCTCGATGTTGCCTCATTGGCGGATCGCTCTTCCTCAGTTCTGGAAAAACTACGTTCCTCTGCGCGTGATATGCGGGCCGAGGAAAGGCGTGAGCCGTCCTTTCCTATCGGCAAGGCGGCCGAGTTGGTCGGACGCACCACGGCCGCGATTCGCGAGGCGGAAAGCGATGGCCGCCTTGAAGCACCTCCGCGCGGCGAAAACAACCGCCGTCTGGGCTATACGCTGGCCCAGCTTAACGACATGCGTGGCACTTTTGGCACTCGCCCCTGGCGAGCTCCTGAGGACCCATGCTCGATTCTGGCCGTCCAGAATTTCAAGGGCGGGGTAGGCAAATCGACGCTCTCGGTTCACCTGGCGCAATATCTGGCGATCCATGGCTACCGGGTTCTGCTGATCGACTGCGACAGCCAGGCCTCGGCCACCACGCTGTTTGGCTATGTACCCGATCTCGATCTGGGCGAGGAGGATACGCTCTATCCCTTCCTGCGCGAGGGCGAGCGCACGACGCTGGAATATGCGATCCGCAAGACGCATTTCGACGGGCTCGACCTGATCCCGGCCAACCTGCGCCTGTTCCAGTCCGAATATGAACTGGCGGCCCGTATGGCGCGCGGGCAGGGGGCATTGCTCAATCGCCTGTCGCAGGGCATTCAGTCGGTGCAGGATCTCTATGATGTGGTGATCCTTGATCCGCCGCCGGCGCTGGGCGCGATCTCGCTCTCGGTGCTGCGCGCGGCCAATGCGCTGGTGGTGCCGGTGCCGCCCACGGTCATGGACTTTTCCTCGACGGCGGCGTTTCTGGCGATGCTGGATGAAACGATCCAGGATCTTCAGCAGTATGATCTGGCGCCGCAACTGGCTTTCCTGCGTTTCGTCGCCTCCAAGGTGGATGAAAACAAATCGATGCAGCGCGGCCTGCTCGAACTGATGCGCCAGCTTTACGGCAATGCGATGATCCGCACGCCGCTCAAGGATTCGGCCGAAATCGATAATGCCACGGCGCGTCTGATGACGGTTTATGAGCTCTCGGGCCCCATGACCAGCAAGCAGGTGCGCGACCGCTGCCTGACCTATCTGGACGGGGTTTGCGGGGAAATCGAGGTGGATATTCGCCGCACATGGCCCAGCCATTTGGCCCGTTTGCGCAAGGAAGGACTGGCGTAATGCGCCAAAATTGCAGCCCTGCAATTTGTGAAGGGAAGGTATAAGATGAGCTCGAAAAACAAGAGCTTCATGGCCGATCTGGTCTCGGTTGTCGAACCGGCCGCTGATGCAAACAGCCGCCCCTCGCGCCTTGGCGTGGGCGTGCTTTCGGGGCGCAACAACCGGCTTGCCGAACTGGCCTCGGGCTCGGTGGTCAACAATCCGCAGGAGCTGGTCGATCCCGATCGGTGCCGGATCTGGATTCGACACAATCGCGATTATGCCGCGCTCAATGAAACGCGCTGCTCGGATCTGATCGAGAGCATTCTGGCGCAGGGCAAGCAGGAAGTGCCCGCTATTGTGCGCCGCGTCCATAATGACCCGAATTACGATTATGAGGTCATTTGCGGAGCGCGGCGGCATTGGTGCGTCAAATGGCTGCGGGCCAATAATCACCCGGAAATCCGCTATCTGGTGGAAATCCGTGATCTGACTGATGAGCAGGCTTTCCGTGTTTCGGATCTGGAAAACCGCGCGCGTGAGGATCTGAGCGATATCGAGCGCGCGCGCGATTATCTTCAGGCGCTGGGCCTCTATTATAACGGCCGCCAGAAGGACATGGCCAAGCGCCTGAACCAGTCCGAGGCGTGGCTGAGCCGCTATCTCGATCTGGCGCGCCTGCCGACCGACATTCTGGGCTCTTTTGCCGATCCGTTTGAGCTGAAAATCTCGCATATTGGCGCGATCAAGCCGCTGCTCAAGGAAGATGACTGTCGGGCAGCGGTGCTTTCCGAGGCGCGGCGCATCCGTGAAGGGCGTCGCATGGGCGAAGAGGACCTGCCCGCGACCGTGCCAGACATCATCCGCGCCTTTGGCGTTGTGGCCAATAAAGAGGCCGAAGCGCGCAAGAAAACCGCGCTGGTCAAGGCCCCCAAGAAGTCAGGATCGGATCAGATCGTCCTGCGCAACGGGTCTGGCGTGCCTTTGCTGCGCATTGAGGGCAAGGATCGCAAGAGTATCAGCCTGACGCTGTTTCCCAAGGATGGCGGCAGCAAGGAAGAGGTTGAAACGGCGCTGCGCGATCTGCTCGACCGTTACTGGGAAGATTAAGCGGTAGAACCCCGGAATGGCCGAAGGGCAGGGCATTCCGGGGAAAAACCTTGAAATTATAGCCCCGACGCGCTGGCCAACCCCACCATCCGCGCCGTTTCGATCAGGGCAGGGGCGATATTCGAGCGTAAATGCTCGACACTATGCTCCATCGCATTGACGCCGACATTGAGCGCTGCGATCACCTGATCCTTGGCATTGCGCACCGGCACCGCGACCGAGCGCAGCCCGACCTCAAGCTCCTGATCAACAATGGCCAGCCCATCACGGGCGATCCCGTCCAGAATTGCGCGCATATCCTCCAGAGAAGCCACCGTATGGGGTGTACGCAAGGGCAGGGGGGCAGGGGGAAGCAGGGCCTCGCGCTGCTCTAAAGGCAGGTTGGCGAGCAAAATGCGGCCCATGGACGTGCACCATGCCGGAAGACGGCTGCCGACATGCAGGCCGATCGCCATGATCCGGCTGCGCGAGGCGCGGGCGACATAAAGCACATCAGTCCCGTCCAGCACGCCAAGAGAACAGGATTCGCCCAGCCGGTCGCGCAGATTTTCCAGCAAAGGCTGGGCAATGGCCGAAAGCGAGCGGTCCGAAAGATAGGCCCGCGCAAGCCCCAAAACCTTGGGCCGCACCGAAA
Organism: Novosphingobium sediminicola; assembly: GCF_014196525.1. GTDB lineage: Bacteria > Pseudomonadota > Alphaproteobacteria > Sphingomonadales > Sphingomonadaceae > Novosphingobium > Novosphingobium sediminicola. The sequence continues at coordinate 103,211 of NZ_JACIDX010000003.1, read as the reverse complement.
AAGAACGTTCATCCTGAGCCACATAGCCGGTTACCACCAGCGTATGCAGACAGCGCGCCACCACTCCGCGCGGCAGGCCGGTGTGGCGGGCAAGGCTGGCGATGGATTGATCTGGCCCCAGTTCGACAAAGGCCTCCATGACTATCAGGCCGCGGGCCAGAGATTGCATGAAATCGGGGTCTGACTGGCTCATGCGTCCATCTCCTTTAGGCGGGGGCCTATGACAGCCCCCGCCCAACCTGTCGAGGTCAGTCCCTGTCTCGGTTCAGACCCGCTCGACAATCGCGGCAATCCCTTGGCCCACACCCACGCACATGAAGGCAAGGGCATAGCGTCCGCCGATGCGCTGCAATTCCTCGACCGCAGAGAGCGTGATGCGCGCGCCCGACATGCCCAAAGGATGGCCCAGCGCAATCGCCCCGCCATTGGGATTGACGCGCGGATCACCCATATCGACGCCCAGATCGCGCAAAGTGGCGATGCCCTGCGCGGCAAAGGCTTCGTTCAGCTCGATCACGTCCATATCGGCCATGCTCAGGCCGGTGCGGGCGAACAGACGCCGCGCCGCCTCGATCGGGCCGATGCCCATGACGCGGGGGGCCACGCCCGCGCTGGCCATCGCCACCACCCGCGCTCGCGGGGTCAGGCCATGGGCCTTAGCGGCCTGTTCGTTGGCGATAATCATCGCCGCGGCGCCGTCGTTCAGCCCGCTGGCATTGCCCGCCGTGATCGTGCCATCGGCGCGCACCACTGGTTTCAACTTGGCCAAAGCCTCCAATGTGGTCGCGCGCGGGTGTTCATCCTGAGCAAAAACAAGGGGTTCTCCCTTTTTCTGCGGGATTTCGACCGGCACGATTTCCGCCGCCAGACGCCCATTGGCCTGCGCCGCCGCGCATTTCTGCTGGCTGAGCAGGGCGAAGGCGTCCTGATCTTCGCGCGAAATGCCCCATTCGGCGGCAACATTCTCCGCCGTCTGCGGCATCGTATCGACGCCCCAAGTGGCCCTCATCGCCGGGTTGATGAAGCGCCAGCCCAGAGTCGTGTCCTCGATCTTCTGATCGCGACCAAAGGCGCTGCCCGCCTTGCCCAATACATAGGGCGCACGGGTCATGCTTTCCGCGCCGCCTGCTATAATAAGGTCCGCATCGCCGCTGCGGATCGCCTGTGCGGCCATGCCCACCGCATTCAGCCCCGATCCGCACAGGCGGTTGACCGTCGTTCCCGGCACTTCCTTGGGCAGGCCCGAGAGCAACCCGGCCATGCGCGCCAGATTGCGATTGTCCTCGCCCGCCTGATTGGCGCAGCCCAGGATGATGTCATCCACCGCGCCCCAATCCACGCCCATGTTGCGCAGCATAAGCGCGCGCAATGGGATGGCGGCAAGGTCATCGGCGCGGATGGTGGAAAGCGAACCGTTCAGCCGCCCGATGGGCGTGCGGATCGCGTCACAGATAAAAGCCTGATTCATGATACGCTTACCTTCAAGGGCGCGCCGGTCTTGGCCACTACATCATCGACCGAGACCCCCGGCGCGCATTCGACCAGCGTCAGCCCGCCCGCCTTCTTATCTACCGCGATCACCGCCAGATCGGTGATGATCAGATCAACCACACCCCGCCCGGTCAGCGGCAACGTGCATTGCGGCAGGATCTTGGGGCTGCCGTTTTTCGCGCAGTGGTCCATCACCACCACGATGCGCTTGACCCCGGCGACAAGGTCCATCGCCCCGCCCATGCCCTTCACCATCTTGCCCGGAATGGTCCAGTTGGCCAGATCGCCATTGGCGGCCACTTCCATCGCGCCCAGCACGGCCATGTCGATATGCCCGCCCCGGATCATCGCGAAACTGTCGGCGCTTGAAAAAAAGCTGCTGGTGGGAAGCGCCGTCACGGTCTGCTTGCCCGCATTGATAAGGTCGGGGTCCGCCTCGCCCTCATAGGGGAAGGGGCCGATGCCCAGCATCCCGTTTTCCGATTGCAGCGTGACGGTGATGCCCTCGGGCACATAATTGGCCACCAGCGTCGGGATGCCGATGCCAAGGTTCACATAATAGCCATCGCGCAGTTCCTTTGCCGCGCGCGCGGCCATTTCATCGCGGGTCCAGCTCATTGCGTGATCTCCTTCGGGCGGGTGGTCAGTTTTTCGATGCGCTTTTCATTGATGGTGGACAGCACGATGCGGTCGACGAAGATGCCCGGCGTGTGGATGCAATCGGGGTCGAAGGTGCCCTCGGGCACGATCTCCTCTACCTCGACCACGGTGACGCGACCGGCGGTGGCCATGTTCGGGTTGAAATTGCGGGCGGTCTTGTTAAACATCAGATTGCCCGCCGGATCGGCCCGCCATGCCTTGATGATCGCAACGTCGGCGCGCAGCCATGTTTCGCGGACATATTCTTCGCCTTCGAAGAATTCGGTCGCCTTGCCCTCGGCCACCACAGTGCCGACACCGGTCTTGGTGTAGAAGGCCGGGATGCCCGCGCCGCCCGCCCGGATGCGTTCGGCCAGCGTGCCCTGCGGGGTCAGTTCCAGTTCCAGCTCACCGCTCAGATACTGCTGCTCGAACAATTTGTTCTCGCCGACATAGGAGGAGATCATTTTGCGGATCTGGCGGCTTTCCAGCAGCATCCATAGGCCAAAGCCATCGGCCCCGGCATTGTTCGAAATCACGGTCAGATCGCGCACGCCGCTGGCGCGGATCTGCGGGATCAGGCTCTCTGGATTGCCCGAGAGGCCAAAGCCCCCCGACATGATGGTCATCCCGTCAAACAGCAGGCCCTCCAGAGCCGCTGCGGGGGTGGGGAATATCTTTCCGGACACCTTGCTACCTTTCCCTTATGAACGATAATCGGACGATAAGAACAATAATCGTTTCATAATCGATTCGAGGCAGGCGGTCAAACCCCGCAACAAAGATGCGAGGCAGGCCGAAAGCCCCCCTGATGCGCTCAGGAGGCCGCAGAGGAGCAAAAATGGAGAGTGGGAGGGTTTACCTGCCCTCAGGAGGCAGGGGGCTCAACGGGCCCTTCAGGCGCTGTTTTGGCGCGCTCCACCGGCGGCGGGAAAGGAACTGGCTGCGCGCGAACTCTTGCCCGCATGCACTTCGACCAGCGGCATGGGTGCGCTGATCGGCCCGCTGGCGGCATGCTGGATTAACAGGCGGGCGGTTTCGGACCGATCGACGGCGGGAGAAAACAGATAGCCCTGACCAAAGGGACAGCCCATTTCGCTCAGTCTTGCGGCCTGTTGGGCATGTTCGATGCCTTCGGCCGTGACGGTTGCACCGCGCTTGTCGGCAATCGCCAACAGGGCGGCGATGATTGTGCTGCTCAGATCATCGATGATCAGCCGGTCGATGAAGGATTTGTCGATCTTGAGGCTGTCGAATGGAAAATCGAGCAGATGGGTCAGCGAAGCATAGCCGGTGCCGAAATCGTCAAGCGCGATGCCGATACCCTGTTCGCGCAGGGTCTCGATGGTCGCCGCCATATTGCGGTCGTGGCGGTCGAAATAGACGCTTTCGTTGACCTCCAGCACCAGTTGGCCGATCAGATCGCGATCGCCCGCAAAGGCTTGTGTGATAACCTGCAACAACCGCGATCCGCGCAGATCGGTCGCCGTGACATTGACCGCCATCGAAATGGGCGGAATGCCCGCGTCGCGCCACATGCGCAGATCGGCGGCCACGATTTCCAGCATGACGCGGGTCAATTGGCTGGCGATGCCAGGGGCGATGGTGGCTTCGGCAAAGGCGCCTGCGGGAATGATCGCGCCTTCGGGCGTGACCATGCGGCACAGCGCCTCCAGCCCGACGATGCGCCGGTCGCTCAGCCGCACAATGGGTTGATACCATGCGCGCAGGCGACCCTCGGCCATCGCGGCCTGCACCGTCGAGATTGAGGACAGGCGGGCGGCCACAGGATCGCTCATTTCGGGCGTAAAGCGCAGAAACGAGCCGCGATGGGCCGATTTTGCATGATAAAGCGCATGGTCAGCATTGCGCAGTGTATCGACCGAATTGCCATCCTGATCGCTTAACGCGGCAAAGCCGATGGTGGCCTCGGGCAGGATCGAGAAGGTTGCGAAATCGATTGTTCCGCCCATATGCGCCAGTATATGATCGGCAAAAGCCTCAAGCGCGCTCAACCTTTCGGGTGCCACGATCAGGATGGCGAATTCATCCCCGCCGATGCGAAAAGCGCGGTCGGGCGCGGCCAGATGCGCCAGTCGCCCGGCGGTTTCCTGAAGCAGCCTATCACCCGCCTCATGGCCGAATGTGTCATTGGTGGTCTTCAGATTGTCCAGATCGACCAGCATCAACGCCCATGATCCGGGCTGATCGCAATCGAGATGGGCCAGTGTCTGTTCAAAACTGCGCCGATTGGGCAGATTGGTCAGCGCATCCATATTCGCGCTGCGCTCGCGCTCGGTAACGCGCAAATGGCGCGCCATGGCCAGTTCACACAGATGGATGCAGATTTCGACCAATTGCCGCTCGCCCGGTGTCGGCCCCCGGCTTTGGCGGAAATAGAGCGCGAAAGTGGCCAGCACGAGGCCCGAAGGATCGAGAATGGGCGAGGACCAGCACGCCCGCAGCCCCAGCGGCAGCGCGGCATCGCGGAAATTGGCCCAGCGCGGATCGCTCGTAATATCGCGCACCTCGACCGGCGCGCGGATATAGGCGGCCGTGCCGCAAGAGCCGACATTGGGCCCGATGGCCAGATTGTCGAGCGCCGCGCTATAGGCATCAGGCAGGCTGGGCGCGGCCAGCGGATGAAGCATTCCGCCTCGGTCCACCATCAGCACCGAGCAGATCACCTCGGGAAAATTGGCCTCAAACGCCCGGCACAAATGGCCCATCACGCGTTCGAGCGAGTCGCCGCGGGCAATGTGTTCCAGCGTAGTAACCCTGAGATCGATCACTCGGGCATCCCCCGCAACAGTTCTTATTCTCTGGTGTTACCATATCGCCGGTAGGATTAATCAATCCCTTCCCGGCGGCGATGGATTCGACGGATTTGCCCCTCTATTAAGACTATCTTAGCCAAAATGGGGTTTTAGCCAATAGGGGTCGCTGGGAAAAACCCGGAGGGTTTCGGGGCCGGAACATTGTTGGAAGCTTCCGAAGTCAGTCGTTTATATCAGGCGCGGGGATTTGCGCTTGCGCTTCGAGAGGGTGATCATGGTCAAGTTTAATATTCGCACCCTGATTTTGGCGGGATTTACAGGGATTGTGGCGACGATCCTGATCGTTGGCATCTTTGCCCATTCACGCTTGGCGATGACCGAGGACCACGCCGTTGCGCTGAACAACGATGCTGTGGCCGGGCTTTATCAGAGCGCTCTGCTCAAGGATGCTCTGGTGGCCGATTTCCTTAAGGCGCGTGAGGCTGTCGGCCAAGGGAAAGGCGCCAACCGCGCGGACAGCCCGCCATCCTCGGTCGAACCGATGATCGCGGCCTATGAGCCGACGATCTTCACCGAAACCGACCGCGAAGCCTTTGCCCGCTTTAAGCGCGATTACGCCGCCTATCGCAGCGCCGAACAGAACGTTTATGCTGGCACAGGGCAGGCCGATGTCCTGCTCTCGCGCTATAAAATCGCTTATGACGATACTGGCACCCTGGCGCAGGGCAACCAGAAGCGCGCGGTGGAAAGAATCGGTGAGATCGGCGGGCAGATCGTGTCCTTGCAGAATTCGATGACGGTCGGCTTCCTGATTGCGCTGGCTGTGGCTTTGCTGGCCGGTTATATGCTGCTTTCCGCGATCATTCCGCCGCTCAAGCGCCTGACGGGCCTGATGGATACGATGCGTCAGGGCGATTTCACCCAGCGCATGCCGATCATGCGCGAGGATGAGCTGGGTGACCTGAGCGAAGGCTTTAACCGCATGGCCGAAGAGGTGATGGAGCTGGTCGGGCAGGTGCAGCGTTCGGGCATCCGCGTCAGCACCTCGATGACCGAGATTGCCGCCACATCGAAGCAGCAGCAGGCCACCGCCGCCGAAGTGGCCGCAACCACCACCCAGATCGGCGCGACATCGCGCGAAATCGCCGTTACCTCCAAGGAACTGGTGCGCACGATGACCGATGTGGCCGCCGTTTCGGAGGCCGCCGCCGCCCTTGCCTCGGGCGGGCGCAGCGGTCTGGCCGAGATGGAGGACACGATGGCACAGGTGATGGAAGCGGCCAATTCGATCAATGCCAAGCTGGCCGTTCTCAATGAAAAAGCTGGCGATATCAATCAGGTGGTGACCACGATCACCAAGGTTGCCGACCAGACCAACCTGCTCTCTCTCAATGCCGCGATCGAGGCGGAAAAGGCGGGCGAATATGGGCGCGGCTTTGCGGTCGTCTCCTCTGAAATCCGCCGTCTGGCCGATCAGACCGCCGTGGCCACCTATGACATCGAACAGATGGTCAAGGATATCCAGTCCGCCGTTTCGGCCAGCGTGATGGGCATGGACAAATTCTCCGAGGAAGTGCGCCGGGGGATGCATGACGTGCATGCCATCGGCGACAAGTTCTCCGACATCATCATGCAGGTTCAGGCGCTGGCCCCGCGTTTTGAAAGCGTGAACGAGGGGATGCAGACCCAGGCCACCGGCGCCGAGCAGATCAGCGAAGCGCTGGTGCAATTGAGCGAGGCGACCCAGCAGACGGTGGAATCCCTGCGTCAGTCGACCTCGGCCATCGAAGAACTCAACCATGTTTCGACCAATCTGCACGGCAGTATCGCTCGTTTCAAGCTGACATCGGCCTGATGAGGGGCGCGTAACGACAGGATTTGCGGCTCATGCTCTTTCTTCATTTCCGCATCGGTGAAGGCAGCTTCGCGCTGGCGGCTGAGCGGATTGTCGAGATCGTGCCGCTGGCGCCCCTGCGGACGATTCGTCAGGGGCCTGATACGGCCGACCTGCCCACGGATCAGACCTTTGAATATCGAGGACAATTTGTGCCGGTGGTCGATCTGTGCCAGCTCGATCTGGGGCGCCCTGCGCGGCGGAGGCTGTCCACGCGGATCATCGTGGTGCGCCATCACAATGCCCTGCTGGGCCTGATTGCGGAAAATGCCACGACGATGCTGCGGCTTGAACCGGAGGATTTTGCCCCCTTTGCCACTGGTCCCGACGGGTTGATCCAGCGGGTCGATCTGCCCGATCTGCTGCCGCCTGAAATGCTGGATGGGGCCTTGCGCATCGAGGCCTATCCATGACCGACACCCGCTTTGCCGACCTGCTCGAACGGGTGATGGGTCTGAGCGCGGCCACCATCGGGCCGGGCGCGATTGAGCGCGCGGTCGAGACGCGCCGCCGCGAGACCGCAAGCCGCGATACCGAAGCCTATTGGGCGCTGTTGCAGGCTTCCTCTGCCGAGGTTCAGCAACTGGTCGAGGCCGTTGTCGTCCCCGAAACATGGTTTTTCCGCAATCCTCAGGCCTTTCGCGCGATGGAGGGTGATGTGCTGGGCCCGCGCCTGCGCGCTGATCCGCTGGCCAGTGCGCGCCTGCTCAGCCTGCCCTGCTCGACGGGCGAAGAAGCCTATACGATGGCCATGGCGCTGATGGAGAGCGGCATTGCCCCGCATCGCTTCAGCATCGAGGCGGTCGATATCAGCCAACCTGCCATCGATATGGCGCGCGCGGGCGTCTATGGCCGCAATTCCTTTCGCGGCCACGAGCTGGGCTTTCGCGACCGCTATTTCGATCCTGTCCCTCATGGTTGGGCGCTGCGTGAAGAGGTTCGCGCCCCGGTCCGCTTCAGTCAGGGCAATATTTTCGCCCCTGGCTTTATGGCGCAGGCGGGGAGTTTCGATGTCATTTTTTGCCGCAATATGCTGATTTACTTCGATATACCTCGCCAGAAACAAGCGATTGCCGTGCTGCGGCGCCTGTTGGCCCCCGATGGCACCCTGTTTGTCGGCCATTCCGAGGCGGGATTGATGCGCGAGGAAGGCTTCGTCTCGGCGGGCATGGCCATGTCCTTTGCCTTTCGCCGCGCGCCGGAGGCGGCGATCGCTGCGCCAATCATCGCAGTCCCGGCCCGCGCCGCCATACGCCCCGTCGCGCCCAAACGAGCAGCCCCTGCGCGGATGATGGAGCGCGACAGGCCGGTTCGGCAAGCCATCGCCTATCCCGCCGCTGCCAAGGTGCCCGATCTGGCCACTTTGCGCCGGATGGCCGACGATGGCCGCGTTGAGGAAGCCGAACGCGGCGCGCAGGCCCATATCCGCGACAATGGCGCTTCGCCCGATGCGCTGCTGCTGCTGGGTCTGATCAGCGATGCGGGCGGGCAGGGCAAGGCGGCCGCCCATTATTACCGCAAGGTGCTCTATCTCGATCCGGGCAATGTCGAGGCGTTGGGCCATCTTGCGCTCCTGCTGCGCCGCGAGGGCGATCATGCCGGGGCGCGGCTGCTCGACGAGCGGATGCGCCGCCGCGATGAACGGAGTAGCTGATGGGACAGCATCGTTCCGCGACCGGGCCGCAGATCGACGCCTGCTGGAAAGTCATAGGGATTCAAGGGGATAAGTCATGTCCCGAATTGCCGCGCCATTCCCATTGCCGCAATTGCCCCCGCTTTTCGCAGGCGGCGGCCATGCTGCTCGACCGCGATCTGCCGGTGGATCACGATGCCTCGCCCGTCGCAAAGGCGGAGGGGCATGCCGACCACGGCGGCGGGGAATCGGTGATGGTCTTTCGGCTGGGCGCCGAATGGTTTGCCCTGCCGACGCTGGTGTTGGATGAGATTTTGCGCCTGCGCCCGGTTCATACTTTGCCGCATCGGGGGCATCCGGGCCTGATGGGACTGGTCAATGTGCGCGGCGAACTGGTGATCTGCGTCTCGATCGCCCAACTTCTGATCGGGCCGATGGCGGTGGGCGAACATGGGCGGCTGGTGGTGGTGCGCCATGATGGCCGCCGTCTGGCCTTTCCGGTCGATGAGGTGCAGCATTTACGCAACCATGACACGCGCCGGTTGCGCGCCGTTCCGGCCACTCTGGCCCGTTCGGCCTCGGCCTATACGCGCGGCCTGCTGAACTGGCAGGGGATGCAGGTGGGACGGCTGGACGAGGATCTGGTCTTTGCCGCTATGGAGCGTTTTCTGGCATGAAGCATCTGGACCCTTCATCGCTCTCGCTGCGCGATCTGTTCCGGATCGAGGCCGAGGAGCAGACCAAGGCTCTGACCGACGCCTTGCTGGCGCTGGAAAAGGACCCTTGCCAGGGCGATATGCTGGAATGCTGCATGCGCGCGGCCCATTCGCTGAAGGGCGCGGCGCGGATCGTGGGCGTTCATCCGGCGGTCACGGTGGCCCATGCGATGGAGGATCTCTTCGTTCTGGCGCAGGGTGGGCGGGTGCGTCTGGCTCCGGCCCAGATCGACCTGCTGCTCAGCGGGGTCGATCTGCTCTCGGCGCTGGCCGCGCAAGGCGAAGGCGAGAACGGGTTTGACGAGGATATCTGGCAGACTGATGCGGATCGCTTTGCCGCCGCACTGACGGCGACTCCTGCGGCCCCGGTCGATGAGGATCGTGTGCCGGAAGAGGTATCGGTGCCAGGCCAGGTCGCAATCGTGCCCGCCGTGCCTGAAATCCTGCCCGAAACGCCTGCTGCGGTTTCGCCCGAAAGGCTGCTGCCCGAAAGGGCGGGCGAGGCGGGGGACCGCGCTTTGCGGGTCAGCGCGGAAAATCTCAACCGCCTGCTTGATATGGCCGGGGAATCTCTGGTCGAAACCCGGCGTCTGGCCCCGCTCGAACAATCGCTCTTGCGGCTCAAACGGATGCATCATCAGGCCGCCGCTGCGCTGGACGCCTTGCAGGCGGCGCTGCCGGTCAACATGTTGGACGAACGCGCCGCATCGGCTCTGGAAGAAGCGCGGCGCAGGCTGTTCGATTGCCGGCGGCAATTGTCGGGCGGGCTCGACGAACTCGAAGCCTCGAACCATCGCACGACCAATCTGGCCCATCGCCTGTATAATCAGGCGCTTATGGTGCGGATGCGGCCCTTTGGCGATGGGATGGGCGCTTTTCCCCGCATGGTGCGCGATATTGCGCGCGAATTGGGCAAACAGGTCCGATTCGAAATTCTGGGCGAACGCACCCAGGTGGACCGCGACATTCTGGAAAAGCTGGACGCGCCGCTGGGCCATTTGCTGCGCAATGCGCTGGATCATGGCATGGAAAGCCCCGAGGAGCGCCGCGCCGCAGGAAAGCCTGCCGAAGGCTTCATCCGCGTCGAGGCCAGCCATCAGGCGGGCGCCTTGCAGATCAACGTGTCGGACGATGGGCGCGGCATCGATCTGGACGCGATCCGCCGCACGATCATCGCGCGCGGTCTGGCCGCACAGGACACCGTGGCCCGCCTGAGCGAGGCCGAATTGCTCGAATTCCTGTTCCTGCCCGGTTTTACCATGAAAAGCGATGTCACCGAGATTTCGGGGCGCGGCGTGGGGCTGGACATTGTTCAGGACATGATCCGTCAGGTGCGCGGGCGCGTGCGGATCATCTCGCGCCATGGCGAGGGTACGCGATTCCGGCTGGAATTGCCGCTGACGCTCTCGGTGGTGCGCGCGCTGCTGGTCGATATTGGCGGCGAGCCTTATGCCTTTCCCTTTGCGCATATTGCAGGCGCGATGAAAGTGCCTGCCAATCAGGTCCGCACGCTCGAAGGGCGTCAGCATATCCTGATAGATGGCGCTGCTGTAGGGCTGGTGGGCGCGCATCAGGTGCTGGGCTGCGCCGCGCCTGAAGGTGTGCCGGAGGAGCTTTGCGTGGTCCTGCTGGGGGCAGGGGAGCATATGTTCGCGCTGGTGGTTGATGGTTTTACCGGCGGGCGCGAACTGGTGGTGCAACCGCTCGATCCGCGTCTGGGCAAAATCAAGGATATCAGCGCAGCCTCGCTGACGGAGGATGGCGCGCCTTTGCTGATCATCGATGTCGAGGATATGCTGCGCTCGCTGGAAAAGCTGGCGGCGACGGACCGTCTGGCCCCGGTCGGGCGCGAGATTGGCGCCCAGAGCGGCGCGCGGCGCAAGCGGGTGCTGGTGGTCGACGATTCCTTCACCGTGCGCGAATTGCAGCGTAAACTGCTCGATCATCACGGTTATGATGTCGAAGTCGCGGTCGATGGCATGGATGGCTGGAACGCGCTGCGTCAGGGTGGTTTCGATCTGGTGGTCAGCGACATCGACATGCCGCGCATGGACGGGATCGAACTGGTGCGCCGCATCCGCCACGACCCCGTGCTCAAGGCCCTGCCGGTGATGATCCTGTCCTATAAGGATCGCGAGGAGGACCGGTTGCGCGGGCTGGAAGTGGGGGCAGATTATTACCTGACCAAAGGTAGTTTCCAGAATGATGCTCTGATTGATGCCGTGATAGACCTGATCGGGGAAGGTGCGGCATGAGAATAGGTATCGTCAATGACTTGCCGCTGGCGATTGAGGCATTGCGCCGGGTTTTGGCGCAGGCACCCCAGCATCAGGTGGCATGGACCGCCGCCGATGGGGTCGAGGCGGTAGAAATGGCGCTGCGCGACCGGCCCGACATCATCCTGATGGATCTGGTGATGCCCCGCATGAACGGGGTGGAGGCCACGCGCCGCATCATGGCCGAGGCGCCCTGCGCGATTCTGGTGGTGACATCCGATATCGAAAGCAATGCCGCGCAGGTCTTTGCCGCGATGGGCAAGGGCGCGCTCGATGCGGTGGATACGCCCTTGCTGCATGGCGCGCCGATGGCGGGCAAACATCCGCTGCTGACCAAGATCGAGGCGGTGGGCAGGTTGATTGATGCCGGAAGCAGCGCTCCTGCGCCCAAAGGCATCGAGCGCGGCGCCACCAGCCAATTGATCGCCATTGGCGCATCGGCGGGCGGCCCGGCGGCGCTGGCCGCGATCCTCAAAGCGCTGCCTGCCGGATTTCCCGCCGGGATCGTCATTGTCCAGCATGTCGACGCGCGTTTTGCCGAAGGGCTCGCCCGGTGGCTGGACGATCAATGTGCGCTGTCGGTGCGTCTGGCGCAGGAAGGCGACCGGGTGCGGCCCGGCGAGGTGCTGGTGGCGGGCACCGACGATCATCTGGTGTTCAAGTCACCGGAAAGGCTGGGCTATTCCAGAGAACCATCCGATCACACCTATCGCCCCTCCATCGACGTTTTCTTTCGCAGCGCGGGTCAGTTCTGGCCCGGCGCGCTGACCGGCCTGCTCCTCACCGGCATGGGCGCGGATGGGGCACGTGGATTGAAGGAGTTGCGCGACAAGGGGCATTTAACCATTGCGCAGGATAAGGCTTCCAGCGCGGTGTATGGTATGCCAAAGGCCGCGCTCCAGCTTGATGCGGCGCGCGAAGTGCTTCCCCTCGAACAGATCGCGCGCCGGTTGACCGACCTTCCCGGCCTGCGGCTTTCGACGAAAGGATTGTCAGAATGAACCCCCAGGTTTCGGTCGATCCCGATATGAGCGATCCCGAAGAACCGATACCCAATCAGTCGATCATGGTCCTGTTGGTCGATGATCAGATCATGGTGGGCGAGGCGGTGCGCCGCGCGCTGCTGGACGAGGCGGGGATCGAGTTTCACTATTGTTCGAATCCGCTCGATGCGATGGCTATTGCCCGCACGGTGCAGCCCACGGTGATCCTTCAGGATCTGGTGATGCCCTCGGTCAACGGGCTGGATCTGGTGCGTCAATATCGCGCCGATCCGTACACGCGCAACATTCCGATCATCGTTTTGTCCACCAAGGAAGAAGCCAGCGTCAAGAGCGATGCCTTTCGCGCAGGGGCCAATGATTATCTGGTCAAATTGCCCGACCGGATCGAGCTGATCGCGCGCATCCGCTATCATTCGGCGGCCTATCTCTCGCAGATTCAGCGCGATGAGGCCTATCGCGCGCTGCGCAAGAGCCAGCAGGAGCTGATGCAGGCCAATTTCGCGCTGCAAAGGTTAACCAATGTCGACGGACTGACGGGGCTGAGCAACCGGCGCTATTTCGACGAATATTTCGAGACCGAATGGCGTCAGGCCGCGCGCGAACGCCAGCCTTTGTCGCTGCTCATCATCGACATCGACCACTTCAAGCAGTTCAACGACACCTATGGCCATTTGGCCGGGGATGAGGTGCTGCGCAAGGTGGCGCAGTCCGTTCAGGCCGCATTCCGCCGCCCCAAGGATCTGGTGGTGCGGCTGGGCGGTGAGGAATTTGTCGTCGTGCTGCCCGCCACGCCGATGAGCCATCTGGCCATGCTGGGCCAGCGCGTCGTCGATGCGGTTGAGGCGCTGGATCTGGCCCATTCCACCTCGCCGGTGTCCGACCGGGTGACGATCAGCGTGGGGGGCGCGGGATGCCAGCCCGACCGCGAGGACCGCCGCCTCGCGCTGATGGAGGCGGCGGACAAGGCGCTTTATGAGGCCAAACGCTCCGGGCGCAACCGGGCGGTGATTGATCGCGGCCTATAGGCTGTCATCCGCGCCGATGGCGCCATACAAGGCCAGACGATTCGACAGATCGGTGGTCAGCGTGGCGATCCGGCTTTGCTGCGCCGCGTAATAGGTCCGCTGGGCGGTCAGGGCGGTTTGATAGGTGCCGATCCCGGCCTTGAACTGATCCTGCGCCAGCAGCCATGCCTTGCGGGCGGCGGCAACATAGCGCTCCTGCGCGGCGCGCTGGTCGCGGATGGTGCCGCGCTGGGCAAGGCCATTGGCGACATCACGGAACGCGGTCTGAACGACCTTTTCATAGGCGGCCAGATAGTAATCCTTGGTCGCCCGTGCATAAGCCAGATTGCCGCGATTGCTGCCGCCCAGCAAAGGCACGCTGGCGCTGGGGGCGAGGTTCCAGCTTGCCGCGCCGCCGGTGAACAGGCTGGAAAGTGCGGTGCTGGCAACGCCGATGGTTGAGGTCAGCGAGATGGTCGGGAAAAACGCCGCCCGCGCCGCGCCCACCGAGGCGTTCGCCCCGATCAACTGATGCTCGGCCTCGACCACATCGGGGCGGCGCAGCAACACGGCCGAGGACAGGCCCGCCGGCACATTGGCAATCGCGGGATCGAGATCCTCCAGCGCCTTGGGCAGCAGCGTATCGTCCACCTGTTTGCCCACCAGCAGGTCGAGCGCATTGCGATCCTGCGCCGTAGCGGTGGTATAGCTGGCGACATCGGATTTGGCGCTTTCCACCACGGTGCGTGCGCTTTCCACATCCGTTCCATTGGCAAGGCCGGATTGGAACAAAGATTGCGTCAGGGCCAATGTCCGCTCGCCGCTGCTCACCGTTTCGCGTGCGAGGGCGAGCAGATTGCTGTCCGAGGCATAGGTGACATAGGCGGTGGCGACCTCCTCCACCAAGGTCAGCCGGGCCGAGCGCAGGCCCGATTGCGAGGCGAGATAGGATTCAAAATCCGCCTTGCTCTGATTGCGCAGCCGTCCGAACAGGTCGATGGTAAAGGAACTCATCCCGGCGCTGGCGTCATAGCTGTTGCTGTTCAGGCCCTTGTTCGACAGACCCCGCGACAGGCTGGCGTCGGCGCCCGCGCTGATCGTAGGCAATTGGGCGGAACGTGCGATGCGATAGGTTGCCCGCGCCTGCGCAACGGCGGCCACCTGTTCGCGCAGGGAGCGGCTGTTTGACAGCGCCATTTCGACCACCTGCGTCAGCTTGGGGTCGGAAATGACTTTGCGCCATGGCATTCCGGCCTCGCCGTCCTGCGCGGGGGCATAGGCGGCGCCTTGGGGCCATTGCGGGGCCACTGGGGCGGCGGGGCGGACATAGGCGGGGGCCATGTTGCAGCCCCCCAGCGCCAGCGCCAGCAGGCTGGCCGCGACAAATTTACGCATGGTTTTCGCCCTTCTTGTGGGTCGCGCGTTCGGTCAGCCGTGTGACCGCGATGAAGAACATCGGCACATAGAAAATGGCCAGCACCGTGGCGGTGATCATCCCGCCCAGCACCGCCGTGCCGATGGCGATGCGGCTGTTGGCCCCGGCCCCGCTGGCGATGGCCAGCGGCACCACGCCCGCGATAAAGGCAAAGGAGGTCATCAGGATCGGGCGCAGGCGCAGGCGCGCGGCCTCGATCGCGGCGTCAAAGGCCGATGCGCCCTTGCGATAGGCGCCTTCGGCAAATTCGACGATCAGGATCGCATTTTTGGCCGAAAGGCCGATGGTTGTGAGCAGGCCGACCTGAAAATAGATATTGTTTTCAAGGCCCCGCAGCGACACCGCCAGCACCGCCCCGATCACCCCCAACGGCACCACCAGCAGCACCGCAAACGGCACGGACCAGCTTTCATACAGCGCGGCAAGGCTGAGGAAGACCACCAGCATCGAGATGGCATAGAGATAGACCGCCTGCCCGCTGGTCTTGTTTTCCTGATAGGACAGGCCCGACCAGGCATAGGTGGTGCCGGGCGCAAGCGTTTGCTGCAGCTTGACGATTTGCGCCATAGCATCGCCCGATGAATAGCCGTCACTGGCCTCGCCGCTGATTTCATAGGAGGACAGGCCGTTGAAACGTGCCAGCGAATTGGCGCCCTTTTCCCAGCCGATCGAGGTGAAGGCCGAGAAGGGGACCATGCCCGCAATCGTGCTGCTGCCAACGGCCGTGGTGCCGGTGCTGTTCTTCACGAACCATTTGGACAGGTCTTCGGGCTGCATGCGATAGGGCGCATCGCCCTGCATATAGACGCGCTTGACGCGGCCGCGATCGACGAAATCATTCACATAGGCGCCGCCCCACGCCTTGCTCAGCGTATCGGTGGCATCGCTCTCGCTCAGCCCCAGCATGGCCAGTTTGGCATCGTCAAAGGTGATCCGCATCTGCGGCGCATCGGGCAGGGCGGTGGCGCGCACGCGGGTCAGTACCTTGCTCTGCGCGGCGGCTTTGAGCAGCTTGTCGCGCTCGGCCTTGAACTGCTCGGCGCTCAGGTGGCCGCTGTTGAGCAATTCGAAGGTGAAGCCGTTCGATTGGCCCAGACCCGAAATGGCGGGCGGGTTCATCGGGATGATAGTGGCATCACGAAGCCCTGCAAAGAACTTGCCCGCGCGGTTGATGATCCCGGTCGAACTGTTTTCGCTGCCCTTGCGGTCATCCCACGGTTGCAGGCCGACAAAGGCCATGCCGGTGTTCTGGCCCGAACCGGAGAAGGAGAAGCCTGAGATGGCCATCACCAGCCGCGTGTTCTTCTGCTCCTGATTGAGGAAATATTTGCCGATCTGCGCGCGCACCGCGCTGGAACGCTCATCCGTGGCGCCGGCGGGCATGGTGAACATCACCATCGCCTGCCCCTGATCCTCCAGCGGCAGAAAGCCGGTGGGCAGGCGCATGAACAGCAGGCCCATGACCGCCACAATCCCGCCATAGACCAGGAAATGCAGCCCCCGGCGTCCCACTACCTTTCGCGTCATATCGACATAGCGGCCCGTGGCGCGATCAAACCATGCGTTGAATTTGCCCGCCCAGCCGGTCGTGTGGCTGTGCGGATCATCGCCCGCGCGCAGCAGCGTGGCACAAAGCGCGGGCGACAGCACCAGCGCGACGATCACCGAGAGCACCATGGCCGAAACGATGGTGATCGAGAACTGGCGATAGATCACCCCGCTCGACCCGCCGAAAAAGGCCATGGGCAGCAGCACTGCCGAGAGCACCAGCGCGATACCGATCAGCGCGGAGCCGATCTCGTCCATCGACTTGATCGTCGCCTCTTTGGGCGCCAGCCCTTCGTCCGACATCAGGCGTTCGACATTTTCCACCACGACGATGGCGTCATCGACCAGCAGGCCAATGGCCAGCACCATACCGAACAAAGTCAACGTGTTGATCGAATAGCCAAACAGCGCCAGCACGCCAAATGTGCCGAGCAGCACCACCGGCACCGCAATCGCGGGCACCAGCGTCGCGCGCCAGCTTTGCAGGAAAACATACATCACGATCACCACCAGCACGATGGCGATCAGCAGCGTTTCGACCACTTCCTTGATCGAGAGTTTGACGAAATCGGTGGTGTCGCGCGGATAGTCGATGGAATAGCCCTTGGGCATCGACTGGCTGAGTTCGGCCACCTTGGCCTTGACGGCGGCGGCGGTTTTCAGCGCATCGGCGCCCGGCGCCAATTGCAGCGCAAGCCCTGCGGCCGGATGGCCATTGAGGCGCGAGGTGGTGGTATAGCTTTCCTGACCCAGTTCCACCCGCGCCACATCCGACAGACGCACCACCGAGCCGTCGGTCGAGGATTTGATCACGATATTGGCGAATTGCTCGGGCGTTTGCAGCCGCGATTTGGCCAGCACCACCGCATTGAGCATCTGCCCCGGCACGGAAGGGCGCGCGCCCAATTGGCCTGCCGAGAGATCGACATTCTGCGATGTCAGCGCACTGGTCACATCCGAAGGCATCAATTGGCGCGAGGCCAGTTTGACCGGATCGAGCCAGACGCGCATCGCATATTGCGTGCCGAACACCGAGATCTGGCCCACGCCGTTCACGCGGGCGATGGCGTCCTGCATATTCGAGACAAGATAGTCGGCAATGTCGGAATCGCTGGCCCGGTTGGTCTTGTCATACAGAGCCACCAGCATCAGGAAATCGGCATTGGACTTGGTTACGGTCAGCCCCGCCTGCTGCACCGCGCTGGGCAGGCGCGTCAGGCCCTGATTGACCTTGTTCTGCACCTGCACCTGAGCAATGTCGGGGTCTGTGCCCTTCTCAAAGGTCACGGTGACGCGCGCGCTGCCCGAACTGTCCGAGGTGGAGGAGAAATAGCTCAGGTTGTCGATGCCGGTCAGTTGCTGCTCGATGATCTGTGTTACCGAGGATTCGAGCGTCTGCGCGTTCGCCCCCGGATAGGTGGCCGAGACGGAGACGGAAGGCGGCGCCACATCGGGATATTGCGCAATGGGCAGCGACATGACCGAACCGATCCCCGCCAGCATGATGACGATGGCGATCACCCAGGCAAAGACCGGGCGCTCGACGAAAAACTTGCTGATCCCCATGGCTTAGCCCTCGACCTTGACCGCAACGGGGTGGACGCTGGCGCCTTCCTGCGCCTTGTCCGTCCCCTCCACGATCAGACGATCCCCGGCCTTCAGTCCCTTGGTCACCAGCCAGCTATGGCCGACCGCTTGCGCCACGGTGACGTTGCGCAATTCGACCTTGTTCTGGCCATTGACCACCAGCGCGGTGGCATTGCCGCGCGCGTCGCGCGTGATGCCCTGCTGCGGGGCAAGGATGCCATTGGGCAGCGTGCCTTGCGGCGTGATGACTTTGACAAACATGCCAGGCAGCAACAGGTTCTGCGGATTGGGAAAACGCGCGCGTAGGGTCACGCTGCCGGTGGTGGCGTCGACATTGACCTCGCTGAATTCCACCGTGCCGGGCAGGGGATAGGCGGTGCCGTCCTCCAGTTGCAGCTTGACCTGCGCCTGTGTGGGCAAAACATCCTTCTTGGCCAGCGCCATGCGCAGGCGCAGCAGGTCGGTCGAGCTTTGCGTGATATCGACATAGATCGGATCAAGTTGCTGGATCGTGGCCAGAGCGGTGGTCTGCGCGGCGGAGACCAGCGCGCCCTTGGTCACGCTGGAGCGGCCTATGCGCCCTGAAATCGGCGCATAGACCTGCGTAAAGCCCATATTGACCCGCGCCGTGGCCAGCGTGGCGGCATAGAGATGGACATTGGCCCGCGCGGTGCGCGCGGCGGCCAGCGTGTCGTCCAGATCCTGACGGCTGACGGCGGTGGGATCGCTGAGCGATTGATAGCGTTTTGCCTTTGCCTCGGCATTGGCCAGCGTGGCCTGCGCGCTTTCCAATTGCGCGCCCGCCGAATTGACCGAGGCGCGATAGAGGCGGGCGTCGATCTGATACAAAGGCTGTCCGGCTTTCACCATCGAGCCTTCGGCAAACAGGCGGTTCTTGATGATGCCATCGACCTGTGGGCGCACGTCCGCCGTGGTGGTGGCGGCGGTCCGCCCGGTCAGTTGCGTTTCGATGGTCACAGGTTGAGTCGCCAGCGTCACCACCCCCACATCGACCACCGGCGGCGCCTTGTTCTTGTCCTGCGCCCCGCATGCCCCCAGCGCGAGGGAAAGCGAAAGCAAGGGAAAGACCAGGTTTTTTGCGCGGAAGGGCACAGGCACGGGGGCAACTCCTGAAGGCAATTGACGTAGGGGGCAATGCTCCAGATGGTAGATTGTGCTGCGGCGCACAAATTTTTTAAGGTCGCAAAATGCTGTCAAATGTAACAATTTGTGCGATGCAGCACCTAACGTCGGATTTCCCGTCTGATGGTTTCGACCAGCTCGCCCGCAGGCATGGCGCGGGCCAGCGGTGCGCCTTGCCCCGCCCATTGCGCGCCAAAGCCATGCTCGCCTTTCTGCTTGGCCGCCGCGTTCAGCGCTTTGCCCGCATCATAGGCGATGGGGTAGGCCGCCGGGCGCGCGTCGCCATCCAGCGTGGAAAAGCGATTGGCCAGACAGCGCGCCGGACGCCCTGAAATTGCCGAGGTAAAGCGCGTATGATGCGCCGCATCGCTCATCAACGCGGCGCGATAGGCAGCGTCAGCGCCGGATTCGGGACAGGCGATAAAGGCGGTGCCCAATTGCGCCGCCGCCGCGCCCAGTTCAAGCGCCGCGCGCACCCCCGCGCCATCCATGATACCGCCCGCTGCGATCACCGGCAGGCGGGTTTGCCTGACCAGCAGGCGGGTGAGGGCGAAGGTGCCCAGCGCGTCATCGGGCGCATCGGGGTCGAACATGCCGCGATGGCCGCCCGCCTCGATCCCCTGCGCGACGATCACATCGATCCCGGCGCGCTCGATGATCGCGGCTTCGGCAGGGCTGGTTGCGCTGGCCATCAGCAAACATCCCGCCCCGCGCAGCGCCGCCAGCATATCGGGCGCGGGCAGGCCGAAATGAAAGCTGACCACCGGGGGCCGCTCGGCCAGCAGCGTCGCGAGCATATCGGGATCGTCGGCAAAGCTGCGATAGATGATGCGCAGGCCGGAGGGCACCGGCGCGTCAAATTCGGCAAACAGCGGGGCCAGCGTATCGAGCCATGCCGCCTCACGCACGGGATCGGGCCGGGGCGTGGCATGGACGAAGAGATTGACGTTAAATGCTGCCTCGGTCTGCGCCCGCAAGGCATGGATCATCGCGCGTGCGCCCGCCGCATCGGTGGCCCCCACCCCAATCGAGCCCAACGCCCCGGCATTACACACCGCCGCCGCCATTTCCGGCGTGGAAACTCCCGCCATGGGCGCCTGAACAAGCGGGATCGACAGGCCAAGGCGAGAGAGCAGGTCCATGGCGCGATTATGGCCCTGTGGGGGGCGGGGGTAAAGGGGCGGTTGAGGGCGTCAAATATAAATAACAAATAAAATCATATTTCTATTAATCGACCCGGTTTAGCAATCCTCGTTAATGTAAATCATGGGTCTGGGTTACCCGCCATCACACGAAATACTGAAATTTTCGGAGTTGATATGGCGTTTCCTCGATTGACTGCCCATGCCCTGCTGCCCCTTGGCGGTATTATCGCTATGGCGCTTGCCTGCCCTGCATGGGCCGCCGAAACCGCCAATGAGGCCGATGGCGGCGGGGTAGGCGATATTGTCGTGACCGCGCAAAAACGCGCCGAGCCTTTGCAGCGCACACCGATTGCCGTGACCGCGATTGGCGGCGATTCCATTGAGCAGTTGAAAATCTCGACCTTCCGCGACCTGTCGGGCGGGCGCGTGCCGGGCCTTTTGGCGCCCAAGCGTTCGACCGCGCAGACCACCCAGCAATATTCGATCCGCGGCATTGGCGAGACCGACACTTATCCCGAACCGGCCGTGGCGGTCTATATTGACGATGTCTATCTGGCGCGCACGGTCGGTTCGCTTTACGATACGCCCGATCTGGAGCGGGTTGAGGTGCTGCGCGGGCCGCAGGGCACGCTCTATGGCCGCAATTCCAGCGCTGGCGCGATCCGCTTCATCACCAAAGACCCCACCGCCAAGCCCTCGGCCAGTTTCAGCGCCACGCTGGGCTCGTTCCGTAATGTCGATCTGAAAGCGCGGATCAATGGCGCGATCCTTGACGATGATAAGCTGAACGGCGCGCTGACCGTGATCCGCCATACGCGCCGTGGGTGGCAGCATTCGGTGCCGCTCAACCGCGATGTCAATGACACGGACCTGACCGTGCTGCGCGGCAAATTGCAGAGCAAACCCGCGCCGGGCCTGACGATCACGCTGGCGGGCGATGCGATGTTCGACCGCGCCACGCAGAGCTATTACACCCCGGTCAACCAGCCCGACGGCATCCCGAACACGGGCAATCCCATCAACCCGGACCTGACATGGTCCTCCACTCTGCCCTATAACCGCACCACCAGCTATGGTGGATCGGCCACGGTGCAGTGGGAGATCAACCAGCAGTTTACGGTCAAATCGGTGACCGCCTATCGCGGCCTGCACGGGCCGATCTATTATGACAATGACGGCGTGACCGCGATCAAGGGCGACAGTCTGGCCCAGTTCTGGCAGCACCAGTTCACGCAGGAATTGAACCTCAACGGCGAATTCGACCACTGGAATTTCGTCGCGGGCCTCTATTATTTCTCCGAAGAGTTTCACAACCACCGCCTCAGCCAATCGGCAGGCGCGGCGGTCGACAATGTCGGCACCGTTACCCACACCAACAACTGGCTTAACACCACCGCATGGGCCTTGTTCGGACAGGCCAACATCCATCTGACCGATCGGCTGACCGCGACCGTGGGCGGGCGCTGGACCACCGAATTGCGCAAATTCCGCAATATCGGCCAGACCGGGCGCAGTTGGGGCCTGCATGATCCGCAGGAGTGGAATTACGATCCCGACTATTTCTTCCTCAAATATCCCACCGGAACCAGCGCCGCCTCCTCGCTCACCTCCTTTGACGTGACGGCGACGCCTAAGCGTTTCAGTCGCTTCACCCCCAAGCTGGGGCTGCAATATGACTGGAATAAGGCGATCTTTCAGTATGTTTCATGGTCGCAGGGCTTCAAGAGCGGGGGCTATGACCTGCGCTCGGTGACGGCCATCGGGTCGGTCACGCCCTATTTGCCTCAGATCACCACGACCTATGAAACGGGCCTGAAAACCCGCCTGTTTGGCGGCAAGGCGACTTTCAATCTGGCCGCCTATTACAATGATATCTCCGATTTTCAGGTCCGCGCCACCAGCACGGCGGCGCTGGGCGTGGTGACCAACCAGCTTATCAACGCGGGCAAGGCGGCCAGTTGGGGCGGCGAGGCGGAATTGACGCTGGCCCCCACCGACAATCTGACCATCACCGGCAGCGCGGCCTATCTGAAAACAAAATACCGCACCTTTACCGCCACCTTGCCCGCCAATGTTGCGGGGCGGACCACGCTGGTCGGTCTGGACTTTCCCTATGCGCCGCGCTGGCAATTCGGGGCCTCGGTCAATTACCGTGTGCCGGTCGACCTGCCCGGCGCGCTGCGGATCGGGGGCGATGTGCAATATGAAAGCAGCCGCTATGCCGACCTCTATAACACCCCGCAATTGCAGGTCCGTTCGCAGACCTATGTGAACGGCACGATCAATTTCGCCGCGGATAAGGGCAATTGGAGCATAGGCGCCAATGTGCGCAACCTGTTCAACCTGCGCCGCGCGCAATTCGGCGGCTATTCGCCCACCAATGCCGGGCAATATCCCTATTACTATCTGGCCTATAACGAGCCGCGCACCTTCAACATCACTTTGAGCAAGAATTTCTGAAGCCAGCCCGCTCTGGCTTGAGAAATCCCCATTGGACGCCGCCTTGTTTGCGCGGCTTCCTTTGATCCCGATATCCAAGGAGTCCGTCACGATGAGCAGGAAACAACCCGCCCTCTGGTTGCTGGCGCTTTTGCTGCTGATCGGCGGCGGTTGGTGGTGGGGGCAGCATAGGGCGGGCGGCGCGCGGAACGCCACGCTGATCGTGGGGGATCAACGCGGCGGGAGAGCTGGATAATGTGCCCTATCGGATCGAATGGGCGCTGTTCCCCGCCGCCGCGCCCTTGCTGGAGGCGCTCAATTCAAGGGCGGTGGATCTGGGCGGCATCGGGGGGCAACCTTTCGCCTTTGCCTATGCCTCTGGCGCAAAGATTAAGGTGGTTTATGCCGGGCGGTCGATCACGGGGCGCAGTTCGCATGCCTCAGCCATTGTGGTAGCCGCCAATTCGCCGCTGCACCGGGTCGAGGATCTGAAAGGCCGCCGTTTGGCGACGATCCGGGGTTCGGCGGGGCATGATCTGGCGCTGCAATTGCTGGAAAGCCACGGATTGAGCGCCGGGGATGTCCAATGGGTCTTCCTCAACAATGCCGAGGCCAAGGCGGCGCTGGCCCATGGTTCGATCGATGCATGGTCCACATGGGGGGCCTATACCGGCTATGCTTTGTTGAAAGACCATCAGCGCGCGCTGGCCGATGGTTCGCAACTGCCCGCCGGGGCCGGTTTCTTTGCCGCCACCGATCATGCGATTGCCGACAAGCACGCCCAGATCGAGGATTTCACCCGGCGTCTGGCGCGCGCGCGGCTGTGGGTGGCGGGGCATCAGGATCAATATGCCGCCGTGCTGGCCAAGGAAACGGGGCTGCCGGGCGATGTAGCGAAATTCTCGATCGGCGATCTTATCACCGCGCCTGTGCCGGTGGATGACCGGTTGAAGGAGGAGCAATTAGCCATCCTCGGGCGTTACCAGCGCGCCGGGATCATCAAGACCCTGCCCGATCTGAACGGAGCCTTTGACAGCTCCTTCCCCGTGGATGGCAAGTGAGCGAACCACGGCTCCTGCTGCTGCGCGGCGATGATGATCGCTTTGCGCGGCGCTGGCTGCGCGACTGGCAATGGCGCTATCCTCAGGCGGAGCCTGTCGAACTGGGCCTATGGCACAGGCCCCATCGCAACACCTGGATCAACCGACTCAACCACGCGCTCAACGGCGGGCAGGGGCCTGCGGTGGTGGTGGCCGAAGGGCTGGCCTGTCTCGCGCTGGCATGGTGGGCAGCCTATGAGCCGGAGGCGGCGGGCGGCGCGGTCAAGGGCGCCTTGCTGATCGACCCGCCCGATATTGAGCAGCCCGAAAACGACCGCCGCCTTTTGTCCCTCATGCCGGTGCCGCGCGGGCCTTTGCCCTTTGCCGCGATCCTGCTGGCCACCCGCGCGCGTGATGAGCAGGAGTTGCGCACGCTCTGGCTGCTGGCGCGCGACTGGCGGTGCAATTTCGATACGGTGGGCGGGCCTGATGTGCTGCGCGTGCCATCGCCCAGCCCGGTGCAATCGCTGGGCCAGCATTTCCTGACGCGGTTTTTGCACGGCGATGGTTGAGCATTGCCAATAAGCAGATTGAGAAATCTAAATATCTGATTTCATCAATGAAAATTCCAAATCCTTGTTAAACACCGCCGCGCCTTCCCGCTATCGCTGAACCCCACAATCATTGGGGGTTTCCATGCGTAATATTTCTTGGCTGTCGGGCTTGCTGGCCGGCGCTTCTCTGGCCCTTCCGCTAGCCGCCCATGCTGAAGAGGCCGCCGATGCTCCTGAGGGCGCGCCGATCATCGTGACAGGCACACGCAGCGCCCCGCGCCGCACCGTGGCTGACAGCCCGGTGCCCATCGACGTGATCGGCCCGCAGGAGCTGAAGGCCACCGGCCGCACAGGCCTTAAGGAAATTCTGGGCAATCTCATCCCCTCGCTGACCATGCCCGCGCTGGGCGGGGGCGGCACGTCGGCCAGCGTGCGCCCGATCTCGATCCGGGGCCTGTCGGGCGATTATCTGCTGGTGCTGGTCAATGGCAAGCGCCGCCACACGACTTCGCTGATCAACAATCTCTCGCGCGTATCGGGCGGTTCGACGCCGGTCGATATTGACCTGATCTCCACCGCAGGCGTGGGCCGGATCGAGGTTTTGCGCGATGGCGCGGCGGCGCAATATGGCTCCGACGCGATTTCGGGCGTGATCAACATCATTCTGGACAGCAGCAAGCAGGGCGGCGAATTCACCCAGACCGCCGGGCAGCTTTATGAAAAGGGCGGCGCGCTGTTGCAGCAGACGCTCTCATGGGGCGCTGGGCTGGGCGATGGCGGCTTTGTCCACCTGTCCGCCGAGGGCAAATATCATGATGCGGCCAAAAGCTCGGCCTTGCCCGTTCCGTCCATCTATCCGCTGGTCAATGGCGCGCCCGATGCGCGTGAGGCCAGCGCCAACCATCTGATCGCGGGCGGCTATGGCCGGTCGAACCGCGACAAGATCATCAACACCTCGCTCAACGCCGAACTGCCGCTGGGGCGTGTCACGGCCTATACGTTCTCGACCCTGTCCTATCGCGACATCAAGGATGCGCGCGGATCGCTCTATCCCGCCGCCACCGGCTATGGCGGACAGACCAACACGCTTGGCCTTTCCTCGCTGCCCCAGATCTATCCTTCGGGTTTTCAGGCCTATCGCCGGATCTGGGAATGGGATTATCAGGCCACGCTGGGCGTAAAGGGCGAGTTGGCCGGATGGGCGGCGGATCTTTCGACCAGCTATGGCACTGACAATGTCCGGCTGGGCGCGGAAAACACGCTCAACCCCTCGCTGGGGCCGAGCAGCAAGACCAGCTTCTTCATGGGCCGCCAGAAACAGACGCTGTGGGTCAGCAACCTTGATCTCAGCCGCGATTTCGCCGTCGGTCTGGCCGCGCCTTTGTCGGTGGCGGTGGGCGTCGAACAGCGCTGGGAACGCTTCCAGAATCAGGCGGGCGAGCCGGACTCCTATCGCGATGGCGGCTATATCATCCCGGCCGACAGCACGCCTTTCGGCACGCTCTATGGTGGCCGTTCGCCCTCGCCGGGGCTGGTGTCCTTTAGCGGCACCTCGCCGGCGGACGCGCGCTCCATCAGCCGGGGCAATGTTGCGGCCTATGTCGATCTGTCCACCAATGTGGTCAAGGCATGGTATGTCGGTGTTGCGGGCCGGTTTGAACATTATACGGACAGCGCCGGGGATACGGTTTCGGGCAAATTCTCCACCCGTTACGAGATCCTGCCCGGCCTTGCTCTGCGCGGCGGGGTGAATTCCGGTTTCCGCGCCCCCTCGTTGGCCCAGACCGCCTTTTCCACCACGCAGATTACATCCACGGTCAGCGGAGGGCAGGTTTTGACCACCACCTCGAAATTCCTGCCCGTGGACAGCGCGGCGGCGATTGCCCTTGGCGCCACGCCTTTGAAGCCGGAAAAGTCGCTGAATTTTACCGCAGGCCTGACTTTTGAGCGGGGCGGGGCACGGTTGACGGTCGATGCCTATCAGATCGATGTCGACAATCGCATCGTCAAAACCGAATTCCTCGGCACGGCGGCCAATGGCGGCAGCGCGATCAAGGCGATCCTGGTTGCCAATGGCATCACCGGCGTGGACAGCGCGCAATTCTTCACCAACGCCATCGACACGCGCACGCGCGGGGTGGACGTGGTGGGCGAATATAACTGGCGCACCGCGGCCATCGGCAATTTCCGTCTGAGCGCGGCCTATAGCTATAACGAAACGCAGATCCGCCGCATTGCGGGCCAATCCCGCCGCGCTGTCGGGCCTGTCGGTCACGCTGTTCGGGCGTCAGGCCCAGCGCGATCTGCTGGTCGCCACCCCGCGCAGCAAAGTGGTGCTGACCGGCGACTGGAGTTTCTCGCGGCTTCATACGCTGCTGCGTCTGACGCGCTATGGTCAATATACCGAAAGCAGCAATGTCGCCTCGGGCGACCGCACTTTCGGCGCCAAGGTCATCACCGATCTGGAGGCCTCTTATGACCTCTCACGCCGCGTTTCGCTGGCGGTCGGGGCCAACAACCTGTTCGATGTCTATCCGGACAAGAACGGCATCGTCGCCTCGGATGGTTCGGGCCTTTACGGCAATTTCGCCCCCTTTGGCCTCAGCGGCGGCTTTTACTACGCCCGCCTCGGCGTCAAATTCTAAAAGGATCCGGCATGTCTCTTCTCGTCGATTTCGCCGCATGGCTGGGCACTACCTCGCTCTCGGCGCTGGTCATCGGCCATGACTGGCTGGTTCCGGCCATTCAGGTGGTGCATATTCTGGCCGTGGCGGGGGTGCTGATCGCCTCGCTGCATATCCATCTGCGCGCGCTGAACCTGCTGGAGCGCGATGTGGCGCAGGAGCAGGTGGCGGCGCGCTTCCTGCCGATCCTTTGGGGCGCGCTGGGCGTGCTGGCCATCACCGGCCTGCTGCTGATCGCCAGCGAGCCGACCCGCGCGATGTTCCGCACCATCTTCTGGGTCAAGCTGGTGCTGGCCTCGGCGGCTTCGCTGGGCACATGGGCGCAGGGGCCGCTGGCACTGCGGTTCAACACGGGCGGCGTGGCGGCTGCGCCTGCGCAAAGGGCGCTGGCGGTGGCCACGCTGCTGGTCTGGCTGGCGGTGATCTATGCGGGGCGCTGGATTGCCTATGCCGATGCCTGGGCCGGGGCGCCTGCCTGAAAATTCTGTTTTCGAAAGGTTATCCTGATGTCTCTTCAATCTGTGGCCCTGTGGCTTTCGGAAACCCCGCTGGCGCTGGAACTGGCGGATTCAAACTGGCTGTTCGGCACGGTCGAGGCGCTGCATGTCGCGGCGCTGACGCTGGTGATCGGCTCGATCGCGCTGGTCGATCTGCGGCTGATCGGGGTTGGCCCGGCGCGCGGTACGGCGCAGGAGGTGCTCGAACGGCTGGTGCCTTTCACGCTGGTCGGCTTCGGCTTTGCGTTGGCCAGCGGCAGCGTGCTGCTTTTCGCCAATCCGATTGGTTACTCGGAAAACTTCTGGTTCGCGGCCAAGTTCAGCCTGCTGGCGCTGGCCGGGATCAATGCGCTGGTGTTCCATCTGTTCGCCCAGCGCAAACTGGCCGAGCCGGGTTCGGTGATCCCGCGTATTTCGGGCGCGATCTCGCTGAGCCTGTGGCTGGGCATTGTGATCGCCGGCCGCTGGATCGGCTATACGCTGTGACGCAAAAAAGGGGCGGATGCCGGAGTGGCATCCGCCCCAAGCGGGACGCGGCGCGGGAAAGAGAAGAACCGCGCCGCGTGAGGGATTGCGTGTTTCAGCCTCCCGGCTTCTCGATCTCGACCAATCGCGCCTGCAGGACCTGCCCGGTGGACAGGATCGTCGCTTTACGAAAACCCCCGCCCAGCGCGCCATCGCGCAGCGGGTTGACCTCGATATCCACCTTGTCACCCACTTTCAGCGACTGGCGGCTCCAGCCCAGACGGGTCAGATTGCCCGGACTGGTCAGCTCCACTGCCCAGACGCCATGCTTGACCGGCCCCTCCTGCACCTCGACAAACAGCGAGACATGCGGGTTGACCCAACGATAGCTGCTGATCGTGCCGCGCAGATTGACCACTTTGGTCTGGTCAAACATGGCAAAGCTGTGATGCGCCAGCGAGGGGGCCGCGATTGCCAGCGTGGCGGCCAGCGCGCCTGGGGAGAGGATCTTCTTCAACATCGCCATTGCTCCTATTTCGTGGGGGCCACCACATTGCCGTCGGTCGATTGCGCCACCGGGCGCCATGCCGGATTGCCCCATTTGTCCGTGGTTTCTTCAAAATCGCCCTGACGGCACACGCCCTCGACGATCTCGAAACTGCGCGCGCGTTTGCGGGTGAACAGGCGGCGGGTCTGCCATGGCCGCGTCAACACGGCGGGCGCGGTGATGGTCAGATCGACCGCCAGCGTATCCGGCCCGATCAGATGGAATTTCTGATCGACATGTGCGCCCTCGCCAATCGCGATGCCCACCGCTTCGGACACGGCCAGCCATGTCTGGGGCAGGATCGCGGTGGTGGAGACCGCCAGCGTATCGCCCTGCCAGACGCCGATATTATAGCCGTGAAAACTGGGGTCGGGGTCGGTGGGAGCCTTGCGCCCGTCGGTCCAGATCCGCACCAGCCGGTTGCCGTCACTCTCGCCCAGAATGGTCACGCGGCCCGGCGTTTGCAGGATCTCGATGGAATTATGGGTGATGAGATAGAAGGTCGGCACGCCATGAGGCAGGCAATCGAGCAGCAGCCCGCGCGGGCGGCCCGCCTTTTCCTCGGCGTCCCAATGGTCGATCTGCTTTTGCACCTCGGGCTTCCACGGCGGCGGATTGGTGTTCACCTGCGCGAACTGATCCGAGATCACCGGGAACCACGAACCGCTCCAGTCCGGGCGATGGGCCAGCTCCAGCCAGTCGCGGGCCGTGGGGGCGGGCGTGATCGGATCATTATCCGGAGCGGCCAAAGCGGGTGCGCCCAGCGTCAGCGCCAGCGCAAAGAGGGGCGCGCGGATCATTTGGGCGGCTGCTGCGAGGCGCCGGGGATGTTGAGCGCTTCAAGCACCTGCCCCGTGGCGGCGATGGTCAGCTTTTTGAACTGGCCCGCGCGGCGCCCGTCGCGGATCGGGTTGATCGAAACGATCACTTTGTCTCCCGGCTTCACCACATTGCGGCTCCAGCCCATCTTGGCCAGATTGGCCGGGCTGGTCGGCAATTCGAGCGACCACAGGCCCGGAGCATAGGCGCCCACCTGTCCTGCCTGAACCCACAGCACGGCATGGGGCGCGGTCCATTGGAATGTTTGGACGGTGGCCTCGAATTGCATCGGCTTGGAAGGATCGAACATCGAAAAACTGTGATGCGCGATGGCCGGTGTCAATCCGGCGCCCAGCGCAAGACCAAGCGCGGCGATGCAGCCCAGAAGGCGGCGAGAACTCATCATTTCTTCTCCTTGGGGGCCGCCGGATTTGACGCCACCGGCGGGGCGGCCTGATCGGGCGGCAGCGTGGCCCCGCCTTCGTCCTTGGGCAGCGGGGCAAAGATGGCGAGGCCGTCCTTGTCGGTGCTTTCGATAAAATCGCCCTGGCGGCACGAGCTTTCGACCAGATCGAATTTGCGCTCACGATGTCGGTTGAGCAGGCGGGTGGCATGCCAGGGCTGGGCCAGCACATGGGGCGCATCGACCACCAGATCGACCCGCGCCGTTTCCGGCCCGGTCAGTGTGATGCGCTCGACCACATGCATGTCGCCATTGTTGGGTATGCCCACGCCTTGCCCGGTGGAAATGAATACCTGCGGCAGAAAGCCCACCGTGTCGATCACCAGCGTCCGCCCCTCCCAATGGCCGATCGAATGGCCCGAAAAGGTGGGGTCGGGATCGGCGGGATGGGGGCGGCCATCGGTCCACACCCGGCGCAGGCGGTTGCCGTCCAGCTCGCCCAGAATGGTGATGCGGCCGGGCGTTTGCAGGAATTCGACCGAATTGAGCGTCTGGGTCCAGCTAGAGGGCAGACCTTCGGGCAGGCAATTGACCCAGATGTTCTGGGGCGTGCCATCGGCATCGAGCTGTTTGAGCCGGGCATAGATGGGGGCGATTTCGGCTCGCCATTGCGGCTCGGTGCTGTTGCCCGGCGCGTATTTGTCCAGCGGCCCCGGCGTCCACACGCCTGACAGATCGGGCTGGTCGGCAATGGCGGCCAGAGCGGCGCGGGTTGGCGCCGGGTTGACCGGTTCGGGCGGCGCGGCGGCGGCCAAGGTCGCGGACAGCAGCGTGGGAAGAAGAGGGAGCATGGGCGGGCCTAAACTCTATCGTAATTATTGAGAATATGGCTTTAGCGATCTCACGCCCAAGGGGAATTCAGATTTTCATCGAAGCTAATGAGGAAAACTTGGTGGACGCGCCGGTCCAGCGCCCTAGCGTTCGGGGCAAAATTTCCAAAGCGATGAAAGAATTTGCGATGATGCGTTCTACCCGATCCCTGCTTGCCCTCGCCAGCCTTGCGGCTTTGGCCGCCTGCGGTGCGGATCGGCCCAGCGCGGCGCTGGAGGCGGCCTCGGCCAATGCGATCTGGGATAATCCGAAGCTGCGCGCCGAGGCGATCAGGCTGGCCCCGCCGCTGTTTGCCCTGCATTGCGCGTCATGCCACGGCGCGGATCTGAAAGGGGCGCCCGGCGCTCATGCGCCCGATCTGACCGATGATCGCTGGCTGTTTGGCGGCGAGGACATTGACACGTTCAACATGAAGGCCAGCGATGTCGAGCAGACCATCCTGCACGGCATCCGCGCGCCCGATCCGAACACGCGCAACTGGCCCACGATGCCTGCACGCGGCGTGGGGCAAAGCCTGGAGCCGGACGAGATCGCGGCCGTCACCGAATATGTCCTGAAGCTGTCGGGCCAGCCTTTTGACGCCAAACAGATCCCGCTCGGCAAGGAGACGTTCGAGGTCGAGGGCGGGTGCTATGATTGCCACACGTTGCAGGGCTGGGGCGATCCGGCGACCGGGGCGGCGGATCTGACACGGCCGCGCACATGGCTGTTCGGGCGGGACCGCGCCTCGGTGGCGCAGACTGTGCGTGAGGGTAGGGTCAATTCGTCGCCCGCCTTTGCCGGCAAGATCAGCGCGACGGATGCCAAGATTCTCTCAGCCTATGTGCTGTCGCGGGCCAAAACGCTGCATTACAATTGAAAAGGGGCGCGACATGGAATCGCGCCCCTTTTGTAATCAGGCCGCGTTGGCCGCCTGCGTTTCGGGCAGATGTTCGAGGATCGCCTCACTCTCGGGGCGGTCCAGCCAGTCGGGGCTGACGATCAGGCGGCGCACCGTGGCATCGCTGTTCAGGATCAGCACGGCGGGCTGGTCGATCTCATAGCTGTTGGTGCCAAGAGTCGCGCCGATCCAATTGTCGCCCGGCTTCACCGCCGGTTGATCGTCGGGCAGGAAGGTGATGCCCAGCGCCCGACCCAGCGCATAATCGGGATCGGCGGCCACCGGGAAACTCAGGCCATGACGGTTGATGATGCCGCGATCGACCGGGTTTTGCGCGCTGACCGCGATCAACGGAATGCCGGCGGCCTTGAGCGCGGGCCACAGCGTGCGGTTGTAGTGCGGCAGCGCCAGATTGCAGGCCGGACAGCCCGCAAAACGGAAGAACACCAGCACCGCCGGACCATGGGCGATCAGCTCGTCGCGGGTCAGTGGGTTGCCGTCCTGATCGATCAGCGTGAAGGGCGCCACCATATCGCCGGGCTGGGGATAGGCGGCGGGATCGAAACGCGCGACCAGCGAGCGGCGCTGCCCGGCGTTGCGCTCAAGCTGCTGCGGCGCCCATGTACGTTCGCGTTCGGCCTGAAGCTCGGCATAGAGTTGGTGAAGGGTGGGTTGGGCCATGCTGATCTGCCTCTTTTTGCGGGTTCGAGGCGCTCAGCGATAATCCCGCCCCGGCCCCTGCGGACAGTGAGAAGCGGGGCGCGAGGGTTTAAGATTTGTCATAAGCGGTTAGAGCGCGACGACGATCTCGCGGGCCAGTTGCGCGAGGCGCGCGGTGGCCGGGTCGAGGCTGGCGGCGGTCTGCAACACGCAGGAGACGCGGGGCAGGGGGGCCAGATGCTCGATCTGCAAGGGTTCCTCGCTCAGGAACAGATGCGTGCGGCAGGTGATGCCAAGGCCCGCATCCACCGCCGCGCGCAAGGTGGTGAGATTGGGCGTTTCGACCGTGATGCGATAGGGCACGCCCGCATCCTCCAGCGTGCGGATTGCCGCCTCGCGAAAGCGGCAGGGCGGTTCAAGGACCGCGAGGGGCAGCACGTTCTGGCGCAGCAGGTCGGATTTGCCGTACCATTCCATCGCGGCATAGGCGATGGCGTTGGGATCATTGGCGGCCGCAAAGCCCAGCACGATATCAAGCTGGCGGCGTTCAAGCTGGGCCAGCAATTCGGCGGTTCCGGCGATGCGTGAATAGATCTGGGCGTCGGGATGCAGTTCGGCAAATTGCGCCAGCAGGCCGGACAGGAGTGTTTCGGCAAAATCCTGCACCATACCGATGCGCGCGGGGCCGGAAAAATGGCCCGCCGTGATGGCCGAAACCGCCTCATCATGCAGGATCAACACCTTGCGCGCATAATCGAGCATCAGATCGCCCGCCTGCGTCAGGGACAGGCGGCGGCCTTCGCGGTGGAACAGATTTTGCTGCAGCAATTCCTCCAGCCGCTTGATCTGGAGCGAGAGCGCGCTTTGCGTGACGAACACCTTTTCCGAGGCGTTGAGCATCGAGCCCGTGTCCACAATGGCGACGAAGCTGCGCAGCAGGTTTGTGGGCAAATTGACGGGCATGGATGTCCTCGAAAAGATTGCGGGCGGGCGGGCCGCCGGGGGGAATTGAGGGATCTTATGCCTGATGGCTTATTGTCAATCAAAATAGTAGAGATAAGTCGTGTAAAAGCAAATCTATTTCACCCTTTGGACCGATTCAAAACATTGAAAAACAGTCATTAAATCCGAATGATTTGCGTCCGAAACGTCTCATATGAGCCATGCTTATAGGTCGCGCCAATAACTCAATTGATCGAGTAGAGTTTTAGGGTTCTGGTGAAGCTCTTCCCGCCACGACGAGCTTTATCATGCCCCAATCCACCCAGCTTCACAGGCGCCTTGCCTCTTTGTTTTCAGGCCATTGGGTCTCGCCCGTGGTCTTTCTCATCCTGTGGGAGGCCGGTTCGCGCCTTGGCCTGATTCCCAAGAGCACGCTGGCCGCGCCCTCGGCGGTGATTGGCACTCTGGTCGAGATGCTGACCACTGGAGAATTGCCGGATAATCTTTGGGTGTCCTTCCTGCGCGTGGCGGCGGGGCTGGTGATCGGCCTGTCCATCGGCATCGCGCTGGCGCTGGCCGCCGGGCTGTCGCGTCAGGGCGAGGCCGCCATCGACCCCATCATGCAGATCAAGCGCACGATCCCCACATTGGCGCTCACGCCTTTGTTCATCGTGTGGTTCGGCATTGGCGAGACGCCCAAAGTGGCGCTGATCGCCTTTGCATCGATCTTTCCGGTCTATCTCAACCTCTATTCGGGCATTCGCGGCGTCGATGTGCGCCTGATCGAAGGCGCGCGCAGCTTTGGCCTGAGCAAGGCTGAGGTGATCTGGCACGTGATCCTGCCCGGCGCCTTGCCCTCGCTGCTGGTGGGGCTGCGTTATTCGCTTTCGGTGTCGATTCTGGTGCTGGTTGTCGCCGAACAGATCAATGCCTCGGCTGGCCTTGGCTATCTGGTCAACAATGCCCGCGACTTCATGCGCACCGACATCATCGTGGTCTGCCTGCTGGTCTATGCGGCGCTGGGTCTTGGCGCGGACGGGCTGGTGCGGCTGATCGAACGCCGGGCTCTGGCCTGGCGCCCCTCTCTTGCGGAAGGCTGAAATCATGCTGGCCGAAACCAATTTTACCGCCGCTTTCCCGGTGGCCGAACCTGTCGTCCGCCTGCGCGATTTTACCCGTAGCTTTGGCGCCAACACGGTCATCGACGGGCTGAACCTGTCGATCGCGCCGGGCGAATTCGTCGCCCTGCTGGGCCGGTCGGGCGGGGGCAAGACGACCTTGCTGCGCACGCTGGCCGGGCTGGACAGCGTGGGCGGACAGGATGTGCGGATCCCCACCAGCCGCGCCGTGGTGTTTCAGGATTCGCGCCTGCTGCCGTGGAAGAAGGTGTGGCGCAATGTCGCGCTGGGCCTGAAAGGGCCGGGGGTGCGCGAGCGCGCCGAGGCAGCCCTGAACGAGGTCGGCCTTGGCCACCGCATCGACGCCTGGCCCCTGACGCTTTCGGGCGGCGAGGCCCAGCGAGTCGCCCTGGCCCGCGCGCTGGTGCGTGAGCCTAAGCTCCTGTTGCTCGACGAGCCGTTTGCCGCGCTCGATGCGCTGACGCGGATCAAGATGCATGCGCTGGTGCTGGAATTGTGGCGGGTGCATCGCCCGGCGATCCTGATGGTCACGCATGATGTGGACGAGGCCGTTGCTCTGGCCGACCGCATCCTTGTGCTGGACGCAGGACGCATCGTGGCCGAGGAGCATATCACGGTCCAACGCGGCGAACGCGGCGATGTGGGCCGCGTGCTGCGTCAGCGCCTGCTGGGCCATCTGGGCTGCGAAGTCACCTCCGAGCATGTCGTCTCGGCGGTCGATGTCGGCGCCAGCATCGTGCCTTTCCCGCAAGGGGCATCGGCATGAGCGCGGCGGTTCTGGACCACCCGGTCAACACGTCAGCCAACATTGGCCGCCTGCGCGATTTCGTAACCGCGCTGGCCGCTCTGCTCGACCGTACCTCGGATGAGGCCGAAATCCTCGACAAGGGCGGCGCGCTGCTGGGCGATCTGGTCGCCCATGACGACTGGCTGCCCGATGCTTTCGCCGCGCCTTCGCCCGAGCGTTATCAGCAATATCTGCTTCATTGCGACAGCGCCGAGCGCTTTTCGGTTGTCTCCTTCGTCTGGGGTCCGGGTCAAGGCACGCCGATCCACGATCACACTGTCTGGGGCCTTGTCGGCGTATTGCGCGGGCGTGAGGAATCCCAAGGTTTCCGCCGCCAGAGTGATGGCACGGTGGCCCCGGAGGGGCCTCCGCTCTCGTTAAATCCCGGCGAGGTGGAGGCCCTTAACCCGGCCCATGGCGACATCCATCAGGTGCGCAACGCTCTGGCCGATACGCCCTCGATTTCGATCCATGTTTACGGCGCCAATATCGGCGCGGTCCGCCGCTCGACCTTTGCGCCCGGTGGCGAGGCCAAATTGTTCATCTCGGGCTATGCCAATGCGCTGGTGCCCAATCTGTGGGACCGATCCAAATGAGTGTTACCGCGAAAGACATCCGCAAGGCCTTGATCGCGCGCGAGGAAATCGCGCTGATCGACCTGCGCGAAGAGGCCGAATTCGCGCTGGGCCATCCTTTGTTCGCCGCGCAAATCCCATTGCGCCGGATCGCCACAGAGGCGCCATGGCGCATCCCGCGCAAGGACACGCGCATCGTCGTCTATGACAATGGCGAGGATCTGACAGAGGCCGCGCTGGTCCATCTGCGCGCGCTGGGCTTTACTCATGTCGAAAAGCTGGCGGGGGGCCTCTCGGGCTGGAAAAGCGCCGGCTATGAGCTGTTCGAGGATGTGAACAGCTACTCCAAGGCCTTTGGCGAATTGGTCGAACACCGTCGGCACACGCCCTCGCTGCCCGCGCAGGATGTGCAGGCGCTGATCGAGGAAAAGGCCGATATTGCCATCCTCGACGCGCGCCGGTTCGATGAATATGCGACGATGAGCATTCCTGGCGGCATTTCCAGCCCCGGCGCCGAACTGGTGCTGCGCGCCCGCGCCGCCGCGCCCGATCCCGACACCACGATCATCGTCAATTGCGCGGGCCGCACGCGCAGCATTATCGGCGCGCAATCGCTGGTGAACGCTGGCCTGCCCAACCGGATCTATGCCTTGCGCAATGGCACGATCGGCTGGACGCTGGCTGGACAGGATCTGGAAACCGGGCAGCAGCGCCGCGCCCCCCTGCCCGATGCGCCGTTGTTGGACGAGGCCCGCCAGAAGGCGCGCGAGGTGGC
Source organism: Novosphingobium sediminicola (assembly GCF_014196525.1). Classification (GTDB taxonomy): domain Bacteria; phylum Pseudomonadota; class Alphaproteobacteria; order Sphingomonadales; family Sphingomonadaceae; genus Novosphingobium; species Novosphingobium sediminicola. Next base: position 66,822 of record NZ_JACIDX010000003.1, on the reverse strand, counting down.
CTATCGCGCGGGCGTCAAGCGGATCACGCCGGAGGAACTGGACCACCTGCGCGCCGACAAAACCCGCACGCTCTATCAATATGACGTGCGCCTGCCCGAGGATTATGCGGCGGGCCACATCCCCGGCTTTCGCAATGCGCAGGGCGGGCAGTTGGTGCAGGAAACCGACCATTTCGCGCCCGTGCGGGGTGCGCGCATCGTGCTGGCCGACGATCTAGGCCCCCGCGCCGACATGACCGCCAGTTGGCTCGCCCAGTTGGGCTGGGAGGTCTACGTGCTGGAAGGCGGCGCGCACACCGAAACCGGCCCCGACGCCGCCCCCGCCCCGCGCGGAGCAGAGGGTCGCTACAAGCGCCCCTATGAAGGCACCGACAACGCGGCCGCCGCCATGCAGGCCTATCTCGACTGGGAATACGGCCTTGTCGCCCAATTGGAGCGCGACGGCACCCACGGCTTTTTCGTCATTTGATTTTGCGGAGACACTCCATGTCCGAAAACCCTTCTGATGCCGTCAAGTTCATCGGCTATATCGGCTTTAACAATGCCTCGGAAATCCACGGGCCCGTGCAGAGCCGCGCGCTCGACCGCGCTTATGTCGATGCCGCCGCGCGGGGCCAGGAAGAGGTCGGCTTTGATCGCGTGCTGATCCCCTTCGGCTCGAACAGCCCGGAGAGCCAGATCGTGGCCGCCCATGCCGCCGCGATCACGAACAAGCTCGGTTTCCTTGTTGCCCATCGCCCCGGTTTTACCCAGCCCACGCTGGCCGCGCGGCAATTGGCGACGCTCGATCAATTGTCGGGCGGGCGCATCGCGGTGCATATCATCACCGGCGGGGCCGATGAGGAAATGGCCCGCGACGGCGATGTGAACTCGATCAAATCCGAACGTTACGCGCGCAGCGACGAATATATCGACATCCTGCGCCGCGAATGGACTGCCACCCAGCCCTTTGACCACAAGGGTCGCTTTTATGAGGCGCGCGGGGCCTTTTCCTCGATCAAGCCCGACAATCTGCCGGTCTTCTTCGGCGGCTCCTCGCCCGAGGCGATTGAGGTGGCCGGGCGTCATGCCGATGTCTATGCGCTGTGGGGCGAAACGCTGGAGCAGGTGCGCGAGAATGTGCTGGCCGTGCGCCATGCGGCTGCGAAACACGGGCGGCGTCCGGGCTTCTCGCTCTCGCTGCGCCCGGTCATCGCCGATACCGAGGAAGCGGCATGGAAGCGCGCCGCGGAGATCGAGGATCAGGTCCGCGCCCATCGCGAGGCCGCCGGTCTGCCCACCGCCGGCCACCGCCCGCCCAATGAAGGCTCGCTGCGCCTGCTGCAAACCGCGCAGGGCAACCGCCGCGATGGCCGTTTGTGGACGGGTGTCGCCGCGCTGACCGGGGCGCAGGGCAATTCGACCGGCCTTGTCGGCACGCCCGAACAGGTGGCCGACGCCATGCTCGACTATTTCGACATCGGCATCGACCATTTCCTCATTCGCGGCTTTGAACCGCTCGACGATGCGCTGCTCTATGGCCGCGAATTGCTGCCGCTGGTGCGCGCCAAGGTGGCGCAGCGCGTGGCAGAGCTCAAGGGCCAAACCGCCGCGTTGGCCGGCTGAAACCAATCCCCCGCATTCCCAAAGGAACCATCCTCATGTCAAAACGTCAACTTCGCCTTGGCTTCATCCTGCACGGCGTCGGCCCCGGCTGGGACGACTGGCGCCACCCCGATGCGCAGGTCGATGCCTCCACCAGCCTGTCCTTCTACAAGCGTCAGGCGCAGGCCGCCGAGCGCGGCAAGTTCGACTATCTCTTCGTGGCCGACAGCGTTTCGATCAACGCGCGTTCCTCGCCGCATTACCTCAACCGTTTTGAACCGCTGACCATCCTGTCGGCCATGGCGGTGGTGACCGAGCATATCGGTCTGGTCGGCACGGCGACCGTCACCTATACCGAGGCCTTCAATCTGGCCCGCCAGTTCGCTTCGCTGGACCATATCAGCGGCGGGCGCGCGGGCTGGAATGTCGTCACCTCCTGGCTGGAGGGCAGCGCCGCCAATTACGGCAAGTCCGAGCATCTGGCCCATGACACGCGCTATCGTCTGGCGGCCGAATATCTCGATGTGGTCAAGGGTCTGTGGGACAGTTGGGAAGACGATGCGCTGGTGCGCGACAAGGAGAGCGGCCAGTTCCTCGATCCCGACAAGCTGCATGAGCTGAACCACAAGGGCGAGTTCCTCTCGGTCAAAGGCCCGCTCAATATCTCGCGCAGCCCGCAGGGACAGCCGGTGATCTTTCAGGCCGGATCGTCCGAGGACGGGCGCAATTTTGCCGCCAAATCCGCCGAGGCGATTTTTACCCATCAGGAAAATATCGAGGAAGCCCAGAGCTTTTACGCCGACGTCAAGGCACGCGCGCGCGGCTTTGGCCGCGATCCCGATCAGCTCTTCATCGTACCCGGCGCCCGCGTGATCGTGGGCAGCACCGAAGAGGAGGCCCAGCGCCTGCATCAGGAACTGGCTGGTCTGGTCAGCCTTGAAAACGCCCTGCGCGCACTGGGCCGATCCTTCAATGACCATAATTTCAGCGTCTATGATCCCGATGGCGCTTTCCCGGTCGAGGTGGCGGTCGAAGGTTATAAATCGAACCAGTCGGCCTCCGAGCGCATTCTGGAACTGGCCAGGCAGGGCTTGACTCTGCGCGAGATCGCCCTGCGCGCGGCCACCCCGCGCAGCCAATTCACCGGCACGCCTGAACAGATCGCGGACCGTTTCCAGCAATGGCTGGAAACACGCGCCTCGGACGGGTTCAACCTGTTTGAATCTTTGCCGGGCCAATTGGACGTCTTTGTCGATCAGGTCGTGCCGATCCTGCAGGAGCGCGGGATTTATAAGACCGACTACACCGGCGCCACCTTCCGCGAGGGGCTGGGGCTGGACAAGCCGGTCAACCGCTACACCGCCGCGCGAGCCGAGCGCAGCGCGGCATGATCGAGGCGACATTGTGGAACCGGCGCGGCGCTCTGGCCGCGTTGGGATTTGGGGCGGGCGCTTTGGCGCTCGCCGGTTGTCGCGGTGGGGGCGAAAAGGTGCTGCGCGTCGGCTCGCAAAAGGGCGGGACCAAGGCGCTGGTGCTGGCCTCGGGCGTGCTGGAAGGCGCGCCCTATCGCGTCGAATGGTCCGAATTTCCCGCCGCCCAGCATTTGCTGGAGGCTTTGGGGTCGGATGCGGTCGATATCGGGCTGATTGGCGATGCGCCTTTCCTGTTTGCCTATCAAACCGGCAAGCCCTTGAAGGCTGTGGCCGCGCGGGTTTCGCATCCGCGCCCGGCGGGCATTCTCTCGATTCTGGTGCCGGGCGCATCGCCGGTGTACAAACCGGCTGATCTAAAGGGGCGCAAGATCGTGACGGGGCGGGGCAGCATCGGCCATTTCCTCGCGCTCAAAGTGTTTGAGAATGCCGGGATCAAGCCGGGCGAGGCTGAGCTGATCTTTATGACGCCATCGGATGCGGCGGCGGCCCTGCGCTCGGGCGCGGTGGATGCGTGGAGCACATGGGGTCCCTATGTGCCCACCGGACAGGCCGCGGGCGACCGAATTCTGGCCGATGGCAGCGATCTGTTCGACGCCTGCTCGTTCGATGTGGTCCATGAAAATGTACTGCGCGACAAGCCCGACCTGCTCGTCGATTTTCTGGCCCGCGAGGCGCGCGCGATGGAATGGCGCAAGGCTCATGTGGCCGATTATGCCAAGGTGCTGGCCAAGGAAACCGGCCTGCCTTTGCCGATTGCTCAGGCAACGGCAGAGCGTTCGCTGGTGGTGGATGGGCCGGTCACGCCTGAATTGGTGGCGCGGCAACAGGGCATTCTGGACACTTTCGTGCGCGCCGGGGCGCTGGAGGCCAAGCGGCCCGTGGCGGACGGCTATGTGCTGACGTCACAATTGCCCAAAGCCTAGGAAGTTTGTGGAGACGCCGGGCATTGGCGTCTCCACAAACGCCATCAGACGCCCCTGCGCTGCGCCTGATACCGCCTCGCGGCGATTTCCGCCCCCTCGCCCAGCAGGGGGCCAAGTTTGCGATATTCATCCAGATGGCCCGCCTCACCGGGCCGGTCCCAGCCATGATCACGCCAGATCACGCCCAGATGGGGCAGCGGATCGGCCCCCGGTTCGGGCGCAAACTGATCAGGCGCGACATAGATGGCTTGCCTGTCGCAATAGAGTTCGCACATATAGCAGGTCTGGCAGGCATCAAGGCGCGCAATGACGGGCACCTGCGGCCCATCGTCCAGCACAAATGTGGGGCATACGCTGACGCATTGCGCGCAATTGTTGCATTTGTCGGCAAGGATTTGGGCAATCATGCGAATTCGGCCTGTTGAGAGTGGATGCAGATCGTGTCCAGCCCGCTGACCCGTTGGCGCTGGGTGGGCCCGGTGGCCTCGGGATAATCGGCGCGCTGGTGCAGGCCCCGGCTCTCCTTGCGCCCGCGCGCGGCTGCGATGGTCCATCGCGCCCCGGCCACGAGAGCCGCCGTTTCGCGCAGAGACACCAGCGCGGGGCCTCTGGCCCGGCCATGGGCGGACAATTCGCTCCAGATGGCCTCCAGCCTTTCGCCTGAGGCGGCGTAGCTGGCCTCATCACGCGTAAAGACATGGGCATAGCCGTGGATTTCATGATCGACGGCGCGGTGGATCGCGGTGACATCGATGGTGCGCTCGGCATGATGCGGCGCAATGGCGATACGGCCAAGCCCATGGACGGGGGCCGAGGCGCCCTTGCGCGCTAAACTTTCGCGCGCCGCCGCCGTACCCGCAATCCGGCCAGAGGAAAGCGCCCATGCCGAATTGACCGCCCCGCCGCCGCTGTTCGCGCCTGCGACCAATTCGCGCGTGGCCGCATCGCCAATGGCGAACAGGCCCGGCGCGCTGGTTCGGCATTCGGCATCGGTCAGATCGAGGCCGCCCGTGCCCCGGATCGTGCCCTCGCCAAACAATTTGACCGGGAAGCGATCGCGAAACAGGTCGATCCCGCGCCGTTCAAAGGGGGCGGGGGTGAAGGGCTGGATCTGGCGCAGGATGGGGCGCAGGGCCTTTGGCGCATGGGACAGATCGGCCAGCACCGGCCCCGCCAGCATCGCATGGCCCAGCGCGCGATTATGCGCATGGCCCGCCGCGCGCGAGGGAGGAATGTCCAATTCGCGCCCATCGGCGTCATAATAGACCGCGCCCGTATAGGGCAGCGTGCGGGTCGAAGCCCATGCGGGCGAGATTGACCAGCTTGGCCCGAACTCCATACCCGACAGGGCCACGCCCGCTTCGGCGGCCATCAATTGGCCATCGCCGGTGTTGGTGTGGCTGCCGATCAGGCCGGAGCGGAAAGCATTGCCGCCGGTGGCCAGAATGGTGGCATGGCTGCGGATTTCCCAATCCAGCCGCGCGCGCAGGGCATGGCCGCGTGCGCCTGCGATCCGGCCTTCATCATCGCGCAGCAATTCGATGGCCGGATGATGGTCGAGCACCGTCACGCCAGCGTTCAGAGCAGCCAGGCGCAAGGCGCGCATATATTCCGACCCTCTCACACCCGAATAATAAGTGCCGCCCGCCCCATCGCTGCCAAAGGGATAGTGCGGCGCAAGGCTGGGGAGATAGCGCCATGTCAGGTCGAGGATGCGCGCCATCCATTCCGGATCGCCCAGCCCCTGCGCCTTGCCGCTCTGGCGGGCGATGGCCTCTTCGCGGCGGGCGGGATCGGGGGCCACCCACCAGTGGTTGGGGCCGCCCATCGCGGTGACGCCGCTGGTGCCCATATAGCCTTTGTCGGCGACCACCACCCGCGCCCCGGCCTGCGCGGCGGCGATGGCGGCCCATCCCGCCGCCATGCCGCCGCCGATAATCAGGACGTCCGTTTCCAGATGGATGCTCACTCGGCGGCCTCGGCCAGCGGCGAGGCGTTGCGGTTTTCCGGCACCGGAATGCCCAGATGACCGCGCAGCGTGTCGGCCTCATAACGGGTGCGGAACAGGCCGCGCTTTTGCAGGATCGGGACCACGCGCTCACGGAAGATCTGGAAATCGCGCGGGTTGGTGACGCGCAGGTTGAAGCCATCGGCGGCGCGGCCGGTGAACCAGCGCTCGATCTCGTCGGCCACGGTTTCCGGCCCGCCGATGAAGGGCGATTTCCAGCGGCCAAGGTGCCATGCCGCCTCGCGCAAGGTGTAACCCTTTTCGCGCGCCACGCGGATGATCTTTTCGGCATGGCCCTTATAGCTGTTGAGCGTGACGCCGGTCAGATCGGGGAAGGGGGCGTCGGGGTCATACTGGCGGAAATCGTGATAGTTGAAGGCGCGGCCCAGCCCGACCAGCAGCTTGTCGAGGCTGAGCGCTTCTTCCTGCGTGGCGTGGAGGCGCTGGGCTTCCTCGTCCGTGTCGGCCAGGGTGGGGAACAGGCCGGGCAGGACCACGACATGATCGGGATTGCGACCCAAAGCGGCGGCGCGGTTTTTCAGGTCGGCGTAATATTGCTGGCCCGCCTCGAAATCCTGCGCGGCGGCAAAGGCGCCATCAGCGATCTGGGCGCCAAGGTTGCGGCCTGCGTCGCTGTCGCCTGCCTGAAAGATCACCGGCTGACCCTGCGCGCTGCGTTGCAGGGCGAGGGGGCCATCGACGCGGAAGAATTTGCCTTTGTGGTTCAGCTTGTGCAGCTTGCTCTTGTCGAGGAACAGGCCCGCCGCCTTGTCGCGCACGAAGGCATCGTCTTCATAGGAATCCCACAATCCCTGCACCACGCGGACAAATTCCAGCGCGCGGTCATAGCGTTCGGCATGGTCGAAATGCTCGTCGCGCCCGTAATTGCGCGCCGCGCCCTCAAGCCCGGTGGTGACCACATTCCACCCCGCGCGGCCCCGGCTGATATGGTCGAGGCTGCCGAACTGGCGCGCGACATTATACGGTTCCCAATAGGATGTGGTCAGCGTGCCGACCAGACCGATCCGGCTGGTATGCGTGGCCAGCGCCGAGAGCAGCGTGAGCGGTTCGAGCCGGTTAAGGAAATGGGGCGCGGTGTCGGGCGTGATATAGGGGCTGTCGACGATGAACACGAGATCGAAGAGCGAGGCTTCGGCCTTCTTCGCATTCTCGATGTACCAGTCAATATTGACGCTGGCGTCCGAGGGCAGAGCCGGATCGCGCCAACTGTTCTGATCGGTGCCGACGCCTTCGAGAATGGCGCCCAAATGAAGTTGGCGGGTCTGGCTCATGGGTGGTTCTTTCGCGATTGCTGAATAGCGCCAAGGATAGATGCCGGGCGGGGCGCGTTAAAAACGAGAGCTGCTGATAGGCTTATGAGAAAGTGCCCGCGCGATTGGCCGACAGGCGGGATGAACACAGAAATCTCAATAGGAACGCAGGGCAGCATCATAAGACGGGCGAGCCGCCGGGCGCTATCCCATGGCGTGAAGGATCAATCTGTGGAGGTGCCCTATGGCGCTTGAAGACCCCGTTTCGCTGGCCGCCCATGCGGCGCTGGCCCGCCGCTATCGCTCCGCTGCGCCCGAGCGGATATTGTGGAACGACACGATCGCCGCCTTGCTCGATCATCGCACTGTGCGCGGGTTTCGCCCTGATCCGCTCTCGCCCGATCTGGTGCCGACGCTGGTCGCGGCGGCGCAGAGCGCTGCCACCTCGTCCAACCTGCAATTGTGGAGCGTGGTGGCGATTGAGGATGAGGAAAAGCGCAAGGAACTGGCCCGGCTGGCGGGCGGGCAGAAGCATATCGAACATGCTCCGCTGATCCTGCTGTTCGTGGCCGATTTGGCGCGGGCGGAGCTGGTGGCCGATGAGGCGCGCGCGCCCAAGGAAGGGTTTGAATATCTGGAGAGTTTTACCGTAGCGGCGGTGGATGCCGCGCTGGCCGCGCAAAATGCGGTGATCGCGGCGCAATCGCTGGGGCTGGGCACGGTCTATATCGGCGCGTTGCGCAATCATCCCGAAGAAGTGGCGAAGCTGGCCGGTCTGCCGCCGCGCGCGGCTGTGGTGTTCGGGCTGGTGGTGGGGTGGAGCGATGCCACGCGGCCTGCCGCGATCAAGCCGCGTTTGCCGCAATCGGTGGTTTTGCACCGCGAGGTCTATGATCTGGCCGGACAAAGCGCGGCGATTTCCGAGTATGACCGCGACGCACGCGCGTTTCAGGAAGAGCAGGGTCAAGACCCGGTGGGCTGGCGCGCGCTTGTGTTGGCGCGGGGCGCTTCGGCGGCCGCGCTGAACGGGCGTGACAGGTTGAAGGCGGCTTTGCGCGCGCTTGGTTTTGGTTTGAAGTAGAGACCGGATGATTTCTCGGCGAGGTCGTGCCGTTCGTCGAGAGCACAATTCGATTTAGCTGCTGCTTTATGGTCCACCACCGTACGCCGGAAAATATTCGACAGATATTCGGCGGTTTTGGGCTATGGCACGGGTTCTCAAGGAAGCTTCGCTAGGCGGTTTGGAAAAATTGGCGTTTGAGGTCAACCATGGCGAGCCGGGCCTGGAGTATCGAAGATAGAGATGCCGGGGACAGTATGGCCAAAAGCCGCCCGGCATGCCGTCAGCCATTGGCGGTGGCCGTAAAAGTCTTGCACGCAGGTGCGGACAAACGTTTCAGATCCGACACATAGAAAACTTGACATCCTGTTCAATTTTTTGTTGATCGAGTGTTGAGAGAGGCGGTCGCCCCGGAGTCGGCTTTGTGATTGCCGGCGATGGTGCGTCGTAATTCAAAATCAGAACATTCCGGCAGGCCGCAAAGGCCTTTCACTTTCCTTCCGGCTCAGGAGCCCGATGGTGATGCAGTGTGCTGATGCTCTTCTGTTGACAGTTCACGGCCGCAGGGGCGGCAGATGAAGCTTCATCGCATTCTGGCCGGGGCGGTCTTGCTGGCGCTGGCGGCGGGGGGCTATTGGGCATGGCACCATTTCATGCGCCGCGCCGAGCTTCCGGAATGGGTCTTGCGGAGCAATGGCCGGATCGAGATGACCCGGACCGATATTGCGGTGAAATATCCGGGGCGGCTGGCCTCCTTGATGGTTCGTGAAGGCGATGTGGTTCAGGCGGGCCAGATCCTGGCCGAACAGGACGAGAGTGATGTGCTGGCCCAGCTTGATGCGGCCAGAGCCTCGCGCGAGAGGGCATTGGGCGGCCTTGCCCGCGCGCGGGGCGAGCAGGCCGCGCACCGCAGTCAGGCCGAACTCGCCCGGCTCAACTGGTCGGAAACCGCGGGTCTTCATGCGCGCGATATGGTGTCGGATGTCGAACTGAAACAGCGCAATCTGGCGCTGGCGGGCGAGGCGGGCGGCGTCGAAGCTGCCGGCGGCGCCATTGGCGAGGCACGCGGCGCAATAGCGCAGGCCGATGCCCAGATCCGGCTGGTCTCGGCCATCCGCGCCGATCTGCATATCCGCTCGCCAGGGCCGGGCCGGGTAGAATATCGCATTGTGGAGCCGGGCACGATGATGGCGCCCGGCGGCAAGCTGTTATCGATCATCAACCCCGATGATGTCTATCTGACCATCTTCGTGCCCTCGGCCATTGTCTCGCGCATCCGGATCGGGGATGAAGCGCGCGTTCTGCCGCAGGGCTTTACAACCGCCTTGCCCGCCCGCGTCGGCTTTGTCTCGCCGGAGGCGCAGTTCACGCCCAAATTCGTGGAAACCGCCAATGAGCGGGACAACCTTTCCTATCGGGTGAAGCTTCAGATACCGGCGGAGGCGGCGCGGCGGTTTGCGGGCGTGCTGAAGGCCGGGATGACGGCCGATGGCTTTGTCCGCACCGATCCCGGCAAGCCATGGCCTGATTTGGGGCCTGATCGGGGAACAGCCGGGCGGTGAGCGAGGCGATGACCGGGGCGGCGGGAATGGGCGCCATGGCCATCATCCTTGAGGATGTTTCCCATCACTATGGTCCGGTTCAGTCCCTTGAAAAAGTGAGCCTGCAATTGCCGCGCGGCGGCGCGGTTGCGTTTGTCGGGCCCGACGGGGTGGGTAAATCCACGCTGCTGGGCCTGATTTCCGGGGTGAAGCGCGTTCAGCAGGGCAAGGTCGGCGTGCTCGGCTTCGACCTTGCGCGGCGCGGGGATCGCGCGGCTTTCCTCTCCCGCGTGGCCTATATGCCGCAAGGTCTGGGGCGCAATCTCTATCCCACGCTTTCCGTGGCCGAGAATATCGACTTTTTCGGCCGTCTGTTCGGTCTGGGCGGGGCCGAACGCGGTGCGCATATGAAGCGCCTGCTTGAGGCGACGGGACTTGCGCCCTTCCCCGACCGGCCTGCGGGCAAGCTTTCGGGCGGGATGAAGCAGAAGCTGGGTCTGTGCTGCGCGCTCGTGCACGATCCTGACCTGCTGATTCTGGACGAGCCTACCACGGGTGTTGATCCTCTGTCGCGGCGTCAGTTCTGGGAACTGGTCGATGCCATGCGGGCGGAGCGTCCCGAACTGACCGTGCTGGTTTCAACCGCCTATATGGAAGAGGCCGAGCGCTTCGATCATCTGGTGGCGATGGACGAAGGGCGCATCATCGCGCAGGGGCCGACGCGCGACATTCTGGCGCAAACCGGGGCCTCGACGCTGGAGCAGGCCTATATCAGCCTGCTGCCCGAGGCGAAGCGGCCTGCGGGCGAATTGCTCAATGTCGCGCCATGGCAGGACAAGGGCGAGGCGCCCGCGATAGAAGCGCAGCATCTGGTGCGCCGTTTCGGCGATTTCGTGGCGGTCGATGACGTCAGCTTTCGGATCGGCCGGGGCGAGATTTTCGGCTTTCTGGGTTCCAATGGTTGCGGCAAGACCACGACCATGAAAATGCTGACCGGGCTGCTCGATGCGAGCAGCGGGACCGCAACCCTGTTCGGGCGGCCGATCACCGCCGGAGATATGCAGACGCGCATGCGTGTCGGCTATATGTCGCAGGCTTTCTCGCTTTATGAAGAATTGACCGTCGAGCAGAATCTGGCCCTGCATGCCCGCCTTTATCGCGTGCCGCAGGCTGAGGCGGGGGCTCTGGTGAACGATGTCATGGCGCAATATGCGCTGCTCGATCATGCCCGTGCCCTGCCCGCCGCGCTGCCGCTGGGCATACGTCAGCGGCTGCAACTGGCGGCGGCCTGTCTGCACAAGCCCGAAATCCTGATCCTCGACGAGCCGACCTCGGGCGTTGATCCGGCGGCGCGCGACATGTTCTGGGGCCATTTGCTGCGCCTCTCGCGCGAGGACCGCGTGACGATCTTTGTCTCAACCCATTTCATGAACGAGGCCGAGCGGTGCGACCGGATTTCGCTGATGGATCGCGGGCGGGTGCTGGCGGTCGGAACACCGGCCGAACTGACGCGCCAATACCATGCGCAGCGTTTGGAAGATGCGTTCATCGCGGTGCTGGAGGATAATTCGACCGAAGCGGCGATGGTTGCGCCCCCGGCCGTTGCGGACCCGGCCGAGCAGAAACAGGTTGAGGCCGCCAACAGGCATGGCGGATGGGCGGGTTGGCTGGGCTTTGCATGGGCCTTTGCCCGGCGCGAGGCGACCGAACTGGCGCGGGACCGCATCCGCATGGGCTTTGCATTGGCAGGCCCGATCATCCTGCTTTGCATTTGCGCCTTCAGCATCTCCTTTGACGTGCAGAACATCCGCATGGCGGTGCTCGATCATGATCAGAGCGCGACCAGCCGCGATCTGATCCGCCGCTTTGAGGGTTCCCGCTATTTTGTGGAAACCCGCCCCATCGGCAGCGAGGAAGACGCGCATGACCGCTTGCGCGAGGGGGGCGTCCAGATGGTGCTGGATATTCCGCCGGGCTTTGGCCGCGATCTGGCTGCGGGGCGCAAGCCGGATCTGGGGGTTTTCATTGATGGCGCCAGCCCCTTTCTGGCCGCGAACATTCAGGGCTATGCCGATGCGATCATTCTGGCCTATTCGCTCGACAGGCTGGGGGGAGCCTCAACCGCCGTCGCGCTGCCTGCCTTGATCGAACCCCGTTTCATCTACAATCAGGATTTTCGCAGCATCTACGCGATCACGCCGGGCGTGCTGATGCTGACGATGATCCTGATCCCCGCGATGCTGACCGCGCTTGGCATCGTGCGCGAAAAAGAGATCGGCTCGATCATCAACCTCTATGCCTCGCCCGCCGGGGCGGGGGCTTTCCTGATCGGCAAGCAGGCGCCCTATGTCGTTCTGGCCATGGTAAGTTATTGCAGCCTGGTGGCGCTGATCGTGACGGTTCTGGGGGTGCCGCTCAAGGGGTCCCTGTTGGCGCTGACGATGGGCGCGCTGCTGTTCGTGCTGGCGTCCACCGGCCTTGGCATGATGATCTCGACCTTCGTTCGCACCCAGGTCGCCGCGATTTTCGCCACGGCGCTGATCTGCCTCATCCCTTCCGTGAATTTTTCGGGCCTGCTCTATCCGGTCTCGACGCTGCTGGACGGCAGCTATTGGATTGGCATCATCTTTCCCTCCTCGTGGTTTCAGATCATCAGTCTGGGAACCTTCACCAAGGGCCTTGGTCCGGCCAGCTTCGGCACGGCCTATCTGGCGCTGGGGCTGTTTGCCCTCATCGTCATCATGGCCTCGCGGCTGATGCTGGGAAAGCAGGAGGTATGAAACGCTGGGCGATCAACGTCTGGTTGCTCGGCGTCAAGGAATTGCGCAGCGTTCTGAAGGATGTGACGCTGATGGCGCTGATCCTGTTTGCCTTTACCATCGCCATCCAACTGGTGGCCACCGGGCTCAAGGCCGAGGTATCCAATGCCTCGGTGGCCATTGTTGATGATGACCACAGCGAACTCTCACGGCGCCTGCGCGATGCGGTGCAGCCGCCCTATTTCAAACCGCCGGTGGATATTGCGCGTGAGGATGTCTCCGCCGCGATGGACGGGGGACGCTATATTTTCGTGATCGAGATCCCGCCGCGATTTCAGGCCGATGTTCTGGCCGGACGCAGCCCGGCGGTTCAGATTCTGGTCGATGCCACGGCCATGACGCAGGCGGGGCTGGGGGCTGTCGATTTCCAGCGGATCTTTGCCGCAGAGACGCTCGATTTCCTGCATGCGCGCGGCCTGGTGGCGGCTCTGCCCGTCACGGTGACCAGCCAGATCTTCTTCAACCCCAATTCGGAATCGGCCTGGTACAGTTCGGTGATGCAGATCGTGACGAATGTGACGGTCCTCTCGATCATCCTTGTGGGCGCGGCGGTGATCCGTGAGCGCGAGCATGGCACGATCGAACATCTGCTGGTCATGCCCGTGCGCGCCAGTGAAATCGCCTTTTCCAAAATTCTGGCCAATGGTCTGGTCATCTTTCTGGCCTCGATCGCGTCCCTGTGGTTCGTGGTCCATGGATTGCTGGCGGTGCCGCTTGCGGGCTCTCTGGCGCTTTTTGCCGCCGCGATGGTGCTCTATCTCTTTTCGGTGACCTCGTTGGGCATGTGGATGGCGACGCTGGCGCCCAGTATGCCGCAATTCGGCCTGTTTGCCGTGCCGGTCTATGCCATCGCCTATCTGCTGTCCGGGGCCGCCACGCCGCTTGAGAGCATGCCGCCCGCCATCCAGATGGTGGCAAGGCTGCTGCCCACGACCCAATTTGTCAGCCTTTCGCAGGCGGTGCTCTATCGCGGCGCGAAAACCGCCACCGTATGGCCCGAACTGGCCATGATCTGCGGCTGGGGCGTGCTGTTCGTTGCCCTTGCGGTGCAGCGCTTCCGCTCGATGCTGGAGCGTCAGGGATGAAAGCAAAAATCATGCATAAAGGCCCAAAGATGACCCTGCGTGCTCTGGCGTCGGCGGGCGCGGCGCTTGGTCTGGCGGCTTGCGCATCGGCGCCCCCGCCGGCTGCTCCGCAGGCGATGGTTTCCGCGCCCGCGCGCTTTGCCGCGCCGGAGGCCTTGCGGCCTTCGGCGGTGGCGCCTGATCGGTGGTGGACCCTTTGGGGCGATCCGGGGCTGGACGCGCTGGTCGAAAAGGCGTTGGCCGCCAATGCCGATATTCGCGTGGCGCAGGCCCATGTCAGGGCCGCAAGGGCGCTGGTGTCCGTGTCCGAGGCCGCGCTCTATCCTTCCGTGGCGGCCAATGGCGCGGCATGGGGCACGGTGGCCGATACGGGCGCCGATGGCGCTCTGGGGTCGCTTCTCACGCCTTTGTCCGAGGGCGCGACCGGCGGGGGCTATCTCGTGGGGCTTGGCGCGCAATGGGAGCCTGACGTGTTCGGGGGGCGCCACGCCGATGCCGATGCGGCCAGAGCCCTTGCCGACAGCGCGCAATGGCTGGCCCATGGCGTTGCGCTGACCGTGATCGGCGATGTCGTTGAAAATTATCAGCAATGGCAGGGGCTGCGCCGCCGCCTGATCATCCTCGATCAGAGCATAGCATCGGCGCGGCTGTTGGCCGATTATCTGGCTGCCCGGCAAGGGATGGGGCAGGCCAAGGCGCTGGACGTGACCAGAGCGAGGGCGGCGCTCGCCTCATTGGAGGCGGGCCGAGCGCCAATTCTGTCGCTGATCGACGCGCGGCGCAGGCGGCTTGCCGTGCTGGGCGGAGAATTGCCCGAAACGCTGCCTCCGGAGGCGGCTCAAGCGGACATGCTTGTGCCGCCGCCGCCTGCCGGTCAGCTTCCTTCGACCTTGCTGGAGCGCCGCCCCGATGTGCGCGCCAGAATGCTGATCGTTGCCGCGCGTGCGGCAAGGCTCAAAAGTCTGAAGGCAGATCTGATGCCTCGCTTCGGGATTACCTTCACGGGGCAGGATGGGCACATCGCCCTTTCCGGCCTGCCCGGTTTCGGCGGTCCGCTTGGTCTGGTGGGGGTGAAGGCCAGCGTTCCCATCTTTACCGGCGGATTGCTGCGCGGCCGGATTGCGGCCGGCCATGCCGAACTGGAGGCGGCGCTGGCCGGTCAGGATCGCGCCATTCTGCTGGCCCTTGAAGAGGTGGAGATCGCTTATGCCCTGCGCAGCGGCCTGGATGCGCGTCTGCGCGGGCTTGAGCAGGCGCGCGACCTGTCCGCCCGCCGCGTCGATCAGGCGCAAGCCTTCTATCGCGCGGGGCGCATGACCTTGGGCGACGTGTTGCAGGCGCAACTGGATGCTTTTTCCGATGCCGACAAGGCTGAGCAGGCAAGGGTGGCGCAAGGCAGTGCAACCGTGCAGCTCTATCGAGCCATGGCCGGTGGCTGGGGGGACAAGGCGTCCGCGCCTTCGGCCGCCACCATCCGGCCTCTACGCCAGAATGCGCAAAAGGGAGTCCAGCCATGACCGACACGTCATCCGCCCAAGCCGACGCAGATCCGCTTGATGGAATAGCCCAAACCCTCGACCATGCTTCCTTTGCCGCCATTGCCGGCGTCACGGGCGGACTGTCGCCCTTTACCGTGGCGCAGGCCATGTCCGATTGGGCGCTGCATCTTGCGGCATCTCCGGGGCGGCGGCTGGAACTGCTGGCCAAAGGAATGCGTAAAAGCCTGAGGCTGATCGATTATGTCGCGCATGGCGCTGATGGGGAACACCCCGCGATTGAGCCCTTGCCGCAGGATCGCCGCTTTGACGATTCGGCGTGGAAAATGCCGCCCTACAATCTGATCGCCCAATCCTTTTTGATGACGCAGCAATGGTGGCACGCGGCCACCACCGGCATTTCGGGTGTCGGCGCCCGCCATGAAGCGGTGACATCCTTCACCCTGCGGCAAATCCTCGATATGTTCGCGCCCAGCAATTTTATCCCGACCAATCCTGTGTTGCAGAGGCGGATCGTGGACACGGGCGGCATGTGTCTGGTCGAGGGCGCAAGATTGCTGATGGCGGACATCGAGGCGCTGGCCCGCGGCACCGCCGGGTCCGGCGATCAGCCCTTTCAGATCGGGCGCGACATTGCTGCGACCAAGGGCAAGGTGATTTATCGCAATCGCCTGATGGAATTGATCCAGTATGAGCCGACCACCGCAAAGGTCCGGCCGGAGCCGGTGCTGATCGTTCCGGCCTGGATCATGAAATATTATATTCTCGATCTGTCGGCGCACAATTCCCTGATCGGCTGGCTGGTGGGGCAGGGTTATACGGTTTTTGCGATGTCATGGCACAATCCGGTCAGCGCGGATCGCGATCTGGATATGGAGGACTATCGTTTGCTGGGCCCGATGGCCGCGCTGGATGCGATAACCGCCATCACCGGAGCGCCGAAAATCCATGCCCTTGGCTATTGCCTTGGCGGCACGCTGTTGGCCATTGCGGCCGCGGCAATGGCGCGCGATGGAGATGAACGGCTGGCCGGCATGACCCTGCTGGCCGCGCAAACCGAATTCAGCGAGCCGGGGGAACTGGGCCTTTTCATCGACGAGGCACAACTTAACCTGCTCGACAGCATGATGTGGGAACGCGGCTATCTCGACAGTGGCCAGATGGGCGGCGCTTTCCAGATGCTGCGCTCCAATGATTTGGTCTGGTCGCGCATTCTGAACGAATATCTGATGGGCGAGCGGCCAATCGCCAATGACCTGATGGTATGGAACGCGGATGGCACGCGTATGCCTTTTGCGATGCACAGTGAATATCTGCACAAGCTGTTCCTTAAGAACGATCTGGCCGAGGGGCGTTTTGTGGCGGGCGGTATGCCGGTCAGTCTGTCGGCGCTGAAAACGCCGATGTTTGTGGTGGGCACGCAAACCGATCATGTCGCGCCGTGGCGCTCGGTGCACAAGATCCACATGCTGACCGATGCAGAGATATGTTTCACGCTGACCAATGGCGGGCATAATGCGGGCATTGTTTCGGAGCCGGGACATAAAAACCGCCATTATCAACTTCTCACGCGCCCGGCCTGCGGTCCGGCCATGGCGCCGGATCTGTGGCTGGCGCAGGCCCCGGATCATCCCGGCTCGTGGTGGGAGGCGTGGGGCGAATGGCTCAGCGCCCGTTCCGGCAAGGCGGGTCCCCCGCCGCCCATGGGCGCGCCGGACAAAGGCTATGCCCCGCTGGCCGATGCGCCGGGCAGCTATATTCTGGAGAAGTAGTCATGACGCCTCCCGCAATGATCGAGAACCGTACCTTTGACGAGATCGCGATTGGCGACACCGCGAGCCTGTCGCGCAAGCTGAGCCAGCGAGACATTCAACTTTTCGCGTTGGTGTCGGGCGATGTGAACCCGGCCCATCTGGACCCCGAATATGCGGCTGGTGACATGTTTCACCATGTCATTGCGCATGGCATGTGGGGCGGAGGGTTGATTTCGGCGGTGCTGGGCACGGAACTGCCCGGTCCGGGCACCATCTATCTGGAACAGAGCCTGCGCTTTTTGCGGCCAGTGGCTCTTGGCGACACGATTACGGCGCGCCTCACCGTTTCGTCCAAGGCAGAAAAACACCATATCATCACGTTCGATTGCCTTTGCATCAATCAGGCGGGGGAAGAGGTCATCACCGGCGTGGCGACGGTTAAGGCTCCTACCGAAAAGGTGCGCCGGGCGCGAGCCACACTGCCCGATGTCAGCCTGTCCGACCACAGCGCGTATCGTCGCCTGATGGCGGCCGCCAGAGCCAGTACTGCGGTGAGCACCGCGATCGCCCATCCCTGCAGCGCCGCTGCCATCACGGCGGTTGCCGAGGCGGTGCAGGCCGGACTTATCATTCCCATCCTGGTCGGCCCCGAAGCCCGCATTCGCGCTGCGGCGCAGGAGGCCGGGGTGGATATCGCCCCCTTCCGCATCGTCAATGCGCCCCACAGTCATGCGGCCGCAGCGGCGGCGGTGGAACTGGTTCGCAATGGAGAGGCGGAGCTGTTGATGAAGGGCTCGCTTCATACCGACGAACTGATGGCAGCGGTGGTTTCGCGTGAGGCGGGGTTGCGCACCGAGCGGCGGGTCAGCCACGTCTATCTCATGGATGTGCCGGGCCACCCCACGCCCCTGATGATTACCGATGCGGCCGTCAACATCGCGCCGGGTCTGGAAGAAAAGGCCGATATCATCCGCAACGCCATCGACCTTGCGCATGTGATCGGTATTGCCCAGCCCAAGGTTGCCATCCTCTCGGCGGTGGAAATGGTGAACCCGGCGATTGCTTCGACAATTGACGCGGCGGCGCTGTGCAAGATGGCGGATCGGGGGCAATTTCCCGGCGCGCTGCTCGATGGCCCTCTGGCCTTTGACAATGCCATCAACGAGGCCGCGGCAAAGGAGAAGGGTATCGTCTCACCAGTCGCGGGCAAGGCGGAAATTCTCGTGGTTCCCAACCTTGAGGCGGGCAATATGCTGGCCAAGCAACTCACGTTTCTGGGCGGGGCGGATGCTGCGGGCATCGTATTGGGCGCGCGGGTGCCGATCATCCTGACCAGCCGGGCCGATAGTCTGAGCACGCGCCTTGCCTCTTGCGCCGTGGCTGTTCTGCTCGCCCATGCCGGGACGAAAGCGGCGCCCGGATTGTTTAGGCCAGCCTTATGAGCCGCGCCCTCATCAGCCTCAATTCAGGTTCATCCAGCATCAAGTTCGGCCTTTATACGCTGGATCAGGACGGGCCGCGCCATGCCGCCGGCGGCAAATTGGAGGGCATCGGCAGCGATCCGCGCATCCGCATTCGCCAGGATGACGGCGTGGTTCTGCTCGAAAAATCCTGGCCCGATGGGGCCGGGCTGACGCATGAGGAACTGCTGGGCGAATTGTTTGGCTGGGCGCAGGATCATCTGCGCGAGCATGAGATCGTCGCGGTGGGGCACCGGGTCGTGCATGGCGGCGGGATCTTCCGGGCGCCGCAAAGGATCGATGCGGCGCTGATCGCAAGGCTGGAGGCTTTCTGCCCGCTCGCGCCGCTGCATCAGCCCCACAATCTGGCCGCGATCCGCGAAATCGCCCGTATGGCGCCTCATCTGCATCAGGTCGCCTGTTTCGACACCGCGTTTCATCATGCCATGCCTGCTGTTGCCACGCGACTGGCCTTGCCGCGTCGGTTCGCGGAAAAAGGGCTTCGGCGTTACGGCTTCCATGGCCTGTCCTATGAATATATCGCCCGGCGGCTGGGCGAAATCGATCCCGGATTGGCCGCAGGGCGGGTGATCGTCGCCCATCTGGGCAATGGGGCCAGCCTTTGTGCGATGCGCGATGGGGCCGGCATCGACACGACCATGGGGTTTACTGCCCTCGACGGGCTGATGATGGGCACGCGCAGCGGCGCGCTCGACCCCGGGGCGGTGCTGCATCTGCAGCTTCAGGAGGGGATAAGCGCGCGGCAGGTTGAAGCCATGCTCTATGGCCAGTCGGGGCTGTTGGGCGTGTCCGGCGTTTCGGGCGATATGCGGGTGCTCCATGCCAGCGCGGACCCTCATGCGAAGGAGGCGATAGAGCTGTTCGTCTGGACCGTCGCGCGCCACATGGCCGCTCTGATCGGCTCGCTCGAAGGGCTGGACGGCATCGTCTTTACCGCCGGAATTGGCGAGAATGATGCGGCCATCCGCTCTGCCATCTGCGCGCGCATGGCATGGGCCGGGGTTGTTCTGGACGAGGCGGCCAATGCCGCGAACGCCCCGGTTATCACACGATCGGACAGCCGCATCGCGGTACGGGTCATGCCCACCGACGAGGAAAGCATGATTGCCTTCCACACTTTCAACAAGTTGCGCGATCAGCACGGAGCAATGGCATGAAACCTTTGGTAGATCTTTCGGGCAAGCGCGGCCTTGTGGTCGGGATCGCCAATGAGCACAGCATTGCTGCAGGATGCGCGGCAGCCTTCGCGCAATGCGGGGCCACGCTGGCCGCGACCTATCTCAACGATAAGGCAAAACCTTTTGTCGAGCCGGTAGCCGAACGATTGGGCGTGGAATGGTTGGCGCCTTGCGATGTGCGCGAACCGGGGCAACTTGAAGCGCTGTTCGATCAGGTGAAGGCGCGATGGGGAAAGCTGGATTTCCTGCTGCATTCCATTGCCTTTGCGCCGAAAGACGATCTTCAGGGCCGGGTGGTCGACTGCTCGGCAGAAGGCTTTGCTTTGGCCATGGATGTGTCATGCCACAGCTTTTTGCGGATGGCGCGTTTGGCCGAACCGCTGATGCAGGATGGGGGCTGCCTTTTGTGCGTCACCTTCTATGGCTCGGAGCGGGTGGTTGCGCATTACAACATGATGGGGCCGGTCAAGGCCGCATTGGAAAGCGCGACCCGTTATATTGCAGCCGAACTCGGCCCCAAAGGCATCCGCGCCCACGCCATCTCGCCCGGCCCCATCGCCACGCGCGCGGCGAGCGGGATCGCTCGTTTCGACGCATTGCTGGAGCGCGCTGCAGCCACCGCGCCGGAAGGCACGCTGGTTTCGATCGAAGATGTCGGCGCTTTGGCCGCTTTTCTGGCGAGCGATGCCGCGCGGCATATCACAGGCACTGTCGTTCCTATTGACGCCGGACAGCAATTGATGGCCTAAACGCGCCTCAAAATCCTTGCCGAACCCAAGAGTGCCCAGATGCCAAACCAGAGAAAGGCGCCCTACGGCCTGTCCGAGAAGCGCGAAATGACCCGCGCGCAAAATATGGAAAAGATTGATGCCGCAGCGTGGAAAGTCTTTTCGAATCTAGGGCTTGATGGCGCCACGGTGCGCGACATTGTGAGCGAGAGCGAGGTTTCGGCGGGAAGTTTCTATAATTATTATCGGACGAAAGAGGCAGTGTTTGACAAGTTGGTCGCCCAACTCATCGAACGGATCCGTCTTGAGATCGCGGCGGCAAGAGATGGCGCCAAAGACATCGAGACGATGTTGTGTCAGGGCTATGGCGCTTTCATGCACATGCTGCTTTCCGTGCCGGGCGGCGCTGAATTTTTTGAACGCAACCAGCATCATATAAGGTCGAGATTGTTCGGGTCTGCGCAAATCAGGGCCTTGCTGGCGGATATTGAAATGGACGTTGCAGAACTGGGGGCTCTCGACAGGCTTTCGGAAAGCGAGCGCAAACTTCTGGTCTCGATCATGTTTGCAAGCGGTACGGAAGCCATATTTGGCGCATTGAAAACCCGCAACGCCGATATCCAGGGCTTAGCCCGGTTTCTCGCCAGACTTCTGGCTCACGGCATTAACGCAAGCCATAAGGATTGAGGCGGCCCCACTTTTTGACCCTGTCCCTGAAAACGCCTCCAGAAAGAATGAGAGAAATCCGGCCGATCCGGGACAGGGCCATTTTGAGCCTTGAGATTCGGTCAGGACGCCTTGCGAGATGAGCGTATTACTTCATGGCGTACGAGGATTTTAACTTTGTTCCCGCCGAGATAACCTCTCAATCCATAGGCGGATTGGACGCAGCGAGCGGCGAAGCCGGCGGCAAAGGGGGCGGAACAGTCAAGCCGCCTTTGCGCCGGTCGGGATATCTGGTCCACGGCGAACGCATGTAATAAGGCACTTGGATGAAGGTGGCCTCGATCGCCGTGATCTGACCGTCCTTTATCTTGAAAAGTTCCAGCACGCTCCAGCTTTGCGGTTCGCGAAAGATCGAGCGCGTTTTTGTGCCGTCGGTCAGTTCGAAATTGTCCAGCACGCCCTTGTGGTCAATAAACGCCCGCGACATGACGATACCGCGTGCCTCATCAACAAGGAAATATTCCCTGTCGCGTACCCTTTCATTGAAGCGATAGCGTCCGGCACGGAAGTTCTTTTCGATTTCCGGAAATTCCATCCCGTTTTCAAATCGTTTGGCATCCGGGGCAAAGCGCGTGCTGCGGATCGTGCCGTCGTTGTTCTCCAGCGTGGTGAAATATCCGTCGGCAAGGGCGACCATCGCGCGTCGGCCGGACTTTTCCGCCAAAGCGACAGGCTGGGCCAGATCCGGATTATGCACAAAGCCCTCGACCTGTCCTATCGGTGTAGGCGGCGCGGACAGATTGCGTTTGGTCGAGATGATATGCTCCACCTCTGTGATCCTGCGCCCGATCACTTTGAGACGGATTGCCAGAAATCCGGGCACGTCGTGCTGCTGGATCGAGGTGTAGATGCCCACCTGGCCCGTTAGCGGATCGGACACCGTCAGCGCCGGGCCGATTTCCCGCGCAACCGTGTGCCATGTTCCGTCCGGCAGCGGCATTTCCACGTTGTTTTCGGTAAAACGCACATGTTTTGCCAGCGGGGCGAGCGCAGGATCATGGGCCAGATACGCCTTGCGATAGGTTGCAGCAATTTGTTCCAGACATGTCTTGTTGCATGCTGGTGGCGAGGCCGCCGACGCCTGAACCGGAAGCAGCAGGCAAATCCCGCCAAGCAGTCCGGCAAGCGATTTTTTCGTCACCATGGTCATCCCCGTTTGCTGTTATGTCCCGTTCAGGTAAGCAGGCGGACGACGACAGGTCTTTGCCCAGAGCGAACGCGCATCATGCCCTCAACTCGCATGGATAGCCTGTGCGGCGCGATAGGCCCTGGGACTGGCGCCGAAATGGGCCTTGAACACGCGGCTGAAATGGGCCGAATTACTGAAACCATTGGCGAAGGCGATCTCGGTGATCGAGCGGGCAGCATAGGCAGGCGAGGCCAGTTCATCGCCACATCGCCGCACCCGCATCGCCCATATACATTCGCTGATCGTCTGATCGGCGCAAAACAGCTTGTGCAAATAGCGCTTGGTGCAGCGCATCGCCTGCGCCACGCCATCGAGCGAGAGATCGGGATCGCGGTAATTGTGACGGATATAGGCCAGCACCCTTTCGCGCATCGTGTCCTGCATCGAACTGCGTTCCAGCGCATCGTAGCAGGTGCCAAGGGCAAGCCTTAGCAGATCCATCATCGTTGCGCCCAGATCATCGTCAAGCACGGCATTCTCGCCCTCGTCCAGATCATCAAGCATGCCCTGCGTGCAGCGCTGGAGCAGTTTGAACACGCCGCTCACCGGGCGCGGCTGCATGGCAATCCGCCGGGCGGTATCGGCAAATCCCGCATAGGCGTTGCGCGGGATCATGATGGCGCATTGCTCGGTGGGCCCTTCGTTGGTCAGGCGATAGAAGCGCGCCATGTCATACATCAGCCATTGGCCGGGGCGCAGTATGGCCTGCTGTGCGCCTTGCTCGACAATCGTCTGCCCTGATATTTGCACCACCAGTTTGAGCAGATCGCCCGCCTTGTCATGGGGCGCGGCGCGCTCCCGCTCGATTTGATGGGCGCTGACGGCGATGCGGCCAAACCCCAGCGAGGACAGGTTGCGCGTATGAAGATCGGCGCGAAGCCCTGTCTCGCCAAGGCTGCGTACGCGCAAGGGCACCAGCGCCCGCCAGTGGTTGGCCCAGATCTCGGCTGCCTCGGTTTGCGGCAGGCCGGAGATGGAAAAATGCTTGCTAGCGGCCATGGTTCTCTCCCCGCCGACTCGTTGTGCTTTTGTTGCGATGCCTGCGCACCGATAATTTAGTTCTGTCACATAACTAAATTATCGGTCAAGCCCTGCTTCTGTTCACCAAGGGAAAACAGCCTGGTTCCCTGCCAAGAAAGCTCTGCCCGCCCGGCTTACGCTAAATATGGCCAATAGATCGGGAAGGATGACGAGAGAGCATGGTAGATTACAGCGGCATGCCGGCAATGCGCGGTTTCTTTGCGCCACAGCGCTTTGAGGCCGATGTGTTCGATTGCGAGGTGGAGGGCGCCATTCCCCCCGCCTTGAACGGCGCCTTTGTTCGCGTCGGCAGCGACTGGAATTATCCGCCCAAACATGCCGATGACGCCCCCTTCAATCAGGACGGCTATATCAGCATGTTCCGCATCAAGGATGGCCGCGCCAGCTATAAGGGCCGCTGGGTCAAGACGCCGCGCTTCCTGAATTGCCAGAAGGCCGGGCGCCAGCTCTATGGCTATTACCGCAACCCTTTCGACAATGAGCCGGGTTTTCAGAATATCGACAAGCCATGGCTGAACACGGTGATGAACACGGCGGTTTTGGCCCATGCGGGCAAATTGCTGGTGCTGAAGGAAGACAGCAGGCCCTACGCGGTTGACCCGGTCACGCTGGAGACACTGGGCGAATGGGATTTCCATGGCGGGTATAAAAGCCAGACCTTTACCGCCCATCCCAAGATTGACCCCCGCAATGGCGACCTGCTGGCCTATGGTTTCGAGGCGACCGGGCTGGCGAGCGATGACCTGTTCTATTACGTGATTGACGCCGGGGGCCGCGTGAAGCGCGAGGTGCGCCTCAAAGTGCCTTATGTCAGCATGATCCACGACTGGGCCGTGACCGACAGTCATGTGATCTTCCCGGTCTTTCCTTATTGCACCAGCATGGAACAGCTCAAGGCGGGCCAGACCCATTGGAAATGGGATGGCGTGCGGCCAACCTATTTCGGCATCATGCCCCGCGATGGTTCGGCCAAAGACATTCGCTGGTTCAAAGGTCCGGCGCGCGCCGTCGTGCATACGTTCAATGCACGCACGGAGGGTAACAGAGTTATCCTTGAGGCGCCCACTTTCGAGGGCAATCCTTTCCCCTTCTTTCCTGCCGCCGACGGTTCGAAATGGGACCCGGCCAAGGGCCGCGCGATGATCCGGCGGATGACTTTCGATCTTGCCTCATCGGGCGATGGCTATAGCGAGGAGGTGATCGTGCCGGACCTGCCGGTGGTTGATCTTGCGCGGATCGACGATCGCTATGCCGGGCGCGACAACCGCTATGGCTTTGCCCCGTTTCGCGACGAAGGCAAACCCTTTGACGCGGCCCGCGCCGGACAGGCGGGCGGGCGCGTCAGCAACAGCTATGGCATGTTTGACCTGAAGGATGGCACATGGCGCTCCTTCTTCGCGGGGCCGGTGCATAGTTTGCAGGAGCCTGAATTCATCCCCCGTGCGTCCGACGCGCCCGAGGGCGATGGCTGGCTGATCGGGGTGGCGAACAATTATGCGGACAATCGCTCCGAGATGATTATCGCCGATACGCGCGATCTGGCGGCAGGCGCGGTGGCTCGGATCATCCTGCCGTTCCGTTCCAATGTTCAGGTGCATGGCCGCTGGTTTGGCGATCATCAACTGGCTCTGGCAGGGGGCAGGAGCGCGTGAAGATGGAAATCACCCGCCGAAATCTGCTGCAAGGCGCTGCGCTGCTGGCGATGACTCCCCGATTGCCCGCGCCGGTGCAGGCCCGTGCCATCGCGTTGGTGGGCGCGACCTATAATGAACAGGTCTATTTCGATGCCACGGGTCAGGCTTCCGGCTGGCTGGCGCCCGAGGGGATGCGCGGGCTTGCGGCCACCGCGTATCTGGATGAAACGCGGTTTCGCATGGCCCACCCCTATTGTTGAGCTAAATGTAGCGACGGACCAGCTTTTCGCGAAAGTCCGCCTCGGGATCGTCCAGCATGGCGCTCTGATTGTTGAGCGCCATGATCCGGCGATGGTCGTCATAGGCCTGCCATTCCGGCAGACCATCGGCGGCGGGGCGCCCGGTGGCGGCAAATTCCACCCATGCGCTGCTCATCCGATGGGCCAACAGGCGGGCCTGCGCTGATCCGCCGATCAACGGGTTTGGTGCATCGGTGGTATCGAAGACAAATCCAGCCTCCAGCGTGTGCAGCGCGCCCAGCTTGCCCTCCAGCGCCGGGCTTTGCCAGTCGAAGCGATAGGCAAAGACCGGCGCGCCATGTTGCGCCGCCTTGCGATCCGCCATCAACAGGGTGGGGGCCATCACCTGCTGGTCGGAAAAGGACTGGATATAGCGCCTGGCGGGCGAGGCATCGGGATAGCGCTGGCGGTATAGGGGCACAAGATCCTCGGTATTCGAGGCGGCGGCGCGGGCCGCCAGACCGGCTTCGTCCAGTTCGAACCCGGCCTCGTCATTGCCCATGAAAAAGCTCATTTCCTGCGCGTTCCAGCCGATCAGCAGGGGCACATCGCGCGACTGCTTGGGCGCGGCGGGCGAAAAGGGATGAGCAGGCAAAAGCGCCGGGTCGAGGACCGGCGCGAAACAGGCCAGATCGGTAAAACCTCGCGCCGGATTATTCGCAGCCACCGCAAAATAGCCCGCCATCAGCCGTTCCAGCGGCATCCGGCGCAATTCTCCGGCCTCCTGCGCGCGCAGGTCCAGCGCATGCAGCAACTGGTCGGTGACGAGCGCGGCCCGCTCCCGCTCCATCATGCGCAACCCCGGCCCGCTTTGCACCGCCGCGCGATGCAGGCGGCCCTTTGCCGCGGGCGAGGCCAGCAGCCAGCTTGTCTTCATCCCGCCGCCCGATTGGCCAAAGACCATGATGCGCGAGGGATCGCCGCCGAAATCTTCGATATTCTCGCACAACCAATCGAGCGCCGCGACAATATCGAGCATGCCCAGATTGCCCGTGCCGGAAAATTCCCCGCCCGGCAAATCGTCGAGATGGGCAAAACCCAGCACATTGAGCCTGTGGTTGAGGCTGACCACCACCACGTCGCCGCGCCGGGCCAGTGCCGCGCCATCAACAGTGGCGCCCGACCCAACCGCAAAGAACCCGCCATGCAACCAGACCATCACCGGTCGCTTGCGCCCATCGCGCAGCCCACTCGTCCAGATGTTGAGCATCTGGCATGCCTCATCCTCGCGCAAGGGGGCGGGGGGCAGCGCATTGGCGGGGCGGGGCAGGCGAGTGATGATAAGCGGCGAAGGGCCGCCCGCGCGCGGATTTACCTGCGGCGAGGCGGGCCCGAAACCCAGAGCTTCACGCAACCCCGTCCATGGGGCGACCGGGCGTGGCCTTTCGAAACGCGGCGCCTGCGCGTAGGGAATGCCGCGAAACGCCAGCACGTCACCCAGCCTTGCCCCCAACACTTTGCCGCTGGTGGTCTGCGCAATCGGTTCATCGGTTCGCGCCGATGCGCCCGAATTCAATGTCATGGCCAATCCTCCCGCGCTCATCAATCCCAAAACCTGCCGCCGGTCCGCGCCCTTCACGGTGTTTCTATCCGGCGGAGCACCGCGATCAGACCGGCCTGCTCAACCTCGTCCAGCGCGGCAAAGAAGCGCTGTTCATGGCGCAGCACCCGTTGATGGATATCATCCAGCATCGCCTGCCCCGCATCGGTCAGCGAAAAGCGCACCGACCGGCGATCCGCCTCATCCACGGCCCGCCGCACCAACCCGCGCTTTTCAAGCTGATCGAGCAGCGGAACGAGATTGCCGGGGCGTATTCTTGCCTCGCCCGCGATTTCGCGCTGCCTGCCGCCCGGACTGACCTCGATCGCGGCCATCACGGCATAGTGGATGGTGCGCAGGTCGAGATCGGCCAGCACGTCTTCCAGTTCGATTTGCGATTGGGCAGACACTCGCCGCAGATGGAAACCGACAAGGCCCGACAGGCGCGAAGAGGAGGAGGAATGACGCATCATCACGCCATTTATCGTTTTGCCCGCCAAGGCAAGACGCGCCGTGCCATAGGCATGGCATGGCGACGTGGCCGTTTGGAGATTATCCTTTATCCTTAAGCAGATCATGCCCCGGGCCAATTCCTCTTGCCTGATGACGCCCACTCTTGCCCAGATTGCCCGGCGTCACCTTGCCACGAAGGAACGGGCAAATTCTCCCTCAGGGAACAGGCGGGCTTGAGGCTGGACGAGGGGTCCACCTTGCTCTCAAACATGGGGCGAGAGCCGCTTGGTGGCCGCAGTCTGAGAGGAGAGAACCCTTGCACAATCGCACAATCGCAATGCTTGCCATGCTGGCCGCATCTTTGGGCAACGCTCCGGCCAAGGCGCAAAAGTCGGTTTGCGACCGAGCCTGCCTGTCGGGCTTCATCACCGGCTATGTCGATGCTTTGGCCCATCATCGGCCCGCCGCGTTGCCGCTGGCCAAATCGGCGCGCTTTACGGAAAATGGCGTGGCCATCCCGCTTGGCGAAGGGCTGTGGACCGGCGTGAGCGCGGTGGGCGAGCGCTATCGCTATGATTATATCGATACGGCGGCGGGGCAGGTGGCAGCTCATCTCGATTTTGTCGAAAATGGCAAGCCGGGGCTGATGTCGCTGCGCCTGAAGGTTGAGGGGGGGCGGATTTCTGAGATCGAAACCGTGGTCAATCGCGGCGCTGCCAATGCGGAACGCATGGTGCCGCCCGAACCCCTCTGGGAAGCGCCCGAGCCGTCTGCCACTCGCCTGACCCGCGCGCAACTGGCGGCGGTGGCCCAGAGCTATCTGGCCGCCGTTGCCGCCGGCGACGGCAGCAAGGCGCCCTTTGATCCCGACACTTGCGTCAGGCTGGAAAATGGCGGGGTGATGGCGCAGACCGCCAATGATCATCCCCCGCAACCGGGCCCCAATGCGCAATCGCCGGTGGCATGGATCCGCCTTGTCGCCTCAACGCTGGGGATGGGGTGTGCCAAACAGCTCGACACCGGGATCTACGGCTTCATTACCAGCTATAACAATGCCCGCTTTCCGGTGATTGATGTCGAGCGGCAGATCGTTTTTGGCCAGTGGAATTTCCGTCGCCGGGGCGATGTGAAGGGCGTGACCTATAATGGCGCCTTCGTGCCGTTTATGGAAAGCACCCAGTTCCCCAACGAGAACCTGTTGGGCCAGGCTTTCAAGATCCGCCATGGCAAGATCATCCGGGTGCAGGGCGTGTTTCTCAACGCCAATGTCTACAAGTCGGGCACCGGATGGACGGGCGGGCATGACGGGCCGGTAGCTGGTCCCCGTTAATCGGTTTCGGGTGGCAGGCGGAACTGGCCCGGCGTGGCACCGGTCCGCCTGCGAAACATGCGCACGAAATAGGACGGTTCGGAAAAGCCCAGCGAGAGCGCGATGTCCGCCGCGTTCTCGCCCGAAAACAGCAGGCGCCGCCGCGCTTCGTCGATCAGGCGGTCCATCACCACCTGTTTGGCGTTGCGATGGGCAAACCTGTGGCACAGCGCATTGAGCCGGGCCGGGGTGGTGCCCAGCGCATCGGCATAGTCGGCAATCCGGCGGGTACGGGTAAAACGTCGTTCGACCAGCGCGCGAAATTCGAGAAACAGCGCGTGATCTCCATGGCGGCGCGGATCGCGCGCATCGCCATGGTCCATCATGCGCGCCAGATGGACCAGCAGCAGGCGCAGCAAGGCATCAAGGCACAGCGCCTGCCCATCCAGACGCTCGCCCCGGCTCTCCTTCATCAGCAGGGCCAGCAGCGGGGACAGATCCTGCACCTGATCGGGCATCTCGCTCAGGTCGATGATGCAGGGCGCGGCCAGCAGCGAGCCCACGCCCACCTGCAAGGTCATGACCACCTCCAGCACGCGATCATGGCGGATCAGCACATTCCAGCCTTGTGCATCAGGCATGATCTCAAAGCCATGCATCGTGCCCCCCGGAATGGCGATCAGGCATGGCGCGCTGACCGGGCGCCGGACGCCATCCAGATCGACAAGGCATGAGCCGCCCGTCGCCACAATCAGCTGGAGCAGGTCGCAGTGGCTGTGCGGCCGGATGCTGGCCCTGTTTTCGCTTCTATCGGGCGCGCGCATCGCCTCGATCCACACATCATCGCGCGCGCCGGGTTCCCGCATCGGGGCCAGAGAAGGGGGCGTGTCGATTTTTGTCATCGCCTTACGAAAAGTGCCATTGGCGGCCATGGTTAGTCCATTTTTTCGGGATTTCCATCTGATAAGTATCATCGCAGGGCCAGACATGACATCGGCCCGCGAGAGGAGCCGAAACCATGGCCAAATTCCCCGACACCAAGAATTTCCGCTATTCGCTGCGCCCCCTGCGGCTGGAGGGCGACCTGCTCGATCTTGAGGTGGAAGGCACAGTGCCGCCCGAACTTCATGGTGCGTTCTATCGCGTGCAGCCCGATGCGCAATTCGCGCCGATCTTTGAAAATGATCAGTTCTTCAACGGCGATGGGTTGATTTCCCAATTCATCTTTCGCGATGGCCGGGTCGATCTCAAACAACGCTATGCGCTGACCGACAAGCTCAAGGCCGAGCGAAAGGCAGGCCGGGCGCTGTTTGGTGCCTATCGCAACCCGCTGACCGATGATGACAGCGTCAGGGGGATGATCCGGGGCACGGCCAACACCACCCCGATTGTTCATGCAGGCAAACTCTATGCGCTGAAGGAAGACAGCCCGCCGCTGATAATGGACCCGGTGACGCTGGAGACACAGGGCTATGGCGATTTCGCGGGCAAAATGCGCAACAAGACATTCAGCGCCCACCCCAAGATCGACCCTTTGACGGGCAATATGTGCAATTTCGGCTATGCCGCCACCGGCCTGCTGACGCGCGATGTGTCCTATATGGAAATCAGCCCGGATGGCGAACTGCTGTTCGAAACCTTTTTCGAGGTGCCCTATTACTGCATGATGCATGATTTCGCGGTGACGCGGGACTATGCGCTGTTTCACCTGTGCCCGATCACGTCGAACTGGGATCGGCTGCGCGCCAACAAGCCGCATTTCGGGTTTGATCCCTCGCTGCCGGTCTATCTGGCGGTGCTGCCGCGCGGCGGGCGGGCGCAGGATATGCGCTATTTCAAGGCGCCCCGCACGGTCTTTGCCAGCCATGTGATGAATGCCTATAACGAAGGCACGCGGATTACTTTCGACATTCCGCAATCGGAAGGCAATGCGTTTCCCTTCTTTCCCGACATCAACGATGCGCCCTTTGATCCGGTGGCGGCGCGCCCGTTCCTGCATCGCTGGGCGGTGGATATGGCGTCCAATTCCGACGAGTTCGAACAATTCGAGCGTGTGTCTGACCTGATCGCCGAATTCCCCAAGATCGACGAACGTTATCTGGGGCAGCCTTATACACATGGCTGGATGCTGGTGATGGACCCGGACATGCCGTTTGAAGGTGAGGGAGTTCGGGCATCGGGCTTTCGGATGAACCGGATCGGCCATTTCAACCGCGTCACCGGCGAGGAAAGCACTTGGCATTGCGGGCCGCAGAGCCTCATTCAGGAGCCGCAATTCGTCCCCCGTCACAAGGATGCGGCCGAGGGTGACGGCTATCTGCTGGCGCTGGTGGATAATCAGGTCACCAATTATTCCGATCTTGTCATCCTTGATGCGCTCAACATTGCGGCGGGGCCGGTGGCGCGGATCCATGTGCCGTTCCGGATGCGCAACGGGCTGCATGGTTCGTGGGCGGATTCTTCGGCGCTGGCCTTCTGAAGACAGGCGGGCGGCGCCATGGGGGGCCGCCCGCCCATCGCCGCCTATTTCCTGTCGCAGGGATTGCGGGCAAAGAAGTCAAAGATCGCGGGCATGGCGCGGTGCCATGAATCGCTGTGCCCGCCGCCCGGTATCACCATCAGCCTTGTCGGGATGCCCACCCGTTCAAACCCGCTGGCCATGGCCAGCATGCTTTCGATGGGCGCCACATTGTCGCGGTCGCCATGCACGAACAACGCTGCGCGCGTGCCCCTGGCGCGGGCATAGGGATAGGATGCGGGATCGAACGGACCGTCGCTGGGCGAAATCGCGCACCATGTCCGGGGCTGGTCCTGCGCCAGATGCAAAGTGCCTTGTCCGCCCATCGAATTGCCCATCAGATAGGGATGGGCCAGCACGCCATAGGCCGCCTTGACCCGCGCGATGGTGGCAATGACGTCCTGCTGGGCCAGCGCATCGTCTTGCGCGCTGCGGGGTGCGACCTTGGGCGGCGGGCCGGTCAGCGCGCCGGGCGCGGGCCAGCGATAGGTGCCGCGCGGGGGCAGGCCCGTGCCCTCGACCAGCAATTTCGCGCCCCAGCCGCCCTTGTGCCCGCGCGGCGAGAGCAGGATGAAATGATGCGCGCGCGCCGCATCAAACAATTGCGGGCGAAAGGCCGGATCGCGGTCGAACGGGCCGTCCTCATTCGCGCCGCCGCCATGCAGCATCACCACCAGCGGCCAGTGATCGCCCGGTTTCCAGTCCTCGGGGACGAAGAGCCGGTATCGGCTCTCCACCCCCGGCGCCGGCGAATAGGTCTGTGCGCTGTCCCCCACCGGCGGCGGAGGGACAGCGGCGGCGGCCAGCAAAAGGGAAAGCAGCATTTTCAGGCTCCCATCAATATTTGAACCGGACACCAACGCGCAAGGCCCGGCCCGCCGTATCGTAAATGGTCGGGTTGGTCGGGCTTGCGCTAACGGGGAACAGCGGCGGGGCCTTGTCAAACACATTGTTGACCACGCCGAAGAATTGCAACTTGCGCCGCCCGTCATTGACCACATCGACCGAGGCATTGAGGTTGAGATAGGCCACAGCCGGAACATGGTTGTTGTTGATGGTGAAACCGATGCCGGGCCTTGGCGTGGCGCTGACCCCTTCGACGGCCAGCACGCTGTAAACGCCCTCGCCGATATAGCGAACCTCGGCCCCGACGCCGACCGGACCTTTGCGATAGCCCATGTAGAGGCTGCCGTTCCATTTGGGGCGGCTCAGGCCATAGGTGCCCACCGCGCCGCCATCAATGGCGCCCGCATAGTCGATGGGGCCGTTGATCGCATCGTCGATGATCGTGTGGATCGTCTTGCTGGCCAGAGCGGACAGCGTTACCCGCCCGCCGCCCAGATCAAAGCCATAGGACAGTTCGAAATCCAGCCCGCGAAATGCCCAGCGCGACAGATTGAGCTGTTTGATGGCGATATTGGTGATCGTCTTGCCATCGCTGCCAAAGGTCAGCAGGCCGCACAGGGCCTGATTGCCGGTGTAGCAGCCATTGATGATGTTCTGGCTGGTTTGCGTGCTGATCACGCCGCGCACATCAATGTTGAAATAATCAACCGAGAAGGCCAGCCCCGGAATCAGGCGCGGTTTGAGAACCAGCCCGACGGTTTCGGTATTGGCGACTTCGGGCTTCAGCGCCGGATTGCCCGATGTGACCGAGGTGACGCCAAGGCCGATACCCGTCCCGCCCAGAAACGGATTGCTCAGGCCCGAGGGATTGCCGCCCACCGCGCCGGAGAACAATTCGCTGATATTGGGCGCGCGAATGTCGCGCGAACGGGTGGCGCGGAAAGAGATCCCGTCGATCAGGCGATAGACCCCACTTACCTTCCATGTCGTCACCGGACCGCTGGTGCTGTAATCGGTGCGACGCACCGCGCCGTTCAGATCCAGCCCCGCGCCAAGAATGCTGTTCTTGAACACCGGTGCCTGAACTTCGCCAAACACTTCCTTGACGTTGTATGATCCGGCCAGCGGCTGCTGGTTGGTGGTGTTGTTGATGAAACCATTGGCCGCGGAAATCGCATCGACGGTCTGGTTGACGCTGGTGGTGCGATATTCCGCGCCCGCCGCCACCGACAGCGTGCCTGCGGGCAATTGCAGCAGATCGCCGCGCAGCAGCCCGTTGACCGTGGTCTGGCTGACCACCTGACGGAAGGTGGCGGTGCTGGTGGCATAGGCCGTTGCCGCCGCCGAGGGAGAACCGCTGCCGAAAGGATTGATCGCCACGCAACCGGGATCGTCATTGGTGCTGATCGCATCGGCATTGATCCGACATACCACCTGGCCGCCCGCAACCACGCTGTCGACGGCATTGTTGAAGCGCGAGCGGACAAGCTGATAGGGGCTTGACTGGTTATAGACATTGCGGCCGGTCTGCGCGGTCACTTCCCATGACCATGTCTTGCCGATTTTGCCGTTCAATCCGCCCACGATGTTATAGGTCTCGTTCTTGCCCGAACTGGTGGCAAAACCGGAGGGGCCGATGTCATCCCATTCGCGCCCCAGCGAGAATGTGTTGGTCGAGAGCGCGGGAATCTGGGCCGCGATGGAGGCCAGCGCGGGAACCGTGCGCAAAAAGCCATTGTCGCCGCGAATGGTCAGCGGCAGCGAGCGTTGCGGGAAAGAGCGGGTGGTGTTGCTGCTGGCTGCGTAAAGCGCCGAGGCCCAGAGTTTGAGCCTGTCGCTGACCTCAAATTCGGTGCGCGCCATCACGTTATAGCGCTCGATGGGCTGGGACAGCGCAATATTGTCGGCAAGGTTGAGCGCATTGATCGCGCCGTTGGTCAGCGTCTGCGATGTCGTGGTCAGGCTGCCGAAGGGAAAGCTGTAGGGTGTGCCGCCGGTGCCAAAACCCGTGCCGCGCAGCGAGGCCGGAGTGCCGCCGCCCACCGCGGTAATCAGGCCGCCTTGTGTATAGTTCGAGAAATAGACATTGGGCGCGATGATCCGTTGGGGCTGTCCATTGGCGACATTGCCGGGACAGCCAAGACTGGCCGCAATCGCCGTGCCCGCCACCCCGGCGCAGGGGTTGGAATAGATGGCATAGGCATTTTGGCCCCATGGACGGCTGCGTGCGTCATAGATCTCGCCGATCTTGTGATATTCGCCGCCGATCACGAAATGGCCGCGCCCTTGCGCGTAATCCGTGCCCGCCATCAGGCCCAGCTTGGTTTCCGCGCGATCACCATAGGAGGTGATGCCCTTGAAGACTTCACCCTCGATCCCCTTCATCCGCTTTTTGAGGATCAGGTTGACCACGCCCGCCACCGCGTCCGAGCCATAGCCCGCCGAGGCACCGCCCGTGACGACCTCCACCCGGTCGATCATCAGCGATGGGATCAGGCTGAGATCGGACACGCCGGTCTGGGTGGTTGGCACAGCGCGTTGGGAATCGATCAGCAGCAGCGTGCGCACCGTGCCAAGGCCGCGCAGGTCGACATTCTGGCTGCCCGCGCGCTGGGCCGGGGTGGCATTGGCGATGCTGGCGCTGGCGCGGACCGAGGGCAGGCTGTTGAGGATTTCGGTGGTCGATGTCTGGCCCTTGGCCTGAATCAGATCCTTGCCGATGACCGAGGTGGGGGTGGGGGCGTTAAAGCCCGCCTTGGCGATGCGCGACCCGGTGACGATGATTTCAGTGGCCGGGGCCTGTTCCTGCGCCTGTGCAACCGGGGCAAGGATGGTCAGACCCAATGTCGTCAGCACGATCTGCGAGGCTTCCCAAAGGCGCCCCGGTGTTTGCAGAGTTTTGCGGCGATGTCTGTTCAATGTAACGGTCATATTCCCTCCCGTTTTTGCGGAATTGCACCCGCTTTGTCTTTCAGCGTCCGGTATTGCCGAGATCGGGAACATCGGCATTTCCTGAAAGGAACATGCGAGTTCTCTCTTAGCGAACGATCGGATCGCTCTCGTGCCACAGGGATAGGCAGGCTTTGCAATGGCCGGAATTGACCAAAATTCGCGGGTAGCTATAAAAATAGCTTATAGGAAAACCTGAGGCCGGAGGGGGATGCCGTGGAAATCAAACAACTGTCCGACTTTGTGGCCGTATGCCGTGCGGGCAGCTTTGCCGCGGCCAGCAGGCGCATCAACACCTCGCAGCCCGGTCTGGGTTATCAGATCAAGCAATTGGAGGCCGAGCTTGATGTCATCCTGCTTCATCGCCATTCGCGTGGCGTGTCCTTGACCGAGGCAGGCACGGCCTTTCTGCAAAAGGCGGAGAAGATCCTTGATGCCGTCACCGAGGCGCGCGCGACCATGGTTCCGTTTCGCGTGGGGCGGCGTATTGTGATCCGGGTGGGCCTCTCGCCAACGCCCGCGCGCCTTGTGGGGCGGGCCATTGCTGCCCTGTCGGCCACCCTGCCCAATGTCGAATTTACGTTGAGAGAGGGCTATTCGGAGGATCTGATCGACCTTGCCATGCGCGGCGATCTCGACATGGCCATCACGCTGAGCCACGATTCACGCCCCGGCTTTCGGCAGCGTCCGCTCTATCGCGAAAAATTGTGCCTGATCGGCAAGCCCGGTGCGCAGGATCTTCCCATCGGGCCGATCAGCCTGCACAAACTGGCTGATATTCCGATTGTCGCGGGACCGCGCGGGCATGTGGTGCGCGAAAGGCTGATTGCGGCCACCAAGGCGGCAGGCGTTGCGCTCAACATCGTTCAGGAACTTGACCCCAGCGGGCTGCGCCGCTCTCTGGTGGTCTATGGCGACCAGCGCACTGTGGCGGCGCCGGGCGTGTTCATCGACGAATATGAGCGCGATCTGCTCAGTGTCTGGCCGATCGAACCGGCCATCACGCTGGAGGTTTCGTTGCTGGCCGCAGCCACGGTCCCGACCGATCTGGAAGAAGCGATCAGCCTGG
This sequence comes from Novosphingobium sediminicola, assembly GCF_014196525.1. GTDB lineage: Bacteria > Pseudomonadota > Alphaproteobacteria > Sphingomonadales > Sphingomonadaceae > Novosphingobium > Novosphingobium sediminicola. The sequence goes on along the minus strand of NZ_JACIDX010000003.1, from coordinate 30,888 downwards.
CGGTGACGGAGGCGATGGCGCCCTTTGGCGGGCTGATGGACCCGGTGTGAGGGCGCGAGGCTGCTATAAAATCATTTTATAGCAGCCTGCAAATTTTACCGCCTTCCCGATTTTCCCCGTTGGGTTAGCCATGGGCCGCAGGAGGAGATGCCCTGCGCCATCAGGAGCGCTGCGGAAAAATTGCGCCCGTAACCGGGCGTGCCCGACGACCATCCGTTCCAGACAGGATTTGCCACGTGATCGAAACTTCCCACTATCCGCCTCTGGCGCTGTTTATCGACGGCGCGTGGATCGGCGCCAAAGGGCGGCGCACGCATGAGGTCATCAACCCGGCAACGGGCGCGCCCTTTGCCCATTTGCCGCTGGCCGAGGCCGCCGATCTCGATCTGGCGCTGGCCAGCGCCGACCGGGCCTTTCGCCTGTGGCGCCATGCGGGCGCCGATCAGCGCGCCGGCGTGCTGCGCGGGGCCGCTTCTTTGCTGCGCGCCCGGATTGATGCCATTGCCACCTGCGCGGTGCTGGAACAGGGCAAGACATTGGCCGAGGCGAAGACCGAAGTGCTGATGAGCGCGGCGCTGTTCGACTTCTATGCGGAGGAAACCAGGCGGCTCTATGGCCGCGTGTTGGTGCGCCCCACGGGCCAGCGCTCGATGGTGACCAGCGAGCCGATCGGGCCGGTGGCGGCCTTTGCGCCGTGGAATTTCCCCATCAACAATCCCGCCCGCAAATTGGGCGGACCCATCGCGGCGGGTTGCAGCGTGATCCTCAAACCCGCCGAAGAAGCCCCGGCCTCGGCCATGGCGGTGGTGCAGGCGCTGGTCGATGCGGGCCTGCCCTCGGGCGTGGTGCAATTGGTTTTCGGCGTGCCCGATGAGGTTTCGCGCCACCTGCTGGCCAGCCCGATCATCCGCAAGATGAGCTTTACCGGATCGACCGTCGTGGGCCGCCATCTGGCGCGGCTGGCCGCAGATCGCACCATTCGCACGACGCTGGAATTGGGCGGCCATGCGCCGGTCATCCTCTTTGACGATGCCGATCTGGATCGCGCGGTGCCTTTGCTGGCGGCGTCCAAATTCCGCAATGCCGGACAGGTCTGCGTCTCGCCCACGCGATTTTATGTGCAGGATGCGATCCATGATCGCTTCGTTGCGGCCATGTCCGAACGGATCGGCGCGATCCGGCCGGGCGACGGCCTTGATCCGCAAAGCACCATGGGGCCGATGGCCAATATCCGGCGTCCGGCGGCGGTTTCCGCGCTGGTGGCCGATGCGGTGGCGCAGGGCGCGCGTCTGGCGCAGGGCGGTGAGCCGATTGGGCAGGGCGGCTATTTCTGGCAACCCACAATGTTGACCGATGTGCCCGCTACCGCGCGGATCATGCAGGAGGAACCCTTCGGCCCGGTCATCATGACCGCGCGCTTTTCCAGTTTTGACGAGGTGGTGGAACAGGCCAATCGCCTGCCCTTCGGTCTTGCCGCCTATGCCTTTACCGAGAATGGCCGCCGCGCCAATCTGATTGCGGACGCCATCGAGGCAGGCATGGTCGCGGTCAACACCACCGCTATCGGAGCTGCCGATGCGCCCTTCGGCGGGGTCAAGGAAAGCGGCCATGGTTCAGAAGACGGGCCCGAAGGCGTCATGGCCTGTCGCATTACGAAAGCGATCCATATAGCATGACAGATACACTCTCCCCGCTTCGTACCGGCGGCGCGCAAGGCTATTTGCGCATCGCGACCGAGGAAGCCTTTGCCATTCCCGAAATGGTCGAGATCTATCGCGACATGCTGGCCGGCCCTGATGTGGACCCCGGCGTACGCAGTCTTCTGGGCTTTTACTTCACCCATGAATCGGAAAGGGCGCGCTGGGTGCGCGACAGGCTGCTTGATCTGGGCGATCAGCGCATCGCCGATATGGATGAGCGCGGCATAGACATTCAGGTGCTGGGCCTGACCTCGCCGGGGGTGCAGATGCTGGCGCCGGATCGGGCGACGGCGCTGGCGGAACTGGCCAATGACCGATTGGCACAGGCCTGCGCCGATCATCCCGATCGCTTCGTCGGTCTGGCCGCCTGCGCCTTGCAGGAACCGGGCAAGGCGGCGCGCGAAGTGGAGCGCGCGGTGGGGCGGTTGGGCATGAAAGGGGTGATCGTCAATTCGCACACTTTGGGTGAATATCTCTCTGACCCCAAATTCTGGCCCGTGCTGGAGGCGGTCGAAGCATTGGATGTTCCGCTCTATCTTCATCCGCAAACCCCGCCTGCCTCTATGATCGGCCCGATGATCGAGGCGGGGCTGGATGGCGCAGTGTTTGGCTTTGGCGTTGAAACCGGATTTCACGCGCTGCGCATGATTACGGCTGGCGTGTTCGACCGCTTTCCCCGGCTCAAACTGGTGCTGGGCCATATGGGCGAGGCTTTGCCTTTCTGGCTCTATCGCCTCGATTTCATGCATGGCGCGCAGGTGCGTTCGGGGCGCTACGATGTGCTCAAACCCCTGCAGCGCGGCCCGGTTTCGGCCTATCTGCGCGAAAATGTCTGGGTGACCTGTTCGGGCATGGCATGGGAACCGGCGATCCGCTTCTCTCAGGATGTGCTGGGCATGGACCGCGTACTTTATGCGATGGACTATCCCTATCAATGCCCGGCCGATGAAGTGCGCGCGCTCGATGCGATGGGGCTTGCCGATGCTGACAAGAAGCGCTTCTTTCAAACCAACGCAGAAAACCTGTTCAAGATCGCCGGAGAGGCCGCCGTATGACCGAGCAACATCCGTTTTTTCCGCAGATGGAATACGCCTTTACCATCGCGATCAAGCTGTCGGGGCCGCCGGTGCGTGTGCAACCCAGTGTGACCGGACAGAACCGGGCGATCATCCATATCACCGAAGGCACGATAACCGGCCCCATGCTGCAAGGCCGTGTGGTGCCCATGTCGGGCGCGGACTGGGCGCAGATTCGCCCGGACGGGACGCTGGATTTCGATGCGCGCTATACGCTCGAACTGGATGATGGCACGCCGGTCTATATGCAGAACCGGGGCTTTCGCTGGGGCTCGCCAGAGGTGATGGCAGCGCAGGCGCGGCGCGAGCCTGTGCCTTTCGACGCCTATTACATGCGCGTCACGCCCCGGTTCGAGGTGGCGGCAGGGCCCCATGAATGGTTGGCCAAACATGTGTTCGTAGGGGTCGCGGAAAAGCTGCCTGAGGGGAATGCCATCCATTATTTCGTGGTGCGCTGATATGGCCGACTTTGATGTGCAACGCTTTATTGATGAGCATCGCTGGGCGCCCGTGCAATATGGCTTGCTGGCGGTTTGCCTGTTGCTGCTGTTCACCGATGGCTTTGACATCTTTATGTTCGGCAAGGTCGCGCCAGTCATCGCCCGCGATTACGCCACTACGCCCGCCGGGCTGAGCATGGTCGTGGTGGCGCAGCAGGTCGGTCTGGCCATTGGCGCATTTCTGATCAGTCCCTTTGCAGACCGGATCGGGCGCAAAAGGGTGCTGGAATTTTGCGCGCTGGGGTTTGGTCTGTTGACCATCATCAGCGCGCAGGCTCCCTCGGTTCCCGCCTTTGCGGTCCTGCGCGGTCTGGCCGGGGCGATGCTGGCGCCGGTGGTGCCGATCACTTTGGCGCTGCTGGCCGAATTTACCCCGCGCCAGCGCCGCACGACGATTCTGGCCGTGGGGCTGGTCGGCTATGGCCTTGGCAATGCGGGCAGCGCGTTTTTTACCGCTCGCCTGCTGCCTGCCTATGGCTGGACCGGCCTGTTTTGGTTCTGCGGCGGGGTTGGGCTGCTCTGTATGATCTTGCTGAAATTTCTGCCCGAGAGCCTCCAATTTCGCGTGGCGCAGAACGCCGCCGATCCATCCATCGCCGGGATTTTGCGCCGGATTGACCCGGCCATTGCCCTTAACGGGCAAGAGCGCTTTGTGCTGACCGACAAGGCCGACAATCGTCTGGCCCCGCTCAGCGAGCTTTGGCGTGAGCGCCGCCACGTCACGGCGGTGTTCTGGGCGGCCTCCTTTGCCAGCATGGGCATGATCGCACTTTTCGCCTCCTGGATGCCCAGCTTCTTTCATCAGATCGCGGCGGTGCCGGTCGAACGTTTCGCCGCTGTGGCCAGTTTCGGTCTGCTGGGCGGTTCGCTTGGCACGCTTATCGCGGGGGGATTGATTGACCGATTTGCGGGGCGGCCAGTGATGATCGGCTTTTACCTGCTGCAGGCTTCGGCGCTGGTCGGACTTGGGCTCATTCCCTTTGTCGCGGCCGGGTTCCCTGCGGTGCTGTTCCTTTGGAGTCTGGCGCAAGGCGGCGGGCAGGCGGCGCTCAACCTTTGCATTGTGCGCTCCTATCCGGTGGGGTTGCGGAGCTCCGGTCTGGGCTGGGCGGGCGGAGCAGGGCGTGTAGGCGGGGTGGTTATTCCGCTGCTCGGTGGTTTTCTGCTGGCGCATCAATGGACGCTGCCGGCGGTCATGGGCCTGCTTGCCGCCGGGCCGTTGCTGATCGCGCTGATGCTTTTGCTGGCGGGCCGTGATCTGGCCGTGGACGCCTAGGCCTGCGCGGGTGTCGCGCGACCGGATCGGGAAGGATACCAATCCGGTCGCGGCCGATCAAAAGGCGACGGGCTGGCCGACCGCGCCGTTGGAAGCAATGTCCCAGGCCCCCACGCGGACCCATTTCACGCCCTTGGCCGGAATATCGGTGGTAAAGGTAAACTTGCTCTCCGCCACCTGATCGTCGGCATTGATCCGCTTGGTATAAGTCTTTTGCCCATCGCCATAAACCACCTCGACGAATTCGAGCGGGAAAGTCCATTCCACATCCGCGGCGATACGGATCACCTTGCCGTCGCGCGCCAGCCTGACATCGCGCAGCAGCACTTCGCCGGTTGTCCAGAAGGAGGAATCGGCCTTGAGCGCTGTGATAATTGTCGAGAAATCGCCAAATTTGGGCAATCTGTCCATCTTGATATAGGTAACAGGCTGGCTGCCATAGACGTCATCGCCCGGTCCCATATGGCGAACTTCACTGATCGAAATGGAGCGCTTCAGCGGCAGCTTTTTGGCGGACATCCAGTTGCTCATGTCATCCATCAACGGCCAGCAGCGAAATTCGCACAGCCGTTCTTCCGAGCCATCAAGCCCCATGCCCCAGCGCAGCCCCACCCCGGCAAATTGGGGATCAAGGAAATAGTCCCGGTCCTTCATCGCATCGGGAAAGCCCGTTGATCCCTTGGTGCGGGGATGGGGCATGGTGAACATGATGCCCTCGGCCTTTGCCATATCGGTAAGGTCGGTCGCGCTGGCGATTTGATAGACCTTGTCGGTAACGCCCGCTTTCGGGGCGGGATCGGAAGGTTTGCGCCAAAGGACCTTGTGGGCAAACAACAGGTCGGTATGTCCGCCCAACGGACTGCCAAACACTTCCTGATTGGGCCAGACCAGAAAGCCATCATCCGATTGCGCCGCCGCACCGGCAAAGGCGGCGTTGATCAGATCGACAGGATCGGCCTGTGCGCGCCGGGGCGGGCCGCCGGCGCCGGGCGCGGTGAACATCACCGAATCCACCAGACTGACAATATTGATGCCCGTTGCCTTCATCGCCACAAGGTCGGGAATGCGGACATCGGGCGTGCCATGGGCCAGCACCCGTTCGGCCAGATCGGTATGATAATGGTGATTGAGCACCTTGTAGCCGGGAAGCGGTTTGTAAGTATCGTCGCGGGTGAAGCGCAGGGCATTGGCCACCGCATCGCGCCCATTGCCAAGCGTTGGCAAAAGGAACATCGGCATACGCTGAACGGTGCCCGGACGCGCATTGTAAAGCGCCCAGTTAGCGGGATCTTCGCTATCGTCCTCGGTATCGTTTTGGCGGATGCCAAAGCCGATTTGGCCATCGCCTTTGGCAATCCATTGATAGCCCATGTTGATGGCTACTTCGCGCGCCCAGAAGAACTTGTGCGGTTCGGGAAAGAAAGCCAGAGCACCATAGCCCTGTTGATACGCGGCCACCCGGTTGCGGGCCACCAGCGGCACTTCGGTCGTATCGGCGGCGGAGGCGAAGCGGTCGGCCTGCCAATTGCCGCCATTGTCGCGCCATGCCACCGCCGCATCCGGTTCCTTGGCCATCCGCAGTCCGGCGGTGAATTTGTAGGCCAGCCATTTGCGACTGGTGGTGGCCAGAATTTCCTGTCGGATCAGATGGCTTCCGGCATAGATGGTAAAACGCAGCTTGCCTTCGAAGGCGCCCATTTTGACACCCGCCAGATCGACGGTGATCCTGCTGCCTTCACGACGGGCAACACAGGCCATGGGGACAAAGCGCGCGGTGGCCTCTGCAACCTCGGCCTTGTCGCGGGGCAGGCCGGTCTGGTCCGTGCCCGGAACACCGGCCGCCGGGGGAGGATTGCCGCCAAAGCGGCTGCGTTCACCGGGCTTGTGCATATCGAGCGGGGCATCCCAGAATGGCTCCCAGCGATATTTGTCGAGCACGGCCTGATCGATCGGAACGCCCAGTTCGCGCAGGGGCTGCATCTGCTGATTGCTCATGCGCCGCAGGCCGGTCTTGACCGAGAAAGTGGGCTCGGCATTGCGGATAACCGTTTGCCAGCCATCCTGCCACAGATCGAGCGAGCGGATTACCGGCCGGTCGCCCTCGGCCCCGACGCCTGCCAGCGCGAGACGCAGCTTCTGGTTGCCGCTGCCGGTCCATTCCAGCATCAGCCCATCTTGTGTGCTGGCAGCGCTCAATCGGGCATCGCCCGTGCTTGCGGAAACATCACAACCAGCGGCCAGCGCGCTATGGCCAAGCAGTGCCAGCGGCGAGGCGGCGAGAAGATATTTGCTGATCGACATCACATCGTCCCTTGTTTGTTGACAGGCAGTATCGCGGCCGTTCCCAGTTCCCCGCCCAGCGCCTGGGCGAGTTTTTCCCGATCAAGCACGCCTTCCCAGCGCGCCACGACAATGGCGGCCACCGCATTGCCGATGAAATTCGTCAGGCTGCGGCATTCGGACATGAAACGGTCAACGCCCAGCACCAGCGCCATCGCCGCGATCGGTATGGACGGCACGATAGAAAGGGTCGCCGCCAGCGTGATAAAGCCCGCGCCTGTGACGCCTGCTGCGCCCTTCGAGCTGATCATCGCCACGCCCAGCAGCAGCAATTGGTCCGCCAGCGAGAGATGCACGCCCACCGCCTGGGCAAGAAACAGCGCGGTCAGCGTCATGTAGATATTGGTGCCGTCCAGATTGAATGAATAGCCCATCGGGACCACCAGACCCGTGACCGATTTGGCCGCGCCTGCATCTTCCAGCTTGCTGATCAAGCTGGGCAAGGCTGCTTCTGATGAAGACGTGCCAAGCACCAGCAGCAGTTCACTTTGCAGATAACGGAGCAGCGCCAGTATCGAAAAGCCATGAAGCCGCGCGATCAGGCCCAGCACCACCACCACGAAAAACAGCGATGTGGCATAGAAGGTCGCCAAAATGGCTGCCAGATTGGACAGCGAGGCAATGCCAAACTTGCCGATGGTGAAGGCCATCGCGCCAAAAGCCCCGATGGGCGCGAATTTCATCAGGATCGCCACCAGACGGAACACCACGACCGAGGCGGTTTCCATCATCTGCAGCAGCGGGCGGGCCGGTTCGCCGACCAGCACCATGGCAATGGCAAAAAGCACCGCCGCCATCAGCGTTTGCAGGATATTGCCGTTGAGCAGGCCGCTCAACAGCGAATCCGGAATGATCCCCATCAGAAATCCGACGGTGGTTTGTTCATGCGCCTTGGCCGCATAATCGGCCACGCTGCTGGCCTGAAGCGAAGCGGGGTTGATGTGCATTGCGGCGCCGGGCTGGACGATATTGGCCACCACCATTCCCAGTATCAGGGCAAAAGAGGAGACCACCAGAAAGTACAGCATACTTTTCCAGACGACCCGCCCGACTGCTGCCAGTTCATGCATTCCGGCAATCCCGGTCGCCACCGTCAGGAAGATCACCGGGGCGATCACCATCTTCACCAGTTTGATGAAGCCGTCTCCCAAAGGTTTGAGCGAGGCGCCGAAATCAGGGTAAAAATAGCCCAACAACGTTCCCAGCGTGATCGCGACAAGCACTTGCACATAAAGCTGCTTGTAAAGAGGCGCCTTGTGCAAAGGCGTGTTTTGCGGTTGGGCCTGCATCATAAACTCCATGTTTGTGGCCAGCCACAGGATCGGCCACGCACTTGCGATCAGAATTGGAAACGGACACCCGCCGTGAAGTAGCGCCCGATCGAGTCATAGGCGCCGGTGGTGGGGCTGGAAAAAGTGGTCGGATTGCGGGTGGCGATGGGCGGGTCCTGATTGAACAGGTTGTTCACCGACAGGAAAAGCTGCTGCTTTGCGCCGCCAAGGCCCAGATTATAGGTGAATGTCGCGTTGGTATAAAGAATGGCGGGCGTATGGTTGAGGTTCGTATCAACCCCTTCCACCTTGGTCGCGTCAAACAAAGAGGGAGAGATATACTGCTCTTGAACGAAGAGCGACCATTTGTCCGTGGCATAGCGGACTGAAAGATTGCCGGTCCAGCGGGGTGTGGTGGTCTCGCCCAAACTGCTGATTGGTGCGGAACCGTTCAGGATGATATAGGCCGAGGTGCGGTTGGTCGCCAGCGCACGCAGGGTCAGCGTGCCCGGACCGATGCGCCGATTATAGGCCGCCTCGAAGTCGATGCCGCTCACCTGCTGCACCGCAAGATTGAGACTGGGCGTGCGGGTAATCAGCGTGCCCGCCGTGGTCAGCGTCAACTGGCTGCAAAGGAAGCTGCTGCCCGCCGCGCAGCCGTCAATCGTCTGCTGAGCGGTCAGGGCGCCGATGGCATCCTTGATCTTGATGACATAGCGATCGACCGAAATTTGCAGACCGGGGATAAAGGCCGGGCGCAGAACCACGCCAAACGTGGTCGTATCGGCCTTTTCCGGGACCAGATCGGGATTGCCGAGGCTGATCGTCAGGTTCTGGATATTGCGCCCCTGATAGAGCTGGGTGTTGCTGCTCTGGGTCGAGGGGTTGAACAGTTCCAGAATGCTGGCCCCGCGAATGTCGCGCGAACGTACCGCGCGCAGGCGGATGCCATCGACGGGTTCATATTCCGCGCCCAGCTTCCATGTCGTCACCCCGCCGGTGCGGCTGTAATAAGCATAGCGGGCGGCGGTGGACAGGCTGAGCGATTTGCCGACCGGGCTGTCCTTGAGCACCGGGATGCCCAGTTCGAGATAGCCTTCCTTCACCGTATAGCTGCCGGTGAAGGGCAGGGGATTGAAGAAATTGAAGCCGCCGGGCCGGTTGTTCTGCGAGGAAGGCGCCCCGCGCAGCCCGGCGGTGGAGGTGGTGATCGGCGAGAGGGCATCGGTCGTCTGGACCGCCGTTTCCTTGCGATATTCCACCCCGGTCGCCACCGAGATCGGCCCCGCCCCCAGTGAGAACCGTTCCCCCAGCTTCCCCGAGATGTTGGCCGATGCCACATATTGTTCCATCGTCAGGAACTTCTGGCTGTTGCCGGTGACATAGCGGATCGCATCGGCGCCGGGTGAACCCACGCCAAAGATGTTGAGCGGCTTGCACCCGACATCAAGACCCGAAAGCGTTGAACGGCAGACGATATTGCCGCTGGAATCGCGCACAGCATCGGCCGCAGCATAGAGATTGCGGTTGATCGTCAGGTTGTTTTCGAACAGATTCTGGACCGATCGGCCATAATTGAAGGTAGTGTCGAATTTCCAGTCATGGCCAAGATCTGCCTTGGCTCCGATTGCTCCGCGATAGATCTTGCCCACGGATTCGATCTCGACCAGCGGAAAATCGGGCGAATAGCGACCCACCGTCACCGCAGTCAGGTGGTTGGCATCCATGAGCGTGGCCAGAGCGCCGGGCAGGTAGGCATTGTCACGGAAAATCGTGAACTGGTTAGCCGACCCGGTTTCGGAATTGACGAAAGCGCCCTGATTGGTGTGGCTGTAGGCATGCAGACCTTCGGCAAAGATCTGGATCTTGTCCGTCACATCAAAGGCCGCGCGCAGGAACATGTTGTATCGTTCCTGAGATGGCGAAAAGCCGATGTTCAGCCGAGGCCCGTCACCCCCGCTCTGAAAGGTCGATGATGTCAGCGTGCCATAGTTGAAAGTGCCAAGCTGACCATTGGGCAGAAACGTGATGCCCTTGAGCGCGCCCGCCGTAATCAGCCCGCCATAGGCGCCCGCCGAACTGCGAATATCGGGAACGACCGATACCGTGGTGGCCGCCCCAGGCACGGCATATTGCCCTGCGGCTTTATCGAACCAGGCGCGGCCGGTTGATTGATCGGCGCGAATGCCGTCCTGCTGGAAATATTCGGCGCTGGCCAGAATATGCAGGCGGTCGTCGATGAAGCTTTTGCCATAGGCCAGCGAGGCCGCTTTCGATCCCATATCGCCATAGGTCGACAGGCCGCCGCGAATTTCACCCTTGAGCCCATTGAGATTTTCGTCGAGCACGAAATTGACCACGCCCGAAACCGCATCCGAACCATAGGCCGCCGAGGCGCCGCCCGTGACTACATCAACCCGCTTGATCAGCGCCTGCGGGAGGATATTGACGTCCACCGAGCCGAGAAAGTTGGTGGCGACCATGCGGTTGCCGTTCAGCAAAATCAGCGTTCGGTTGGGACCAAGGCCGCGCAGGTTAAGCAGGTTCTGGCCATTGTTGCCCGTTGCCGCCGCAGTGCCCGGACTGGTGGTGCGCGTGCTGCTGTTAAAGGCCGGCAGTTGGTTCAGACCATCGGCTATATTCGTGGGGGCGGCCTGTTTGAGGTCTTCGACCGAGGCTACCGTCACCGGTGTCGGCGCGTTAAATCCCCCCTGAATGCGTGTGCCGGTGACGATAATGGCCTGATCCCCGGCCTTTTCCTCGCTTGCGGACGGTTGCGTCGCGGCGGTCTCGGTTGATGCAGGTCCGCTGGTCTGCGCGCCTGCCATGGTGGGCATAAGTGCTGCTGCCAAAGCGATGAGACCTGCGTCATGAAATCGCGCGCTGCTGCGGCGTAAATGAATGCCTCTCACGATGTTCCCCTCCGGTTTTGTATTCTTGATGTTGCGAACTTTGTCCGTCTAGAATGCAGGTATATCGAGGCTTTGGTTGAGCGGCTAAGTGCTTGCCTAAATGCCACTAAAGTAATGAAATATAAAAATTATGCTGGTCTGGGGGAGGTGAGAAATTGCGGATTTTCGCACGGGCACTGCCGCTTCCCTGGCGGAATTCTGCACAAGTCGGGATTACCGCATTCGTTCCGGGCCGATGGATATTGTGGAGTGCCTTTGGCTTTGCGGTGTCTCTGGCAATCTTTTGGGTGATTGGCGTGTGGTGGACCAACGGTCTGGCCAGAGCCGAGGCCAGCGCTGATGCCAATCGCGGCGTCAGCGCCAATGGTTCACTGTTAAAGAGCGAGATGCAGAAATTCCGCCTCATCCCCATTCTGGTGACCGAACATCCCGATGTGTTCGAGGTGATCAACCGTCCGGATCCAAAGCATATTCAGAAACTCAATCACACTTTGCAATTGATCGCGGAACGGACTCATGCCTCCGACATCTATGTGATGAATCAGAACGGCGATACTTTTGCGGCCAGTAACTGGCAGCAGCCTGACACGTTTGTCGGGCATAATTACCGCTTCCGTTCCTATTTCATCGACGCCTTGCGAACCGGCTCGGGCTCTTATTTCGCGCTGGGCACGGTCAGCCATCGCCCCGGCCTTTATCTGGCGCGCCGGATAGAGCGGGCGGGCAAGGCGATTGGCGTGCTGGCGCTCAAGATCGAATTCTTTGAAGTCGAGCGCAACTGGGCCTTTCTGCCCGGATACACGCTGGCTTTCGATCAGCAAGGCATGGCCCTGATCGCGAGCCAACCGGCATTGCGGCTTCACTCGCTCACCCCGCTTTCCGCCGAGGAGCGCAAGCAGAACGAGACAGCAGCCCGTTTTCCCGGTCTTGGCATTGATCCGCTGCCGGTTGAACGGCTGGCGAATGGCGATTTTGAATGGACCATCGGCAATCGCCATGTGCGACAGGTGGTGGCCCGCCTCCCCCTGCGCGAGGAGGGGCTGACGTTGTGCTATTTTTTGCCGCTCAACCCCTTCATTGCCGAACAGCGCAGCCGGCTGGTCATTGCCACGATTGCGCTCGGGCTGGTGGAATTGATTCTGTTTGGTCTTTGGGCGCGGGTGCGCATCCGCCGGGGGATACAGCGCCGCTATCTGATCGATCTGGAGCGTCAGGTACAATTGCGCACCCGCGAGCTTGAGGCCAGCAATGCCTCCATCCGCGCCGAATCCGCCGCTCGCGAGGAAGCCTTGCGTTCTTTCCGCGAGGCGCGCGAGGCCTTGGCGCGTGCCAACCGACTGACCATTCTGGGCGCGGTGGCCGCAGAGGTTGCCCATGAAATCAACCAGCCGGTCGCCGCCATCCGTAGCTATGCCGAAAATGGCTTAGCCTTGCAGGACAGGGGCAGACATGGCGTGGCCAGAGACAATATGGCGAAAATCATCAGTCTGACCGAAAGGATCGGCAAAATATCGGATCAGTTGCGCAGCTTTTCGATCAAGCGACAAAGCGAGATCGACCGATATTCCATATGGGACATCCTCCAGGGCGCGCTGCTGATTATCGGTGAGTCCCTGCGTCACAGCAGCACGCGTCTGGATTATGACGAGAGCGAACTGGCGCAGGTCCATATCAAGGCGGTGCGGGTGCAGATGGAGCAGGTTTTAATCAACCTCTTGCAAAACAGCCTCGAAGCGCTGGGCGATCGGGCGGAAGGGGTGATTTCCATCTCGGCGCACTGCGATGCGGGCAAGGCGATCATCACTCTGGCCGACAATGGTCCGGGTATCGAGGAGCAGGCGCTGCCCTCGATCTTTGCCCCCTTCATCACCACAAAACCCACCGGAATGGGTTTGGGGCTGGGCATATCGCGCGACATTATTTCATCCTTTGGCGGCACCATTCAGTATCGCGCCACACCGGGCGGGGGCGCCACTTTCGACATCACGCTGGAGGCGGTATAATAACCATGGATAAAGAGCCTCTCATTCTGCTGGTCGATGACGATCAGGAATTGCGTCTGGCCTGTCAGCAAGGACTGGATCTTGCCGGTTTTCGCGTCGAAGCCCATGCCGTCGCGCAAAGCGCCCTCGACCGACTTACGCCCAATCTTCATATTGTGATCGTCTCGGATATCCGCATGCCCGGTATGGATGGCTTTGCCTTTGTCCAGCAGGTGCGCAACATGGACCCTGAAATACCGATAGTTTTTATCACCGGCCATGCCAATGCGCCGATGGCGGTGGCCGCGCTCAAGGGTGGGGCCTTCGATTTCCTGACCAAGCCCTTTGCGATGAGCGATCTGGCCGCCACCGTGGGGCAGGCCGTCGGTCAGCGCAAAAAGGCGCTGGAAAACCGTTGGTTGCAGCAATTGGCCAATGATTATGGCGATCATCCGCTTGTGGGCCATTCGCAATGCGTCGAACAGTTGCGCCGCGACATTGATGCTCTGGCCCATGCCGGTCTGGATACGGTTGTGGTCGGCGAAACGGGCGTGGGCAAGGAACTGGTGGCGCGACTGTTGCAAAGGCGCGGGCCGCGTCGACAAAAGGCGCTGGTCACGATCAATTGCGCGTCCCTTAACGATGGCAATGTGGACGAAGTCCTGTTTGGCAGTCCCGTTCGCCCCGGCAAGCTCGAACAGGCACAGGGGGGCGTGCTGCTGCTGGACGAAATGGACAGTATGCCGATTTCGGTGCAACCGCATTTTCTGCGCTTGCTCGAAGACCGTGTGCTTGCCCGGCCGGGCGCCCGCCATGTCGAACCGCTCGATATTCAGTTCGTGGCATCGGCAAAAGTGGACCTGAAAGAGGCCGCCGAGCGTAGGCTGTTTCGCTCCGACCTCTATTATCGCCTTGCCGGTGCGACCATCATTATCCCGCCGCTGCGCGAACGGCCTGAGGATATCCTGCCCATTTTCGCGACCTTCTGCGGATTGGCCGCTGATGAGTTCAACCGCGAGATCCCGATCACCTCTGATGATGTTCTGGCCTATCTTTTGACCCATCATTGGCCTGGAAACGCCCATGAATTGCGGCATTTCGCATTTCGACATGTGCTGTGCATCAACAAGTCTGGCAGCGAATTTGAAACCAGTTGTTTCAACGACAAGGTTGCGCTCTTTGAGAAAGCGCTGATCGAGAAATACCTGCGCGAACATGGCGGCGATGTCAGTCTGGTTGCCGAGATTTTTGCCATGCCGCGCAAAACGCTCTATGATAAATTGAAGAAATATAATTTTGATTCAAAATCTTACAGAAATACGTAGCAAGAAATCCCGTTCATTTTGTCCCGATTATGGCGGCCAAGGCCCTCATGCCCAATCGCCATGGGATGCCGACCGGGGCGTCGAAAGACCCATGGCAGGGCCGGTTTTCTGCGTGTGGGAATATAATTGAGTATAGCAATCCTGATTGCTATTTCCTTCCCGCATAATCCCGGCCTATGATGGAAATCGGCCCAGCAGATCGACCGGCGACCAAAACGCAAGAGTCGGCACTGATCCGGGAGAGGAGATCACCAAAACCCATGGATGACGGCGTCATCGCCTGGATCGGGGCGAACCTCTTGCCCTTTGAAGGCGAGGTACGCCGCTGGTTGCGCCGCGTCGGCAAGTTGCGGGATCAGGAGGATGACATCATTCAGGACGCCTATTGCCGGATCGGCGCGGCGCAGGATCTCTCCCATATCCGCAACGGTCGTGCCTATTTCTACACGGTCCTGCGCAATATCATGATCGAGCGGTTCCGGCGCGAAAAGATCGTAAAATTCGAAAGTCTGGCGGAATTTGAATCCCTGCACGTCATAGATGAGAGTCCATCCGCCGAGCGCGTGCTTAGCGGGCAACAGCAATATGAAATGGTGTGCAGGCTGATCGAAAGTCTGCCTGACCGATGCCGGGAGGTGTTCACCATGCGCAAGGTGCATCAGTTGAGCCAGAGAGAAACCGCCGAGCGATTGGGTATTTCGGAAAACGTGGTTGAAAAGGATGTGGCGCGGGGGATGAAATTGCTGATGCAGGCCATAGCCGAGATGGATGCCGATGGGCAGCAACAGGAAGGCGCCGCGTGATGACTCCTGATCCCGCAATGACGATTGACGAGATCGCCGCCGAATGGCTGGCTCGCATGGTGTCGGGCAATGCCAGTCCGGAGGATCGCGCCAATCTTGCCGCATGGCTTGAAGCTGACAGTCGCCACAAGGGCGCCTATATGCGGGCGATGGCCTTGTGGCAGATGCTCAATGGTGCGGCGCAGAACCCGGCTGTGGCCCCGCCATTGCCGCGTGGCTGGGCGCATCAACGCTTTACCCGGCGCTGGATGATCGGCGGCGGCGCCGCCATCGCGGCCTCGGCGGCGGCGGTCTTGCTGTTGCGGCCCTATGTTCTGGATGAGCCGCAGATTTTCCAGACCGGCAGGGGGGAAGTGCGCGAATTCACTCTGGCCGATGGATCGCATATCGTTCTGGACAGCCAGTCGCGCGTCGACGTGACCATGCGGCGCGATGCGCGCAATGTGGCGCTGGTCGAGGGCATGGGCTGGTTCCATGTGGCCAAGGACAAGACGCGGCCCTTTACAGTTTCGGCCAATGGTGCCCGTTTTGTTGCCGTCGGCACGGCCTTCTCTGTCAGCAGGGAAGGTGGGACGAAAATCGTGGTCAGCGAGGGTATCGTCAGGATGACGGCGGCCGATCATGATCGCGCCATTGATCTGCATCGCAATGAAACGGCCACCATTGACCCCGCCGGAGGGTTGAAACTGGCGCGTCTGTCCGATGATGCCATGAGCCGCCAGATGGCGTGGCGCGAAGGTTCGGTCGGGCTGGACGGTGAAACGCTGCGCGAGGCGGCGGAGAGTTTCAACCGCTATAACCGGATGCAGATCGTTGTGGCCGATCAGGCCCTGGCGGACAAACGGGTCGTCGGCTGGTTTTCGCGCAACGATCCGCTTGGCTTTTCGACGGCGGCGGCCACGATGCTGGATGCCAAAGTGGAGCGGCAAGGTGAAACGATCCGCTTGACGAAAAAGTAAAATTCTCAATCTTTTCTGGAGTTTTCAAAAGATCTGAAGTTTTTTTAAAAAAATATGAGGAAGCGCGGCGGAATATTTTTCCGTGATCGTCATCTGTCCTGAAGACCAAAAACGCCCTGGATAACAAAGGGTGAGGTAAGGAGAGAGTGATGAGAGGGAGCCTTTGTCGGGCGGCCTTGATGGCTAGTGCTGCCGTCTTTGCCCATTCTGCCACAGCCGCAGCACAGACCCGGAATTTCGATGTTCCTGCACAATCGGTGCGTACCGGATTGCCGTTGTTCGCCAAACAGGCAGGGCTTCAGATCATCTTCCCGCTGGAGGATGCCAACGCTTCGCGGATACAGCCCTTGCACGGGGCCTATGATATCAGACAGGCGCTCCGGACGGTTCTTGCCGGAACCGGGCTGAGCGTGATCAGCGACAATGGGCATACTGTTGTTTTGCGCAAATCCGGCGACCCGGTTCGCCCCCGGTCAACCCCGGTGGCGATGACGCAACCTGTCAGTTCGCCCCCGGCTGCTTCGGTCCCCAGCGATCCGCGCCCGCCTGCGCCCACAGTGCAGGAAATCATCGTCACCGGCAGCAACATCCGGCGCGCCGACAGCGGCGCTCTGCCTCTGTCGGTGGTGGATCAAAGCGTGATGGCCACCCGCAACGCCAGCACGCCGGTGGCGCTGCTGACCAGCCTGCCGCAGGTGACGGGCGCGCCGCTCAATGAAGGGGCCAATGGCTCCTTTTCCGCACGCGGCGATTTTGCCGCGATCAACCTGCGCGGCATCGGCAGCGGCAACACGCTGGTCCTGCTTGATGGGCGACGATTGGCGCCCCATGCGATCAGCACCACCGACGAAGGCGGCCTGCCATCTGCCTCGGTCAATGTGAACCAATTGCCGACACAGGGCGTCAATCACATCGAATTGCTGCGCGACGGTGCGTCATCCATTTATGGTTCGGATGCGGTGGCGGGGGTCATCAACTATATCATCGACAAGAAATTCAACGGGCTGGAGGCCAAAGTCCGCTCCACCGCGAATGAATATGGCGATGGCAAGGAATTTGGCGCCTCGCTGCTGGCGGGCATGAAATTCGCGCAGGGGCGTGGGCATATCACCGCCACCGTCGATTTCTATCACCGCGACGCTATTTTCCTCAAAGATCGTCCCTACACCGCTGCGGGCAATTTCGTGTCGCAGGCGCCAGCGCCGTGGAATGCGGTCAGCACGTTGATCCCGCTGTCGGCCAATCCCTTCTATCGCCTTCAGGCCGCCGGGGCCTATCCCAGCTTTACCATCGGTTCGGGCAGCACGACCAATTATGTTGTTCCGCAGACCGGCGGCACCTATTCCCTCAGCACCACCGCGCCCGCGCGCAGCGTCGATACCGCTCCCGGCTATTACTTCAACAACAACGCCTATCAGGCCATTGTCCCGCAAAGCGACCGGATCAATGTGTTCGCGGCGATCGACTATGAAATTTCGCCCAATCTCACCGCCTTTGGCGAGGCGTCCTATTACCGCGCGCATTCGGTACTGGTTCGTCAGCCGATCAGCTATAATGGCGGCAGCTTTGCCGATCAGAAGCTGATCGTACCGGCCAGCAGCCCGTTCAATCCTTATGGCCAATCGGTCACCCTGCTGACCAAGGTGTTTACCGATCTGCCCAATGAACGCGACGAGATTTCCGATACGGTCTATCGCGTGCTGGGCGGATTGCGCGGTACGCTGGGCGGGAAATGGCGCTGGGAAACGGCGGCCTATTACACGGCCAGCGAAGTCACCGACATCGGCCATAATGCCGTGCGCGAAAGCCTGCTGCAACAGGCGGTGCAGAACGGGACGTATAATCCTTTTGGCTTTACCTTTAGGCAGGTGGGCGGGGCGATTGTGGTCGATCAGCCCTACAGCAATCCGGCCAGCGCCTATACGCCGTTTCTGGCCGATTTTGTTCGCCGCGGCCGGTCCTCGCTGGCCGGTGTCGATGCCAAGATCAGTGGCAAGCTGATCGATCTGTGGGCGGGCCCGCTGTCCGTGGCGGCGGGCGCGGAACATCGGCGCGAAAGTTTCAGCTTCTCCATGCCGCCCTACGCCGGGCTCAATCCGGCCGGATCGGGTCTGGCCACCGACAACAATGACTTCATCCTGTTTGGCCCCGCCGCAAGTTGGGCGGCAAGCCGCAACATCAGCAGCGTTTATGGCGAGGCGGTGTTGCCGGTGATTTCGCCCGACAATCATGTGCCGCTGATCCGCTCGCTCGAACTGACCGGATCGTTCCGGTTTGAAAATTACAGCGACTTTGGCTCGGTGGTGAAACCCAAATTTGGAGTGACGCTGCACCCGACCAGTTGGCTGTTGTTCCGCGGCTCTTACAATCAGGGCTTTCGCGCCCCCAATCTGCCCACGCTGAATGGCGGAGAGCGCAAGAACCTTTCGGTATTCCTTGACCCGATGACCAATGTCAGCGGGCCGCACTGGACGATCTTTGCGGGCAATTCCGCACTTCGGCCCGAGGAATCGACGGGCCGCTCGCTGGGCGCCGTGGTTGATGTGCCCTTTATGCGCGGCCTGCGCTTTTCGGTCGATTACTGGGAAATCAGCCAGCGTAACCTGATCACCACCGTTGCCGTGTCCGACATTCTGCAGAATGATGCGGCCTTGCTCAGCAAGATCGTCGCGGCCAATCCCGGCATTGCCTATGGCGCACAGCCCTTTGGCAGCGGGACCGATGCCTATAAGGGCGATCCGCGCGTCATCCGCAACAGCGATAATACCATCTATGGCGTGCGCACCCCGCCGTTCAATTCGGCCAGTTCGTTTATCTCCGGCCTTGATTTCAGCGCCACCTATCGTTCGCCGGAATGGACAGTGGGCCGCTTTGTGCTTCAGGCCGATGCGGCCAATCTGCGCCGTTATGAAGTGACGCCCACCGTCGGCTCTTTGCCGGATGTGCGGCTGGGCCGTGACGGGGCCAGCAAATGGCGGGGCAATCTCAGCCTGACATGGCTCAAGGGCGGCTTTTCGGCTTCGATGGGGGCCTATTACATCGGCTCCTATCAATCGAGCAGCGTGGCCTTGCCCGTTGGCACCGCCACGCAGCAGGCCCAGTCCGAAGCGCTGTATCAGCAACTGGGCGCGCCATCCTATATCGCCAAGGGCACCAATCTGGGCACGGTTTACTATCGTTATGTCGTGCCCGCGACCACCACCTACAACCTGTCGGTCGGCTATGAATTCCATGATCGCACCGATGCTCTCAAGGGGCTGGGGATACGGCTGGGCGTGGTCAATCTGCTGGACCAGCACCCTCCGCTCGACGGCACGCCGCAGGGCTACAACACCGGGGTCTATGGCCAGTTGTTGCCGGGCCGGACCTGGACGCTTGATATTTCCAAGAAGTTTTGAGGAACCCGAGGATGAGACATTTTAAACTGCGGGAAGCCATGCTCATACCGCTACTGGCAATCATCGCGACGCCGGTCTGCGCCTCTGATGTCGAACAGGCCGTGCTGCTGCGGATC
Organism: Novosphingobium sediminicola; assembly: GCF_014196525.1. Lineage (GTDB taxonomy): Bacteria > Pseudomonadota > Alphaproteobacteria > Sphingomonadales > Sphingomonadaceae > Novosphingobium > Novosphingobium sediminicola. Next base: position 11,230 of record NZ_JACIDX010000003.1, on the reverse strand, counting down.
GAGCACCAGAGGCTGGATGCAACGGTCTCGCGCGATCTGCCCACCCTTGACCGGATGACGACCGGGGATCTCAATTATGTCCATGCCAGCGGATTGCGCCAGAACAAGGCGCAATATCTGGCCTATATCGCCAAGGGTGAGGTCACGCTGGCCTCCTATGACATGACGCAGGAAAAGGTGCGCGTGATGGGCGACGTGGCGGTGACCCATGGCCTCTACACCTATGCCACCAATGCATCATCGCCCCCGGTCCGCACAGGCAAGACGCTGTTTACCGGCGTTTATGTCCAGGAGCACGGCCAATGGCGCCTTCAGGCATGGGAGGCAACGAAAGTCCCATGATCATGCATCTATCTCAATTCGCCCGCACGATGATCGGCATGGCCGGTCTGATGTGCGCTTCTCTTGCTCCCGCCCATGCGGCCCCGGTCCGCGATGGTCACGTGGTGGCCGAACTGGTTGCGCGTGAAAGCGCCTTTGTGCCGGGCCAACCGGTCATGGTGGGCGTGCATCTGACCATGGACCCGACTTGGCACACCTATTGGCGCAATTCCGGGGATTCGGGGCTGGCCACCACGATCAAATGGACGCTGCCCAAGGGATTTGAGGCCGGGCCCATCGACTGGCCGACGCCCACGCGGCTGCCGCTCTCCACGATCATGAATTATGGCTATGAGGGTGATGTCCTGCTGGCCAGCCCGATCCGCACGGCGGCGCTGAATGGTGCGCGCGCGCAGATCAAGGCACGCGTTGACTGGCTGGTATGCAGCGCCGAGGAATGCATCCCGGGCGGGGCGGATCTGGTGCTCAGCCTGCCGGTGGGCGCATCGGCATTGCCCGATCCGGCCCATGCGGCGCTGTTTGAAAAGGCGCGGGCGCAATTGCCGCAACCGGCCCCCAAGTGGGAATTTGCCACGCAAAGGCTGGGCGATGGCAGCTATCGCCTGACCGCGCGTCCGCTCTCGGGGCAACCGCTGCCCGGTGGCGCTTATTTCTTCGCCGATGATGCGGGCGTTACCCAATCGGGCGCGCCGCAAAATCCGACCCTCGATAATGGCGTGCTGTCGGTCACGCTCAAACCATCGCAATATGCGCAAGGCACGCCCACGGCATTGAACGGGGTCTGGGTGGCGCAGGGTTGGGGCGATGGCGTCACGGCGGCGCGGGTCACGGCCCGGATAGGAGCCGGGGGCGGGGCGGTGCATGATCCTTTGGTCCCGGCCCCTGCATCCGGCGCGGATCTGGCGACGCTGGGCGGCATGCTGCTGACCGCTTTTATTGGCGGCATGATCCTCAATCTGATGCCCTGTGTCTTTCCGGTGCTCTCGCTCAAGATCATGGGTTTTGTGCAAAGCGCGGGCGATGACAGGCGCAAGATTGCGCTGCATGGCTGGATCTATGTGCTGGGGGTGTTGGTGTCCTTCTGGGTGCTGGCGGGCACGCTGATGGGGCTGCGTGCCGCCGGGGCGCAACTGGCATGGGGGTTTCAGTTGCAGTCGCCGATCATTGTGGTGATGCTGTGCCTGTTGCTGCTGACGCTGGCGTTCAGCCTGCTGGGTATCTTTGAAATGGGCGCGGGACTGGTTGGCGCGGCGGGCCGGGTACGGACCAAGGGCGGCATAAGCGGCTCCTTTATGAGCGGCGTTCTGGCCACGGTTCTGGCCACACCCTGCACCGCGCCCTTTATGGGCACCGCGCTTGCCTTTGCGCTGACGCAATCGACCTTTATCGGCTTTGTGGTGTTCACGGCCCTCGCGCTGGGCATGGCGTCGCCCTATCTGGTGCTGTCGCTGCGCCCGCAATGGCTGGCCTTTTTGCCCAAGCCGGGGGCGTGGATGGACACGCTGAAACAGGCGATGGCTTTCCCCCTGCTGGGCACGATCATCTGGTTGCTCTGGGTATTCGGGCAACAGACGGGCATGAACGGCCTGTTGCAGGCGATGGTGGCGATGCTGCTGCTTTCCATCGGTCTTTGGGCATGGGGCCGCTGGGGCACGATGTTTCAGGAAGCCCCGGTACGCCGCTTTGCATTGGGCTTGCTGACACTGTGCGGTGGAGCAGCGCTGTGGTTCGCTTATGCCGGATCGCTGCTGCTGCCGCCTGCCGCCGCCAGCGACGCATCGGGCGAATGGCAGGCCTTTACCCCCGAAAAGCTGGCGCAGATGCGCAGCGAGGGCAAGCCGGTCTTCGTTGATTTCAGCGCCGCATGGTGCGCCACCTGCATCGTCAACAAACAGATGGTGCTGAGCCGTCCCGATGTCAGCCGCTCCTTTCGCAACCATGGCGTGGTCCTGATGGAAGCCGACTGGACCCGCCGCGATGCCACCATCACCAAAATCCTGGCGGCTAACGGACGCAGCGGCGTGCCCTTGCACATCCTCTATGCGCCCGGCGCTGGCGAGCCGCTGCTGGTGCGCGATCTGGTGACCACGGATGAAATCCTCAAGGCGCTGGACGGTCTTCCGACGGCATCGCCGCAAGCATGATCCCCTTTCCTTCCGATTGCTTCAAGGAGCTGTTTATGAAACGAAATTTTCTGTCCACCGCTCTGTTCCTTGGCCTTGCTGCGGGGCCCGTCACGGCTCTTGCCGATGTGCATGTGGGCGATGTCGCGCCCAATTTCACGCTGACGGACATGCATGGCAAGGAGGTCTCGCTCAATAGGTTCAAGGGCAAGTTCATCGTTCTGGAATGGACCAATCCGGAATGCCCCTTTGTCCGCAAACATTATGGCAGCGGCCATATGCAGGCGCTTCAGCGGACCTATACGAAACGCGGCGTGACCTGGTTGTCGATCAATTCGGGTGCGCCGGGGCGTGAAGGTTATCGCACCCCCGAAACCGCCCTTGCAACCGCCGCCCAGCAGAAAGCCGCGCCCAGCGATGTGTTGCTCGACCCCAAGGGCGTGGTGGGGCATCTGTATGGCGCCACAACCACCCCGCATATGTTCCTGATCGGGCGCGACGGGAAATTGCTCTATATGGGCGGTATTGACAGTATCCCTACCAACCGTGTGGAGGATCTGCCCCAGGCGAAGAACTATATCGCCGCTGCGCTGGATGAGGCGCTGGCCGGTAAGCCGATTACCACCAAGGCGGCCATGCCCTATGGTTGTTCGGTCAAATATGCCCTGAAATAGGCATCTTTCCCAACTCGCCTTGTCCGCTTTCCCATTCCGTTTTCCGTTACGGTCGCCCCTTGGAGTCGGCCGTGGCGGAGCCATGCGAGATTTCCGCTCATGACCAGATTTTTGCTCGGCCCTCTGGCCTGCCTTTTGGCGATAGGGCCTGTTGCCGCTTTGGCCGCGCCCGTTTCGAACGCCGCCACTGACGCTCTGATCGCCTTTGAACATGCCCGTCGCGATGCGGTGGCCCATGTCGATCTGGCCGCTATTGACGCCATGACCGGCGCCGATCTCATCTATGTCGATGCGTCAGGTTTCGAGAGGGACAAGAAGGCCTATCTCGACCATCTGGCCACCGAGGGGGTCGTCTATAAAAGCTACAGTCTTGATGACCTTCATGCCTCGGTGCGAGGCGATGTGGGGGTTCTTACGGGCCTCTTTCGATTTGATGTCACGGTCAATGGGCGGGGCAATGCGGGCGCGCAATATTTCACCGCAGTTTATCGGCGTGAGGAGGGGCGGTGGAAGCTGATCGTGTGGCACCCGACGCGCTCGGCGACCCAACCTTGAACTTTCCCTACAGGATCATTTTATGACCACTCGCATTCTTGCCAGCGTTGGGCTGTTCATTCTTGCTGCTGCTGTGCCTTTGCACGCCGAGCCCGGCATCACCTCGCACGATCCGGTCGATATGCCCGCCGGGGTGTGGATGATCGATCCAACCCATGCCAGCGTCACCGTCAGGCTGAGCCACCTTGGCTTTTCGTTTTACACCATGCGTTTCGACAAGATCGCAGCGCAATTTGATTATGATCCGGCCCATCCTGAACATGCCCATGTCTCCGCCCGGATCGATCCCGCTTCGGCCAGCACCGGGCAACCGGCATTGGACAAGGAACTGGCGCAAGAGGCGTGGTTCGACGCTGTGCACGGCAAGGCCATCACCTTTACCTCGCGCTCGATTGATCCGGGCGATGGGCATCACGGCATGATGGCGGGCGATCTGACCATGCGGGGCGTGACTCGGCCGGTGACCTTTGCCGTTACCTTTAACGGCACGGGCACGGGGTTTGGTCTGCCCACCCCGCGCGCCGGATTTTCGGCCAGTACGGTGATCCGCAAATCGGAGTTCGGTATGACCAAATATGCGGCTTTGCTGGGCGATGAAGTGACATTGCAGATTGAGGCGGAATTCCTGCGCGGTCCGGTCGCAACGTCGGCAGGAGGGAAAGGTCAATGAGCGAGCAGATCACGGCCCGCGTCATTATTTTGGGCTCCGGCCCTGCGGGGCTCAGCGCCGCGATTTATGCCGCGCGGGCAGGGCTCAACCCCATCGTCCTTCAGGGCATGCAGCCGGGCGGGCAATTGACCATCACCACCGATGTCGAAAACTACCCCGGCTTTCGCGATGTGGTGCAAGGTCCATGGTTGATGGAACAGATGCAGGCGCAGGCCGAGCATGTGGGCGCGCGGATGATGTGGGACACGATTGTCGATGTCGAACTGTCCGCGCCCCCCTTTTGTCTGACGGGCGACAGCGGCGTTACCTATCTGTGCGACGCGCTGATCATCGCCACGGGCGCACAGGCGCGATGGCTGGGGGTGGATGGCGAAGCGGCGCTGTCCGGCAAGGGGGTATCGGCCTGTGCCACCTGTGACGGATTTTTCTATCGCGGACGTCCGGTCTGCGTGATCGGCGGCGGCAATACGGCGGTGGAGGAAGCGCTATATCTGACCAATCACAGCCCGGATGTGACGTTGATCCACCGCCGGGACACGTTGCGCGCGGAGAAGATGCTTCAGGATCGCTTGTTCGCTCATCCCCGCATCCATGTGCTGTGGAACAAGGCAGTGGCGCGCTTTGTCGGCGAGGGGCCGGGTGGGGCGCTGAGCGGGTTGGACCTGATCGATACAATCCGTGGCCAAAGCAGCCGGCATCCGACGCAGGGCGCTTTCGTGGCCATCGGTCACAAGCCAGCGACCGACCTGTTCGTTGGCAAAATGCCGCTTGATGAGGATCGCTATTTGCAGGTGCGTCCCGGCACCTCGCTGACGGCCATTCCCGGCGTTTTTGCCGCCGGCGATGTGGCGGACAAGGTCTATCGTCAGGCGGTGACGGCGGCGGGCATGGGCTGCATGGCAGCGCTCGATGCGGAGCGCTTTCTTCAGGCCAGCTATGGCTGATGCCGATTGAGGGGCGGGGCGTGTCACATATGGCGGTCGGAGTATCTCCGGCCGCCGTTTTTATGCCCGGCGGCACGGGGAAGGGACCAACGGTTTTTAACTGTGACACACGCCATGGTTATTCTCGAAGCTTTTCAGCCTTTGGCAAAGGGTGTCGCGAGTTCAAGGCGGATGCCGCCGGGAATAAACACCAGAAAATGCCGTGTTGCCGATCCCGGGCGCATCGGTTCAGGCGCAACATCGATGATGACTTCGGGATGCGCGCTTATCTTTTCCCACGCCTCGTCCAGAGCATCATCGTTGGCCACAGCCAGTGACAGATGATGCAGGCCGATATTGGCGCGACGATCAAAAGCGCGAGCGGTGATCGGATCGGCCGCGCGCCAGAGCGTCAGAAGCACCGTGCCGTCTGAGACGAAGATCGAGGGATAGTCCGGTTTGCCGCCCACGACATCGAAGCCGAGCACGTCGCAGAAGAATGCGCGCGCCTGATCGAGATCGGGGACGGTGAGGCCCACATGGTGGACACCGCAAGTCAGCTTTCCAGCCATCATTATGTTCCTTCCAGTTCGGCAATGCGGGCGCGCAACCGATCAATCTCAGCCAGCAGCGGCTGGGTGGTTTGGGCGATCTGCGCTTCTGTGAAACGGGGCGTAATATGCTGGGGGCAGTTCCAATCGAACCCGACAATGTTGATCACGAAGGCACGCTCTGCGACGGCATCGTAACCGGGCACCATCAATGCGGCGACCTTTTCGGGGTCGTCGCTGGTATAGGCATGGCCGATCAATTTGAGGCGACGACGGGCGGGGTAGTCCATCAGGAACAAACACACCCGATTATCGGCCGCCAGGTTCGCGGTCGAAAGATACTGCCGGTTGCCGCGATAGTCGGCAAACCCAATGCAGTTCCCGGAAATCCGGCGCAAAAACCCGGCCGGGCCGCCGCGATGCTGCATATAGGGCCAGCCATCTTCGCTGAGGCTGGCCAGATAGAAGCTGTCTCGCGAGGCGATGAAATCCAGCTCCCGATCGGTGAGAATGTCGATTTCACCAGCCTGCGCTTCCATCCGCGCATAGGCGGCCCGCGAACCGTCGATGTCCTGCAATGCGCGTGACCTTGGGCCGAACATGGTCTTCAAGAATGTGTGTGACATGGATCATTGTCCTCGTGTCAGAATGTCGATCTGGTAGCGCCGAGCAGCTTGGCGTGTTTCAGCCGTAGCGGACGATGGCATCGAGCAAGGACGACTGAAGGCGCTGAACGATCCGGAGAAAGCTGGCTTCCTCACCAAGCGCTCGTGCCAGCACGATGGCGCCCTGTATCCCGGAAACCGCCTCTTCAGCGAGGTTGGCGGCCAGCGCTGGCGGCACCTTCCCCGCCTCAAGGCAATGGGCCAGGGCCGAGATCCAGCGCGCGAAGTAGCCCTTCACTTTGGCCGCGAAGGCCTCGCCGGCGGAGTTCAGCCCAAGGCAGCCAACGACGCATACCCGCTGTCCAGAGCGGAAATAGGCGGTTACGTCGTCAAACATGCCCGTGATGGCCGCCGCCGGATCAAGGGCCTGCTCCAATGGCGAGAAAATAGCGTTGGCAAACCAGCCATCGATATTCTCCAGAACAGCGTCCATCATCTCTTCCTTCCCGCCGGGAAAGAAGTTGTAGAGGCTGCCTTTGCCAAGGCCGGTTGCCTTCGACAGAGTGGCCAGAGTCGCGCCCTCGAACCCGTGTTCGCGGAAGGCTTCGGCCAAGGCGGGCAAAGCACTTGCACGATCGGTGAGGACGCGCTTGGAGCTCACAGGCCGAGATCGCTCAGCGAAGCATGGTCATCCGGGCGGCGGCCGAGCGGCCAGTGAAACAGGCGATCCGCTTCCTTGATCGGCATTTCGTTGATGCTGGCGTGGCGGTTCGACATCAATCCGTCTTCTGCAAATTGCCAATTTTCGTTGCCGTAGGCGCGGAACCACTGGCCGTTGTCGTCGTGATACTCATAGGCATAACGCACAGCAATACGGTTGCCGGTAAAAGCCCAGAGTTCCTTGATCAGGCGATATTCGTGTTCCTTGTTCCACTTGCGCTCAAGGAAAGCCTGCGCCTCCTGACGATTGGTCGCGAATTCCACGCGGTTACGCCAGCGGGTGTCGAGCGTGTAGGCCAGCGCGACCTTGGCCGCATCGCGGGTGTTCCAGCCATCTTCGGCCAGACGGACCTTTTCGACGGCGCTATCGTGAGTGAACGGGGGCAGCGGGGGACGGGACATGTGATTTCCTTTCGTGATGGTCGTGGCCTTGGCAAGCGCGGGAACCGTGAGGGCCGCAGCAGGGAGGGCAGCAATGAAAGTGCGGCGTTTCATCCGAGTCTCCTCGAAGGGTCTACCGCATGTACCTATCGGTACAATCTTTTACCGATAGGTACAAGTAATTTTTTGCGCAAGGAAGCCAGAGGGTGGCCTGCGCTTCCTTGCGCCAGCCCCAGCGTTAAAAGGGCTTGGTCGGAAGATACTTGCCGTCGAGCGTGATGACGCAGCGGTGGCCACCTTCGGGATCTTCGCGCTTCTCAAGCTTGAGCTTGAAGTTGATGGCGCTGATGATGCCGTCGCCGAAATCCTCATGAACAAGAGATTTCAGGGTGGTGGCGTAGACCTGGATGATCTCATAAAAACGATACATGGTCGGGTCGGTGGGCACGCCATCCGGGAAGCTGCCGCGGATCGGGATCGCCTGAAGCAGCTCGATTTGGTCGGCGCTCAGGCCCAGCGTCTCGCCAACGGCCTCGGCAGCGCTCGTCGGCAGCGGATGCTGTCCGAGCAGCGCAGCGGTGACGAATTCGCGCGAAAGGCCGCTGTTTGCAGCAATGGCGGTCCAACTGAGCTGTTTCTCGGCCTTCGTCTGAATGACGGCTTCGGTCAGTGCCTTGCGGGCGGTCTGGGTCACTTGAACTTGGGTCATGCATTTACCTTTCATCAGTATCGATATTTTGGGAAATGACGGGCGCGGAAATCCGGCGCCCTGCGCATCAGGAAACGAGGTTGAGGGCGGTGGCGTCGGTTTCGGGATAGTCGATCAGATCGACGAACCGGCCGCTCGAAGCGTCGTAAGCCTCGATCGATCCTTCGCCGATATCATAGACCCAACCGTGAAGGCGGACGCGACCTTCGGAGAGCGCAAGCGCGACGGACGGGTGCGTGCGAAGATTTGCGAGCTGGGCGATGACGTTTTCGCGCACCATGCCCGCAACCTTCCCGGACTTGCAGCTATGAACATGCGCGTCGTTGATCGCTTTTGCCGCGTCCGCGTGGTGCAGCCAGCTTGAAACCGCCGGCAAGGTGCTGAGGTCAGCCCCGTCGGCAATGGCCGTCATCGCGCCGCAGTCGGAGTGACCGCATACGACAATATCGGCTACGCCCAGGACCGCGACAGCATACTCAACCGTCGCAGAAACGCCGCCATGATGAGGACCGAAAGAGGGGATGATGTTACCCGCATTGCGAATAACAAACATGTCCCCCGGCTCGCTCTGAGTGATAAATTCAGGAACAACCCTGCTATCGGAACACGTAACAAACAGCGTGCCCGGCTCCTGCTTTGTCGCGAGTTCTTGAAAGAGCGGTATACGTTCGGGATATTCTCCATCCCTGAACCGCTTGAAGCCTTCGATAAGCCTCTGCATTGTGTCGATCTCCATGCTTGATGCGGCAGGTATCGACTTTCGGCTTATAATTGTCCAAGACCAGTTTGAGATGGTCTCTATAAGCAGGCGTTATACTGATGCTCCTCCGACACCTACGTTACCTTTCAGCTGTCGTGGAGCACGGCAGCTTCACCCGCGCCGCGCAGGCGCTTCATGTATCCCAACCGGCGCTATCGCAGCAGATAAGACAGTTGGAACAGGAACTGGGCGTGCAACTGCTCGACCGTACAGGGAAAGCCGTTCGCGCCACCGATGCCGGCGCAACCTATCTAAGCCATGTTCACCGCGCCTTTCGCGAGATCGACGCGGCGCGCCGCGCCGCGCGTGACGTCAATGACCTAAGTTCCGGTATGCTGCGGCTTGGATTTACCCCCAGCTTCAGCGGCTATCTGATTGCCCCGCTCGCCCGGCGCTTTCGCGAGAAATATCCCAGGATATTTCTCGAACTGACCGCCTTGTCTCAAGACGAAATCGAAACCAACCTTGCCGATGACAAGCTCGATTGCGCTATCGCCTTCTGGGCGTCGAGCGTTACCGGTATCGCGGCACAACCTCTGCACACTGAGCGATTATCATTGGTCGGCCGATACGATCACGCGGCAATGACGCACGAATCCATCGATGTTGCGGGCATCGAGAAAGAAGAGATGGTCCTGCTGAACCGGACTTTCGCCACCCGACAAACCATCGACAAACATTTCAAGCGGCACGGGATCAAGCCGAATATCGTCATAGAAACAAGCTCGATGACAACACTCATCGAACTTGTGAGATCGAGTTCACTCGTGACGATTCTTCCTGATGCCGTCGCATTTGAAAGAGACGACCTGCGATTTCGGCCCCTTCTTCCGGCGATAGATGAGCGCCGGGTAGTGTTGCTGCAGCGAGAGGGCGGCTATCGCTCCGCTGCCGCGCGGGCATTTATCGCCACGCTTGAACTCTTCGTAGAGGAGCTTAACGCGGCGTCGTTGACATGACATACTTGTGCGTTGAGGGCTGGTTTCCGGCAACCTGCCCGACAGCCGCCGCCTGCCAACCGCAATAAGGACGTCTGATGTTCAGGGTTGGATCGCGTAGACCACCTGTATCTTCACCTGCGTTTCGATTGCGCGGGGCTTCAGCCCGACCACGACCGGCGGCGGGGGTGGAGGCGGGAGCGGCGCGCCGACCCGCTGCGCCGTGGCAACGATCTCATCATACGGGCCGGGGCCATTAAAGCTGAGATTGGAAACGCTGAGGATGCCGCCCAGCCTGACGCCTGAGGCGCGTGCTATGACTTCCGCCTGAAGCTTGGCTTCAGCCAGCGCCTCAGCGACCCCGCGCCGCCGGATTTCCTTGTCCTCGGCGAGGAAGAAGCGGTCGATGCGGGGATTGGTCGCGCCCAGACGGCCGGCGAGCGAGACCATCGTGCCGGCCTCGTTTACCGCCGCCGTGCGAACCTCCATCTGGAGGTCGGCGGTATAGCCCACAATCGCGCATTCGCCAGTTGATAGACGCGGATTTCCGTAACTGTTACGGTTACAGTCACGCCCGCGCACCTCGGCGATCCCGATCTGCGCAGCGCGTATGTCGGGCCCGGCGGAGATCCCCGCCAGTCCCTTCTCGATAGCGTCCCGTTTCGCCACCATGGCGCGCACGGCTTCGTCACTGGTTGTGCCCTCGCCATGAACGGAGAAGCTGACAACGGCGCGGTCGGGAGGGCTGGGAATCGTCGCGGCGCTGGTGACGACAATCCGGGGATGCGCCTCCTCGCCGGTTTGCGCCATCGCCGCGCATGACATCAGCATCGGAAGAACAGCAGCAAAGCGGCGCATAAAACATCTCCAGTCATCGAACACCGTCGTCCAAGCATTGACGACGTGATGTGTCGACGATCGGCAGGACTTTAACGCAATTTGCGAATCAATCGCAAGAAATTCAGATGGCGCCCATAATATATCGGCGAGTTATGACAAAAGCCGACAGCCACACCTCAATCACTCCATGGCGGCAGTTGCTCGGCATTTGTCGGCTCCCGAACAAAGCGTTCTATCGCTGGAAGCGCCGCCTGAGTTGACGTTTGGCGACCCGATAGGATTTGCCATAACGGCCCATGGTTCAGAAAAGTTGGGGCTAATTTCTGCCTGGGTGTAGACCCAAGTGAGGTGCTGCCGGTTTGATGGACACCGAGATAAGGTGTTTTCATCGAACGGAGAGCATCGATGCAACGAAGGAAGTTTAGCCGTGAGTTCAAGC
>NZ_JACIDX010000002.1 GCF_014196525.1 Novosphingobium sediminicola | reverse complement strand
AACCGCTCATTATGCGAGTAGTTCAGGTTCACCTGACCCTCAACAAACATCCCCCCGACCAGATAGCGGTCGCGCAGTTCATCATTCGATACGCATTCCATCATGTCAGGATGCGTCGCGTGGTAGGTCTTACTAAACATGGGAGAGGCCCTCTCAGGAAAAGAATTATTATTTTTCAGGCTGACGCCGGGCGATGAACTCTTCGAGCAGGCGCCGCGCATTCTCCAGATGCTGGCGCGCGCAATTGCGCGCCGCTTCGCAATCCTTGCGCTCGATGGCGTCGATCAACGCGACATGCTCGGCATCGACCTGCTTGTGATAGGCGGCCAGCGCGGCCCCATCCAGATCGGTCACCAGATTGCGGCGCGGCACCATGCGCAATTCGAGAAATTCGATGAAGCGCACGAAATACTGGTTGCCCGAAGCCTTGGCGATCAGCGCATGAAGCGCCTCGTCGGCTTCGGTGGTCGATTGACCGGCGGCGAATTCGCGGCCGATCTGTTCGACGCAGGCGCGCATGGCCACCACGTCCTCATCGCTGCGGCGCAGCGCGGCAAGGCCCGCCATTTCGACCTCAACCGCTTGACGCAGTTCGAGAAAACGGATGACCTCGACCAGATCTTCGAGTTCGGTATGCGTCACCTGAAACGCCATGGGCGGCGGCATCGTGATGAACACGCCAAGCCCCTGCTTGGGTTCAAGAAACCCCTCCGCCGTCAATCGGGCGATGGCCTCGCGCACGACCGTGCGGCTGACGCCATAGGTGTTGACCAGATCCTTTTCCGTGGGGATCTGATCGCCCGGCACCAGCGCGCCCGCACCGATCCGCGTGCGCAATTCATCGACCAGTTCGGCCGCCAGAGTACGTCTGGCCAAAGGCTTTGCTTGCATCCCGAAACCCTATTCCTTGGGGGCATTGAACGTTTCGGCGCGATGGCCGAGAGCATCTTCTTAGATCATCACATAACGGGTTGTCATCCCGCCAGACCGCTGCGTCTTGCGTCAGTCGGATGGGATCAGAATGACCTTTACCGAATCCGGCGAGAGAGCCATGGCCAGCGCCTCATCCCATTGTTCGAGGGCGTAGCGGTGGGTGACGATGCCATCGGATGTCACCAGCCCGCGCGAGAGCAGGTCGATGGCGATGGGATAGCAATAGGGGCCAAGATGCGCCCCGCGCACGTCCAGTTCCTTGCGGTCGCCGATGATTGACCAATCCACCGTGGTCTCCTCGCCAAACACCGAAAATTCGACGAAGCGGCCCAGCTTGCGGATCATCTGCAAACCCTGACGCACGCCGACCGGGGCGCCGGTGGTTTCGATATAGACATCGCAGCCATAGCCATCGGTCAGGCCCATCACCTGCTGGATGGCATCGCCATCACGCGGGTCGATCGCCACATCGGCGCCATAGCGCAGCGCCAGATCCCGCCGCGCGGGCAGGGGATCGACCACCACCAGTTTCTTGGGCGTTTTCAACCGCGCCACCTGCGTCATCAACAGGCCCAGCGGCCCCGCGCCTGCAATCACCACCGTATCGGCCAACTCAATTGTGCCGCGATTGACGGTATGGATCGCACAGGCCAGCGGCTCGATGATCGCGCAGGCTTCGAGCGGCAAGTCCTGCGGGATCTTATGCACCCGCGCGGTGGAGGCCAGACGCATGAATTGCGCCATGCCGCCATCGGTAAAGCCCTTTTGGAAGCCGTAGATATAGTGGCGCTCGCACATCCAATACGAGCCTGAGGTGCAATAGCGACAGCGGTTGCAGGGTAGGATCTGTTCGGCGATCACCTTGTCGCCCAGCGCCACGCCGAAATGCTCGCCCGCGCCTTCGCCCAGTTCGTGGACATAGCCGAAGAATTCATGGCCGGGAATGACCGGGGTTTTGACATAGGGGCCGTCGGGCCCTTCCCAGAACATCGAGGCGCCCTGCCAGCATTTGCAATCCGAGGCGCAGATGCCGCAGGCGCCGATGCGGATCACGATCTCATGGGGACCGGCCTTGGGCATGGCGGCCCGTTCCACGCGGTAATCGCGCGGGCCGTGACACATCACGGCGGTCATCTCCTGCAACTTCATGGTGCCTTTCACCCTCTCTGCGGTGCCGGTCGGAATCATCTCGCCGGCGATGTCACTTGTGATATTGACATGGTTGTATGATGTCAAATAATACGTCAACCGAACAACGTACCAATGCATCTCCGGACAGGGAGGGCAGTGCTTGCACACCGGGGGTTCTGTTCAGGCCGACAAAGATCGGTCGAAGCCGAGCCAGATGATGAGAGGATAAATTGATGAAAACACGCCTGATTTCCCGCGTCTCCGCGCTGTTGGCCACCAGCTGCATCGCCGCCATCGGTTGCGCCGCCCATGCGCAAAGCGCCACGCCCCAGCCCGATGCGAATGCTGGTATCGCCGATATTGTGGTTACCGCGACTCGCCGCGCCGAGCGTTTGCAGGATGTGCCGGTCTCGGTGACCGCCGTGACCAAGGACGCCGTGACCCGCCAGAACGTGCGCGATCTGGGCGATCTGCCCAAGCTGGTGCCGGGACTGACGCTGAATTACGGTACCCAGCCGGGCAATTTCAGCATCAACCTGCGCGGCATCGGCACGCTGACCAACGGCATCGCGGTGGAATCAGACGTGGCCGTGGTGATTGACGATGTGCCTGCCGGTTTTCAGGCCGCCGCCTTCAAGGATCTGGTCGATATCGAGCGGGTCGAGGCGCTGAAAGGCCCGCAAAGCACGCTGTTCGGCAAGAGCGCGATTTCGGGCGTGCTCAACATCGTCACGCAGGCGCCCACCGATCATCTGACCGGCCATGTGACGGCTCTTGTGACCGACGATCATGAATGGCGCGTGGGCGGCACGGTGTCCGGCCCGCTCAGCGATACGGTCAAGGCGCGCATCACCGCTTCGTATAATTCGTGGGACGGCAATGTCGACAATCTGACCACCGGCCAGAAGATGAACGGCAGCAAGGGCCTGACCATCACCGGCAAGATGCTGTGGGAGCCCACCAGCAATCTGTCGATCAGCCTTGCCCCGCGTTATAACCATTCGGACATCAATTGCTGCGTCACGCCGATCAACAAGCTGACCACGGGCCTGTATTATCAGGGCATTACCCAATTGCCCGCCTCCACCGTGCTGGCCGGGATCAATTATAACGATCCGTATAACAGCAAGGTGCGCAACGATATCCGCGCGGGCGGCGATGCTTTCAGCTGGGGCGGTACGCTGCGCGCCAGCTATAATATCGACGGCGGCCTGCTGCCCGGCGCGACGGTCACCTATATCGGTTCGTATGACCATTATGTGATGCGCGATTATCAGGATGTGGACGCCACCGATTCCCACTTCCTGCTCTATTATCCGGTGGTGACGCCCTCTGGCATCGATTCCGGGGCGGCGCTCTATGGCCAGTTCCGCGTGCGTTCGACCACGCAGGAATTGCGCGTGACCTCACCCAGCGGTCCGTTCCGCTATGTCTTTGGCCTGTGGTATGCGCATAATGACCTGTACCGCGATCTGGATCGCGGCCCGGTGCTGCAACGGGTGCATTATACGGCCACCTCGAACAACACGAACTATTCGTTCTACACCGATCTGGCGCTCGACGTTTCGCCCAAGTTCACGCTGGTGGGCGGTTTCCGTCTCAATCGCCAGACGATCAACTATGATTATCAGAACTTTACCGCCGCCACCCCGTTCCACCTGAACGGCGGCGCATCGCACAATGCGATCACCGGCAAGATGGGCGTGCAATATCGCATCACCCCCAACAACATGGTCTATGCCACCTATTCGACCGGCTATAAGGGGCAGGCCTATGACCTTTCCAGCGTGTTCAACGCCACGATCGCGGCTCAGCAGCCGGTCAGCCCGGAGACCGCGCATAATTACGAAATCGGCTTCAAGAACAGCTTCTTTGACCGCAAACTGACGCTGAACACCGCGCTGTTCTGGACCGATTACTTCGGTTTCCAGACCTCCTCGATCACCGTCCTGCCCAATGGTTTCCCGCTGGCCTATCTGCAATCGGTCGGCCATCTGCGCACCCGCGGCGCCGAGGTCGAATTCAACGCCCGCCCGACCAGCCGGTTCAGCATCAACGGTTCGGCCGCCTATACCGATGCCAAGATCCTCGATTACCCCGCCGGCCCCTGCTATCCGGGGCAGGCAACGGTCACCTTGTCGAGCAACAGCGCCGTGCCCGCGCCGGGTCAGTGCGGGGTTCTGCCCTCGGGCAGCTCAATCCAGAATCTGTCGGGCGCGCGGCTCAACAATGCGCCGGTGTTCAAATTCAACCTCGGCGCCCTGTACGAATTGCCCATTGGCGAGGCGCGCAAGGCCAGCCTGTCGGTCAATTATCGCTGGCAGGATGACGTCAACTATTTGCTCAACACCAATCCGACCACGGTCCAGCCTGCCTATGGCATTGTCGATGCCTCGCTGGGGCTCAGCCTGGCCGGTGGCAAGTATAAGTTCTCGGCGTTCGTCAACAACTTGTTCAACAAGCACTATGCCGTCAATCTCTATGACTCGGCCTCGGGCTTCAGCGCGCCGGGCGTGACCGCGCGCGGCACGATGTGGCAACCGGCGCGCGATGCGTGGCGCTATGTCGGCGTCCGTTTCGACGCCAGTTTCTGATTTTAAGCCCGCGCCGGGGGCAAGCGATGCCCCTTGGCGCGGGCCATAGTCTGTGTTCTGTTTTGAATCCGGCCTTTCCCGGCACAAAGAACAATCTGGAGTGGTTGCCCCCCATGGTTTCGAAAGCCCAAATCTCGCGCGCGCAAATCCTCGAACTGACCGACCGGCTTGCCGACAATCTGGTCAATATCAAGGATGAGAGCGGCGAATTCCTGATCCATCTGGACGATGGCCGCGTGATCGACGCCAAGGGGTGGAACGATTGGGAATGGACCCATGGCGTCGCCCTGTTCGGCCTCTATCGCCTGTATGAACAGACCGGCGATCAGGCGACGCTGACCATCCTGCTCGACTGGTTCAAAAACCGCTTTGCCGCCGGGGCGCCGCCCAAGAATATCAACACGATGGCCCCGATGCTGACGCTGGCCTATCTGTATGAGCAGACCGGCGATATCACCTATCTGCCCTATCTGGAAAGCTGGGCCGATTATCTGATGTCGCCCGAGGGCCTGCCCCGCACCGAGGAGGGCGGTTTTCAGCATATCGTGATGGAGCGCGAAAACCCGCAGGAATTGTGGGACGATACGCTGATGATGTCGGTCCTGCCGCTGGCCAAGATCGGGCGCCTGTTGAACCGCCCGCATTATGTCGAGGAGACCAAGCGGCAATTCCTTATCCATATCAAATATCTGGCCGACCGTCAGACCGGCCTGTGGTATCACGGCTGGACCTTCCTTGGCCGCCATCATTTCGCCAATGCGCTCTGGGCGCGGGGCAATTGCTGGGTTACGATCGCCATTCCCGAAATCATCGAAATGCTTGACCTGTCGCCTGAAGATGCGGTGCGCGGCTTTCTCATCAATGCGCTTGAGGCGCAGGTCAAAACCCTGGCGCAAACGCAGGATGAGAGCGGATTGTGGCACACGCTGGTGATGGACCCGACCTCTTACCTTGAGGCATCGGCCACGGCCGGTTTTGCCTATGGTATTTTGAAAGCGGTGCGCAAAGGCTATCTGCCTTCGTCCTATCGCGAATGCGGCCTGCGCGCGGTGGCGGGGATCATCGCCCAAATCGACGAGCGGGGCGAGTTGAAGCAGACCAGTTTCGGCACGCCGATGGGCCATGATCTGCAATTTTATAAGGATATTCCGCTGACCTCGATGCCCTATGGGCAGAGCCTTGCGATCTGCGCGCTGGGCGAATTGTTGCGGACGACGATCTGATGCGCGCGTCCTCCCATACCCGCCCGGTCCGGCTGATCAATTTCATCGCCTATGGCTCGAATGACGTGCTGGGCGCGGGATCGATGGCGATTCTGGCGGGCTGGGTGCTGTTCTTCTACACCCGCTTTTGCGGGCTGACCCCGGCGCAGGCGACGATCATCTTTGGCGTGGCGCGGGTGATCGACGCTTTTCTTTCGCCCATCATCGGCAACCTTTCGGATCATTTCGACCGCACGCGCATCGGGCAAAGGCTGGGGCGGCGGCGGGTGTTCATTCTGGCCGCGATCCCCCTGCTGCCCAGCTTTGCGTTGATCTGGGTGCCGGGCCAGAATTTCCTCTATTACCTGCTGACCTATGTGCTGTTCGAAATGGTTTATGCCGTGGAGATCATCCCCTATGAGACGCTGGCCTCGGAAATGTCGCCCGATTATGCCACGCGGGCGAAATTCGCGGGCGCGCGCATCATCTTTGGCCAATCGGCGGCGATCATGGCGGGCTATATGCCGCTCTGGCTGATCGGATGGCTGGGGCGGGACAGCGCGGACACGTTCCTGTGGATGGGCTGCATCTTCGCCGTCCTGTTCATGCTGACCGCCGGTTTCCTCTATGCCTTCAGTTGGGAGCGCCAGCGTCCGGTGCCGCAGGAACCCGCAACCGGCGGCAATCCGATCCGCACGCTCTATCGCGAATTGTTCGCCACGCTGCGGGTGCGCGCGTTCCGGATGCATCTGGGCATGTATCTGGGCGGCTATATCTCGCAGGACATCTTCAACGCCGCCTTCATCTTCTTCGTCGTCTTTGCGCTGGGCGGCACCGTCTCGCTGGCCTCGATGCTGATGGGCAGCCTCTATTTCAGCCAGTTGATCGCGGTGATCGCGGCCATCCAGTTTACGCTGCGCAGCACACCTGCGCTGGTTTATCGCTATGGCGCGGTGCTGTTTGCGGGCGGATTGGCGCTGTTGCTGGGGGCGTGGTGGTTTGGCATCGGGGGCGGGGCGCTGTTTGTCTGGGGGGCGGTGGCGTTGGCGGGATTGGGGCGCGGCACGCTCAATTATGTGCCTTGGGCGGTCTATAATTACATGCCCGATGTCGATGAAATCATGACCGGCCAGCGGCGCGAGGGCAGCTTTGCCGGGGTGATGACCTTTGTGCGCAAGGCCACGCAAGCGGTGGCCGTGGGCAGCGTGGGCCTTGTCATGCAATATTCCGGCTTTGACCCCAAGGCGAGCATCCAGACCGCCCATGCCACGCAGGCGCTGGTGGCGATCTTTGCCTGCGGCACGGTGACGATCCTGCTGGCCGGATTTGTCATCTCGCTGCGGTTTCGCCTGAACCAGCGGACCCATGCCATGCTGATGGCCGAAATCGAGCATCTGCGCGCGGGGCACGATCAACCGATCTCGCCCGCCTCAAAGATCGTGGTCGAGGATCTGACGGGTGTGGCCTATCATCGCCTGTGGGGGCGGGCGTAATCTGATTGTCGGCGCCATGGGGTTTTGATGGCTCTCTCCATGGCGCAGACAGGATCTGGCCCGCAGCCGACAACCCACCGGGCTGCGGGCCAGATCTATCAGCGGCGCCCCAGCACGCGCAGAGCAATCGCGGCCAGCACATAGGCGGCAAAGATCACCATCGCCATGGGTCGCGCCGTGCCATCATGAAACGCCCCGGCGATGGCCGCGCCCAGCGCCCCGCCGCCAAATTGCATAAAGCCCACCAGCGCCGAGATCGACCCGGCCCTTTGCGGGTCGCGGGCCAGCGCGCCCGCAATCGCATTGGCCTGGGTAAAGCCGATCATCGCCACCATGAAGAACAGCGGCACAGTGATCCCCAGCAGCCCGCCAAACCCGGTGACCGCATCGGTCAGCAGCACCGCCGAGGCCATCATGCTGCCCAGATTGGCCCAGCGCAGGATCGTATCATAGCTGATCCGCGTCAGCAGGCGGCGGTTGATCCAGTTGGTGGTCACCAGCCCCAGTCCGTTGGTGGCGATCACCCAGCCATAGGTTTGCGGCGAGAGGTGAAAGCCGGTGACCAGCACATCGGGCGAAATCGCCAGATAGGTCAGCAGGCCCATATGAGAAAAACCGGCGGTCAGCGCATAGGCCATCACCTGCGCCTCGCCCAGCACGGCGCGATAGGCGGCAAAGGGGGATTCGCTGCGCGCCTGCGCGGCGGTCTGCTCCGAGCGGGTTTCGGGCAGGCCGAAGAACGTGGCCACCGCCACCGCCGCGCCAAACAGCGTGAGCAGCCAGAAAATCGCCCGCCATGACGCAACCAGCAGCACCCAGCTGCCGATCAGCGGAGCGATGATGGGCGCGATGCTCATCACCAGCAGGAGGAGGGAGAAGACCTGCGCGCTTTCCTGCGGGGTGAAGCGATCACGCACCGAGGCGCGCGACACCACCAGCCCTGCGCAGCCGCCAAAGGCCTGAACGAAGCGCGCGGCGATCAGCACCGGGATCGAAGGCGCCAGCGCCGCGCAGGCCCCCGCGCCTACATACAGCACCAGCCCGCCCAGCAAGGGCGTCCGCCGCCCGATCCGATCCGACAGTGGTCCATGCACCAATTGCCCGAAACACAGGCCCGCAAAGAAGGAGGCGACCGTCAGCGAGGCCTGCGCCGCATGGCCCCCCAGATCGCGCGCCATCACCGGCAGCGCGGGCAGATACATGTCGATGGAAAGCGGGGCAAAGGCGCTGAGGCCGGCCAGCACCAGCAGCAGGCCAAAGGGAATATGCACAGATTTGGCCGCAGTCATGGCGTTCTTTCGTAAAAGCAATGCAGGCGCGGCCAACGCCGCGCCCGCATCCTTGCCACAGGGCCGAGGGCTTTAGAAGCCGAACAGCGCCTGCCGGGCAATCTTCTGTGCGCCCATCGCATCCTGACGGTTTTGCGCGGCCGCAAGCGCGTCCCAATCGAGCCGGTCAAGCGATGCGTCGATATGCTTGAGGAAATCGATGGCCATATCGGCTGCCTCTACGCAATCCTCGCGGAAGGGGAACTGGTCGAGCTGCCACACGCCTTCCCAGTTGTTCTTGCGCAAAGTGTAGAAGAATTCGAACAATTCGATCGGGTGGACGGTGCCCGCCACCATATCGTCGTCCCAGGCGCGCAGATTGTCATTCACGTCCATGCCGAACAGGCGGCCATGGTCGATGGCCAATTGCGCCGAATCCGCCGGGCTTTCCCCGCCGAACAGCGCATGGCCGAAATCGAGCAGCACGCCCACATTGGGCACGCCCATCGCCTCGATCCCCAGCAGCGTGCGCGCCATCGAGCCATAGCTCATATGCACGCGCGGCTCGCGCGGCTTATATTCGATGACGAATTTGAGGTCCGGGTTCTGGCTGGCCAGTTCGCCGATGCCCTCGATGGAATGGCGCCACAATTGCTTGTGATCGACCTGAAACGGATAGTCCCAACCGTCCTGACCCGGCCACAGTTTCACATAGGAGGCGCCAAAGCGGCGCACCAGATTGGCCGCATCGTTGCACACTTCATTGGCGCGGCGGCGGATGCCTGCGTCGGGGTTCGTAAAGGCGCCCTTGGAAAATTCGCGGTTATAGATTTCGGGCGTGATGCCGATCACGGACAGGTTGTTGCGCTTGAGCGCGACTTCGACCTCATCGACCGAGACATCCGCGCTCCACGGCGCGTTGATGTCCACCACCGAGAGATCGCGCACCTTTCCGGCCAGATCGATCATCTCGATCAGCGACTTGGCCGGGCCATAGCCATCGGTGGCATAGCGGTCGACATAGGTGGCAAAGTGCCAGATACCGGCACCGAAGGTCAGCTTGCTCATCAGGAATCCTCGTTTGGATGGAATGGGTTATTTCAGCGCGAAATTGCTGAGCCGCGCGGCATTGGCGCGTGTGATCAGCAGGCAGTCCATAATCAGCTTCTCGGCCTGTCCGGTCTTGCCCTCGCGCAGATATTTGTCGGCTAGTTCGACCGCATATTGCGCCTGACGCCATGCCGGTTGCAGCACGGTCGCCGCCGCCTTGCCGCCGGAAATCGCATCGCGCACATCGTTCGATCCGTCAAAGCCCACCACCGCGACATCGCCGCGCCCCGCGCCCTGTAAGGCGGCAATCGCGCCCATCGCCATCGTGTCATTGCCCGCGATCACGCCCTTGATTTCGGGGTGCGCCTGAAGGATCGACTGGACCTTGGTAAAGGCCTCGGACTGGCTCCAGTTGGCGCTTTGCCGCGCGGTCATGCGCAGGTCGGGATATTGGTCCAGCACCTCGTGAAAGCCCTTGGAGCGGATTGCGGCATTAGTGTCCGATTCCTTGCCGACCAGCTCGACATAGGGGCCTTTTTCCCCCATCGCCTGCGCAAAAGCCTGCGCGCCCAGCATCGCGCCCTGATAATTGTTCGACACGATCTGCGCCGTGGCGATGCCGCGCGCGGCAATCTCGCGGTCGATCAGGAAGACCGGGATGCCCGAATTGCGCGCCTTCTGCACCGCCGCCACGCTCGATTGCGCGCCCGCATTGTCCAGAATGATGGCCGAGGCGTTGCGGGCAATGGCGGTGTCGATCAATTCGCTCTGCTTGAACGCATCATCGCCATGGGAGAATTTCAGCGTCTGATAACCCAGTTCACGCGCCTTGGCCTCGGCCCCTGCGGCCTCCTGCCCAAAGAAGGGATTGTCGAGCGAGGGGGTGATGATGACCATCAGCCGGGCCTGTTTGGCATCATGCCCGCATCCGGCCAGCGCGACAAGCGCCAGCGCCATCAATCCCATCTCGCGCAACCGTTTCATGCAATGATGACCTCTATTCCCATGTGTTCAAAGCGGGCCTTGTCGGCGTCCGAAATCCCGCTGTCGGTGATCACGGCGTGGATCATGGTGACCGGCCCGACCGATGAAAACGAACGCCGCCCGATCTTGGTGGAATCGACCAGCAGATAGACCTTCTCCGCGCTGGCGATCATCGCCCGCTTGATCGGAATATCGCCCAGCGAGGGGATGCTCATGCCCTCTTCGATGGAAACGGCGGCGGCGGCCAGAAACAGGCGGCGCACGAACAATCCGGCAAAGAATTCCGCCGATCCCTCGCCGCTGACCGAGAGGGTGGGGGCCTTGAACTGGCCGCCGGGCATATGCACGGTGATCGAGGGCTGGGCGCCCAGCATCAGCGCGATGTTGAGGCCATTGGTGATGACCGTCAGATCGCGCCGTTCCAGCAGATGGGCGGCCACCTGCGTGGTGGTCGAGCCGGAATCGAGCGTGATCGTCTCGCCATCTTCGACCAGCGCTGCCGCCGCCGCGCCTATGCGGCTTTTCGCGTCCATATTCTCGTGATGCTGCAAAGCCATGGATCGGACCTGCTGTTGCACGGATTTGAGGAAAGCGCCGCCATGGACGCGCTCGATATGCCCGTCGGCCTCAAGCCGTTCGAGATCCTGCCGGATGGTCACTTCCGACACGCCAAAGGCCTTGGATAATTCGCGCACGCGGGCGCTGCCTTCTTCGCGGATCCATTCCATGATCTCGGCGCGGCGGCCTTCGGCAAAGCGGGCCGTGCCGCCTTCGGACCGGCGCAGCGTGCCGCGCGGTTCGTCCTGATTGCCCGCCGCTATCTTCTTCGTCGCGCCCTTTTCGTTCGCCATAATCGTCAACCAAGCCTTTCCTGCAGACGGTCAAGAACCACCGCCGTCACAATGACGCCGCCTTTGATAACCATCTGCCAGAATTCGCTGATCCCCACCATGACCATTCCATCGCCCAGCACGCCGATGACGCAGGCCCCAATCAGCGTGCCGACAATCGTGCCGCGCCCGCCTGTCAGCGAGGCCCCGCCCAGCACGACTGCGGCAATGCCGTTCAGCTCAAAACTCTCGCCCGAGGCCGGATGCGCCGCCACCAGATCCGAGGCGATCAGCACGCCCACCAGCGCCGCCATGGCCCCGGAAATCGCATAGACCGCATATTTTACCCGATCGACCCGCACGCCCGAGAGCAATGCGGCGCGCTCGCTGCCGCCCACGGCATAGACGCGGCGGCCAAAGGTGGTGGAGCCCGCCACAAAGGCCGCCCCTGCCGCAATCACCGCCAGCAGCCAAACCGGCGCCGGAATACCCAGCAACAGCCCCGCGCCGATCCGCGAAAAGCCCTCATTGCCCAGCGCCGGATTGCCGATCAGATTGGGAAAGGTCTCGCCATTCGACATCAGCATGGCGGCGCCGCGCGCCATATACAGCGTGCCCAGCGTTGCGATAAAGGGCGCGACCTGAAAGCGGTTGATGAGCAACCCGTTGAACAGCCCGATGCCCACGCCCACCAGCAGGACCAGTCCCACCACCGCCGGGACCGAGGGATAGACCACCACGCCCAGCGCCGTCAGCGGCAGGCCGTTGATAATCAACGCGCCCGCCACCATCCCGGCCAGCCCCGCAATCGACCCCACCGAAAGGTCGATGCCACCGGTCAGGATCACGAAGGACATGCCGATCGCCAGAATGGCTACGATGGCAATATGTTTGAGCATGATGAGCGCATTGGCCACGGTCAGGAAATTGGGCGCCAGCGCCGCGAAAATGGCGATGACCAGCACCAGCGCCAGCACCGTGCGAAATTTCAGCAGCAGGGCCATCGCATAATCCGAGCCTACTGCCTGACCTGCGCCGTTCATTGTCAATGTCTTACCTTTTGTCATGCTGCTGCTGCCGCATTGGCGGCGCGGATCAGGCGCGCCTCACTCGCCTCGGCCACGGGTATGTCGAGAGTGATGCGTCCCTTGGCGATGACGATGACCCTTTCGGCCACGGCCAGCGCTTCGAGCACATCGGAGGTGGAAAAGACCACGGCCAGCCCATCGGCGGCCAGTTGGCGGATCGTGGCGAAAACCTCGCTGCGCGCGCCCACGTCAATGCCGCGCGTGGGTTCGTCCAGCAACAGCGCCGCAGGGCCGGGCATCAGCGCCCGCCCGATCAGCGCCTTTTGCTGATTGCCGCCCGACAGCGCGGTGATCGCCGTGCGGGCCGAGGCGGTTTTTACCCCCAGCCGGGCGATCATCCGCCCCACCGCGCCTTGCTCGCGCTCGGGGCGGATCACGCCCTTTTGCGCAAAGCTGGCCAGATCGCTGACCGCCATATTGCGGCCTACATCCAGATTGGCGAACAGGCCCTGCGCCTTGCGGTCTTCGGAAACGAACAGCAAGCCGAGTTCGACTCTTTGCGCAATCGAAAGCCGGGTGATGTTCTCGCCCTTCAGCGTGATCGTGCCATCGCTGGCGGCGCGGGCGCCAAAGGCGACCTCCATCAATTCGGTGCGCCCCGATCCCAGCAGCCCGTAAAGCGCGACAATGCCGCCTGCGCGCGCCTCCATCGAAATGTCGTGCAGCGCCGCCGAAGTCCGGTCGCGCGGGCGCGAAACGCCTGAAATGGCCAGAACCGTCTCGCCTTCCTCCGGCGCGGGGGTGTCGGCACGTTCCAGCCGCCCTTCCTCGCCCAGCATCGTCTCGATGATCCAGCCGACCGAGGCATCGGCCGCCTCGCTGCGCGCTACGATCCGTCCATCGCGCATCACCGTGATGCTGTCGCCCACGCGCAGCAATTCCTCCAGCCGGTGCGAGATATAGACGATGCCGACGCCCGCGCGCTTCAGATCGCCGATGACCTCGAAGAGCACCTCGACCTCGGCCTCGCTGAGCGCGGAGGTGGGTTCGTCAAGGATGAGCACCCGGCATTCCTCGGCCAGCGCCTTGGCGATCTCGACAATCTGCTGTTCGCCGATACTCAGCGTGGCCACGCGGCGGTCGGGGTCGATATTTTGCCGCAAGCGGGCCAGCAAGGCGCGCGCCTTTTCCCTCTCGCCGGGACGGTCGAGCAGGCCCTTGCGCGAACCCAGCAGAAAGATGTTCTCCGCCACGCTCAGATTGGGACAGAGGTTCAATTCCTGATGCACCATGCCGATGCCGCGCGCCGCCGCATCGCGCGCGCCGTTCAGCCGAACCGGATGACCATCGACGAAGACCTCGCCCTCGCTGGGCGTTTCAATGCCCGCCAGAATGCGCATCAGTGTCGATTTGCCCGCGCCATTCTCGCCGATCAACACGCTGACGCGGCCCGCCTCGACGGCAAAATCCGCGCCATGCAGCGCGGTGACCCCGCCATAGCGCTTCTTGACGCCGCTGGCCCGCATCAGTTCGGCCATCACGCGCCCGCCATGATGCGCACGGGCATCACCTGCCACGCGCCATCTTCGGAACGCTGGCCTGCGCCCAGGAATTCCACCTTCATCCCCGGCTTCAGTTGCTCCGCCGCCGGGCGCACCTGCGCCAATGCGCGGGCGTTAAGCGTGCGCGACACGGCGGCATAGGCCAGTTGATCGGGCATATCGTTGAAAGCAAAAATCGGCTGACTGTCGCGCAGAGCGGTGGAGACGATCACCGGGCCGAGCATCAGCCGCACCTCGCCCACGCCCGCGACATTGACCAGCATCGATCCCTGACGCGAGGCGCGGTCGATGGCGGCGATGATGCCTTCGCCGTGAACGGCATGGGGGGCATTGTCGCGCGGGGCCTGCGCCAGCGGAACCGAGGATTTTTCCATGCCCGGCATCACGCGCGCGTTCCACGCTTCCTTCACCGCCGCATCGGCATCAAAGGCGCCGCTTTCGCGGCTGCGGATCTGGCGTGCTTCTTCAAGGGTCAGCACTTTGCAGCCCGAAAGCGCAAGGCAGCCGGGCAGAGCAATCAGCGCGACAAGCGCAAGTCGCCTGCTGCGCCATGGCGCAAACTTGTTGAAGGCCACGAAAAATCCTCTCCTTGCGCTGATCGCAAATGTCTTGCCCCTTGCCTAACCGGATTGCGCTTCGCCTTCAAGAGGGTTGTGGAGGAAAAGAAAGAAAAAGAAAGGAGTCAAAAGTTGTGGGATTGCCCTTTGCCTTCGCTTGCTATAGTCGGACCAGCGACAAGGAGAATTTTGCGAATGCCCGAATCTCGCCCCCGCAGCGGCCAAACTCTTGCCGAACGTGCCGCTTTTGTCCGTGAACAGGCCCGCTGGATCCGCAAACGGGCGCTTCGCATGGTATTTGATGCGCGCCAGGGCCACCCCGGCGGCGACCTTTCGGCCACCGATGCGCTGGCTGCGCTTTATTTCGATGCGATGCGCTATGATCCGGCCGATCCGCGCTGGGTGGCACGCGATCGTTTCATCCTCTCCAAGGGCCATGCCACCGGCGCGCTTTACAGCACGCTGGCGCTTGCAGGCTTCTTTCCTCAGGAAGAACTGACCACCTATATGCAGCCGCTCTCGCGGTTGAACGGGCATCCCAATCGCAACAAGATTCCGGGCGTCGAAACCAACACCGGCCCGCTGGGCCACGGGATGCCGGTGGCGGTGGGCATCGCCATCGCGGCCCAGATCGACAAGGCGGATTATCGCACTTTCATCATCACCGGCGATGGCGAATTGCAGGAAGGCAGCAATTGGGAGGCCGCGATGACCGCAGGCCACCGCAAATTGTCGAGCCTGACGCTGATCGTTGACCGCAACCGCCTGCAACAGGGCGCCGGGACCGAGGATACGGTGGGCCTTGACCCGCTGGACGACAAATTCCGCGCCTTTGGCTGGGATGTGGTCGAGGTGGACGGGCATGACATCGAGGCGCTGCTGCCGCTGCTCGACGGATCTACGCCGCATGAAAGGCCGCTTTGCATCATCGCCAATACGGTTAAGGGCAAGGGCATTTCGTTCATGGAAAACAAGGCTAGCTGGCACCATGGCGTGCCCAACGCCGAACAATACGAACAAGCGATGAAGGAACTGGACGCATGAGCAGCCCCGCAACCCAGACATCCGGGCTGTTCGATTGCCGCGATGCCTATGTCAAAACGCTCGAAGCGCTGGGCGCGGCGGATGAGCGCATTGTCGCCGTGGTCAATGACAGCGTGGGGTCGAGCAAGCTGGGCGGTTTCCGCGACAAGTTCCCCGAGCGCCTGATCAATGTCGGCATTGCCGAACAGAACATGGTGGGCGTGGGCGCTGGCCTTGCCAATGGCGGCAAGGTGGCCTTTGTCAGCGGTGCTTCGTGCTTTCTGACCGGGCGTTCGCTCGAACAGGTGAAGGCGGACGTTGCCTATTCGCAAGCCAATGTGAAACTTTGCGGCATTTCGAGCGGCGTGGCCTATGGCGAACTTGGCCCCACGCATCACTCGATCGAGGATGTCGCATGGCTGCGCACGATGGGCGACATCACCGTCCTCGTTCCGGCCGACCCTTGGGAAACCGAGCAATGCGTCCGCGCCGCTGCCGAGATGGACGGCCCGGTGTTCATCCGCATCAGTCGCATGGGCGTGCCCGCTCTGCCGCGCCCGGCGGACGCCGCTTTTACCATCGGCAAGGCCGAGATCTTGCGCGAGGGCGGCGATGGCGCCATTCTGGCCAATGGCACGATGGTGTGCCGCGCGCTGGAGGCGGCCGAAGCCTTGGCTGCCGAGGGCATTTCCGCGCGGGTGGTCAATATGTGTTCGATGTCGCCGATTGACGAGGAAGCCATTCTCGCCGCCGCGCAAACCGGCGCGATTGTCACCGTTGAAGAGCATAGTGTGCGCGGCGGTCTGGGCAGTGCGGTGGCCGAGATCGTGTCGCAGAACACGCCCTGCCGGATGAAGATCCTGGGCTTTGCCGGGTTCCAGCCCACAGGATCTGCCGAATTTCTGATGGAATATTCGGGCCTGACCGCGGCCAATATTGCGGCCAGCCTGTGCGGCCTGCTGGGGCGGTAAGGCCAACGTGACGCGACCGGCCATCCTCGCCCTCGATTGCGGGACGACCAACACCAAGGCCATGCTGATCTCGCTTGATGGGGAAATCCTGTCGAGCGGGTTGGTGGCCAATGCCGTTTCTCACCCGGAACCGGGCTGGGCCGAGCAATCGGGTGAGGGCATCCTTGTCAGCGCCGATGCGGCCATCCGTCAGGCCATCGCGGGCGCCCCCGATGCCGACATCCGCGCCATCGGCATTTCGAACCAGCGTGAATCCGCTCTGGTCTGGGATGCGCAGACGGGGGTGCCGCTTGGCCCCTGCATCCTGTGGCAATGCCGCCGCACGGCGCCCTTCTGCGCGGCCCTGCGTGAGGCGGGCGAGGGTGAAAGGGTCGAGCAACTCAGCGGGCTCGGCCTCGACCCGCTGTTTTCGGCCAGCAAGTTGCGCTGGCTGATCGACCATGTCGATGGCGGCGCAGACCTGCGCGGCGGGACCGTTGATAGCTGGCTCTTGTGGCATATGACCGGCGGAGCCGTGCATGCGACCGACGCCAGCAATGCCTCGCGCACGCAGTTGCTCAATCTGGATGGCGGCGACTGGGACGAGGAATTGCTGGGCCTGTTTGGCGTGCCGCGCGCGATCCTGCCGCGCGTGTTGGCGTCTGATGCGCTGTTTGGCCATACGGCGGGCGGGTTTGGCGGCTTGCCCGATGGCATTGCGATCCATGCGATGATGGGCGATTCCCATGCCGCCCTGTTCGGCCATGCGATCACCGCGCGCGGGCGGGTCAAGGTGACGCTGGGCACCGGCTCTTCACTGATGTGCCCCACCGGGGCGCGGGCGCGTTCGGCCCATGGTCTGTCGGGCACGATTGCCTGGCGGCGCGGCGGCGAAACGGTCTATGCGTTGGAAGGCAATATCACGGTTTCGGGCCATTCGGCGGCCTTTGGCGCGCAATTGCTGGGCCTTGGCGGAGCGCAGGAACTGGCCGATCTGGCCGCGACGGTTCAGGATAGCGACGGCGTCTATGTCGTGCCCGCGCTGGCCGGGTTGGGCGCGCCGCATTGGCAGGAAGAAGCGCGCGGGATCATTTGTGGTCTCTCGCTCGGCTCGCGCCCGGCCCATGTCGCCTATGCCGTGCTGGAGGGCATCGCGCATCAGATCTGCGATCTGGTGTCCGCCATCGAGGCCGATCTGGGCGAGGATTTGGAGGCGATTTGCGTCGATGGCACCGCCGCGCGCAACGATCACCTGTTGCAGATGCTGGCCGATCTTTCCGGGCGACTGGTCGAGCGGCCTTCACAAACCGACCTGAGCGCATTGGGCGCGGCGATGATGGCAGCGGGCGGGGCGGGGCTGTCTTTGTCCGACACGCTGATCGCCAAGGAGCGCCATTTTGCCCCCGCCATGGCCGGGCATGCGCGGATGTCCTCGCGCGAAGGTTGGCGCAAGGCGGTGGCGCGGGCCTGTCTGTAACGATGGCGGCGGCCCTTTCCGGCAAAGGGCCGCCGCGATTGCTTATCGAAACAGCAATGGCGCAAAGGCGTTGAGATATTCGCGCCAGTTGCGCCAGTCATGCCCGCCCGGCGTCTCCACTGTGGTCAGTTTCACGCCTTTCGTTTTGAAATAATCGGTGATTTCCATCGCGCCGGGCCGCGCGAAATCCGTATAGCCCCAACCCCACCAGAACAGTTTCAACTCTTTGTTCAGGAGCGCAATCGTGTCCTGCTTGTGGTCGTAAAACCACTGGCGGTCGGCCTGTCGAAACCAGCCCGAGCTGAAGATCCCGACATAGCGAAAGGTGTCAAGGTTCGACAGGCTGGTGTTGAGCGTCTGAATGCCGCCCATCGACAGGCCCGCCATGGCGCGATGTTCGGGATCGGCGATGGTGCGGTAATTCTGTTCGATAAAGGGGATAATGTCGGCGGTCATCTCCTTGACGAAAGGCTCCTTGTCCGGGGCCGAGGTCATTACCTGCCCGGCATGGGGCGTATAGCCTGCGGGCATGACCACGATCATCGGCTTGATTTTGCCCTCGGCCAGCAGGTTGTCGAGGATATTGTTGGCCTGCCCGGCGGTGATCCATGATGTTTCGGAATCGCCGCCGCCATGCATCAGATAGAGCACCGGATAGGAACCCGCCCCCTTTTCGTAACCGGGCGGGGTATAGACGACGAGGCGCCGATCCGCGCCATTCAGAGTGGTCGATGTGAAATGCCGCTCGCTGACCGAGCCATGGGGAAGAGGCTGCCGATATTCAGCGAAATCGCCGGGTACGGTCAGCAGACTGTTCTGGCTGGCGCGTTGCGGCGACATGGCGGTGTTGCGCGGGTCGAGCGTGACCGCGCCATCGACGACGAAATAATAGCGATAGGCGCCCGAGCGGATCGGCGTGGTCGTGGTGCCGGTCCATACGCCATCTTTGTCTTTGACCATGGTAATTTGCGGCGTGGGACCGGCAGTCATGTCGCCGGGCGGGATGGCGATGGCATTGGCCTGTCGGATCAACTCGCCATCGACGGACACGGATTTCGCATTGGGCGCGCCGATGCGAAAGGTGACGCGGTGATCGGGCAGTACCTCAGGCGAGATGACGGCGGCCGGTTCGACGCCGCGATCGACGACGATCGGCGGATTGGGGCGCGACTGGGCGTGAAGCGCGGTGGGCAGGCTGAGTGCGGCTGAAATCAGCAGCGCTTGTCGTAGCGATGTCATGGGGGGCCTCTCCGTCATAGGCGTCCGTTTTTTCCGAATCACCCTATTTCTTATTTCAGCAATTTTTCAACTGAGCTTCAGTTTTGCGGTGCTGCCAAGCGGCGTCAAGGCAATATGTTATGATTCATTTCTATAGATTTCGATTGCATAAACTTGGAGGCGGAATGAAAATCGAGAATATGCATCAATCTTCGAGAAAAATTGACTTTTCTGCGCCTAGAAGTAGGTTTGTCTGTATTCGAAAAAACGAAAGAGAGGCGAGAGTGAGCATCGGTAAAGGCAGGGCGGGAGCCATGGCTGGATATGCGGGCATATGGCTGGCGGGCGCGGCGGCGGTCCTGACGCCGCAGATGGCGCTGGCGGCGAGCAAGAAGGCGCCTCCGCTTTATCTTGAAACGCCCGAGGGGCAAAAGCCGCGCGTGGTCATCACCGCCGACCCGGAGCTGGACGACAATAATTCATTGATCCGCTATCTGCTCTACAGCACCGATTATCGCACCGAAGGGCTGGTTTATGCCAGCAGCCAATTCCACTGGACCGGCGATGGCAAGGGGACGAAATTGTCGGTGCCGGGGCGGGAATATACGCGCATTCCCAACAATCCCTGCCCCTGCACCTCGTGGCGCTGGTCGCCCGACGAGCGCTTTATCGACGATGCGGTGGCCGCCTATGCCAAAGCCTATCCCAATCTGAAGGTCCATAATAAGGACTATCCGACGCCGGAATTGCTCAAGTCGAAAATTCGCTGGGGCAATGTTCAATTTGATGGTGAAATGGACAAGGATACGCCGGGCTCCGATCTCATCAAGAAATTGCTGCTCGATGATGAAGAAGCGCCGATCTATCTGCACGCATGGGGCGGGGGCAGCACGATTGCGCGCGCGCTCAAATCCATCGAGGATCAGTATAAGGGCACCAAACAATGGGCGGCGATCCGCGCCAAGGTGATCCGCAAGGCGATCCTGCATCCCTCGGGCGATCAGGATGACACTTATGTCAAATATATCAAACCTAACTGGCCGGAGATCCGCTATCGCCAACTGGCGGGCGGGCTGGCGCTGGGCTATAATGCGCAGAATGCGGTCAGCCTTGAAGATGCCGCCTATCTCTCCTCCGACTGGATGGAGAAGAACATTTCCAGCCGTGGCTCGCTGGGCGAGCGTGAGCGAGTCTGGGGCGATGGCAAGCAGATGGTCAAGGGCGATATTTTTGATTTCTTTGGTTTCTCTGGAAAGAGTGCCGATGAGTTGCGCAAGGAGGGCTATGTCGTTTGGACTCCTTTGCGCGACAAGGGCGAATTTCTGGGCGAGGGGGATACCGATACTTTCCTCAATCTGGTGAATAATGGTCTGCGCGGCTATCGCGACAACAGTTTCGGCGGCTGGGGCGGCTATTCGAAGGCCGATCCCACCCATGGCGGCTTTGGCTCGGCCGATTTTGCCGCGATGATGGCCAATATGCAGCGCGGCGAACGCAAGCGGGCGCCGACCCATCCCTTCCTGGCCGCGGCCCAGCGCGATTGGGCCGAACGCTTCAAATGGGCGGTGACGCCGACCTATGCCGGTGCCAATCACAATCCCAGCGTCAGCGTGGTCGGCCCTCATCAGATCGTGGCCAAGCCGGGCCAAGTGCTGAAATTTTCGACCAAATCCAGCGATCCTGATGGCGACAAAATCGCCTTCAAATGGTGGAACTGGAAAGAGGCGGGGACCTATAAGGGCGATCTGGCCGTGACGGGCGAGGCGGGCGGGCGCGCCAGCCTGACCATCCCGGCCGATGCCAAGCCGGGCGACATGTTCCAGATCATCGTCGAGGCCAGCGATGTTCGGCCCGAGCCGCTCTCACACTATGACAAGGTTTTGATTTCCATCGCTAAGTAAGCCCAAAAAGAAGATGCCAGGCCGACCAGGGCCTGGCATCTCATCACGGGGGCGTATTGTCAGGAGAGGGGACTTTACGCCGACATGAATTTGCGAATATCGCCATGGGGATCGCTTTCGACCCGGCTTTCCAGATTGAAGATCATCGTCTGGCGACGCGCCAGATCATAGGGCGGCCATGCAGGGATCGCAGCGGTCTGCGGATTGCCGGTCTTGGCAAAAGCGACCCATGCCGGATGCATCTGCGCCGCCATCCGGGCCGGTTCAGGGCCATTGCCGACGAAATCGCGGATATTGTCATAGGTGTCGAAAACATAAGACAATTCCGTCGCATGGCCGGCCTTCAGCCGCCCGCCCAGCGTCGGCAATTCGCGGTCCATCCGGTACATCCAGACCGGCGCGCTCTGGCGCGATTTGCGCTCGGCCAGCGTGACCGAGTTGATCCAGAACATCCGCGCGCCATTGAGCGCGACGATCAGATCGCCGGGTGAATATCTCGGATGGGCCGCGCGCAGCGCCGATGCCAGAGTGGCCGCATTCTTGGGATGGACTTTGCGCACGGCGGCCTCGAAATCGGCATCGGTCGCGGTGGCCAGCGTCTTGTCGCCCAGCGCGAACATGGTTCCCTCGTCCTTGTTTGTGCCGATAATCAACGGGATATTGGCAGCCATCGCCGCTGCCTCGGGCGCAAAGGGGCCGCGCGGCAATTCCTTGCCATCAATGCTGGGGTTGAATCCGCCCATCAGAAAGCCGCCCGCGTCGCTCTTGGCCACGGCATCGATCGCGGCCTGCTGTGATTGAAAGATCTTTTGCGTATCGACCGCTGCCAATGCGGCCACATCGCCCGCCTTGACCCCCAGCACATCTGTCAGCGCCGCGCCCAAGCCTTGCGCATATTTGCGGGGCGTGGCGTCCAATCCGGCCCCGCTTTGAATAATCGCTTTTTGATACAAACCCTTGGCCGATGGCATGCCCAGCAGGAGCGAGACTTTCATCCCACCGCCGCTCTCGCCAAAGATCGTCACATTGTCCGGATCGCCGCCAAACAGCGCGATATTGGCGCGCACCCATTGTAGCGCCGCGACAATATCAAGCATCCCCGCCACCCCTGACGAGGCATAATCCGGCCCCCAGCTTTCGGGCAGTTGCGTATAGCCGAAAACGTTCAGGCGGTGGTTGAGCGAGACCAGCACGATGCCGTCGCGCGCGAAATGGTCGCCCCAATAGGTCGGCCGCCCCGCCGCCCCGCTGGAAAATCCGCCGCCATGCAGCCACACCATCACCGGCTTCTTCCCGGTCAGCGCGGGGGTCCAGACGTTGAGGAACAGGCAGTCCTCGCTGTGCTGTTCGTCAAAGGGCATGTCATTTTGCCCATCGCTCTGGATCGCGGCGGCGCCGAATTGCGCGGCATCGGCCACCTGCGTCCACTTCTGCACCGGCTGGGGCGGGCGAAAGCGCAGGGGGCCGACCGGCGGCGCGGCATAGCGCATGCCCTTGAACGCCTGAACCCCGCCCCATTCGAAACGCCCGCGCACGGGGCCGTTGCTGGTCTGCACGATGTCGGTGGCCGCGCCCACATTGCCCGCATAGGCGCGCGTGGCGACCAAAGCACCGGTGGCGGCCACCGATCCAAGCAAGGCGCGCCGCGTCATCCCGGAATTGACTTTCATACATGCTCTCCGCTGGTGGAAATTATCATTCTTGCGCTTTACGTCGTAAATACGAAAATTATCGAAAGTCGTCAATTGTCAAACGCAGGGCCGTCTGTTAGTGACTTTGCATGCGTCCGATGGAACGCACGCAATGATCCGCCGCCATTGAGCATAAAAACAGAGCGGATGAATTGAAAACAGAGGGGATTTCTGATGATAAAAATCGAAGCCAAGCGTAAAATCATGGGCTCGGTTAGCGCGCTGACCCTGATTCTGGCAGGTTCGGGGGCCGCTCTGGCGCAAACAGGCGCGCAAACGGCCGATAAACAGGCCGATGGCGAAGCCAATAAGAACGCCGAAATCATTGTGACCGGCACACTGCTGCGCGGGATTGCGCCGGTGGGCACCAATGTGCTCAGCGTAGGCCAGGCCGATGTGGTGGCGATCGGCGCCAAGACCTCGAACGACCTGTTGGCCAATATCCCCCAGATCAGCAATTTCAACGGCATCCCCACCGGCACCGCCGGTTTCGGCCAGCCTATCGTGCAGACCAACCTGCGCGGGCTTGGCGCCTCGGGCGGCACGACCACGCTCACGCTCATCAACGGCCACCGTGTGGTGGGTCAGGGCATCCTGCAAACCTATGTCGACCCCCAGATCATCCCCCCCGGCCTGATCGAGCGCGTCGAAGTCATCCCCGATGGCGGCTCGTCGATCTATGGTTCGGACGCGATTGGCGGCGTCATCAACTTTATCACGCGCAAGCGGATGAACGGGGTTGAGGCGACCGCGCGCTATGGCTTTGCCGATGGCTATAACACGGCTGACGCCAATGTTACGGCGGGCAAGGACTGGGGCAGCGGTTCGCTGATGCTGTCCTATGCCTATGCATGGCACAACAATGTGCAGGGCTATGAGCGCAATTATGTCACCCAGAATTTCACCGGTTTTGGCGGCGCGGACAATCGCAGCATGGCCTGCACCCCCGGCAATGTCCGCATCGGCAGCACCTATTACCCGATGCCCGGCACCACCGCAGGCGCGCCCAACAAGTGCAGCACCAGCGATTACCTCGACATCTATCCGCGCGAAACGCGCCACTCGGTCTATGCCGTGCTGGATCAGCAGCTGACCGAAAGCCTGAAGGCCAATATCACCGCCTATTATTCGCGCCGCGATACGGTCAACATGGAAGCCACCCTGTCGGGCAGCGGCACGATCACCAACGCCAACCCCTATTTCCGCCAGATCGGCACGGAAACCAGCCAGACCGTCTTCTTCAATTTCGAACCGGTGTTCGGCAAGGGCGTGGCCAGCCCCTCGCGCTTTGATTCATGGGGCATCACGCCCACGTTCGAGGCCGATCTTGGCCATGGCTGGCATTTGCGCGGGCTGGCCAATTACGGCCACAGCTATAACAACACGATCCAGAATGCGGCCAATGCGGGCAATATCGTCGCCGCTCTGGCCGGGACCACCACGTCCACCGCGCTCAACCCCTATAATCTGAGCGCGACCGATGCCGGAGTGCTGGCCTCGATCCGCGATTACAGCAACAATTCGGTGGCCAAACAGGATCTGGCCGAGACGCGCCTTGTGGCCGATGGCAGCCTGTTCAACCTGCCGGGCGGCGATGTCCGTCTGGCCGTGGGCGGCGAATTCCATTACGAAAAGATCGCGGCCAATATCCGCTTCGGTTCCTCGGCTGCGCCTTTCCGCAATGCCGCAGCCGCCGCGCGTCAGGTCGCCTCGGTCTTTGGCGAAGTCTTCGTGCCCATCGTGGGCAGCGCCAATGCGGTGCCGGGCATTGCCGCGCTCGATCTGACGGGCTCTGTGCGTTATGACAGCTATGACGATGTGGGCGGCACAACCAACCCCAAGATCGGCTTTAACTACAAGCCGGTGGGCTGGGTCACGGTGCGCGGCAATTACGGCACCTCGTTCCACGCGCCCAGCCTTGCCGATACCGTGGGTTCGGTGGACTCGCGCATTTCGTTCACCACGGCCATCGGTTATGCGGGCGGTCGCCCGATCATCTGGATTTCGGGCGGCAACCCCAACCTGAAGCCGGAAAAGGCGCGCACATGGTCGCTGGGCGCGGATATCAAGCCGCCGGTGCTGCCGGGCCTGACCTTGAGCGGGACCTATTACAACATCGACTTTTCCGACATCATCAGCGTGAACGCGGGCGGTTTCGGCAGCGCGGCCTGGTACAATGATCCGCTCAACGCGCCCTTCTTCATCGCCAATCCCACTCAGGCACAGGTCACCAGCTTTTCGGGCGGGGTTCAGCCGGACAACTTCCCCTCGCTGGGCTTCCTCTACAGCAATTACGGCACACCCTATGCGATCCTCGACCTTCGCCGCTATAACCGTGGGCGCCTGAAGCAGGACGGCATCGACTTCAACGCCCAGTATCAGCGCCCGACCAGCTTCGGCTCGATCTCGCTCAGCTTTGGCGGCACCTATACACTGCATCGCCGGTCCAGCCCGTCGAGCAATGGCGTCTATACCGAATTGCTGGACAATGGCGTGGGTCGTTTCAACTTTACCGCGGCGGCGGGCGCCACGGTCGGGCCGGTCACGGGCCGGGTTCAGTTGACGCATAGCGGCGGCTATCCGATCATGTTCGACGCCACGCAGACCAGCGTGAAGTCCTTCGATACGGTCAATATGTATTGGGGGCTGGATCTGCAAAAGATCGGGCTGAAGCAATCGGCGATGCTGACGCTCAACGTCGATAATCTGTTCGACCAGAACCCGCCCTATCGCACTTCGGGCAATGGCTATGCCAATGGCGCCACGCTGGGCCGGACAGTGACGCTGGGCATTCGCACCAAGTTCTGATGATTGTCTATGCCGCAACCCTCGTCGGACGGTTGCGGCATCGCTCATTATTGGCCGTTCCACTGCGTCAAAGTACTGAAATAGGCCAGCGTATCCTCCAGCGCGTCATTCCCTTTGGCCGACCCCATTTCGGGAAAGAAGCTCAGCTTGACGATGACCGTGCGCGTGGCCGGGTGGACATAGATGAACTGGCCTTGCAACCCCAGCGCGGTATAGGCCCCGGTGTCATCCAGCCGCCAGATCTGAAAACCATAGCCCGCCCGCGCCATCGGATTGGTCACCGAGGGCGGCGGAGGCGGCGCGGCGGGATCGGCGTTGTTGGTCATGGCGGTGGCCTGTTCGACCCATGCGGCGGGCACGATCTGGCGCCCGTTGAACCGCCCCTTGTCCAGCATCATCGCGCCAAAGCGGGCAAAATCGCGCAACGTGGCATTATAGCCCATGCCGTTGAGTTCGCGCCCGACGCCCGGCCCGCCATCGGCAATCCAGAAGCCATGCGCCTGCGCCCCCATCGGCTGCCACAGATATTGCGCCATGAAATCGGCCAGCGGCCGCTTGGTCGCGCGCTCCAGCACCCAGCCCAGCACCGCAGTGTCGAGCGTGGAATAGTTGAAACGGCTGCCGGGTGCGAATTTGCGCTTCAGGCGCGGGGCCATGTCGGCAAAGCGCTCCTTGTTGGCCACGATGGCGTTAAGGAAGATCTGCGCAGCAACACTGGGCGTTGCGCCGAAATCATAGCGCTCCTCATAATCCACGCCCGAACGCATCTGGAGCAATTGCCGGATCGTTACGCCATCATAACCTGAGCCTTTCAGTTCAGGGACATAGGCGACCGCCGGATCGTCGATGGAACGGATCGCGCTCTGGCCCACGGCAATGCCCACCAGCATCGAGGTGAAAGTCTTGGCCATGGAAAAGGAAATGAAATGCGTGTCCGCATCGGTGTTGTTCCGATAGGATTCATGCAGCACCTTGCCATCGCGCATCACCAGAAGGGCCGAGGTAAAGGTCAGATCCTCCCACGTATCCTCGCTCATCACCTTGCCGCGAATGGTGGCGGGCGGCAGGGCGGCATCGGCGCGGGCCAGAGGGGCGACCGGGCCGGAACGCGCCACCACGCGAGTCTGGAACAACTGATCCATATTATGGAAGGTCAGCATATTCTCGGGCGCTTCGAGCATATGCATCCGCGCGGCGGCCAGCGCGGGAGGTACGCTGCCATCGGGCATGACATGGGGGGGCGCGGTTTGCGCCGAGACACACGGTGCGGCCAGAGCAAGCGCGAGGGCAAGAGAAGCACGGATCGGAGAAGCCATGGATGGACCTTTAAGCAAGTGGTGGCTCCGGCATGGGCGATCCTTGCCGGGGCCGCGTCTCCCGTTTGGTATAGGCTATATCATATAGCGCCCGCCACCGATCCGCCGATGCGCCGCACCAATTCGGATTGCCGCCCCGTCCCGGTCTTGGCCAGCACTCGCTTGAGATGCAGCCGCGCGGTGCCCTCGGCAATCCCGCGCGCGGCGGCAAAATCGCTGACGCTGTGCCCGGCGGCAAGGTAGGCGGCGAGGCTGGCCTCGGTGATGGTCAGGCCGAACAGGCGGGCAATATCGCCGGGTGCATAATGCACCGGCCGATCAGGCTGGGCCAAGGTCAGCAGCACAAGATCGCGCGACAAATGCCGGGCCGGGCGCGCGCGCAGATGGAGAGCAGGGCGGTCGATCCCGCCCAGCGCCAAGACGCCGCGATCCGAACGCCCCTCGACCAGAGCGGCCAGGACATCGTGATCATGGCGCTCAATCGCGGCAAGATGCCCATGGCGCAGGCGCAGCCCATGCCCCTCGGCCAGCAAAGCGCGCGCCGGTTCATTGCACCAATGCAGGCGCAAATCGCGGTCGCAGGCCAGCATCGCGACGCCGGTCGCGTCATGGGCCTGCGCGATCCATTCCGCCTTTGCCTCGGCCTCGCTCATGCGCAGCCACAGCTTTGCGGCCTGATGCATATGCGGCGCCATCCGGGCCAGCATCGCCTCTTCGCGCGGCTCCATATCGCGCCGATCATCGGGTGTGCGGTGAAAGATCAGCGTAAATCGATGGTCCTTGTCCAGCCTGTGGCTGATCCAAAAGGCAGGCCCCAGACCGCAGCGCGCCAGCCCGTCGGACAATCGGCGGCGATCCTGCGCGGAATAGGCGGGGCTGCGCGCATCGCTCAGGATCTCCATATCGGGGATCGGCCCGATGGGGCGGCTGAAACGCGGGTTGGCCGGACTGTTGGCCCATGAATCATGCAGGCGGCCATGGCGTTCGGAATGGCTGTCGCGCGTGCCCCAGACCGGCAGCGCCTTGCCTTGCGCGGCGACCAGCAATTGCGCGGCAACGCATTCAACGTCAAAATCGCGGCGCAGCAGGTCCATCAATCCGACCCAGCGCGCCGGTTCATCAATCGCGCTATAGAGCGCGCCGATCCATTGATCGCTGATTGCCGCCATGATCGCGCCCTCCCGTGAAGCCCTTATTTTGGGTGCAGGATATCGCATCGCGCCCGAACGGCAAGCGCAGCCTGCTTTGAGAGCAATGCTCATATCGGAATAGGATATTCTCAAGTTACTTGGCCGCATCCTGCCGATAATCCTTGGCTTTGCAGCGCTAATGGGGCCCGCTCTGCCGGAATCCTGCGCTTTCTTTACATGCAAGGCTGGATTATGACTTTGATGAATGGCGCCGCTGTCTCTGTAAAACGGGGGGTGATCCTTGGGCTGGCCGCTCTGATCGCGGGCGGCGGACAGGCATGGGCGCAGGCCCCCAATGGGGCGCAGACCGTGGCGTGGAGCGTGGCGCCGATCAGCCTTGCCGGGAAGTCCGGGCGCGCTTTGGTGCAATTGCGCGGCGCGGTGCGCGATGGCTGGCATGTCTATGCGCTCAAACAGCATGAAAATGGCCCGACCCCGCTGCTGGTGGCGGTCGAACCCAATCTTGTGGCCCAGCCTGCGGGCGCAGCGGCGGGCAGCGCGCCGATTGTCGCGCGCGATGCTGCCTTTAATCTCGACACGGCCTATTACGCGGGGAATTTCACGATTTCCCTGCCCGTCCGCATCAAACCGGGCGCGCAGGCGGGCCGCCAGACGATCCCGATCAGCGTGCGTTTCCAGACCTGCAACGGCCAGACCTGTCAGCCGCCCAAGACGCTGCACCTGACCGCCGATGTCATCGCGGGCGAGGGGCGCTGAGCCATGAGGCCGGTATTATGGGCCGGGCTGGTTTTGGCCGGGGCGCTGGCGATCAAGGGCGCCAATGCCCAGATCGCGGTGCAAAATCAGGGCTATGTGCCCTATAGCGAGGCGCCGATCCATTATCGCACGCGGCCCTTGAGCGATCCGGTGGCGTTGTTGCAAAAGGATCTGGACCGGGGCGCGGCGCATCTGACCTATGACGACACGCGCGGCTATCTGCGCTCGGTGCTCAAGGCGCTGCATGTGCCCGAGGCCTCGCAGACGCTGGTCTTTTCCAAGACCAGTTTTCAGTTCACCAAGATCAACCCGGAGCATCCGCGCGCGCTTTATTACAATGACGATGTCTATGTCGGCTCGGTCCATCAGGGCAAGACGATCGAAATCGTCTCGTTCGATCCGATGCAGGGGGCGATCTTCTACCTGCTCGACGATCAGAAGGCCGAGCGGCCGGTGTTTCAGCGCGCCGAGCTGGATTGCACCCAATGCCATATCGCGGCGGCCACGCGCGGCGTGCCGGGGGTCTTGCTGCGCTCGGTCTATCCGGCGGCTTCGGGGGTGCTGACCCCGCGCGCGCCGCAATATATCACCGATCAGAAAAGCCCGCTGAAAGAACGCTGGGGTGGGTGGTATGTCAGCGGGGCGCTGGCTGATCCGACGATGGCGAATGCGGGGGTGGCCAATGCGGCGGTAACGGCGTCGGGCGCATTGCCTGCATTGGGCCCGCTGGCCACCCGCTATGATCCGGCCGCCTATCTGACGCCGGACAGCGATGGAGTTGCCCTGCTGGTGCTGGGCCATCAGGCGCAGATGCATAATCTGATCACGCTGCTCAATTACCAGACCCGGCTGACGCTTCATGCGCAGGGCCTGAGCGAGGATGCGCGGCCAACACTCGCCAGCCTGCCCGAGGAGGCGCGGGAAAAGATCACCCGTCCGGCCGAGCAATTGCTGCGCTATATGCTGTTTTCGCATGAGACGCCGCTGGGCGGGGCGGATGCGGCACGGGTGATCGCCGCCTCGCCCTTTGCCCGCCAGTTTGCCGCGCAGGGACCGCGCGATCGCGCCCGGCGCTCCCTGCGCGACTTTGATCTGCATGACCGGATCTTCCGCTATCCGTGCAGCTATCTGATCTATTCCACCGCCTTCGACGCGCTGCCCGAACCGGGCAAGACCTATCTCTATCACCGCCTGTTTCAGGTGCTGAGCGGGGCGGATCAGGGCGAGGATTTCGCCCATCTGACCCCCGCCGATCGGCAGGCGATCCTGGCCATCCTGCGCGCC
Organism: Novosphingobium sediminicola; assembly: GCF_014196525.1. GTDB lineage: Bacteria > Pseudomonadota > Alphaproteobacteria > Sphingomonadales > Sphingomonadaceae > Novosphingobium > Novosphingobium sediminicola. The sequence goes on along the minus strand of NZ_JACIDX010000002.1, from coordinate 377,024 downwards.
ACCAAACGCGGCCTGCCCGATGAATGGCGGCGCAAGATTTCTCCCAACCCCGTCTCCCCCACTTGATGATGATCGGAACTGGATATGAAAGCGATTTTGAAAGCCTCTGTTTCCGCCGCCCTTTTGCTGACCGGCAATGCCGCGCTGGCCGCCGATGCGGGCATTTCCGGCCAATGGGACGCAGTTCTCTCGCGCAATGGGGCCGACATCCCCTTCCGCCTCGACATCACGGGCGAGGGCGCGGGCCTGAAGGGCGTGTTCTATGACGGGTTCAAGCCCTATGAGGCCACCACCCATGCCAGTTTCCAGAATGGCAATCTGGTGCTCGATCTCGAACATTACCTGACCACGATCAACGCCAAGCTGGAGGGCGGGCAGCTCAACGGCAGCGTTCTGGCGCAGGGCCGGGAATCCTCCGCGCAATATACGTTCCGCGCCACGCGCCACGTCGACGCCCCCGCTAGCGCCGCCGCCGCGCCCCAGATCGCGGGCACATGGATCATCCCGCTTTCCACCCCGTCCTCCAAGGGTGAAAAGGCATTTCGTTTTGTCGTGCAGCAGCGCGGGGCCGAAGTGGCGGGCGCGATCCTGCGCATCGATGGCGACACCGGATCATACAGCGGCGCCTTCAAGGATGGCCGCTGGGTGCTGAGCCATTTCGACGGCGGGCGCCCCGGCGTCATTCAGGTCACGCCCAAATCCGACGGCACGCTGGAAATCCGCCAGCAGGTTGACCGCCCCGCCAAGGCCAGCGGCGAATATGGCAATGACAGCACCCCCGATGGCCGCTACGCCAACAGCCTGACCGCCTATCGTGCCGATGTCGCGGCGGCCAAGGGCCTGCCCCAGCCGGAAGATTTCCTGACCCACACCACCGCCAGCAATCCCGATGAGACGTTCAAGTTCAGCTTCCCCGATGCCGATGGGCGTCTGGTCACGCAGGATGATCCGCGCTTCAAGGGCAAGGTCGTGGTGGCGGTCGTTACCGGAACTTGGTGCCCCAATTGCCATGACGAGGCGCAATATCTGGTTCAGCTCGACAAGACATATCGCGATCAGGGGCTGGCCATCGTTGCACTCAATTTTGAAGAGCCGGATCAGCAGGATACGCTCAAGCGCCAGAAGGCCTTCATCAAGCAATATGGCGTGAAATACACCTATCTGACCGCCGGATCGCCCGCGCAAATGTGGGAAAAGGTGCCCCAGCTCAACCATCTCGACACATGGCCCGCAACGGTGTTCATCGGGCGCGACGGTAAGGTCAAGGCGGTGCATTCGGGCTTTGCCTCTCCCGCCAGCGGCGAATTCCATGCGCAATTGCAGCAGGAATTTACCTCGCGGATCGAGCATCTGCTGTCGCAAAAGCCGGTGGTGGCTGCATCCGAGCAGCCGACCAAGGCGCTGGCGCTGAACCGCTAAGGCCAATGGCGGGGCGCGGCCATGCCCGCCCCGCCATGATCCCAAAGGAGCCGCAAGTTGCGAGCCGCTTATGTCGGCCTGATGGCTGTATTGGCCGCCGCCGTGGCGCAGGGGCAATCGCCCGCGCCGCGCGGCGAGGTCTTGTTTGAAAACCGCTGCGCCCGCTGCCACGGCCTTGGCGGCGACGGCAGCGATGGGCTGGCCCCGGCGCTGATCGGGGTGGTGGGTCGTCCGGTCGCGGGGCGGGGCGATTATGTTTATTCCGATGCGTTGAAGGCCAAGGGCGGCGTGTGGTCACCCGAGGCGATCAACCGCTATCTGATCGACCCGCAGGCCTTTGCGCAAGGGTCGGACATGGAGGCCAGCGCCCCCGATCCGGCCGAGCGGGAGGCGATCATCGCCTATCTGAGCCAATTGCGATAACAGACTTTTATAAGTTGATGGTGACTGTCCAATTGCGGATTTCATTCGAGCGGGCCGACTGGATCGCAGCCGATTTCCGTGAAAGATAACTCCCGCCGATGGCCCCCTGTCTTGCTGCGACAGGAGGCCAGATTTTCAAGACTTGCGCGTGCCCACCGGGCGCGGGCCGATGGCATAGGCTTCGGGTCCCGGCCCCAGATGCGCGACATCGATATTGTTCTCGTTGCAGGCATATTCGGCCAACACCTCACTGCGATCGCGGGCATGGACGCATGTGCGGCTGTATTTCATAGGATTGCCGAAATAGGCCGGTTCGGGGTCCGCCTCATGCGCGCGCCGGTTGATGGGGATCACTCGGTGGGTGTTAGGTAATGGAAGGCCAGCCTTTTGGACGTGTGCAGGATCTCAAACGGCAGGGCAGAGGCATTATGGCGCGGAATGCCGCCCGGAATGCACAAAGCCTCAGGATCAATCGTCTGGCGCAGGCCGGGCGGACGATGGGCCTGCTGTAAGCGTCAGGCGCCTACTATACTATTGCGAAACAAGGATTTTACCAGCCGATCCTCCAGCACGCGCCCGACCAGATAGAGCGCCGCGAAGATCCCGGCAAAGACATAGGCCGGGGTGGGCGTGGGCTTTTTGCTTTTGGGGCCGTCCTCGTCGCCATCCTCGCCGTCCGACTTGTCCAGGGCATGAGCGCCCAGGGCCTTGTCGATGGGGTTCATCGGTGGAACCACCTTTTTGTCGGCGGGTTTATGTTTGGCCTTGGCTGCCGCGCCGGCGGCATGGGCGGCCGGTTTTTTCCAGTCGTTGATCGCGATGGTCGCCTGCGCAAAGGCTAGAAACAGCAGCGGCGCGAGGAAGCAATAGAGCAGGGCCTTGCTGATCAGATCATAGCGCAGGACGGAATTTTCCACCTGCAATACGCCGCTGTCGAATACGGACATCTTGTCCTGCGCCGCCGCGTCCTTTTTTCGGAAGGTCAGCGTGTTCTGATAGCGGTTATAGCTGGTGCCGGTCTGGCGAAACAGCGGGGCAAGGCGATCAAAGGCTTCCTCGCTCGATTGCCGCGGGGGCAGGGCCACTTCGCCGCGCACATGCCAGATCCAGTCGATATAGCGCAAAGCGGAGGGCTTTTCCTGTACTGATCCGGCGAAATCATCATGCGGGGCCAAGGCAGTTCCATTCATTCGGCAGGCTCCGTCAGGGGCGCAGGCGCGCTGCGGCCATATTTTTCCTTCATGGTCTTCCACCCCTCGGTGAAAGGATAGGTCATCTGTTCGCGGATCGACATGCGACGCCCGTTTTCCAGCCCCAGCAATTCGGCCTCGCCATCGACGCAGGTGCCGAACATGCGGTCGATGAAAATGTACGAACCGGCGTAATTGCTGCGCGTGGCCTCGAAATCCTGCGAATGGTGCAGGCTGTGATGCTCGGTCGTGTTGAACAGGAAGCGCCACCATTTGGGCGAATTGAAGCGCACATTGATATGCTGATACGTGCCGATAGCCAGCCCAAAGGCCCCCGCCATCAGCGCCGCACGCGGGAGAAAATCGAAAAATCCACCCACGCCCAGCCCGATCAGGAACAGCTCGACCGGATTGCCGACCGCGCCTTTGTTGATGTTAAGCTGGGTGATGTAATGATGCACCGAATGGGGCAGCCAGAGCGGATACCAATTGTGCATCCCCCGGTGCATCCAATATTGCCCGAAATCGAAGATGAATGAGATCAGAAAAGCCTGAACCAGCAGCGGCAGGCCGATGAACCACGTGGCCTTGTCCCAATGCATCAGATCCTGCACCGCCTTGACCATCACCCCGCTGCCGGCAAAGCTGCCCATCATGCGGATCAGCGTATAGCCCAGCCCGACATAGAACAGGTCGGTGGCCAGTTCCTTCCACGTCAGCCGCCAACTGGCAAAGCGCGGGTTCACCCATTCGAGCGCCAGTAGCAGCACCTTGAAACCAATGCCGATGCCGATCGCGGTCGATGCCTTGGCGATGGAATTGGGCGCATAGTACCAGAAGGCCAGCATCGCAAAGAGCATGGTCGGCTGAAACCAGGTGAAGATGAATTGCTTGACCGGGCCGCCCTCGACACGGGGGATGTTTTCCCAGCCGATGGTGACGGGCGCTTCTGCGCCGATGATCCTCTTGCCTACGCGAACGCCGTCCATCTTGTCTCTACCTGAGTCCAGCTTGCAGGAGGACAAGATGACGCAAATTCTGGACGGGCGTCATACGTCATCGGGCGTATAAGCACTCAAAAGAATCGCGCACGCGCGCGATGGAGTTTTTGGCGGGCCGGGCCTAGGCTTGCCATCACACGGATCGCGGCAAAGGACGGACGGATGGATCAGGGCGCGGCGGCGCGACAGGCTTTGCGGCGGGGCGACTGGGCGATGGCCCGGAGGCTGGCAACGGGGCTGATGACGCAAGCGCCCGCCGAGGGTCAGTTCGTGCTGGGCGTGGCGGCGGCCTCGACGGGGCGGGCGGGTGAGGCATTGGCGCATTTCCAGCAGGCCGTGATGCATAATCCTTGCGGCGAATATCGCGCCCAACTGGCCCGCTTGCTCAGCCTGCTGCGCCGCGATGGCGAGGCGGCGCAGGTTTTGCACGAGGCCGAACAGGCCCTGCCGCGCGATGCGCTCAGCCTCGATACGCTGGGTTGCGTCTATGCCCGGCTGGGGCGGCATGAGGCCGCTTTGCCCCATTTCATGGCGGCCGTGGAGCGCGAGCCTGCCAATCGCGAATATCGCTATAATCAGGCCGTGACGCTCAATTTCCTTGGCCGGGTGGAGGAGGCCGATGCGGCGCTGGAGGCGTTGCTTGTGCTCGCCCCCGATGATGCGCGCGCCCATCACCTGCTGGCCTCGCTGCGCAAACAGAGCGCGGGGCGCAACCATATCGCCCGGCTGGAGACCGCCTATGCGGCGGCGAAACCGGGGCGTGACCGGCTGCTGACCGGCTATGCTCTGGCCAAGGAATTGGAGGATGTCGGCGAGGAGGCGCGCGGTTTTGCCACGCTTTGCGCGGTCAATGCCGGGCATCGGCGCGATCTGGACTATGGCCCCGCGCAGGACGCCGCCAATTTTCAGGCGATGACGGATAGCTGGCCGACCGTGGCCCAAGCGAGGGACGCGCCGCAGGATGCGCCCGTTTTCATCATCGGCATGCCGCGCACGGGCACGACTCTGGTTGACCGTATCCTCTCCTCTCATCCCGATCTGGAAAGCGCGGGCGAATTGCAGGCCATGCCGCTGGCGGTGAAAGCCATGGCGGGCACGGGCGGGCGCCATGTGCTGGACCCGGAAACGGCGATGGCGGCGGCGCGGGGCGATATGGCGGCGCTGGGGCGCGATTATCTGCGGCGGGCGGGGCATCATCTGCGCGGGGAGGCGCCGCGTTTCATCGACAAATTCCCCGGCAATTTCCATTATGCGGGCTTGATCGCGCGGGCCTTGCCCAATGCGCGAATCGTGTGTCTGCGGCGCCATCCGATGGATACGGTCTTGGCCAATTTCCGCAATTTGTTCGCCATTTCTTCGCGTTACTATGACTACAGCTATGACCTGATTGACATTGCCGCCTATTATGCGGGGTTTTCTCGGCTGATGGCTTTCTGGCGTCAGGCGCTGCCGGGGCGAGTGATGGAGCTGGTCTATGAGGATCTGGTCAGCGATCAGGAGGGGCAGACGCGCGCGCTGCTGGCCCATTGCGGGCTGGAATGGGATGCGCGCTGCCTGTCGTTTCAGGATAATGCCGCCCCGGTTTCCACCCCCAGCGCCGCGCAGGTGCGCCGTCCGATGTATCGCGACTCGGTTGCCCGATGGCGACGGCATGAAGAGGCGCTGGCCCCGGTGCGCGCCTTTTTTGATCGCGCAGGGATTGCGGTGGACTGATCCGCCTACGCCATATCGCGCATGTTTGGGGCGGGCGATGGGGCGCATTCTGCGGCTATGGATCTTGCCCTTCGCCTTGGTGTGATTGCGCTGGCTGCCGGTTTCGGTTCGGGGGCCATGGCGGCGCCTGTCGCCAGCACGTATCTGGTGACCTGCGGGGATCAGACCTGCCTGATGGTCCGAGGCCATCGTGGGCAGCGCGAGGATGCCGTAGCCATCAACGGGCATCGCGTTGCGGTCGAGGGCGGGCGTGATTGGCGGTTGCGCCTGCCTATGACGACCTTGCGCGCATGGTCGGCGCCTTATGCCCGCAGTCTTGCCATCGCCACGGGCGAGAGCGCCGAGCGCGAGGTCAGCCTGCCCATCGGCCTGTTGGGCCACACCACCGATCTGGCCGCGCTGGAGGTGCGGGTCCGCTAATCGGTTTATTGTCAAACCCTGCCAATGCGCCTATGAATTTAGGACGGTCGCCAAAAGAGCGGTCCCAAAAGATTGCGCAGGAGTGGATGATGAAGATTGTATTCGCGGCTCTGGCCGCTGTTTCGCTGTTTGCCGGGGCTTCGGTGGCGCAGGCGTCAGAAAACCCCTTGGCCAGAGATAGCGCCGTGCTGCGCCTCAGTGGGCTGGACCTTGCCACGGTTGAGGGCCAGCAGCGTCTGGCGATCCGGCTGGATCAGGCGGCAGCGGCGGTTTGCGGTGATCGGCTTGCCGGGGTGCATCTGGCGCTTGAGGAACAGTCTCGTGCCTGCCGCGCCGGGGTGGCCGCCGATGTCCGCGCTCAGATCGAGCGCCGTCAGGCCGCCGTCCCAAGCAAGGTCAAGCTGGCCTCCGCGCGATAAGGGTTGGGGTGGAGCTTGCGCTCCACCCGCTCATTGCCCGATCTTGGCCGGATCGGCCCAGAAGGACAAAGTGTGCTTGTCATGCGCGGTGGTCCACACCCCCATCGGCGCGTAACGCAGGCCCCCGCTGCCCGCCAGTGGCCCGACGCGGGCGCGGATGGCCAGCGTTTTGGGATCAATCACCACAAAGGTCTGATCCTCGGTGCTGCGCAGCCAGACCTTGCCGCCGCCCGTGTCGATGTCGCCATATTTCAGCACTTCGCCAACTTTGACCCGGCCTGAAACCTCACCGCTGGTCGGATCGATGCGCGCCACGGTGCCGTCGCCCTGTTCCTGAACCCAGACGCCGCCTTCGCCTGCGGCAAGGAAGCCCGGCAGTTTGCCGAGATGGGTCGTTTTCGTCACGCTGTTGGTCGCCGGATCAATCCGCTGGATCAGATTGCCCTTGGCGCTGACGGCCCAGAGCGCATCGAAACCGAAGGCGAGGTAATAGGCGCCCGGCTCGGTGGGGATGGTGGCGATGACCTTGTTCGTTTTGGCGTCGATCCGCTTGATCTCGCCCTTGGCATCGCTGGCCACCCAGATTGAGCCCGCACCCGCCGCCACGTTCAATTCGCCCTCCTTGCCATTGGCAAGGCCGGTGGGGATGGTGGCGATCACCTTGGCCTTATGCAGACTGACGCGCTTGACCACGCCCTCCTTGCAATCGGCAAACCACAACGAGCCATGGGCGATGCTCATGCCGCCGCAGGGGCGTGGGGATGCCACTTCGGCCAGCTTCTTTTGCGCGGACCAATGTTCGACCCGGCCCCGGTTGGTGGTCCACACGGTTGCGCCATCCACCGCGATGAAGTCGGCAAAACCGGGGACGGGGATGACCTTCTCCACCGGCTCGGCCAGAGCGGGGGTAGCGATGAGAGCAGCGAGCAGCAGGGCTTTCATGGGCATCTCTCCCTTTACGCGCGCGAGGCGATATAGGCGCGCCAGCCACCCAGATCGGTGATGTCGGTTGCCCCGACAATCGCGCGCGGTTCGGCCACGAAGCCCTTGACGCTGGACCCATCGGCCAGCGTCACCGTGCCGATGGCCAGCGGCGCGGGTACCTCGACCACGAAACTGCCAAACTCGGCCACGCCCAGCTCATAGACCTCCACCTTGATCGGAGCGCCTTCTTCGGCATGGATCAGCGCAGGCTTGGGCGGCACGCTGTCGGCCATGGCATAGAGCCGGTAATTGGGCGCGGTCTCAAAGGCCCCGACAAAGGCGGCATCGCGGCTGGTCAATTGCCAGTGGAGGGGCATATCCTTGAGATGAGCGCCGACAACGGCCAGTTTCACGGTCTGCATTTTAGCCTCCAGATCGAGCGGTGGGATGGGGGGAAGGTCGGCGGCATCGAGATAGGCATCGGCCACGTCCAGCAGCGCCAGATCGCAATCGGCAGGCCCGATCAGCGTGATGCCAAAGCCGGTATCATTGCCGCGCACCCCCGCCGGAATGGCCAGCGCGGCCATATCCAGCAGGTTCACGAAATTGGTATAGGCGCCAAGATTGCTGTTGAGCGCGATGGGCGCGGCGGCCAATTCGGCCACGCGATAGGTTGTCCCGGTGGTGGGGAAGGCGAGGATGTCGATCTCCTCCCACATCTCATCGGCATGGCGTTTCAAGGCGGCGAGGCGATAGATCCCCTGCCACAGGTCCACCGCGCTTATCTCCAGCCCCGGTTCGACCACGGCGCGCACGGTGGGGTCGATGGCATCGGGATTGTCGGCCAAAAGGTCCGCGATGGCGGCGCTGCGCTCGGCCACCCATGGGCCGCCATAGAGCAATTGCGCGGCCTCCTGCAGCGGGGCCATGTCGATCTCGACGATCTGGCCCTGCGCGGAAAGTGTTTCGAGCGCGCGATCATAGAGATATTCGCTCTCCGCATCGCCGAAGAACAGGCGTTGATCGCGGCGTGGAACCCCGATGGTCCGCGCCGCGCGGGGGCGGTCGATCAAGGGTTTGGAATAGGGATCGGCGGGATCGAACCCGGCCACTACCCTGTCGATCAACCGCGCATCCGCCGTGTCATCGGTGAACACGGTGATGCAATCCAACGTGCGGCAGGCAGGCACCAGACCCGATGTGCTCCACCGCCCCTTGGTGGGCTTAAAGCCGATCAGATGGTTGAAGGCCGCAGGCACCCGCCCCGATCCCGCCGTATCCGTGCCCAGCGCAAAGGCCGCCAATCCGGCCGCCACCGCCACCGAGGAGCCTGAGCTTGACCCCCCGCTGACATAGGCGAGGTTATAGGCGTTGCGCGGGATGCCATAGGGGCTGCGCGTGCCGACAAGGCCGGTGGCGAATTGGTCGAGGTTGGTTTTCCCGACACAGATCGCGCCCGCCGCGATCAGGCGTTCGACCACCGGGGCCGAGGCGGCGGGCCGATAGGCAAAGGCGGGGCAGGCGGCGGTGGTTTCAAACCCCGCCACATCGATATTGTCCTTCACCGCAAAGGGTACGCCGGCAAGGGGCAGATCCTCGCCCGTCGCCACGCGTGCGTCGATGGCGGCGGCGGCGGCCAACAGCGTTTCGGGCGATGCCCGGCTGATCCAGATCTGCGGCTGGATGGCGTCATAGGCGGCGAGGCGGGCGAGAGTTTCGCGCGCCACCTCCACCGCGCTGGTTTGCCCGCTGCGGATGGCGGCGGCGATCTTGGTGGCGGATTGACGGTTCATGCGTGCCTCCGCAGCGCCAGCATCGGCGCGCCCGGTTGCAGGGATTGCTTTTCGGCCATGTAGAGCGCGGCGATGGTGCCGCTGCCCGGACTTTCGATCGGGCATTCCATCTTCATGGTTTCGAGGACCGCGATGGTTTCGCCCGCGCTCACTTCATCGCCTGCTGCCACCAGCAGTTTCCACACGCTGCCGCCAAAGGGCGCCTCGATCAATTCGCTGCCTTCGGGCAGAGTGATGTCGGCGGTCTGGGGGGCATCCTCTTCATTCAGGCTCGATACGCGGTCGAACTCGCCCTTGCGCTGCCAATCCTCGCGTTCCTCGGCAAAGGCGGCCTCGCGCCTTGCCTCGAATTCGGCGATCCCTTGCGCATTGTCGGCAAGGAAAGCGCGGTAATCGGCGAGGCGGAATTGCGAAGGCTCGACACGGATCGCGCGCCGCCCCGATGGAAAATCGCGCCGCCATTCGGCCAGTTCTTCCGCGCTGACCGGATAGAAGCGGATCTGGTCGAAGAAGCGCAGCAGCCAGGGCTTGTTCTCGATGAAATCCTGCGTCTGGCGATAGGTGTTCCACACCTGAATGGTGCGGCCAAACAGTTGGTATCCGCCCGGCCCTTCCATGCCATAGATGCACATATAGGCCCCGCCGATGCCCACGACATTGGGCGGCGTCCATGTGCGCGCGGGATTATATTTGGTGGTGACAAGGCGGTGGCGCGGATCGACGGGCGTTGCCACCGGAGCGCCAAGATAGACATCGCCAAGGCCCATCACCAGATAATTGGCCTCGAAGATCAGGTTCTCGACGGCGGCCGCATCGGGCAGGCCGTTGACGCGGCGGATGAATTCGATGTTGTCCGGGCACCATGGCGCATCGTCACGCACCGCGCCCATATATTTCTCGATCGTCTCGATGGTCGCCGGATCGCGCCAGCTGAGCGGCAGGTGGACGATGCGCGAGGGGATAGTGAAATCGGCCAGATCGCCCAGCCTTTCCTCGGCCTCGATCAGCAGGGCGAGTGCGGATGCCTGATCGATCACCGCGCCGTCGAAATGCAGTTGCAGCGAGCGAATGCCGGGCACGATGTCGATGATGCCGGGCGCGGCAATCCGCTCCAGCTCGGTCATCAGCGCATGGACACGGATGCGCAATTCGATGTCCAGCGTAATCGGGCCATATTCGACCAGAATGTTGCGGTCGCCCTGCTGGCGATAGGTAGTGCGGGGGCGGCCTGATGCTGCCGGCGTCTCGGCCAGAATGGGGGAGAGCGCCTCGATGGCGCGGGCGGGGGTATTGGCCATGGCCGTGCCGGTGGAAAGCAAGGCTTCCTGCGCGGCGTCGGCCTTGGCGGCATCCTCTATGCTGACCGGCACGAAGCGCAAAGTGTCGCCCGCCGCCAGTTGCCCGATTTTCCAGCGATCCGCCGCGATCACCACGAAGGGGCAGACGAAACCGCCCAGCGAGGGGCCGTCGGGGCCAAGGATGATCGGCATGTCGCCGGTGAAATCCACAGCGCCAATGGCATAGGGATTGTCGTGGATGTTCGAGGGGTGCAGCCCCGCCTCGCCGCCATCCTTGCGCGCCCATTGCGGCTTGGGGCCGACAAGGCGCACACCGGTGCGGTTGCTGTTGTAATGCACCTGCCATGATGCGGCGATGATGGTGTCAATGTCGGCGGGGGTGAAGAAATCGGGCGCGCCATGGGGCCCATAAAGGACGCGGATCGCCCATTCGCCCGGCAATTCGGGCAGGGCGGCGGAGGGCAAGGGCGCCGCCATAGGTTCATCGCCCAGGTGTATCGTATCGCCCGCCATCAGACGCCGCGCGGCATGGCCGCCGAACTGGCCCAGTTCAAAGGTGCTGCGGCTGCCCAGATAGGGCGCGAGATCGAAGCCGCCCGCAAACAGGATATAGCCGCGCATGCCTCCGCTGCGTGCGCGGCCCATGGCCAATGTCTGACCGCCAAGGACATGGATCGGCTCGCCGCGCGCGATGGGCGCGCCATCCAGCGTGGCGCCGAAATCCGCGCCCATCAGGCAGATTGTGGCCTCCGCAGTAAAGCTGAGCGTCGGGCCGGTGTTGGTGACCTCCAGCCCTGCCGTGCCTTCGTTGTTGCCGATCAGGCGGTTGCCTAGGCGGAAGCTCTGATTATCCATCGGGCCGGAGGGGGGGACGCCCACCGCCCACAGGTTTTGCCGCCCCGGCCAGTCCTGCACCGTGGTGGCCGTGCCGCCGGAGATCACGCGGATGGCGCGGGGGCGAAACTCGATGCTGTCGAGCGCGCGGGTGGAAACCTCGCCGCTGGTGAAGGCGGGCAGGCGGACCACATCGCGCAGCCAGCGCAGGTTCGTCTCGATCCCGTCGACGCGGGTGGCGGCCAGCGCCTCCTGCATCGCGGCCACGGCCTCCTCGCGAGTGGGCGCATGGACGATCAGTTTCGCCAGCATCGGGTCATACCAGACGCTGACCTCGCTGCCCGCCATGACCCATGTTTCGGCGCGGATATTGTCGGGGAAGGTGACGGCGGTCAGCGTGCCGGAGGTGGGGCGATAATCGAGGCCGGGGTCTTCGGCATAGAGGCGGACTTGAATGGAATGGCCCTTGGGCGTGGGGGTGGGCGCGTCGAGGAAGCTGTAATCGCCGCTTGCGCCCCGGATCATCCATTCGACCAGATCGATGCCCATCACCTCCTCGGTGACGCCATGTTCGACCTGAAGGCGGGTGTTCATTTCGAGGAAGAAGAAGCTCTGGCGGTCGGCATCATAGAGGAATTCGACCGTGCCCGCCGAGCGATAGTTGGCGGCCTGACCCAGTCGGATGGCCGAGGCGATGAGGTCTGCGCGGACATGGGGGGGCAGCAGGGGGGCAGGGGCTTCCTCCAGCACCTTCTGGTTGCGGCGTTGCAGCGAGCAATCGCGCTCGCCCAGCGCCATGATGCGGCCCGCGCCGTCGCCAAAGATCTGGACCTCGATATGGCGGGCGCGGCGGATATAGCTTTCGAGGAACACCCCTGCATCGCCGAAATTGCTCATGCCAAGGCGGGCCACGGCGGCAAAGCCTTCGCGCACGTCCTCGTCATTTTCGCAAATGCGCATGCCGATGCCGCCGCCGCCTGCCGTGGCTTTGAGCATCACCGGATAGCCGATCTGCGCGGCGGCTGTCAGAGCCTGCGCCTCGTCGGTCAGCAGGTCCGAGCCGGGGGCCAGCGGCACGTCATGCGCGGCGGCCAGCGCGCGGGCGCTATGTTTGAGGCCAAAGCTGCGGATGTTGTCAGGCGTGGGGCCGATAAAGACAATGCCCGCCTCTGCACATGCCTGCGCAAATTCGGTGCTTTCTGCAAGGAACCCATAGCCGGGATGGATCGCCCCGGCGCCCGATTTCTGCGCCGCCGCGATGATCGCGGGAATGTTGAGATAGCTCTCGGAAGCCCTGCCTTCACCGATGCAGATGGCTTCGTCAGCCTGCGCCACATGGAGCGAAGCCTCGTCTGCCTGCGAATAGACTGCGACCGAGCGCAGGCTCATCTTGCGCAGAGTGCGGATGATGCGGGTGGCGATCGCCCCGCGATTGGCGATCAGGACGGTGTCAAAACTCATGCCGATACAATCATCCGAACGGGGGTGGGGTTGAAGGCGTTGCAGGGATTGTTGATCTGGGGACAGTTCGAGACGACTACGATCACATCCATCTCCGCGCGCAGATCGACCGTCAGGCCCGGCGCGGAAATGCCGTCGACAATGCCCAGCGAGCCATCGGCTTCGACCGGAACGTTCATGAAGAAGTTGATGTTCGAGACGATGTCACGCTTGCCGCGCCCTTGGGTCAGATTGGCCTCAAGGAAATTCTCGACGCAGGCATGTTGCGATTTGGTGTGGTGGCCATAGCGCAAAGTATTGGATTCGCACGAACAGGCCCCGCCGATCGTGTCGTGATATTCGACTGAGGTGGCCGCGATAGTCATCATCGCGCGCCCTTCGTTCGAACGCAGTACTGTGCCTTCGCGCAGGAAGAGATTGCCCTGCGCCGAGACGGTATCCTGCATGCTGTAGCGCTCGGCATCGTCGTCGGCGCTGTAGAGCAGGAAATCGACCGCCTGATTGCCTTCCAGATCGACGATGCGCAGGGTCTGGCCTGCCCGGATCGTGTGCAGCCAAGGCGCGCGGGCCGGGACGATGGCGTCATGGATGATGGCGCCGGTCAGGCCGGCGGTGTGGGGATCTTGCGTCATGGTGCCTGCTCCTCGATCAGCGGCGGACGTAATCTTCGACATTTTCAAAGGCGCGCAGGCCTTCGGGCGTCGCATTGCGGATGGGGTCATCGGACTGGGTGATCGGCCCGCGCCATGCGCTGGCGCGCAGGGGCGTGACCGTGTAATCGGGGCGCGGGTCGAGGACGTGGGGGCAATTGGCGATGACCACGATCACCTCCATCTCTGCGCGCAGCACTACGCTGCGGCCCGGCGCAAAGGGGCCGGTGATCGGCGTGATCGTGCCGTCCTCCTCGATATGCGTGCCCTTGAACAGGTTGACGCAGGGGTGGACATCGCGGCGGCCCAGCCCATGCTTGGCCGCGCCCAGCAGGAAACGGTCGCGGCCGTTGGGGTGTGGGCCGCTGTTGGTGCCGTCGCCATATTTGGCGGCATTGGAGGCCGCGTTGGAGGTTCCGGCAAAGCAGTCATGCGTGCCCGCCTCATCACCCTCGATGCTCATCAGCACCCGGCCCATGTCGGAGAGCAGCAGCTTGCCCGCGCCAAGATAGGCGTTCCATTGCACCTTGACCGTATCGGCCACGTTCAAACGCTCGCTGGGCATTTGCGCGTTGAAGATCATCAGGCTGGCGCAGGCGTCGCCCTGCGTGTCGATCAGGCGCAGGCGGGCGCCGCGCGGCAGATGGCGCGTGGCATAGCCGCCCGGCGCGATGGTTTCTTCCCAGAGGTGATCCTGCGGCGCTACGCCTGTGGGCAGGTCATCGGCATGGGGAGGCAGGATCGGCATGGCTTCGACCACGGTGCCCGCCATGGCGCGGGCATGGTCGCGTGCGGCCATCGGATTGGCCAGTGTATTTGCGAGTATATTTGTCATGCTGCCGCTCCCTTGCGTTGGGTTTGGTCGGATGCTGCGCCATCGGCATGAAGCGGGGGCAGCAGGGCGGTGGTGGTGACCAGTTCGAGCTGATGCACGCCGCGCACCCGGCGCAGCGCATCGCACAGATCCTTGAGGCGCACGGCAGGGCCTTGCACCAGCAGGACTTCGAGCGACTGGTCCTGTTCGAGAAAGACGTGTTGTGAGGAGATGACTTCGGTCAGGTAATCGGCCTGAGTCTGGGCCAGTTGGTGGCGCACCCGGCCCCGGTCACCGCGATAGACCAGCGTGATGGTGCCGGCCAGCATCTCGTCCGGGCGGGTCAGGCTCTCATGCTTGGCCAAAGCATGGCGGATCAGTTCGGCGATCAGTTGCGAGCGCGAGGGCAATTCGCGCTCCTCGACCATCATGTCGAGCTTGCGCGACAGTTCGGCGGGCAGGCTCATGCTGAGCCGGGCCAAGGTGGAGGGAGGGTTCATGCTGCCGTCTCCTCGCGGGGGCTTGCTTCTTCCTCGCGGGGGCGCAGCGGCAGGTCATAAACCGCCGTGGCGCCAAAGCGGTGGGGGGCGTGGGGATCGTGGCGGCGTTTATCCAGCGCCAGAACGCGCGTGCCGAGCGAAAAAGCCTCACGGATGTCATGCGTAACCATGATGATGGTGAGGCCAAATTCGCGCCACAATTGCGTGATGAGGCCGTGCATATCCGCGCGAATGCCGGGGTCGAGCGCGCCAAAGGGTTCGTCCAGCAACAGGATGCGCGGGCGTTTGATCAGCGCCTGCGCAATGGCCAGACGCTGCTGCATCCCGCCCGACATTTGCGCGGGGTAAATATGCAGATTGTCGCCAAGGCCCACGGCTTCCAGCATGGCGGTCGCCTCTGCGCGCGCTTTGGCGCGGGCCGCGCCGAACAGGCGGGCCGTCAGCGGCGAGCCTGCGCATTCCAGCCCGAACATCGTGTTTTGCAGGACGGTCAGATGCGGAAAGACCGAATAGCGCTGAAACACTACGCCGCGATCCGGCCCGCATTCAGGCGCCAGCGGGGCGCCATCCAGCATAATCGTGCCGCGCGTCGGGCTTTCCTGCCCTAGGATCACGCGCAAGAGGCTGCTCTTGCCCGCGCCCGAGGGGCCGATGATCGAGACGAAAGAGCCTTCGGCAATATCCAGATCGACCTTTTCCAGAACGATCTTGTCGCCATATTCGACCCACAGGTCGCGCAAGGAGAGGAGCGTGCTCAATGGTTTGCTCCTTGTGCCCAGGGAAAGCAGCGGCGCGAGCCCAATGCCAGCGCGACATCCATCGCAATGGCCAGCAGCGCGATCCACGCCACATAGGGGATGATCACATCCATGGAGAGATAGCGCCGCACGAGGAAGATGCGGTAGCCAAGGCCGACATCCGAGGCGATGGCTTCGGAGGAGATGAGGAACACCCAAGCCGGCCCCAGCGCCAGACGCACCGCCTGAAACAGGCGCGGCATGGCTTGGGGCAGGGCGACGCGGATCAGGATCTGCCAGCTTCCCGCGCCCAAGGTCTGGGCCTTGATGATCTGCTCGCGCGGGAGGGCGGCAACATGCCCGGCAATATCGCGCAGCATGACCGGCGCGACGCCGATGGCGATCAGCGCCACCTTGGCCGTTTCGCCAAGCCCCAGCGCAATGAACAGGACCGGCAGCAGGGCAATCGGCGGGATCACCGCAATCGCCGTGACCAAAGGCCCCAGCACCGCGCGAACCGGCGGCAAAGCCCCCAGCAGTAGCCCCAACACCAGCGCCACCAGCGTGGCAATTCCCAGCCCGAGGCCCAGCCGTTGCAGGCTGGCCAGTGTGTCGGCCAGAAACAGGAACTGGCCCGAGAGCATGTCGCGTTCAAAGATCAGCGCGGACATCGCCTGCGCCATCCCTGAGGGCAGCGGCAGGATCTTGTCCGAAGGGTTGGCCGCATGGCGCTCGGCGGCGGCGAAAATATAGAGCAACATCAGCAGCAGGATGGGAAGAGCGCCCCATAACAGCCTGTCACTGCGCGAAATCTGGCGGTTTACCCAGCGCATGGCGTTACAATTTTCCGTCGGCGGCCATGGCCATATAGCTGGGGTCAAAGCGCAGCGTGACATGGGCCGGATCGCCCAGCACCTTGCCGCCGGGGAAGGACATGCCTACCGCATCGGCACTGGCCGCGCCCTTGAACAATCCCTTGGAGAAGCTGAAATCGCGCACGCGGGTCATGGTGGTGACCAGTGCGGGATCCGTGGTGGCGGCAACGGCGGCCTTGGGCTGATCGTAGAGATAGGTGGTGGTGAGCTGGTTGTCGAAGACCTCGGGCGTCGATCCGGCCAGCTTGGCCATAGCTGCGCGCGCTGCCTTGCCTTGCGCATCCTGACGCTTCATCAGCGCAACCGTCTCATACCAGATCCCGGTCAGCGCCTTGCCAAGGTTGGGGTTGGCCTTGAGCGTGGCCGTATCCACCACCAGCAGGTCAAGAATTTCGCCTGGAATATCGGCCGAGGTGAAGACCGCCTTCACGCCGGGCTGAGCCTTCATCACGGCCAATTGGGGGTTCCATGTGACGGCGGCATTGGCCTGAGGGCTGCCAAAGGTGGCCACGATGTCGGCGTCGGATGTGTTGATGGTTTTGACATCGCTCATCGCCATGCCGTGTTCGCCCAGCGCGCGGGCCAGCAGATAATGCGAGACGGATAGTTCGACCAGATAGACCGAACGGCCCTTGATCGCGGCAATATTGTCCGCGCCTTTCAGAAGAACGCCATCATTGCCGTTGGAGTAATCGCCCACGATGATCGCGCTGGTATCCTTGCCGCCTGCAGCCGGAATGGTCAGCGCGTCCATATTGGCCACGGTCACGCCGTCGAATTTGCCCGCCGTGTACTGGTTGACCGATTCGACATAATCATTGACCTGCGTGATATTGATCTTGATGCCGTATTTGTCGGCCCATTTCTTCACGATCCCGGCCTGCTGGGCATAGGGCCATGGCATCCATCCGGCATAGATCGACCAGCCGATGTTGAATTCTTTGCGCGCCTCGGGCGCCTTGGTCGAGGGCGAGCAGGAGGAGAGCAGCATGGTTCCCGCCATCAGGGCGCCTGCCATGGCGGCTGCTTTTCCGATCTTCCTCAACATGGCTCGCTTCCCCTTTGCATTGCAGCAATTCCGCAGTCGAGAGGGAGGCTAGCGCATTATTACCAAACCACATGTTCGTAATAATGCGCAGAGGGCGCAGGCCGAAATGGGGTTAAACCCTGCGGGTCCAAATGCGGCGAGGATGGGGCCGAAATGGGGAGAAATGCCCGGTTTGAGGCGAGTCGGACGCGGCAATGGGCAGGATAACAGGTGTTGCGATTCGGCCATAGTGGCGCGGCGCAGCATCGGAAAAACGGGAAGCGACGCCGGGGTTTGAAAGACGGCGAAAGGTTGGGAAATCGCGGTTTTCTGCAGCGCAGCAAGAAGCGATTTCATACTGAAAGACCGCAGAAATATTACGCTTGACGGCTTAAGTAATATCCATAGCGTTATGAGAATGTCGGCAATGATGCTGCAGCGCGGCGATTGCGTTGCCGATAGCCAGATGTGCATCGAAGAATTGAGGGAAGGCCACAAAGTGGTCGCACGATCGCCGCCTTGTCGGGTGGCGAGGGAGAAATGCGTCCGATTGATTGGCATTTGACACAACAGGAGGCAAAGTGACCAGGAAATCGACCCGCAAAACATTGCTCTGCGCCACCATTCTGATGGGCACGGCGACCTCTGCCTTTGCCGCCGATGCCGATGCGCCGGCCAATGGCGGCGACATTGTGGTGACCGCCACGCGCCGCCAGACCACCTTGCAGGACGCGCCGATCAACATCAGCGCGCTGGGCTCTGACCAATTGGCCAAGGCGCGGATCGACGATGTGAAGGCGCTGGCCGCGTTCACACCGGGCATCACGGTCAATGACACCGGCCCCAAATCGACCGGCAACATCGTGATGCGCGGCATTTCCTCGTCCGATTCCAGCGCCACGGGATCGAATTACGAAACGGCCGTGGGCGTCTATCTGGGCGAAGTGCCGCTCTATCTCGATTTCAAACTGATCGACATTTCCCGCGTCGAAGTGCTTCAGGGGCCGCAGGGCACGCTGTATGGCCTTGGCACGCTGGCGGGCGCGGTGCGTTATATGCCCAATCGCCCCACGACCGACAAATTCACGGTGGATCTCCACGCGCGCGGCTTTGCCCAGTCGCACAGCTCCGATTTCGGCGCGAATGCTGATGCCACGGTCAATATACCCATTCTGGCCGACCATATCGCGCTGCGCTCGACGGTGGGTTATTACGATAATCCGGGCTTTATCAATTACAACCACCTGCTGAAAAACCCCGGCGTGTCCGATCCGCAGCCCGTGCGCGGCACCACGGCGGCGCAGGGCGGCTTTGGCAATTCCACCGATTACGTGAACAATTTCACCTTCCGCAAAGGGGTGAACTATGAGCACACTTTCACCACCCGCAACCAGTTGCTGCTGGAAGCCAGCCCGGCGGCCAAGCTATATCTGACCTATGCGCATCAGATCACCAAGACGCTGGGCCGTCAGGCCACGGGCGCGGGGGTTCTGGGCACGGACAAGTATGAAGGCCCGTGGCGCTATCTGGAGCCAACCACGCGCAAGGCGGACCTGTTCGCCGCCGAATTCAACTTCAACCTCGGCTTTGCGCAGGTGGTGGCGACGGGCGCCTATACCAACCAGAACCTGAAAACCCATGCCGACAACACCGATCTGCTGCTCGACCTGAATTACGGCTATGAGGCGTTTCCTTCCTTCTCCTCGTATAATGACACCAACGAGGACTATCGTCAGTTCAACGGCGAATTGCGGCTGGTTTCATCCCATGGCGGGCCGATCAGCTGGGTGATTGGCGGGTTTTACAACAACTTGCGCAATTACCGAAACTATCAGGAGCATACGCCTGGTTTCGCCAATTTCGCCGGGGTCTATCGCCCGGATGATCTGGAATATATCTCCTTCGTCAACACGCGGACCAAGGAAAAGGCAGTCTATGGCGAGGCGACTTATCACCTGACTGAAGGCTGGCAGGTGACGGGCGGGCTGCGCTATTTCAAATATGACGCCTTTGCCACCGGCGGCACCGATACGCCGCTGTTCGGCGGGGGCCTGACCCGCACGCCCTATCCGCTGATCCAGTTCGACCCCAGCCGCATCCGTTCGGGCAACACCAGCGCCGATGGCGTGGTGTGGAAGGCCAACACATCCTATAAGTTCAGCAAGGACCTGCTGGTCTATGCCACCTACAGCACCGGCTATCGCACGGGCAATGTGAACCGGGTGGCGCCCTGCACCTTCTCGCCGGGCAATGTGCCGCCGGGCCAGAACGTCTGCGCCTATCCCAACGAATTGCTCTATAAGCCCGACAAGACCAACAATGCCGAAATCGGCATCCGCGCCTCGATGCTGGATCGGCGCCTGCAATTCACGCTGTCGGCCTATCATATCGACTGGAAGAATATTCAGGTCGATACCCAGACGGTCAACGGCGCGGTGGGCGTGACGGTCAATGCCAAGGATGCGGTTTCGCAGGGCTTTGATCTTTCCGGCCAATTCCGCATCACCCCGCGTCTGGTGTTCAACGGCACCTATTCCTATACCGACGCCCATCTGACGCAGGACGCCGACAATGTGGTGGTCAGCCAGGGCGTGGCCTACCCGGTCTTTGCGGGCGACCGCCTGCCCGGATCGACCAAGCATTCGGGCAGCGCGCAGCTTACCTATACCTATCCGCTGGGCGAGGGGCGCAGCATCGAGGCCAATTGGGCCGCCGTGTTCAAGGGCAATGTCTATTCCCGCATCGGCCTGCGCGGCAATGGCGAGGTGATCCCCAGCTATGTCACCCATCGCGCCGCCGTCACCTATCATGCGCCCGCCTTTGATGTGGCGCTGTTTGCCGACAATATCTTCGACAAATATGCGATCACCTCGATCAGCAATGATGTCAGCTCGTACAACCAGACCCGCACCGGGGTTGTGGAGCGCTATTACGCGCAAGGCGTGCTGACCCCGCGCAAGGTGGGCGTGGACCTGCGCTTCCATTACTGAATTTGCCTTGCCGGGCCATCGTCTTGGCCCGGCATCTCTGGACCATTGGATCAGGGTTTGCCTGTCATGAAACAGCATCTCGTCAATCTTCTGCCGCCCGCCACGCTGGTTGCCATTGTCTGCTTCTGGATGTTTGGTCCGGCCGCGTGGCTGGCCAATGAATATACGCTGGTCTGGGTGACTTCGATCACCACCGCTTTCGTGCTGGGGCTGGAATTCCTGTTCGAGCGGCACGAGGGCTGGCGGATGGACTGGCGCGAATTTGCCACCGATCTGTTCTATGTCATCCTGGGGGCAACGGTCATCACATGGGTGACCAATGTGGCGGCCGAAGAACCGCTGATGGCGGCCAAGAAGGCGCTGGGCATCGCCACACCTTGGGCCGGGCGTCTGCCCTTTCTGGTGCAGGTCGTCTCGGTTATGGCCATCATCGAATTCGGCCAGTACTGGATGCACCGGCTGATGCATAATTCGACGCCTTTCTGGCTTACCCATGCGCCGCATCATCATATTACCCAATTGAACGCGATGAAGGGATCGGTCGGCAATCCCATCGAACTGTTCCTCATCAGCCTGAGCGTGCTGGCCTTTTTCGACTTCTCGCCGACGGCCAAATTCTGCGCGATTTCGGTCAATGCGGCGATCGCCATCTATGCCCATGCCAATGTGGCGGCCAATCCGCCCTTCTTCTATTCCTTCTTTTTCACCACGATCCGCAATCACAGCCTGCATCATTCGGTGCCCTATGAGGATACGCGCTGCAATTACGGCAATTCGCTGATCATCTTTGACCGCATTTTCGGCACATTCCGTGAGGGCGAGGCATCGGTGGTCGGGCAGGATGAGCGCAAGCGCCTGTCTATCATCGAGCAGGCGGTGTTTCCCTTCGTTCCGCTGGTCGATGCCTATAAGGCGCGGCGCGGGGAAAAGGCATGATAGCGCTGGCCGCACTGATCGCGGCGCAGGCGTTGAATCCGCCGCTGTTCAAGGAACGCTGGATCGATGGCACGCAGAGCGCCGAACCGGTGGCGCAGGTGCAGGCGCTTGATGGCGACACCTATGTCATCCGGCAATCGGTCAAAACCAATTTCGAGGCGCCCTTTCTCTATCTAATTTTTGGCCATGATCGCGCCCTGCTGGTCGATACCGGCGCGCAGGGGGGCGTGATCCGCCCGGTGGTGGACCGTGTGATACAGGGCTGGCTGGCCGCGCATCACCGCCGGGCAATTCCCCTTGTGGTGGCTCATAGCCACAGCCACGGCGACCATATTGCCGGTGACGCCCCCTTTCGTGAACGCCCCGATACGGTGGTGGTTGGCACGGCGCCCTCTGATGTCGCCGCCGTCTTCGGGATTGCGCATTGGCCCGACGGCATCGGCCGCCTCGATCTGGGCGGGCGCGTCATCAGCGTGATCCCCACGCCTGGCCATCAAAAGGCGGCGGCCATGTATTATGATCCGCGCCTTGCCATCCTGCTCTCGGGGGATTCGCTTTATCCGGGGCGGCTCTATGTGCCGGTCAATTTCATGGATGAGGCGCGGGCCAGTGTGGACCGGGTGGTGAAATTTGCCGCCACCCATCGGGTTCGCGCCTTGCTGGGCGCGCATATCGAAATGACGCGCACGCCGGGCCGCGATTATGGCCATGAGGCCCCGACTCACCCCGATGAACATGTGCTGGAAATGCCGGTGTCGCAATTGCGCGAGCTGCAGGCCGGTTTCCGGGCCAAGCTGGATGTGCCGGACACGCGGGCGGTGCATGACCATTTCATCATCGTGCCGGTTCCATCAAGAGATCAATGATTCCCGCAATAATCCATCGCTTTTGCCCCTGAAATAGAAATCGCAAACAACCGGATCGGTGATAGACTCCGCGTAAAGATATAAACGCAGGAGAGGCCCGTGATGGCCGATTTCGATTTCGCGCTGGGCGAGAATGCTCAGATGATCCGGGATACGACGGCGCGTTTTGCCGCCGCCCGCATCGCCCCGCTGGCGACGCGGATTGATGCACAGGACTGGTTCCCGCGTGAGGAATTATGGCCCGCGATGGGCGATTTGGGCCTGCATGGCATCACGGTGGCGCCGGAATGGGGCGGACTGGGGCTGGGCTATCTCGAACATGTGCTGGCCTGCGAAGAGGTCAGCCGCGCCTCGGCCTCGATAGGGCTGAGCTATGGCGCGCATTCGAACCTGTGCGTCAACCAGATCGCGCGCTGGGGCAATGAGGATCAGAAGGCGCGCTATCTGCCCCGCCTGATCTCGGGCGAGCATGTCGGCGCTCTGGCCATGTCTGAGGCCGGGGCGGGGTCGGATGTCGTCTCGATGAAGCTGCGCGCGCGGGAGAGCGAGCGGGGCTATGTGCTGGACGGCACGAAATTCTGGATCACCAACGCCGCCTATGCCGACACTTTGGTGGTTTATGCCAAGACGGGAGAGGCGATCACGGCCTTTCTGATCGAAAAGACCATGCCGGGTTTTTCCATCGGGCAAAAGATCGACAAGATGGGGATGCGCGGATCGCCCACCGCTGAACTGGTGTTTGACGGTTGCGAGGTGCCGCGCGAGAATGTGCTGGGGCCGCTGCATGGCGGGGTCAAGGTGCTGATGAGCGGGCTGGATTATGAGCGCGCGGTGCTGGCGGGCATTCAGCTTGGCATCATGCAGGCCTGTCTCGATGTGGTCCTGCCCTATGTGCGCACACGCCAGCAATTTGGCCAGCCTATCGGCGCGTTTCAACTGATGCAGGCCAAGGTGGCGGATATGTATGTCGCGCTCAATTCCGCGCGGGCCTATGTCTATGCGGTGGCGCGGGCCTGTGATGCGGGACGCACCACGCGCCATGACGCAGCGGGCGCGATCCTGCTGGCCAGCGAGAATGCGGTGCGCGTGGCTTTGGATGCGGTGCAGGCGTTGGGCGGGGCGGGCTATACCAAAGACTGGCCGGTCGAGAGGTTTCTGCGCGATGCCAAATTGCTCGATATTGGCGCGGGGACCAATGAGATCCGGCGGATGCTGATTGGGCGCGAATTGATCGGAGTTGGCCGATGATTCTGGAAAGCGGGATCGCCGCTGACAGTGAAGCCTTCCGCGCCAATGAGGCACATAATCGCGCGCTTGCGGAGAAATTGCGCGCCGATGTCGCGGCGGCGGCCTTGGGCGGGGGCGAGGCGGCGCGGCAACGCCATGTCGGTCGCGGCAAATTGCTCCCGCGCGAAAGGATCGACCGGCTGCTCGATCCGGGCAGCCCGTTTCTGGAAATCGGGCAACTGGCCGCCCATGGCCTGTATGGCGGCGATGTGGCGGGGGCGGGGATTGTGGCCGGGATCGGGCGTGTGGCTGGGCGTCATGTGATGATCGCGGCCAATGACGCCACGGTCAAGGGCGGCACCTATTTCCCGATGACGGTGAAAAAACACCTGCGCGCGCAGGAGATTGCGGCCGAAAACCATCTGCCCTGCATCTATCTGGTCGACAGCGGCGGAGCCAATCTGCCGCATCAGGCCGAGGTCTTTCCCGACCGCGATCATTTCGGCCGCATCTTTTACAATCAGGCCCAGATGTCGGCACGCGGCATCCCGCAGATCGCTTGTGTGATGGGCAGTTGTACCGCTGGCGGGGCCTATGTTCCGGCCATGTCGGATGAAAGCGTGATCGTGCGCGGGGGCGGCACGATCTTCCTTGCCGGGCCGCCGCTGGTGCAGGCCGCGACGGGCGAGATCATCAGCGCCGAGGAACTGGGCGGGGGCGATCTGCATGGGCGCAAATCGGGCGTGGTCGATCATGTGGCCGAAAATGACGACCATGCGATCACCATCCTGCGCGATATTGTCGGCACGCTGGCCCCGCCAAGCGCCGCGCCGGTCAATCGCCAGCCCCCATGCCCGCCGCGTTACGATCCGGCCGAACTTTATGGCATTATCCCGCAGGATGTCCGCGCGCCCTATGATGTGCGTGAGGTGATCGCTCGTATCGTCGATGACAGCGCGTTGCATGAATTCAAGGCGCTTTACGGCACGACGCTGGTCTGCGGCTTTGCCCATATTCATGGCATGCCGGTGGCGATTTTGGCCAATAATGGCGTCTTGTTCAGCGAGAGCGCGGTCAAGGGCGCGCATTTTATCGAACTGGCATGCCAGCGGCGCATCCCTTTGCTGTTCCTGCAAAATATCAGCGGCTTTATGGTGGGCGGCAAATATGAGGCCGAGGGCATCGCCCGCCACGGCGCCAAACTCGTCACCGCCGTGGCCACGGCCAGCGTGCCGAAGATCACCGTGCTGATCGGCGGCAGTTTCGGGGCGGGCAATTACGGCATGTGCGGGCGCGCCTATGGGCCGCGCTTCCTCTTCACATGGCCCAATGCGCGCATTTCGGTGATGGGCGGCGAACAGGCCGCCAGCGTGCTGGCCACGGTCCACCGCGATGCTGGCCAATGGACGGCGGCGGAGGCCGAAGCTTTCAAGGCCCCGATCCGCGCCAAATATGAGGAAGAGGGCAGCCCATGGTATGCCAGCGCGCGGTTGTGGGATGATGGCATGATTGACCCGGCCCAGACGCGCGATGTGCTGGGCCTTGCTCTGGCCGCCGCGCTCAATGCCCCCATGCCCGAAGGCCCGTCCTTCGGCCTGTTTCGGATGTGATGGCATGATCGCCTCGCTCCTTGTCGCCAATCGCGGCGAAATCGCCTGCCGGGTGATGCGCAGCGCGCGGCGGATGGGCATCCGCACCGTGGCGGTCCATTCCGATGCGGATGCGGGCGCGCTGCATGTCGCCACGGCCGACCGGGCGGTGGCGATTGGTCCGGCCCTGGCGCGTGACAGCTACCTGCGCGGGGATCGGATCATTGCCGCCGCGCTGGAAACCGGGGCGGAGGCGATCCATCCCGGCTATGGCTTCCTGTCGGAAAATGCCGAATTTGCGCAGGCAGTCATGGATGCCGGTCTGATCTGGGTCGGGCCTGATCCGGCCAGCATCACCGCCATGGGGTTGAAAGACGCCGCCAAGGCGCGGATGGCTGCGGCTGGGGTACCGGTCACGCCGGGCTATCTGGGCGCAGATCAGGATGACGGCCATCTGGCCGGGCAGGCCGCGATGATCGGCTATCCGGTGCTGATCAAGGCGGTGGCGGGCGGCGGCGGCAAAGGGATGCGACTGGTGGCGGATCCTGTCGAATTTGCCGATGCGCTGGCCTCGTGCAGGCGCGAGGCGATGGCCTCTTTTGGCAATGACCGCGTGCTGATCGAGAAATTTATCACGTGCCCGCGCCATATCGAGGTGCAGGTGTTTGGCGACCGCCTTGGCAACATCGTTCACCTGTTCGAGCGCGACTGCTCGCTGCAACGCCGCCATCAGAAAGTGATCGAGGAAGCCCCCGCTCCCGGCATGGATGAGGTTACGCGGGCGATCGTGTGCCGCGCGGCGGTGGATGCGGCGCGCGCGGTCGATTATGTCGGCGCTGGCACGGTCGAATTCATTGCTGACGCCCGCGAGGGCCTGCGAGCTGACCGCATCTGGTTCATGGAAATGAACACGCGGCTTCAGGTCGAACATCCCGTCACCGAGGCGATTACGGGCGTCGATCTGGTCGAATGGCAATTGCGCGTGGCTTCGGGCGAACCACTGCCTTTGCGGCAGGAGGATCTGTCGATACACGGCTGGGCGATGGAGGCGCGGCTCTATGCCGAGGACCCGGCGCGGGGGTTCCTGCCATCGATCGGGCGGCTCGATGCTTTCTCTATCGGCGATGAGGTGCGCGTCGATACGGGCGTGGCGCAAGGGGGCCAGATCAGGCCCTATTACGATCCGATGATTGCCAAGCTGATCGCCCATGGCGCCACGCGGGACGAGGCGCGGCGCAAACTGGCCGGGGCGCTGGATCGTGCGGTGGTCTGGCCCTTGCGGACCAATGCGGGCTTCTTGGTCAAAGCCCTGAACCATCCTGACTTTGCCGGAGGACATATGGATACTGGCCTGATTGCGCGGGCGGGCGATGCCTTGATGCCCGATCCTCTGCCCGATGCGGCGGCCTTGGGGCGCGCGGCGGCGGAACTGGGCGGGGCCGGGGCGTTGGCGGGGTTTCGCCTGAATGGCGCGCGGCAGGGGCGGGCGCTGGTGATGGTTGAGGGGCAGGCGGTCGAGGTCGATGTGGCCCCGCGCGAAGGGGAGATCTTCCGCCCTGCGCTCGCGCGCGTCCTGCTGAGCGAGCATGGGCAGAGCTGGGAGGTGAAGCCTTATCGCACCACCGTCGCGGCGGCGGCGGCGGCGGCGGGTGATGGGGCGATTCTGGCGCCTATGCCAGGCACGATCATCGCCGTCCATGTCGCGCCGGGGCAAAGCGTGATCAAGGGGCAGAAGCTGGTGACGCTGGAGGCGATGAAGATGGAGCATGGCCTTATCGCGCCCTTTGACGGGGTGGTCGAGGAGATGCCCTTTACGCAAGGAGCGCAGGTGCGGGAGGGGATGTTGCTGGCGCGCATCATTGCGGGAGAGACGCCATGAGCGGGCGCTATTTCGAGGAATGGGAGGTGGGTGACCGCATCGACCACCCGATCCGCCGCACGGTGACCGAAACCGACAATCTGCTGTTTTCGGCCATGACGCATAATCCCCAGCCGTTGCACATCGACGCCGAGGCCGCGCGGGCCAGCGAATTCGGCCAGATTCTCGTCAACGGCACTTTCACCTTTGCGCTGATGATCGGCCTGTCGGTGGGGGAGACCACGCTGGGCACGCTGGTGGCCAATCTGGGTTATGATCGGGTGGTGATGCCCAAACCGGTCTTTCTGGGCGACACGTTGCGCGCCGCCAGCGAGGTGGTGGAATGGCGCGAGAGCCGTTCGCGGCCCAATGCCGGACTGGTGACATTCCGGCATGAATTGTGGAACCAGCGCGACGAGATGGTCTGCCAATGTCTGCGCACCGCTTTGCTGACGCGCAGGCCGGTATGAGGCTGCGCTCGCTGCTGTTTGTGCCGGGGGACCGGCCCGAACGTTTCGTCAAGGCGGCGCAGAGCGGGGCCGATGCGATCATCCTTGATCTGGAGGACGCAGTTGCGCCCGCTGCCAAACCCAAGGCGCGCGAGGCGGTGGCGGATTATCTGAGCGCTCCGGCCGATGTTGCCCGTTTTGTGCGGATCAACGCCATCGACGGCCCGTATCTGGAGGCTGATCTGGTCGCCGCCCGTGGCGCGGATGGGATTGTTCTGCCCAAGGCGGTCGGGGCGGCGACCGTCCGCTCGTTGGCCTTATTGGCCCCGATGATGAAAATCCTGCCCATTGCCACTGAAACCCCGCAGGCCATCTTTGGTCTTGGCACCTATGGCGAGGTGGCCGAGCATCTGTACGGCCTGACATGGGGGGCGGAGGACCTGCCCGCCGCTATCGGCGCGATGGGCAGCAGGCGCGCGGATGGCTCCTATACCGCCCCCTTTGAGATGGTCCGCTCGATGGCGCTGTTCGGCGCTCATGCCGCAGGGGTGGCCGCCATTGAGACGGTCTATCCCGCGATCCGGGATCTGGACGGGCTGGCGGCCTATGCGGCGCGGGGGGCCTTTGATGGGTTTACCGGGATGATGGCGCTGCATCCCGATCAGGTGCCGATCATCAACGCCGCCTTTACCCCCAGCGCGCAGCAGGTCGAGCAGGCGCGCGCGATTATCGCCGCCTTTGCCGATGCGCCCGGCGCGGGGGTGCTGATTCTTGACGGCAAAATGATCGACGCTCCACATCTGGCGCGGGCGCGTAATATTATTGCGCGGACGGGTGGGGCTGCTTTGCCCGACGGGCGCGATTGAGGCCCGTTTTGCCTGTTTCGGACACCCCGTTGACAGGCGTTTTGAATAGGCATCTGATCCTTATCCAAGCCCGGAAAAAGGAGGAATTTGCAACGATCCCGCCGTCGTTACAGAACCGGCGAAGCATTTCCTGAAAGAAGCTGAAATGCCCGAAAGGCCGGAGAAGCCGCGCCACGGGATAAAAGGCCAAGGAGAGGATATGAACAACCAACCCCGGCTCACCCTGCATATTCCCGAGCCCCCGGCCCGCCCCGGCGATCATCCCGATTTTGGCGGAATGAAGCTGCCCAAGGCGGGCGAGACCATGCGGCCCGATGTCGATGCCGCCGAACCGACCATGCGCGATATGCCCTTTGGCCTGATCCGCGTGCTGGATGATGGCCATCATGCAGTCGGCCCGTGGGACCCGCATCTGGAGGCCGATGTGCTGCATCAGGGCCTTCGCGCGATGATGCTGACCCGCGCCTTTGACGACCGGCTGTTTCGCGCCCATCGGCAGGGCAAGACCAGCTTTTACATGAAATCCACCGGAGAAGAGGCGATCGCCGTGGCGCAGTCGCTGATGCTGGACGCGCGCGACATGTGCTTTCCCACCTATCGCGTGCTGGGCTGGCTTATGGCGCGCCACTATCCGCTGCTCGATCTGGTCAATCAGATCTTTTCCAATGCGGGCGACCCCTTGCGCGGGCGGCAATTGCCGATCCTCTATTCGGCCCGCGCCTATGGCTTTTATTCGATCTCGGGCAATCTGGGCAGCCGGTTCGGCCATGCGGTGGGCTGGGCGATGGCTTCGGCGTATAAGGGCGATGACCGGATTGCGCTGGCCTATGTGGGCGAAGGCACCACCGCCGAGGGCGGCTTTCACGAAGCGCTGACCTTTGCCAGCGTTTATCGCGCGCCGGTGATCCTGTGCGTGACCAACAACCAATGGGCGATCTCGAGCTTTTCCGGCATTGCCGGGGCCAATGAAACCACCTTTGCGGCCAAGGCGCTGGCCTATGGCATTCCGGGCCTGCGGGTGGACGGCAATGATTTCCTGGCCGTCTGGGCGGCGACGCAATGGGCGGCGGAAAGGGCAAGGCTCAACCTTGGCGCGACCCTGATCGAACTGTTCACCTATCGCGCATCCGGCCATTCCACCGCCGATGATCCGGCCAAATATCGCCCCGCCGACGAGGCGCTGCAATGGCCGCTGGGCGATCCGATAGAGCGGTTGAAAGAGCATCTGATCGCGCGGGGCGAGTGGGACGAGGAGCGTCATGCCGCCCTGCAATCCGCGCTGGAGGATGAGGTGCGCGCCGCCGTCCGCGCGGGCGAGGCCATCGGCACGCTGGGCAAATCCAAGCCGGAGCTGGGCTCGATGTTCGAGGATGTGTTCAAGGAGCCGGACTGGCGCGTGATCGAACAGCGCCGCGAAATGGGGGTTTGACGCCATGCCGGTGATGAACATGGTTCAGGCGCTCAACAATGCGCTGGATGAAAAACTGGGGGCGGATCCCGATGTGCTGATCTTTGGCGAGGATGTCGGCTATTTCGGCGGGGTGTTCCGCGTGACCGACGGGCTTCAGGCCAAACATGGGCTGACGCGCTGTTTCGACACGCCGATTGCCGAAGGGGGCATAATCGCCACGGCCATCGGTATGGGGGCCTATGGATTGCGCCCGGTGGTCGAAATCCAGTTTGCCGACTATATTCTGCCCGCCTTTGACCAGTTGGTCAGCGAGGCGGCGCGGCTGCGCTATCGCTCGAATGGCGAGTTCTGGGCGCCGCTGACGGTGCGCACGCCTTATGGCGGCGGCATTTTCGGCGGCCAGACGCATAGCCAGAGCCCGGAGGCGATCTTTACCCATGTGGTGGGGTTGAAAACGGTGGTGCCCTCCAATCCCTATGACGCTAAGGGACTGCTGATCGCGGCGATTGAGGACGATGATCCGGTCATCATGCTTGAGCCCAAGCG
The DNA here is from genome assembly GCF_014196525.1 of Novosphingobium sediminicola. Lineage (GTDB taxonomy): Bacteria > Pseudomonadota > Alphaproteobacteria > Sphingomonadales > Sphingomonadaceae > Novosphingobium > Novosphingobium sediminicola. The sequence goes on along the minus strand of NZ_JACIDX010000002.1, from coordinate 346,788 downwards.
GATCTATAACGGCCCCTTTGACGGGCATCACGACAGGCCGCTCAAGACATGGGCCGGGCATCCCAAGGCCGAGGTTCCCACAGGCCTTTACCGCGTGCCTTTGGGCAAGGCGGCGGTGGTTCGCGAGGGGCGGGCTGTCACCGTGCTGGCCTATGGCACGATGGTCCATGTCGCGCTGGCGGGCATTGATGAGGCGGGCGTGGATGCCGAACTGCTTGATCTGCGCTCGCTGGTGCCGCTCGATATTGAGGCCATCACTGCCTCGGTGCGCAAGACGGGGCGCTGCGTGATCCTGCATGAGGCTTCGCGCTTTGGCGGCTTTGGCGGCGAATTGTCGGCTTTGGTTCAGGAGCGTTGTTTCGACCATCTCAAGGCCCCAATCGAACGGGTGGCCGGTTGGGATACGCCCTATCCGCATGCTTTTGAATGGGACTATTTCCCCGGCCCCGCGCGCCTAGTGACCGCGCTGCGCCGTGTGATGGAGTATTGAGCGATGGGCCTTTATCAGTTCCGCCTGCCCGATATTGGCGAAGGTATCGCCGAGGCCGAAATCGCGGTCTGGTATGTCAAACCGGGCGACCACGTTGGCGAGGATCAGTGCCTTGTCGATGTGATGACTGACAAGGCGACGGTGGATATGACCTCGCCGGTTGAGGGCAAGGTGATGGCCGTCCATGGTGCGGTGGGCGAGATGATGCCCGTGGGCGCGGTTCTGGTCGAGATCGAGGTGGAGGCCGAAGCAGCGGCAGAAGCAGCGGTGGAGGAGGCAGGGCTGGCGGCCAAACCTCTGGTTGAACCTTTGGTCGAGCTTGCGCCCGAGGCCGAGGCGCCTTTGGCAGCTCCGGCCACCCGCCACCGCGCGCGGGAGTTGGGCATTGCGCTGGAATCCGTGGCGGGCACGGGTCCGGGCGGGCGCATCACGCCAGAGGATTTGGAGGCCCATATCGCCCGCGTTTACAAGCCCGAAGAACCGCGCAGCGCCCCGCGCGAGGGCATCACCGACATTCCCATCACCGGCCTGCGCCGCAAGATCGCCGAAAGGATGGAGCAGGCCCATCAGCGCATTCCCCAGATCACCTATGTCGAGGAATGTGACCTGACCGAACTGGAGGCGCTGCGCGGCGAACTGAATCAGGAGGGAGGGCAAAGGCTGACCCTGCTGCCTTTCTTCATTCGCGCGCTGGTCCGCGCCTTGCCCCACTTTCCCCATATAAACGCGCATTATGATGATGAACAGAGCGTGCTGCGCCAATATGGGGCGGTCCATGTCGGGGTGGCGGTTCAGACTCCGGCTGGCCTGATGGTTCCGGTCATCCGCCATGCCGAGACTCTAAGCATGAGAGCCTGCGCAACGGAACTGGCGCGGTTGAGCACGGCGGCGCGCGACGGCACGATCCGGCGCGAGGAATTGAGCGGATCGACGATCACGATCACCTCGCTAGGGCCGCTGGGGGGCATCGCCACCACGCCGATCATCAACCACCCCGAAGTGGCGATCATCGGCCCCAACAAGATTGTCGAGCGCCCGGCTGTTCAGGGGCCTTTCGTGGCGATGCGCAAGATGATGAACCTGTCGAGTTCCTTCGATCACCGCATCGTCGATGGCCATGACGCGGCGCGGTTTGTTCAGCGCATCCGGCGCCTGCTCGAACATCCCGCGCTGCTGTTCATGGATTGAGCCTCAGCCCGCCACCACATCGGCATAGTCGGGGTGGCGGGCATACCATGCCGCCATATAGGGACAGCGCAGCACCAGCGAGAAACCCTGCGCGCGGGCCATGGCGAACAGGCCCTTGGCCAGCGCGGAGGCGAGGCCCTGTCCGGCAAATTCGTCGGGGACCTCGGTGTGGAGCAGGACATAGTGCCCCTCCTCGTCGCGGCGATAGACGCAGATGGCCATCGCATCGCCCTCGATCGGCAATTCAAAGCGGTTTTGTGCGGGATTGTGGCGAACCTCGGCGGGCATGGCGTCGGCCTTTCAGGAATTATGGACAAGGGCGGCGGCGGGGTGGGCCACGCAGATCATCGTACCCAGCACCACCATGCCTGCGGCCAGCGCGAGAGGCAAGGCAAGGCCCCAGAGCGTGACCATCAGCGCGCCGGCGGCGGCCCCGGCAAAGATGCTGGCCACAGCGGAAATGCGGCGGGGCAGGTTGGGGCTGGCCCCGCCTGCCAGCGCGGAATCCGCCGCGATTCCCGTCAGCGTGAGCGTAAGAACGGTGGTGGTCAGATCGGGCACTTTGAGCATACGGATGGTGGCATTGCGAAAACCCATTGCCAGCGCGGTCAGCGCGATGATCGCGTCGATCCATGGCGCAGAGGCCAGCGCGCAGACCGCCGCCAGTCCCAGCAGGGCGCCCTCCACCCCGGCCGCGCTCAGCAGCCATTGGCGCAAGGGGCGCTGGCCCAGACGCTGGCCGATGCGCCCGGCCACCAGCGCGCCGATCAGAAAGGCCAGCAGCGCCACCAGATAGGGCTTGATGGCGAAACCGGGCGTGCCGACGGCGGCAAAGCCCAGAAAGACGATGTTGCCGGTCATATTGGCGGTAAACACCTTGCCCAGCCCCAGTACCGATACGGCATCGACAAGGCCCGTCGTGGCCGAGAGCAGCAGGAGCAGGCCCGGTAGCGGAGAAGAGGATTTTGTCATGGCGGGGGTCCTTAGAAGCGGAAATTGGCCTGAAGGCCGAGCATGGTGGTGGTGCGGCTCGATCCGGTTTCGCGCAGGAAAGCGCCGGGCGCAAATACCGAGAAGGAGGAGGACAATTCCAGTTCGGCGGTGGCCTGCCATGCCACCGTGGCCTCGCCGCCGCCGCCGACGAAGCGGGAATGGCCAAGGCCGGGGGCGCGGATCAGATTGCCCGGAATGTCATAGATCCCATCGCCGCGTGAATAGCGCCAGAAGGCCATGGCGGCCAGACTGGCCGAAACCTTGCGCGAGAGTTGGGCGCTGAGGCGTGGGTTGAGGTTGACGATGTTGGCGGGGCCTACGGGCGAGAGTTCGCCGAAATATTTGCCCTTGGGAAACAGGGCGTTGAAGGTGCCAAGATGGCTGTCTCCCGCTTTGCCGTCGCCGCTGATGATGTTGACGCGCATGGTTGCATCCATCGCATGGGGCAGGGTAAGGCCGACCTCGCTGCCCAAGGTCCATGCGCCGATGGATTGGCCCGCGAATTGGCCGAATTGGGCAATACCCTCGACATTCCAATGCAACCGGCCGTGCGCGCCATGGCTGCGCAAACCGATGGAATGGCGTAGTTCATGGCCCGTGATCCCGCCGAAACGGGCGTTGCGGTTGCGATAGGCCAGATAATAGACATCCCAGCCCGGCAGCACCGCATAGGCGCCCCACAGGGCCTTGGTAGAGGAGGTGTGGTCATCGAAATCGCGCAGGCCAGCCTGCACCGGATGCAGCGCCAGCAGGCTGACCGAGGCCGCGCCCACGTGCACCATCGCCCGCGCCCCGTCAAAGGCCAGCGGCGTGTTGGGGCCATAGCGCGTGCCGATCAGGCGTTCCGTGCCCAGCGAGACCATCTGTCGCCCGCCGCGCAGGGTGATGGGGCCAAGATCGGCTTCGGCAAAGGCCTGAAGCAGGTCGAGGCGGCTTTGGTCCGTGGGGCCGGACGCCGGTTCAACCCCGGCGGCGAATGTGGCCATCGGTTGCACAAAGGCGCGGAGGCGGCCAACATGCAGATCGGCATAAGGCAGGGCGCGTGCCCAGAGATAGGTCTGGTCGGGCGCGCCGCCCCATTGGTTGCCCGATAGGCTTTCGCTGCGCAGGCGCAATTCCGCGCCCGTGGACAGCCATACATCGTCGGCCACCGGGATATATTTGAACGGGCCGGTCCAATGATGGGCGCGCTTTTCGGCATCGGCCAGATCGGACCAGTCCTCGTCATAGCGGGTGATCGAAAGGGTGGGAGCCTGCCAAGCCTCACGCGCCGATTGGGCCGAGGCGGGGCTGGCACCCCATAAGGCAGTCGGCAGCGCGAAGAAGGCAAGGCCCCATGACTTACGCATGACGCGTCCCATCCCTGCGCTGGGCCCGTTCCGAAACCAGCGCGACCAGCACGAAGCCGCCGATCAGGCCGATATGTTCAAAAAAGGCATTGGTGGCCATGAAGCGGTCCTGACCCACGGGCATGGCCCAGAACGCATTGGCCACACAGGCCGCCAGCAGCGTGAACACGCCCAGCATCCCCGCCCCCAGCCAGACCAGACGGCCCGACAGCACCAGCAAAGGTCCGATCAGTTCGACCGCAATCGTGATCGCGGCCCAGAGCGAGGGTGGGGTCAGCCCGAAATGCGCCTGTTCGGCGGCTGCGGCGGGCAGGTTGGTCAGCTTGACCACCCCGCCCAGCAGATAAGGCCCGACCAGCGCGAGACGGGCGATGGTCCATGTCATCGGCCATTCGAGAATGGCGTCGATCATGGCGGGGTCGTGGCGGGTGTCCATGGTTTATGCACCCTGATGCACTTCGGCGATATAGCCGCCGGGGAAACGGACAATCGCGCTCTGGCGCGCGCCCACGGTAAAGGGCGCGATCAGCACTTCGGCGCCATTGGCCTTGGCCTTGTCCAGCGTGGCGGACAGATCCGTGACCTGATAGCCGGTCATGTCGCGGCCATAGGGCCAGGGCAACTGGCCGTCCGAGACAAAGACCACCATCTTGCCATAGTTGCTGGTCAGCGAAACGCGGCGGATGGTCTTTGTCGGCTGGCCCAGTTCGGTGCCGGGGGCTTTGCGGTCGTCGGCCGTGATGCGGGCATGAGCATAGCCGCTCCAGCTTTTCAGGAAAGCGCCCGCTGCGTCCGCGGTCAGATAGATGCGGTTTTCCGGCACGGTGGCGAGCGGCGCGTAATGCGGTGTGGCCGTGTGCCAATAGAGCTGCATATTCACCCCGCCCGGCCATTGGATGACCACATCGCGCCCGATGGGATCGGGGAAATCATTGAGACGGCGGATCGCGCCATGACGCCGTGCGGCCACCACGGCCTTATCCATATCGGTGACGAGATAGCCGGTGCGTTCATCGCCAAAGGGATAGGGGATGGGCGTTTTAAAGCCGAACACCGAGACAGTGCCCGCAGGCGTCAGCACCAGTTGCGATTTGGTGAGTGAAGGCGTGGGTGTGACCTGAAACGCGCCTTGCTTGCTGGTGGTGCCGCCGAAAGTGGCGGAAAAACTAGCCACGAAGCGGTCGAAATCGCCTTCGGGAACATAGACATGGGTGGTGTCATATTGCGGGGCGACGCCAACGTCCGGGGTGGCGACAGGCTTTGCGATGGCGGGGGTGGCCAGAACGAGGGCGATGGTAAAAGCGAGAGATTTCATGGCGGGGACTCCAGTGAAAAAGGGAAAAGGATCAGACGGCCCAGCAGCCGCAGCCAAGCGCGCCCCAGAAGCTTTGGGGATCACCGGCAGGGACGCTGGCGCCAAGGGCGGCGGCATGGTCATGGCCGTGGATGCCGCAGGAGGAATGGCACCCGCAGGCCGAGGCCAGTTTCGCGCGGGCCTCGCGGGTCTTGTGATATCCGCCAAAGGTGGCGACCGGCGACCAGTCGGGCATCGGGCGCGGCAATGCGGGGGCCAGCGGCTCATACTTGCCCTCGCCATGGACCACCTTGCCGCCCAGCAGGGTCAGGACAGAGCGGATATGGACGATCTCATGTTCGGGCACGGTGAAATAATCGTCGGACAGGATGGCAAGATCGGCGAGTTGGCCCGCCTTGATCTGGCCCTTCTTGCCCACTTCATTGGAAAACCATGTGTTTTCATGGGTCCACATGGCCAGAGCCTTGTCGCGCGAAACGCGGTTGGCCGAAGGATAGAGCCGCAATCCGCCCAGCGTGCGCCCCGTGACCAGCCATGACAGCGAGACCCATGGGTTATAGCTGGCCACGCGGGTGGCGTCGGTGCCGGCTCCCACCGGGATGCCCGCCGCGATCATTTTGTTGATCGGGGGGGTGCGTTCGGCGGCCTTGGCGCCATATTGTTCGACGAAATATTCGCCCTGAAACGCCATGCGGTGCTGTACCGCGATGCCGCCGCCAAGGGCCGCGATGCGGTCAATGTTGCGGTCGCTGATGGTTTCGGCATGGTCAAAGAACCAATTGATGCCGGTCAGCGGAATATCGCGGTTCACCTTTTCATAGACGTCCAGCGCGCGGCTGATCGTCTGGTCATAGGTGGCGTGCAGGCGCCATGGCCAGCGGTGTTCGGCCAGCAGGCGGATGACGGGTTCGAGATCGCCTTCCATGCTGGGGGGCATGTCGGGGCGGGGCGCGCGGAAATCCTCGAAATCGGCGGCGGAATAGACCAGCATCTCGCCCGCACCATTGTGGCGATAGGTGTCATCGCCTTGCCCCGGCGTCACCTGCTTCGCCCAGCCGGAGAAATCGGCCAGTTCCTCTTTCGGCTTTTGCGTGAAGAGGTTGTAGCTGATGCGGACCGTCAGTTGGTCGTCCTGATGCAGCTTTTCGATGATCTCGTAATCGTCGGGATAGTTCTGCGATCCGCCACCGGCATCGATCACACCCGTCACGCCCAAGGCATTGACATCCCGCATGAAATGACGGGTCGAATTGAGCTGATAATCCTGCGGCAGCTTCGGTCCCTTGGCCAGCGTCGAATAGAGGATCGTCGCATTGGGCTGGGCCAAAAGAAGCCCGGTGGGGTTGCCCATGCTGTCGCGCACGATCTCGCCGCCCGGAGGGTTGGGCGTGTCCTTGGTATAGCCCACCACCCGCAGCGCGGCGGCATTGAGCAGGGCGCGGTCATACAGGTGCAGGATGAACACCGGCGTATCGGGCGCCACGGCGTTCAGCTCGGCCAGCGTGGGCAAGCGCTTTTCGGCAAATTGATGCTCGGTAAAGCCGCCCACCACGCGCACCCATTGCGGGGCGGGGGTGCGGTCGACCTGAGCCTTAAGCATTGCCATGGCTTCCGACAGCGAGGGCACGCCGTCCCAGCGCAGCTCCATGTTGAAATTCAGCCCACCGCGGATGATGTGCATATGGCTGTCGATCAGGCCGGGGATCACGCGGCGGCGGCCTGCGTCGATCACATCGGCATCGGGCAGAGCGGCGGCGCGCACGTCCTTTTCGCTGCCCACGGCCAGAAATTTGCCGTCGCGGATGGCGATGGCTTCGGCTTCGGGGTTTTCGCGGTCAAGAGTGGAAACCTTGGCATTGGTGATGATCAGGTCGGCCATGGGGGGAGGCTCCGGTTAAGGGTTCAGTTTTTGTCAGGATTTCCGGGCAATTGGCCCAGCACATGATCGGCGCAATTGCCGCGAAGATAGCAGGCCACATCCTGCCCTTGCATGGCGCGACGGGCGATGGGAACCACCTGTTCACCGGCCAGAATGCCCAGCAGGCCAACCAGCGCGATGATCGGAGGAGCAGGAGAGCGCACGCCCAGCAGGCTGTAAACCACGCCCACCAGCAGACCTGCGCCCAGCGAGAGAAGATAGAGTTTCATGGTGAAATCCCTGTTTTCGGGCGAATGGGGGGCCGATCTGCGAGAAATCGTCGAATTCGGCCCCGGTCGGCTTAGTGACCGCCTTCGGATGCGCCGAACATGGTCTTGGCATAGGTGATGCCCAGGCCATAGGCGCCGCCCCACTGGCGGGCGATGCCGGTGGTGGTGTCATAGGTTTCGCCGCGCGCCCAGTCGCGCTGGAGTTCGAGCAGGTATTGCAGCGAGGTCATCGGCTTGGCGCCAAGCTGGATCATGCGCTGGACGGCGCGTTCGTGGGCCTCGACCGAGATGTCGCCGCAGGCGTCGGCGATGAAATAGACGTCAAAGCCCTGATCAATGGCCGAGGCCACCGGGCCGACGATGCAGACGCTGGTCCACAGGCCAGCAAAGATGATGCGCTCTTTGCCGATGCGGTTCACTTCATCGATGACGGCGGCGTCTTCCCATGTGTTCATGCTGGTGCGGTCGAGCAGGGGCTGGCCGGGGAAGGCGTCGGTGATTTCGGTGAACATCGGGCCGGAGAAGCTCTTTTCGGCCACGGTGGTCAGGATGGTGGAGACGCCGAAGGATGCGGCGGCATTGCTGACGAGGGCGGCGTTGCTGCGCAGCACTTCGGTGGCGATCGACTTGGTGGCAAAGGCCATCTGCGATTGGAAGTCGATCAGGACAAGCGTATGATCCTTGGGCGAAATCAGGCTCTTGCCGGGGGTCGGGGTGGCGGTGATGGTCATCGGGGGTGTCCTTGTCTGATAGTGCGTCGGGTTCAGCATCGCTTGCTGTGAGGGCAAGTTATGGCGGGATGACGTTTCAGGTAAGTGATATAAGATAGGACAAGATGTTCGATTTTTTCGAATAGGTGGGCCCCGCAAGATTCCACCTCAAATATCGGGCAGCATGTCCTCCCCATGCTCTGCGGTGGCAACGAATTGTTCGATCAGCCAGGCTGCCGCAGGACCCGGGGGGGTATCGCGTCGCCAGATCCCGGCAAAGCGATAGGTGCCGCCCGGATGATCGGGCATGATAAGGCGGCTGAGAGTGCCTGTCGTCAGATCGTCCTCGATCATCGGCAGGGGCATGTTGCCCCACCCGATCCCTTCGCGCAGCAGCGCATGTTTGGCGCCAAGGTCGGCCAGACGCCATGTGCGCGGGGAAAGCACCGAGAAATCCTGCCCCTCGGTAAAGCGCGAACGGTCGGTCAGCACGAGCTGGATATAATCGCGCCCCGCGCCGGGAAGAATCGGGTCCATCTGCGCCAACGGATGATCGGGCGCGGCCACGGGCACCATCGGCACAGACCCGGCATTGACGCTTTCCAGCCCCTCCACCCCGGCGAACAGCGGGCCGGACAGGCCGATCACCGCCTTGCCATCCAGCACCAGCGCCGTGATCGCACCCAGCGCCTCGACATGCAGGCGCAATTGCACGGTGGGGAATTGCGCACGAAAGGCGCGCAGGATCCGCCCCAGCCGATGCGTGGGCAGCATCACGTCCACCGCCAGATCGACCTCGGCCTCCAGCCCGTCGAGCAGCCCTTTGACCTTGGCGCGCAGCGCGTCGATCCCCTGCGCCACCCCGCGCGCTTCGGAGAGCAGCGCCCGCCCGGCCACGGTCAAGGTCGGTTTGCGCGTGCCTTCGCGGTCGAACAGGGTCAGGCCGAGCTGGGCCTCCAGATTGGCGATGCCATAGGAAATGACCGAAACCGCGCGGTTGAGTTTGCGCGCCGCACCTGCGAAACTGCCTGTGTCCACAATGGTCAGAAAGATCCGCAACTGGTCAAAGGTGGGCGTGCCGGGATTGTTCATGCGCGGATCTCGCTTTTCAATTTTCTCGAACGTTATCGTCCATTTTATCCATCTGAACAGAATGATCCGCAAGGCCTAAATCGGTTTTCAGCAAGGGCGCTCCCTGAAGCGCCCCACAGGAGAAAACCCATGATCGAACATCGCCCCTTTGAAACCCTTGGCGCGGCCAACCATGGCTGGCTGGATGCGCATCACCATTTTTCCTTTGCCGAATATCACGATCCGGCCCGCGTCCACTGGGGCAATCTGCGCGTGTGGAACGATGATACGATTGCGCCGGGCACGGGTTTCCCGCCCCATCCGCACCGTGACATGGAAATCATCACCTATGTCCGCGAAGGCGCGATCACCCATCAGGACAATCTGGGCAACAAGGGCCGCACCGAGGCAGGCGACGTTCAGGTGATGAGCGCAGGCACCGGCATCCGCCATTCGGAATATAATCTGGAGGATATCACGACCAAGATCTTCCAGATCTGGATCATCCCGACCCATCAGGGCGATGCGCCGCAATGGGGCGCCAAGCCTTTCCCCAAGGGCGAACGTTCGGGCCATTTCGTAACGCTGGCCAGCGGTTATGCGCAAGACACTGACGCTCTGCCGATCCGCACCAATGCCCGCGTGGTGGGTGCTACGCTCAAGGCAGGCCAAACGGCCGATTATCCGCTGGGCGGAACCCGCAAGGCCTATCTGGTCCCCGCCACCGGCTCGGTGCGGATCGACGAGCAGACGATCAAGGCCCGCGACGGTGTGGCGATCAGCGATGTCGAAGTGCTGCGCGTGACGGCTATTGAGGACAGCGAGATCGTGCTGGTCGATGCGGCCTGATCCGGTCGGGCGGAGTGCGAACTCCGCCCGGCACCCCTGAAATTCCCCCTAACCCTTCCTTCCCCCCTTCCTTCCCCCGAGGTGTATCATGACTCAATCTGTTCAAAATCGTTCCGGTGATGGCTTTGTGACCACGTCCGACGGCGCGCGGCTTTATTATAAGGACTGGGGCGCGGGCCAGCCCATCGTGTTCCATCATGGCTGGCCGCTGACCGCCGATGATTGGGACGCGCAGATGATGTTCTTCCTGGCGCAGGGCTATCGCGTCATCGCCTTCGACCGGCGCGGCCATGGCCGGTCCACCCAGACGCAGGACGGCAATGACATGGACACCTATGCCAGCGATACGGCGGCGCTGGTGCGCCATCTGGATCTGCATGATGCGATCCACATCGGCCATTCGACCGGCGGCGGCGTGGTGGCGCGCTATGTGGCGCGCTATGCCGAAGGCCGCGTGGCCAAGGCGGTGCTGGTGGGCGCGGTGCCGCCGATCATGGTTCAGACGCCGAATAATCCCGGTGGCCTGCCTTTGACGGTGTTCGATGGGTTCCGCGATGCGCTGGTGGCCAATCGGGCGGATTTCTTCTGGAATGTGCCGGTGCCCTTCTATGGCTTCAATCGGCCGGGCCAGAGCGTGAATGAGGCGATCCGCCAGAACTGGTGGCGCCAGGGCATGATGGGCGGGGCCAAGGCCCAGTATGACAGCATCAAGGCCTTTTCCGAAACCGACCAGACCGAAGATCTCAAGGCCATCAAGGTGCCCGTGCTGATCCAGCATGGCGATGATGATCAGATCGTGCCGGTGGCGGATTCGGCGCTGTTGCAGGCCAAGCTGATCCCCGACAACACCCTCAAGATCTATCCCGGCTATCCCCATGGCATGTTGACCGTCCATGCCGAGGTGCTGAACAAGGACATTCTGGCCTTTATCAAGGGTTGATGGCGGCCTGATCGGGGCGGCGGCATGAGATGCATGCCGCCGCCTTTCCTGTTTTAACGGTCAGCCCAGCTTGGTCGGGCCATCTGCAACAGGTCGGTGCTGCGCGTGTACCAGCCCGCGCCATGCATGCGCGCGATGAGGCCCATCGCCAGCGTATCGACATGCAATTTCTGCGTGTCGATAAAGCGGTCCTGAATATGGAAGCGCAAAACCTCGCCCAGCACGATGGTCGATAGCCCTGCGTCCATGCTGTTATACAGGCGGCATTCCATGCTGACGGGCGCGGTGGCGATGCGGGGCGGGGCGATGGCGGTGGAGGGCGCTGTCTCGATGCCTGCCAGCGCGATTTCATCCTCACCCGGCGGGGCGTCGATGCAGGTCAGGTTCATCGCCTCCGCATCATGTTCGGCCACGAGATTGACGACAAATTCGCCGGTTTCAAGGATATTGGCCGCGCTGTCCTTATAAGTGCCGTCCGGGCGGCGCATCAGGCCGATGGCCACCAGCGGCGGCTCGGCGCTCATCATCGCGAAAAAGCTGTAGGGCGCGGCATTGCGCCCGCCCTGTGCCGATTGCGATGTGATCCATGCGATGGGGCGCGGGGTGATCGAGGCGGCCATCAGCTTATAACGATCAGGCCCGGCCACTTGCGAGAAGTCGAACTCCATCAGCCTGCGTCTCCGATGCGGGCGACGGGGCGCTTGGGGGCGACATCGACCTTCAACTGAAACACATCCGGGCGGGCATAATGACCCGCCACGTCGAAATCATACTTGCCACGGATCACTTCTGCCGGGTCGATCTGCGCATAAAGGATCGTTTCGCCCGCATAATCCGGCCCGGCCAGCACATTGCCCAGCGGATCGACTATCATCGACCCGCCGCGCATCAGCACCGTTTCCGGATCATCGCCCAGCGCGCAGTCATAGTCCGCCGGATAGGCCCCCCGCGTGATATGCTGACATGCCGACAGCACGAAGCATCGCCCCTCCAGCGCGACATGGCGCATCGTGCTGGCCCAGCCGTCGCGGTCGTCGGCGGTGGGGGCGCAGTAGAGCGTGACGCCTTGATCATACATCGCCATGCGCAGCATCGGCATATAGTTTTCCCAGCAGATCACCGCCCCGATTCGCCCCAGCTGCGTGTCGATCACCGGCATGGTCGAGCCATCGCCAAAGCCCCAGATCAGCCGTTCCGCGCCGGTCGGCATCAGCTTGCGATGCTTGGCGATCAGGCCCTTTTCGCCATCGAAGAACAGCGCGGTGCAATAGACCGTGGCGCCGTCGCGCTCTATCACGCCCATCACGACGAAGGCTCCGGTGGCCGCCGTGGCCTCGGCAATCGTGGCCACTTCCGACCCGTTCAGGTCGATGGCGGCTTCATGATAGGCGCGGAAATCCTCGCGCCCCTGGGGTTTGCGCATGCCCACCGGCGTGCCGAAGGACGCGCCCTTGGGATAGCCGCCCAGGAACGCTTCGGGGAACACGATGATCTTCGCGCCATTGGCGCTGGCCTGCGCAATAAGCCCTGCGGCCTTGGCGGCGGCGGCAACCGAGTCGGTGGGCAGGGAGGCGGCCTGAACGACAGCGGCGGTAAAGGCTTGGGTCATGATTTTCCTCAGCTTTTGCACGAGTGAGAAGGGAAAGCCGGAGAGAGGCTGAAAGGCAAGTTACTTGCATTTGACAGTTTCGCCAAGATATTTTAGACCTATACTATCGCATCGCCCAACGCCCTTCAGGAGCCTGCCCATGGCCAGCACGTATGACCAGTATCGCGAAGAGATGATCGGTCGCGCCAATGTTGCCGATACGCCCGAACTTGTCGCCTATTATCAGCGATTGCAATCACTTGGCACGGGCGCGCTGTGGACGGTGGCGAACAAGATCGAGCCGTGGGAGCCGGCCTCGACCTCAGTGCCCTACCTGTGGCGCTATCGCGATCTGCGCGAGGATGTGCTGCGCTCGCTCGAACTGGTGACGCCCGAGCAGGCAGGGCGGCGCGTGGTTTATCTGGAAAATCCGGGCCGGGCCGATGTGGTGGCGGCCGTGGGCTGGCTCTATTCCGGGCTTCAGGTGATGGGGCCGGGCGAATGCGCGTCGAGCCACCGCCATTCGGCCTCGGCGCTGCGCTTCATCATGGAGGGCAGCGGCGCCTTCACCAATGTCGATGGGCACAAGATGACGCTGGGCGCCAATGACTTTGTGCTGACGCCCAATGGCACATGGCATGAGCATGGCGTTTCCGAAGACGGCACGGTCTGCATCTGGCAGGATGGTCTGGACATTCCGCTGATGAACGCGCTGGACGCCAATTTTTACGAGGTCCACCCCGAACTTCAGCAGGCGATTTCCTTTCCGGTCAATGACTCGCTGGGCATGTGGGCCGGTTCGGCATTGCGCCCGGCGGGCGTGACTTGGACCAAGCCCTATTCGCCGCTGCTGAAATATGAGTGGGGACCGACCTATGAGGCGCTGCTGCGCTATGCCAGCGTGTCGGAAGGTTCGCCCTATGACGGCTTGCTGATGGAATATGTGAACCCGCATACCGGCGGGCCGGTGATGCCCACCATCGGCGCCTCGATGCAGATGCTGCGCGCCGGACAGCACACCAAGGCCCACCGCCACACCGGCAGCTTCGTCTATCAATGCGCCAAGGGGCGCGGATATTCGATCATCAATGGCCAGCGTTTCGATTGGCAGGAACGCGACATTTTCGTGGTGCCGAGCTGGTGCTGGCATGAACATGTCAACCTGTCGGAGGGCGAAGACGCCTGCCTGTTCACCTTCAACGATCTGCCGGTGATGCGCTCTTTGGGCATCTATCGCGAAGAAGCCTTTGGCGAAAATGGCGGTCATCAGCCCATTCTCGCCTGAATCCCTGACACTTAGCCTGAGGAATCCCCATGCGTCTTGTTACCTATCGTTCTCACGTCGAGGCCGAAGCGCGCCTTGGCGCTCTGGTCGGGGATCTGGTCCTCGATCTGGAAATGTTTGGCGAGGAATGCGGCGTGCCGCTGCCCTCGACCATGCTGGAATTCATCGACCTTGGCCCGCAGGCCGTGGCGATCACGTCGAAGCTGATTGAAGAGGCCGAGGGCATCTTCCCCATCGGCACCGCCCAGCCTGTCGCCAATGTAAAGCTGCTGGCCCCGATCCCGCGCCCGCGCAAGAACATCTTCGGCATCGGCCTGAACTATACCGAACACGTGGCCGAAAGCGCCAAGTCGCTGGATACGTCCGCCGAATTGCCGCGTCAGCCGGTGATCTTCTCCAAGCCGCCGACCTCGGTCATCGGCCCGGATGACGCCATCGTTCATAATGCCGCGATCACCCAGCAGCTTGACTGGGAAGTCGAACTGGCCGCGATCATCGGCACGCGAGCCAAGGGCGTTTCGCGCGAAAAGGCGCTGAACTATGTGTTCGGCTATACCGTCTGCATCGACATGAGCGCGCGCGATTGCCGCCGCGCGGGCCAGTGGATCTATTCCAAGGGTCAGGACACGTTTGCGCCGATGGGGCCTTGCGTCGTCACGGCCGATGAAATCCCCGATCCCCAGACGCTCGACCTGTGGCTGACCGTCAATGGCGTGGAAAAGCAGCGCAGCAACACCGCCTATATGCTGTTCAAGGTCGATGAACTGGTGGCCGATATTTCGCAGGGCATCACGCTGGAGCCGGGCGACATCATCGCAACCGGCACGCCCGCCGGCGTTGGCGCCGGCATGGACCCGCAGGAATGGGTCTGGCCCGGCGACATCATCGTGGCCAGCGTCGAAGGCATCGGTACGCTGCGCCATCCGGTCGTCGCGGGCTGATCGGAGAACCTCCTCTCCCACTGGGGGGCCGTGTAAACGGTCCCCCTTTTTATTGGGCGCGGATGGACGTCTTGAGCTGATCGAGCAGGGTGAGCAGATGCGCCTGATGGTCGGCGGGAAAGCAGGACAGCGCCTCATGCACCCAGCGGCTGTGCGCATCGGCCAGCGTTTTGAAATATTCGCGCCCCTGCGCCGTCATGCTGACAATCGCGGCGCGGCGGTCATTGGGATCGGGGCGGGAGTCGATGATGCCCTGTTCGCTCAATTGCCGCACGATCGAGGTCACATTGCCGTTTGACACCAGCAGCGCGCGCGAAATCTCGCCCATGGTCAGCCCATCGGGCGCGCGATCCAGCGCGGCCAGCACGTCAAATCGGGGCAGGGTGGTGTCGAACTGATCCTGAAAATTGCGGCGCAGCTGCTTTTCCACCAGCTTTGCGCAATCGAGCAGGCGTATCCACACCCGCAGTTCCAGCCGCCTTTCGGCTCCTTCTTCCATCATACCCTCGCCATAACAAACGGCCCGCCCGATGGGGGCGAGCCGTCTTGTCGCGTTTAGGTGGCATGGGGCCGGGCGGCAAGTCCGTTCAGGCGAGATAGGCATGCATCCCCTCGCGCAGGCTTTCGGGCCAAGGCATCGATTGCCGCGCGCCCAGATCCATGCAGACCAGCACCACCAGCGCCTTCAACCGCACCTGTCCCTCGCAGGCAAAATCGATCGCCAATTGGCAACTGCTCTTGCCCAGCTTCGTGATCTCCAGCGACAGGTCAAGGCTCTCGCCCAATTCGCTGGGCGCGATGAAATCCACTTCCAGCCGGACCGTGGGCACGCCCATCTTGCCTTCCATATGGATCAGCTTGAAGGGAAAACCCAAAGAGGCGAACCAGTCCTCGACCAGCGCGTTGAGCATTTCGAAATAGCGCGGATAGAAGACGATCCCCGCCGGATCTACATCCGCAAACCGCACCGGCAGGGTCAGGGTGAAAGGCATATCGGCTTCTCCTTATGCGCGCTGGGCGCTGTCGCGGGCCTGTCCGGCCAATTGCCGCGCCTGCACTTGCCCCAACGCGTAAGGCCCGGGAACGAATTGCCCCTCTTCGCCCGCCTGTGCCGCCGCGTGCAAGGTCCATGATGGATCGACCAGATGGGGCCGCCCCACCGCCACCAGATCGGCGCGACCCGCCATCAGGATCGAATTGACCTGATCGGGCTGGGTGATGTTGCCCACGGCCATGGTCGGCATATGGGCCTCGTTGCGGATCTGGTCGGCAAAGGGGGTCTGGAACATGCGGCCATAGGTGGGGCGGGCGCGGGGCGCGGTTTCCCCGGCCGATACGTCGATGATGTCCGCGCCCACCGCCTTGAAGGCTTCGGCAATGGCCACCGCCTCGGCAGGCGTCACGCCAGCCTCGCCCACCCAGTCGTTGGCCGAGATGCGCACGGCCATTGGCTTGCCCGCAGGCCATACCGCGCGCACGGCGGCGGCCACGCGCAGCGGGAAGCGCAGGCGGCTTTCCAGCGATCCGCCATAGGCGTCCGTGCGACGGTTCATCACCGGGGTAATAAAGCTGGAGAGCAGGAAGCCGTGGCCCGCCTGAAGCTCGATCATGTCGAAACCGGCGGCGTCAGCCCGGCGCGCGGCGGCGGTGAAGTCGGCAAGGATGCGGTCCATATCGGTCTCGGTCAGGGCGGCGGGGGTCAGGCCGCCCTCGCGCCATGCCTGCGCGCTGGCCGAGAGGATCGGCCAGGGATCGGCCAGCGGCACATCATAGCCTTCATGCCCCGGACGGCACGAGGCCCGCGCGCCGGCATGGCCCAGTTGGGCGCAGGTCTTGGTGGCGGTGTGCTGATGGGCAAAGGTGTTGATCGCGCGCCAGCGGTCGATCTGGCCATCTTCCCACATTCCGGGACAGGCCGAGGTGGCGCGCCCCTCGGGCGAGACGGCCAGCATTTCGGTGATGACCAGCCCGGCCCCACCCAGCGCGCGGGCGCCGTAATGCACCTCGTGGAACATGGTCGCATGGCCGTCCGGCTCCGCGCTATAGGTCAGCATCGGGGGCACCACCACGCGATTGGCCAACGTCAGATCGCGCAGGGCAAAGGGCGTGAACATCGGCTGGACCGGCGTATTACGTCCTTCGTTCCCCGCCCAGAACCAGCGTTCGAGGCTTTCCAGCCATGCTTTGTCGCGCAGGCGCAGGTTTTCATGGGCGACGCGCTGCGAACGCGTCATCAGCGAATAGGCGAATTGCGGTAGGTCGAAATCGAGATAGCGGTCGAGCGTCTCGAACCAGTCGGTCGAATTGCGCGCGCTGTTCTGGATTTTGAGCACCTCGACATGGCGCTCGGCCTCATATTCGGCCAGAGCCTCGCGCAGATTGGCCGGATCGGCCATGCCGGGGCGGCTGAGCACCTGCGCCAGCTTGATCGCATCCTCCAGCGCCAGTTTCGTGCCGGACCCGATCGAGAAATGCGCGGTATGGGCCGCATCGCCCAACAGCACGACATTGTCGAAGGACCATTTATCGCACAGAATCCGGCGGAAATTGATCCATGCGGCTGATCCGCGCAAATGGCTCGCATTGGTGATCAGCGCATGGCCATCCAGATGGCGCGCGAAGAGCTTTTCGCAAAAAGCGATGCTTTCGGCCTGCTCCATCTTGTCGAGGCCCAGCCCTTCCCATGTTTCGGGCGAGCATTCGACGATGAAGGTCGAATGGGTGGCGTCGAACTTATACGCGTGCGCCCAGACCCAGCCATGCTCGGTTTTTTCAAACAGGAACGCAAAGGCGTCGAACAAGCGCGTCGTGCCCAGCCAGCAGAACTTGTTGCGGCGGGTCTGAATATCGACGCCGAATTTGTCCTCATTCTGCGTGCGGATCGCGCTGTTGATGCCGTCCGCCGCCACGATCAGATCATAATCGCCATAGGCCGACAGATCGGCGGAAAATTCGGTTTCAAAGCGTACATTGACGCCCAATTCCAGCGCCCGCTGGGTCAGGATTTGCAGCAGGCGTTTGCGCCCGATGCCGATGAAGCCATGGCCCGAGGAGGTGATCGCATCCTCGCCTATCGCTACGGTGATATCGTCCCAATGGGCGAAATTATCCGCGATGATGGCCGCACTGACGGGATCATTGGCGGTCAGGTTCTCGACCGTCTGGTCGGAAAAGACCACGCCCCAGCCGAAAGTGTCGCCCGCACGATTGCGTTCGAAAACGTCAATCTGGTGCGAGGGGTCTCGCAATTTCATCGAAATGGCAAAATAAAGACCGGCGGGACCGCCGCCCAGACAGGCAACACGCATCATGCACCTCCAAATATGCTTTAGGTCTAAAACATATTGGTTGCATGTGCAAGTTGATTCGATGCGACCCCGCGCTTACTCCAGATTGTCGTGCAAACGCCCCAGCAAATCGAGCAATTGGCCAAACTCGCCCGCGCTGATCCCGCGGATAACCTTGTGATAGACCGGCGAGGTCGCCTCGCGCGCCGCCGCCAGTTTCTCGCGGCCCAGATCGCTCATCACCAGTTCGGTCACGCGGCCATCGGTCTCGCTGGGCTGGGTGGTGATCAATTCGGCCTTGGTCATGCGCTCGACGATGCGCATCATGGTCGAAATGTTGATGACCGCCGATTTGGCCACCTGCGCAATCGGCAGTGGCTCATGCTCGCCCAGAATCATCAGCACGCGCCATGTGGGGATGTCGATGCCGATGGGGCGCAATTGCGATTCGATGACCACATTGTAGCGGCTTGCCGCGCGGTTCAGCAGATAGAAGGGATAGGCCTCGACCCGGAATTCCCCCGATCCGGGATCGCCAAGCCTGCGTAAATCCTCGCTCATCTGCGCATTCCTTCATCAGCGGTCATTCGGGACGGACTATATCCCCTTCCGCGCCTTTAATGCCAATCACCTGCACATCAAGAGCGATGGCGCTGGCCTGCTCTTGCGCGCTTCGCGTATTGAAGTGCTGGAGCATTTCCCTGTCAGAGGACCGCCCGGCCCCTTCGCATATGTTGCGCACAGGGCAACGAAAGTGAACAATATTATGCATTGAGCGCAGCGACTGCTTCTATGACATTTCCGTGGCTATCCGGCGGATCAACAGCCGGAGGCTCGCAGGCGGCAAGAGTCCTCCACTTAAACCAAGGCAGGGAATAATATGCGCTACTCCAAGCAGATCGGCTTTCGTCTAGCCGCGACCAGCAGTCTTATGATTTTTGCTCTGCCCGCCTATGCCCAACAGGCCCCGCAGGCGAGCAACGTGGCAAGCGACGGCATTGTCGTGACCGCAACCAAGCGCACGGCCTCGACCATTCAGGCCACCCCGATTGCCGTGCAGGCGATTGGCGGGGCCGATCTTCAGGCCAAGGGCGCGATCGATTTTGCCGATTTCTATCGCACCGTGCCGGGCCTGTCGGTTCAGGACGAAGGTCCGGGCGACAAGCGCTATGTCGTGCGCGGCATCAACGCCAGCGGTGCGGGCACGGTCGGGCTTTATCTCGATGAAGTCGTCATCACCGGCGAAAACTCGCAGGATGGCGGCGGTCAGGCCCCCGACATCAAGCTGTTCGACATCGACCGCGTTGAAGTGCTCAAAGGTCCGCAAGGCACCACCTTTGGCGCCAGTTCGATGGCGGGCACTATGCGCTACATCACCGCCAAGCCCGATCTGGATAAGGTGACCGGCTATGTTCAGGGCGGATTGCGCACCACCAAGGGTGCGGATCTGGGCATGCAGACCGATGGCGCGATCAATATTCCCGTCATTCCGGGCCGTTTCGCAGTGCGCGCTTCGGGTTTCTATGCTGATCTGCCGGGCTGGATCAACAACCGCTTTGAAAAGGGCGCCAATGGGGAAAAGAGCAAGGCCGCGCGCCTCTCGACCCGCCTGAAGGCCACCGACGATCTGACCATCGACACGATGATGATGATCCAAAAGGTGCATCAGGACGCCAAGAACTATTACAACCTTCAGGATTTCGGCGGGGCCAAGCTGCCCGCCAATTATCAGGCCGATGTGGTCCGCTCGCCCTATGATGACAAGAGCGAGATCTATAACGTCACCGCCAATTACAAGCGCAGCTTCGGTACGGTGACGGCAACGGGCTCGCGCTTTATCCGCGACACCGGCTTTGTGCGCGATGCCTCGCTGGCGGCGCAGGCATTCTTCGGCCTGCCCTATGATACCACCGGACGCAGCGCCCTGGTGCAGAACAAGCATCGCAAGGTGGACAGCGCCGAATTGCGCTTCGCCTCGGACTTCAAGGGCCCGGTGCAGATGTTGGTTGGCGCCTTCATGCAGAATGAGGACCGCTATTACCGCTCGTCATGGCCCAAGGCCGATACGACCGGCAATATCCCGGCCAATGCTGCCCTGTTGCTCGACCGCGCCGTGAACACCCAGATCCGCGAACGCGCGCTCTTTGGTGAACTCAGCTACAAGATCCTGCCCGACCTGACCTTTACGGCCGGTGCGCGCTGGTTCGATTTCAAGCTGGATCAGCAATCGGTGGCGCTGGTTGCGGCGGGCGGCGGCGCGGGCGCGGGCGCAGGCCCGGTGCTGAAGACCAAGGATCAGGGCGTGATCGGCCGCTTCAACCTTGCGTATAAGGTCAGCAGCCACACCAACGCCTATGTTCAGGTCGCGCAGGGCTATCGTTCGGGCGGCACCAATGACCAGACGGCGGCTGCGCTGGCCAATGTGGTCATCCCCGACGGCTACGGTTCGGATCAGCTGTGGTCCTATGAATTTGGCCTCAAAAACACGCTGCTCGACCGCAAGCTCTATCTGAACGGGGCGGTCTATTACATCGACTGGTCGAACATTCAGGTCTCGCAGCAGGCCTCGAACGGCACGGTATCCTTTGGCTATACCGGCAATGGCGGCAAGGCCAGCGTGACCGGTTTCGAAGCCGAAGTGGACGCGCGTCCGATCCCGGGCCTGCGCCTGACGGGCAGCCTGAACTACAGCAATGCCAAGCTGGACCGCGACAATCCGGTGCCTGCGACCGGACGCAAGGGCGACCGCATCCCCTATGTGCCGACATGGTCGGGCGCCACGGGGATCAGCTATTCGGCGCCTCTGGGTTCGAACGGGCTGATGGGAACGATCGGCGCGGATGCCACTTATCAGGGGCCGATGGATACCAAGTTCAACTCGACCATCTCGAACTGGCAGCATCTCAATGGCTACTGGCTGATCGGCCTGCGCGCCGGGATCAGCAAGGATGCGTGGGCGGTCAATCTGAACGCCACCAACCTGTCGAACAATCAGACGGTCATCAATTTCAACGAAATCGTGCCGGGTGTCTATCCGCTGGGCTATTATGTCAGCCGTCCGCGCACGATCACCCTGTCGGGTTCGGTGAAGTTCTAAAAGAGTAATGCCTATGTTCCCCCGCTCTGCTGTTTCGTCTTTTCGTCTTGCCCTGTTTGCCGGGGCGGCGCTTTGTGGAACAGCGGGGTGGGGGGGCGTTTCGGCCCAAACGCCGCATAAGGCGCGCCCGTGGATGGAGGCGAGCCGAACCCCGGCGCAGCGGGCAGAGCTGCTGATTTCCGCCATGACGCTGGATGAAAAGCTGGGCCTGCTTCAGGGTGATACGGTGCTGGACGGTAATGGCACCGGGGTGAACCCCTGCGTCGGCCATATTTCGGGCCTGCCCCGGCTGGGTCTGCCCGCGCTGTGCATGGGCGATGGCCCGGCGGGTGTGGGCAACGGCATGGTGGGGGTGACGCAATTTCCCGCCCCCTTGATGACCGCCAGCACGTGGGATGCGGGGCTGATGCGGGAATTTGGCGCGGCGCTGGGGCGCGAACATGCGGCCAAGGGGCGCAATGTCGTGCTGGCCCCCACGATCAACATCATCCGAACGCCCAAATGGGGCCGCATTGCTGAAACGCTCAGCGAGGACCCCTATCTGACCGCCATTGGCGGCACCGCGATCACGGCAGGCATTCAGGCGCAGGGCGTGCTGGCCACGCCCAAGCATTTTGCGGCCAACAATCAGGAATGGCTGCGCCTTGGCGATGCGCCCGCCTATGAGGCCATTGATGCGCGCGTCAGCGAACGCGCCCTGAACGAGATCTATTTCCCCGCCTTTGAGGCCGTGGTGCGGCGCGCGGGGGCTGGGTCGGTGATGTGCGCCTATAATCGTTTCAACGGCACCTATGCCTGCGAAAACAAGGCGGCGCTGGACCGGCTGCGCGGCTGGGGCTTTGACGGCTTTGTCGTCTCCGACTGGTATTTCGCCCATCGCAGCACCGTGGCCAGCGTGAAAGCCGGGATGGACATTTCCATGCCCGGCGGTCCCAGCCCGTTTGGTTTCGCTGAATTCTACGGCCCGCCTTTGCGCAAGGCGCTGGCCAAGGGCGAGGTGACGGGCGGCGATATTGACACTCTGTTGCGGCACATCCTGACGCCGATGTTCCGGCTGGGCGTGATCGACCGCCCGGTCAAGGGCGATGCCAATGCGCAGGCCCGCTCGCCCGCCCATCTCGCGCTCTCACAACGCATTGCCGAGGAGGGCAGCGTGCTGCTGCGCAATCAGGGCGGCGTGCTTCCGCTCGGCCCCGGTCTGGCCCGCGTGGCGATCATCGGCGATGATGCGGGCGAGCATGTCCAGACCACCGAGCGCTATGGCGGCTTCGTTAAAAATGACGAGATCAAGCCCATGGCACCATTGGCCGCGATTCGCGCGGCGCTGCCTGAAAACGTTCAGGTCGATTATGCCCCCGGCACGCTGGGCATTGCGCCTTTGCCCGCGATCCCCGCCTCGGCCCTGCGCGATCTGACGGCCAACTATTACGCCTCGCCTGATTTTTCCGGCAAGCCCGCGCTGACCCGCGCCGAAGCCACGATTGATTATGAGCAGGCCGGGACCAAGGAGTTGGGCAGCATCTTTTCCGCCCGCTGGCGCGGCACGTTGGTGCCTCCGGTGAGCGGGACCTATCGCTTCTCGCTCAATGGCGGGGGCGAAATCCGCCTGCGTATTGATGGGCGCGAGGTGGCCTATACGCCCAAGCAGAATTTCCGCCTGACCACCCATGGCACGATTGCGCTGGAGGCGGGCAAGCCCGTCTCGTTCGAACTGGATTATTCGACCGCGCCTACCCTCTCGCCGCCCGAATTGCGCGTGGGCTGGCAGGCGCCTGACGCTCGCCTGATCGCGGACGCTGTGGCGGCGGCGGCCAAGGCCGATGTCGCGGTGGTTTTCGTGGCCGATCATGTTTCCGAAGGCGCCGACCGTACCGATCTGCGCTTGCCCGGCGATCAGGACGCACTGATCGAGGCGGTGGCCAAGGCCAATCCGCGCACCGTGGTGGTGATGCACACCGCTGGCCCGGTCTTGATGCCATGGCGCGACAAGGTGGCAGGCATCATCGCGGGCTGGTATCCGGGCGAGGTGGCGGCTCCGGCTATCGCTCGCCTGTTGACCGGGGCGGCCAATCCTTCGGGCAAGCTGACCGTGACCTTCCCCGCCGACGAGGTGCATGGGCCTGCCGATGGCTCCGCGCGCTATCCGGGCAAGGGCACGAGGGCTGACTATAGCGAGGGCCTGCTGGTGGGCTATCGCTGGTATGATGCCAAAGGGCTGACCCCGCTTTATCCCTTTGGCTTTGGCCTGTCCTATACGAACTTCGGCTTTTCCGGGATCAAGACCACGCGTCGGGGCGATGGCTGGCAGGTGCGCGCGCAGGTCCGCAATCTTGGCGCGCGGGCGGGGGCCGAGGTGGCTCAGCTCTATCTGGCCATGCCCGCCGCGGCCGGCGAACCACCGCGTCAACTCAAGGGCTTTGCCCGCGTCGATCTGGCGCCGGGCGAGGCGCGTGAGGTCAGCTTTGCCCTGAACCGCCGCGATCTGTCGGTGTGGGATGACAAGGCCCATACATGGAAGGTTCCGGCCGGAACCATGCGGGTGTTTGTCGGCAACAGTTCGCGCGACCTGCCTTTGTCGGCAAACCTGTCGCGCTAAAACGGGAAGGGCCGCTCTCCACCCGGAGCGGCCCTTCTTTCGGTTCAGCCCTTGGGCAGCACCGCGACCGCCTCGATCTCGATCAGGAAATCGGGCAGGGCCAGCGCCTGAACCCCGACAATCGTGTTGGGCGCAGGCAGAACATCGCCGTAAAACGCGGCCAGCTCGCCGCCCACGGCCTCCAGCTTGGACATATCGTAATTGACGATCAGCGTGCGCAGGCGCAGCAGATCGCCCACCCCCGCGCCCGTCTCGTCCAGAACGGTCTTGATATTGGCCAGCGCCTGACGGGTCTGCGCGGCCAGATCATCGCCGCCCACAACATTGTAATCCTTGTCCCACGCCACCTGTCCGGCCAGATGGAGCGTGCCGGTGGCTTCGTCCAGCGCGGCATGGGAAAAGCCGAAGCGGGTGCTTTCATAAAGGGATGCGGGATTGATACGCTTTGCGGTCATCTTTGTTTCCTTTCAGTCCACGATTTCAAGCTGATGACCCCATGGGTCGAACAGATAGAGGTTCTTCTTGCCCGCCAGCGGCCCTTCGGAAATTTCGATGATCTCCATCGCGGTGCAGCCATGCGCGGTCAGATAAGTGGCGGCGGCCGGAACATCATCGACCCGCAGCCCCAGATGATGCCCGCCCGCATCGCAATTGCGGGGCAGGGTGGCGCCGCGATCGTCGGGCTTGTCATATTGCACCAGTTGAAAATTGAGCGTTTCGGTAAGGCGCAGCATGATGAGCGTGAGGCGCGCGCCCGGCACATTGACATGCGCCGCCATCCAGTCGCGCCCGTCGGGCATGGGGGGAATGTCGGCGGCGTCGATCGGCCCCATGCGGAACAATTCGGATGCGCCGAACACGTCGATGTAAAAGCGCGCCACCGCATCGGCATCGGCCACGGTCCATGACACGTGATCGGCGGCGAAAATGGGGCGGGGAGGGATGGCCTCGGTCATGCAGACGGCTCCTGTGAATGGTGCAGGAGGCGAGGATGACAAGGGGTTTGCGCCGCAGCAATGACATCGCCGGGACGTCCTTGTTGCGGCGGGCGCAACGTTTAGTCGATGATTTCATCCACGGGCAAGGGCCGCGCGGGAAAGCGCACACGGAACGGGGCGACCGCATCGGGATCACATCCCCGCGCGGCGGCAATGCGGCGCACCAGCGCATGTTCGCAGGACCGTCCCTGACACAGGCCCATGCCGATCCGACAGCGATGCTTGACCGCCGAAGCGTCAGCCATGGGCGAGAGCCGGGCCATCGTCGCCTCGACCTGCGCCACGGAAATATCCTCGCATCGGCACAGCAGTGTTTCAGGCGTCGCCTGCGGCCAGACATCGCCCGGATCGGCCACCGCGCGCAGCAGGTCAATAAAGGGTTGCATCCTTGCGCGCCTTGCCTGCGCGCGGGCGATGCCGGAACCGGCTGCGGCGCCGGCATCGCGGGCCATGGTGATCCCGGCGATCTCGCCCTCGGCCATGGCGGCATCGGCGCCCGCAACGCCGGTGGTTTCGCCCGCGACATAGAGGCCGGGGATAGAGGAGCGCATTGCCCCGTCGCAAACCGTTTCCCACCCGCCCGCAGGCCGTGCCCAGCGCACCGCCGCGCCGATCTGACGCGGCAAATCCGATTGTGGCAGGAAGCCGTATGACACCGCCGCCGCCTGCGCTGCGATCCGGTGGGTCTGGCCGCGCCATGTATAATCGACCGCCTCCAGCCGTCCATCGCCGGTAAAGCCGAGAGGGCGAGCGCCCATCATCATCGGCACGCCCGCGCGGCGAAGGCGCGCCATCGCTGCCCCCGCCGCGATCAGCGGGCCAGGGCTGAATATCGCCCCCGCCAGATAGGGCAGGGCCGCCCGCGCTATCTGCCCATAGGTCTGCGGCATCAGCACCGCCGCGATATCGGCCCCGGCATCCAGCAATTGCGTGGCCAGCACCAGCAGCAAGGGATGGCTGCCCAGCAGGACGATAGGTTGGCCCGCCACGACCTGCTGCGATTTCAGCAGGGTCTGCACCGCGCCCGCGCTCATCACGCCGGGCAGGGGCCAGCCGGGCATCGCCACCGGCATGTCATAACACCCCGCCGCGATCAGCACCCGCCGCGCCAGCAGCGTGCCGCCATGCGCGCCCGAAAGCGTCAGGCGGAAATGGGTATCGATCCGCTCGATCCCGGCCACGCTGGTCTCCCCGCGCCAATCGAGCCGCGTGTCCGCCTCGGTCTGGGCGAGCAGGCGGCGCAGCGGGCGATAGAGGCGGCCATTCATCCACCCTTTCACGGCGAATGTGGCGGGAGGCTGGCGCAGGATTTGACCGCCGGGACGGGCCTGCTCGTCGATCATCGTGGTGGACAGGCCCGCAGCCAGCGTCTGTTGCGCGGCGGCCTGTCCGGCGGGACCGCCGCCAATGATGGCAATGTCGATCATGGCTGGCCCTCGTGGGTGGCGATGCGCAGACGCTCGGAGACCGGGGTCAGACAGGCGCGGCGACGGCGCCAGGCGCCATCCATGGCGATCCAGACGAAACATTCACTGCATGTCCCCATGTTGCACAACAGGCCGCGCGGGGCGCCCGAACGGTCGTCGCGCATCCGATAGGCTCCGGCGGCGACAATGGCGGCGGCCAGCGTTTCTCCCGGATGGGCCTGGATCATCGCGCCGTCGATTTCGATGGTGATGGGGGCGGGGCGGGTTACGCCATCCACGATCCGGCTCATGGCTGCACCACAAAGGCGTTGAGATGGGCAAAACGGGCGGCGCTGAACAGGGCGATCTCGTCGGGCATGGCGCGCTCGATAATGCTGCGCGCCAGCATTCGTGCGAGCAACGGCCCCAGCGTGAACATCGACCCGCCCGCCGCGACATAGAGGCCCGGCGCGGCGGGCACTTCGCCCACGATGGGCAATTGATCGGCGGAAATGCACGTCATGCCGGTCCAACTGCGGATCAGGCTGCGTGCGCGAAGACAGGGCAAAACGCCCGCCGCCACCGTCAGATTGGCGCGCAGATTGTCGGGCACCAGATGGGGCGGGGCGTCCAGATCGGGCAGGCCATCGACCATCCTCTGCGGAGCCGAGGCCCAGCCGCCGCCGATCACCATATTGCCGTCATCGGTCTGCTTCATCGACAGCCGTTTGCCGACATGCTGGATCAGATAGGGCAGGAAAGGCGCGGTGCGATCTGTCACGCTCATCATCAGGGGGGCCAGATAGAGCGGGATGTTCAGCCCCATGCACGCCGCAATTCGCGCCGTCCAATGGCCGGAGGCCAGGATAACATGGCGCGCGCTGGCGGTGGTGATCTGGCCGGATTGCTCGATGGTGGCCTGCCAATCATCGCCAACGCGGCGCAGGTCGAGCAGGCGACTTTGCGTTTCGATGGTGGCGCCTGAGGCCCGCGCGGCATCGGCGAAGGCATCGGCCAGAATGCGCGGATTGGCGTGACCTTCCTTCGCCAGCCATGCCGCGCCGCAGATATGGGACGCAAGGCGCGGCACCAGATCGCGCGCCTCTGCGCCCGACAGCAATTGCGTGGGCAGGCCCAGTTCGTTTTCCCGCGCCACCTTGAGGGAAAGCAGCGCCAGATCAGCCTCATTCTCGGCCAGCATCAGCCCGCCATGCATGTGAATATCCAGCGGACGTCCAAGCTGATCCTCCAGCCCCGCCCATTCCTCAATGGCCAGACGGTTGAGCCGGACGATATCGCCGCCCTGCGCGTGGCCCGTGCCGCCTGGCTCCAGAAAACGCCGCTCGATCTGAAAATGCAGCGAGCCTGCGTTTTGGCCGGACGCGCCCGCATTGATGCCCCGCGCCTCGATCAGGCGCGGGGTCAAGCCGGCGCGGGCCAGATGCCACGCCGCCGCACAGCCCAGCAGGCCGCCGCCAATGATCAGGACTTCATGTGTCATGCGTCACAGGATTTGCAGCTTTCGCAGCGTTTGGGCAATCTCTTCGCGCGCGGCATCGCTGACGGGCAGCAAAGGCGCCCGCACCGGCCCGCCGGGCAGACCCTGCGCATCGAGCGCGGCTTTGAGGATCGCCGGGCCGGAGCCGAAGCGCCCCACCAGTTCGGGCGTGTACCATTCGCGCATCAACACGCGATCCTTGGCCCCGCAGGCGCGCGCGCCATCCAGATCGCCCGCCCAGAAGGCATCGTAAAAGCCCGGCTGATAGCGGCCCAGCACGCCGCCCGCGCCCATCGTGCCATCGCCGCCATGCACGCGCAGCATGGTCAGCCCGATCTCGTTCATGGGGAAACCGAACACGCGCACCTGATCTTTGAGCGCAAAGAAGGTTTCGACAAAGCGATCGAAGGAGGAAGAGGATTGCTTGATCGCCACCACGCCATCAATGTCGGCAAGGCGCGAGAGCAGGCCCAGATCCATGTCGATGCCCGTGCCCGGCGGCCAGTTATAGATGCAGATGGGCAGATCGATGGCGGCGGCCACCGTTTCGTAAAAGCCGACGATTTCATCGGCGCGCGGGCGGATATAGGGCGGGGGCGTCATCAGCACGCCGTCAAACCCGGCCTGCGCCGCGTGGCCAGCAAAGGCGATGCTCTCGGCCGCGGTAAAGCTGGAGCAACCCGCGATCAGGGGCAGCTTGCCCTTCATCTGGGCGCCGGTCAGGGCAAACAGGCGGGCACGTTCGGCCGCGCTCATGCTGGTCCATTCGCCAGTGGTGCCGGCCAGAACCAGCCCATGCATGCCTTCGCTATGCAGCCATTCCAGCAGGCGGCCAAGGCCCGCCTCATCCAGCCCGCCATCGGCGGAAAAAGGAGTTGTGATGGCGGGAAGATAGCCCTGCCAGTTCACGCGATCACGTTTGATACTTGCCATTCATGCCTCGTTTTCATCCGGAAAAGCGATGTGAATGACCGCTTTGCCCGACGGGGGACGGCCTGATCTGGCATCCCCCATATGCGCAGGCAATGGCGCTCTTTTGTCAAAGTTGTTGCGCTGGACGCAAACTTGGGCAAGTTGATGCCGGGTTTGCAAAGAACAAGGGGGCTTGTCGAATGTCGGAAACGGGTTTGCGCTATCTGCTCGAAGCGCTCAACGCAGGCTCGATGCGCGCGGCCAGCGATAGGCTCAATGTCGCGGCCTCCTCTATCAGCCGTCAGATCGCTCAGTTGGAGGAAAGCTATGGGTTGGCCCTGATCGAGAAGGGGCGGCGCGGGGTGCGGCTGACTCATGCGGGCGAGATTGTAATCGCTCATTACCGCAACCAGGTGGCTGACCGCGAGGCTTTGCGCGCCAAGCTGGAGGAATTACGCTCGGTGAAAAGCGGCCATGCCGTGCTGGCGGTGGGCGAAGGCTTTTTGGGCAGCGGTTTTACCGATATGATCGCCAGCTTCACCGCCGCCAATCCCCAGATCCATCTCGACCTCTCGGTCAATTCATCGCAGCAGATTGTGCGGCAGGTGCTGGATGATGAAGCCCATCTGGGGCTGGTGTTTCAGACGCCGCATGACATCAAGATTCATGTGCGCTCGGTCATTGCCCAGCCTCTGATGGCGATTGTCGCGGCGGATCATCCGCTGGCGGGGCAAAGCAGCGTGTCGCTGGCCGATCTGGGGCGCCATCCTTTATGCCTCTCGCCGCGCCATTTCGGGTTGCGCCAGATTTTGGCCGGGGCGGAGCTGCGCCACAACACCTATCTTGAGCCGGTCATCACCACCAATTCGATCCATATGATGCGCGAAACCGTGCGGCGCGGGGCGGCGGTGACGATCCTGCCGCAATTGTCGGTGTGGAGCGAATTGGAAAGCGGCGAATTGGCCAGCATCGCGATTGCCGATGATGCGATGGAGGACGCCACGATCAGCCTGATCCTGCGCGCGGGGCGGCAGTTGGAGGGCGCGCCTGCGCGCCTGCTCAAAATGGTCGAGGCGCAGTTGCGCCAATGGAACCGTCCGTTGCGCGTGGCTGAGGTTTAATCGTTGCGTTCATGGCAACATAATCCCGCATTACCTTGCATTGAACGCAGCGTTGAATGCGGCAAATTCTGTCATCCCCACGCAATTGCCACAGGCTGGATAAACCATGGATGATCCCGAAGGCGTCGAGGTCGCGGCTTTCCGCCCGGCCGATGCGCTGCTTTTTCTGCCCTTTGTCTGGCAATTGGGCCTTGCGCCATGGGCCAATGGCGTCACGTGGCGTCCGCTGGACCTGCCTTTCCCGATGGTCTGGCAAATGGCGGGGATTGTGTTCGCCACCTTCGTGCTGGCCCTGCGCTACTGGCTGGATCGCAAGTCATGATCCGCATGATGATCCTGCTGATCGTGCTGGGCACGACCTTGGGCGCGATGGCTTATGGCCGAGCCAAAACGCGCAGCAAGTCGCTGGAGGACTGGGCGCTGGGCGGGCGGAAAATGGGCACGCTGGTGTTCTGGTTCCTCAATGCCGGTGAGATTTACACGACCTTTGCGGTGCTTGGCATTTCCGGCTTTGCCTGGGCCTATGGCGCGCCGGCCTATCTGGCGTTCACCTCGGTGTCGTTGTCGGCGGCGGTGGGTTATTGGCTGACGCCGCGCATTCATGCCTATGGGCGGCGGCATGGGCTGATTACGCAGGCCGATTTCTTTGCCCATCGCTATCAATCGCGCTGGCTGGGGATGGTGGTGGCCTGCGCGGGGCTGATCGCGCTGACGGTCTATATCCAGATTCAGGTGACGGCGTTGACCTTTATCGTGCGTCTGGTGGCCGGGCCGGTGATCGGGGGCACATGGGCGGCGGTGATTGCGGTGGCGGTGATGCTGGCCTTTGTGTTTCTGGCGGGTCTGCGCTCGGCGGCGTTTGCGGCCGGGGTCAAGGATGTGCTGATGCTGATCGTGGTGGCTGTGCTGGCCTTTGGCGTGGCCGGGATGGTGGGCGCCTCCTCAATGCTGGACGTGTTTGCGCGGGTTCAGGATCTCTATCCCGCCGCCACCCGTTTTCCGGGGCTGCAACCCCATGCCGGGCTCAGTCTGGTGTGGCTCAGCACCTCGGCGATCAATGTGGCCATCGGCACTTATATCTTCCCGCATATGTTCCAATTGTGTTTTTCGGCGGGCAGCAGCGAGACGATCAAGCGCAATACGGTGCTTCAGCCGATCTATTCGCTGTCCTATTTCTTCATCATCCTGCTCGGTTTCGCCGCCTTGCTGGCCGGGACGAGGCCAGAGGGCGGGGATCTCAACGCGCTGCTGCTGACCTTTGTGGTCCAGCATTGCCCGGTCTGGCTGATCGGCCTGTTTGCCGGCACGGCCAGTCTGCTGGCGCTGGTGCCCGGTTCGGTGCTGATGCTGACCTGCGGGTCGATCTTTGCGCGCAATATCGTGCGGCCGGTATGGCGGGATATGGATGATCGGCGCGAATTGCTGGTCTCGCGCTGCTCGATGGTGGGCTTTGCGGCGGCGGCGCTGTGGCTGGCGCTGGGGGCCAGCGCATCGTTGGTCGAGGTTGGGCTGTCGGCCTATGCGGCCATCGGGATGCTGGTGCCGGGGGTGTATCTTGCCTTTATCACGCGGCGGGTTTCGGGGCTGGCGGTGATGGCCGGTTTGATCGCGGGTTATGCCGTTTTGTGGGTGCCTATGATCGGCAAGGCGCTGGGCGCGATCTTCGTCGAATGGGAAATCGGGCTGGTGGCTGTGCTGTGCAATCTGGTGGTGACGCTGGTGGCAATGCTGCTTTTGCCTGCGGCGGATCGCGGGGCAAAATAATACTTGCATCTGCAAGTTTATACGATAGGCTCCCGATCATAATCTTTCCGGGAGCCTTTATGTCCACACTCAACATGCTTGCTCAATCCCTTGCCTCTGGCGCGGTGCGGGTTGTCGATCTGACCCAGACGCTCTCGGAAGATACGCCGCTGCTGATCCTGCCCGAACCCTTTGGGCAAACGGCGGCTTTCTCGCGCCAGGAAATCTCGCGCTATGATGATCGCGGCGTGGCATGGCACTGGAACAATTTCACCGTGGGCGAGCATACCGGCACCCACTTTGACGCCCCGGTGCATTGGGTGACGGGCAAGGATCTGGCGGACAACACGGTGGATCGTCTGCCGGTTCAACCGCTGATCGCGCCCGCCGTGGTGCTGGATTTTTCGGCGGAATGCGCCGCCGATGCTGACTTCCTGCTGACGGTGGAACATATCGAGCGTTGGGAATCGCAACATGGTCCGATCCCCGCCGGGGCTTGGGTGCTTTTCCGCACCGATTGGTCGAAGCGCGATGTCGATGCCTATACCAACCGCGCCGCCGATGGGCCGCATACGCCCGGGCCGTCGACGGCGGCGGTTGAGGCGCTGATCGCGCGCGATGTGATCGGCTTTGGCGTCGAAACTATCGGCACCGATGCAGGCCAGGCCTTCGCGCTGACCCCGGCCTATCCGGCGCATACTTTGTTCCATGGCGCGGGAAAATATGGGCTGCAATGCCTTGAAAACCTCGATCAATTGCCCGCCACCGGCGCCATCGTGATCGCCGCCCCGCTCAAAATCCGTGACGGTTCGGGCAGCCCCTTGCGCGTTCTGGCGCTGGTCGAGGGCTGAACATGGCCGAGCGTTCGTTTAAATCCGAAGTCAAGAAGCTGACCGCTGGTGAGGGCGAGACCTTCACCGGCGAGGGCATTCTGGCCGTTACCAAGGGCTTGCTGCAATCGGGCGTCGCCTATGTCGGCGGCTATCAGGGCTCGCCCATCAGCCACCTGATGGATGTGTTTGCGGATGCCAATGATCTGCTCGCCAGCCTTGGCGTGCATTTCGAGGCCAGCGCTTCGGAGGCGACGGCGGCGGCCATGCTGGCGGCCAGCGTCAATTATCCCCTGCGCGGGGCGGTGACGTGGAAATCGGTGGTGGGCACCAATGTCGCCTCCGATGCTTTGTCCAATGTAGCCAGCGGCGGGGTGACGGGCGGCGCGCTCATCATCGTGGGCGAGGATTATGGCGAAGGCTCCTCGATCATGCAGGAGCGCACCCATGCCTTTGCCATGAAGTCACAGATGTGGCTCCTCGACCCGCGCCCGAACCTGACCAGTCTGGTCGATGCGGTGGAGCAGGGTTTCCGCCTGTCCGAAGCCTCGAACACGCCGGTCATGCTGCAAATGCGGGTGCGCTCGTGCCATATGACCGGCAGCTTTATCGCCAAGGACAATGTGCGTCCGGCCATGACCGTGGGCGAGGCCGCAGCGGCCCCAGTGCGCGATACGCAGCGTATCGTGCTGCCCCCGGCCAACTTCCTGCATGAGGTCGAAAAGATCGAGCAGCGCTGGCCCGCCGGTATTGCCTATGTACGCGATAATAAGCTCAACGAATGGTTCGGACAGGACAGCGAAACGCCCGAGATCGGCATCATCGTTCAGGGCGGCCTGTATAATAACCTCAACCGCGCGATGGAATTGCTGGGCCTTGCCGATGCCTATGGCAGCAGCAAGATTGCGGTCTATTGCCTCAATGTTGCCTATCCGCTGATCCCGGAGGAGGTTTCGGCCTTCTGCGCTGGGAAACAGGCTGTGCTGGTGGTCGAGGAAGGCCAGCCCGAATTTATCGAGCATGAGCTGAACACTCTGGTCCGTCGCGCCGATTTGCAGACGCGGATTGTGGGTAAGGACATGCTGCCGCGCTCGGGCGAATATTCCGCCGCCGTGATCCGCGATGGTCTGGGCAAGTTCCTGCGCGCCCATGCGCCGCATCTGGCCCCGGCGGAGGTCAAGCCCGATCCCCTGCCGCGCGACGTGGCGATGGAAATCCCCCAGCGCCCCGCCGGTTTCTGCACCGGATGCCCGGAGCGCCCGGTATTCGCCGCGATGAAGCTGGTGGAAAAGGAACTGGGGCCGACCCATGTTTCGGCGGATATCGGCTGCCACCTGTTCTCGATCCTGCCGCCGTTTGACATTGGCAATACGACGATGGGCTATGGCCTTGGCACGGCGGGCGCTTCGGCCTTTAAGCCCAAGGACAAGCGCGCGATTGCGGTGATGGGCGACGGCGGTTTCTGGCACAATGGGTTGACCAGCGGCATCGGCAATGCGGTGTTCAACAAGGATGATACCGTCACCCTGATCATCGACAATGGCTATTCGGCGGCCACGGGGGGGCAGGATATTCTCTCGTCCCGCGCCGACAACCCGGAACGCGTGACCAAAAACCCCATTGCCAAGGCGGTGCAGGGCGTGGGCGCGAAATGGGTCAAGCTGGTCGAGCGGACCTATGACGTGGCCAAGATGCGCGATCTGCTGCGCGAGGCGATGACCAGCCCGGAAAAGGGGCCGAAAGTCATCGTCGCCCAATCGGAATGCATGCTCAACAAGCAGCGCAGAGTGAAGCGCGAACAGGGCAAGGTACTGGCTAATGGTGGGCGCGTGGTGCGTGAACGTTTCGGCGTCGACAGCGACACCTGCACGGGCGACCATGCCTGCATCCGCCTGTCGGGCTGCCCCTCGTTGACCATCAAATCGAACCCCGACCCGCTGCGTCAGGACCCGGTGACGCATGTGGAGAACAGTTGCGTGGGCTGCGGTCTGTGCGGCGAGAATGCCCATGCCGCGATCCTGTGCCCCAGTTTCTACCGCGCGCGGATCGTCAGCAATCCGACGGGCTGGGAAAAGTTCCGGCAGGGCTGGCGCGCGCGGATCGTCGGCTGGATGCAGGCGCGCGATGATCGCGCCCGTATGGCTCGCGCGTTTTAAGGATTACCGCAGATGACCGAGAAGAACCGTATCGCCATTGCTATTCTGGCGCTGGGTGGACAGGGAGGCGGGGTGCTGGCCGAATGGATTCAGCATGTCGCGCGCGAGGCGGGCTGGCTGGCGCAGGGCACATCGGTGCCGGGTGTGGCGCAGCGGACCGGATCGACCGTCTATTACGTTGAACTGGCGCGTGCCGGGGCCGATGGCCGCATGCCGATCATGGCGCAAATGCCGATGCCGGGCGATGTCGATGTCGTGGTGGCGTCTGAACTGATGGAAACGGGCCGCGCGGTGCTGCGCGGATTTTCCACCGCGGGCAAGACCACGCTGATTGGATCGACCCACCGCATCTATGCCATTTCCGAAAAGCAGGTGGCGGGCGACGGGCGCGGCAATGGCGAGAAGATCCTTGCCGCGGCCCGCGAACGCTCGGCCCGCTTCATCGGTTTCGATATGGAGGCCGCCACCGAGCGCACCCATAGCGTGATCAGCGTGATCATGTTCGGCGCGCTGGCGGGCAGCGGCGCCTTGCCTTTCCCGCGGGAAGCCTTTGAAGCCGCGATCCATCACAGCGGCAAGGCGGTCAAAAGCAACCTTGCCGGTTTTGCCGAGGGCTTTGCCCGCGCGCAGGGCGAGATCGCCATGCCGCAGGAGGAGGGGCTCGAGATCCCCACGCCGACCACCACGATGGGTAAGGTGCTGGCCGCGCGGGCGCGGGCGGGCCTTCCCGATGCGGCGCTGGCCAATGCGCTGCACGGGCTGGCCAAGCTGATGGATTATCAGGATGGCGACTATGCCGCGCTCTATCTGGATCGACTGGAACGGATCGCCGCCCTGGACCGCGCGCCTTTCGACCTGACGCAGGAGGCCGCGCGCCATCTCGCCCTTTGGATGGCCTATGAGGACACGATCCGCGTGGCCGATCTGAAAGTGCGCGCCGCCCGGTTTGAACGGGTGCGCGATGAGGTCAAGGTGAAGGACGGACAGGTCCTGACCGTCACCGAATTCATGCATCCCCGGCTTCAGGAAGTGGCCGAGAGCCTGCCGGCATGGCTGGGGCGGCGGGTGATGGGGTCGGCATGGCTGGACCGGGCACTGTCCAAGGGGCGGCATGTGGA
Source organism: Novosphingobium sediminicola (assembly GCF_014196525.1). Lineage (GTDB taxonomy): Bacteria > Pseudomonadota > Alphaproteobacteria > Sphingomonadales > Sphingomonadaceae > Novosphingobium > Novosphingobium sediminicola. The sequence goes on along the minus strand of NZ_JACIDX010000002.1, from coordinate 311,159 downwards.
AACCACCTCGCTGCGCTGGTTCATCGCGCTGCGTCTGGTGGCGATGGGCCGGGGCTGGCGGCGCAGCACCTTGCGCTATGCCGAGGAACAGGGCCGGATCGAGGCATGGCTGGATCGCGCCCAAAAAGCAGCCCGCACCGACCTTGCCCGCGCCGCCGAGATCATCCGCGCGCAACGCCTGATCAAGGGCTATGGCGATACGTTCGAGCGCTCTCTGGAACGCTTTGCCGCGATCATGGCGCAGGCCGATGGCGGAGCGGGGGCCGAGGCTCTGCGCGATGCGCGCGAAACCCTGCTCAAGGCGGCCTGAAAAGCAGGGGAGGGGCCGCTTTGGCGCCCTCCCCTATTCCCCTATCGTTGTTGACGCCGCAGGCCCCGCTTGCCGCCGGGCAGAGGCAGCTTGTCCTCATCGACCAGCGCGCCCTGTTTGATCACCGCCACGATGGCCTTGGCATTGTTGATGTCGCGCGCCGGATCGGCCGAGAGCAGCACTGCATCGGCGATCTTACCGCTTTCCACGCTGCCCAGATCCGCCGCCCGGCCCAGCAGCATCGCGCCATTGAGTGTGGCCATCCTGATAATCGCGGCGGGCGCGATGCCCTGCTGCTGCAACAATTCCATTTCCCGATGCACCGCCGGGCCCAGCGACTGATCTGTGCCGATCGCCACCACGCCGCCCGCATCATGGACCTTGCGAATATTCTCGGCCGCCACCGGCGTCATCAGCTTCATCCACCATGTCCACCCCCGCGCCTTCCACGCGGGCAGGGTTTCCTTGCGCAGGGTCTCGATTTCCTGCGGGGAAAGCGCGGCCTGATAAAGTGGCTGATCGAGATATTCGGGATGTTCGACCAAGCGGCTATAGCCATCGCCAATCGTCAGCGTGGTGGCAAAGGGCGTCTTTTTCGCACCCATTTCTCGGGCAAAACCCTCGCTGATCGGTGCCTGGATTACCGGATGGGCCAGCGCATCGGCCCCGACCGACAGCGCCTCGACCGTGCGGATTTCGTTGGAGGTGTGAACCACGGTGCGAATGCCGTGGCGATTGGCCTCGATGATGATCTGCTGCATCAACGGCAAAGGCATCAGGGACACCATCGGGCGCGTGCCCCAGCCATGTTCCTCATAGGTGATCTTGACGATATCGGGCTTCTGCTCGCGCAGATAGGCGAGGAATTTGGGCCGATCCGCAGGCCAGTCGGCGATCCGCACCGCCACCGCATCGCCATGGCTGCCGGGATAGGTGACCAGATTGCCGGTGGCCAGAATATGGGGCGCGGCGATCTTGCCCGCCCGCTCCTCGGCGCGCAGGCGCAGGACATAGGGCGCATAATTGCCAGCATCGAACAAGGTGGTCACGCCGGAATAGAGATAGCCTGCCAGCACGCCCACGCCCATCTCATGGGCCTTTTCAAGCTCGGCGGCGGAATAGGTCGGCTGAATGGGCAGATCATCATCATCGAGCGGCGCCTCGGCCGCCGGATTGGCATTGGCGGGCAGGCGCAAATGGGCATGCGTTTCGATCAGGCCGGGGATCAGGAATTGCCCCGTGGCATCGATATGCCGCCCGCTCGCACGCGGAGCCGAGGCGGTAGGCGCTACAAAGGTAAAGCGGCCCTTGTCGACCCCCACGCTCATATCGGCGCGGGCGGGGGCGCCGGTGCCGTCCAGCAAGGTCACATGATCGATGATCAGATCCTCGGCGCGCGCCGAGTTTGCGGCCAATGCGGAGGCCAAGGCCATGACGGATAGAAACGCACGCATATTCACTCTCCCTGCGCGATGCCTGATTGTTTGAAAATGATGCCGTCGCGCATCACGAAACGGACATTGAGAACCTGCGCAATATCGCGGATCGGATCGCCGCCCAGCGCAATCACATCGGCCAGCATACCCGGCGCAATCCGCCCGCGATCCTTCAGACCCATGGCGGCGGCGGCATTGACCGTGCCGGTTTTCAGCGCCTCCATCGGGCTCATTCCGGCGGCGACATATTCGATCATCTCGCGCCCGTTGGTGCCATGGGGTGAAATGCCCGAATCCGTGCCCAGCGCGATGGGTACCCCCAGCCGCACCGCCATGCGCGCCAGCTTCTTCGGCTGATCGCCCAGCAGCAGCATCTTGGCCATGGAGTTTTCGTTGAGATTGCGGAACGGTCCGGCGCGCACCTTGTCGGGCGTATCGCCCACCCAATCGATGGGCCAGACCGTGGGCACCAGCCATGTGCCCCGTGCCTTCATCGCTTTGAGGCTTTCCTCATCCGCCCACATCGCATGTTCGATACTGTCATAGCCCGCGCGCACGGCGGCATCGATGCCTTCCTTGCCATGGGCATGGGTGGTGACTTTGCGGCCCATCGAATGCGCGGTCCAGGCGATGGCCTGCAATTCGGCGTCGGTGAATTGCTGGCCGGTGCCGGTGTCCGAACTGTCGGTGACGCCGCCGGTTACGTGGACCTTGATGACATCGGCCCCGGCGCGGATCGCCTCGCGGGTGGCGCGCATGCAATCGTCAGCCCCGTTGCAGGTGTTGCCGCGATCCGATGCCGCCAGCAGCGCCTTGCGCAAGCCATGGACATCGGCATGGCCGTTGGTGGGGCTGATCCCGGCGCCTGCGGCAAGGATATGCGGCCCGGCCACGATTCCGGCCCGCACCGCATCGCGCAAAGGATAGATCGCCCCGTCCGGCGCGCCCAGATCGCGTACCGTAGTGAAACCCGCCATTAGCGTGGAGCGCGCATTGCGCGCGCCATTGAGGGCGAAGAACCCATCCTCCTCGCGCAGAGCCGCATCAGGTATTCGCCCTGCGATGCCGCCGCTGGTCAGATGGACATGGACATCCATGAAGCCCGGCATCACAAATTGATCCTTGAGATCAATGACCTCAGTATCGGCGGGCAGGCCCAGAGCGGCGGGTTCCGGCCATCCGGGGTGGATCGCGGTAATCCGGCCATCGGCCCCGATCACCAGCGTGCTTTGCCCTCGCGCCGCCTCGCCCGGAACGGCCAGCAGGGCCCCGGCGCGCAGCAGGCGCAGGCGGCTATGTTCGGCGTCGGGCTGAGCGGGGGAGCCCGGTGTTTCCAGGGCGGCCCGTGCGGCGGGCGACAGGGCATTTTGCGCCTGAACCAGCGCCGGGGCGCAAAGCAGGCCGGACATCAACGCCCATCGCAGCAGGTGTGGCATAGAGGACCTCATAAAATGGGAGTGGCGGATGGAGGGCGGAAAGGAGCACGGAGCAATTCGCTCTTTAACGTATGCAAAATCATATGATATAATTCATGCTGACGCAAGTTTCAGCAATAGCTTCCGATCAAAATTGCGCTATCATCACGATGAAGGCAGGCCATCGCCGCCGGGGGAAAGGGAATTTATGCGTAAACTGGCATGTCTGGCTCTGGCTGCAACGATGTTGGCCTCGGTTCCGGCCTATGCGGGCGATGTGGTGGTCCATGCCGGGCGGCTGATCGACGGGGCGGGCGATGCGGTGCGCGAGAAAGTCTCGATCCTGATCCATGATGATCGCATCACCGGGATTGAGGCAGGCTTCGTCACGCGCCCCGGCGCGGCGGTGGTCGATCTGTCGGACAAGACGGTGCTGCCCGGCCTCATCGACACCCATGACCATATCACCCATGGTTTCCATCCCGGCGATCCCATTCGCAACGCCGTGACGCGCAGTGATTTTCAGCATGCCATTGATGCGACCGCCTATGCCCGTGCCACCTTGCTGGCGGGCTTTACCTCGGTGCGCGACTGCGGGGGCGAGACGGCGGTGGTCGTGGCCCTGAAGCGCGAGATTGCCGATGGGGCAGTGCCGGGGCCGCGCCTGTGGGTGGCGGGTTCGCCGCTGGGACCGACGGGCGGGCATGGCGATGCGGCCAATGGGCTGAACGCCGAGATCGCAGAAGTCCCTTATATTGCTGACAATCTGGTCGATGGGGCCGATGATGCGCGCCGCATCGTGCGCCGCCTGCACCGCGAAGGGGTGGATCTGATAAAGATCATGCCTTCGGGCGGGGTGATGTCGATTGGCGACAATCCCGACTGGCAATTGATGACGGATGAGGAAATCAAGGCGGTGGTGGAAACCGCTCATGCGCTGGGGATGAAGGTGGCGGCGCACGCGCATGGCAAGCAGGCGATTGACCATGCCATCACGCTGGGCGTCGATTCGATCGAGCATGGATCGTTTGGCGATGCGGGCAGCTATAAGCTGTATAAGCAATATGGCACCTATCTGGTGCCCACGATGCTGGTGGGCGACAAGGTTTATCAGCGGGCCAAGACTCATCCCGAACAGTTGAACCCTTCGACCGCCGACAAGGCTTTGCATGTCGCCCCGGTGCTGCGCAAAAACCTGCATGACGCCTATCTGGCGGGGGTGAAGATCGCCTTTGGCACCGACACGTTCGGCATGTCGGCGCATGGTGAGAATGCGCAGGAATTCGCGCTGATGGTGGATGCAGGGATGAAGCCGATGGATGCGATCCGGGCCGCCACGGGTGTTGCCGCCGAATTGCTGGGCAGCAAGGACGTGGGCCGCATCGAGGCGGGCCGCTTTGCCGATCTGGTGGCGGTCGATGGCGATCCGTTGCAGGATGTGCGGCGGCTGGAAAAGATGTCCTTCGTGATGAAGGGCGGGGTCGTGGTGAAGCAATCGGGCAAGAGCGCGCTGTAAATGAACAAGTTCGACCGCGCCATCCTGCGCGCGCTGGAGCGCGATGCCCGCCAGTCCTTTGCCGATCTGGCCGAGGAGGTGGGCATGTCCAAGACACCTTGCTGGAACCGGGTGCAGGGGCTGGAGGCATCGGGTGCGATCCTTGGCTATCGCGCGATGGTCGAGCCGGAAGCGGTGGGGCTGACGCTGGACGCCTTTGTGCAGGTGTCGGTCAGCTTTGCCGATCATGCCGCGTTCGAGGCGGCGGCTTGCGAGCATCCCAGTGTGATTGCCTGTTATACTACGGCGGGCGATGCGGATTATCTGCTGCATGTGATGGCGCGCGATGTGGCGCATCTGGACGGATTGCTGCGCGGGCAATTGCGCCGGATGCCGGGGGTGGAGCGGTTCAACACCACCATTGGCATGAAGCGGATCAAGCGGGCAGGGGCGGTGATGGCGGCGGTGGAATAGGGTTCCTTGCGGTGACATACGAATTGCGATCTGTTCTCTAACAGGCCCTTTCTACGGGAAATCAGGAACCCTTTTCCAGTAGAGCTGGAATAGGATCTTGCGGATCACCTCTTGCCGGAGCCTATGCGCCATGTCCCCTGATGCCGCCCTCAACCGATGGATTCGCCACGATTTCGCCGCGATCAACACCGCGCTGGAGGAACTCTATTTCGCGCAAGGCGACCGCGCGCAGGTTGAGGGTATCGGGACGGATCTGAAGGCCGAACTGGTGCGCCGGGGCGAGGAATTGCTCGCGCCCCTGCTGGCCGAGGGGCGCACGCATGACGGGTTTGACAGCGCGCTCGAATTGCTGGGCGATGTGGGCATGTATCTGGGGGCGCTGCGCCGCCATGAACTGACCAACCCGGATCGTGAGACCACCTCGCCCTTTGCCACGGCCAGCGCGCTGGCGCTGCATGTGGGCGTGTCGATCGGCATGGCGCCGCGTTTCGCCACCGCGCATCTGGCCACGCATAATCGCGCGGTGGGCGGATTGCGGCGCAGTTTCACAACATTGCACGATGAATTCCTGTTCATCGACGAAAACACGCGGGGTATTTTCGGCCTGCAAAGCGCGGCCTATGCGTTGACCCGTCTGGTGCCGCTGGGGGCGAGCAGCCCGGTGGCCGACGTGTTGTTTGCCGAGGCCGAGGGGGCATTAAAGGGCGTGGCGGCGTGCAATGCGCGCTTGTTTGAAACGCTTGACATCGATCGGTTTTTCTATTGCGTTCGGCCCTATTATAAACCCTATCGCGTGGGGCGGCAGGTCTATCGCGGGGCCAATGCGGGCGATTTTGCCGGGATCAACGAGATCGACCTGATGCTGGGCCTGTGCCGGGCCAGCGATCCCTATTATGCGCAATTGCTGCATGAAAAGCTGCCCTATATGCTTCCGGCCGAACAGTTGCGCCTGCGTGAGAGCATGAGCCGCCGATCGATCCTCGATCAACTGCTCGACCATGTGGAGACAGACCGCGATGCGCCTTGGTTTGTGGCCAATGTGCGGGCCTTTCTGGGCGTATGCGATGCGTTTGGCGCGATTGCGGCCCAGCATCACGATCAGCTTGTCAGCCGTTTCGTGGCCGGTCCGGCCCAGACGATGGCGCCGGGCCATATGCAGGGCATCACCGCGAGCGGGCCGCCGCTCGAGGCTCTCTTGCGCTCGCTCGAAATCCTGCGTGATCTGCGCATGGCCGCGCCGCGCGGCGATATTGCCAGCCGCCATGACGATATGGCCCGCCTGCGCGCTGCCATCGCCTAAAAGAGAAGGGGAGCCCTCAAGCTCCCCTTGCTCCTCCTGCGAACGCCCTTTGCGGGTTATTCGTAATTGATACCCGGATTGGTGCCGGGATGGATCAGGCCCAGCACGTCGAGCCCTTCATCGCAGGTGCATTGCAGCGAATGGCGGATCTTGCGCGGGAAGAAGATGACGTCACCCGCCTTGACCGGGGCGCGGAAATCATCGTTCCAGATGACCCCGGTGCCTGAGATGATGATGAGCGCCTCCTCGTAAAGGTGGCGGTGCATCTCGGCCTTGGAGCGCGGGATATGGCCGATGAATTGCGCGGTGTTGCGCAAGCCGTGGCGATCGTCGAGCAGCACCTGGAAATAGCGCGGGCCCATGGCCTGCCGGGCATCCTCGTCGATTTTGGCGATGCGTTCGGGCCACGCCTCGTCAAAATTCGCGCCCATTTCCGCGCGTTCGGACAGGTTGTTGCCGCCGGGGCATTCCGAGACATAGACCGCCAGCGGGCTCGAGGCGGTCAGGCGAAAGCCCTCGCCGCGCCGGATATAGACGCCGCAGGAGCCATCGAAGGGAAAGCTGCGCCCCTCGATTTCGACCACGCCCGCGCCGTGCCGCACCCACAGCACCACATCACCCACATCCGAGGCCAGCACCGGCGAAGAACCGGCAGGCAGTGTCAGATAGAATTGCGACTGAAATTGCGCGCCCGTTTCCGGCGCGACCAGCCGAGCCAGCGCATAGGCATCGCTCATCGCAGGCGGTGACACCACATAGCAGGGCGTGTTGAGGCGGGCGAAACCATCGGCATCGGCCTCGACCAGCGTGGTGTTCTGCGGCTCTTCCTCGTCCTTGTATCCGCCCGGCAGGTTCGAATGTTCACCATCGCAGAAGGGGCCGGTTTTCGTCTGCTTGCATCCGCACAGCAGCACTTCCTCGGCCTCCTTGGCGACATATTCGATGGGTTCAAACCCGGTGCCTTCGTGCGAAACGCTGTCGCAGAAAGGCTGGCGCTTGGACAGGCCGCAGGCGCACCATTTGATCTTCTGACCGGCGCGCAATTCGCGGTAATAGGGCTTGCGACTGGCGATATGAGCCTTGCGGGCGGAACAGGTGTCGGCGGCTTTGCACTCGGTCACAGCAGACTTCCTCGATTGATGCGGGTGGGGGATACCGCGCCTAAAACATGAAAACGGATATATATCCTGATGCAAATTGCGGCAAGTCCGAATCGCTATCGCCCCCGGCTTTCCGCCATTTTTCGATGCTGCGGCGCAGCGAAACGGCCAAAATCATGGCAAGGGGCAAAATTGCGTAGGCGATGCAAAATAGTGTCATATGCAAGTTAAATGGCGGAATTGCGCGCCTTTGCCCGCCCCGCCAATCCTGCAAAAGCGGGCAATTTGCCAAGCTGGTAAAATGCTGCATCATGCGCCAGTTGATTTCATATGATTTTGCATTCAATGATTGTGTCACATCCCGGCAAGACCCCGATTGGCGCCATACAGCACAAGCCATCTGCCAAAAGGGCCGGGCCAGACCAATCCATAACCCATTAAGGGGGGAACATGAGACCTGCCACTTTCTCGCGTCTGACCGCTCTGCTCTGCACCTCCGCCAGCCTTCTGGCGCTTGCCCCGATGAGCGCCCATGCGCAAAGCGCCGAAGCTGCCTCGGCCCCCGGCGAAATCGTGGTCAGCGCCCAGCGCCGCAATGAATCGCTCTCCAAGGTTCCCATCAGCATCGCCGCCTTTACCGGCAAGGATCTGGAAAAGACCGGCATCACCGACGTCTCGGAACTCTCCAAGGCGACCCCCGGTTTCCATGTCAGCCCCGGCGCGACCATCGGTGGCGGCAACAACATCTCGATCCGCGGCGTTTCCACCACGCAGGGCGCGGCCACGGTCGGCATCTATATTGACGACGTGCCCACCCAAAGCCGCGCCAACAACTGGACCCAGCCGGTCAGCCCCAGCCTGTTCGACCTTGAACGCGTCGAAGTGCTGCGCGGCCCGCAGGGCACGCTTTACGGCGCCAGCTCGGAAGGCGGCACGGTTCGCTTCATCACCACCGCACCCAGCCTCAGCCAGTGGAGCGGCAAGGCGGTTGGCGAGGTCAACACCAATGCGAATGGCGGCATCGGCTATGAAACCGGCGTTGCCATGGGCGGCCCGCTGATCGCCGACAAGTTGGGTATCCGCGTCTCGGTCGACAATCGCCGCGATGGCGGCTTCATTGACCAGATGTCGCGCACCGTGGCGGGCAAGGTGTTGAACAGCAACATCAACAGCACCGACAACACTTCTGTCCGCGTGGCGCTGACCTATGCGCCCAATGACAAGCTGACCATCACGCCCTTCTTCAATTATCAGCGCCTGCATGGCAATGACAATGGCTTGATCTGGTCGGGCATCTGGCCCACCTCGGGCAAGTATCAAAGCTTTGAGCAGACCAGCACGCCCTATACTGACGAGATCAAGATCGGCAGTCTGAAGATGGCCTATAACTTCGGCGGGGCCACGCTGACGTCGATCACCTCGGGCAACTGGCGCGATCTGTCGCGCGTGGATGATTACACGCAGGTGGCCGCCTATAACATCTTTGGCGCTGGCGGCACGCGGGCCTTCATGGCCAACAACCCCAATTTCGGCTCGCCCCAATCGACCGCCACCAAGCAGACCCTGTTTACGCAGGAAATCCGCCTGACCACCAATGACCAGACCGCGCCGGTTTACGGCACGGTGGGTGTGTTCCTTTCCACCTCCAAGCAATCGCTGCTTCAGGTCGAATGGGGCGACGCCAATGCGTCCTATCCCTCGGCGGTCTATTTCCTTCAGAGCGGCAATCTGGTGCCCAGCAACGCCTTCAACTATACGGTCAACGGTGGCCCCTATTCGGCAGGCGGCATTCTGGCCAGCAAGTATCAGGTGGAAATCGACCGTCAGGCCTCGGCCTTTGCCGATGCGACATGGAACGTGACCAGCAAGCTGAAGTTCAACGCGGGCGTTCGCGTGGCGCGCCAGAGCTATTCGTTCCAATATATCGGCAATGGCTATTTCCAGGGCGGGGTCCAGATCCTGCCGCTGACCTCGACCAAATCAACGCCGATAAACCCCAAGTTCAACATCTCGTGGCAGGCCAACCCCAACCTGCTGCTCTATGCCACCGCGGCCAAGGGCAACCGTGCGGGCGGGGCCAACCGCCCTATCCCATCGGCACGCTGCGCGGCTGATATTGCCCAGAACGGCAGCATCCCCCAGACCTATGGCGATGACAGCGTGTGGAGCTTTGAAGGCGGCATGAAGGGCCGCTTCCTTGGCGGCAAACTGTCGGTTTCGGGCAGCGGCTTCTATCTGAAGTGGCACAATGTTCAGCAGAACCTGTCGCTCTCGAATTGCTCGTTCAGCTATGTCGGCAATTTCGGGGATGCGACCAGCAAGGGCTTCGACCTGTCGGTTTCCGCCCGACCGACCAGCTGGGCCACGATCAGCGGCAATGTTGGCTATACGAAGGCGACGCTGGACCAGAACGTGACCGGCACCGCGAACGCCACCACCGGCATCGCCCCGGTTCTGGCCACCAAGGGCAGCGCTTTGTCCTTCGTGCCGGATTGGACGGCGGATGTGGCGCTTGACCTCAACCATGCGCTGCCGTGGTATGGGCTGAACGGCTCGCTGCGCGTCGATTATCAGTATGCGGGCCAATATACGCGCACCCCGGCGCTGGGTTCGACCCTGTATAATGCCATCAATTTTCAGGGCGATGCCTATGAACTGGTCAATCTGCGCGCGGGCGTGGCGAAGGACGCATGGACCTTCTCGGTGTTCGCCAAGAACCTGACCAATGCCTATCCCACGCTGTACAAAAGCTCGCAGTCGGGGGCGGCCAACATCTTCCTGATGACCTCGACGCTGGCGCCGCGCACGATTGGCGCCAATTTCACCTATCGCTGGTAATGATAAGGGGGAAGGCGGCCTTTCGCCTCCTTCCCCTCGGCCCAAAGCGGGCATTAAAAAAGGGCGAGGAGGACATATCCCGCTCGCCCTCTTTGTTGTTCCGGCGCGATTACGGTTTGCGCGAAATCAGCGAAACGAGGCTGTGAACGCCCTGCGCATAATTGCCCAGCCGCAGGTTTTCATTGGCGGCATGTTGGTTGTCGTCCAGATTGACCAGCGGCAGGATCACCACCGGGGCCTTCAATTCGCGCACCAAAGGCTCGGTCGGCACGCCGCCGCCCATCAGCGGGATCACCACCGGATCGCCGCCGAAACTGTCCTTTAACCCCCCGATCAGCCAGCGCCCCATCGGCTGTGCCGGATCGGTGAACAAGGCCTTGGAAAAGCTGCCGCCCTTGATCGTGGCCAGCAGGGGATAACGGGCGCGTTCCTCGGCGCTGGGCGGGCCGTCGGTCAGGTGAAAGCCTATGGCCTCGGCCTGCGCGCGGATGAGGGCGAATTCATGGTCGAAGCTGACGCCGGGCACCGTGCGCAGATCGAGCGCCGCGCTGGCGTCCGCCGGGATGATCGAACGGTCCAGCACGCCCCCGGAACCGGCAAACAGGCCCACCAGATTGAGCGTGGGCACCGCCATCGCCTCGCGGTAATTGGGCACAAAGCCTTCCGCCTTGGCCACGCCCGCGCGCTTCAACAGGCCCGCCTCGTCATCCTCGACCGGATAGGCTTTGACCGCCGCCTTGAACGCCGGGTCGATGCCATCGTAATAGCCCGGCAATGTCACCTTGCCGTCGGCATCCTTGAAACTTGCGATCAGGCGCGTCAGGTTCTGCGCCGGATTGGGCACGACATTGCCGTAATGGCCCGAATGCATCGCCTCGGACGGGCCATAGACCTTGATGGTCAGCCCGCCCCCGCCGCGATGGCCAAAGACCACCGTGGGCTTGTTGCTGGCATGCATCGGCCCGTCCAGCATCACCACGACATCACCCGCCAGATCGGCGCGATTGTCGGCCACCACCTTGGCCAGCGTGGGCGGGCCGCCTTCCTCATGCGAATCCGCGATAAAGCGGATGTTGACCGCAGGCTTGCGCCCAGACGCCTTCATGGCATCGACCGCCGCGATCAGCATCATGATCGGCGCCTTGTCATCGGCGGCGGAGCGGGCAAACAGGCGCGCGTCCGATTGCGGCCCGGCTTGCGCGCTCAGTTGGTCGAGCGGCAGCGTGGCGCATGTGTCCATGTTCGCGCATGCGCGCAACACGGGCGTAAAGGGATCGGCCTGTTTCCACTCCTTGGGATTGACCGGTTGCCCGTCCATATGGGCATAGAACAGGACTGTTGGCGCCTTGGGACCAGCTCCGGCCCATTCGCCCCACACCATCGGCGTATCGCCATCCGGCAGTTGCCGGGCCTTCCAGCCATGGGCCTTCAATTTCGCCTCCAGCCATGCGGCATTGACGCGAATATCGGCGCTGGACTTGGGCGTGACATTGGGCAGGCGCAGAAATTCCACCAATTCGCCAAGCGTGGCGACGGTGGCCTTGGTTTCCGCAGGCGTGATCGGGCCAGCCAAGGCGCTGCCCGCGATCAGGGCGAGCGGGACGGCAAGAAGCGAGCGATGAAATTTGATCATTTTCAGCAATTTCCTCAAGCCAATAGGGCGCGGTTGGCGATCAGAGCATCCAAAAAGCGGTCCACATCGGCAAGCGTATTGTAGAAATGGAACCCTGCGCGCAGCCGCCCGTCGCGGCATGAGGTGATGACATCCTGCTCGGCAAGGGCGGCGACCAGCGCATTGTCATCCCGCGCCACCACGGTCAGCAAAGGCCCGCGCCGCGCCGGATCGGTGGGCGAACCGGGGGCGATGCCTTCCTGCGCCAGGCGCTCGATCGTCAGCGCGGTCAATTGCCCGATCCAGTCGCCCACGGCGGGCAGGCCGACCTCGCCCAGAACCTTCAGTCCCGCCGCGCAGGCAATCGCGCTGGGGACAGGAGGCGTTCCGGCCTCGAAACGGCGGGCGGTAGGGCTGGGGCTGTTGGCGAAGATGTCCATCGCGTTGATATCGGCCTGCGCAAACCAACCGCTGGTGCGCGGGGTGATCTGTTCCACCACGCGGGCGCTGGCATAGAGAAAACCTGCGCCCGCCGTGCCCAGCAGATATTTGAGGAAGCCGCCGACATAGAAATCGACGCCCAGATCGGCGGGGCGGATCTCTTGCGTGCCGATGATCTGATAGCCGTCCAGAATGACCAGAGCGCCCAATTCATGCGCGCGTGCCACCACGGCGCGAATATCCGCGTCGGGAATGCGTCCGCCATGGCGATAGCAGACATGCGAGAGCGCCACGATGGCGGTCTGCTCGTCAATGGCCGAAAGCAGCGCGTCGAGCGGGATCAGGCCGTCTTCCGTCTCGGCCACATGGACGACCTGCGCGCCCGCCTGTGCCTGCGCGTGCCAGATCTGGGCGCTGGTGGGGAAATCGAAATTGGTGACCACGATCTTGGGCCGCGCCGCATAATCGAGCGAAGAGGCCACCGCATTGATCCCCGCCGAGGCCGAGGCGGTGATCGCCACCTCATCGCCCGAAACGCCCAGCAGCGCGGCCACTTGCCCACGCAGCCCTTCATTGGCCATTACCCATCCGCCCCAATCGGCGCCGACCTCTTCGCGCCGGTCGAGATAGGAATCGAAAGCGGCCCGCACCCCGCGCGCCAGCAGGCCATAGGAGCCGGAATTGAAATAGGCGAGGCGCGGCAGCGAGGGGAACTGGCTGCGCAGGGCGTCAAGATCAAAGGAAGGGGTCACGCGATAGTCTCCGAATAAAGGGGGCGGATCAGCGGCTAAGCTGCGAGATCATCAGCACCAGAATGGACAGCGGCACGATGACCGCGGTGAACAGCCGCCACACTTTGTGCAGCGCCGGGGGAAGGGTGGTTTCGGACGCGCTGAGGCGACGGCGCAGCGCGTAACCGGCAAAGAGTGCGATCAGCAGCGCGTTGATCGGCAGAAGAAACTCGCTGATCCCATGGTCGAGCGCGTCAAAGAAAGTCTTGCCGCCAAAGCCGGGGATGAAGGCGAGGGGATGGACATCCTTGAGCGTGCTGAACGACAGCAGCGAGGGCAGGCCCACCATCCAGATCGCAAGACCCGTGCCATAGGCCACCAGCGGGCGCGACCATTGCTTACGCTCCAGCCAATAGGCCGCGACCGGTTCGAGCATGCCCACCGCCGTGGTGAACGCCCCCAGCGTAATCAGCGCAAAGAACAGCGCGGCGATGAATTGCCCGCCCGGCATCGCGCCAAAGGCGACCGGCAGCGTCACGAAAATCAGGTTCGGCCCCTCAGCGGGGGTGAGGCCATGGGCCAGCACGATGGGAAAAATCGCCAGCCCCGCCAGCAGCGACACCGCCACCACCGATCCGGCCACCACGCCCGCCGATTTGGGCACCGAAACCCCGGCAGGAAGATAGGCGGCATAGGTCATCAGCACGCCCGCGCCGATGGCGGTGGAAAACAGCGCCTGCCCCATGGCGGTCAGCAGGCTGGCGGGCGTCAGGCGGGCAAAATCGGGCGCGATCAGGAAATCGACCGCAGGCCCCAGACCCACCGTGATTGCATTATACAAAACCAGCCCGATCAGCACGGTGAACATCGCCACCATTTTGATGCGCGAGACGATCTCGATCCCGCGCTGGACGCCAAGGGCGACCACCGTGGCGGTGCCCATGATGAAGGTGAACTGCATCGCCCCCTGTCGCCACGGCGATCCGATCAGCGTTTCGAACAGATGGTGCGAGGAATCGGCATCGGTTCCGGCAAAACCCTGGGTGATGGCGACGCGCGTGTAGTCGAGCGACCAGCCCGCCACCACGCTGTAATAGCTCAGCCCAAAGAAGGGGACGGCAAGGCTGAGCCAGCCCACCACACGCCAGAAAGACGAGGCGTTCTCCTCGGCCACCAGCCGCCGGACCGATCCGACCACGCTGCCCATGCCCGCTTTGCCAAGGCTCATTTCGGCGATCATCAAAGGCACGCACAGCGCCGCGATGAACAGCACATAGACCAGCACAAAGGCCCCGCCGCCATTGGCCCCGGCCACATAGGGAAAGCGCCAGAGGCTGCCCAGCCCGATGGCCGCCGCCGCCGTCGCCAGCACGAATCCAAGGTTGGAGGTCCACAGGTCCTTGTTATTTTGGCTGCTCATCATTGTCCCCATGGCGCTTTGCGGGGGCTGCGCCATTCATATTCATAATCATATACATTCTGAAATGAATTGTGCAATATGGAGTCACCGGATGGAAATCCTCGCCAAATTGCGTAAAGGAGCCAGGGGGAGCCAGATCTATGAACCCTGATATGACCAATGACACGGACGCCGATGGCAATGGCTGGCTGGGAGATTTCCTGCCTTATCAGATCTATCGCGTCAGCAGCCTGATGAACATCCGTCTGAGCGGGCGGTTGAAGGCCAGCGGGATCAACCTGTCGCAATGGCGCGTGCTGTCGGTTTTGCGATCGCAGGGACAGATGTCGATGTCGCAGATTGTCGACCGCACTCTGATGGAACAGCCCACGATCAGTCGAGTCATCAGCCAGTTGCACAATGACGGCATGGTCGAGCGCGAGATTTCGCCCGAGGATTCGCGCGTGGCGCTGGTGTCTCTCAGCGAGCGAGGGCGCGAATTGTTCGATGAGATCGCGGTTTCGGCGGTGCGCCATCAGAAAATTGCGCTCGACGGGGTCAGCAAGGCCGATATTGCCGCGCTGCGCCGCGCCCTGTCGCAGATCGAGGCGAATATCAGCGAGGTTTGATGATGGATGCCCCCCGCGCCCAGCCCGACCAGCCCGAACCGCATCCCCATATCGGCGGGGGCTATACGATCTTCTATTATGACGATCTGGCGAGCGCGGCGGATTGGTACGCGAGCGTGCTGGGCCTGACGCGGATGCTGTCGGCGCCGGGGCTGGAGATTTTTCGCCTGGGCGGTTCGTCCTGCGTGGCGCTGGTGGGCGCGGGCTATGGCAGCCAGATGCCGGTGCGCGAGACGAACAAGGGCGTGATCCTCTCGCTGGAAACCGAGGATCTGGAAGGCTGGCATGCGCGCCTGTTCCGCATGGGCGTGGCGGGGGTTGGCGAAGGGTTGCAGACCGGGGTGGACGGGCGCACTCTGGAGTTCAAGGTGCGCGATCCGGGCGGCTATTGCGTCGAATTTTTCGAATGGATCTGATGCGTCCGGCGTCAATCCTCTGACGATGCGGTCAGGCCCACCGCTACTGTGGTGAAGAATTCGCGTAAGGCCTGCGCATGATCGGGCCGCAGATGGGGGGAAAGATAGAGCCTCGTGTGCCAGGTGCCCAGATTTTGCACCCGCTCCAGCAGGCCCGCAGGCGCCAGCGAGGTGACGATGCTGGAGAGCACCACCAGCGCGCCTGCCCCTTCGGCCGCCATGCGAATGCCGACATCGTGAAAGGGATAGTGCCCCGCGATGCGGAAATGGACCCCGGCATGGCGCAAATATTTGATCTGGGCCGCCGCATCGGGATGCTCGCTGTTGGGCAGCAGCAGGTCGATCGGCAGCGCCGGATTGGCCCTGATCCGCGCCGCGATTGTCGGACAGGCGAAGAGGGCCATCTCGGTTTGCGCCAGCAGATCGGAATGCGGCAATTCGTCCGCCGCCTTAACATTCAGCAGGGCGCCCTGAACCTTGTCGGTAAGGATGGCCTGCTTGAGCCAGCGGCGGGCCTTGGGTAGGACCAGATTGAGGTTGATATCGGGATGCCGCCGCAGAAAATCCGGCAGCGCCGGACGCAGGGCATCTTCCAGCAGATGCGGCCCGGTATGGATGGTGATGCTGGTGGGAAGGGGGGCGGCAGGGGCCAGCCTTTGGCCCAGCGCCAGACCTTGGCGGACGAACAGGATCGCGGCCTCGCGAAATTCCTCGCCCTCGGGCAGCAATTGGATGGCCGCGCCCCGGCGGCGGCGAAACAGCGCTCCGCCCAATTGTTCTTCGAGCAGGCAGATCTGATGGCTGATCGCCGCCTCGGAAATGCCCAGCGCTTCCGACGCCCGGCGAAAGCCTTCCGCCTCGCAGACTTTCAGGAATATTTCGATCTGGCGGATGGTGAAGCGGAACATGCATGCAAGATAACCGATAAGTTCTGCCTTGTCACTTATGACAAGGCCGGCCCCCTTTGCATGGGCGCGGCGGCCCGCCCTAGGTTCCGCCTAACGCACCGGCGACAAGCCGGGCGAGCAGGGGGAGAGGACAATGCGCAAATCTGCAAGAATGCATTATGCCCTATTGGCGTCGGGCGCGCTGATGATGGTTCAGGCCCAAGGCGCCTTGGCGCAGGAGGCCCAAAAGCCCGAGGCAACCATCGGCGAAATTGTGGTCACGGCCCAGTTCCAGTCGCAGAAATTGCAGGACACGCCGCTGGCGATCACCGCCATCAACGCCTCGGGGCTGGAGGCGCGCTCGATCAACCAGATTGCCGACATCAGCAACAGCGCGCCGGGCGTGCTGCTCAAGCCTTCCGCCGCCGCTTTTGGTCCTGCGGTCACGGTCTTCGTGCGCGGTCTGGGGCAAAGCGACAGCAGCATCGCGATGGAACCGGGCGTGGGCATGTATGTCGATGATGTCTATTACGGATCGCTGTTCGGCGCCAATTTCGACCTGCTCGATCTGGAACGGGTGGAAATCCTGCGCGGGCCGCAAGGGACGCTGGCGGGCAAGAATTCCATCGGCGGGGCGGTCAAACTCTACAGCCGCAAGCCGGACGGGCGCGGCGCGAATTACCTTGAGGCCAGCTATGGCTCGCGCAATCTGCTCAGCTTTCGCGGCGGCGGCGATTTCACCATCGTGCCGGACAAGCTCTATGCCCGCGCCTCAGGCGTCTATACGAGGCAGGACGGCTATGTGACACGGTATGATTATGGCTGTATCCATCCGTCATCGGGGGTTCCGGCCGCGGGCATTTCCACCAATTGCGTGCTGGGCCACGAAGGCGACAAGAATTACGGCGGCGGGCGTCTGGCCCTGCGCTATACGCCCAATCCGCAATGGACGGTCGATCTGTCGGCCACGGTGATCAAGGACAATTCGGAGGTTGCCCCCACGGTCCTGCTGGCCGCGAACAGCACTTCGACGGCCTATTTTGCGCCCTATAATCCTGCGCTCTTTGTCGTGCCCGCCGGGGCCAATTACAATTACGCCACCTATGCCACGCCCGCCTTCACCGATCCTGCGATCTATAATGGCAAAGTGGGCGCAGGCAGCCATCCTGCGATCAGCGTGCCCACTCATAATGACCTGCTGCAAAGCTCGTTCAACGGGACGATCACATGGCATCCGGGCGAGCATCTGACCCTGACCTCGATCACCGGTTATAGCCGCAGCAACATCGGCTATGGCATTGACGGCGACGCCAGCCCGATCACCACGCAAACCGCGCTCTATCAGGCGCGCAGCCGCCAGTTCAGCCAGGAATTGCGCCTCAATGGTCGCGCTCTGGGCACCTTGCTCGATTGGACCGTGGGGGGCTATTATTACCGGGCGAACAACAATTTTGCCGGCTCGAACATCCTCTATCCCGGCAAGCCGTTCGAAAACCTCAACGCGCCCGATGATGATGCGATTTCCACCAACAAAAGCCTCTTCGGTCAGGCGATCCTGCATCCGCTTTCGGGCCTGAACCTGACCGGCGGCATCCGCTATACCGGGGACGCCAAGGATTACACCTATCGCCGGTATAACCCGTTCCTGTCCGGCGTGCCGACCTTTACGGCGGCGGGCGTGCTGACCGGGGTGCAGAGCCATTACAGCGCCAACAAACTCGATTACAGGGTCAATCTGGATTACCGCTGGAACGATCAGTTGATGACCTATGCGCAGGTTTCCACCGGTTTTCGCGGCGGCGGCACCAACCCACGGCCCTTTGTCCCGGAACAGGCGGTGCCTTTCTATCCCGAAACCATCACCGCCTATGAGCTTGGTTTCAAGAGCGATTTGTGGTCGCGGCGGTTGCGGGTGAATGGCTCGTTGTTCCTCAACGATTATGCAAACATCATCTTTGCCAATACCGCGCCCACGGCCAACAGCGCGCTCAACGCCACGCCCACCAATGTCGGATCGGCCCAATATAAGGGCGCCGAATTGGAAGTGACCGCGCGGCCCGTGGGCGGCATGCTGATCGACGCCAGCGTCAGCTATCTGCATTTCCGCCTGACCTCAATCAGCGCGGCGGGCGTGGTCATTCAGGGCGTGACGCTGGCCAATGCCGCGCCTTTTGCCCCGGCGTGGAAGGCCTCGATCGGCGCGCAATATGGGCTGGAGACGAAGATCGGCACTTTCACCCCGCGCGTGGATTACAGCTATCAGTCGTCCTATTTCACCGCCATCGCCAACAATCCCGAAGGGCAGGTGGGCGCTTACGGCGTGGCCAATGCGCGGCTGACCTTCGATTCTCCGGCCAAGGACTGGCGCCTGTCGCTGGCGGTGCGCAACCTGTTCGATGCGACCTATTACAACAATAAATTCTTCAATCTGGGCATGACCCTTGCCCAACCGGCGGCGCCGCGCGAAGTGTCGGTGACGCTGCGCCGCAATTTCTGATCATTCCTTTAAGGACAAATTTCATGGCTTCGTTATCGCGACGTTCGCTGATTGCCGGATCGACGGCTATGATGGGGGCGGGCCTGATGCCCGAACTGGCCAGAGCCGCCACGGGCAAGGAGCAGCGCCCGCCCAATATCCTGTTCATTCTAGCCGATGACATGGGTTTTGCGGATCTCAGTTGCTATGGGCGGCGTGATTACGCCACCCCGGCGCTCGATGCTCTGGCCGCGCAAGGGGTGCGCTTCACACAGGCCTATGCCAATTCGGCGGTCTGTTCGGCCACGCGCACGGCGCTGATCACCGGGCGTTATCAAAACCGGCTGACCGTGGGACTGGAGGAACCCTTGGGCCAGCGCCCGGTCGGGCTGCCCGCCAGCCACCCCACTTTGCCCTCGCTGCTGCGTAAGGCGGGCTATGGCACGATGCTGATCGGCAAATGGCATCTGGGGGCGCTGCCCGATTATGGGCCGCAGCAAAGCGGCTATGACCATTTTTGGGGCTTTCGCGGCGGCGGTCTGGACTATTTCACCCACAAGGCTTTCGGCAAGGCGGACCTGTGGGATGACGCGCGCCAGATCGACCAGCAGGGCTATCTGACCGACCTGCTGGGCGCCAAGGCGCGCGAGGTGATCACCGACTATGCGCGGCAGAATAAGCCTTTCTTTATGTCGCTGCATTTCAACGCGCCGCATTGGCCGTGGGAAGGGCCTGAGGACGTGGCCGAAGCTCGCCGTCTGGACGAGAGCGGCAAGCCGATGGCCATGTTCCATTTCGACGGGGGCAGCGCCAAGATCTATGCGCAGATGGTCACGCGGATGGATTATCAGATCGGCCTGACGCTCAAGCACCTGAAAGAACTGGGGATGGAGGACAATACGATTGTCGTCTTCACCAGCGACAACGGCGGCGAACGTTTCTCCGACACCGGCCCCTTCACCGGGCGCAAGACCGAGCTGCTGGAAGGCGGCCTACGCGTGCCTGCCATCGTCCGCTGGCCCGGCGTTGCGCGTCCGGGCGCGGTCAGCGCGCAACCGATCATGACGATGGACTGGCTGCCCACCTTGCTGGCGGCGGCGGGGACGACGCCCGATCCGGCCTTCCCCTCCGATGGCGAAAATTTGCTGCCCGCCCTGCGCCGTCCCGATCAGGCGCATGAGCGCAGTTTCTCATGGCGCTATCTTAATCTCAATCAGGAAGCTTGCCGCAAAGGTGACTGGAAATATCTGAAAATCCTGAACAACACTTTCCTGTTCCACGTGGTGGACGATCCGCAGGAGCGCGCGAACCTGAAGGATCGGATGCCGGAAAAATTCCGCGAAATGCAGGCGGAGTGGCAGAGGTGGAACGCGCAAATGCTCCCCCTCGATTATGACGCGGGGACCAGCGGCTTTACCGGAGGCCAATTGGCCGATCATTTCGGCATCGAAAAGGCCCAGACATTTGTTCGGCCCTAATCCTAGGGACACGTGAGCCTTAGGGCCATTGATGTGGAAAATCGAAGCGGATGGTCAGCCCGCCCTCGGGCCGGTTGACCGCCGCCACGCTGCCGTCATGCAGCGCGGTAATCCGCGCCGTGATCGCCAGCCCCAGCCCGGCCCCACCGCTTTGCGCGCCGCGCGCCTTGTCCACCCGATAGAAGGCTTCAAAGATCCGTTCGAGCGCCTCATCCGGCACGCCCTCGCCCCGGTCGGCAATCGAGATGGAGAGCCGGTCGGGGCCGGTTTCGAGCGTGACGGCAATCTGTTCGCCTGCGGGCGAATGGCGGATCGCATTGCGCAGCACATTGTCAAAGGCGCGGCGCAGAAGGTCGGGATCGCATGGCATTCCGACACCATCGGGTGCATTCAGGCTCAGCGCGATCCGGCGCTGATCGGCCTCGATCCGCGCATCATCCACCGCCTCGCCCAGCAATTCCGCCAGATCGACCACCTGCCTGTCCAGTTGCCGTCCCGGCGTACTCATTGCCGAAAAGCGTAAAGTGTCACCGATGATTCGGTCCAGCCGGTCAATGTCGCGCTCGACCCGCGCCAGATGGGTTTCCAGATCCCCTGCATTCTGCCGGGCCAGCGCCGCCGCCACCCGCAGCCGCGTCAGGGGAGAACGCAATTCATGGCTGATATCGCGCAGCAATTCATCCTTGCTGTCGAGCTGTTGCCGCAACCTTTGCGCCATCGTGGTGAATTCGCCCGCCAGACTGCCCAATTCGTCCCGCCGCGCCATCAGCCAGTCTTCGGGCCGCGCGCCCAGATCGCCCTCGGCCAACCTGCGCGCGCTGGCCTGCAGTGCCACCACGGGGTGGCTGATCTGGCGCGCCAGCCACCATGCCATCGCCCCGCTGACCCCCAGCGCCAGCAGACCCATCGCGATCCAGACATCATAGGAGCCCAGCACATCAAAAGCTGTGGCCCCGGGCCATCCAGCCACCAGCCGCCATTGCCCGCCCGGCAAGGGGGAGGAGAGCAGCATATGGTCGCGCCGCCGCATAAAGCCGGGGGTGGCATTGCCAGATGACGGGGCGCCCGGTGGCGGGCTTTTCGTTGATGCCTGATCGAGATGCAATTGCGCCGGCACCGTGCGCCCCAGCATGTCGCGCCCCTGCGCATCCAGCACAAAGACCATGATATTGTCGGCCCGGCGCGCCTCGCCCGTCAGCCATTGGCGCAATTGCGTATCGCCGCCCTCGCGCCACGCCTGCGATGCGCCGCGCAGCAAGGCGCCCGGATCGAAGGCTTCCAGCGCCTCGGCCCGCGCCCATGCCACGGCCACCGTCACCCCCACCGCCGAGGCCGCAATCAACGCCATGGCCAGCCAGAAGCTGAGGAAAATACGCGAAAAAATCGATCTCACGCGGCGGCCTTGCCGCCCAGCGCGACCAGCACATAGCCCTGGCCGCGAATGGCCTTGATATCGACCATGCCCGGCGCGGCGGCGGACAATTTGCGGCGGATGTTGCTGATATGGGTATCGATGCTGCGATCCTGATTGAGCAGCCGCCGCCCCAGCACGGCCTGCGTCAGCGCATCGCGGCGGTGGATTTGCTGTGCCTCGCCCGCCAGCATTTCCAGAATGCGGAACTCTGTGCCCGTCAGGCCCAACGGCACGCCCGCCAGGCGAGCGACGAAGCGCGTGGCATCGACCTCCAGCCCGGCAAAACCGGCGGGCGCGGGGCGCGGCGGCTCACGGGTTTCAAACCGGCGCAGGATCGCGCGCATCCGCGCCACTAATTCGCGCGGGTTGAACGGCTTGGGCATATAATCATCCGCGCCCAGCTCCAACCCGACGATGCGGTCCAGATCGCTGCCCCGCGCGGTCAGCATCAGCACCGGCATCATTGAGGTCTGGCGGAGTTGGCGCAGCACCTCCAGCCCGCCAAGGCCGGGCAGCATAATATCCAGCACCGCCAGCGCATAATGCCCTTGCCCCGCCACGTGCAGCGCCTCCAGCCCATCATGCACCGCGCTCACGACAAAACCCTCGGCGCCCAGATATTCGCCAAGCATATCCGTCAGTTCGGCATCATCATCAATGATCAGCACCGGGCAGTTCATGCCTGCGCCTCTCCCATCTGGCTTTCACCCTGCCTAGCCATGTGGCGCGGCCTTGTCACGCGCGGCGCCTGAACGATGGCGAGCCTTCACATTTCTTGACATTTCCCCACAAGACTTAACGCCGAAACGCAGGCATGCTCTGCTAACACGCAGGATAACAGGCTGTTCTTGCGGCCATAAAGGATGCGCCCGCGCCATGCGGCGGGGGGCAGGGGAAAAGGTCCAAGGCGCCGATGAATCTGGTCAATCAATCGCTGCGCCGTCCGTGGACGGTGGTGGTTCTGGTTCTGGCCATGGCGCTGTCGGCCTTTTTCGGTCTGTCGCGCATGCCGCGCGATGTGTTCCCCAATCTCAACGTGCCCACGATCTATGTCGCCCAGCCCTATGGCGGGCTGGACCCGGCCCAGATGGAAGGGCTGGTCACCTATTATTACGAATATCACTTTCTCTACATCACCGGCCTTGAACATGTTGAATCGAAATCGATTCAGGGCGCCACGGTGCTCAAACTGCAATTCCATCCCGGCACCGACATGTCGCAGGCCATGTCCGAGACGATTTCTTATGTGAACCGTGCCCGCGCCTTTATGCCGCCCGGCACCGTGCCGCCCTTTGCCATGCGCTTTGATGCGGGCAGCGTGCCGGTGGGCAATCTGGTTTTCTCCAGCGCGGCGCGGCCCGTGGGACAGATGCAGGATCTGGCGCTCAACACGATCCGGCCGATGTTCGCCACGCTGCCGGGCGTGTCCGCGCCGCCGCCCTTTGGCGGGGCGCCGCGCACGATTGTGCTCAACACCGATCCGGCTAAGCTGGCCTCGTATAATCTTTCGCTCGACGATGTGGTCAATGCCGTGGCCCGCTCTCAGGTCATCAGCCCATCGGGCAATATCGCGCTGGACGGCAAATATCCGATCGTGCCCACCAATGCGATGGTGACCGACGCCAAGGAACTGGAGAGCGTGCCGCTGAGGCCCGGTTCCTTCCCCGCCGTGCATGTGGGCGATGTGGCCAAGGTGGTTGATGGATCGGATATCGTCACCAGCTATGCGCTCTCGAACGGGCGGCGCACGGTCTATATTCCCGTAACCAAGCGGGCGGACGCTTCGACGCTGGCGGTGGTCGATGCGGTCAAGGCCAATCTGGGCAAGTTTCAGGCCGCGCTGCCCGAGGATGTGACGGTCAGCTATGAATTCGACCAGTCGGGCTTTGTCACCCGCGCAATGGCCAGCCTGACGCTGGAGGCGGCGCTGGGGGCCTTGCTGACGGGCGTGATGGTGCTGCTGTTTCTGCGCGATGCGCGTGCGGCGCTGGTGGTGGTGGTCAATATCCCGCTGGCCCTGCTTGCGGCCAGTCTGGCGCTGTGGCTGACGGGGGCGACGATCAATCTGATGAGCCTTGGCGGCTTGGCGCTGGCGGTGGGCATTCTGGTGGATATGTCCACGGTGACGATGGAAAATATCCATGTACAATTGGCGCAGGGCAAGGCTCTGCCGCGCGCGGTGGCCGATTCCGGGCGCGAGGTGGCGGGGCCTTTGCTGATCGCGCTGCTCTGCGTGCTGTGCGTTTTCGTGCCGGCGCTGTTCATGCAGGGCGCGGCGCGGGCGCTGTTCCTGCCGATGACGCTGGCGGTGGGTTTTGCGATGATCGCCTCGTGGTTGCTCGATCGCACACTGGTGCCGGTGCTGGCGGTTTGGTGGTTGCGTGCCGATGCGATTGGCCATGACGGTCCGGACGAGGGGCTGCGGCGGCGCTATCAGGGAGTGAAGGAGCGCGTGGCGGGCCTGCCTGCCGGGCTGGTGGCGGGGGCCTATCTGGCCGGTGCGGCGCTGGTGGTGGGGCTGGGCGGGGCCTATCTGGGCGCCGATATTTTTCCGCAAGGGTCTGCCGGGCAATTGCAATTGCGCCTGCGCGCGCCCGCCGGGACGCGGCTCGATCTGACCGAGGATCTGACCAAGCGGGCATTGGCCATTATAGCGCGCGATACCGGCGATGGCGTGGCGGCCAGTCTGGCGCTGGTGGGGATGCATGGGTCGGCCTATCCGATCAATTTCATCCACCAATGGAATGGCGGCACGCATGAGGCTGTGCTTCAGGTTCAGCTTAAGGATCATCGCGATATGGCTGCGCTGCGCGACCGGCTGCGCGGCGATCTGGCGAAGGAGTTGCCGCAATTGCGCACCTCCTTCGAGCCTGCCGATATTGTCAGCCGGGTGATGAGTTTTGGCGCGCAGACCCCCATCGAGGTCGCCGTGCTTGGCAAATCGCTGGAGGACAATCGCGCCTATGCCGAAAAGATCCGTGCCGCGATGGGCCGGATCGGGGCTTTGCGCGATGTCCAGATCGCCCAGACGCTGGATTATCCAGCGGTCAAGGTGACGCTGGACCGGGGGCTGGCCGGGCTGGCGGGCGTTTCGGCGGACAATCTTACCCGTTCGCTCACGCCTTTCACCTCGTCGAGCCGCTTTACCCAGCCGGTCTATTGGGCGGCTAACACCGGCGTTTCCTATCAGGTGCAGGTGCAGGGCGCGCCCGCCAAACCGGCGACGATGGAGGATCTGCGCAATCTGCCGGTCAGTTCCGCCAGCGGCCATCCGATGCTGCTGCGCAATGTGGCGCAGGTGGCGCAGGGCAGCGTGCCGGGCCAGTTCGACCGCTATAACGGCCAGCGCGTGGTCAGCGTGACCGCCAATTATGAACATGCCGCGCTGGGCACCGTGGCGGGGCAGGTGCAGGCCGCCGTTGACAGCCTTGGCCCGCCGCCCAAGGGCATCACCGTGATGCTGCGCGGTCAGGTCGAGCCTTTGCGCGATATTCTGAGCAATCTGCAAACCGGCTTGCTGGTGGCGGTTCTGGCGATTTTCCTGATGCTGCTGGCCTATTTCCAGTCGCCCGGTCTGGCGCTTTGCGCGCTCTCCAGCGTGCCTGCCGCGTTGGTGGGGGTGGTGCTGACGCTGGGGCTGACGGGCACGACGCTCAATCTGGAAAGCTATATGGGCGCGATCACGGCGACCGGCGTGGCGGTGGCCAATGCGATCCTGCTGGTGAGTTTTGCCGAAAAGGCGCGGATCGACGGCATGAGCGCGATGGAGGCCGGATGGCATGGCGCATCGACCCGCCTGCGTCCCATCGTGATGACCAGCATGGCGATGGTGGCGGGCATGGCCCCGATGGCGCTGGGCCTTGGCGAGAGCGGGGCGCAGACCGCGCCGCTGGGCCGGGCGGTGGCGGGCGGGGTGATCACTGCCACGCTGGCCACGCTGTTCGTCCTGCCGGTGATCTTTGGCCTGCTGCGCGCCTCGGCCTCGCGCCATTCGCCTTCGCTCGATCCCGATGATCCGGCGGCTTCTTCTCATGCGTAAAGGTTTGCCGTCATGTCGATGACTTCATCCAAGGCTCTGTCGATGGCCATGGGCGCGGGCGTGCTGATCGCCGGGGGCCTGTGGTGGCATGGGCAAAGCGCCCCCGCCGCATCAAGCGCGCCTGCGGCGGCCTCGGCGCTGGATGCCGTCCATCCCGCCCGCGCCGATATTGCCGCCAGTTTCGAGGCCGACGCCAGCATCGAGCCATGGCAGAGCGCCGACCTCTTCGCCAAGGTTTCGGGCTATGTGGCCGATATGCGCGTCGATATTGGCGACAGGGTGACCGCCGGACAGGTGCTGGCCACGATCCGCCTGCCCGAGGTCGCGCATGAACTGGCCGAGGACCGCGCGACATTGGCCGCGCGGCGGGCCGAACTGTCGCTGCAACAGATCACGCAGAAGCGGCAGGAGGAACTCTATCGCGCCAAGGGCATCACCGATCAGGCGATGGACGAGGCAAAAGCGCACACCAGCATCGCCCATGCGCAGGCCGATCTGGCCGCCGCCACGCTGGCCAAGGCGCAGGCGGTTTCGGCCTATACGCGGATTGTCGCGCCCTTTGCCGGGGTGGTGACGCGGCGCATGGTCAACAATGGCGTCTTCATTCAGGCGGCCACCAATGGCCTCTCCTCGCCTTTGTTCACGGTGCAGCAGGTTGACCGGTTGCGCGTGATGGTGGCCGTGCCCGCCGCGCAGGCCGCCGCAGTGCGCAAGGGGCAGAGCGCGACGCTGAGCACGGGGAGCGACGATCCGGTCAAGGCCAGTGTCACCCGCACCGCAGGCAGCCTGGATCAGGCCACGCGCACGATGATGGCCGAAATCGACGTGCCGGGCGACCGTTTGCTGGCGGGCGGCTTTACGCGGGCGAAAATCGAGACGGCGCGACACACCGGCGCGCTGGGCCTGCCCAATGCGGCCATCGGCAAGGATGACAATGGCAGTTTCGTCATGGCCGTCATCGGCGGCAAGGTCGCGCGCCGGGTGATCACCACCGGGATCACCGATGGCAAGCTGACCGAAATCACCGATGGGGTGGGCGTGGCCGATGTCATTCTGGCCAATGCCAAATCCGCGCCGCCGGTGGGCAATGCCGTGACGGTCAAGGTGGCGCCATGAAGCGGGCCGCGCTGGCGCTGATGCTGATCGCCGCGCCCGCCATGGCGCAGGAGCCTGCTTCCGGCGAATTGGCTACGTTGGCGCGCGATGTGGTCAGCCTTGATCTGCCCCATGCGCTGCAACTGGCCCATGCGCGAAACCTCGATCTGGAGGAGGCCAAGGCGCGGGTTAAACAGGGCAGCGGCGTGGTCAGCGGGGCCTTGGGCGCGGCCCTGCCGGGGATCGCGGTGGGGGTTGATGCGATGCGGCTGGATGGGGCCTTGCCGGGGGCGGCGGGCGCCTATCAGGTGGGCCGGTTTGAGCGCGTCAGCCCCTTTGCGCTGGTCAGCTGGATCATGCGGCCCGGACAGGTGGTATTCGATATTCTGGCCGCGCGGCGCAATCTGTCCGCGCTGCGCCATGATGCCGAATTCACCGGCCGGCGGGTCGATCACGATATTGCGCAGGCCTTTTACGCGCTGGCTCTGGCGCAGGCGCATATTATCGCCAGCAGCGAGCGGGTCGAGGAAAGCCGCGAACTGTTGCGCCTGAGCGCGGCGCGCGAGGCATCGGGGCTGGGCCTGACGCTGGACACGCAAATGGCGCGGGAAGGCGCGGCCCGCGCGCAGATGGATCAGATCAAGGCGCTCAATGCCTATTATGCCGCTTCGCTGCGTCTGGCCGGGTTGCTCGATCTCGATCCGGCGGTGCTGCTGGTTCCTGCGCAGGGGGCCTTGCCCGAACCGCCCTCGGCTGAGGAGCCTGCGCTTGACACGCTGACCGCCGCCGCTCTGGCCCATCGCGCCGATCTGGCCGCGATCCGGCAACAGGTGGGGGTGAGCGATGCGGCGGGTGCGGCGGCGATATTGGCCGCCGTGGGGCCGCAGATTTCGGCCAGCGCGATGGCCGCCGATCCTATCCCCACCGGCAAGGTCAGCGACACGATGTTCCGCCTGCCCAGCGCCAATGCCAGCCTGTCGCTGACCCTGTCGGCCAGCGTGATCGGCAAGGCGCAGAGTGCGGCGGCATCGCGCGCGCTGGCCCGGATCGCGGTGCGGCGGCGGCTGGAGGATTTGCGCAAGGAGGTTGCCTCGGCGCGGCAGGAGATGATCGCGGCGCAAAAGGCGATTCCGCTGGCCCGCGAAAGGCTGGTGGCCAGTCAGAGCGCGCTGACGCTGGCCCGCGCCGGGTTGCAGGCGGGCACCGCGATTCTGCATCCCGTGCTGATCGCGCAGGCCAATGTGCAGGAGGCAAGGTCGGCCTATGCCGACAATCTGGCCCGCTACTGGTCGGCCCGCAACGATCTCGATCTGGCCACGGGCGGGCGTTAAGCTACGCCCGCCGTATAGCGCATGGCGACATCGCAGCGCGCATAGCGGGCGCCATAGCTGGCCATGATCTCGGCATCATGGGTAAAGCCCAGCTTTTCATAGAGATGGATCGCCGCCGCGCATTTGCGATTGGTCAGCAGATAGAGCGGATCGGCGCCCATTTCCCCCGCCCGCGCGATCATTGCGTCGAGCAAGAATTCCCCGGCCTTCAGCCCGCGCGCACTTTCGCGCACCCCCATCTTGGTTAGTTCGAAGCTGGACGCGCCGGTCTTTTGCAGCGCACAGGTCCCCACCACGCCAAGGCCGGGCGCCTCGACGAACAGGATCGCGCCGCCCGGTTCGATGATGCGCGCGCGCGGGTTTTCCAGCACCTCGCGGTCGGTGGCCTCCAGCGAGAACATGGCGTTGATCCACTGCGCGTTGATGTCGTGAAAATCGCGGGCCAGATCATCGCTGAATTCGCGCAGGCGCAAGCCGTCGGGGCGGGCGCGGGCGGCGCGCTCGGCAATCGAGGCTTCGTCCAGCGCGCGCTCGATGGCGGCGATCTGGGCCATGAAGCGGTCCTCAAATCCATCCAGCAATTCCTGCGCTGCCATGCCGATGCGGGGCCACAGATCGCTGGCGGCCTGATGCGCGGCGGCGCGGCCCGCCTCGGTCAATTCGACCAGCCTTGTGCGCTGATCGGCGGCGGGCGCATCGGCCAGGATGCCCAGATTGCCTAACTGGCCCACGCTGCGCGTGACGCCGGGTTGGCTGATGCCGATGGTTTCGGCCAGTTGGCCGATCGTCATCGGCCCCGCACGCAGCGCCGCCAGCACGGCCATATGGCCCGGCTGCATCGCCAATCCGGCATCGGCAATCGTGCTCATCGCGCCCGCTTGCATCTTTTCGGCCAAACGCTTGAGCCTGCTTCCCAGAAAGGCGGGGCCCATATCGGCAATCACATCGCGCATCACATTCTCCATATCGCGTTATATAACATGATATGAAATCGTCCCACCTGTCAAGGCCTCTCTATTGCAGCAATTTTTCCGCCGCCCCCCGCCGCACCGCATCGGTCAGCGTCTTGAGCGCGGAGGCATGCAGGCGTGTGACGGTCCAGTAAAGCTTGACCCGAAGCGGCGTGTCGGGCGTCAGCTCGACCAGCAGGCCCTGTTCGACCAGCGGGCGCGAGATCATCGCGGGGTGCATGCCCCATGCCATCCCGGCCAGCGCAAAGTTCAGAAAACCATAGGTGGACGGCACCCAATGCATCGGCCCGTTCAGCGCCAGACCATGGCTTTCGCGCGCCCATCGCGCCTGCAGCCCGTCGCGCCGCTCGAAACGCAGGCATGGCGCGAGCGACAGGCTTTCCTCATTCACGCCATCGGGGAAATAGCGCGCGGCGAAATCGGGGCTGCAACAGGCCTGATATTCAAGGCTGCCCAGTTCCACCGTCTTGCAGCCCTGCACCGCGCCCGGATCGGCGGACACCGCAGCCAGCACCTCGCCGGAGCGCAGGCGGTTGGCGGTAACCTCCTCATCCTCAATCATGAAGTCGAGCAAATAGCCGGTGGTGCGGGCGAAATCGGCGGCGGCCTGCGGAAACCATGTGGCGATACTGTCGGAATTGACCGCGATGCGCAGCGTGACCGGCGCGTCCATGGGCAGAGCCAGCGCGGGCCGCAATTCGGCCTCCAGCAATTGCACCTGATCGACATGGGCGCACAGGCGATGGCCCAGATCGGTTGCCACGCAGGGCTGGCCCCGCACGATCAGGATGCTGCCCAGCCTTTCCTCCAGCGCGCGGACGCGTTGCGAGACCGCCGATGGGGTGATGCCGAGCCTTTCGGCGGCGCGTTCGAAACTGCCTTCGCGGGCAACGCAGGCGACGGCGGCAAGGGCGGGATAATCAAGCATGATGAAGTTTTACTTCATCAAGATTAGCAGAACAAGTTTTCCTGAACCACGCTGCCGCGTCATAGCGCCCCCATGACAAACATCCTCCCCTCCTTCCTCACCGGTTTTGCCATGTCGGCGGCGCTTATCATGGCGATTGGTGCGCAAAACCTCTTCGTCCTGCGACAGGGGCTGAAACGCGAGCATGTCGGGCCGATCGTGCTGTTTTGCGGCGCGGCCGATGCGCTGCTGATTGCGGCGGGTGTGGGTGGGGTGGGTGCCTTGCTGGGCGCCATGCCGCAATTGACGATGGCGCTGACCATCGGCGGGGCGCTGTTTCTGGGCTGGTATGCGATCAAGGCTTTTGCCCGGATGATGGCGCCCGAGGCCATGGCCGTGACCGCCCAAGTCAGCGTGACCTTGGGCCGCGCGCTGGCGACGACGGCGGCTTTCACCTTTCTCAATCCGCATGTCTATCTCGACACGGTGCTGCTGATGGGAGCGGCAGGCTCTGCCCAAGCGCCTGCTCTGCGTCCGGTGTTCGTCGCAGGGGCGGCCAGTGCCAGCATCCTCTGGTTCGTCGGCCTTGGCTATGGCGCGCGCATTCTGACGCCTGTGTTCTCCCGCCCTGCGGCTTGGCGGGTGCTGGACGGCATCGTAGGGGTGACGATGCTGACGCTGGCGGTCACTCTGGTCGGGAGGGTTGCGACATGAGCGCGCTATCTCATCTGTGGCGGCTGTTGCTCGCTACATCCGAGGTCGCTGTCCGCCATCGCTATCATGCGCTCTGGCACGGCGATTAAACCCCGGCAAACAGCCGCGCATCCAGCTTCACGATCTCGCTGAGCCAGTCGATGGTGGCGCGGATGCGTTGCAGCCCATGGGTATCCTTATGCGTTACCAGCCAGAAGCTGCGGGTGATGACATGGGCGGGCAGAACGCGCACCAGCAAGGGATCGGCATCGCCGATAAAACAGGGCAGGACCCCGACCCCGGCGTGGGATATCAACATACTGTGCTGGGCCAGGATCGAGGTCGAGCGCAAAGTGGCGGCCAGGCTGGCGTCAATATCGCCCAGATAATTGAGTTCGGGGGCATAGATCAGTTCGGGAACATAGCCGATCAACTGATGCCCCTGCCGCAGGTCCGTCGGCGCCAGAATGGGCTTGCGCCCGGCCAGATAGGTCGGGCTGGCATAGAGGCGCAGCGCATAATTGGACAATTTGCGCGCGATCAGCGGCCCGGTTTTCGGGCGTGAGAGCAGCACGGCAATATCAGCCTCGCGCCGCGAGGGGCTGAGAAAACCGCTGGAGGCGACCAGATCGACCGTCAATCCCGGATAGCGCGCGGCAAACCCCCCCAGATGCCGCGCCACGACCCAACTGCCAAAGCCTTCCGACACGCTGATTCGCACGCTGCCGGTGGGGCCGGAGGGGGAATTGGCACTTTCCAGTTCGCTGCTGGCCATGGCCATCTGCTCGACCACCGCCAGGAGCTTTTCGCCCGCCAGCGTCAGGATCTGGCCCTCGCGCGTCTGTTCGAACAGGGTGGCGCCCATCTGGCCTTCCAACCGGCGCAGGCGGCGAGCGATGGTGGTGGCGTCCATGCCCATCATGCGCCCGGCCCGCGCCAGTTGCCCGGTGCGCGCCACGGCCAGAAAGGCTTGAAAATCGCTCCAGTCGGTTACCTGCATTTTTGCAGGTCTAACGGGCATTAATGTCTGTTGCCAGTCATTTTTGAGGCAATACAAATGGGGGAAATCAAGAAATGGGAAGGATGCGGAAGTGCGTTTTATCGACCATCTGATCGTTGGCGGTTCGGGCGCGGCTCCGGCGCGCAAGGCTCCGGTTTTCAACCCTTCAACGGGCGCTGTGCAGGCCGAGGTGGCGCTGGGCGATGCCGCGCTGCTCGACCGCGCGGTGGCCGCGGCGCAGGCCGCGCAGCCGGCTTGGGCCGCCACCAACCCCCAGCGCCGCGCCCGCGTGATGTTCGAATTCAAACGCCTTGTCGAAGCCAATATGCAGGAACTGGCCGAATTGCTGGCCAGCGAACATGGCAAGGTGGTGGCCGACGCCAAAGGTGACATTCAGCGCGGGCTGGAAGTGGTGGAATTCGCCTGCGGCATCCCTCATGCGCTCAAGGGTGAATATACCAATGGCGCTGGGCCGGGCATCGACGTCTATTCGATGCGCCAGCCCATCGGCATCGGCGCGGGTATCACGCCTTTCAACTTCCCCGGCATGATCCCGATGTGGATGTTCGGCGTGGCCATCGCCTGCGGCAATGCCTTTATCCTGAAACCTTCGGAACGCGATCCCTCGGTCCCGGTGCGCCTTGTCGAACTGATGCTGGAGGCAGGCGCGCCCGAAGGCATCCTGCAATGCGTGCATGGCGACAAGGAGATGGTGGACGCGATCCTTGACCATCCCGCCATCGGCGCGATCAGTTTTGTCGGTTCCTCCGATATTGCCAATTACGTCTATCAGCGGGGCGCGGCCAACGGCAAGCGCGTCCAGGCGATGGGCGGCGCCAAGAACCACGGCATCATCATGCCCGATGCCGATATTGACAAGGCGGTGGTCGATCTGGTCGGCGCGGCCTTTGGTTCGGCGGGCGAACGCTGCATGGCGCTGCCCGTGGTGGTGCCGGTGGGCGAGGGGACGGCAGAACGCCTGATCGAGAAGCTGCTGCCCGAAATCGCCGCGCTCAATGTGGGGGCCAGCCTTGATGATTCGGCCCATTACGGCCCCGTCGTCACCGCCCAGCACAAGGCGCGGGTCGAGGAGTGGATTACGAAATGCGAGGAAGAAGGCGGCCAGATCCTTGTCGACGGCCGCAATTTCACGCCGCAGGGGCTGGAGGGCGGCTTCTATGTCGGCCCCACGCTGATCGACCATGTGACGCCCGGCATGAGCAGCTATCACAATGAAATCTTCGGCCCGGTGCTGCAGATCGTGCGCGCGGCCGATTTCGAAACCGCGCTTTCCCTGCCCAGCAAGCATCAATATGGCAATGGCGTGGCGATTTTTACCCGCAACGGTCATGCTGCGCGCGAATTTGCCGCACGGGTCAATGTCGGCATGGTGGGCATCAATGTGCCGATCCCGGTGCCGGTGGCCTATCATACATTTGGCGGATGGAAACGCAGCGCCTTTGGCGATACCAATCAGCATGGTATGGAGGGCGTCAAGTTCTGGACCAAAATCAAGACCATCACTGCGCGTTGGCCCGACAGCACGCCTGAGGGCGGGAATGCATTTATCATCCCTACCATGGGCTGAGACAGGACATAGGATGCCATGACCGACGCCTTTGCGCTCAACGAGGATCAGCTATCGATACAGGAGGCCGCCGCCCGGTTCACCGCCTCCGCGATCACGCCCCACGCGGCGCGGTGGGACGAGGAGCATCACTTCCCCCGCGAAGTCATGAGCGCGGCGGGCGAAATGGGCTTTGGCGCGATCTATGTGCGTGAGGAGAGCGGGGGCATCGGTCTGGGGCGGCTGGAGGCGGCGCTGGTGATCGAGGCGCTTGCCTATGGTTGCCCGGCCACGGCGGCTTTCGTCTCGATCCACAATATGGCCGCATGGATGATCGACCGTTTCGGCGGCGAGGCGCTTCGGGCGCGATATCTGCCCGGTCTGGTGGGGATGGACAAGCTCGCCTCCTATTGCCTGACCGAGCCGGGCAGCGGATCGGATGCCGCCGCGCTGCGCACCACGGCGCGGCGGGATGGCGATCATTATGTGCTGAACGGCACCAAACAGTTCATTTCCGGCGCGGGGGTGAATGATGTCTATCTCATCATGGTCCGCACAGGCGAGGCCGGAGCCAAAGGAATCTCCTGCTTGCTGGTGGAAAAGGGCACGCCGGGTCTGTCCTTTGGCGCCCCGGAGCGCAAGCTGGGCTGGAACGCCTCGCCCACCGCGCAGGTGATCCTTGAGGATGTGCGCGTGCCGGTGGAAAACCGGCTGGGCGAGGAGGGCGACGGCTTCAAAATTGCCATGGCCGGGATCGACGGCGGGCGGGTCAATATCGGCGCGGCCTCGCTGGGCGGAGCGCAGCGCTGCCTTGACGAGGCGGTGCAATATACCAAGGACCGCAAGCAATTCGGCAAGGCGATCGCTGATTTTCAGAACACGCAATTTGTTCTGGCCGATATGGCCACCGAACTGGAGGCGGCGCGCGCGCTGCTCTACACCGCTGCGGGCAAGGTGAGCGCGGGCGCACCCGACAAGACCGCCTTTGCCGCCATGGCCAAGCGTTTCGCCACCGATACCGGGTCGAGCGTGGTGGACCGCGCCCTGCAGATGTTTGGCGGCTACGGCTATCTGCGTGATTACCCCATCGAGCGCTTCTGGCGCGACCTGCGCGTTCACCGCATTCTGGAAGGGACCAATGAAATCATGCGCATGATCATCGCGCGGGATCTGCTGAAATGAGCGAGGTTCTGACACGGGTCGAGGGGCGTACGGGCCTGCTTTCGCTTAACCGCCCGCGCGCGATCCATGCGCTGACGCTGGATATGGTGAGGGCAATGACGGTCGCCTTGTTGGCATGGCGTGATGATCCTGCGGTGGGCGCGGTGATGATCGACCATGCGGTTGACCCTGCTGGCGACCCCAAACTGTCGCGCGGCTTTTGCGCCGGGGGCGATATCAACCTGCTGCGCCAATCGGCGCTGAGCGATGGCGGGGCGCTGGGGCGTCGGTTCTTTTACGAGGAATATCAGCTCAACCATCTGATCTTTGCCTATGGCGGCGGCGAGGATGGCAAGCCGGTGGTGGCCTTTATGGACGGCATCACTATGGGCGGTGGCGTGGGCATCAGCGGCCCGGCGGGTTTGCGCGTGGCGACGGAAAACACAAGGCTGGCCATGCCCGAGAGCGGGATCGGCCTGTTTCCCGATGTTGGCGGGGGGTGGTATCTCTCGCGCCTTGCGGGGCGGTTGGGGCAATATCTGGCGTTGACCGGCGCTCGGCTGGATGGGGCGGAATGCGTCTGGGCCGGATTGGCAACGCATTATCTACCCGCGCAGAGCCTGAGCGAGGCCAAGGCGCGGATCATTGCAGGCGAGGCGCCAGAGGCGGTGTTCAATGCGCTGTCCGTCACGCCGCCCGCCCCCGCGCTGGCCGACCATGCCGCCGACATCGCCCGGTTGTTCGCCAGCGACCGGCTGGAGGACATTCTGGCCGCGCTGGAGGAGGATAGTGGCGCCTTTGCCGCCCGCACTCTGGCCACCATCCGCACCAAAAGCCCGACCACCTGCAAGGTTGCCTTGCGCCAATTGGCGACCAGCCTGACCCTGCCCGATTTCGCCGCCAATATGGCCATGGAATACCGGATCGGCTCGCGCGTGCTGATGCTGCCCGATTTTGCCGAAGGGGTGCGCGCGGTGATCGTCGACAAGGATAATGCCCCCGCATGGAGCCCGCCCCGCCCCGAGCAGGTGACCGAGGCCATGCTGGACGCTATCTTCGCCCCACTATCAGCGTTGGAAGAATGGAAACCTCTATGAGCTTTGAGACGATCCTGGTTGAACAAAAGGGCGCGGTCACGCTCATCACGCTCAACCGGCCCAAGGCGCTCAATGCGCTCAACTCGCAGGTCTGCGCCGAACTGGTCGCCGCCTTTGCCGCCTTTGAGGCCGATGAGACGCAGGGCTGCGCCGTGCTGACGGGCAGCGGTGAGAAGGCCTTTGCCGCCGGGGCCGACATTAAGGAAATGGCCGACAAGCCCGCCGCCGACTTCTTCCTGCAGGATTTCTTCGCCGACTGGCAGGCCAAACTGGTCAAGACCACGCGCAAGCCGTGGATCGCGGCGGTCAATGGCTTTGCGCTGGGCGGGGGCTGCGAACTGGCGATGATGGCCGATTTCATTCTGGCCGCCGACACCGCCAAGTTCGGCCAGCCCGAGATCAAGCTGGGCGTGGCCCCCGGCATGGGCGGATCACAGCGCCTGACCCGCGCGGTGGGCAAGGCCAAGGCGATGGAAATGTGCCTGACCGGGCGGATGATGGGCGCGGTGGAGGCCGAGAGCGCCGGTCTGGTGGCGCGCATCGTGCCGCTGGCCGACTTGCTCGACGATGCGCTGAAAACCGCGCAGACCATTGCCGAGATGCCCCGCATGGCCGCTATTGCGAACAAGGAAATGGTCAATGCCGCCTTTGAAACCACGCTGGATCAGGGCCTGCTGCACGAACGCCGCCTGTTCCAGATCCTGACCGCCAGCGCCGACAAGGCCGAGGGCATGGCGGCCTTTGTCGAGAAACGCGCAGCCCAATGGCAGGGCCGCTAAAACTATAATAAATAAGGAGAGGTCATCATGAAAATCGCTTTCATCGGCTTGGGCAATATGGGCGGCGGCATGGCGGCCAATCTGGTGAAGGCGGGCCATCAGGTCCACGCCTTCGATCTGGCGCAAGCCGCGCTGGATCGGGCGGTCGCCAATGGCTGCGCCACCTTCACCAACGTGCGCGATGCGGTGGGGGATGCGGATGCGGTTGTTTCGATGCTGCCCAATGGCGCGATTGTCCGGTCGGTCTATGCCGCCGATGTGATCGGCCATGCGCCGGCGGGCGCGCTGCTGCTCGATTGTTCGACCATCGATGTGGCCAGCGCGCGCGAGGTGGCCGCCGGGGCGCAGGCGGGCGGCTATCGCATGCTCGATGCGCCGGTGTCGGGCGGGATCGCGGCGGCCAATGGCGGCACGTTGACCTTTATGGTGGGCGGCACGGAGCAGGATTTCGCCGCTGCTCAGCCGATCCTCGCCGCCATGGGCAAGGCCGTGATCCACGCTGGCGAGAGCGGCGCGGGGCAGGCGGCCAAGATTTGCAACAATATGCTGCTCGGCGCCTCGATGGTGGCCACGTGCGAGACGTTCAAATTGGCCGAAAGGCTGGGGCTGGATCTCCAGACCTTCTATGACATTTCCTCGAAAGCCTCGGGTCAGTGCTGGTCGATGACCTCCTATTGCCCGGTGCCGGGGGTGGGGCCGGTAACGCCTGCGGACAACGATTATCAGGGCGGCTTTGCCACCGCGCTGATGCTCAAGGATCTGAAACTGGCCATGGCGGCCGCGCAGGATGCCGGCGCGCCCGTGCCGATGGGCCACCGCGCGCAGGAGCTTTACGAAGCCTTTGACGCGGCGGGTAATGGCGGGGTCGATTTCTCCGCCATCATCAAAACGCTCTAGCCCAGACGGCGCGCCACCCGCGCCGCCACGGCCCAGATGCCCAGCCCGGCCAGCGCCAGACCGGCCCCGACAAAGCCGGTCGAGGCCCAGCCATAGCCTGCCGTAATCGCCATGCCGCCCATCCACGGACCCAGCGCATTGGCGATGTTGAAGGCCGAATGGTTGAGCGCGGCGGCCAACGTCTGCGCCTCGCCCGCCACATCCATCAGGCGCGTTTGCAGCACCGAACCGAGCGCGCCGCCGATGCCGATGGCAAAGACCACCACCGCCACCGCCCAGACATGTCCCACGGCAAAGGGATAGATCGCCAACCACACTGCGCTCCACACCAGCAGACCTCCGGCGGTGGGCATCAGGGCACGGTCGGCAAAGCGCGGGGCGATGATGTTGCCCAGCGTCATGCCCACGCCAAAGATCGCGAAAATCAGCGGGATCGCCGCCTTGGAAGCATGGGTCACCTCGATCAGCGTCGAGGCGATATAGGTATAGACGCAGAACATGCCGCCAAAGCCGATCGCGCCAATGGCCAGCGTCAGCCACACCTGACCCTGGCCCAGCGCGCCCAGTTCGCGCATCGGGCTGGCCCCGGCCGTGGGCCGGTCATGCGGGGCAAAGCGCGCCACCATCGCGGCGCAGAGCAGCGCCAGCACCGCCACCACGCCAAAGCCCCAGCGCCAGTTGACCGATTGGCCCAGTACGCTGGCCGTGGGCACGCCGATGATCGTCGCCACCGTCAGGCCGAGCATGACATAGCCGACTGCCTGCGTGCGCTTTTCGGGCGGCACAAGGCTGGCCGCCATCAAGGCCGCCACGCCGAAATAGGCCCCATGCGGCAGGCCGGAGAGAAAGCGGAACAGCAGCATCCAGTGATAATCGGGCGCCAGCGCCGAAAGCGCGTTGCACAGGCCGAACATCGCCATCAGCAGGATCAGCAAGGTCCGCCGCGCCAGATTGGCCCCCAGCACCGCCAGCATCGGCGCCCCTACCACCACGCCCAGCGCATAGGCGCTGATCACATGGCCCGCCGTTGGCGCATCGACATGCAGCCCGTCGGCCATATAGGGCAGCAGGCTCATCGTGGCGAATTCGGTGGTGCCGATGGCAAACCCGCCCATCGCCAGCGCCAGATGCACCAGGGCAACGGGCGAGGAACGGGCGGCATCATCTGCGGGCGTAAAAGCAATCGTTGCAGGGTCCAGCGCGGGGGCGCTCATGGGTGGGGCCTTTCGTCATTCGGGGGCAGGCCGCAATGCGATACAATGTAGTGCAATGCGGCAAAGGCAAGTTCCTATATAGGATGGAATATGCCTTTTGTCAGGCCCTCAAATGTTGCGTTGCAGCAATTGCAGTCCTATGCATGAACTGTCGCTACCATCCCATCGTATAGGACAGGCGCAAGGCTCTGCCCGCCAGTGCCCGGCCGACGGCATAGGGGGCGCTCCCGCCCGATGCGCTGTCGCCCGCGATGGCGTCTCCCTGCATCACGGCAATGGCGTCGGTCAGATTGCTGATCTCGCCCTCGATCCGGCCTCGCGCGCCCAAATCCCATCCGAATTGCACCCCCATCACCACATAGGGCGGCAGGCGCAGGCTGTTGGCGTCATCGGCAAAGCGCCGCCCCGTTGCGGTCATATCCAGCGCCACATGCCACGGCGCGCGCGGCGGGGACAGGGTGATCGCGCCATGCAGCATGATGTCGGGAATGCGTTGCGGCACATGGCCATTATAGTTCGGATAATCCGAGAGCCGCGATTGCTGCCATGTCATTGCGCCCCGCGCCTGCGCCCACTCGGTCAGGGGCAGCTGCGCCTCCGCCTCGATGCCCAGATTGTGCGATGAGGCCTGCCGCGGCACCAGCGTGATCGCGCCTGATGTGGGCTCGATGGTGCTGGCCGAAATATCCAGTCCGCGAAAACGGTTGGCAAATCCGGTCAGCCCCAGCCGGACCCGCCCCTGCGTCAGCACCAGCCCCGCCTCGGCCTCGACCACATCGAGCCTATGGGCGGTGCTGGGCGCCGCGCTGGTGCGATAGGCGCCCACCGAGGGCAGGACATGGCCGATGCTGGCCCGCGCGAAGATGCCCAGCGTTTCGGGCCGGGCCTGCCAATGCAGGGCGATGGTGGCATTGGTGGCAGCAAAATCGCTGGAATAGGCGGCGCTTTGTCCGCTATCGACCTGCGCGGCGCGATTGGCGATGGTTGCGGGGGTGGACAGGTCAGCCGTGCGCGCGATGCCGACAATCCCGCGCAGCACCTCCCATTCATGCCGGACCCCGGCATCCAGCCGCCATCGCGGCGCGATCTGCCATTCGTCACTGGCATAGGCGGCGAGGCTGGCGGTGCGCCCCATCGTCTGTTCCCATGTCGATGCGCGCGAGAGATAGCCGCCGTCGGTGAGAGCCGGGCCGCCCAGCGTATCCAGCGCATCGACCAGCAAGCCCTGCGAGCGCGCTTCGACCAGCGCGCGCGCCACGATCCGCTGATAGCGCCAGCGATTGACCAGCGCATAAAGCCCGCCCGCCAGATTATGCGCGCCCAGTCTTTCGGCGCGCTCGATCTGGACGATCATCTCGTCAAGCTGGACCGTGGCGCTGGCGGGCTGGACCACCTCGACCAGAGCAGAAGAGGCCAGCGCAGCGCCATCGCTGCGGCGCAGGGCATAATGGCTGTCCTGATCGGCAAGGAAATCGGCAGCACTCATCGGCGCCCCGCTCGACAGGATGGCATTGCGCTGGGTGTCCGAACGGCGCAGGCGCAGGCGCGCGGTCCACCCGCTCGACACCAGCGCGCCCGACAGATCAAAAACGCGGTTGCGATTGTTGCGCCCCACCGCGCGCGTCACCGGGCCACCGGCGGTGATAAAGCGCACATTGTTGAAATCCGGCCCGAACCACGATCCGCGCCTGGGGTCGAACCCCGGCAGAGCGCTCCATTGCCCATTGTTCAGAACCATCGGATAGGAGGAGGTGTTGAGGCTGGCGTCATCCTGATAACGCGCGGTGATGGTCAGGCGGCCATCGGGCAAATCATGCTCGGCGCGCAGGCGGATCTGCCCTCCGCCCAGCGTCTGGGTGATATGGCGCAAGGTGGGATCGCGCGCGATATAGCCCCCCGCGATGGCCTGCCAATCCCCCAAAGGTCCGCCGATCCAGCCATCGAGGCGGGCAAGGCCATAGGTGGTCCCCGTGATCCGCATTTGCCCCCCGGCATGATCGGGCGGGCGGCGCAGATGCAGGTCGAGAATGCCCCCCGGCGCATTGGAGGCCAGCACGCCCGATGGCCCGCCGCGCACATAATCGACGCTTTCCAGCATGATGTCGGGCCGCATGAACTGGTCGATGTCGGTCCATGGCAGGCTGGTATGCTGGATCGGCAGGCCGTCTTCCTCGACGGCCATGGCGGTATAGCCATCCATCGGAATGCCGCGCAGCCGGGCGATATTGGCGCTGGTGCCCGCGCTGGTGTCAATCCACAGGCCGGGGATCGATACCAGCATTTCGGCCATGGTCAGCGGCGGGCGGCGGCGCAATTCCTGGGCCGAGATACGCGAGAGCGAGAAGGAGCGCTCGCTTTCCAGCATCACCCCCGCGCCGTGGCGTCCGGTGACGAGGATCGGGCTGTCATCGTTGATGGCCGGAGCGGGCTGGGGAGCAGGGCGGGGCGCTGCGGGACGGCGGCGGACCACCACGCCCATCGGCTCCACCCGGCAGACCAGCCCGGCGGGAGGACAGATCCGCGCCAGCGCTCGCCGCAAATCCTGACCCCCGCGCAGCGCGGGCAGGCGCAGGCCAACCAGGTCGCGCGGGTCCAGCGCAATGGCCACGCCCCCCGCCGAGGCCGCTGCGACCAGCACCTGCGCCGCATCGCCTGCGGGCACGGCGCGTTGCAGCACGGGATCGCTGACGGCGGCGCTACCGGCCGCCATACTTGCCAGCAGCGCAAGCATTCAGGGCGCCATGCGCCAGCCCGCGCCATCGGGCCGAACATGCCAGCCATGCGCCAGCGCGATCAGGCGCAGGCTGGCAAGCGCGTCATGGCTCTTGTAACGCCCGCTGATCAATTGACCCGTCAGTTGCGGAGAGAAAGCCAGCGGTGCGGCGGAATGGCGCTGCAAACGGGCAACCAGCGCGTCGAGCCGCTCATTATCGACCACCAGCCATTGCGGATCGGCGGCCTGCGCCGGATCGGGGCGGAAGGTAAAGCGGTGCAGCCTGTCCGCCTTGTCCAGCATCAGCCCTTGGCCCGCGCCGATCAGCAGGGGTTGATCCAGCCCCTCGATCACCACTCTTACGCGGCCCTGTTCGACGCGCAGGCCTTGGCCCGCCGGGCTGTTATCGACCGAAAAGACCGTGCCGATGGCGGTGACGGCCATCGGGCCGCTCTCAACGGTAAAGGGGCGTTCCGGCGCATGGGCGACCTCGAACAGCGCCCGCCCGCCCGCCAGATGCAGGCGGCGCGCAGCGGGCGACATACGCACGTCGAGCATGGTGGCCGGATCGAGATGCACCACCGAGCCATCGGCAAGGCGCGAGGCGCTGTCCTCATTGAGGCCGGTGGCGAAATGCTGCGCCTGCTCGGCGGGCGGGGCGAAATGCCATGCGCCAAGGCCAATCGCCAGCATCAGCGAGGCGGCCAGCGCCAGCCAGCCATGACGCGCGGGCGCGGCAGGGGCCTCAGTATCATTGGCGGGAAAGGCGGGCAGGGTCTGCAATGCCTGCGTCACCGCCGGATCGTCCATCACGCGAGCCACGGCGCGGGCGGCCCGCACATGCGCCGGGTCGCGGGCCAGCCAGTCGAGGAAGGCGGCGCGGCGGGCATTGTCCCATTCCCCGGCGTCCTCCAACCAGTCGGCGGCCTGTTCGTAGAGATCGGCCCGGCTCATTGCGCCGCCTCGGCTTCATCAAGGGCGCGGGCCAGTTGGGCCATGGCGCGGCTGATATGCTTTTTCACCGCTTCGGGTTGCAGGCCCAGCGCTTCGGCTATTTCCTCGCGGCTCTGGCCTTCCAGACGGCGGCGGCGGAACACTTCGCGGCGCAGCGGGGGCATGGCCTCCAGCGTGGCGGTGAACAGGGCCAGCCTCTGGCGGTGCTGCACATGTTGATCGGGCAGCGGCGCGGCGCAGGCCAGCGCGTCGTCGATCGCGCATTCATCGGCCATGGCGGCATGGCGGGCGTGATCGGCCATCAGATTGCGCGCTATGCTGATCGCGTAGTGATCGGGGCGGGCGATGCCTTGTTCGCCAAGGCCGGTTTCGCCGGCGCGGCGAAGCGTTCGGGCCAGACTTTCCTGCACAATATCCTCTGCATCGGCGCGATTGGCGATATGGGCATGGACATAGCGGCGCACCCGCGCCATCGCATGGTTGATATGCCCCAGCAGCGCGCTTGAGCGATCACCTGCTCCATATCCATTTGCGCCGCTTGCCATATCGACCCTTGTTTCCGACCGCAGCCTTGTTTGTTTCGGCGCGCTATCGGGGGGGTGTTTCAAACATATGAAACGCTCGTGCGAAATGGGGCCGGATTATTCCGGCCCCGCCGTCACGGCATCACATGGTGATGCGCGCGCCCACCATCAGCGAGCGACCGCTCTTCAGATAGGTGTAAACGCGGTTCGAATTGTCGGCGACATTGCCGACATATTGAGAATCAGCCGCATTGTTGAGGTTGACAGCATCCAGCGTGATCGCCGCATTGGGTGTGATATTATAGCGCAGCGATGCGTCGATCTGGGTGCGCGGATTGTATCCGGCCAAATCATTGGCATTGGCCGCGGGCAGGTCGGTCAGATAGCGGCCATGATAGGACAGCGATACGCGGGCGTCGAATTTCGCATCGGTGTAATACAGGGTCGCATTGGCCGAATGGCGCGTCAA
Organism: Novosphingobium sediminicola; assembly: GCF_014196525.1. Taxonomy (GTDB): domain Bacteria; phylum Pseudomonadota; class Alphaproteobacteria; order Sphingomonadales; family Sphingomonadaceae; genus Novosphingobium; species Novosphingobium sediminicola. Next base: position 267,897 of record NZ_JACIDX010000002.1, on the reverse strand, counting down.
TTGCGGCAAAGTGGCCACGAAAGCCTTGCCCGTCGTGGCGTTGGTATAGGTGGCCGTGCCGTCGGCATAGGTGTAATTGGCCAGCAGGCCGGTGTTCTTCAGCAATCCGGGCAGGAAGTCGAAGCCGACATTGGCGGTCAGCTCGACGCCCTTCACATTGGCCTGTTGCCCGTTCGAATACCACTGGCGGGTGAAGACGTCGCTGGCCGAATTGCTGGTGGTGGCCACGTTGAGCAGGGTCAGCGGCAGGCCGGTCGAGGCATAGGTGGGATAGTCATAGCTGCTGATGATCAGGCTCTCGATATGTTTGAAGAACGGCGTGACGGCCAGCAGCGTGCGCGGCGAGAGGTAATATTCAGCCGACAGCGAGAGCGAATCCGCACGGAAGGGTTTGAGGTTGGGATTGCCCTGACGGATAATCCGATTGTTGGCATCGACCGAGCCGGAAATCATCAGATTGCCCAGCGTGGGCCGCGACAGGTTGCGGTCGGCGGCAAGACGGAGCTGGAACTTGTCGCTCAGACCCCAGACCGCGTTGAGCGAGGGGAGGAAATCGGTGTAGCCGCTGCCCTGAGAAAGCCAGAGGCCGCCGATATAGCCTTGCGAGGTTATGGCCGTATGCATCACGCGCAGGCCCAGATTGCCGCGCAGATCATGGCCCAGCAGGCTGCCGCGATAATCGCCCTGAACATAGCCGCCCGACACCTGTTCGATGATGCGGGCCGTGCTGGCCTGATCCATTGCCAGAGCATAGGAATCGGCATTCATGCTGGCGCGCACGGTGTTCAGGTTCGGCGCGGCCCAGGTGGTGGGCAGGCCCGACACGCCCAGCCCTTCGCCGAAATTATAGGGCATGGTGGTCAGCGCCGTGGCGGGCGAGGAATTGACCACATTGCTGGTCACATCCAGCGTGTAATAGCGCTGGTTGAGCATCTGGCGCGTGTAGATGCCGCCGAAATGCAGCTTGATCTGGCTGTTTACATCGTAATGCAGGTTCAGCTTGGCTTCGATATTGTTGTGCATCACATGCTGGTTCTGCAAACGCAGCAGGTTGAAAATATAGCTGTTCGGGCTGGTGATGTCGAAGCCATAGGTCATCACCGGCAGGTTCGGGTTCTGGCTGAAATCAAAGCCGACGGTCGATCCGCTGGTGGTGTGGCTGGAATCGCCGCGCGTGTAGTAAAGCTCGGTGCGCTGATTGTCATATTGCGCCATCTGATAGCCGATCAGCGCATCGGCGGTCAGGCGATCGGTGATGCGCGCCTTGGCGTTGAACACGCCCTGATAATAATCGTTGCGCGCTTCATAGCGGCCCGTGTCCGAGCGGACCCAGACATTGCCGAAAGTGCCGCTGGTGATCTGATTGCCCGTCACGCCCAGCGCGGAAACGGTGGTGCGGGAAAGCGCGCTGCTGCTGTTCCACGAATTGCTGTCGAGGTGATATTCATCGCGTGTGTTGCGCAGGCGGCCATAGAGCAGGTCGATGTCGAATTGCAGATCGCTGCTGGGGTGGAACTGGAACGCCGCCGTCACGCCCAGTCGCTTTTGCTGGATCGCATAGAGGTCATAACGCAGATAGCGCGGGAAATAGAGCGCGCTGGCCGAGGCGGCCCCGGCGTTCAGCCGCGAGGTGATCGAGGAATCGACGGAAGGAGAGACATTGTTCAGGTTCCAGCCCCCGGTTGCCCAGCGCACGGTGGAGAAGCCCTTTTCCACCACATTGCGCTGCGAATAGGCGACCGAGACGAGGGCGCCCAGCGTGCCTTCTTCGTTGCGCCAGCTGGCCAGACCCGCGATGCGCGGGGCGACATCCTTGGAAAAGCTGTTGTAGAAGCCCTGACCCGAAAGGGCAAAGCGCGGCTTGGCATAGTCGAGCGGGCGGGCGGTGTGCAGGTCGATCGTGCCGCCGATGCCGCCTTCCTCGACGCTGGCCTCGGCCGATTTGCGCACATCGATGCGGGTGAAGAGTTCCGAGGCGAACAGGTTGAAATCGAAGGAGCGCGAATTGGACGTGCCGCCGCGTGCGTCAATCGAGCCGGAGGTGGAAATGGCGGTCATGCCCGCCACGCGCACCAACGTGTAATCGGGGGTGAAGCCGCGCAAAGACACCTGCCGCCCTTCGCCGCCCGCATCGCGGGTGATGGCCACGCCCGGCACGCGCTGGATCGCCTCGGCCAGATTGGTGTCGGGGAAGGAGGCGATGTCGCTGGCCAGAATGGAATCGAGCGAGACGGAGGCGCGGCGTTTCAGGTCGATGGCATTCTTGATCGATTGGCCAAAGCCGCGCACGACGATGGTGGAGGCCTCGTCGCTCTGGGCGGCGGCCTCTTCGGCGGCCGGGGCGGTTTCATGGGCGCGGGCCATGGCGGGCATCATGGCCAGGCCAAGTGCCGCCGCGATGACGGTGTGAGAAGGACGCAGGAAAAGATGAACCGAACGCATTGCAAAACCCCTTGCACGGATGTGACGTTGGGGAAGACGCAAGGATCGGGGCGAGGGGGACAGGGCGCGCGCAAAAATAAATCGCGTCAAAATGTCATGAAATTGCAATAGTATGCTTAAGAATCGCGACTTCTATCGCCAATGCATGTTCAACAGCGCCAGCACAATTTCAAAGGCAATCAGCGCGATAATCGCCAGTTCAAGCCGAAAGGCGCGCTTGTCCTGAATGATGTTGAGCAGCACTTCGGCAAAATCGCCCAGCGCCACGAATTTGCGCTCCAGCACCTCGGCGCGGTCGTCCAATTCGTGCTCGGCCTCCAGCCTTGCATAGAGCCGGTCCAGCTCGGGATTGTCCCATAGCACATCGGGGCGCTCGTCGGCCTGAACCTTGGCCATCACCCGGTGGCGCGCGGCCAGAACCTCGCCTACCAATTGCATCGCCTGACGCACTGGCGCGCGCGTCCGCCCGGTTTCGCGCAGGTCGGACACCAAAGGGGCGATGCGATCAAACGCCTGCGAAACCGCGATTTCGTCGCGCGATAGCACCACGCTGCGCGCCAGCACGATGGCCACCAGCGTGAGGCGCGCCTCATCCCCATCGGCCAGCAGGATCTGGCCTTCCTCGCCGATGCGATCGGTGCTGTGGCGGGTCAGACTGATCTCGGCGGTTTCCACCTCGATCGTGCCCGCCGGATCGCGCAGATAGCGGCCCAGCGCGTCGTCAATGCGGCCCGGTGTCTCGTCCGGCGCGGTGATGGAAACCACCGCGCCATAGCGGAACACGAAGGACAGCCCCTGGCCCGCCCATGGCGGCAGGCGGCGATTGTCCTCGACCAGCGCGCGCGTGTCGATGCGCCCGGCCAGCACCCTTGCACTGGCCACCAGCCGCCCGGATGTGGGCAGCGCGCCCAGCATCACAAAATCGGGATGGCCCAGATAGCCGGACGAGGAAGCGGGATTATCGACGGCGGTGGCGATCATGCTGTTTTCCCGTCAGGGTTTGCGAAAAATTGGCGCAAAGATAGGGCGGAAATATAACACTTCTTGTCGCCCGCGTGGATTTATATCCGCTGCCGTGCCGCTCCAGCTATTGGGAGTAGAGCGGATGGGGCACTGTCACCAAGTTTTCGCATTAGCCCCCTAGCGGCTGGGCGCAGGAGATTGCGCCATGCCCTGTGCCTCGCCCGCCATCATCGGCTGGGTTGCCCGCCATATCGTGCCCGAAGAGCCTGCTGTGCGGGCTGCGTTGCGCCGTTTGGGCGTAGCGCCGGGCGATGTCGATGATATTGTGCAGGACGCCTATTGCCGCTTTGCCGCACTGTCCTGCGTCGATCATATCACGCGCCCGGGCGCCTATTTCATGCAGACCGCGCGCAACCTGTGGCGTGACCAGTTGCGCCGCGCGGCGATTATTCGTTTCGAGGACCTTACGGAAAGCGCCCAGAACTTCGTTATAGATGAGACGGCGGGCATCGAAAGCGTGCTGGCGGCGCGCGAACAATGGCGGATCGTCGAGGAATTGCTGGCGGCTTTGCCTGATCGGTGCCGACAGATCTTTACGATGAAGCGGATCGAGGGCCTGTCGCAAAGAGACATCGCGCAAAAGCTGGGCGTCAGCGAAAGTGTGGTGGAAAACGATATACAAAAGGCGCTCCGCCTGTTGCAGGCGGGGTTGCGTTGCGCAGAAATGGACGGCCCGCTACCTTCGGGCGAAGACAGGAAAGACATTGCAGCAAGAGGGACAAAAATCCGCCGCTACGCTTGAGGCCGAAGCGGCCGCTTGGGCCGCACGGCTGGATGCTGCGGGGGGGGAAGATCTGCCCTTGGCGCAGCGCGCTCAGTTTGAGGCATGGTTGGACGAGCATCCGCGCCACAGCGGGGCCTTGCTGCGCGCGCAGGCGGTGCTGCATCTGGCCACGGCGGCCGCGCCTGCGGCGCAGGAAACGTCGCCGCTGCGTCGCTGGCGGTTGGCGGCGGGCGCCTTGGGCCTGCTGGCGGCCTCGCTGGTGGCCTGGCTGGCGATTGATCCGGGGGCCCAGACCTATGCCACCACGCAGGGCGAATTGCGCCGCCTCGCTCTGGCCGATGGCAGCGCGCTGACGCTGGATGCGGCCAGCAAGCTGCGCGTCGATCTGGACGAGGACACGCGCAAAGTCAGCCTCTCGCAGGGGCGGGCGCTGTTTCGCGTGGCGCATAATGCCGCGCGCCCGTTCAGCGTGCAGGCGGGCGATGTGACCATCACCGACATCGGCACGGTCTTTTCCGTCAGCACACAGGGCGACACGGTCAACGTGCTGGTCAGCGAGGGCGAGGTCGAGGTGCGCCGGGGGGGCGTCCTCTTGCGGCTTACTGCGGGGCAGGGGGTGCGGCTAGGCAAGGATGGCGCGCCGGTGCGTATGGGGCTGGCCGCGCCCGCGCTGGAGCGCGCGCTGGCATGGACCAGCGGGCGGATCGATCTGGACGGGGAAACGCTGGCAAGCGCGTTGGCCGAATTCAACCAACATAACCGCGTCTCGATCCGACTGGCCAATCCGGCGCTGGGTCGGGAAAAATTCTATGGCGCCTTTCGCCTCGACGATCCCGAAGGTTTCGCCCGCGCAGCCGCGCTCGGGCTGAATGTGCAAATGCGCGCGGAGGAAGGCGGATGGGTCATCGGCGCAAAATAAATTTGATGCCGCCCCAAAGGAAACCCGAACGCGGCCCGTCGAGCAGGTGATGGGGCCGAATAGCCGGCCCGCCGTCCTGTGAGGGTTTCATGATCGGGTTTCTTCGCCATCTCGCTATTGGCACCATGCTGACCAGTGTTGCTATGCCTTTCGCGGCCCATGCCGCCACGTTCGACGTTCCGGCACAGGATGTCGCGGGCGCGGTGCGCCTGTTTGCGCGGCAGGCCAATGTTCAGATCATCATCACCGGCAGCGCCGCCGAGGGCCGCCGCAGCAATGCCATTACCGGCGCAATGACCATCGACGAGGCGCTGGCCCGGATGCTGCGCGGCACCGGCCTGTCGGTGCGCAAGGCGGGCGAGACATCCTATGTCATCACCGCCGGGCTGGCCGATGCGGGCGATGAGAGCGGCGCCATCGTCGTCACCGGCGCTCTGGCGGCCCAGCGCGAGGCTGTGGCCGAAAAGCGCGGGGCCGACAATGTGGTCGAAACGCTGCGCGCCAATGATGTGGGCAAATTGCCCGATCAGAACGTGGCCGAAGCGATCAAGCGCCTGCCCGGCCTGACCGCCGCCAACGATCAGGGTGAGGGCCGCTATGCGATCATTCGCGGCATCGATCCGGCGCTGGCCAATGTCACGATGAACGGCATGACCCAGCCCGCGCCCGAGCCCGATGGCCGTCAGGTCAAGCTGGACGACATCCCCAGCGCGATGATCCAGTCGATCAGCGTCTCCAAATCGCTGCTGGCCAGCCAGGACGCCAATGCCATCGCGGGCGAAGTCTCGATCAAGACCAAGACCGCTTTTGACAGCAAGAAGCCCTTCTTCCTCGACCTGCGCGGGGCGGCGGGCCAGTATCAGATCAACAAGAAATCGCCCTATGAGCTGGACGGCACGCTGGGCGGCCGTTTCGGCAGCGCGCAGCAATTCGGCGCAGTGCTCAGCGTCAATTACTCGCGCCGCCCGATTGAGAGCCAGAACTATCAGGGATCGAGCGCGGCGACCTATGCCACCACCGGCGTTCCCGATGGCAACGGCTTGCGCGACTATAATCTGACGCGCACGCGCCTCGGCCTGGTGGGCAATTTCGATTGGCACCCCAATGAGCGGACCAAGCTCTATCTGCGCGCCACCTATTCCGAATTTCAGGACCACGAAACCCGCGACCAGAACCGTTTGGCCGTTACCGCCTATGACGCCACCACTGGGGCGCCTTCGAAAGCCACAGCCACCATCCTCGTGCGCCGCCGCGAGGAAAACGACCATACGACCGGCCTGACGCTGGGCGGGGAATTTGCCGATCTGGCGGGTGGAACGCTGGAGGTGTCGGGCGGCTATTCGCGCGCGGTCAAGGTCGATCCGGTGCGCAGCGAATTCACCTTCACCACGGCCAAGGGCGGCGTCACCTCGCTGGCCTATGACGGTTCGACCTATCCCTATACGCTGGCCCCTTCGGGCAGCTTTGCGGGTCTGTTCAACGATCCGTCGAAATTCTACTTCTCGAAATATAACCTCGAACACCGCTATGCTTTCGAGGAAATCTGGCAGGGCAAGGCCGATTACACCCATCCTATCGCATGGGGCGATGGTTCGGAAATCAAGGCCGGCGTCAAGCTGATGGACCGCCACAAGGCCGATGACCACGACAAGACCACATGGAGCGCGACCAAGACCACGCTTGCCACCGGATGGTTGCTCTCCAATGTCGGCTATACCGGTGGCAGCAGTTTCTATGACGGCATGTTTGCTATCGGCACGCGCATCAACTATGCCGCCGCGCGTGATTATCTCAACGCCAACATGGCCAGCTATGCCGCCGTCAGCACCAGCAGCACGATCTCGGATTCGCTTTCCAGCGACTATGACGTGCGCGAGACGATCGGCGCGGGTTATGTGATGGCCAAGCTGAAATTCGGCGGCCTGACCGTGATCCCAGGCCTTCGCGCGGAAACCACCCATGACAGCACAAAGGCCAAGCTGGTGACGGCCTCATCGACGCTGGGCGACGGGTTCAACAGCTTTGGCAAGGTCAGCTATACCGACATCTTTCCCGGCCTGAACGTCAAATATGATGTCAGCCGCGACCTTCTACTGCGCGGCGCGGTGACGACCTCGATCGGGCGGCCCAATTATCCCAATCTGGCGCCCTACGTGATTGTTGACACCTCGACGCCGTCCACGCCCGCTATCACCATGGGCAACCCCAATCTCAAGCCCTATCGCGCGGTCAATCTGGACGCGGCGGTAGAATATTATCCGGCCAAGGGCAGCATCCTGTCGGCGGGTATCTTTTACAAATCCATCGACAATCCGATCTACACCTATGGCCAGACTGGGGTGAACGGCACATTCGCCAATGTCGCCTATACCAACGCCACCGTGACCCAGCCGATCAATGCGCAGGACGAGCAGATCACCGGCGTTGAATTCAATGCCCAGCATCAGTTCACCAATCTGCCCGGCGCGTTCTCGGGCCTTGGTCTTTCGGCCAATTTCAGCCATGTCTGGGGCCATGCCCGCGCGCCCATGGTCCGCGCCGGGTCCAGCCTGCCCTTGGCCTATCAGTCGAAGAATGTCGCCTCGGCGCAGGTGTTTTACGAGAAATACGGCTTTGGCGCGCGCCTCGCCTTTTCCTATCGCTCGGCCTATCTCGACACTTTGGGCACCAGCGCCGCGCTGGATCAGTACACCGACGCCAATGGCCAGCTTGACCTGCATGTCTCCTATCAGATCCGCAAGGCGATCACCGTGTTTGGCGATGCGGTCAATCTGACCGATGCGGGGTGGCGGCGCTATCTGGGGGCGAACCGGGCCTATTTGATCGAGCGCGAACGTTACGGCACGCTGCTGCGCGGCGGCATCCAGATGCATTTCTGAACCAAGGGGCTGATTTTGATGCGCAAGATGATGATGATCGCGGCGGCCTTGGCCTGCGCCGGGCCGGTGCAGGCCAAAACCGCCGGCCCGGTGGTGGAAAGCGTTGCGGTGCTGATGCGCCATGGCATTCGCCCGCCCACCAAGGACCCGGCCATGCCCGCCGGGACTGCTGCCTCGGCTTGGCCGCGCTGGGATGTGCCGCCGGGCTGGCTGACCGGGCATGGCGGACAGGCGGTGGAGCGGCTCGGCGCGGAGGATGGCGCATGGCTGCGGCGGATCGGCGTGCTGCCCGCCGCGCGCTGCCCCGCTGCCGCCCGGATGCATCTCGTGGCCGACAGCGACCAGCGCACCATCGCCACTGCCCAGCACTGGGCCAAGGGCGCGCTGGCCAAATGCGCCCCCGCCATCGACCATTTGCCGCAGGATCAGGGCGATCCTCGCTTCGGCCCGCTCTCGGCAGGGCTGGCGCGGATTGATCCCGTCGCGGCGGCAGGCGCGGTCGAACAGGCGGTCGGGCCGGAAGGTCTGGCCGGGATCGACCGCAGGCTGGCCCCGCTCTATGCCCGTTTGAACGCGATCCTGTGCGGCGGGGCCGCTGCGCCTTGCGGCGTCGGCGCAGAGCCTACGCAAATCCGCCCCGCCACGGCGGAGGCCCGCCCCAAATTGTCGGGCGTGCTGGACCGGGCATCGACCGCCGCACAGATCCTGCTGCTGGAATATGCCGATGGCAAGCCGATGGGCGAGGTCGGCTGGGGCCGGGCCAGCGCGCGCGATATTGCCGCGCTTTCCACCTTTCATGCCGAGGAATTCCGCCTGCTCGCGCGCCCTCGGCCCATTGCCGCGCCCAATCTGGCCGGGTTGACGCCTGTGCTGCGTGAAGGGTTGCAGGGGCGCGTCAGATTGTCGCTGATCCTTGGACATGACACCAATATCGCCAATCTGGCGGGGGTGCTGGGTCTGCATTGGCGCGTGGCCGGTTTCGCCGCCGATGATCCGGCGCCAGGCGGGGCCATTGTGCTGGAAGTGCTAAAGATGCCTTCGGGCCAACGTCTGGTGCGCGCCAGCTATCGCGCGCAATCGCTGGAGGCGATGCGGGGCGGCAAGGGCGCATCGGTGCGTCAGCCCATGGCCATCAAGGCCTGCCGCCATCCGGCGCAGGGCGGCCTGTGCTCGCTGGACGAGGTTTTAGCCGCTCTGGAGCCGTAAATCGGACAGGGCGGGGATCACCCGCCCTGTTTCGCATCACCGTATACGGTTGATGTCATAGGATATTTGCAGACCATCCACCGCCATCACCCGCGCCGTTGGCGATGGCGCGCCGCCCATGCCCGCCGGTCGGTCGGGCGCCCGTACCGCGCGGCGTTGATAGACTGTCACGCCTTCCGGCGTTGCCGGGCCATTGGCTGCCCCGGGCATTCCACCGGGGCCGCCCTTGGGCGTCTCGCCTTCCTTGCCCGCCAGAACGGCCTGTGCCGCCGCCAGCAATTTGTCCGCATCACGGCCATCGAACATCCCCGGCCCGCCCGCGATCCGGTCGAATTGCGCGCGATGGGCGACAACCCGGCCCATGATTTCGGCGAACTGCTCCACCGTGACCCCGACCCGCACCCCGCGCGGCATGAATTCATCGCCGCCAAACAGGATGCGCTGTTTGGTATCCAGATACATCGTGCTGCCCGGCGTATGATTGCCGCCCATGATGACCCGAATGTCGCGCCCGCCCAGTGGGATGACATCACCATCCTTGATGATCTGCACCGGATAATCGCGCGGGAATTTCATCGCGCCAAAGCTGGGATAGGGAATGGTGGCCTTTTCCGCCGTTTCCTTCGACATCAGCGCCCGGTCGAAATAGCCGTTGAGCGCGGTATGGTCGAAATGGAAATGGGTGCTGGCCACCATGCGTATCGGCTTTTGGGTCAGCGTTTGCAGATATTGGCGAATATTGCCAGCGCCATAGCCGGTGTCGATGGCCAGCGCTTCCTTGTCCCCTTCGATCAGATAGGAATAATCGCCATCGCTTTCGATCTGCCATGTGCCCGGCGCGATCAGCTTGGATCGGTAATAGGGCACATCGGCGGGTGTCAGCGTGCCATCGTCCGACCGGATCAGCACATTATGCAGCGCTGAATAGTCGATCAGCGCGGGTGGCGTATAGGCTTTATCCGCCGCCAGAGCAGGCGCAGCCATAGCGCAGACGAGGGCCAGACCCGTTAGATAGTGGCGCATCCTCGCGCTCCTTTTCCCAATCATTTGTGCCACTGCATGATCCAATCGCGGATTTCGGGGATCGTATAGGCGATCCGCCAGGTGTTGACGTGGTTCGACCCGCCATTGTCGCTCTGCCCCTCGGGAACCACGGTGCCCTGAGCCAAAACGGTATAGATCACGCGGTTGCCCTGCGCGGTGATGGCGGCGACATGGTCGCGCCATTGCGGGGCGTCCCAGCGGCCATCCCACGTTGCGCGGCTGATTTTGGCGCCATGGCGCTCTATTTCGGCGGTGATCGCGTTCTGGCCGGGAAAGGCTTTGAGATCGCCCTGTGCCACCATGATCCACATATTCTGCCGCGCCAGCAAGGCGCATTTTTCCGCCGCCCATTGCCCCGCCACGATGAAGGAGGCGGCAAACAGGTCGGGATATTTGATGTTCATTGCAATCGACATCATCGCCCCGCCCGACTGGCCGGTGGTGTAAATGCGGCGCGGATCGATGGCATATTTCCGGCCCAGCATCCCGATCAGCGCCACCGTGCTGTCCATTTCGCCGGTGGTTTCGGAATCGTCATTGGCCACCTGCCGCTCGAATTGCGGGGCCAGCACGAAACAGGGGCGCTTGGCCTGATCCTGCGGACTGGCCCAGCACAGTGCGCCCAGTCCCTGCACCAGCGTGGCCTGTGTCAGCGTGGTGGTCACGCTGGCGTCATGCATGAACAGCACCAGCGGATAGCGCTTTTTGGGCGAATAACCCTTGGGAACAAAGAGGTTATAGCGGATCAGCAAGCTATTGGCCGGATCGCGCCATTCCATCTGGCGAAAATCATCGACGATGGGGGTAATCACCGCCCCGATACCCACCGGCGCTGGCGAGGGGGCCACTACGCGCCCATTGGCCAGCCTGACCGGAGCGACCTGGCGGATGCTGGCCTGAGGCCGCCGGACGGTGAAGGCGGGCATGCGCGGCGGGCCATTCATCGGTGGGCCGCCAGCGGGGGCACCGGGATTGGGGCCAGCGGGAGCGTTGACCCGCAGCATGGCATCCTTGTCCTGCGCCGAAAGTTCGAGGATGACGAAACGCCCGCTCGGTCTTGGCGATCCGGTGGGGCTGTCGCTGGTATAGGCGCGCGCGATCTTGCGCCCCTCGACCGCAAAGGCCTCCGCGCCCAGCTTGCCGCCCAGCACCGGAACGCCGTAATCCAGCGCGATGGCGACGAATTTTGGCCCTTCGCCAAATACGCGGGTCACGGCCGTGGCGCGCGGATAGGCGCCGCCCGCCGCCCGTGCCGCCCGATGCGAAAGCAACAGCGCCAGCCCGCCCTGAATCAGCGCACGGCGGTGAAAGGAATGGTTCATTTGGCGCCCTTTCCGGCTTTGGCCATATGGCCCAGTTGCGCGATGATGGCCTGTGCCATGACCTCGGCCGAACCGGGGCCGTAGGATGAATTCATCGCCTGATAGGTGATGCGCCGATAGCTTTGCGCATCGGGCAGATATTTGGCCGCGCCATTGACCATCGTGGCGACTATCGTGTGGCGATAGGGCGAATGGGCGCGCAGCCACGCCCCGGTTGCCGCGCTCAATTCCACCTGAACCCCGATGATAGCCACATCGCCCAGCGTCAGCAGCGTATAGGGCGCATCGGCCCGCCCGTTGATCTGATAGCGATAATCGCGCGAGGGTTTGAGCTGGGAAAGCTGTTTGGGCCGCTCCTGCGTGGTCAGGCTGACCTTGCCGTGAAACAGGGTGAGGCGTTCGGCACGGACCGGGGCAGCGGCGCGGGCCGCGCGCAAGGCGGCATCGCCCAGCCGCTCACCCTGAAGCGCCACCAGCGGATAGCCCGCCGCGCCAAGGCTGGCCAGCGCGGGCTTGCCATCCGCGCCATAGGCATAGCGGCGCGCGGTATAGGCAGGCACCTGATCCCCCGCCGCCCCGGTCAGGAACAGGCTGACCCCGCCCAGATGCTGTTCCACCCGCCGCATCGTGGCCCCGGCCAGATCGGCGCTGATCGCCTTACTGCTATCGGGGCCGCCTGTCTGGTCCATTACCGAGGATTGCACGGCATAATTGACCAGCGAGGCGATCGGGCGATGATCGGCGCTTTCCAGTTCCACTGTCGCCACGGTCCGATCCGAATAGCCCGCCTCATCGGCGCCCAGCCACCAGCCTTCAGGGGTTTCGACATTGCGGTTGACGGCGACCTGACTGATCGCGGCGCCAAAGCGCAGCGTGGCGGGGGCGGCCGTGTCGGCGGCCTGATGCGCGGCCTTTTCCAGCGCGGCCATGGCATTGGCGACATAGGCGCGGGCGCGAAGGGTTTCGGCCTCGTCCACGGCAATACCCGGCGGCGGATTGGCGGCAAACATATGCGGCGCGGAAAATGTATGCGAGGCCACCACCAGCACATCCTCACCTGCCGCCCCGGTCGCCTTGCCCACTACAGCCTGCATCGTGGCGACATCGCGCGCGCTCAAGGAGGTCTGGTCGATCAGCGCGATGGCCACCTTGCTGGTTCCGTCGCCCAGCGTCAGCACACGGACTTCGAGCGGGTCAAGCTGGGCGGTGAACCTGTCGATGGGCAAGAGGCTGGCGGGCAGTTCGATGGCGGCCCTGCCTGCACCGGCGGTCAAGCCGGCCTGCGCCGCGCCCGGCGCAAGGGCGGCGGCCAGAAAAAGCATCGCCTTCATGCGCGGGAACCTTCGCCCTTGCCGCGCCGTATATTTCATCATGACCCTCTCCAGCCTGTATCGCGGACCTTTTGGTGCATGCGTTCATGGCGATCCGGGGCGGCTAACTCAAACCCGTTCGCCAACATATCAATGAAGATGGCGCAATTTTGAATTTATAATCGAGCTGCGACCTACCAGTCGAGCCGCGCCGAAAGGCCGATATTGCGCGGATCGCCAAGGGTGGTGGCGGGCAGGGCAGACATCTTCACCGCATAATTGGCCAGATTGCGCACATAGGCCGAGAGTTCGAACCGGGCCGAAGCCGCGCGATAGCTGACGCTCAGCCCGCCGGTCCAATAGGCCGATTGCCACCCGAACAGCGCGGCATCCTGCACTGGCCCCACCCAATAGCCCGAGGAGTGGAAGCCATCGCCCTGTGCGCGGATCACCCCGCCCGAGCGCAGATGAAAACTATGCTCATAGCGCAGGCGCAGGGTGAAGGCCGGAGCATGGGGCTGGACCGCGCCATCCAGCCGAAAGAAGTGCAGCGCGCCGGTCTGCTGATCATTATAGCCGATCCAGCAGCCCGGCGTTTGCGGCGCCGCCACCGTGGCGCAAGTGGGCAGGTTTTTGCCGAAGCGCGCATGCATCAGGGCGGCTTCCAGATCGAAGTGGTCATTGCCCCCCGGCCTCACCCGAATGCTTCCTTCCAGCCCATAGCTGCTGGCGCGGGCAATGTTGAAAACCGGCACCGAGCATTGGGCAGGCTGCGCCCCGCCCGCCGCGCAGACATAGGACTGCCCATTGGCCAAAGTGACGGAAAAGCCGTTGTAATTGTCGATGTCCTGATAATGGCTCTGCCGATAGGCATAGGCGGCAAGGTTGAATTGCAGCACCCGGCCAAGGCTCGCCTTGATCCCGCTTTCCAGCGCCAGCGTGCTTTCCGCGTCAAAGCGGCGCGCGTCCGACAGATTGCCGTCATAGGTCAGCCCGCCGGGGCGATAGCCCGAGGCCAGCGTGGTGTAATGCAGCACATCGCGCGCTACATCATATTCATAGCCCAGTCGAAAATCGGTGTGATGAAAATCCGCCGCATAGGTCGTGCTCATCGAGGCTGGGCGCAGCACGCGATGATCCCAGCTTTGCCGCAGCCCGCCCACTACGCGCCAGCCATCGCGCACCGGCGCCGTCACCTCGCCAAACAGCGCCAGCGTGCGCGCGCCGACATGGCTGGCCCCCGCCGGGCCGGGCACCGTCTGATCGGCCTGCGCCCAACTCGTCTTGCCATAGGTCCACAGATATTGGCCGATGTTCCAATGCCATGGCCCTGCATCGGGGCTGTGCAGGCGCAATTCCGCCGAAGTCTGGCCGAAGGGGGCAAATTCGTGGACGGTATAGCAACTGCTCGCCCCGCTGATCAGCCATGGCGCTCCGGCGTGGGGGCAGATCGCCTGATGCCCGGCGATGGAAAGATGGGCCAGCGCCGCGTCGAGCACCGCGCCTTGGCCAAGCCGAAGGCTGGCATGGCCGGTGATGGCGCTTTGCTAGAGATCGGCGTGATTGCGGCCCTCGGTCCTGTCTCCCAGTGCCCATGGATTGCCCGAGGCATTGATGCTGTCGGCGGCATAGGGCGCGACCTTGTCCACCACAAAGGGCACATCGGCCTCGGCCCCGCCGCCCGTGCCGCCCAGATGGCTGATCTCGGCGCCAACGCGGAATTGGAGCGGGGCGGATGGCTTGAACAACAGATTGGCCCGCATCGATTGCGTGGCCAGATCGGCCAGCGCCGGGGTGAACCAACTGTTGCGCGCCGCCGCCATGCCCGACAGACGCAGGGCCGCGCGAGGCCCCATTGGGATCGTCTGCCCCGCCTCGACGCGTCGCAATCCGGCCGAGCCAAGCGTGACCGTGGCGCTGCCCGAGAAGTCGTTGAGGCGGGGCTGGGCGGTGATGACATTGACGATGCCGCCCTCGGCATTGGGGCCATAGCGGGTGGATTGCGGCCCCTTGCTGATTTCGACGCGGTCAATGTCATACCATCCGATCGACGTGCCCAGTGCCATGATCGAATAGATGCCGTCGAATTCCAGCGCGACCGAGCCTTGCGTGGTGCCGCTGGGCATATCGGCGCCAAGGGCGCGGATGTTGATCGAAATGCCGTCGGGCTGGCGGCTGCTGTTGATGCCGGGGATGCCGTTCAGCACTTGCTCCGCGCCGGTGGCGGCGGCCATGGCCAGCCCACGGCCCGGCAATATGGACAGGCCGAGCGCCGATTTCTGGGCGTCCTGGCTGTATCGCGCGGCGGTCACGATGATCGGGGGCCAGGCAGGGTTGGGCTGGGCGGGGGCGGATGGGTGCGGAGCAGGCGCTTTGGCGGGCGCGGGGCGCAGCACGAAGATGAGGCCATTGCCGGACACGGCCTGAAAATGCGATCCGGCCAGTAATTGCGCCAGAGCCTGCGTCGGGGTGAGGCGGCCCTTGATGGCGGGTGCCTGTTGGTGGTGCAGCGGGGTGGGATCGAACAGCAACTGAATGCCCAGCGCCTCGGCCGCGTGGGCCAGTGCCTGATCGAGCGGCATGGCGGGTTGATTTAAGGCGGGCTGATGAGGGGCGCGCTCGGGCAGCCCTTGCGCGTTGGCGCAGGGCGCGAGGACCAGCAGGCCTGATCCAGCCGTTAGCCAGAGGGCGCAGCGCCCCAAGCCCATTTCATCCTCTCCTGCCCGTGGCGATATTATGCGTCGCTGGGGCGATCTAAGGGAGGCGGGTCCTCTTCGGCTAGGCCGGCTGTTGAATTAATGAATGTTATGGGCAAAAAATGAATGGCCTGCGCAACAGGCTGCGGCGCAGGCCATTCATCCCAAATCAGGCGGCGGCGTCAGAATTTGACGGCGAAAGTGGCGCCATAGGTGCGCGGATCGCCAATCGAGGTTGCGGGCAGCACCGATTGCTTGACCGCATAGTTGCCAATGTTCTTCACAAAGGCGCCGACCGAATAGCGGCCCGAGGGCGAGACATATTTGGCATCCGCTGTGCCCATCCAATAGGCGGGCTGATAGCCAAGCTGTGCATCGTCCTGAACCGGATTGACCCAATAGCCCGAGGAATGGAACGCATTGCCGCCCACCTTGAAGGTCGCGCCCGAGGCAAAGCGGAAGGTGTGATTATAGGCGACATTGAAGGACAGCTTGGGCGAATGGGGCTGGACCGCCCCGGCCGCGTCGAAGAATTTCAGCACGCCGGTGTTCTGGTCATTATACCCATCCGCGCAGCCCATCAGCGCCGCCGCCGCGTTCAGGCCGACCGTGGCGCAGGTGCCCTGCTTCTTGTCGAACTTGGCGTCCAGATAGGTGCCGGAGAGTGAGACTACGTCATCATTGGTGATGTTTGCGATCAGGCTGGCGTCTATGCCGAAAGTATGCGCCTTCATGCCAAAGGTCGGCACGGTGCAGACGGCGCGTACATCGCCATTGGCGCAGGCCACGCCGGTGCCGTCATTGGGGTCGAACCCGTTATACTTGTCCAGATTCTGATAATTGCTGATCTTGTAATAGAACATGGCCGCGTTGAATTGCAGGCGATTGTCGAAAAAGCGGTTCTTTGAGCCCACTTCAAAGGCGGTGTTGACCTCGCTCTGGAAGGTGTAGAGCTGGCTCAGAACCGGGTTATAGGCGCTTTGTCCGCCGGGGCGATAGCCGGTCGAAACCGTGCCATAGACCATCGAGCGGGGCGCCACGTCATATTCCAGCCCCGCGCGGTAATCGGCATGGCTCATGCTGATGCCAAAGGTCTGGGTGACAGTGTTGCCGTTCTGGAAATTGTCGGTGCGGCGGTCCCAGCTCTGGCGCAGGCCGACAATGGCGCGCAGCCGGTCGGTGATGGGATAGGTCACTTCGCCAAACAGCGCGTTGGTCGAGGTGGTATGCACCACATCCTGATCGGTATCGGCCACGCCGCTGTTCACGCCGCGAAAGCCCCACAGATAGTTCCAGTGGTAAAAGCCCACGTTCCACAACACTTTGCTGCCCGCACCATTATGCAGGCGCACTTCGCCGGTATATTGGTTGAACCGGTCGAATTCTTTCAGCGTGGCGTTCTGGAAAGGCGCGAAGGTGGTGGACCACGGGGCCAGATAGATGTTGGCCGTCTCGCCGCCCGAGATCATCGTATAGGAGCCTTGGGCATCGAGCGCGACGCCATTGCCAAAGTCATAGCTGCCGCTGGCGCCAAAGGCGTGCTGATAGATACTGGTATGGGTGGTGTTGACCGGGTTGGAGGGCGATTGCGCCCACGGATCGCCGGTGTTGTTGATGGAATCGCCCGAATAGACCGGCACCTTGTTGGTCAGCACCGGAAAGACGTTCGAGCCATTGCCCGCTCCGCCCACGTGATCGACCTCATAGGACAGTTTCAGGCTCAGCGCGTCATTGGGTTTGTAGAGCAGTTTGACGCGCAGGGATTGGCCCTTCTGATCGCCCTGTGCGGGGTGGAAATAGGAATCGCGCGCGATCGCCGCCCCGGCCACGCGCAGCGCCAGCTTCTCGCCCAGCGGCACATTGAGCGCCACTTCGCCGCGCACAAGGCCATAATTGCCCACGGTCAGCGCGGCATTGCCCTCCAGCTTGTTCAGCTTGGGATCGTTGGTGTAAATATTGACCAGACCGCCATCGGCATTGGGACCATAGCGGGTACTTTGCGGGCCGGGCAGCACTTCGACGCGGTTGACGTCAAACAGGCCCACGGTGGTTCCCTGCGAGGTGACGTTATAGACCCCGTCGATCACCACGGCCGATGCGCCCTGCGCGGTGCCTGCGGGCAGATCGCCGCCCATGCCGCGCACGTTCACGCTGAAGCCGCCGGGCTGGGCGGTGGTCTGAACGCTGGGCAGGGCATCAAAGATCTGCGCCAGATTGGCCGCTGCCTTGTCCTGAAGGCTCTCGCCGCCGATCACCGAGACCGAGGCCGAAACCTTCTGAAGGTTCTGTTCGTGGCGCGATGCCGTCACCACGATGTCGGAAATGCCTTGCTCGCCGCCGGCGGGTGCCTCGGCCGCCAGCGCGGGCGCGCCGGCCATGGCGGTGCCCGCCAGCAAGATGCCGATAAGGTGAATTGAATGCCTCATGCTTCCTCCGCATTGTCCATTGCCCCACACATTTGCGCGCGGGGTCGGGAGTGCAGACGCATCCTTTGGAAAAATCCGCACATGGCGGACTCGAAAAATTATTCGGCGCGGCGGATCAGGATGACATCGGCCCGCCGCTCCACCCGGACGGGGAAAAGCAGGGGCAGGGCATCGAGCAGCCCTTGCGCATTATCGGCGCGAAACACCCCGCTGACCGGCCATGCGCCAAGCGCCGGGTCGGACAGCCGGATCGGCGTGGGTGCATAGCGGTTGATGTCGGACACCACGCTGGAAAGCGGCGTATGGTCGAAATGCAGCCGCCCTGTGCGCCAATCGGCGGCCGCCTCGGCGCTGTTGGCGGCCAGACGGCTGATGCCGGTGCGGTTGTCATAGGTCAGGGTCTGGCCGACAGAGAGTTCGGTGCCCGCCGCCCCGCTATCGGGGCGCAGGGCCGCCTTATCTGTTTGCGCATCGCCCACCCGCACGCGCCCCTGCGTCAGGGCCACGGTAATCAGGCCATCGCGCGCCTTCACATCAAATTCGGTGCCCAGCGCGACCACCGCGCGGGTTCCTGCGGTCACCACAAAGGGGCGGGCCGCATCATGGGCGACCTTGAAATAGGCCTGTCCGCTCTCCAGTCGGATCAGGCGGCGGCGGGGCGTCATAGTGACGCTGATCCGGCTTTCAGCGTCCAGCATCAGTTGCGAACCATCGGCCAGAGCAAGGCTGCGCATGGCGCCATGGCCGGTCGAAAACACCAGCGGTTCGGGCGCGCTTTGCGTCCACCACCATCCGCCTCCGGCCAGCAGCAGCAGCGAGGCCGCCGCCGCTATGCCCCACCAGCGGCGCGGCGGACGATCATCATTGGCCGTCATCGGTCGCCTGGCCTGTTCGCGGATGGCCAGCATCGCCGGGTCCTCGGCCAGTTGATCCAGCGCCGACCATGCGCGGGCCAGCCTGTCATAGGCGGCCCTATGCGCCGGATCGCGATCAAGCCATGCCTGCCAGCGGCCTCGTTCGTCGGCATCCATGCCCAGTTGCGCGCGCAGCATCCAGTCTGCGGCCTCGTCCTCGATGGGGTTTGTCTTGCTGCCCATCGTGCTCAGTCCCCCTCCGCCAAGGCCGATGCGATGCCTGTCATGCCCCGTTTGATGAGTTTTTCAACCGCGCTGACCGAGATGCCCATATGGCGGGCAATATCGGCCTGACGCATACCTTCAAAGCGGAAAAGCAGAAAGGCCTGTCGCGCCCGGTCGGGCAGGGCGGCGATTTCCCGGCTTAAACGATCCATCGCTTCCTGTCCCAGCATGGCCTGTTCGGGCGAGATATCGGCGGGCGCGTGGAGTTCCTCACAATAGCTGTCGATCATTGCGCCGCCGCGCGCGGCCCGCCGCCGATAGTAATCATTGAGCACATTGCTGGCGGTTTGAAAGATATAGGGCTGCAGCGCGCGCACATCGGTGGCCCCATCGCGCGCGGCAAGGCGCAGCAGGACATCCTGTGTCAGATCCTCGCTTTCATGCGGGGGATCGACCCGTCGCCGGAAATAGGCATTGAGCGCGGAGCGATAACGCTGAGCCATGGTGGTCAGCATTCTGCCATTCGCGCCCGCGCCATCGGTGTCGGTCCGGTTTTCCGGCGCGCGCGCCACATTGCTCTCCTTGCCCGCCCCTTTTGCGGCCCTATCCGCGCTATAGGGGGCGGGGGCCTGCGCCATGGGATAGAAAACATGACGCGGGCCATTGGGAATTATCGGCAGGGACGCGCCTATCCATCGGCCCACATGCGCACCAGATTGTGATAGGTCTGATTAAAACCCAGCAGCGTTTCGGACGGGACAGGGCAGGCGGCAAGGCCCTGAATGGCGCGGTCGAGTTCGAACAGGGTCTGGCGCTGGATGGGATCGCGCAGGATGCTCTGGACCCAGAAGAAGCAGGACAGGCGTTCGCCCGATGTGACCGGGCCGACCGCATGGATGGTGGAGGAAGGGTAGAGGATCATGTCGCCCGCCTTGCCCTTTATATCCAGCGGCATGGCGCCCATCGTGATGGACAGCGCGCCGCCCTCATAATCCTGCGGCGGGGTCAGAAAGAGCGTGGCCGACAGGTCGGTGCGTATCCGCAAGCCTTGCGATTGGCGCAGCGCGCCGTCGATATGCGCGCCATAGGCTTCGCCCGCGCGGTAACGATTGAACATGGGCGGCGCGATGCGGGCGGGCAGCGCGGCGGACATGAACAAGGCATGGCGCCCCAGCGCTGCACTGATGATCGCCCCTGCCTCGCGCGCGGCGGGGCATTGTTCGGGCAATTGCCGGTTGCGCTTGACCGGCGCGGAAAGGGGACCGGCGGTGGCCAGACCATCCTCCCACGGCCCGGCTAAGAGGATGGCGCGCAACTGTGCCAATTCCGCCGCATCGAGCACGGCGGGGATGGTGAGGGGATAGGCGGTCATCGGCCTATCCTTTCCAGCCCAGCGTGATGAGCGCGCTGCGCGCCGCGCCGGGGATCACGTGAAAGGGGTGCAGTTGATCGTAATACAGCGCGTTGGTGAGGTTGGAGACATTGATCTGCACATCGAAACCGGGCGCGACCTCATAGCGCGCCCGGGCCTCCAGTGTGGCATAGCCGGGGGCCACCAGATAGGAGGCATTGGTGTTCTGGCCCAGCCTGCTCGATTGAAACAACAGGCCCAGACCGGCTGACAGGCGAGGCGTAAAGGCATAATCGCTTTGCAGGCTGCCGCTGTGGCGCGGGGCCAGCGGCAGCGGCGCGCCGATGCGGGGCGAGCCCGATGCGTCGGGATTGGCGCTCCACAGGGTTGCCGTGTCCAGATAGGCATAGCCGGCGCGCAGGCTCCATCGCGCGGTGATATTGCCGGAAATCTCCAGCTCCATCCCGCGCGACCTTTGGCGCCCTCCATTGAGGTTGAAGGCCGAATTGGCCGGATCGGGCACGCGCACATTCGATTTGATCGTGTCAAACACCGCCGCGCTGGCCATCAGGCGATTGCTTAGCAGGCTCCATTTCACCCCCGCCTCGATCACCCGTCCGGTTTCGGGCCGGAGGTCAAGATTGGCCTGCGCCACCGAGCGGCCCGAAGAGATCATGCTGGTGATCCCTTCGGCGGATGGATTGAAGCTGTCGGCATAGCTGAGATAGAGCGAGCCATTCGCGGCGGGCTTATAGACCAACGCCCCGCGCAGCGAGAGTTTGCGATTGACCGGCGATTGGTCGGTGCTGCTGCTCTGCGCGCCGGTGGCGCTATAGCCTGTGCTTTGATAATGCGCCTTATAGCGGTCCCAGCGTAGGCCCGCGATGGCGATCCAGCCTTCGCCGATCCTGATCGTGTCAAGTGCATAGAGGCCCAGCGTCGCGGCGCGCGCATGAGCGTGCAGCCGGACATAGGAGGAGGTTTCGGCAAAGGCCTGCGGCAGGGGATTGGCCAGATTGGTGGCGATCACGCCGGTGTGGAAGATATAGGTCGGGCGTGGCACTTCCTGCCCCAGTTCGATCCCGCCGACCAGCGTATGGTCCCATGCGCCGGTCTTGAAATTCGCGGTGATGTCGGTCTGATTTTGCAGGAATAGATCGCTGCTTTGCCCGGAAAATTCGTTGCGGGTGACGGTGATCGCCTCAAGCGGCGTGGTGGCGGCAATGCCGGTGGGAACCGCCGCTTCGGAGGTGCGAAAACTGCGGTCGGCCGAGGAATAGCGCGTCCGGTTGCGCAGGCTCAGATGGTTGCTGACATCATGCTCCAGCTTGAGCGTCACTATATTGACGGTGGTGTTCAGGTAATCGTCGGAAAAGCCATAGTAATTGCTGCGCGCGACCGGAGCCGGGGCGCCGTTGAACCATGGAATGCCGTAATCGGGCCGGTTGTGCTCTTCCTGATGCAGATAGGACAGGGTGAGGCGGGTGTCGGTGCCCATGCCCAGCGCCAGCGTGGGCGCGATGCCCCAGCGGCGGTTGAGAGCTTCGTCGCGCCCCGCCACATGCGAGGTATGGCCCATAGCGTTGACCCGCAGCGCGCCATGGTCGCCCAATGGCTGGTTGGCGTCGAGGGTTGCGCGGCGCGTGTCATCCGTGCCTGCGGCCAGTGAAACGGCGGTTGAGGCGGCGCTTTCGGGCGCCTTGCTGACCTGATGGATGACGCCGCCGGTCGATCCCCGGCCAAACAGGATACCTGCCGGGCCTTTGAGCACCTCGATGCTCTGGCTGTTGAACGGATCGCGATAATAATAGGCAAAGTCGCGCATGCCATCGAGGAACATATCGTCGCGCGTGGTAAAACCGCGCAGCGAGGCATTGTTGCCCTGCCAGCTTGTCTCGCCCGCGCCAAGGCTGATGCCCGGCACCATCCG
The DNA here is from genome assembly GCF_014196525.1 of Novosphingobium sediminicola. Classification (GTDB taxonomy): domain Bacteria; phylum Pseudomonadota; class Alphaproteobacteria; order Sphingomonadales; family Sphingomonadaceae; genus Novosphingobium; species Novosphingobium sediminicola. Next base: position 245,546 of record NZ_JACIDX010000002.1, on the reverse strand, counting down.
CAGCGCATCGGCCAAATTGTTGACGCCGCGCGCCTGCCATTCATCTTGGTTCAGCACGGTCAGCGATTGAGGTGTATCAATCTGGGATGTTTCGATTTTTTCCAGACTGATGCGATTTTCCGCCATCTGGCCGTGAACGATGATGGCGGGGGACGCTTCGGTATCGGCATGGGCGATCCGGGGCAGTAAAGCGCAGGCCAGCGCCGGAAGGAGCGCGGCGCTGGCCGCACGGGAGTTGCTGGGAAGAGGCAGGGCCATGGGATCTCCGTTAATGCAATTCATTCTCAATGAGCCGCATTCCCGGAATTTCCTTCCAGCCAATTTCCTTTCCCGGTTTCAAAAACGAGTGCGAATGCCGAAACTGATATGGCGCCCTTCAATGTCATCGCCCTGCGCAAAGCCGCCCAGATAGTTCATCTGGGTCGATCCGCCGGTGCTGGCAAAGACGGCGGGCGCCTTGTTGAACAGGTTCTGGACGTTGATAAAGGCGGTGGCCCAGCGGTTGATCGTATGCTGGACATTGATGTCGAAATAGGTGGTGGATCGGACCGGGCCGGTGCTGAAAACCAGCGAGGAATCGCCGTGCTGGCGCATAGCCCCGCGATAGCGGTTTTGCAGCCGGATCAGCCAATTGTCCGACGGCGCATAGGACAGGCTGATCGTGCTTTTGATATCGGGAATGGGGGGCAGCGCGCCCACGCCATCGGCCGCTCCGCCCACATCGACCACGCCCGCAACGCCATTGTTATAGCGCAGCGTGGGCTGATAGGTGATCAGCGCGCGGATGGTCAGGGGATGGTCCCTGATCCGGGCTTCATAGCGCGCATCTATGTCCATCCCCTGCGTTGAAAGCGAGGCGACATTATAGGTCTGGGCCAGCAGCAGCGTGGGATAATTGGCCGGGCTGGTGTCGGAATAGGGCAGGGGGCGGATATAGAGCGCGCAGACCGAAGCCGTCCCGCCGGAATTTTCACAGGCGGCCTGCGTGGCGGGCTGAAAGGCGCCGATGCCGACGATCGCCTGATCGATCTGGATCGAGTAATAATCCACCGACAGGGTGAGACCGGGCAGGAAAGCAGGCCGAATGACCCCGCCCAGTGTCAGAGTATCGGCCTCTTCCGGTCTCAGATCGGAGTTGCCTTGCGACAACTGGATGGCAATGCCCGATGTGTTGGTGTGCAGATCGGTGTAATTGGTGGTGCTGATCGTGGCGGGGCGGAACAGATCATAGAGGTTGGGCGCGCGGATATCACGCGAACGCGTGCCGCGCAGAGTGAGCGCATCCGACACTTTCCACACCAGCCCCAGTTTCCACGTCCCCACGCTGCCGCTGGTGTCATAATGGGTATAGCGCGCCGCGCCGTTGAAGGAGAGCGAGCGGATCAGGGGCTGTCCCGATATAAGGGGCACCTCCAGCTCGGTGGCGATTTCGCGCACGGTCTGGCTGACCTGCGGCAGGGGGGCATTCTGATCGCCCATATAGCGCAGCGCATAGGGTGTGTTGAGACAGTTGAACTCGATCCCTGCGCAATCCATCGGATCATCGGGCGCGGCATTCGATCCCACCTCATAGGTCAGCCGCCGCCATTCGCCCACCAGCACCGCTTTGACCGGACCGGCGGGCAGATCGAACAGGCGACCCTTGATGCTGGCGTTCACATCGTTGGTGACATAGCGGTAATTGACCATAGTCGGCTGTGAGATATAGGCGATGGCGGCGGCCTGTTCCGAGGAAGGGCCGAACAGGTTGAGCGGCACGCAACCGGCATAGGCCGGGTTGCTGAGCGCGGCGTGGCACACTGTCTTGCCGCCCGCATCCACCGCATCAATCGCGGCCCAGAAGCGTTGCAGATTGATGCCGTTGTTGTTGCGGATCGTCTGGGTCGAAAGGGTGCGATAGCCATCGACGCTCCATTCGAAACGACCCAGCCTGCCCTCCAGCCCGGCATCGATATTGTAATAGGATTCCAGCGCATTGTAGCGATAATTAGGCAGCGCCAGATCCAGTTTCGAGAACTGAAAGCTCTCGCCCGCGCCCTGCGCGGCGATGATGGCCTGATAGGGCTGCTGCACGCCGGACAGATAGGCATTGTTATAGCCGATGGCGATGCGGCTGAAATAAGGGTTCTGCTGGGTGTAGCTCTGTTTGAACGCGCTGAATATAGCCGAGGCATGGAATTTCAGCCCATCGCTGAAGGCATAATCGAGCCGCGCCATGCTGCGATGGGTGGTCAGCGCGGAGCCTGCGGTCGAGCCTTGAAAATAGGCGCCGTCGCCCCCGATATTGACTGCGGCGGTCGTGGTGGGCGTGCCCGGCTGAAAGGTGGAGAGCACGCCGTTTTGGGCGAATTGCAATCCGGCCAGCGGTCCCGAGTTGATCAAACCGCCAAAACTGGCCGAATTGAGCGTGGTGCCATAGGCAAGGCTGTAGGGCGCTGCCGCCGTGCCCAGACCCACCATGCTGGCGTAATTGTTGAGGAAAGGACGACTTGCGCGCAGAAAACCCCGGTTGTCGGAGAATTCATAGCCGATCTCGACATGGCCCTTGTCGGAAGCGAAGCGGGCGCCCCATGCGGCGCCAAGGCCCGCCTTGGCATCGTCGCCATATTGCGAAATGCCGCCGCGCGCCTCGGCCTTGAAGCCGGTAAAATCGGTGTCGCTGATGAAATTGACCACGCCCGATACCGCGTCCGATCCATAGGTGGCCGAGGCCCCGCCCGTCACCACATCGACCCGTTTGAGCAGGATTTGCGGGATGACATCGACATCGACCTGCCCCTGCGCCTGCGTCGGCCCGATGCGGCGGCCATCGAGCAGGATCAACCCGCGCAGCGATCCTATGCCGCGCAGATTGAGCATGTTGAAGCCGCCGGTGTTCACATTGGATGTTGTGTTGATCGACCCGCTGATCGCCGGAATGGTGTTGAGCGCATCAATGATCCCGCCCGGATGGGCCTGCAACATCTCGCCCGCAGGCAGGATCAGCGTGGGCGTGGGCGGCGTGCTGCCCGTGTGGATCAGGCGCGATCCCGTCACGATAATGCCCGACCCGCTGAGCATGGGCATAGGTTCGGGACGATGGAATGCGGGTTCGGTGCGGGGCGGCGACAGATGCAGGGGGCGATGTGCGGGCAGTTCCGTTTCCACTGGCGGCAAGGGGGGCGTGGTGGGAGGGGCGGGAACAATGGCGTAGGTGCGCCTGGCGATCACGCGCAGCGTCAGCCCGGTGTCCTGAAGCATCCGGGCCAGCGCTTCATCGACCGTGAAATCGCCATTGACCGGCCGCGCCCATTTGCCCCGAATCAGCCGTTGCGAGGCGACGATCTGAATATGCGCCCGGTGAGCAATGGCGGCAATCGCGGTTTCCACCGGCTGGGCGGGAAGGGCATAGGTCTGCGTCTGCGCGAAAGCGGGCGTGGCCGCGCAAAATGCCGCGCACAAGGCGGCGCATGAAACGCCTATGCCTGACCTTTGGCCCAACACGCTGTCGGCCTACCCCCATCCTGCCATGCGGTTGCCCCTTTGCGGGGCTGCGCCGCAATTTCTCCCCATGGAAGGCGCCGGAACGCCCCCATAACCTCATTCTTATCGTGTTTTCCGTTCCAGCCGGATGACTGTCGGGTCGGATATGTCCACCTTCAGATCAAGGCTGGCCTTGACCGCCTCGGCAAAGCCCATTGGATCATTCATACGGAAAACGCCAGCTATCTGTTCCCCCGAAATCTCCGGGTCCGCGATCAGCAACTGGCGCGTGTTATAGCGATTGAACTCTTCGGCGGCATCGGCCAGCGTGTTGCCGGCCAGATCGATCTCGCCCGTTCGCCATGCCAGCGCGCGTTCGACCTGCTCGCTTTGCGAGGGACGATAATGGATGATCGCGCTGTCGGTGGCCACGACCCTTTGTCCGGCTTTGAGGCGCAGGCGCTGATCGGCGCGATCGGGCGACCATGTTTCCACCACGCCTTCGGTCACCATCACCTCGACCGCATTTTCATGGCGGCGCACCGAAAAAGCGGTGCCGACCGCGCGTGTGACCATATTGCCCGCATTGACCACAAACGGCCGCGCCGGGTCCTTGGCCACTTCGAACCATGCCTCGCCTCGCGCCAGCGAGACCATGCGGCGGTTGCGCTCCATTCGCACCGAAACGCCGGTGTCGGAATTCATCGTCATCGCCGATCCATCGATCAACGGCACGCGGCGCACCTCGCCCTTGCGCGTCGAAAAAGTCTGGTCGCGATCCAGCAGGAAATAGGCCCCGCCGACCGCCGCCAATCCCGCCGCCGCCGCGCCGCCCAGAAAGGAGCGCCTTTGCCACAGAGGCGCGCGGACCGGGGCTTCATCCTCGGGCGCGGCCTGATCTTCGGTTTGCGACAGCGACATCCAGATCGCCTGTGTGCGCAGCAGTTTGCCGCGATGCGAAGGGTCCTCATCCAGCCACATCTGCCACCTTGCGGTTTCCTCTGGCGTCAGATCGCCCGCGTCGATCCGGGCGACCCAATAGGCGACGGCATCATCGCTGTTTTCGAATGCCATGCTCATGGTACAACCCTTTCAAGGCGTTCTGCGGCCATATTGCCGGGGCGGGCCTTCCTTTCCCATGCCTCGCGTATCGCGCGCACACCCAGCCAGACCTGCTTTTCCACCGCCTTTTCCGTGATGCCCAGATGCGATGCGATCTCCTTTTGCGACCATCCCTCGATCTTGCGTAATTCAACGATCCGGCGGCAGCGGTCGGGCAGGCCCGCGATCAGGCCGCGCAACTTGGCGCTGGCATGGCGCAGGTGGGCGGCATCTTCCATATCGTCATTGTCAAACTGGATCGTGCTGTCGATTTCGGAAAAGGATTCGATCGAGACGACCTGCGGCCGCCGCAATTTCTTGGCCAGAAGATTGCGTGCGATAGAAAAGAAATAGGCCGGCGGCGATGCGATGGCCTCGAAAGCGTCGATGGTGGCAAGGCGGCAATAGGCTTCCTGCAGCAATTCGTCCGTATCCTCGGGCGAAATGCGATTACGCCTGAACCAGCCGCGAATGCGTGATTCATGGGGCAGGATCTCTTTGGCGACCCACAGGGACATACGAAGATGACGCTCCAGTTCAGTATTGGCCATGCCTCCAGCGCCGCCTCCCCATGCAGCATAACGGCTCTTTTCTAAGCTCGCCATGTCTATGAGGGTTTGAGGGGGGATTTTCCTTCCAAATTTTATCCATTAAAAATCAATATTTTGTAAAATAGTTCTTTGGAATGACGCCGCCTCTCGAACATGGCGTGAAAAAATCAGTGCCGCGAAAAAAGATCGGAAGGATTTTTCCCGCATTCCGCCTCCAACCGTGCCGAAGGATAAAGCACGGGAGGATGGAATGCCCAAATTTTCTGACAGACGCCGATTCTTGCTGGGAACGGCTCTTACAACCGCAATAATGTTGCCCAGTATTTCTTATGCAGAAGAATCGCCGGCGCCGGATAAGGAAATTATTGTTACCGGTTCGCGCCTGGTCGCCACCGGAAACAACAGCCCGACGCCGGTTACTGTGGCCAGTGTTGAGACGATGCTGACCGCCCAGCCTGCCGGTGTGGTCGAAGGGCTCAATGCGCTGCCCGGCCTGCTCGGTTCGATCAACACCACCTCGAATGTGAACACCGGCGGTTTCAACACGCTCAACCTGCGTGGCATCGGTTCGTTGCGCGGGCTCATTCTGGTCGATGGCCGCCGCGTCGGTTCGACCCAGAATCAGGGGCAGGTCGATGTCGACGTCATCCCGCAGATCCTGATGAAGCGGGTGGATGTGGTTACGGGCGGCGCCTCGGCGGCCTATGGTTCGGATGCGGTTTCGGGCGTGGTCAATTTCGTGACCGACCACAAGTTCAACGGTTTCAAGGCCGATGCGCGCGGCGGCATCTCCGGTTATGGCGATGACCGCAAGATGGGCTTTGGCGCGGCCTGGGGCAGCGATTTCAACGAAGGGCGCGGCCATTTCGAAATCGGGCTGGAATATAGCGACAGCGCCGGTTTCACCCGCGCCAGCCGCCCTTTCCTCAACAATTACGCCAGCATGGTGGGCGCGGGCACAGCCGCCAGCCCCTATAATCTGGTCTATGGCGCCACGCTCAATTCGGTGGCCTTTGGCGGGCTTATCAACAGCGGCCCGCTGTCGGGCATGATGTTTACCCCCAATGGCACGCTGACCGCTTTCAACCCCGGCACGCCCACCAGCAGCAGCGCGATAAACATTGGCGGCGATGGGGCCTATTTCAAAGGCTCGACCGCCGGTTCGGCGCTGGTCACCTATCGCTCGATGGCGCGGCTGGATTATGACATCAATGACAGTCTCCATGCCCACGCCTCGCTGATCTTCACCAAGTTCAAGCAGAGCTATACCCAGCAAAACCCGCTGTTCAGCAAGATCGCGATTGCCTACAGCAATCCTTTCCTGTCCTCGGTGCAATCGGCCTATGCGGCCACCATCGCGGCGCAGGCCGCGGGCAGCTCGTTCCAGCTCTCCAAGATGGATCTGGGCCTTTCGCCCTATACCATCAACGCGTTTGAAACCTATTCGAACGCCGATGTCGGCTTTGACGGCAAGCTGGGCAATTTCACCTGGCAGGCGGGCTATTACCGCACGGAATCGATCCAGAGCACGCGCAACAATGCCGCGATCAACCTGAACAAATTCTATGCCTCGGTCAACGCGGTGAACAGCGGCGGCAACATCGTCTGCAACGCCTCGCTCACCAATGCCAGCTTTGCCAATTGTGCACCCTATAACATTTTCAACGCCGGCGATCCCCGCAACGCGGCCGCCATTTCCTATTTCACGCAGGTGGCCGCCAACACCCAGCATTGGACCACGGACGATTTCAACGCCGATATCCATGGCAAGCTGTTCGATCTGCCCGCTGGTCCGGTCAATGCGGTGGTGATGGCGGAATGGCGGCGGACTTCGCTGGAGGTGACGTCCAATGCCACGCCCAATGACGCGATTGATTGCAACGGGATTCAGTTCAACTGCGTCAACAATGTGAATGCCGTGCGCTATCTGGGCGGCGGCGGCGCGGCGCCCTTGCCGCAACGCACGCAAAGAGTGACCGAATTTGCCGGTGAAATCGAAGTGCCGGTGCTGCACAATCTGCCCTTTGTCGATTCCTTCACGCTGAATGGCGCGGCGCGCTACACCAATTACAGCACCAGCGGGACGGTGTGGACGTGGAAGGGCGGCGCGGTCTGGCATGTGGGCGATCAGTTGACGCTGCGCGCCACGCGTTCGCGCGATATTCGGGCGCCCAACCTTTATGACCTCTATCTGCCCGCAGCCATCACCACGACGACCTATACCGACATCCTGACCGGGGTGTTCAATCCGCAACAGCCGCAATTGAGCCAGGGCAACCCCGCGCTGAAACCCGAAAAGGCCGATACGCTGACCTTTGGCGCGGTGTTCAAGCCCAAATTCATCCCCGGCTTCAGCCTTGCCGTCGATTATTACCGGATCAAGATCAATCAGGCCATCGTCGGCATCGCCGCATTCCAGCCCGCGACATGGGCGTCCTGCGTTTCATCGGGCTATACCGGCTCGGTCTGCTCGCTCTATGTGCGGCCCTATGCCTATGGTTCGCCGCAATATGCGACTGCGGCCAATGCGCCCACGCTGCTGCTCTCGCAATCGCTCAACGTCGCCTCGCTCAGCACGCATGGCGTCGATATCGAGGCCAATTATGCCGGGCGTCTGGGCAGCCATCCCTATTCGCTGCGCGCGCTGGTCACCTATCAGCCCACGCTGCGTTACGATCAGGGGCCCAGCGGCGTTGTCGATGTGGGCGGCGCGGCCGATGGTGTGGGCGGTCTGCCGCCGATCGCCAAGTGGAAGATCGTGGCCGATGCCAAATTCGACGTCACTGAAAAGCTGCATGTCTCGCTGCGTGAACGCTGGCGCGCAGGTCTGCGCCAGCATGGCACGGCCTCGCTGGCCTTTGCCATCGGCGACATTCCGGCCGTGGGCTATACCGACACCAACATCAGCTATGACGTGACGCCCAACATCAACGCCTATCTCAACGTCCAGAATCTGTTCGACAAAAAGCCGCCCGTTTTCGCCAGCACAGGCGGCCAGAGCCAGATGAACTATCTGGGCGGCTTTGCGCAGGGCGATGACATCGAAGGGCGCTACTTCACCGTTGGCGTGCGGATGAAGATGTAATTCCGGCCGGATCGGGGGAGCGCGCGCTTCCCCGATATTTTTTGCCAGCTGGGGAAGGATCGCGCCGCTTTGCGCACTCAAACTGAGGCAGTCCTTTTCAAACAACGGGACAGGGAGAAGATGATGGAGCCGACACGGCGCAATTTCATGAAAGCCGGCGCGCTTGCTTCGGCGGGTGGTTTGCTGGGCGGGGCTCAGACCCATGCACAGGCCAAGGGCGCGGCTCCGCTGCTGGGCAAAAGTTTTGCCGAACATGCCAGCCCCAAGCTGTGGACCAGGCCCCAGCGGCCGACCGGGCCGATTTCGATTGACGTACACAGCCATTGGGCGCCCCCGGCCTATCTCAAGGCCAAGGCCGATTTGGGCCAGCCCGATTTCCTGCCGCCGATCAACCACGATCTGGACCATCGCAAGGCCGGGCAGGAAAAGCTGGGCATCCAGATGTCGCTGCTGACGCTGGGCGGTTTTCGTCCGTGGGTCTGGGTGACGCCCGAACAGGGAGCGATGATCGCGCGCGTCTCGAACGATGCCGCCATTGCCGCGCATAAAGCCTATCCCAGCAGCTTCATCGGCGGGATCGAGGTCAATTGCTCCGATCCGGTTGGTTCGTTGGCGGAATTGAACCGTGTGGCGGGGCAACCGGGGATGGTTTGCCTCCATCTGCCCACGTCGCTGGCCGGGCGCGATTTCATGTTCGAGCCTGCGTTTCAGCCGATCTTTGCCCGCGCGCAGGAATTGCGCCTGCCGATCCTGCTCCATCCGCTTGACGGCGAGGCCAACTGGTTTGGTGGCAAGCGACTGGCCGATGCGGCATCGGGCGTGGCGCCGGGCGGCAATGAGGCGGCCAATCGCTTTCCGGGCCTGACCAATTCGCTGGGCAATTCGCTGGAGGTCGCGGTCTGCATGACCAAGCTGATTTCCTCGGGCACGCTCGACAAATATCCCGACATTGACTTCATCGCCACCACGGGCGGCGGGGCCTTGCCCTATGTCGGCGGGCGTCTGGAAAACCGGGGCGGGGGCAAATATCCCAAGGCGGTCTATGAATATTTCCGCCGCTTCTATTTCGACACGCTGACCTATTGGCCCGAATCCCTGCGCTTCATGGTCGAGATGGTCGGGCCGGATCGCGTCGTGCTGGGCACCGACAATATGTATTCGCCCGGCGTGATGATCGAACAGCCGCACTCGCTGATCGATCAGGCGAATTTTGCCGAGAGCGACCGCGATCTCATTCTGCGCGGCAATCTGCACCGCCTGTTCAAGCTCTGAGACGGGATTTCCACCATGATTATCAAGAAGGATTTGCCTTGCCTCGCCCTGCTGGCGCTGGCCGCTCCCGCTTTTGCGCAACAGGCGCCTTCCGGCCCGCCCAAGGAGCCGCGCGACAAGGGCGTCTATATCACGCTGGATCAGATGAAGGCGATTGCCGACGGCGTGGTCGAGGCCAATGGCCAGCCCAAGGCTTTCAGCAAGCGGCTGATCAATGCCAGCACCCATTCCACCGCCTTCATTCGCATGACCAAGCCCGAAGGCCCCCATGCCCATGGCACATGGAGCGAGCTTTTCGTCGTGCGCGAGGGCAGCGGCATTCTGGAAACCGGCGGCACGATCACGGGCATCACCGGCCATGATTCGGCAACCCACAAGGATCTGTTCCTCGATCCCCAAACGCCCCAGCCCGCCCCGCGCAAGCCCGCCCCCGGCGATCTGGCGGGCACCGATGTCGAGGGCGGCTATCGTCAGCATGTGAAGGCGGGCGACATCATCCTGATCCCGGCGGGCGTCTCGCATCGCTGGGTCGGGGTGGATGGTTTCGTCACCTATCTCGACATCAAATTCCCCAAGGCGGATTGAGGCATATGGCGCAGAGGCGGGCAAAATGGGCGGTGCGCGGCGTGATGCTGGGCGCGTTGATGATCGGATTGGCGGCGCAGGCGCAGGAAGGGGGCGCTCCGGAGAAAAACCCGATCAAGGTGGAAACGCGCCCCTATGATACGGCGAAACTGGCCGCGGACGAGGCCATTCCCGCCAATGTCTATCGCGGTCGCACGATCTGGCTGCAACGCTGTGCCTATTGCCATGATGGCGTGGGTCAACCTTCGTATCATACGGTCGGCCCCTTCCTTGCGCCGGAGATCACCTCGGGCCTTGGCGATGCGGGCTTACGTCAATTCCTGACGATGGGAACGGAAAACATGCCCTCGTTCCAATATACGCTCAGCCCGGCGCAGATGGATGACGTGATCGCCTATGTCAAAACCATCCCCGCCAATGCCCAGCCCACCGAGGACCAGCTGGCAGGCCGACTGCCGGGCGCCAAACCCGTTCAGGGCGCTCAAGGATCGGTGGACTGACCATGGGAGCGAACCAGCCAATGCACACAATCCGCAAAATCGCCCGCGCCGTTCTGGTCGGGGCGGCGGCGCTGACCGTGGCCAGCGTCCATGCGCAAATGTCGAAGGTCGAGGCGCCCGGCCTGATGGGCGTCATCCGCGACGCCGGGGGCAAGCCGATGGCGGGCGTGACGGTGACGCTGCGCAACGTCAAGCAGACCTTTGGCACCAGCGTCCATACTGACGAGCGCGGGGTCTATCTCTTCCCGCATCTGGACGCCGGGCAATATCGCGTGATGGCGCAGGCGGTGGGCTTTTCAGCGGCACGGGCAGAACTTGCGCTTGATGGCGAACATACCGGGACGCAGGCGCTCAGCCTGAAACCGCTGGCTGACTATGGGTTGCAGCTCAACGGCTATGAATGGTTCAACGGCCTGCCGGATGACAGCGCCGCGCATAAACGGATCAAGCAGATCATGTATGTGGCCTGCACCGGATGCCACAGCCTTGATGTCGTGCTGCAAAATCGGTTCGACGAAAAGGGCTGGAACATCATCGTCAAATCGATGGAAAACGCCTTTTATCAGGGCCATCGACCGGGCGATCTGAATGCCGCGCAATTGCGCTGGGAAGGGCAGATCATCCGCCGCCACCGCGATGAACTGGCCCATTATCTGGCCGAGGTGCGCGGGCCCACTTCGAAATTGCTGCCCAAGCCCTTGCCGCGCCCCGCCGGCGATGCGGCCCGCGCGATGGTAACGGAATACGAATTGCCGCTGAAGGAAACCGCCAATGACCCCAGTTGGTATACCGGGCAGGAATGGGCGCTTGGGCCATCGGTGGGCATGCATGGACAGGTGGGCATCCATGACGTGATCGCCGACGTGAACGGTCAGGCATGGATCACCCAGGCGCGCGAAACCTTTGAAACCAATCGCTCGGTGGTCAAGCTGAACCCCAAAACCGGCGCGATGCAGCATATCACCGTGCGCGGCGCCAACAATCAGATGCTGTTTTTTGAACAGATCGCCGAGGCCGACGGCAATGACAATATCTGGATGCATGGCGGCCCTTATATCGTCCGCCTCAACCCGCGCAGTGATGCGTTCGAAGGCTGGCGCAAGCCCGATGTGATGGGGGGCATGGGCAATTCCACCGATGTCGATTCCAAGGGGCGCGGCGTCACCAATGCCCGCTATGGCACGGTGGTGTTCGACCCGGCCGAACTGGGGCGCAAGGATGTCGCCTATCCGGGATGGCACTATTACCAGCAGAACACGGTCGGCGATGGCACGACCTATGGCATTTCGGTCGATGCGCATGACAATATCTGGTGGTCGGAAAGCTATGTCGACAAGGTGGCGATGCGCGATGCCAAGACCGGCAAGGTCACCGAATTCGACATGCAGGACCCGGAGTATGAGACCCGCCGTGGCCTGATGACGCGCGAGGATCTGACATGGTATGATTCCATCGGCGGGGGCACATGGGCGATCAATTCGGCCTCGCCGCTGCCCTATATGAACATGCCGCGCCGCCTTGCCGCCGACAAGAACGGCGACAAGGTATGGGTGCCGATGTGGGCGCAGGATTCCATCGCCGGTATCGACATCAACACGCACAAGATCACATGGCACAAGCTGCCGATCCACACCCATCCCTATAAGACGACGGTGGATCGCGACCATAATGTGTGGACCGACAGCGGAATGGCCAATGCCGCCTTCCGCTTCAACCCCACCAGTGGGGAATGGACGATGTTCCCGATCCCCAGCCACGGCTGCGCCTCGCGCCATATGAGCTATGACCGCTACAGTAACGAGATCTGGGTGCCTTGCGATCAGTCGAACAAAGTGGTGCGGTTTCAGTTCCGCAGCGCGGAGCAATTGAAGGCGCTGGAAGCCGCAGCCAATCCCGTGGGAGGCAGGAAGTGAGCCGCGCCTTGCGCCGCGCGGCGCTTGCCGGACTGATGCTGGGTGCGCCCGGCATCGCCCATGCCGCATCCTGCGAGGATCTGGCGGGGGTGAAACTGGCCGATGGCGCGATCACCGCCACTCAGAGCGTCACCTCGCTCGACGCCGTCTCGCCCGCTTTGGCCAAGGAAAGCGCCGCGCCCTTCTGCCGCGTTACGGGGACGTTAACGCCCACTCCCGACAGCCAAATCAAGTTCGAAGTCTGGCTGCCGCTGGAACGGGCGTGGAACGGCAAGTTTCAGGCGGTGGGCAATGGCGGCTTCTTCGGCTTTCTCAACCATCGCGGGGCCTTGGGGGGTGTCAAACGCGGCTATGCCACCATGACCAGTGATCTTGGCCATACCAACAGACCGGGGGCCAGCGAGGATTCAAGTTGGGCGCGCGGGCACGGGGCAAAGGTGGTCGATTATGCCTATCGCGCCGAGCATCTGAGCGTGCTGGCCTCGAAAACCATCCTTGCCGCCTTTTACGGTCGGCCTGCGGACCATGCCTATTACACCGGCTGTTCGGCGGGGGGCATTCAAGGCCTGACCGAATTGCTGCGTTATCAGTCCGATTTCGACGGCTATGTGATCGGCAATGCCACGCCCGATCATGTGGGGCAGGAACTGGGCGCGATGTGGAACACGTTGCAGGCCTCGCTGAAATATCCCGCCGATGCGCTCAAACCGGCGCAGGTCAGCGCGATCCACGAGGAAGTTCTGAAGCAATGCGTGGCCGCCAGCGGCGGGTTGGCCGGGGATCGTTTCCTGACCGATCCGCGCCTATGCCATTTCCGGGTCGAGGCGCTGGCCTGCAAGGCGGGCGAGGGCGTCACCTGCCTTAGCCCGCGTCAGGTGGCGATTGTCCGCGCGATCTATCTTGGCCCGCGTAACTCGCGCAATGGCGAGGAGCATCTGGCCGGGATCATGCCGGGCAGCGAGCTGACATGGGACCGCTATTTCACCGGCAAGACCAACCCGGCCAAGGCGGATCGTCCATGGGCCGGCTTCATGATGGACATGGCCTATGGCGACCCGGATTATTTGGAGGGCCAGAAATACCAGTCCTTCGATTTCGACCGCGACGTAACCAAATTGCGCACCGCGATGGTGGGCGGCGAGACGCTGGACGCCAGCTGGAACACGCGCAACCGTGACCTCGACGCCTTTGCCGGGGCGGGGGGCAAGGTGATCCAGTATCACGGCTGGGACGATCCCAATATCCCGCCGATGGAGGCAGTGAAGTTCCGCAAAAGCCTGATCGAAAGCATCGTCAAACGCCGCAAGCTGACCCCGGCCAAGGCAGAGGCGCTGGTGGACAGCTATTATCACCTCTTCATGGTGCCCGGCCTTGGCCATTGCAGCGGGGGCGACGGGCCATGGAACATCGGCCAGTCCGGCCCTGCGCCGGGCATGCCGACCGATGGCGAGCATGATCTGCTCTCCGCCCTTGAAAACTGGGTCGAACGCGGGGTGGAGCCCAAGCGCGTGATCGGCGCGCATCTGGCGGGCGGCGCGCCCGGCCCCGGAAACCCCAATGGCGGCGGGGCGAATGCTGCGCCCGATATGACCCGCCCGATCTGCGCCTATCCCGCCGTGGCCAGTTATCGCGGCAGCGGCGACAAGAACGATGCTGCCAGTTTCACCTGTATCGCGCCGCCCGCCGGACGCACCAAGGGCAAAGGAATTGTCTCGTGAAGTGGTTTCTTCCCCCTTGCGTATTTCTTGTCGCTCTGGCCGGTGTGGCGCAGGCCCGGCAGGCATCCCTCTCGCCTGCCGGGCCATTTCATTTGAGTGCTGCGCGCGGGCCTCTGCGCGGGGTCGATCTGGCCCCCTTCAAGGGCCGGGCCTCCAGCGAGATTCTCGCCGGTCCGGGCAATGGGCTGGAAAGCGCCTTTGTCGTCTATACCCGCCTTGCCCCCCACGCCGCCGCGCAGGGCAGCATCGCCCTGCCGGTGGACCACACCTATCTGGTGCTGAAAGGCACGGCGCGGGTGGAAATCGGCAATGAGCGCTTTACGCTGAAGCCCGAGACGCTGGCGTTGCTGCCAGCGGGCGTTCCGCATCGTATCTGGAACGAGGTCGGCGAGCAGGCCGATGTGCTGGAAGTCATCACGCCCGCCCCCGCGCGCGATCTGGCCGGGTTGATCCGGCCTGCTGCGGCCTATCATGTGGATGGGGCGGCCCAATATGTCCGCGCCGCGCCGCCGCTGGGCGAACTGGCAGGCGGCACAGGCCATGCTTCGCTCAACGAACGCATTCTGGCCTCACGCGCCACCGGATCGCCCCATGTGCTGGAGCGGCTCAATGATATGCTGCCGGGCGGCGGGCGGACCGAGACGCATCTCCACCCCTTCGATCAGGTCTATTTCGTCCGCAAGGGCGAGATGAGCGTGCAATATGGCATGAGCCATTACAAGGCGCCCGCCAACACGCTGGTCGTGCTGCCCGTGGGCGTGGCGCATAACAATCTGAACGAGAGCGATCAGACGCAGAGCATCGTCACCCTGCTGCTGCCCGAACCGGAAAAGGGGCGCGCGATGGGGGCGGGGGTCACGCTGTCCGGCGGCGCCCCTGCGCCGCGTAACCCTTGAAATCACGGAGGATCCCTGTGCCTTCTTCACAACCCGTCGAACCGTCGCGGGCATCCGGCATCGGCGCGATCATTGCGGCATCCAGCGGCAATCTGGTCGAATGGTTCGATTTCTATGTCTATGCCTTCTGCTCGGTCTATTTCGCGCCTTTGTTCTTTCCCAAGGCTGACGCCACCGGGCAATTGCTCAACACGGCGGGCGTGTTTGCCGCCGGTTTCCTGATGCGGCCCATCGGCGGCTGGGTATTCGGGCGTCTTGCCGATCGGCGGGGGCGGCGCGCGGCGCTGGTGGCTTCGGTGCTGACCATGTGCGTGGGGTCGATGGTGATTGCGCTGTTGCCCACTTATGCGACGATTGGCGTCTGGGCGCCGGGCCTGTTGATGCTGGCGCGGTTGGTGCAGGGTTTTGCGCTGGGCGGCGAATATGGCACGGCGGCCACCTATATGAGCGAAGTGGCGACGGAAGGAAGGCGCGGGTTTCTCTCCTCCTTTCAATATGTCACGCTGATCGGTGGGCAATTGGCGGCCTCGCTGGTGGTGGTCATCCTGCAACACAGCCTGCCCGAGGCGGCGTTGCAGGAATGGGGCTGGCGGGTGCCCTTCATTCTGGGCGCTCTGGCCGCTCTGGCGGCGCTGGCCGCGCGGATGCGGCTGCGTGAAACCACCTCGGCTCATGACAGGCAGGACAGCGAGGCGGGCAGCCTGATCGCGCTGCTGCGCCAGCATCCGGCAGCCTTCCTCTCGGTGCTGGGCTTTACGGCGGGCGGCTCGCTGATCTTCTATACGTTCACCACCTATATGCAGAAATTCCTCGTCAATTCCGCAGGCATGGCGATCGGCGCGGCCAGCGAGGTGATGACGGTCTGCCTGTTCATCTTCATGTGCTTGCAACCGGTGATGGGGGGGCTCTCTGATCGGATCGGGCGGCGGGCCAATATGCTGATCTTTGCCATTGGCGGCGCGGTGATGACGGTGCCGCTGGTGGGCGCGCTGCACCGGGCCGATGGTCCGTTTCAGGCGGGCGTCCTGATCACTCTCGCGCTGGTTGTGATCAGCTTTTACACCTCGATTTCGGGCATCATCAAGGCCGAGCTGTTCCCGACGCAGGTACGCGCGCTGGGGGTGGGGTTCGCCTATGCGCTGGCCAATGCGATCTTTGGCGGGACGGCGGAATATGCCGCGCTCTTTGCCAAGAGCATCGGCCATGAAGGCGCGTTCTATTGGTATGTCAGCGCGATGATGGTGATGGTGTTTTTCGTAAGCTGGCGCCTGCCCCGCCGCGCGCCCTATTTGGGGGAAGCGGCATGATGCGGCTGGACAGGCGCGCGGCTCTGGGCGCTCTGGCGGCGCTGCCTCTGGGCGGGGCGCTGGCGGCGGAGCGTTCGGACATTACCGGCATTCTGGCCCGCCATATGGTCGCCTCGCGCGCTGCGGTTCTGCCGCCGGCGGTGATGGAGGCGGCGCGGCATCGGATCCTCGACACGCTGGGCGCGATGATTTCGGGCGCGCGGATGCGCCCCGGCCTTGCCGCCCTGCGCTATGTCCAGGGCCTGGGCGGAAAGGGCGAGGCGGGGGTAGCAGCCTCCTCTTTTCGCACCAGCGCGGTCAACGCGGCGCTGGCCAATGCCATGTGCGCCCATGCCGATGAAACCGACGATTTCGAACCTGTCACCAAGGCGCATCCGGGCTGCTCCGCCGTCCCCGCCGCGCTGGCCATAGGCGAAAAGAACGGCGCCAGCGGCATGGACCTGATCCGCGCGGTGGTGCTGGGCTATGACCTGGGGTGCCGGTTGCTGATGGCGCTGGGGCCGGACAGCGTGCGCGCCGGGCATCGCAGCGCCGAGGGCACATCCTCGACCTATTGCGCGCTGGGCAGCGCGATCCTTGCCCCGCTGGACGAAACGGGGATGCGCTATGCCCTGTCCTATGGCGCGCAGCAGGTTTCTGGCCTGTGGAGCTGGGTCGATGATGAGGATCACATTGAAAAGGCCTTCGACTTTGCAGGGATGGGCGCGCGCAATGGCGTGATGGCGGTCACCATGGTCGAGGCCGGGCTGACGGGGGTGCATGATGTGCTGGACGGCACGCATAATCTTCTTCGTGCGCTTTCGGCGCGGCCCGATCCGGCCGCGATGGTGGCGGGGTTGGGGCAGGACTTCTTCATCACCCGTTCCGCCATCAAGACCTATACCGTGGGCTATCCCAACCAGTCCGCGCTTGACGCGCTGCTGACGCTGCGGCGGGAACATGGGTTGAGCGCGGAAAGGATCGCGGCGGTGCTGGTCCATCTGCCCAGCGATGCGGTGGGGATCGTCGGGCAAAGCGCGATGCCCGATGTCAATTGCCCGCATCTGGTCTCGGTGGCGCTGCTGCGCGGGGGTGTGTCCTTTGTCGATGCCCATGATGCGGCATTGATGAAAGACCCCACCGTTCTGGCCATCCGCGCGCGGGTGAAGGTGGTGGGCGATGAAAGCCTGATGGACCCGGCAGCTCCGCGCGGGGCGATTGTCGAAATCACGCTGAAGGACGGCACGGTGCTGCGCCATCACACGCGCTTTCCCTCGGGCACGCCGGAAAACCCGCTCTCGGCGCAGGCGGTGGAGGCCAAGGTGATGGATCTGATCGTGCCGGTGCTGGGGCGCTCGGCCTCGCAACGTTTGGTCGATACTGTTTGGGCGCTCGAACGCCTTGATAATGTGCGAAAACTGGCCGCCCTGATGCGGGCCTGATTGGGGGAGAAATGTCGTGAAGGTTTTGAACCGGCTGTTGGCCGCCAGTCTGCTGTCGTTGGGGATGGCCACCAGCGCCCATGCGGCCACTTCTTGCGATGTGGCGGTCAAATCCGCGCTGCCCAAAGGCGAGATCCTCTCCGGCGTGATCGTGGCCAAGGGCGGCTTTGTCCCGCCCGCAGGGGCGGGGGGCAATCCGGCAGCATTCCGCGATCTGCCCTCTTTCTGCCGGGTGGAGGCGCGGCTGTTTCCATCGCCCGATTCCGACATTCGCGTCGAACTCTGGGTTCCGCTCGATGGCTGGAACAACCGCCTGCAAATGCTGGGCAATGGCGCCTATTCGGCCAATATCCAATATGGCGATCTGGCCATCGGCCTTGCCAAAGGCTATGCCGTGGTGGCCGGCAACACCGGCCATACCAATGATCATAATGGCGATTTCTGGGTCGGCCACCCGGAAAAGGCCACCGATTGGCAGACCCGCGCGGTGCATGAAACGGTGGTGGCGGCCAAGCAGATCCTTGCCGCGATGGCCGGGGCGGCCCTGCGTTTCACCTATTGGAATTCATGCAGCACCGGCGGGCGTCAGGGCTGGATGGCGGCGCAATATTTCCCCGATGATTTCGACGGTCTGGCCATCGGCGATCCGGCCAATCCGATGACGCGGCTTCAGGCCAATTCGATCTATATCACTCAGGCCCTGAACAAGACCCCCGAGAGTTTCATCCCCGCGCCCAAGTGGCAGATGATCCATGATACGGTGCTGAAAGCCTGCGACGCCAAGGACGGTTTGGCCGATGGTTTGGTGGAAAATCCGCTGGCTTGCGGTTTTGATCCCAAAAAGCTGCTGTGCAAGGCGGGCGATGCCGAAATTTGCCTGACCGCGCCGCAACTGGCCGCACTCACCGCCATTACGCAGGGCAGCCGCAATCCAAGAACCGGCGAGCAACTCTATCCCGGCTATCCGCTGGGTGCGCGCCTGTTGCCCGGCCCAATCGCGGGCAAGACCCCCGATACTTCGGCGCCGATCACCTTTCGCATGCTCTTCAACGACCCTTCGTGGGATTATCACAGCTTTGATTTCGACAAGGACACCGCCCGCGCCGATGAATTGGGCCGGGGCCGGATGAATGCGGTGGAGCCGGAGCGGCTTGCGGCGCTCTTTGCGCGCGGGGGCAAGATCCTGACCTATCACGGATGGGACGATTCTGCGATCAGCCCGCTGATTGCCATCAAACTGTATCAGGACGCGCTGGCCGCCAATGGGGCCAAGGCGGTCGATGGCATCCGCCTGTTCATGATCCCGGCCAAGGGCCATTGCGGCAATCCATTCGATCAGATGGAGCCGCTGGTCAAATGGGTTGAACAAGGCATCGCGCCCCAGACCATCACGGTCAGCTATAAACAGACCGGGCCGGACGGGCAGGCGCAGGAAAGGCTGCACCCGGTCTGCGCCTATCCCAAGGTGGCGCATTATACCGGCAAGGGCGGCCCTGATGATGTCGCCAGTTTTGCCTGCGTGGCCCAGAAGAGTTGAGGAGAAAAGCCATGAAGCGCATATCCATCGGGGCGCTTTGCGCTTCTCTCGCTCTGGCCGGACAGGGCATGGCCCAGTCTGGACCAGGGCCGGGTTTGGGGCCGGGCGCGCCCAAAACTCTGACGGTGGTCAGGCCGGTGTCCGCTTGCGGGCAACTGGCGCATCTGGGACTGGAGGGCGTGACCGATGCGCCCGCCCGGATCACCTCGGCCACGGAGGTGGAGACGGAAAAGGGCCGCTATTGCCGCGTCGAAGGCACCGTCGATCCGGCCATTGCCTTTACCGTCTCGCTGCCCATGGAGCGATGGACGCAGCGTCTGCTGGAAAATGCGATGGGGCGCCAGACGCCGTCGCAGGCGGGGGACTGCGCGCCTGCGCTCAATGGCGAGATGGCGGTGGCATCGGCGCGTTCGGTGGCTTCCTCGGGCATGGGCGATGCGGCATGGACCGACAATGCCCAGATGCGGATCGATTATGCCTATCGCGGCAATCATCAGACCGCGCTGGTGGCCAAGGCCTTGATCCGGGCCTATTATGGTCAGGCGCCGCGCTATTCCTATTTCATGGGCTGTTCGGAAGGCGGGCGTCAGGCGCTGATGGAGGCGCAGCGCTATCCCGATGATTTCGACGGGGTGAGCGCGGGCGCGCCGGTGGCCATCGACAGCATCCACAATGCCTTTTACCACCCGTGGGAGGACCATGTGAACCGCCGCGCCGATGGTTCGCGCATTCTGGCGGCGGGGCGTCTGGGGCTGCTGCATGATGCGGTGATGCGCCATTGCGCGGCCGTGTCCGGGGTGATTGACGGCACGTTGCAACAGCCCACCGCCTGCCATTTCCAGCGTGCATGGGTCGAATGCGGCAAGGGCGCCGATCCCGCCGCCTGTCTGACGGCCGAGGAGGTCGGTGTGGTCGAGCGGCTCTATGCGGGGCCATCGGATGGGCAGGGGCATTATTTCGAGATTTCGGGCTGGCCGCTGGGGTCGGAGAAATCGTGGAAATTGTCCACAGCCACGCAATTTGGTGATCGCGAGACGAAGGAAGGTTTTGCCCTGCGTCGCCTGTTGTTTGATGCCGACAGCATGAAGCCTGCGAGCCAGCTCGACAGTGAATTTGCCTATACGCAAGGCTGGTATGACAGGCTGCTGCCTGCCGCCGGACTGTTCAACGCGGCCAACACCGATCTGGCCCCGTTCCGGGCGCGCGGGGGGCGGCTGATTCTGTGGCATGGGGCGCAGGACGTGACGGTGCAGCCCGCCATTTCCATCGCCTATTATCAGGGCGTGCAGCAGGCCATGGGCAAGGTGGCGGCCGATGAGGTCATGCGCTTTTTCCTGTTTCCGGGTATGGCGCATTGCGTGGGCGGCGAAGGGGCGACGCAGATCGACCTGCTCAGTCCGCTGATGGCATGGGTGGAGGGGGGCAAGGCGCCTGACAGAATTTTGGCCGATGCGGTGGAGAGCGGCCCGATGGGCGGCGGCGGGCCGCAGGCGGGGCCTGCGCTGCCCTATGCGCCCGAGGGCAAACCTGCGCTTTTTTCGCGCCCGGTTCCTGTCTTTCCCGATGTGGCGCGCTATGATGGCAAGGGGCCGGTCAAGGATGCGGCCAGCTATGGCGTGGCCCGCTCCACGCTGCGCCTGCCCCAGACCTTTCCTCAGCCGGCCGCATCGCTGATCGCGCCGAATAATCAACCCGCCTATCGCGCGGGTGAGAAGGGCATACCGGTCATCTCGACCCGCTCCTAATTGCGCAGGCGGATGCCCAGCGTGAAATAGCGGCCCACAATGTCGTCGCCCTGCGCAAAGCCGCCCAGATAGTTCATCTGGGCCGAACCGCCCGAACTGGCAAAGGGCGGCGGGGCGGCGTCGAACAGATTTTTCACATTAAGGAAGATGTTGAAATTGGACGATAGCTGGCGCGATACGGTGATGTCGGTATAGCCGATGGGGGCCACATTTACGTCGACGAAATGCAATGCCGGATTGCCGTTCTGGCGCAAGGCGCTGCGCCAGCGCTGGCGCAACCGCAGCGAGGTGCCGCGCCACGGCTCAAGGCTGAGGCTGGCCAACAGCTTGACCGAGGGCAGGGGCGGCAGGCCCGGCATGCCATCGGCCGCCCCGCCCACATCGACCCAGCCCCCCGGCCCATTGTCAAAGATCACATGGGGCTGCCAATTGGCCAGAAACCGCAGCGAGACGGGCATGGTGCGGATGCTGGCGACATAGTTCAGCTCCAGATCGACGCCCCATGCCCGCGCCCGCGCGACATTGAGCGCCTCGGACAGCAATTGCGTGGGGAAATTGGCTGCGGATGTATCGGCATAGGGCAGCGGGCGCAGGATCAGCGAGCATATCGAGGCCGCTCCGCCTGATGCATCGCAAAGCGCGCTGACCGAGGGTTGATAGCCATCGACCTGTGCAATCGCATTGCCGATGGCGATGTTGTAATAATCCACCGCCACGCTAAGCCCCGGTGCGAAACGCGGCGTATAGACCGCCCCCAGCGTCCATGTGTCGGCGCGTTCCGGTTTCAGATCGGGATTGCCCTGCGTGATGAAGGTGACAAAGCCGGATGTGTTGGTGTGGGTGTCGATGAAATTCTTGCGGTAATAGGTGCCGGGGGCAAACAGGTCGGCAAGGCTGGGCGCGCGAATATCGCGTGATCGGTTCATGCGCAGGCGCAGATCCCGGCTCACCTGCCAACGGGCCGAGATCTTCCATGTCAGCGCATCGCCGCTGGTGTTGTAATGGGTGAACCGCCCCGCCAGATTAAGCCCGAAAACCTGGCCCAGACGCGATGAGGCCATCAGCGGCAGATCGAGTTCGGCGGCTGTTTCGGCCACAATCTGGCTGACCGGTTCGCGCACCGAATTGGCCCCGCCCATATAGGGCGCAGCGCCGGAAAAGCAGTTATAGGCAATGCCGGTGCAATCGACCTTTTCATTGCCCGAAGCATCGCTGCCCACGCGGTAATGCACCCGCCGCCATTCGCCGTTCACGGCCAGTTCGACCGGCCCCGCCCCGGAATGGCCCAGCGTGCCCTTCACCGTGGCGCTCAGATCGTCCATGCCGACGCGGGTGGTGGCGTGGGTGGCCTGTTCGATATATTGGACGGCGGCCTCGCTGGCCGAGGCGGTGCCAAAGATGTTGAGCGGCACGCAGCCGCCATAGGCCCCCGGGTTGAGCAGGGCCGCCCGGCACACCGCTGCGCCACGGCCATCGTCGACCGCATCAAGCGCGGCAAGCAAGCGGCCCGTGTTGATATTGTTGTAATTGGTCGTGGTCATGCGCGAATCCGATCGCGTGTAATCCACGCTCCACCGCATGCGCCCCAATTCCCCCTTCGCGCCCAGCGCGGTCTGGCCATAGCTCTCATCAAAACCGAAATGGTAATTGGGCAGGTCGGTGGCGATCTTGCCGATGCGCATGCTGGCCCCGGTGGGCTGGGCGGCGATGATGCCCTGATATTCGGGTTGGATGCTGGCCAGAAATGGATTGGCATAGCCGACGGCCAGCCCGTTCAGGAATGGGTTCTGTCCGGTATAGGTCTGGTGAAAGCGCGATACGGACAGGCTGGCATACAGCATGAGCCGGGGCGAAAGGGCAAGTTCCGCGCGGCCATATCCGCTTTGCAGATCCTGCGCAGGGCTGAGCGAGCCATTGACGAAATGGGCGCCATCGCCGCCGATCTCGATGCCCGGCGTGCCGGTGGCGGCGCCATGCGCAAAGGGGATGAGTTGCCCGGTGCTGTTGAATTGCAGACCGGCCAGCGGCCCCGAATTGATCAGCCCGCCATAGGAGGCCGTGCCCAGCACCGCCCCGCGCACCAACTGATAAGGGTTGCCCGCTGTGCCCGGCGTTCCGCCGCCCGGCACCGATCCCTGTTCGGACCAGAGTGCTTCGGACAGCAAGGGCCGCCGGTTGCGGTTGCTGATCCCTTCGGAATCGCGCCATTGGATGCCCGCGACAATATGTCCCCGGTCCCCCGCGAAATCGCCGCCCCATGCCGCGCCTATGTCGAATTTGCTGTCATCGCCATATTGCGAGAGGCCCCGCTGCAAATGGGCCTTTACCCCGCGAAAATGGGTGTCGGTGATGAAATTGACCACGCCCGCCACCGCATCCGATCCATAGATGGCCGAAACACCCCCCGTCACCACGTCGACCCGTTTGAGCAGGATTTGCGGGATGACATCGGGGTTGACCGTATTGTCGCCCGAGGCTGGTCCGGCCCTTTTGCCATCCACCATCAGCAGCGCCCGCGTGACCCCGATGCCGCGCAGGTTGATCGCGCTCAGCCCGCCAGTGCTGATATTGCTGCTCGATGTGATCGAACCGAGCAGGGCGGGAAGCTCGTACATGCCCGCAATGATGCTGGACGGATCAGAGGCCAGCAATTCCGTGCTGGTCACCACGGTGACCGGGGTGGGCATGGTGTTGCCATTGGTGATGAGGCGCGATCCGGTGACCAGAATGGCGGAATCGTCGACCCGGGGCGGCAAGGGGACGGGCGACGGGCGTCGGCGGGTTTCCTGCGGCTGGGGCGGGGTCGGTTTTGGCGGTCGCAGCGCGGCTGGAATGGGGCGGGTGTCGATGGTGATGATATAGGTTGCCGGCGAAATCTGGCGGAACGTCAGGCCGGAGCCGGAAAGCAGCCGCTCGAAGGCCTGTTGCAGGCTCATCTCGCCTTCGATGGCGGGCGCATTCTTGCCCGCGATCATCCGTTCGGGCGCGACGATCTGGACATGGGCGGCGCGGCCAAGTTGCACCAGCGCCGAAGCAATCGGTTGCGCCGGAATGGAAAAGCGGGCGACCTGTGCATGGGCAGGCATCGCAAAACCCATAACCGATAAGGCCGCCCCCCATGGAGCGACCAACCTATTTCCCATCCCTCACCCAAATCTTTATCTATCCCCGCCGCCGGGCGGGGTATTTATCAAAATCCAATACTACCCGCCTTCATGACCGGCCATTTTCTTTTGCCGTGATGCGCACTTCGCCGGGTTGGCTGTTGTCCACCTGCAAGGCGAAACCGTCGCGCAGGGCGGCGATGAAGCCGCGCGGATCATCGATGCGGAAAATGCCCGCCATCCGCTCTCCGGCCACGCGCGGATCATTCACCACGATCTGCAATGTGTTGTAACGGTTGAATTCGGCCGCCGCCTCGGCCAGCGTATGGCCCGAAAGATCGATCATGCCATTGCGCCATGCCAGCGCCTGCTCGGTCGAACCATCGCCGCCCCGGTCGAGAAAGACCACGGCATTTTGCGTCACCAGCACTCTTTCGCCCGCCGTCAGCCGGGTGGGGGCGCTGTCATGGCCCATGCCCCATGTCTGAACCACGCCTTCGGTCACATTCACCTCGACCCCGCCCTCGCGCAGGCGCACGGCAAAGGCGGTGCCCACGGCCTTGGCCCTGACATCACCGGCGGCCACGACGAAGGGGCGGGTGGCGTCCTTGGCCACCTGAAACCATGCCTCGCCGCGCGCCAGTTCAATGTTGCGCGCATGGGCGCTCATCTCCACCGCCAGTTCGGAGCCGGAATTGATCATCATCACCGAGCCGTCATTGAGCGGAACGCGCCGGATTTCCCCGGTTCTGGTGGCAAAGCTCTGTCCGCGAGGCCAGAAGCGCGCCGCCCCGACCATGGCCGCCACACCGGCTGCGGCGGCCGCCAGAAAGCGCCGCCTGCGCCAGAGGGGCGAGGGCAGAGTTTCGGCCACCGGTTCGGCCTGATCCAGCATCATCCAGCAGGCCTGCGTTTCCAGCAATTCGGCATGGCGCGCCTTGTCATCGCCCAGCCATTGCCGCAGCGCGGCCTCGTCCTGCGCGCTCCACTCGCCGCTGTCCATGCGGGCGGCCCAATAGGCGGCATCAGGCGTTAGTGGGGGTGGATGGGGATGGGGATGGGTCATCGCTTCATGCCTCGCCGTTCGATGGCTTCCAGACGCGCCTCTCCTGCACTCTCTCCCTTGCGCCAAGCCTCGCGTACCGCACGTATGCCCAGCCAGACCTGCTTTTCAACGGCCTTTTCTGTTATGCCGAAATGCTGCGCTATTTCCTTTTGCGACCAGTTCTCGACCTTGCGCAGCTCGACAATCGCCCGGCAGCGTTCGGGCAGAGCCGCGATCATCGCCCGCACCTTGTCATAGCTGAGCCGGATATGGACCGTTTCATCAATCGGGCTTTCCATGCCCAGATGCGCGCTGTCCATTTCCGAGAGTGTTTCAAAGGGCACGACCGGGAGCTGTTTCAGGCGCTGAATCGCAAAATTGCGGGCGATGGAAAAGAAATAGGCGCCCGGATTGGCGATCGGTTCAACCTCGTCCAGCTTGGCGATCCGGTAATAGGCCTCCTGCATCGCCTCGTTGATGTCATCCTCGCTAATGCCCCGTTTGCGGAACCAGTTGCGCATTTGCAGGTCATGCGGAAAGACATGCTGGCGCACCCAGCGGGCGCGCGCCAGACGATCTTCCAATCCGCTATGATCCTGAACTGACGTGACAGCCTCCTCTCTTCTGCCCCTCTGAGCGTGGGCTGAGACAAATCCTTCCATGAAAATGCGGGGGCGACCCGATTGCATGGCGGTGCCCGCCGATTGATTTCGCGGCGTGACAGGCGCGCGTGGGCACACCTTCGGATATGTTTTGCCGGAACGAGAGAAGGAAAAGGCGCGCAGGAGGCTCAGAGCCGAGAGGATGCGACGCATAAGAGAGAGGATGGCCGGAATGAAGGCGCAATTATGGGCGATAATGGCGGTGGCGCTGTCGGCGGATGGCGCGCAGGCGCAGACCGTGCAGGCAAAGCCAAAGGTTTGGGTGGAGGGCGGCGCGATAGCGGGCAGGCGCGACGGCCCGACCGAAGCCTTTCTGGGCATCCCCTATGCCGCGCCGCCGGTGGGCGCGCTGCGCTGGCGTGCGCCTCAGCCGGTGCGTTCGTGGCAGGGCGTGCGTCCCGCGCTCGCCTATGGCCATGACTGTATGCAGGAGCCTTTCCCCAGTGATGCCGCCCCCCTGGGCACCAAGCCTGCCGAGGATTGTCTGGTCGCCAATGTCTGGCGCCCGGCCGGAGCGAAGGCCGGGGCAAAGCTGCCGGTGATGGTATGGATCTATGGCGGGGGCAATGTGAATGGCGGTGCTTCGCCCTCGGTCTATTCCGGGGCGCCCTTTGCGCGCGACGGGGTGGTGTTCGTCAGCTTCAACTGGCGCGTGGGCCGCTTTGGCTTCTTCGATTTCCCCGGTCTGGCCAAAGCCGGGCAGGACGACGGGCTGAAGGGCAATTTCGGCTATATGGACAGCATCGCCGCGCTCAAATGGGTGCGGCGCAATGTGGCGGCTTTTGGCGGCGATCCTTCGCGTGTGACGATCTATGGCCAGTCGGCGGGGGCGGGACAGGTGGCGATGCTGTTGGCGACACCTTTGGCGCGCGGGCTGTTTCAACAGGCGATCATCCAGTCGGGCGGCAATGCATCGAATGATCCGCGCCCGTGGGAAGGCGGGCCGGGGGTGGTCGGCATCGAGCAGGCCGGGATCAATTTCGCGCGCCGCTGGGGCATCGAGGGCACCGGGCCGGAAGCGGTTGTCCGGCTGCGCGCCCTGACCGCCGAGCAGGTGACTGATGGCATCCATATCGGCACATCGTCGGCCCAGCGTGAGCGCTTTGCCGGACCATCGCGCGATGGGCGGATCGTGACGGAATCCCTGCTGAAGGCAATTGAGGCCGGGCGGGCGGCCAAAGTCCCTTTGATCATCGGATCGACCGGGGCTGACAATTATGCCGGGATGCGCGAAACGAGTCTGGAAAACGCTTTTACCAAGACCTTTGCCAAGGGGCAGGATCAGGCCCGCGCCGCCTATGCCGCGCTGGCCAATGGCAATGCCGATTATGCTCTGCGCGAAATGGGGCGCGATATTTCCTATCGCGAACCGGCGCGGCGTATGTCCACCCTGCTGCGCGCGCAGGGGTTGCCGGTCTATGATTACCGCTTCAACTATGTGGCCGCATCGATGCGCCAGGAATGGCCCGAAGGCCCGCCCCATGCCACCGACATTCCCTATTCGATGGATACGCTGGCGGCCAAATATGGCTCGTCGCTGACGGCGCAGGATCGGGGCGTGGCGCGGGCGCTTCATGCCTATTGGGTCAATTTCGTGAAGAAGGGCGACCCCAACGGGCCGGGCCTGCCGCATTGGCCGGTCTTTGAGGCGAAGGATGATGCGATCATGCAATTTGCCGCCGATGGCGCCAATGCGGCCGCGCCCGATCCGCTCAAGGTGCGCCTCGATGCCGTCGCCACCGCGCGTTATCCCTGATCAAGCCGGAGAAACCTGTGAAGATTCTTCTTTCCGCAAGTCTGTTGGGGCTTATCCCGGCGCTGTCCTATCCGGCGCAGGCCGCCACGCCGCAAGCGCTGGTGGCGGGCGCGACCAGAGTGGACATTACCCCGCCCGAATCCGCGCTGGAAAATGGCAATACGATCCACGATCACATCTATGCCCGCGCGGTGGTGATCGGCAATGGCGCAAGTTGCGCAGTGCTGGCCACGCTCGATCAGGGCGGCGTGCTGCCCGAAGTGTTTGCCGATGCCTCGGCCCGCGTGGCCAAGGCAACCGGGTGCCCTTTGCAAAACTTCCTGATCTCGGCCACGCATACGCATAGCAGCAGCACCCGCAGCATTCCCCTGCCGGGGCAACCCGATGCGAAAACCGTGGCCGATGCCGTGGTCCGCGCGGCCACCGAGGCGAAGGCGAAATGGCGCCCCGCCCGCATCGGTTTCGGCACAACACAGGTGGCGTTCAACACCAACCGCGACGTGTTCGATGGGCATAGCTGGTATCAGGGCACCAACCGCGATGGCCCCTCGGATAAAACGCTGGCGGTGATGGAGGTGCTGGGCGAGGATGGATTGCCCATCGCAGTTTACATGAATTACGCGATGCATGCGATCAACTTCTACCTGTCGGGCGTGATCAGCGGCGATGTGCCGGGGGCCGCCTCGCGTTATCTGGAAAGGCGCTATCCCGGCGCGGTGGCGCTGATGACGCAGGGGGCATCGGGCGACCAGAACCCTTTGTTGATCCGCCCCATGCTGGAATTGTCGGGCATCCGCACGCAAATGCCGGACGCCAAAAATAAACGCATTGATGCGCCCGATCAGTGGAAAGTGTCGGCGGGCCTGCCCAATGCCTTTACCTATCAAAACGGCTTTATCGCCAAGCCTTTGCCCGAAAGCGACCGCGCGGCCTATGCGGCGGCGCTGGAGGAAACCGGCGATCTGGTAAAGGCCATGGGTGTCATCATCGGGGAATCGGCGATTGACGTGATGCGCAATCTGACGCCCCGGACATGGGATGACGGGCCGATTGAAAGTCTGCAAAAGGACATCACCTGTCCGGGGCGCATCCGGTTGGACGAAGCCGCGCGGCAGGGCACCTTGCCCCCCTATAAGGACGGTCCCGATGCGGAAATGAGCGTGGGCCTGTTGCGCATTGCGGGCGTCACGCTGGGCTGGTTTAATGGCGAGGTTTACAGCCAGATCGGCACGCGGATGAAGCGTGAGGCGCAGTCGCCCAATTATATGGTCGTCACGCTGGCCAACAAGCGGGGCACCTCGGGCTATGTCGCCTCAAACGAGGCGGGTGCGCATCTGACATTTCAGGTGATCGGGTCCAAGCTCAAACCGGGCTGTGCCGAGGATGCCATTGCCGGGGCCAGCGCCAGCCTGTTTGGCCAGATGCGCCCCTGATCGGTTTCAATGGAGGGCAGAAGGTGGCGGCGGCACGGCATGGGAAACCCAGTTGGTCAGCCGCCACACTTTGCCCTGTCGGACATAGACCGCGATATAGGCGTCGAGCAGGCGCCGGTCGGGCAATTGCCGGGCCACCAATCCGCGCACAATGCCTACTTGTCCATAAAGCCGGGCATGGCGATCCGTCGGCTCGATGGCGGTGAAGGGCAAATGAGTGAAGCTTTGCATCAGAGATGCCTTGTCTTCATGCTTGCCGTTGAAATGGGTGTAGGTCACCTCCGGCGCCGTCATGCGATCCAGCGTGGCGGCGTCATGGGTCAGTTCGGCGCGAAACCGGGCATCTTCGGCCTTGAGCAGGGCGATCTCGTCAGCATTTTGCGCAAGAGCAGGAGAGGCGCATAGGATCAGCGCCAGAGCCATGATTTTCATAGGGAAAGTTCCTGAAATAGGGGCGCTCACCAAAAGAGTGCCCGTTTGCCATTGCCCGCGCGCCGCCGCCACATCCGCGCATACATCACGATGCCCGACACCGAGAGATAGAGGATGCACAGCCCGCATATCAGGCTGATCCAGCGCCCCGTCAGGCCGATCAGGCTGCCGTTATGGACCTGTTTGGCCCATTGATGCGCCTGCCAGCCAAAGGGGAAATTCACCGGGGGATAGCCGGGCTCGGTCTCGGTCATGGTCGCGCCGGTGCGGGCGTTATAGACCAGTTGCCCGGCATCCTGCCCACCGCTGACCACCACGCCCTGACCATAGCCGCCATAGGCGCGCAGGCGCAGCAGGCGGGGAGGAGCGTCGGGATGGCCAGCCTCGTAAGCCGCCAGCGTGGTGCGGGCCCATGGTGCGGCATCCTCAACCGCCAGCGTGCCGAAACCATCCACGATACTTGCTTTGCGCTGGGCCATCTGGGCATCCATCCTTATGCCAAAGACCAGACTTTCCACCGCCAGCCAGGTGCCGCTGATGGCAAGGATCAGCAGGAACAGGGCGCAGGCCGCCGAAAAAACGCGGTGCAGCGTGCGCCACCAATCCTGCGCCTGCCAGAACAGAGCCTTGCGCCCCATGCGCGCCCGCGCCCGATATTGCCGGACATAGACCCATACCCCCGTGACGATCAGCGCGACCAGCGCCGGGCCGATGACGATATTGATCCACAAGGCGCCATTGCCGAAAGTGGTCATCCGGTGCAGCGATTTGACCTGCACCCGCAAGGCATCGCGCGGCTCCTCATTCTTGCCCGACAGGGCGGGCAGGGGCAGTCGCGCGCCCGTGATCGGATCAAAGGCTAGCAGCGGACGCTGGCGCGCGCGCAAAGGCCCGTCCAGTTGCGCCACGCCCACCGCGCGCCCATCCACCATACGCAATTCGACATAGCGCAAAGACACCGTTCCGGCGGCGACCTGCGCCGCGCGGGCGGTGGTCTGCATCATGGCAGCCACATCGCCTGACAGGGCCCGCGCGTGGTAGTCCATCGGGCCGATCACGGCATAATCGCCCGGCCCGTTAATATCGCCGCGCATCGCCTGCATATTGGCGTCATAGGGCGAGGCATGGGTCACCAGGCCCCGAAGGTCGATCATCTCGATCAGCGATCCGGTCGCGCCCAGATAGAGGCAGACCACCACCGCGCATATCGAAAGCCAGCGGTGGAATTTGAGCAGGGACATGCGGTTTACCTTTGCGCCGCGCTGGGGAGGAAAAGGCGGGGAGGGCATCGTGGCCCTCCCCGCCGGGGCATCAGAACTTCATGCCCGCCCGCAGGCCGAACAGACGCGGCGCGGTGGTATAGAAGGCCAGATTGTTAGCCGGATCAGAGGCTTCGTTCAGCACCGAATTGTTGTTCGTGCCGCCATAGGTTCCGGCATAGGTGCCACCGATTATGCTGGTGCGCTGAACCTTGTTTTCGATATTTTCGACAAAGAGTTGCAGCGTATAGCGCGCATCGTCCAACTCATAGCTGATGCTGGCATTGGTGCGGGTGAAACCGTGCTGGCGATAGCGGACGGCGGCGTTGTAATCGGAGAGCAGATAGGACGCGCTGTATTTCGTATTCAGCCGCAGACGGAGCGCGCTGTGATCGTCGATGGTCACGCGGCGGCTGATCCCGCCCAGCAAGGTGAAGGAAGGCGCCAGATCGACCGCTTGCCCGGTAAAGGACACGCCATTGCCGATCAGCGAATTGGCGCCGGTGATGAAGTTCGAGAAGCTGGTGTGTTCCAGCGTCATCGAGGCATCGATCGAGGTGTCCCGGTCGATCTGCCAGTTCAGCTCGGTTTCCCAGCCATAGAGCTTGACCGGCGTGGTCACGGTATAGAGCGCGAAATTGCCGCTGGGGAAATTGACCCCGCTGTTCACCTGAAAGCGCGAGAAATCGTAATAGAACAGGTCGCTCGACAAGCTCAGCCCTTCCAGCGGGCGGCCCTTATAGCCCAGTTCATAGGCGGTGAGCGAGGCGGGCTGATATTGGCCGGTGCCGCCGGTGGCCGGGTCGTAATCGTTAAACCCGCCACCCTTGAAACCGGTCGCCACCGAGGCATAGAACAGGGCGCGCGGGTTCATCTGATAATTCAGGCCCACGCGCCATGTGACCTTGTTGTCCTTTTGCCCGCCATTGTTGACCGCGCCCGCGCAAGTGTCGGGATAATGGCAGATCGCATTGCCATTGCTGTCGGGATAGGGCGGCGGGGGGAAACCGGCGGCGAAATTATAGGGCAGGGCAAAAGTGCCCACCCGGCTGACCTCATCATGGGTATAGCGCGCGCCCAGCACGACGCCCAATTGCTCGGTGGCGTTCCATGTCGTCTGGCCGAACAGGCCATAGGCCTTGTGGGTGGTCACATTGACCGGCCCGGCCTGAAACACATAAGTGCCGGTGTCGAGCGGTGCTGCGATCTGGGCGTTCCACGACTGGCCGTTTTCGCCCGCCGCCTCGTTAAAGTAATTGGCGCCCAGCACATAGTCGAACCGGCCCTTGTCGGCGTTCGAGATGCGGGCTTCGATCTGGTCGGTTTTTACATGGTTCTGCTGGTAATAAAGCTGGAACGTCGGGCCAAAGGGCGGCAGGCCTGCCGCATTGGCGTTGCGCACATCGCACGGATTGCCAAAGCAGGGATAGAGCGCCCCGCCGCCATTGGCTGCGGCATCCTGAACGCTGGCGTTCTGCTGCTTGAAATTCATCACCTGATGCGAGGCGATGATGTCGATCTGGGCCGGGCCAAAACGGTAATTGAGCGCAGCGTCATATTGCGAGAAATTGTTGCGCAGGAAGGATGGCACCGGATTGGCCAGCCCCGCCAGCGCGGCCGCCCCCGTATCGCCATGCGCGGCCAGTTGCGTTTCAAGCGCAGGCGCGCCGCCCACGCCGCCCTGATGGCCATAGGTCGCGTTCAGACGCAGGCTGAAGGCATCATTGGGCTTGAACAACAGCGAGGCGCGGCCCGTGGCGTCATTCTGATCATTGCGGGCGCGGGCCTGCGCGGCGGAAAAGTGGTAGGTCGTGCCGAAGAAGACCGGATTATAATCGATGGGCCGCGAATAGCCGCTGCGATCATTAAACGAACCGGCCAGCCGGATCGCTACCGTATCGCCCAGCGGCAGGTTGACCGCTGCCTGCGCGCGCTTGGTGTCGAAATTGCCATATTCGGCTTTGATATAACCGCTGGTTTCGCCAAGCTTGGGCTTGCTGGTCACGACATTGATCGCCCCGCCGGTTGAACTACGGCCATAAAGTGTGCCTTGGGGGCCGCGCAAAACCTCGACATGATCGACATCGAAAAAGGCCCCGCCGCGCGCATTGCCGCGCCCGATATAGGCGCCATCGACGCTGAAGGCGATGTCCTGCTCGCCCTTGGAAGAGGTATCGGTGGTGGTCACGCCGCGGATCGCCACCTGCACGCCGTCGCGGCCCTGCGCAATGGCAACGCCGGGCGCAACATTTTGAATATCGGCCAGATTGACCACACCCTTGGCCTGAAGATCGGCGCCCGAGACGACGCTGATCGCCGCCGGGGTTTTCAGCAGCGAGGTTTCTCGTTTGAGCGCGGTAACAACGATGTCGGGCGCATCGGCATTTTGGGCCAGAGCGGCGGCGGGCATGGCCCAGATGCTGACCCCGGCCAGCATCCATGCGCAAGAGCGCGATCCCTTCATAAATATCCTCCCCCGGTGGCACTTGCGCTTCTCTTTGGGGGCAAGGCTGGAATTGACGTGAACTATCGGCGCAAACCGGCACGCTTGGCGCCGGAGCCATGGGGGCGCTATCACCGGGGATTGAAACCCAACCTAAATGAAACGCGGCCTCACAACGGCAAATTGAGCCGCGCCTTCAATCCGCCCCCATCCGCGCTTTCTAGGATCAGCGAGCCGCCATAAAGCTGGGCCAGATCGCGCACGATGGACAGGCCGAAGCCATAGCCCTCGCTGGCATCTTCCAGCCGGACGCCGGGCGTCAGCGCATGGGCCAGTTCGTCGGCCGGGATGCCATCGCCATCGTCCTCCACCGTCAGGATCAATTCCTCGCCCTGTTCCTGCGCGCTGATCGTCACCCGCGAATGGGCATAGCGCGCGGCATTATCGACCAGATTGCCCAGCATCTCGGCCAGATCTTCGCTGTCGACCGCCACGGCGCAAGGACTGTCGAGCGCCGTGGCAACGGCGATGGCGCGATGCCGGTGGATCAGGCGCATGGTGGAGACCACCTCACAGGCCACCGGAGCGACCTGGGTGCGGGCGCGCGGGCCAAGGCGGATGGCGGCGCTGCGGGCGCGGTGGAGATGATGGGCCACCCTTTCGGCCACACTGGTCACCAGCGCGCGGGCCTCCTGGCTGGCATCCTCATGTTCGAGTTGCAGCATCAGCGTGGCCAGCGGAGTCTTGACCGCATGGGCCAGATGGGCCGCATTGAGCCGCGCCGTTTCCAGCCCCGCCCGGTTGCGATCGACCAGAGCGTTGATCTCGCTGGCCAAGGGCTGAATGTCGGCGGGCTGGCGTTCGGGCAATCGCGGGGCCTGACCATTGCGCACCCGCGCGACATCCTGCACCAGTTTGCGCAAGGGGCGCAGGCCAACTCGCAATTGCAGCGCCGTGGCCACGATCAGCACCAGCATGACCTGCGCCATCACCTTATAAACCTCGCGCAGAACGCGCGTCAGTTCGCGGTCGATCAGATGGCGCGGGCTGATCACCAGAATGCGCGTGCCGGGTGAGGAGGCTCCCGGATCTATCCGACGGATGCGGATCAAATGGCCATCGTTGCTCGTGCCGCGTCCGCTGTAAATGTCACCATCGGGGTGAATACGCGGGATCGGATATTCCACCGCGCCGGGCATCACGCCGCGCGCCCAATGCCCGCCGGGCGTCTGCACATCCCATCCCCATCCCGCAGGCGGATGATCCAGATCGACATAGGCATGAAGCGCAGCGGGCATGAGCCGCTGGCCGCCATCAAGCGCATGCGACAGGATGCGGATCTGGGTGTCCATTTTAACGTCGATATTGTCGGCCACCGCCCCTTCGATCACGCTGCTGATCGCGCCCACGCTGAAGGCGATGACCGCCGCCACCATCGCCATCGCCAACAGCGCGATACGGGCATGAAGCGAAAGCGGCAGCTTCATGCGTTTTGCGCGGTCAGCCGATAGCCATGGCCGCGCACCGTCTCGATCATGTGATGGCCGATCTTGCGCCGCAACCGCCCGACCAGCACCTCCAGCGAGTTTTGCGGCACATCGGCCTGAAATTCATAGGTGGCGTCGAACAATTTCTCGCGCTCCACAACATGTTCGCGAAACAGCATCAGCCGGGCCAGAATGCGAGTTTCAAACGCGGTCAGCCGCAGAGGCGCGCTGTTGAGTTCAAAGCCGCCGGTGATGGGATCATAGCCGAGCGGACCGCAGCGCAGGGTTTCGGCCTTCAGCCCCCGCGCCCGGCGCACCAGCGCGCGCATCCGCAGCACCAGTTCGTCGGGCAGGAAGGGTTTGGTCAGATAATCGTCGGCGCCCGCCTTGAAGCCCGCCGATTTGTCGGCCCAGGCATCACGCGCGGTCAGGATCAGCACGGGAAAATCGACACCCCGCCCGCGCAGCCCTTGCAGCACCGCCAGCCCATCAATCACCGGCAGGCCCAGATCGAGCACGATCACATCATAGACCCCGGTGCAGGCCAGATGCAGCGCATCCTCGCCATTGTCGGCATGGTCCACCGCAAAGCCATGGCCATGCAGCACCCGCAGCAGCTTGCGCGCCAGTTGCTCGTCATCTTCGGCCAGCAGAACCTTCATCGCCCGACCACTCTCCCATTTTTATGGCCATAGATTAGTAGCCGATGGTGATGGCTGGGGGCACGCCGATCTGCGCCCAAAGCGATCACTTATGCGGCCATCACAGCGCGGATCTAAGCGCGTTTCCCTAGGCGCCCCAACCGCAATCCTTTGCCCATCATCCTGTAATCGGGGGTCTTGATAAGCTGTTTTAGGCGCAATTGAGGTGGTTTGGGTCAAACTGACGTCGCACTTATCCGGTTCACGGCTGGGCTTGCGCCTGTGGCATGATCGCGCGGGCGCGGCGATGGTGGAATTCGCCCTTGTGGGCCCTGCCTTTATCGCGCTGATCGTGGCGATTTTCCAAACCACCTTCACCTTCATCGCGGGGCAGGGGCTGGAAACCGCCACCGAGGCCTCGGCCCGCCTGCTGATGACCGGACAGGCCCAGAGCGCCAGCTATACCGCCGATCAGTTCAAGACAGCCGCCTGCGCCACCTTGCCGCCCTATCTGTCCTGCAACAACCTCTATATCGACGTCACCACCGCCAGCAGCTTTTCCTCCGCCAGCCTTGCCGCGCCCACCATCACCTATGACAGCAGCGGCAATGTCTCGAACAGCTTTTCCTATACGCCCGGTTCATCGGGCGCGATTGTCGTGGTGCGCTTTTTCTATCTCTGGCCCACGCTGACCGGCCCGTTGGGCTTCTCGCTGGTCACCACCGGAAAGAGCCAGCATTTGCTGGTGGCCACTGCGCTGATGAAGGCGGAGGGCTATTGATGCGCGGCTTGGTAATCCGGCTGATCCATTGCTCGCGCGGGCTTGCGCTGGTGGAATTTGCCATGGTGGCGCCGGTGCTGCTGATGCTCTATCTGGGCGGCTATGTCGCGCTCGACGCGCTGACCTGCAACCGCAAGGTCACGCTGGCCGCCCGCAGCATGGCCGATCTGACCTCGCGCTATTCCGCCGTCACCACCAGCGATCTGACCACCATCGCGGGCGGGGCCACGCAGATCATGTGGCCCTATGGATCGTCCACCAGCATCACGGTGCGCATCAGCCAGGTGCTGGTGACATC
This sequence comes from Novosphingobium sediminicola, assembly GCF_014196525.1. Classification (GTDB taxonomy): domain Bacteria; phylum Pseudomonadota; class Alphaproteobacteria; order Sphingomonadales; family Sphingomonadaceae; genus Novosphingobium; species Novosphingobium sediminicola. The sequence goes on along the minus strand of NZ_JACIDX010000002.1, from coordinate 209,112 downwards.
CTCGACCGCCGCCACTGTGGTGTGGAGCCAAGGCCAGAACATCACCGCCCGCACCACCGGGGCCAGCATGATCATTCCCGGCAATCTGGCCGCGAACGGTTCCTATCTGATCCTTGGCGAGGTCGGCTATGCCTATACGCCCCCGGCCTCCTATCGCGGGTTCGGCTCGGTGGCGCTGCAACAGGCGATCTATATGGTGCCGCGCATTTCGACCTCGGTGAGCAAATCATGATCCGGGCATTGCTGCGCCTGTTGGACGCATTCCGGCGTGATGCATCCGGCAATGTCCTGATGATGACCGGCTTTGCGCTGGTGCCGATGATTTTCGCCACCGGCTTTGGCGTGGATTACAGCCGGGCCATGCGGGTCAAGACCATCCTTGACGCGGCCGCCGATGCCGCCGCCCTCTCGGCGGTGTCCAATCTTGCGATGACTCAGACCGCCGCTCTTGCCCAGACCGTCGCCCTTGCCAATTTCAAGGCGCAGGCCAGCATGTTGACGGCAGTGACGTTCAATGCGGCCAACGACCTGACCATTGCGGTGGCTGACACATCCAGCACCAGCGGAACCGGGCGGCAGGTGGTGGTGACATGGCGGGCCAAATCCACCAATATCTTCTCGACCATATTGGGCTCCTCCAGCCTTGCCATATCGGGCAGCGCCACGGCCAGCGCGCTCAAGCCGCCCTATGTGAACTATTACGTGCTGCTCGACACCAGCCCCTCGATGCTGCTGCCCACCACCAGCGCGGGGCTTTCAGCGATCCGGTCGGCCACATCGGCCATGGCAAATGCGCCCTATGGCTGCGCCTTTGCCTGTCACACCAAAAATCCCCACAGCGACAGCATCTATATACGCAACACCGCCGGGCAGGACATCTGGCTGGATTCAAGCGGCAATGCATGGCCGATTTCCAGCGTCTGGAATGGTTATGTCTATAGTCCGAATTATGCGAACGGAACCCAGCCGCTTGCCCTGCAAAGCAGCGGGCAATATGCCGATGGATATTGGCTGACACGCAACTATGCCAGCCTTTATGGCGGATCGCTCTCGATCCTGCTGCGCATTGATGAAGAACGCAGCGCCTCGCAAAATCTGATCACCACCGCCCAGACCTATGCCACCAGCAATCAGGTCAGCTATAAGATGCAGTTCTACGGCTTTAACTGGACTCATTCGGGTGCTTCCAGTCCGCTGACCGCGCTGACCAGTTCGATGATGGATGTGAAGAGCCTGTCGACCAGCAGCGTGCCTGATCTTTATGCCGCGCAGGACAATTGGTACAAGAACAACTGCCCCTATTACAATTTTTGCAACAGCGACATGGGCACCGAATTTGCCAATGCCATGTCCTCGCTCAACGCCGTGATGCCCGCGCCCGGCGATGGTTCGACCGCCGCCACGCCGCAGGAAGTCTTGCTGATCATCACCGATGGCGTGCCCGATGAAACTTATAATGGCGGGCGCTGGGCGCGTGAATTGAACCCGACCGATCTGGCGCAATGCAGCGCGATCAAGACCAAGGGCATCACGATAGGCATCATCTACACCACCTATTCGGCGGACTCGATCACCGGCGATACATGGTCGCAAACCGTTGTCGGCCCGCATCTTTCCAGCGTTGCCAGCACCTTGCAGAGCTGCGCCTCAACATCGTCGGCGGGCGCCCCGTTGTTTTTCGAGGTGGGCACTGACGGGTCGATCACCAATGCGCTGGCGGCGCTCTTCGCCATGACGCTGCAAACCGCCCGGCTGGTGAAATAGGTTAGGCCGCATAGCCACTGTGCCTAATCGGCCACAGTGAGAAAAATCGTCGCCCCGCCTGCGGGATTCCTCCCTCCTGTCCACTCAGCGTGGCGAAGTGCCGAAAACGCGCTCCGGCGATCGCGCCCGGCCTTCGGCCCTTTTGGGGCCATTTCGAAACCAGGCCTGCCAAATCGCAGGGGGAGGACACATTGAAGACCCACCACGTATCAGCGCTTCTGCTGCTGAGCGCCAGTCCGCTTGCCTTGTCATCACAAGCGCATGCCCAGACGGCCCAGCCCGAACAGGAGATCATCGTCACCGGTTCGCGCATCATCACCAATGGCAACAACAGCCCCGCGCCTGTCACCGTGGTCAGCACCGAGCAATTGTTCCGCGCCCAGCCTTCGACGATTGCCGACGGGCTGAACAACATGCCGATCTTTGCCAGTTCGCGCGGACAATCGACCAATGTCGGCAATGGCGGCCAGAATGGCGCGGCCAACGTGCTCAATCTGCGTAGCCTTGGGGCGCTGCGCACGCTGATCCTGTATGACGGCCACCGCGTTCCTCCCACCACGCCCGATGGGCAGGTCAATGTCGACATGATCCCGCAAACGCTGCTTCAGCGGGTCGATCTGGTGACGGGCGGCGTGTCGGCGGTCTATGGTTCGGATGCGATGTCGGGCGTGGTTAATTTCATCCCCGACACCACCTTCACCGGCCTCAAATGGAACGCTCAGAGCGGCATTTCCCAGCGCGGCGACGATAACAGCTTTCAGGCGGGCGCAGCATGGGGCACCAAATTTGCCGATGGTCGCGGCCATTTCGAGGCCAGCTATCAGTTCAACAACGATCCGGGCATCTTTGACAAGAGCAACCGCCCATGGGCATCGTCCACATGGACCGTGCAGGGCAATGGTTCGACGGCCAATCCCTATCATCTGGTGCGCGACACGCGGCTCTCGACCTATACCTATGGCGGGCTGATCACCAATGGCGCGCTGGCCAACCAGAGTTTCGGGGCGACAAACACGCTGCATCCCTTCGTCAATGGCGCGGCCAGCGGCACCACCGGCATCCAGTCGGGCGGCGAGGGCGCCTATTACAATATGGCCTCGCTCAAGAGCGCGCTGCGGACCCATCAGCTCTTTGCGCGCCTTGATTACGAGGTTTCCGACCATGTGAAGGCCTATCTGCAAGGATCGGGCACGTTCAACTGGAACCATAACAGCCACCAGAACATCCAGATTTCCGGTACGCTGAGCACCAGCAACCCCTATCTGCCCAGCGCCTATCAGGCGGCTATGGCCCCGGCCACGACCTTCACTTTCAACAAGATGCTGCAAGGTGTGGCCTATCAGCCCGAAAGCCAGTCGAACCAGTTCTTCTTCCTTGGCGGGTTCAAGGGCGATCTGGGCGGATGGAAATGGGATGTGGGCGCCACCTACAGCAAGGCGACGCAAAAGACGTTGTTGCCCAACAATGTGAATAATGGCCGTCTGGCCGCCGCGATGGATGCTGTGACCAACCCGGCCAATGGGCAGATCGTGTGCCGCGTCACGCTGACCAATCCTTCGGCCTATCCCGGATGCGTGCCGATCAACCTGTTCGGCGCGGGGGCGGAAAGTCAGGCCGCACTTGATTACATCATCCAGCCCACCAGCTTTACCGCCACCACCACGATGAAGGACGTTTCCGGCAGCATCACCGGCGCGCCCTTCCGCAGTTGGGCGGGCGATGTGAAACTTGCCTTCTCGGCGGAACTGCGCCAGCTCTCCCTGAAAATCGACAGCACGGCCCAGCCCACCGATCATCCCGACTGCACGGGCCTGACCGCTAATTGCACCGCCACCACTGCGCTCTATCGCAGCAATACGCAGGCCAACATGCCGCTGGCGCGTCAGACGGTGAGCGAGGCGGCCATCGAGGCCGAAGTGCCGCTGCTCGCCGATCACTGGCTGGCCAAGGCGCTCAATATCAACGGCGCGGCGCGGTTCGCTCATTATGACACCAGCGGCAATGCCTTTACCTGGAAACTGGGCGGGGTGTGGCATGTGAATGATGAATTCACCCTGCGCGTCACCCAATCACGCGACTTTCGCGCGCCCAACCTCTATGATCTTTTCGCGCCCACACAGGTCAATCCGGGCAATATGTACGACCTGCATACCAACATGACCTCGGCCTCGTATCAGATCAACGCCAGCAACCCCAATCTGAAGCCGGAAAAGGGCAATACGATCACGATTGGCGCGGTGTACAAGCCGCACTGGTTGCCGGGCGCCAGCCTTGCGGTGGATTATTACAATATCCGCATCACCGATGCGATCCAGTCGTTGGGCGGGGGCAATCTGGCGGTCCAGCGTCTGTGCGAGGCGGCGGGGGGCAATTCGCCCTATTGCTCGCTGCTCGACCGCCCGCTGCCTTTCAGCAACACCAGCGCGGCCAATTTCCCCACTGCCTTCTACAACCGCTCGATCAACATTGCCTCGGCGCGCACCAACGGGCTGGATGTTGAGGCCAATTATAACAGCCGCCTGTTCAACCTGCGCCTGCTCTACACCTACCAGCCCCATATCCGTTACCTGATCCCCGGCATTCAGGATCTGGACGCAGGCGGCGCGGGCTTTGGCGCCCCCAATCAGGCGCTGGCCAGCCCCAAGCATCGCATCACCGCGATGATGCGCTTCAATGTCACCAGCGATTTTACCATCGATGTGATGGAGCGTTTCCGCTCGGGCCTCTCGTGGAATGCCGATCCCACCTTCATCTATTCCGAAGCCCCGATCAAACCGGCCGCTTATACCAATCTGACGCTGACGCATAAGGTGCGCACGGCGGCGGGCAATGGCGATGTTTTCCTCACGGTCCAGAACCTGTTCGACCGTGCGCCCTCGATCGGTTCGCAGCCCGCATGGGGCGCGATCCCCGGCCTGTTCACAGCATGGCCCAATGGCGACGATCCGATCGGCCGCTACTTCACCCTTGGGGTGCGGATGAAGATGTAATCTGACGCGCGCTTTGTCCGATCGCCCCCTGCGCGGGGCGGTCGGGCATAGTCTGCTGTGTCAACGGGCGCTCGGAACGCGCCAGATGGGAGATATCCGAGTGCGCAGGCTTTTCCTTACTGCAAGCGCGATCCTGCTTGCCCATGGCGCAGCGCAGGGTGCGCGTCCGGCGCCCGATGATGGTCTGCAGGCCGGTGCGGCGGTGCGTGACATCACGCCCCGGCCCGACATGCTGCCCATGGAGCGCCCGCCCAAGGTGCAGATCACCGGTTTCCACGATCCGGTCCATGTCCGCGTGATCGCGCTGGCACAGGGTGGGCGCAAGGCTTTGATCGTGTCGACCGAGACGGGCAAAGGCCCCTATGCCCCGCAATTTATTGCCGCGCTTTCCCGCCATACGGGCATCCCGGCCGATTCGATTTTCTATACCGCCACCCATTCGCACGCGGTTCCCGAAATTACCGCTCCGGTCAATCTGGCCCATCGCACCGATGGTTCGGAAACGCACACCGAGCGTTGGGGCCAAATGGTGATGGCCAATATGCTTGACGCCGCCGGCGTGGCGCTGCGCTCCTTGCGCCCCGCCACCATCTGCATCGGCTATGGCCAGAGCTTCATCAACGTCAACCGCCTGACCGATTATCGGCGCAAGGATGCGCAGGGCAACTGGGTGCCCGCGCGCAATCTGGGCTTTAACCCCACCGGCGTCAGCGACAAGACGCTGGCCGCGATCCGTATTTCCGGCGAGGATGGCAAGCCCATCGCCATGATTATCCATCACGCCCTGCATGGCACGGTGATGCATGCCAACACGCTCGACCATGGCAAAACCGCGATCAGCGCCGATGTGCCGGGCGTAGTGTCCTCCGCGCTGGAGCGGGAATATCCCGGCGCGGTGGCCATGTGGCTGAGCGGGGCGGCGGGGGATCAGAACCCGATTGTTCAGAATGACTTCTACTGGCGCGACCCGCAAACCGGCGAATTTGTCGAGCATTTCGCAGGCGATGCCTATCTGCTGGACTATCTGGGCGCCATTCAGGCACGCGATGCGCAACAGGCGCTGGCGGCGGTCCGGCCCGTGGAGGGCAGGCCGGAACTGGCCGTGGACTATATCCGATCCGCCATTCCGGGCAGTAATGGCGGCGATTACCGGGTCAACCTGCGGATGCTCCGGGTCGGGCCGATAGCGCTGATGGGCTTTTCGGGCGAATTGTTCACACAGCTCGGGCTGGACATCAAGAAGGCCTCGCGGCTGCCCGATACGCTGGTGGTCAATCATGTGTGGGGCGAGGTGGGAGAAATGACCGGCTATCACGCCGATGATGCGGCCAAGGCACTTGGCGGTTTTGGCACCGATGGTCGGTATCAGCCTGGCCATATTGCGCAGGCACTGAGCGGCATGGCGCAGACCATGCTGGCCGAAAGCGAGATGTGGGAGCTGGCGGGCGATGGCGTGGCGGTGCATCGCGGCGATGGGCATGTCGTGCTGACCGGCCCCGATGGGCGGCCGGGCACGCAGGATGATGATGCCATCGTCAATCCGGCGGGCAAGGTGCTGCGCCGGGGCGTGACCACGTTTAAGGACGCGCAGGGGCGCCATTATGTCGCACTTGGCCGTGGGCTGCGGCTTTATGCTGGCGAGGATGGCCGATTGGGCACAGGCGACGATGTGGTGCGGGGCTTTGGCCGCTATCGACAGGAGGCCGGAGGCGAGATGGAGCCGCTCGACTGGCGTATTCTCGATATGTCGGGTGACCGACTGACCTTGATCGCCGCGGCGATTGTGGATGCGGTGCCTTTCGACCCGGCGGATCGCAGCAATGGCTGGGAGAGCAGCAATCTGCGCAACTGGCTGAACAGCCGGGGCGGGCGGGATGCGAAGGGGGACAGGCGCGGATTTCTGCGTCTGGCCTTCGATGCGCGGGAACGGGCGATGATGGTTCCCAATGAGATGCCCGCATCGGCGCAAGGGTTCATCGCTTTCAACAAACTGGACGCTGCCCAGCCCTGGGGGCGTCAGACCACGCCGTCGCCCGCCCCCCGCGATCTGGTCACGGTGTTGAGCGGCGAGGAACTGTTCCGCTATTTCGGCCCGAGCCGCATCGCCACGCAGAGGGAATTGGGCCATGATCCGGCCAATTATACGAACGCCTATTTCCGCCCCACCCGATGGGGCATCGCGCAGGGGCTGAAGGCCAATATCGGCCATAATGGCGCATCCTTTGTCGGCTATGGCGATGCATGGACCCGGTCGCCGGGGGCGCAGGCCAGCGATGGCCATGCCTATGGCACGTTTCTGGGATCAACCGGCTCGCTCAATATCGGGCGCAGCGTGGCCTCGCCCTATGGCGCATTGCCGGTAATCAGCGTGAAGATCGGGCGATAGGTATGGGGATGAAGCAGAGCAGGCGCGATGTCATGATGGGGGCGACGGCGATGCTGCTGTCGGCCCCATTGGCCCATGCGGCCTTGTCGCCACGTCCGGTCGTCCGCAGCCGTATGTGGGGCCAGACGCCCGGCGGCGCGCAGGCCATGCTCTATACCGTTGAGGCAGGCGGCATCAGGGCGGAGTTTTCCGACTATGGCGGGCGGATCGTCGGCCTCTATCTGCCCGATGGACAGGGGGGCTTCGATAATGTGCTGGTGGCGCCCTCCGATCCGGCGCGGTTGACGGGTCTGTGGGCGGTGGCTGGGGCGATGATGGGGCGCTATGCCAACCGGATCGGCGGGGGTCGCTTTGCCATCGATGGACAGGTTTACGACCTCGACCGCAACCAGCGCGGCAATACTCTGCATGGCGGGGGCAGCGCGTTTCACACCCGGATGTGGCGGGCCGGAGCCTTGGCCGACGGGATGGAAATGCGCCTGACCTCTCCTGACGGCGAGGCGGGCTTTCCGGGGCGCTTGGAGGTGGTCTTGCGCTATCGATTGGCGGTTCGCGCCGGGCGGGCGCGATTGACGGCGACTTTGCAGGCGACCACCACTCGGCCAACCCATGTCAATTTCACCAACCACGCCATTTTTAACCTCAATGGCGCGGGCAAGGATCTGTCCGGCATGGATCTGCGGATCGCGGCCGCTCGCTTCACGCCCGTTGGCGAGGACGGCCTGCCGCTGGGCTCATTCTTGCCCACGGCGGGGCAGGGTTTCGATCCGGCGCGGTTCCGCCCGGTGGCAGAGCTGATCGCCCATGGCGGGCTGGATGTCAGCCTTGCGCTCGACAATCGTGGCGCAATGGCACCGGTGGCATGGCTTACTTCCATGCGCAGCGGGCGGCGGATGACGGTGTACAGCGCCGAGCCGGGCCTGCAATTGTTCATCCCCGCGCATCTGCCGCAAAGGGATGGGGAGGATGGCGGCTATGGCCTGTGTCTGGAGCCGCAGCATTTCCCCGATACGCCCAACCACGGCGAATTTGCCGCAACGCTGCTGCGCCCCGGCCAGACGCGGCGCTGGGAAAGCATTTATGAATTTGCCTATTAAAAAGGGCGGCGGCCGGAGCCGCCGCCAGAGGCGGCAAGGGTGAGCAACAGCTTGCCGCCATAAGGCGCCTCGGGACATGTCGAAGCGCCCCGCCAGAGCGCTCAGAACTTGCCGCGAATGCCGAAAGTGAAATAGCGCCCGATCACATCGTCACCGGCGACAAATTCGCCGAACTGGCCCGGATTGGGGTTGCCCCAGAAACCGGCGACCGGTGGCGTGACATTGAACAGATTGGAAATGTTGAGGAACATCTGCGCCTTGGCCCGGCCCATCGGCACATCAAGGCTGGCGCCAAGATTGGTATAGGCCACATCCTTGATCGTGTCGGGCGCGGCCACCACCACCGTCGGGCTGGAATGGTAATGCAGTTTCGCGCGCCAGCGTTCTGAGATGTTGATGCTCAGATTATCGGTGACCTTATAGTCGAGGAAGGCGGTGACGCGCCATTTCGGCGTCGCCTGAACCCCGTTCGAGCCAAAGGCCGCCCCGGCATAATCATTATCCACAACGCCCGCCTGTTTGAAGCGCACATGGGGCTGCCATGTCGCCATCACGCGCAGGTTAAGCGGCTGATGGTTGAGGCTGGTGCGGTAATTAAGCTCGATATCGGCGCCATAGGTGGTCTGTTCGGCAATGTTGATCGGCAACTGATACCATGTCGACACCGCATTGGCGCTGCTCAGCGCATTGGCGGCATTCGCATCGTAAATACCAAGCCCCCGCGCCACCAGCGCGCAATAGGGCGAGGTGCCCTTGCTGTCATAGCACACCTGTTGCGGCTCGGTGCTGTTGCCCTGCACCAGATAGATGAAGTTCTTCACCTTGATGTCGAAATAGTCGATGGCAAGGCTCAGCTTGCGGGTGGGGCGAAACACCGCGCCCAGCGAGATCGTATTGCCGATTTCGGGCTTCAGATTGGGATTGCCGCCATTGACGGTGGGCACGTTGATCGTGTTGAGCGGGCTTTGCGCCGGATTGGCCGAGGCGGGCAGATAGTCGAAGAAGCCCGAGGTGAGCGAGGTGGCTTGCGGGCGGAACAGTTCATCCAGCGTCGGCGCGCGGAAATCGCGCGAGCGCGTGGCGCGCAGGGTCAGGAAATCGGCCACTTCCCATGTTGCGCCGATTTTCCAAGTATCGGCATCGCCCGCCCGGTCATAATGCGCATGGCGATAGGCCAGATTGAGGTTAAGCGATTTGGCAAAAGCCATGTCGCGCAGCAGCGGAATATTGCCCTCGACCGCGAATTCGTAAACCGTGGTGGTCGAATAGGGCATATTGGCGACATTGCCGCTATAAAGCGACTGGTTGGCGTTGCAGGCCCCCGTCGTGGTCGAAATGCCGCTGCCCGCACAGACCACGCGATTGGTGGGCAGGGATTCCGAGATCACCTCTTCCGAGCTTTTGCGCCATTCGCCCGACAGCGCGATATTGACCGGCCCGGCCCATGTCGAAAAGGGTGAGCCCATGATATTGGCCGCCAGATCATCCATCTTCAGCTTGGTGGTCCAGCCCACCTTGTGGAACAGATAATTGGCCATATCGGGGGTGATGCTGCCGGTGCCAAAGATGTTGATGGGCACGCAATTGGCATAGGCGGCATTGGTCAGCGCGGCGCGGCACACTGCCTTGCCGCCCGACATGACCGAATCGATCCCGGCGTAAAAATGGCTCATATCCAGCGCATAGGGCTGATCGACGCGGAAATTGGTGTCGCCATGGGTGAAATTGGCGTCCCAGCGCCAATGCTCGCCGATCTTGCCTTTCAACTGGCTGATCGACACCAATTGCTGCGAACTGGTGACCAATTGGGTGCGGGGCAGGTCGGTGAAGATCTTGCCCATGCTAAAGCTGGTCTGTCCGGCATTGGTCATGGCCGTTACGGCCGATGCGGGCAGGAAGGCATTGTCGCGGTTGATCGTAATCGCCTGATTGGCGATCCAGTTTACCGTGCCGACGCTGTATTTGTCGACATAGGACAGGCTTTGATTGAACTGGAGATTGTCGGTGATGTCCAGATCAAGCCGGGCAAAGAACTGTTTCATGTCCAGCGTGGCGCGGATCTGGCCATTGTAATAGCCGCCATCGCCGCCGCATTCATAGGGCAGGCTGGTCGGGATCGTGCCGCCGGCACAGCTCTTGCTGCCATGGTTGAACGCGCCCAGCGTGCCGCCCGCCAGAAATTGCTGATCGGCCAACACGCCGCTGTTGATCTTGCCGCCAAAGGTAACATTGTTCTGGCGCGCGCCGTTCATCGGGAAATAGGGCGATGCCGCCGTGCCAGCCCCTTGCAGCGTGCGCACATCATTGCCCCAGGCCCGCGCGAATTTGGAATCGATGCCGTCATCCTTGCGCCATGTCGCGCCCAGCAGGACATGCGCGCGATCATCGAAGAACTTGAAGCCGCCCGCCAGCCCCATATCCACCGTGCCGCCGTCGCCGTAGGTGGATATGCCCTTTTGGATGTTGAATTTGACGCCGTTGAACCCGGTATCGGTGACGAAATTGGCCACGCCTACGATCGCGTCCGAACCATAGACCGCCGAGGCGCCGCCCGTGACGACATCAACGCGCTTGAGCAGCATTTGCGGGATCGTGTCGATGTCGACAAAGCCTTCGGGCGTGCTCATCGGCATGCGATGCCCGTCCCATAGGATCAGCGAGCGGGCTAGGCCCATATTGCGCAAATTCAGCACGTTGAGTGCATTGGTGCTGGTGGCGGGCGCGCCTGCCGCGCCGCTGGTGCCGGTGTTTGAATATTGCGAGCGCGACCCGGCAAAGATCGGCAATTCGCTCAGCGCCTCGGACAGATTGGTCGGATGGGCGGCCAGCAGGTCCACCGCGCTGACCACGGTGACAGGCGTAGGCTGGTTATTGCCATTGGCCACCACGCGCGATCCGGTAACGATGATGGCTGGGTCGGTGGCTGCATTGGCCGGCTTTTCCGGTTTGGTTTGAGCAGCAACGGGTGTGCAGATGGCAAGAATGCTGACGGATGCGGCCAAGGCCGCGCATAAGCGCAGTTCCATAAATCCCCCCTCCAATTGCCGCCGCCCTGTTTTGGGCGGTCGGTCAAAACGGTCCTTGCGGACACTCCATTGGTAAGGGCGATCAGGAATGAGCTAATATTGATTTGAGTGACAGATATATTGAAAATACGGAAAACGCCCCGGTCCGCCACTTGGCAGTCGGGCCTGACCTGCTAGCCTTTCCCTATGAAATCTGCGGCGCAACAAGCCGTCAGACGGGTTGAGGGGAGAGATTTATGCATCACAAGATTTCGATGGCGCTGGGGGCTGTTATCGCCTTGGCGATGGTGCCATCGGCGCAAGCTCAAACGGCGCCCCAGTCCGCGCCGCCTCCGGCCAAGCCCGTTTCGGCCGCGATGATCACGCTGGCGCAGGCGGTCAGGATCGCCCAGAACACGCTGACGGCCTGCGCTGCGAAACAGGAAACGGCGGCGGTGTCGATCACCGATGCGGATGGCAATCTGCGCGTGGCCCTGTCTGCAGATGGGCTGAATCCGGTCGGTTTGCGCACGGCTCCGCTCAAATCGACCACCGTTATGCAATTCCGCCAGTCAACCCGCGTTCTGGGCGAGCGGCTGGAAAAGGATGCGGCGTTTCGTGATGGTCCGGGCAAGGACCCGCGCTATTTCTTTCATCCCGGTGCGCTGCCGCTCTATCGTGGGGGGCAATTCATCGGGGTGCTGGCGGTGGGCGGCGGCCATGACAAGGATGAGGCCTGCGCTTTGGAAGCTCTGGCCAAGGAGCCTGATCTCAAGGTTGCGCCGTGATGGAGGCGTAAAACCAATTCTTGGGGCCGAATTTTAGATACGTTCGATGAACCAAGCATCCCGCCCGATAAAGGTTCAGGGGGAGGCGCCCATTTCGAAGATGGGCGCCTCCCCCTTGAAGCAACAAAACTTTACCTTAAATCCGCTCAGCGATTTTCAGTCGGCGCCGAGGCTGGCTTTTCAGGGCGCGGGGCCGGAGCGCCCACAAAGGTGATTTCAACCCGGCGATTTTGCGCTTCGCGTACGCCCGGGGCTGTGGCCACACGCGGCGAACTGGCGCCATAGCCCTGAACGCTCATGACCTCGCGGGGGACGCCATGACCGGCCAGATAGGCCTTGACCGATTCCGCCCGGCGCAGCGACAGTTCCTTATTATAGGCTTCCGTCCCGCTGGTGTCGGTATGGCCCGCCAGTTGCAGGCTGGCATAGCCGGTCTGTTGATAAGAGCTGCTGGCCTTATCGAGCGTGGCGGCTGCCTCGCTGGTGATGTCGGCGCGGTTCCAATCGAAGAAGACCAGATAGGGGCCCGGATTTTCAACCGCGGCTACGGGCGAATAGGCCATGCTGGGCGGCGGGGGCGGCACATAGGCCGGGTTGGTCGAACCATCCGGGCGCAGGCGGCACGGACGTCCAAGGGCATTGTAAACCTTGAAGACTTCTTCGTCCGAGCACATCAGTTCGCGCGCGGCATCGCGGTCGCCGATCGTCTGGGCCAGTTCGCGCGCATTCAGGCGGCGGACGCAATGATGGTCCTGCCATGTCGTGCCGCCCGATGCGCCAAAGCCCAGCACAGAAACGCCCAGCGAGCTGGAACCCATGCAGGTTTCCGTCAGCGTGGTGGTCAGCGCGGGGGCCACGACGGCCGGTGCGGTCTTGATGGTCTGATTGGCCGGATAGACCGAATTGTTGTTGATGGTCTGGCTGTTGCCCTGCGTCGACTGGTTCGTCGACTGGTTCGAGGAACTCGAACTGGTGTTTGCGGTTGAAGTGGAACCGGATGTCGAATCAGCGGTCGTGTTGGTGATGTTGATCGGATTGGACACCGAATTGGAATTGGAATTGGCCCCAGAGGTCGATCCCGACACCGAACCCGACGTGGTGGTCGTGTTCTGAACCGGATTGGCATTGGCGGCGGCATCCGAACCCGAAACTGCGCCCGCATTTGAACCCGAAGTGGAGGTGCTGGTTTGCGCCAGCGCCATGGATGGATTGAGAGCACCGCTGATCAGTGCGACGGTGCTGATTGCTGTCCAGAGCCTATGCATAGTGATCCTCCTGACTGTGGCTCCGAGCGCCTGGCGCCGCCGGATCCCCCATGAAAGCAAGCGGACGTTGATCGGGCAGGCTGCTTGCCCCCCTGCTCGAGCGAACGAGGCACACGGGGGAGGAGGTCATCCTCCCCCGCTGCATTGTTCAGACTTAGTGGTGGCTGGTGCTGTAGGCGATGGCGCCAGCGCCATAGAGGCCGACCGCGCCCGTGGATTCGGTGGCCGAACCGCCACGACCGCTGGTCGAGGAGCCGCCGCCCTGCACCGCGCCGCCAATGCTGCCCGACGAGGTGGTCGCCGTGGTGCCGTGATGGCCGGTGGACAGCGAGGCCGAGGATTCCGAAGCGCCGCCGGCCAACACGCCGCCGCCAGCCATGGCCCCGCAATGCGAACCGCCGCAAGAGGTCGAGCTGGTGGAGCCAACCCCGGTGACCGACACGCTGCCGGCACCCACACCCGACTGTGCCATGGCGGGGGCGACGAAGGCCAGGCTTGCGCCCACAGCAAGTACATAGTAAATACGCATGAGGTATTCTCCATATTTTTGCATGCCATTAGTGCGGATGGCGTGCTGACCGCTTCATCCCCTGTTGGGAATTCTTGAAATTTGTGATTTTGTTCTGATCGTGGTCGATTGGATTGTTTTCGACCGATGTCAGGAAAAATAGGCGTTTCTCGGTAGGAAGTAATAAGTTTTTCATCCTAAGGGATAGTACGTAGTTCGAATCGGGGTGCTGATGACCGGGCCGATCGGCCTGATCAGCGCTAAATAGACGGCCGGACTTGGAAACTTGGCGATCACCGGCAGTATTACCCCATCGCCGCCCTATCGGCGGGCGGATTGAGTGAGGTGCGGCCGTCAAATGAGAATCGCAGCCCCTTATCTTTTCTTGATCGCAAGGAATGGAATCGCGGTTTGCAGGGCGGCTCAAGTAACCGCCATACCCGGATCTCCATTAAACTCTTGGCGGCTCCGCAACATTGCGGAGAGCGGTTGGCGCTTCACTGCTGGCACATGTGCTGCGACCAGAAAAAGGACTCGTCATGCACCACGCACTAATCATCGATGACAACATGGTCATCAGTCGCGCTATTCAGAGCAGGCTTGAGGCATTGGGCTTTGTTTCCTTTGACCTTGCCTGGACCCAGCAGCAGGCGCTGGCCGCGGCCGAACGTCATTGGCCCGATCTGATCGTTATTGGCGATGACATCGAAACCGGCTGTGCCGTCGAGGCCGCGCGCCGCATCACGGACCGCCATGCCGTTCCGGTGCTGATGGTGACCGGCGATTATGGCCGGGCCAGAGCGCGGCTGGAAAAGGAAGAGGCGCTGGTCGGTCCTTTCCTGCTCAATGAAATCGAGGCTGCGGTGGAGCTGGCCAACACGCGCTAGGGCGCCGGGCGGCGGGCCGACAGGGGCCATGCCCGTATCGCATCGGCAACCGGCGGGGGTCAGGAGGCTGCACATGGGCAATCGAGGCAAAGGTATAAGCAAGTCCGCCGGGCGTATGCCGGACATCTGGCCGTCCGGATTGTGACCCCGGCCATGCTCGCCGCCATCCCGCGCTTTGTCAGTGTCGGCTCCGGGCTCGTCCTGGAGGCTACGCTGCATGTGCCGAGCCTGGCGCGGGGGCTGGTGATTTTTGCCCACGGCAGCGGCAGCGCGCGTTTCAGCCTGCACAACAACCACGTCGCTGCCCGTCTGCGCGCCGATGGGTTGGCCACGCTACTGCTCGATCTCTTGACGACCGAAGAGGAGGAGGCGGACCGCAGGCTCGTGTTCGACATTGATCTGCTCGCCTCGCGCCTGCGCCTTGCCACGGCATGGGCCGCGATCCAGCCCGACACGTGCCATCTGTTGCCCTGCTATTTTGGCGCGAGCACGGGCGCTGCCGCCGCTTTTGTGGCCGGGGCGGACAATCCGCGCATTGCGGCCATTGTTTCGCGCGGGGGGCGGCCCGATCTTGCCGGAGAGGAAGTTCTGGCCCGTGTGACGGCGCCCAGCCTGCTGATCGTGGGCGGGCGCGACGAGGTTGTGACGGATCTCAATCTGATCGCCTTCAAACATATGCGTTGCAGGCGCGATATTCAGATCATCCCCAAAGCGGGCCAGTCCTTTGAGGAGTTCAGCACGCTCGATCAGGTGGTGACGCTGGCAAGCATCTGGTTTCGCCATCATCTGGGTGAGAAGCTGTGATGGCGGCCCTCATCGCAGTCTGAGGGCCGCCCTTCGCTTTACCGGAATTTGTGGCGCAGGATTTGGAGAATGGCCCCGCTGCGCCTGTTTACCAGCATGGCATCATTGCCATAGCGCACCCAAACGCATTCCCATGGCGGGGCCTTGAGCGCAAAAAACCAGTAATTATCGATCCAATAGCCGCGGCCCCAATAGACACGGGGCAGCACGCTGCCCACCGCCCAGGCCTGATAATGAAAGCCGGGAGGAGGACTGTAGGTCGAGGTGTATGTTGAGGTGGACATCGAAGTGGACGTCGAGGTGGATATGCCCGTGGATGTATAGCTTGTGCGCGAGGGCATGCCCGGATGGGTTTCCGACAGGACCGGGGGCGCCATCGGTTGGCGACAGCAGGTGTCATTGTCTCTTTGCGTCGCGGGCCGGGCCGGTTCGACCGGGTTCTGTATCTGGGGCGGCACGGGGATGACGGAGCGAAAGCTCTCGCCCGGACGCGGCTGCGCCCAGAGCGGGCCGGAAAACAGCATCAGCCCGAAGGCCAGCGCGAAGGAATAGAGCGAAACACCCTCCGGTCGAAGATCGCGTTCCGGCCCGGTCATGGTGATGGATAAAGGCTGTTTCATCGCAGGCATTCCTATCCGGTTGGCCTATTCGGCGGGAGCGTCGGCAAACATTGTGTTGTTCCAGACGGTCTGACCAAACTGCCCAAGGCCGATGCCGGGGGATATTGGGAATGTCCCCGATAGGCGCGCGGCTATTCGAGGTGTGCGGCGCTTTTTATTTTGCGCGGGGCAGCGTGAAGTGAAAGCTTGTGCCCCGTCCTTCGCGGGTTTCCAGCCAGATTTTGCCTTCGTGGGCCTCGATAATCGTGCGGCAGATTGACAGGCCCAGACCCATGCCATCCGGCTTGGTGCTGGAAAACGCCTTGAACAATTGATCATGAATGGCGGGCGCGATGCCGCAGCCCGAATCGCTGATCGTCACTCTGGCAAATTCGGTGCCATAGGGATGGGCCTCGATCCGCAGTCGGCGTTCGGCACTGTCGGCCATCGCTTCGCAGGCATTGCGGATGAGGTTGATGATAACCTGTTGAATTTGAATGCGATCAGCCAGAACCGTCAAGGCGTCCGGGCCCAGATCGAAATAGGTGTGAACGCCCTGTTCGCGCGCGCCCATCAGCGCAAGCGCGCATGCCTCGTTGATGACGGAGGGCAGCGTTTCAACCGTGCGCTCGACGGTGCCCATCGTCACAAAGGCGCGCAGGCGGCGCACGATCTGGCCTGCGCGCAGGGCGTTCCGGGCCGCATCGTCAAGCGCTTCGCGCATGGCCGCCAGATCCCAGTCCTGCGGTCCTGCGATCTGGTTATGGGCGGCCTGAACATAATTGACCACGGCGGCGATGGGCTGGTTCAACTCGTGGGCCAGTGTGGAGGCCATCGCCCCCATGGCGCTGATTCTGGAAACATGGATCAGTTCGGATTGCAGCGATTCGAGGCGTTCTTCGGCCTGAAGCCGCTCGGTCAAATCCTGTAGAAAGCCGGTGAAGATATGTTGCTCGCCATCGCGCGCCTCGCCGATCGACAGGGTGACGGGAAAGGTGGTGCCATTCTTGCGCTGGGCGAAAACCACGCGCCCCTTGCCGATGATCCGCTTTTCGCCGGTTTCAAGATAACGGCGCAGATAGAGATCGTGGCGATGGCAATCGGGGGCGGGCATCAGGATGCTGATATTGCGCCCGACAACCTCCTGCGCCTCATAACCGAACATCGTCTGGGCCGCATCGCTGAAGGAGAGGATCACCCCGTGGGCATCAATCACCACCATGGCGTCGGGCACGGTCGAGAGGATCGAGGTCAACAGGCTTTCGCGGGCCAGCAGGGCATTTTCGTCGGCGCGGCGCCGGGTGATGTCGGAAACGATCTCGGCAAATCCGCGCAGGCTGCCCTTTTCGTCATAAAGCGCGGTGATCGAGAAAGCGGCCAGAAAGGTGGTGCCATCCTTGTGCAGCCGCCATCCTTCGCCTTCGATACGGCCTTCGCTGCGGGCCTGCGCCAGATCCGTCTCCGGCCTGCCCGCAGCAAGCAGGGGGGCGGGATAGAAAATGGAAGTATGTTTGCCCAGAGCCTCTTCTTCGCTCCACCCGCTCAGGCGCTGGGCGCCCTTGTTCCAGATCACCACCCGGCCGCTCGGGTCCAGCATATAGATCGCAAGTCCCGGCGTACCGTCGATCAGCAGGTTGAGCTCTTCGGCGGCCTGCGCGAACTGCTCGGCGCGCCTTTGTGATTCCAGATTGGTTTGAATAAGTTTACGACGGTACGTATTGGCGATTTCGCCAACCGTGATTATGCCGCCTGCTGTCGCCAGAAAAAGCGTGGATTGAACGAGTTCGCTCATTCCCACGCTTTCGCTCTGGGCAAACAGAAAGCCGAAGCAGAGCGAGAGCACGCTGGTCAGAAGCGCAGGCCCCGGACCGCACCACAGGACCGTGATCAGGACCACAAGCGTAAAGGGAAGATAGGCGGCTCGCTCGCCGATGAACGGGTCCATCATCAAGCGCAGGATAGCCGCAATCAGCACGCTGATCACGGCGATGCCGTAGCGAAATCTGACCGAGTTGTCCCATCCTCCTATCGCGATGGCTTTGTCTCCCCCGGTGCGGCGGGCCATGCGGTTGGCAGGGCGCAGCGATCCTCTCCAATACGGATAAAAATACATCCATTTTGGATAATCGGCAATGCCGCCCCCGCATTTCAGCGACGGACGGACACCGCAATGCGTCGGTTTATGGGCGGCGATGAAGCCGCCCGTGCCGCTGGGGAGCCCTAACCGTTGGCCTGACGCGGCGGAGAGGACAGATGCAGGCGTGCGAATTCATCGATCGAACAGGGACGGCCGAAATAATAGCCCTGTCCCTTGTGGCAATGGCGCTGTTGCAGAAAGCGCAGGGTGGCCTCATCCTCGATGCCTTCGGCAATCACCTCCAGCCCCAGCCCGGCGGCGATGGCGATCAACCCCTCAACGACGACCTGATCGCGCGGCGAGGCCTGTCCCAGTCGGGTGAAGCCCTTGTCGATCTTGATCGCGCTGATCGGATAGGTGCTGAGCAGGTTGAGCGAGGCAAAGCCGGTGCCGAAATCGTCGAAGGACAGGCGGACGCCGGTTGCGCGGATCGCCCGCAATTGTTCCAGGATGTCGCTCTGATCGTTAAGGATGATGTTCTCGGTGATTTCCAGCTCAAGCGCATCGGCGGGCAGATCGTGGCGCAGCAGCGCCGCGGCCACCACAGCGGGCAGATTGCCTTGCTTGAACTGGGCTGCCGACAGATTGACGCTGATGCCGAAGTCGGGCTGTTGACGGCGCCATTTTGCCGCCTGCGCGCAGGCGGTGTCGAGCACCCAATTGCCGACTTCCCCGGCCAGCGACCCGGCCTCCAGCGCATCGAGAAAGGCACCGGGCAGCAGCAGGCCGCGCACCGGATGGTGCCAGCGGATCAGGGCCTCGGCGCTGGTCACACGCTCGTCGACCATATCGATCTGGGGCTGGTAGAACAGTGCGAACTGCCCGTCCACAAAGGCATGGCGCAGTTCCATCTGGAATTGCCGCCGCGTAACCGCCTGCGCCCGCATCTGGGGCATGAACAAACAGACATGGCCGCGCCCCAGTCCATAGGCCTGATGCAGCGCCAGTTCCGCATCGCCCACCAGTTCTTCGGAGGTGAATTCGCGATCCGGCGCATCGTTGCAGGAAAACTCGCGCTCCGGTGTGCTTTGGGAATTGGAGAGCCGCTTTGGCGCAATGGCCATCCCGCAATAGCTGCCGATCAGGACTTCCTGCCCGGCAATGGCAAAGGGTTCGGCCAGAGCCGCGTTGATCGCCCTTGCGATGTGCCCCAAGGCTATCGGATCGCGCGTCTTCAGCACTGAGGCGAATTTGTTGCCGGTCTTGCGTGCGACCAGCGCCGCCTCAGGCGCGCTGGCCCGGATGCGTTCGCCCACCTGGCGCAGCACCTGATCGCCCAGAGCATGGCCCAGCGTATTGTTGACATCGCTCATCCCCGACAGATCGGTGATGATCATGGACAGGTCTTCGCCGCGCCCCAGCGCCTCGTCAATATGGCGGAACAGCAGGCTGCGATCAGGCAGGCCGGTGGTATTGTCGTAATGGACCAGCCGGTTCAGCGTGGCGCGATCGGTTGGGGCATGAGACAGGTCGCGCACGATGATGCCAAAGGCGGTCTGATCGCCTTCCTGCCAGTGCGACCAGTGCAATTCGACGGGAAACTGGCTGCCGTCCTTGCGCCGGGCGACAAGCATGGTCGTGTCGGCCTCGGGCATACGGCCTTGCAGGGCGCGTCGCATTCCGGCGCGGGTGATGCTGCGGTGTTCCTCGGTCAACAGGTGGTCGAAGGGCGCACCGATCATGTCTTCTTGCGACCAACCGAACATCAGCGCCGCTTCCGGATTGCAGGCGGTCAGAAAGCCTCGCTCGTCGCAACTCAGGATTGCGCTGGGCGCGGTGGCGCGGTTTGCCTGCAGAAGCAGGCCCGAGCCTTCGCTTGCGCTGATCGCGATCCGGCGCAATTCCAGCCGGTCGGACACCATTTCGGCCAGTTGCAGCAGTCTTTCGCGGTCCTGTGCATCAAAGGCGCCGTCCGCGCGGGGGGCCGGGTCAAGCAGGCACAGCGCGCCCAGCGCATGCCCGGATGGAGAACGCAGCGCGATCCCGGCGTAAAAGCGCAGCATGCCCGCCATCACCAGCGGATTGTCGTGAAAACGTTCGTCCTTGGCCGCATCAGGCACCAGCATGATGCCGTCCTGATTGATCGCATGGCCGCAGAAACTGGTTTCACGGGCAAGGCGCGATGGGCAAATGCCGAAACTGGCGGCATGGGTGACGTTGTTGCGCCCCACCATGTTCACCCCGGCCCCGGCGCAGTTGAACAGGCGGGCGGCCATATCGACGATGGGCTGAAGACTTTGCAGACCTTCGGCCGGGTCGACCTGATATTCGGCCAACGCCAGCAACCGTTCGTTTTCGTCTATCGCAACCTCTGGGTGCTGCATCACCCTTCTCCTCATCCCACTCGGAGCGCCGTCTGTTCTGTTTGGGGAGGCGCCGCCCGATCCACTCGATATACCCTGCACATCCACTTATTTCCATGTAAACATTCGATTGCACATCTAATTGTTAAGTAATGTTAAGGATTTAAGTGCGCGCATATTAACCGGACATCCGCTCTGAATGCCTCGTTGCAGGGTTTGATTTTCGCCTCGTGCAGAGGGCTGCATCATATTTTTTGCATATATGTATTTCGAAAACCTCAGCTTTTTCTCGGCCCTCTATTCCATTACGCCAGCCACCATCGCGCGGCTCCGCGGACATGGGCCAGCGCCTCGTCCGCCTGTCGGATTAGCTTTTCGCAATTGCCATTTTGCAAAGAAAGCAATCTTTTTAGCTCCGCTGCCATCTGAGCCGTCGCGATAGGGTCAGGATTATCGGCAAAAAGGCCGAATCGGTCTGACGTAATCGCATGGTCGTGGAGCTTGCCCAGCTTGTCCTGCAATCGTTCGAGGCAGGAAATGAAAGGTTTTTTTCCGCTCTTTTCCGCCGATTTGGGCCATAAGGATCGGAAAAAGCAGGCAGAGTAGCGCATGTCCTTTGCCCGAATGCGCAGGCGATGGATCTTGCGTCTGCCCAATGCGTCGATTCGCCGGTCTTCGAACACCAATTGGTGCCGCTTGCGCGACAGGCATTGCGCGGCAAAAGGGCCCAGCGGCAAATCACCCTCCCTGTTGCCCGGATTGCCCGTCTCTATGCTCAGCGCCAGTTCGAAAAGCAGCCGCTGAAACGAGGTGGAGGCCAGTACACGCGCGGCTTCCTGCACTGCTTCGCCCTGCGCCTTGTCGATGACGGCCAGCACGGCCTGCGCCCCGGCATCTTCGGCGTGCTCCATCAGGCGCAGATGCAGGACGTGGAGATCGCGCGCCTTGCCCAGAACGCCGCCGACCGCTTTGATGCCTGCTTTCAGCCGGTGCCTTTCCCTTTCCGGCAAACATTGGCCAAAGAGGTCAAAGGCAACCCGCATCCGCCGAATGGCGATGCGGCATTGGTGGATGGCCTCATGGTGGCCGCTGGCCACAACCAGCGGATAATTGGCCAGCAATTGATAAAGGCAGTTCCAGCCGATCGCGTGAAAGCCCTCGGTCACATTCATCGCTTCCGACAGGATCGGTTCCTGTGCTGCTCTTTCCATATGGCCGTTCGCACAGGTCCGCCATGCGCATCGCTTGGACTTGCTGACCACCGACCATTGGAGATCGGGGCCGAGCGGTAGGTCCAGCGCAAGCCTCAACAGATCGCGGAGGCGCCCTTTGACCAGTTCGAGTTCCAGTTCGCAAACCTGTTCGGTCTGATCCCCTGCGGCAAGGGTGCCGGTGTCAAAGTCGACCTCGACGCTCGAGTCGCCGGCCTGAATATGGCGCGTAAGGCGCGTAATCCGGCTGATCGAGGTGGGGCGGACATCATTGTGGCCCAGAATACGGCATAATCTTTCGCGGATCGGCGCGGGAAACGTCTCGATCTGGGGCATCTTGCCGGTCAGCGAGGTGGTCCATTCCTCGCGATGCACGGTGCCGCAGGGCAGCGACATGACTTTGGCGGTCTGTTCTCGTTTGCCCGGACGGGACCGGATGCGCAGACTGATGCCCGCCTGTTCGAGCAAGCGGTCCGATGTGTCGAAATAGGTCGTGATGAAACGGCCGCTCCTGCCGCTTCCCGCAAGGCAAGGATGGCGTTCCAGCGCCGCCAGCATGGCGGGTGAGGCATTCAGTTTGATCTCGATCTCGATAGGAGCATTCTTCATGACGTCTTTCGCAAGTTCGGGAACCGGGCCGCCATTCTGCATCGCGGTGCCTGCTCATACCTTTTGAAAATCGGCGAATTATTCCTTTGGGACCATGCACAAGGCACGGTCCCGCCTGAACCGGCATCGGGGGAAACGCCATGTACAGTCTTCTGCCCGAGCAAAATTTGGACAGCGCAAATTGCGCTTGGTAGCAGGCAATCCGCATGGCGGCGGGGGTGGGGGCGATGCGAATTACCTGCCGCCTGCAATGTGCCCGCCCACTTCCTGCCTAGCGATCCGCAAACATACGAGGGGAGCGGGAATGGGCATTTTGGGCGCGGGCGCGGGGCAGGAACCCGTCTTTTTCCCGAGAGTGGGCTGATGGCCCTGCGCGCAGAGGCCGAAAGGGCTTCTGCGCGTATGGCGTTAGTATCCTGGGTCATGACGAGGGGAAAGAAAAGCAATGAAAAATAAGAGATTGTATTGATTAAACTGCGTCTCGATCTGCAAATTTGTTAGAAAGACGCCGCTTCATTGCGATCCTGACAGGATAGCCAAAATGATGACTCTGGACCTCGATGGTTAATGCTATTATGTCTTTACCTAGCAATAATACGGATAGCCACACGCCTCTCCGCGTTTCACCGGTTATATCCGCATTTGGTTGGTTGGCGCTTGAGGAGGCGCCCAATCACCAGGTCGGGGCGGCGTCTTTGAAATAGCGAGTGGAGATTGCTCGAAAAGCCCGGACAAACGGGCCTCGAATAAAAAGCGGGGGGGCAGCGGATGGTTTTGGGAAATCTTGAGATTGCGAGACCGACATGGGCGTTGTTTCTTGAACATGTCCCTGCCGCCGTTGCGATGTTCGACCGCGACATGTGCTATATTGCGTGCAGCCAGCGTTGGCTGACGGATTACGCACTTGATGGCCCTTCGGTAATAGGGCGCTCTTATTATGCGTTTTTTCCCGATGCCGATGACCGCTGGCGCGACATTCACCGTCGCGCACTGGCCGGAGAAACGCTGCATTGCGAGCTGGAGCGCTTTCGGCGCGGCGATGGCTCATACGATTGGGTTCAATGGGAAATCGTGCCCTGGCGCCTGCCCGAAGGCGGTATTGGCGGGGTCATGCTCTTTACCCAGAAGCTGACAGGGAGCGTCGAGAATGACGAGCGCGCGCGCGCCGTCAAGCGGCAGCTCGACCTGTTGATCGACAATGTTCAGGACTACGCGATCTACATGCTCGACCCGGAAGGGCGGGTGTCGATGTGGAATGATGGCGCGCGGCGGCTCTTCGGCTGGGACGAAGAGGAAATGCTTGGCCGTCATTACGAGCGATTGTTCGATGCGCTCGACAATGCCGCCGGGCGCCCCCGCCATCAGTTGGCAAAGGCGGCGCGTGACGGCTCGTTTCGGGATCGTTCGCTGCAATTGCGCAAGGATGGCAGCCACTTTCTGGCCGATGCCACGCTGAGCCGAATTCGCGACGAGCATGGCGTGCTGATCGGCTTTGGCCGGGTTGTGCATGACATCACCGACGAGGATGAATGGCGGCGCATGATCGCGGCCAATGAAACCCAGATGCGCCTTATTCTCGAAACCATCCCCGACGCGATGGTGGTGATCGACGAAAAATGCGCCATCCAGTCCTTCAGCGCGGCGGCCGAGAAACTGTTCGGCTACAGCGTGCCCGAAGTGCTGGGCCGCGACGTCACGATGCTGATGGTCGATGCCGAAGCGACCCGCAATGGCGACGATCCGGCCTGTTTCGGTGTGCCCGGCAACGGCCATATTGTGGGACAGCCGCGCCGGGTCATCGGACGGCGCAAGGATGGCTCGACGCTGCCTCTCGAACTGGCCGTGGGCGAGGCCAGACTGGCCGACCGGCGGGTGTTCACCGGTTTTATGCGCGATCTCACGCGGCGCGAGCGGGCCGATGCGCAACTGCGCGAATTGCAGAATGAGCTGGCCCGTCTGTCGCGGATCTGGGCGGTGGGCACGATGGCCACGGCGCTGGCCCATGATCTCAACCAGCCTTTGGCGGCGATCACAAATTATGTTCAGGCTTGCGCCCAGATGGCGAAACTGGGCGAGAACGAGGCGGCAGGCGCGATGTGCGATGCGCTGGCGGCGGCGGGGCAGGAGGCGTTGCGCGCTGGCGCCATCGTTCAGCGTCTGCGCGAATTCATCGCCCGAGGCGAATTGTCGCTGAGCCGCGAGCAACCCGATGTGCTGGCCCGGCAGACCTGCGCTCTTGTCATGCCGGGCGGGGCCTGTCCCGATGTGCGATACAATGTGGATATGTCCGCAGATATCAATCCGGTGCTGATCGACCGGGTGCAGATCCAGCAGGTTTTGGTCAATCTCTTGCGCAACGCGGTCGAAGCGGTGGGGCCGGGCGGCGCGATTACCGTCAAAGCCACCGAGCAATGGGACATGATGTGTTTGTCGGTGATCGACAATGGGCCCGGCATTTCCCCCGATATTGCCGATGCCCTGTTCGATCCTTTTGCCACAACCAAATCGACGGGCATGGGGCTTGGCCTGTCGATCTGTCGCGCGATTGTCGAAGCCCATGGCGGCAACCTTTGGCACGAAGCTGTGCCGGGCGGGGGAACCGCCTTTCATTTCACGGTTCCGATGGTGATACGGGGTCCAGGGGAGTTCAGCGATGACTGAGAGGCAGATCGTTCATGTTGTAGATGATGAAGATTCCATGCGGCGGTCGCTTGATTTTCTCTTGCGCAACGCCGGATATGCCGTCGAACGCTGGCCCGATGGCGAAACCTTTCTGAAAGGCGTCTCGCGGGAGGCGCGGGGCTGCGTCCTGCTCGATATACGCATGGTGGGGATCGACGGGCTGGAGGTGCAGGCGCGCATGGCCCGCGAAGGGCTGGATTTCCCGGTCATCATGCTGACAGGGCACGGCGATGTTCCGCTTTCGGTGCGGGCGATGAAGGCCGGGGCAGTCGATTTTCTCGAAAAGCCATGCGACCGCGAAAAGCTGCTTCAGGCGATCCGAAACGGTTTTGGCTATCTGCACGACCGCGAAACGCGCGCAGAGCAGCAACTGCTGGCCAAGACGCGCATCGCCGGATTGACCGAGCGCGAGCGGCAGGTGCTGGACGGTCTTGCCTGCGGCTATCCCAACAAGACCATCGCCTTTGATCTGGGGATCAGCGTCAGGACGGTGGAGGTTTACCGCGCCAATCTGATGAGCAAACTGGATCTGACCAATTTCGCTGACACGCTGCGGATCGCCTTTGCTGCGGGTCTGGGGTCGGATGACGCATGGCAGAGGACCTATCGCATCGCCACAAAACGGGGCCTTGCGCCGGTCCGGGCGGCGGCATCAGGGGTCTTTCATGATCGCTGAGCGGGCCCTTGACAGGCTTTCCCGACTGGCGCGCGGGCGCCCTATTGGGAATGTTACGAATAGCGCCGGGAGTCGCGGCGTTGTCAGTAGGTTGGCAAGGCCGGACCCGAGCGTGAATCGCGCTTCGGGACTGGCCTGAGAACAGAACGGGTCTGCACGGACAACTGTCATGATGTATTTTAGCGGCATTCTACGCCGATGAACCACATGGATGATCCCGTTACCTTGGGCGACGACAAGGTCATGCGCCACAGGCTGATGGAGGAAGCCATCGAGCATGTCGACGAGGCGTTGATGGTGTTCGATGTTCATGGGGTCGCGGTGGATTGCAATTCGGCCTGCGCCCGTTTCAACCGGTTTCCAAACAAGATGGAATGGAAACTCGCGCTGCAGGAGGGCTGGGGCCCGATTGAGCGCGTCGCGCTGGGCAAGGGATTGCCCAATGACAGTTATGAGCTGGTCAAAAGAGCTCTGGCCGGGGAGACCACGCGCGGCGCCGATTATCGGATGCGCCGCATCGACACGGGCGAGCAATGGCTGGGCCGTTATACAATCGGGCCGGTGCGCGATGGCGAGGGGGCGATCATCGGCGCCTTTGCGGTGGGCCGCGATGTGACGGCCGAACAGGCGCTGATCGACCGGCTGACGGTCAACATGCGCTATCACACCTCGATCCTTGAAAGCGTTCCTTTTGCCACCACGCTGGTGGACGACGACTGGATTGTCACGGCGGTCAGCCGCAAGACCGAGGTGTTGTTTGGATGGAATGCGCAGGATCTGATCGGGCAATCGGGCCTGATCCTGCTGACAGAGCTTTCACGTGTGCTGATCAGGCAGCGTTACGATCATTTGCGGGGCACGCCTTTTGAAGGCACGATTGAGGTCGGCGCGCTCGAATTCCTGCGCAAGGATGGATCGACCTTTACCGGCCGCACACGTTTTTCCAGGTTCCGTTATAGCGGCGGGGCCACTTACACGATCTATGTCGAGGATATCACCGAGCATCTGGCTGCGCAGGCGACGATGGAGCGGTTGCAGGCGCAGGTCACGCATCTGTCGCGAGTGAACGCCATGGAGACCATGGCCAGCACGCTGGCCCATGAGCTGAACCAGCCGCTGGCCGCGATCCTGCTGAACAGCCAGACGGCGCGGGCGCTGTTGCCTTCGGAAACGCGCGATGATGTGATCGCCTCGCTCGATGAAGTGGCACTGCTGGCCTCGCGCGCGGGCGATATCATTCGCAAAATGCGCTCCTTCATCCGCCATGGCGAGATCGAGAAAGTGCCCGCCCGCCTCGATGCCATCGTGATGGAGGCGCTGGCTTTGTCCGAGCCGCATGCAAGGGAGCATGAAGTGTTTGTTGAGGCCGCGCCCTATGAGGGCGAGGCGCGCGTGCTGGTCGATCCGATCCAGATCGCACAGGTTCTGGTCAATCTTATCAGCAATGCGGTCCATGCCGTTTCTGGCCGCAATTCGCCCTATGTCGATGTCTGCATCAAGGATCACGATGACCATTTCCTGCGGGCCGTGGTCACGGATAATGGTCCGGGGCCTCATGTCGATGGCCGCCATGCGCTGGCCGGATTTGGCGGCAAGCTGAGCGCTTCGGATCAGGGGCTGGGCCTGTCGATCTGCCGGACGATCATTGAATCGCACGGGGGGCAGGTCTGGCTCGATCATGTTCCTTCGGGCGGTTGTCTGGCCTGTTTCACGCTGCCTAAGATGAAGGCCTGATAACCCGTTTCCGGCTCCCCCCCTTGGAAGAGGCGGAGCCGGAAAGAAGCAGTCAGAGATCGGCCCAGAGCGGTTCATCCTCGATCAGCACGCGGTTGAGCAGGCGGGGATAGTCGCCGTAATTGCGCACCGCGTAATGCACCGCGCCGCGATTGTCCCAGAAGGCTACCGAGCCGGGGCGCCAGCTGAAGCGGACCTGAAATTCGGGCCGCTTGTATTGCAGCAGGACCGCTTCGAGCAATTCCTCGCTTTCGGCCAGATCCAGCCCCAGAATCTGGGGGTTCTGGGTGAAATTGACCCACAGGATCTTTTCGCCGCTTTCGCGATGGGTGCGGATGACGGGATGCGAGACGACCGGATAATCATGGCCCGCCACCTCCAGCGCAGCGCGGAAATCATGGGTGACATAGGCGTGCTCCAGCCTCGCCTTGATGTCCTCGGGCAGGCCCTGATAGGCCAGATGCGCGTCCACCCAGACCGTATCGCCCCCCACCGGCGGCAGATCGACTGCGGCCAGCACCGCCCCCCATGTCGGCACAAGGCGCCAACTGGTGTCGGAATGATAGGCCTCGCCCGGCTTGATCCCGCGCCGCTTGGCCAGTTTGTCATATTTGGCGTTTTCCTCCGCCGCGATCTTGTGGATGGGCGAGAGGTCGGGGGCGGCCTGTTTCGACGCGGTGGTGGTGGGATGGGTGTAGAGCGGACCGAATTGCGCGGCAAAACGAGCCTGCGTTTCAGGTGTCAGGGTCTGATCGCGGAAAAAGACGACCTTGTGACGGATCACGGCGGCCCGCAGCGCTTCGCGTTGGGCATCGCTGAGCGGTTGGGACAGGTCGATACCGTGGATTTCAGCGCCGATGGTGGGCTGCAGCGGGCGGATGTCGAGAATGGCGGGGGTATGGGTTTGGGATAGAGACATGTTGTTCTCCTTCGTGGCGAGAGATCACCCTTTTTGATAAGGGCATCATGCCGAAGGAATTGGTGGGGAATAATTCGATGTTATTTTTGATGTATTGATTTTTAAAATCTTATTTAATTTGCAAATGAGCCGATAAAATTATTTTTAATTTTCTATTCATTTGTAGATTTGGAAAATCTAATAGACGCCCACTCTGGGGTCGAAGATCAGATCGCCGTTGCCGATGGCGCGGATGAAGAATGTGTTGGCCAGCGGGGCGATTGCAGGCGGATGGCCGTTATGACAATGTCCGGCGCGGCGGCGCGGCTCTGCGCGCCGCCGCGCCGAAACCTCAGCGCTTAACGGCGGCCTTTGACGGCTTATGGGTATAATAGCCGAAATAGGCGATGACCGCATAACACAGAGCCGGCAGCGCCAGCGCCAGCGGCAGGCTCGCGGTGGCGTCCGCCAGCGCTCCGGTCAGGATCGGCACTAAAGCCCCGCCGAAAATGGCAATGTTGATGATGCCCGAACCATCGGCTGCCCTGCGCCCCAGCCCCTTGCAGGCGAGGCTGAAGATGGTGGGAAACATGATCGAGTTCATCAGCCCGACCAGCAGCAGGCTGGCGGCGGCCAGATGGCCCGATGCATTGGCCGATATCAGGATCAGCGCGATGGCGCCCAACGCATTGCAGGCCAACACCTTGCCCGGAGACACCGCCCGCAGCATCGCCGATCCGATAAAGCGGCCGACCAGCGCCCCGCCCCAGTAATAGGGAATGTAAAGACCCGCCCCGGCATCATCGAGGCCCAGCACTTTGGGCTGTTTGAGATAGTTGACGATCAGCGAACCGATCGACACCTCAGCCCCGACATAGAGAAAGATGCAGAGCGCCCCCAGACCAAACCTTTTGTCACGAAGCAGGGCAAAGCTGGCGACCAGCGAGGAGCTTTCGTGATGTTCGTCTCTCAAGCGATGCCGGTTGGCCCAGACCACGCCCGCCACCACCAGCAACGCCAGCGCCAGCACGGTGTAAGTATGCACCACGGTCTGGGTTTCGGCCATGCGATAGGCCGCCAGCGCCGGTCCGGTGAGGGCATCGGCCTTGACCGCCTTAAGATCGCCAAGGATCAGGCTGGCGCCCACGGCGGGAAAGATCACCGTGCCAAGGCTGTTGAAGGCCTGCGCAAAGGACAGGCGGCTATGCGCGGTCCGCGCCGGGCCAAGCAGCGAGATCAGCGGATTGGTGACCACCTGCACCACCACCACGCCGCTGGCCAGCACGAAGAGCGCGAAGAGAAACAGGCCATAGGTGGCGCTTTGCGAGGCGGGGATGAAGAGCAGGCAACCGGCCATCATCGTGAGCAGCCCCACCACCGCCCCGCGCATATAGCCGATCCGCTTGACCAGCGCCGCGCCGGGCAGGCCCATCACGGCATAGGCGGTGAAAAAGCAGAACTGCACCAGCATCGCCTGCATATAGCTGAGCGTGAAGAGGTCTTTCAGCTTGGGGATGATGACATCGTTGAGGCTGGTGATGCCGCCAAAGATGAAGAACAGTGCAAGGACGAAGATGCGCAGTTCGGGTGCGTCAACATGCGTGCCTTCCGCCTCCTCGGTTTGCAGGTCGCGCTCGGCGGACAGATTGGGGGCCAGTGCCATGGGGGCCTACCTTACGCCTTGGGTTCGAGGATAAAGACCTGCGCATCGCGCGGGGCCACATGCAGCGGCAGGGCATTTTGTGTGTCGCCCACGTGCTTGCCGGTCCATGCATCGATCAGGTTGAAATGATGCTCGCCGATCTTGGCGAAGGTCTGGTTCAGATCGTCGCCCAGCGGTTCTTTCGACCAATCCAGCACATGGCTTTGCGCCACGGACGAACGGTTGAGCGCCGCAATAGCCCAGCGATGGCCCGAGAGCGGCCGCGCCCAGATTTCCAGTTCGGCACCGCGCTGCCATGCGAAACCCTGAATGCCCAGCGCGTCCTGATCGATGGCGACAAGGCGCGGGTTGGTCAGGATGCGGGTGATTTCAGGCTTCAGGCCCGCAATATCGGCCCCCACGATCAACGGCGCGGCCAGCATTGTCCACATTGCGAAATGCGAGCGGTTTTCGTTGAGATCGCTCAGATTGCCGACCTCGAGCATATCCGGGTCGTTCCAATGCCCCGGCCCTGCATAGCGGCGCAGGCCCTCCTGCTTGTCGAGGATCTCCATCACACCCAGACTGTTCCAGCTGCCATGGCCCAGTTTGCAGGACCAGCAATTGGCGATGTCGCCCGTGGTGCGCCACAGATTGCCGATGCCGGTGGCCCATTCCCACGGCTTGCTGTCGCCCCATTCGCAGATGGAAAAGACGATAGGGCGGCCCGCCTGATCCAGCGCGGCGCGCATCGTGGCATAGGCCTCGCGCGGGTTGCGCTGGGCCGCGCCGGCGCCGGTGTTGCACCAGTCATATTTCAGGTAATCTACACCCCAGCGGGCATATTGCGTCGCGTCCTGAAATTCATGGCCCTGACTGCCCGCGCGGCCGCCGCAGGTTTTCGTGCCCGCATCGGAATAAATGCCCAGTTTCAGCCCGCGCGCATGGACATAATCGGCCAGCGCCTTGATCCCCGAGGGGAAGCGCGCCGGGTCGGCTTGAATGAACCCGTCCTTGTCGCGCTCGCCTTGCCAGCAATCGTCGATGTTGACGTAGGCATAGCCCGCGTCGCGCATCCCATTGGCCACCATCGCATCGGCCACGCCGCGGATCAGGCCCTCATCAATGCGGCAGCCATAGCGGTTCCAACTGTTCCAGCCCATCGGCGGGGTCTGGACCAGAGGGGCGGCGCTTTGGGCCAAGGCGGGCGCGAAGGCGAGAAGGGCCAGAAGCGCGGCAAGAAATTGGCGGAAGCAAAGGGATCTCACAGGGTTTCTCCCGAAGGGATCGGTTGAGCGATCAGGAAGCGCGTGGCGGGCGCGATGACGAGGGCGTTCAGGTCGGTGACAAGGGCGCAATCGCCGGGGCTGGCCATACCATCGCCCGCGCGCAGCGGTGCGTTGAGGGGAATGATGAGCTTAGGCTCCGAACCATAGGCCGCCAGCGTGACGGGCAGGAGCGGACCTTCGCACAGATCGAGCCGGAACAGCGGACCATCGACCAGCGACAGGCTCCCGGCTTCGGGCAGCACTTTGTGCATCCCGGCCATGTCATAGGTTTCCGGCAGAGCCACCGCCGTGCCCTCGTCCAGATGCAGCGACCTGGGGCGGCCATAGTCATAGAGGCGGTAGGTGATGTCGCTGTTCTGCTGGATTTCCAGCACGGTCACGCCCGCGCCAATGGCATGGATAGTGCCCGCCGGGATATAGAAGAAATCTCCGGGGCGGACCTTATGCCAGTCCATCATCGCCTCGATCGAGCCGTCGAGCGCGGCGGCGCGCAGGGTTTCGGCATCGGTGGCTTCGCGCAATCCGATGCCCAGCCTCGCGCCGGGCTGGGCCTCGATGACCAGCCAGCATTCCTCCTTGCCCTGCGCGCCCAGCCCTTTGGCGAGGGTTTGCGCATCGCTGGGGTGGACCTGAACCGAAAGGTTTTCGCTGGTGAAGATATATTTCACCAGCAGTTCGCGCAGCAATGGCGGCGGATCGAACCAGATCTCGCCGGTCTTGCCCTCCGGGGCGGGAGTAAAGGGCGCGGGCAGATCGGCGCGGCCCCAAGGCTTGTCCACCGCGATGCGCGGCAGCAGATCGAGCAAACTCATGCAAGGTCCAGCTTGGTAAGGATAGGAAGGAGCACGCTGTTCATCGCCGCATAACCGGCAGGCGTGGGGTGAACGCCATCGACGGCCAGCCCTTCGCGCATCGCGCCATCGGGCCCGGCAAGAACCGGGTGATAATCAACCCACACATGGCCATGGGCCCATGCATAGTCGCGCAGCCAGATATTATGTGCGGCAATCGGACCTTTGGTTTCAAGACCCGGACGCCATGGGAAATTACCCGCAGGCGGGATCGAGGCCAGCAGCACGCGGATATGATGCGCCTTGGCCAGCGTGGCCATCGCGTCCAGATTGTCGCGGGTCATCTGGGCGGTCATTGGCCCTGTGTTGCCCGCAATGTCGTTCGTGCCCGCCATGATATGCACCGCGCGGGGGCGCAGCGCGATCACGTCCTGCATCATGCGCAGCAGCATTTGCGGCGTGGTCTGTCCGCCGATGCCGCGATTGACACGTCCGGCGGGGAAGAATTCCGGGTTCTTGTCGCGCCAGCCCTGCGTGATGCTGTCGCCCATAAAGACGATGCGGGTGTGCGACCCTTCGGCCAGCAGGCGGCGATTGTCCTCGCCATATCGAGCAAGCCAAGCGAAATCGGTATGGGCGCGGGCGGCCTCGGGGCTTTCGGCGGGGGCGGACTGTGCCCATGCCGGGGCGGCAAGGCCAAGGGGGGCAAGTGCGCCCAGACCTTTGAGTATGGCGCGGCGATGGGTGGGGGTCATGGCTGGATCATCCATTGGCAGGGGGATGCCTCCTGCGTCTGGACCGACGCGCCCGAGGCGGTGAAGAGGACGTGCTGCTTGTTTGGGCCGAACGCAGGCCATGGCGGGCGGGCGTCATCATTGGGATCGCCGCTCTTGGCAAAGCTCAGCCAGTAATCGGCCAGCGAGAGCGAGCCGAAACGTGCATCGCTCAGCACATAAGAAATATCGGACCCATGAAACGAGAGGCCACCATTGGCGGCCAGATCGAACTCATAGCGCCAGACCTTGGATCCTGCGCGCGAGAGGACATCGGCCCATTGCCCGGCGGGGCAGCGGAACAGAATGTCGGTGGCGATGCGCAGGTCGCGATTGCCCAGACGCGGATCGGCGGGGGGATCGCTTTGATCGAGGTGGTAAAAGGTGCGGGCCTTATCGGCATTGGGGCCAAAGGCGGCGTCAACGCCCGCATCGCGATGAGGGCGCCCGCCCGGCAGGCCGAATTCGGCGCGGTTCGATCCGATGATCACCGGTCTGGGCAGAGTATGGGCCATCAGCGCGGCGGGCGTATCGGGCAGAACCATGCCGTCGATGGTTGTGCGCAGCCACAGGAAATCATCGCTTTGCAAGGCGGGATCATGCAACGCCCTGTCTGCCTCCAGCAGCGCATGAGCGGATGCGGCGCGCAGAGGTTCGATGCCGCCATTTGTGCCCAGCACGGCGTCAAGCTGATCCCCGATCCGCAAAGCCTCGGGCAGCGGGCGCCATGTCAGGCCGAAGGAGGGCGTGCCGCTTTGCAGAATGGCGCGGGCGAAAAGCCCCTGCGTGCTTGGCGCAGCCAGCAGCAGACCGACATCCTGCCCACCGGCGGATTCGCCAAAAATCGTCACATTGGCCGGATCGCCGCCAAAGCGGGCAATATTGGCCTGAACCCAACGCAGCGCTGCGATCTGGTCCATCAGGCCATAATTGCCCGTATGCCCACCCTGTTCTGAGGCCAGTGCGCGGTGAGGCAGGTTGCCGAAAATCCCCAGCCGGTACTGGATCGCCACCAGCACAACCCCGCGCTGGGCCAAGGGTGAGAGTACCGTATCGCCGGCTGAGCCTGCCCGGTTGCTGCCCCCATGGATCCACACCATGACCGGGCGTTTGCCCGTCAGCGCAGCCGTAGCGACGTCCAGCGTAAGGCAATCCTCAGACGCGCGGACATAATCGGCATGGTTCCAGCCATAGTCATTTTGCAGACAGGAGGGAGCCGCCTTTGCCGCATCGCGCAGCCCTTTCCATGGCGTAATGGGCGCGGGTGGGCGCCAGCGCTGTGCCCCAAGCGGCGGCGCGGCATAAGGAATGGCGCGGAAGATCTGCGTGCCATGCGCGTCGGTGCTGCCCTGAACCGTGCCGCCTGTGATCGCCACGGAGGGCGGGGCGGCTTGTGCGGCCCCCGCGCTCAGCAGTGCCGCCAGCCATAAGGCGCGCCATCTCATGGCAGGCGCGCCTCGGCCTCAACCACATTCCATCCGCGCAGCGCTACATGCGGCGCGGGGCCTTTACGCGCGGGATAGCGGATGGTGATGGTCTGGCTTTCCCCGCCGGTCAGCGAGACGTAATTGTCGCTGTAATAGGCGGGCAGGATGCGTTCGCCCTTGGCGTCGAGCAGGGTCAGCTTGGCGGCAAGGGCAGGCGTGGCGGCGGGGTTGGTGATGGTGACGCGCAATTCCTGCTCGCCGCCGATGGCGGCGGGCGGGGTCAGTTTGGCGCGCAGGGCCACCTTGGGCATGGCGTCCAGCGCGCGATAGCTGGCCTCATCGCACCCGCGCCAGTAGAAATTGGATGAGACAAGACGGCCCGAAGCATCGCTCAGGCTCTGCGTCACCAGCACCATCGGATGATCGGCCAGCACCTTGTCCAGCGGCAGCGGGGCCAGCATCGTATCGGCATTGGCCGAAGCGTCGAGCCGGTCGGTGCGGGCGAAAAGCTCCTTGCCGTCCAGCCCCAGAATGCGGCTGGTGGCGACAAGGCCGGGAGCCGTATCGCGGGTGGTGTTTATGATCACAACCTCATTGCCGGGCAGGTTCAATTGCACATGGACCGGCTCGGACGCCTTGGCGATGCCGTAATAGGCAGCATGGGTGTCGTAATCCGAACTGTAGATCTGCCATGCGTTCGAGGTCCATGACGGATGGGTCATCCACAGCAAGCGACCCGAATTCTTGGTCCACAGATGGCCGAGGAAGCCCTCGAACATGGCCTTGTGGCCTTCAAGGTTCATCATCTGCGCCTTGCGCTCGAAATCGGCAAAGCTGGTGGCGGGGCCGAAACGGGTGTTCAGGCTGGCCATGAAGGTCTTGGTGTCGCCATTGCCGGAAAAATGCCAGTCGTGATAGGCCAGCGTGTCGCTGAGCGGCCATTGGTCCGCCTTGGGCACATAGGCGGCAATCGCTTCACGCGTGGCCAGCGAAGGCGTGCCGGTTTCGACCGAAAAGCCGGTGGCCAGATCGGTGAAATAGGCTTCGGGCTGGCGGTAATTATAGGGACCGGAACCTTGCAGGTTCACCGTGTTCGAGCTGCCCGTGAACCAGCGCGTGCCGTCGAGGCGGAAGAGCAGATCGTCGAGCCCTTCATTAAGCAGCGGATAGGGCACGCCCTCGTTCCGCCCGAACCACACCACGATCGAGGGATGGTTGCGATAGCGCTTCACCGTATCCTCGGCATTGGCCAGAAACAGGGCGGGGTCTTGCGGTTCGACCTGAAAATTCTGGGTCGATTGCCAGAAATCGTTGAGCACCATCATGCCATATTCGTCGGCCAGATCGAAAAACTCGTCCTCGGTGTTGTTGCCCATCCAGTTGCGGATGATGTTGAGATGGGCGTCCTTGTGCAGGCGGAAATAAGGTTCCAGCCGGGCGCGGTCATGGCGTTTGAGCGCATTGTCCATGCCCCAGCTGCCACCGCGCGCGGCGATTTTTACGCCATTGACGCGGATGGTCAGATGCGGTTCGGGCATCGTGTCCTCCGCCCCCAGATCGCGCACCGCCGGGGATGTCTCCCCCGCCGCCGTCAGCGATTCCACCCAGCCCTTGGGGCTTTCCTTGATCGCCTCGTGGCGCACGTCGATCAGCTTGACGCCCGCCTGCCGCCCATCGGTGGGCTGGACATTGACGCGGCGCAGATGGCCCGCCTTGTCCATCAGCGAGAGGTCATAGGATACCTCGCGAATGCCAAAGCGGGTGCTCTTGGTATCGGCGCTCTGTCCATCCACGCTGGCTTCGAGAAGGAGCGTGTGGAGCGCCGGATCGCCATAGCCATTGGGCCACCACAGGCGCGGGTTCTTCACATGCAGCGCGGCAAATTCGGACGGGGCAAAGCGCGCCTCGCTCTGGCCGGGCGGGGCGGTGATCTCGCGGCTGACGCGCACATCGTCGAAACTGGCGGTGATGGTGACGTGGCGGAGCTGGGCGCTGTCGTTAACGACCGGCACTGTGATGGAGATGTCGGCCTCGTCTATGCGCGGCAGGGGCAGATCGGTGATGATCTGCGGGTCGCCAAGGCGCACCGGGCCGGTGGCCTGAATTTCCACATCCTGCCACAGGCCGGTGTCGCGGTCGCGGATGCCGGGGATCCAGTCCCAGCCCTCGGTGGCGATAAAGGTCGGGCCGTCGATAGCCAATTGCCCCCCGTTTTCGCCCACGCCCGCGCTGATCGATTGTTCATGCGGCGTGCCGGGGTGCGGGGGCGGCGATACGCGGATGGCCACAGTATTTTCGCCCGCCACAGCCTCGAAGGTGAACCGGCCTCGCGTGAAGGCGCCTTTCGTGCCCCCTGCCTGCGCGCCGTTGATATAGACCTCGCTGGTGTAATTCACGCCGTTGAGGACAAGCGCGAGGCGCTTGCCGCTGGCCGAGGCGGGCAGGGTGAAGCTGGTGCGGTACCAGTAATCCTGCCGGGCGAGGCTTTCCGGGATTTTCAGATTGTTGAGGCCGAAATAA
Source organism: Novosphingobium sediminicola (assembly GCF_014196525.1). Taxonomy (GTDB): domain Bacteria; phylum Pseudomonadota; class Alphaproteobacteria; order Sphingomonadales; family Sphingomonadaceae; genus Novosphingobium; species Novosphingobium sediminicola. The sequence goes on along the minus strand of NZ_JACIDX010000002.1, from coordinate 172,327 downwards.
GGATCAGGATAGACCCCGCGATCGATCAGCGTGGTCAACACCGTGCCGGGAACGGTCGCCGCGCGCCAGATGCCTGCGGGCTTGCCGGGGCGTGAGAGGGCCGCGCCGTCCTGCGCCACATCGGGCGCGGCGGCCAGTTGCCAGCCATTAAGCCGCCAGCGGTCGGGCGCGATGGGTTCCATGGCGGGGCGGGGGATGACGGGTTTGGCGACAGGCGCGGTGCCTTCGCCCTTGGCCATGGGCAGGGTCCAAGGGTCCTGCGGTCGCCAATAGCCGGTGTTGGCGGTCTTCTGAAATTCCCAGCCCACGCCCACCTGCCACATATGGACGAGGTCAAAGGCGGGGCGGGCGGCGGCCTGTGCGGCGATGGTTTTGGCGCTGCCCGCAGAGGGTGCGATTTGGGCGGAGACGAGCGAGCCGTTGAAATGGATTTGGCCGTTTTGCACCGGGGCGATATGAATTTGTCCGGCAACGGGTTGCACCGACAGCGGCCCCGACGCGACCATCTGGCCATCGACATAAAGCTGGGCGCCACCGGCGCTCAGCGTGGCGGCGATATGATGCCATTGGCCTTTGGCGAGCGCTTGGGTGGCCAGCAAACGATGCGACGCATCGCCCGATTGCAGCGCGGGGCGTCCGTCGATCAGCATAAGGCTGCGCGTCGCCCCGGAAAGCTCGCCCAGCACGATCAGGCCTACCGTGCCTTGGGCAATTTCGGCGGCATTGACCCAGGCCGATATTGTCATGCTCGATCCGCCGGCCAACAGTTCCGAAGGCGGCAGTTCGCGGTCAATGCCGATGCCGCCTTGCAGGAATGTCGCATTATAGGGGCCGAGCGATTGGGCCGATGCGGCTATGGTCACATCGGCCATAGCAGGCTGGACAATCGCGGGCAGAGAGGAAACAATCGCGCAAAGAGCGACGCTGCCAGCCATTTTCCGGCCGAATCTACGCAAAACCATATTACTCTCCCATGTCCCCGCGCCGGGCGCGGCGATCCGGACGCCATCTGTCCCGATGGGCATCACGCTTGCAAGCCTAGCGAATTTATTTATTAATGCAAATTGAAATAATAAAAGGATGCCTGCCTTATGCCCCTTTCCTCCTTCCCCCGGTCCGGGCCTTCGATGGCCGCGCGCTGCGCCATGCTGGCCAGCATGGCCGGACTGTTGTTTGGCATTGATACAGCCGTCATTTCCGGCGTCACTCAGGCGTTGCAAAAAGTCTTTGCCCTCAGCCCGCAGGATCTTGGTCTCGCAGTCTCGGCGGCTTTGTGGGGCACGCTGGTCGGGGCGGCCTTTGCGGGACGGGCGGGTGACGCTCTGGGCAGCCGTCGTCTGCTACTGTGGGTCGGTTGGCTCTATGTCGTCTCGGCTCTGGGGACGGCGCTGGCCAATGGGCTGATGAGTTTTTGCCTGTTCCGACTGCTTGGCGGTCTGGCAATCGGCGCATCCTCGGTCGTGGCCCCGGTTTACATTTCCGAGATCAGCGCCCCTGATGTGCGCGGGCGGAGAGTGGGCATGTTCCAATGCGCGATCGTTTCAGGGATTTTGCTGGCCTATCTCTCGAACGCGCTGGTGGCGCGGGGCGGGTTTGGCGCGATGGAGTGGCGGATCAAGCTGGGGTTGGCCGGTGTGCCCGCGCTGGGCTTTGCGCTGCTGGCGCCATGCTTGCCCGACAGCCCGCGCTGGTTGCAGGCGCGCGGGCGCAATGCACAGGCGGCGGCGGATCGGCTCCGGCTCGTGCTGGAATCGGTCGCACCGGTCATGCAAGACGAGCGCCTGTCATGGCGGCTGCATCGCAAACCGATCCTGCTGGCGCTGGCGATCGGGGCGTTCAACCAACTCTCGGGGATCAATGCGATCCTTTATTATCTCAATGACATATTTGCCGCTGCCGGTTTTTCCGACTTTTCCGCCGACACACAGGCCGTGGCGGTCGGGCTGGCCAATCTGCTGGCGACGCTGGCGGGCATGGCGATGATCGACCGGCTGGGGCGACGTCCGCTGCTGCTGGCGGGGGCGTTGGGCACTTGTGCCGCGCTGGTCGGGGTGACGATGATTTTTGCCGGCGGTCAGGGCCGGGAATGGCTGTTGCCGCTGCTGGTGATGTTCATCGGCTTTTTCGCCGTCTCGCAAGGGGCGGTAATCTGGGTCTATCTGTCCGAATTGTTCCCCACCGCCGTTCGCGCGCGCGGTCAGGCGCTGGGCAGCAGCACCCACTGGGTGTTCAATGGGGCGATCAGTTTCATTTTTCCGGTGCTGGCCGCGCATGGCCCGGCGCTGCCCTTTGCGGGTTTTGCGCTGGCCATGGCGGTGCAGGTTTTTGTGGTCTGGCGCTGGTTTCCCGAAACGCGCGGCGCCTCGCTCGATGATCTGGCGAGGCGCCTTGCCGGTTAGACCGCTTAATCCTTCGCGCAGGCGAGGGTCGTATCGGCTTCCATCCCCAGCTTCACCTCGGCGAGGCTGAGGCTGGCGGGGCCGGAGGTTTCCAGAGCGAAGGGCATGTTTACCTTGGCCAGATCGGCCCCGCCCGCGCGGAAACATTTGAGCGGCACCCCGATGCGCCGCCATTGGCCGATAGGCAGGCCCGCCAGTTTGCCGGCATCAACATAGGCCACGCCCGCGCCCGAACCCATGGCGATCCGCACCGGCATGGCCGGGGCCTGATCGATGCGCAGGGTTGCCACCAGCAGCATTTCGCCATTGGTCTGGCGCGAGAGGTCGGTGGCGTCCTGACTGGTGATGGCAACAGATGCCGCGCCTTGCCCGGTGATGGTGAAACGCCGCGCGCCTTCCTGCACAATATGGTCGGTGGCCGCGACAATCACGCGCCCGCCCGCCGAAACGGCAGGCACCGTAGTGATCCTTGTGCTGCCCGCAGAGTCGCGCATTTCCAGCGACCAGCCCGGTCCGGCGATGCCTTTGTTCAGATAGATGTCCGCGCTGGCGATATCCTCGGCTACTCGGGCTTCCTCACTCAGTTTTTTGAGGCCGCCCGGTTCTTTGCCGGTCAGGCCATAGCCCAGCGGAAAGAGCAGCGGGCCATCGGGCCGCGCCGTGGCAGGCCAGGCAAAGGGCAGTCGCCCGACGAAATTCCTGGCTGGCCCCTGCGCCGGTCGCAGCAGCATATCGGCCACGCCGCCGCCTTCCGAGCCGGGCAGCCATGCCATGACAAAGGCATCGGCGGTGTTGAGTTCGGGGTTCGTCCAGAGCGGACGCCCGGTCAGCATGACCGCGATCACGGGAATCCCCTGAGCCTTGAGCTGCCGCATCGTTTCCAAAGGCGCGCGCTGATCCGGTTTCAGGCGCAGACTGGAAATGTCGCCCTGAAATTCGGCATAGGGCGTTTCGCCAAAGATGACGATGGCGGCATCGGGGCGCGGTCCGGTGAAGCTGCCGTCGGGCGAGAATGTCGCCTGTCCGCCCGCATCGGCGGCGGCCTTGCGCAGGCCCTGCCACAGAGTGGTGGCGCCGGGGAACATGGCGGGGCTTAGCCCGGTGCCTTGCCATGACAGGGTCCATCCGCCCGACTGGCGCGCGACATCATCGGCCCCATCGCCCGCCACCAGAATGCGCGAACCGGGGGCGAGGGGAAGAATGTTTCCGGCATTCTTGAGCAGAACCAGCGATTTGCGCACCGCCTCGCGGGCGATGGCGCGATGGTCTGGCGCGCCCAACAGGTCGAAACGCCCGGCATAGGGGCGCGAGGAGGGACGCCCGGCCTCGAACAAGCCCGCGCGCATTTTGACCCGCAACACGCTGGCGACCGCTTCATCAAGCCGGGTCATCGGCAGGGTGCCATCGCGCGCCTGCGCGTTGAGACTGGTATAAAGCGCCTTCCAACTGTCGGGTGCCATCAGCATGTCGATGCCTGCGGTGATCGCGCGCGGACAACTGGCGTTGCTGCATCCCGCCACCTGCCCATGGGCGTTCCAGTCGCTGACCACCAGCCCGCCGAAGTCCATCCGTTTCTTGAGCACATCGGTCAGCATACTGTGGTTTCCGGTCATCTTCTCGCCATTCCAGCTGGAAAAGCTGGCCATGATCGAGAGGACGCCTGCATTGATGGCCGCGACATAAGGCGTGCCGTGGATGTCGCGCAGCTTTTCCTCGCTGATCTGCGCGTCGCCCTGATCGCGGCCCTGCGCCGTGCCGCCATCGGCCAGGAAATGCTTGGCTGTGGCGATCACATGTGGCCCGGCCAGGATGGGGCCGCTGTTCGGCCTGCCTTGCAATCCTTCGATGAAAGGCCCGGCATAGCTGGCCACCAGCGCGGGATCGGAGGAATAGCCTTCAAAGGCGCGACCCCAGCGGGTGTCCTGCGGCACGGTGATGGTGGGGGCAAAGGTCCAGTCGATGCCGGTGACGCGCACTTCGATGGCGGTCGCGGCCGCAATGCGGCGGATCAGCGCGGGATCATGCGCGGCGCCCAGCGCGGAATTATGAGGGAACAAGGTGGCCCCGATGATGTTTGAATGACCATGGACGGCATCGGTTCCCCACATCACCGGAATGGCATGGCCTCCGGCCGAAGTATCCATCGAGGCGTCATAAAAGGCGTTGGCCAGTTTGAGCCATTGCGCGGGCGGGGCGTAATCGTCGCCGCCCGGCCCAGCATTGCCCCCGTTCAGCACCGCGCCGAGATGATAGCGCCGCACATCCTCGGGGGTGACGCTGGCAATATCGGCCTGAAGGATCTGGCCGACCTTTTCCTCGATGCTCATCGACGTCAGAAGCGAGCGGATACGCGCCTCCATCGCCGGATCGCTGCGCCAAGGCCAATGGGCGGCGGGCCAGAGCGAAGGATGGGCCGTGGCCGCAGGCGGGGTCGTGATCCGATCCTGAGCGGCGGCGTTAGTGCTTGCCAGACACAACGCGGAAAGCGGCAGGGCAAGGCCGGACTTCAAGCGGAACATGCAGGATCTCCCATAAAGAAAAATGTTTGAATTAATATTTTGTGACTGGCCTTTGCCTGTGGCAAAGCGGACATGATGAATGCGGGGCGCATGGGCGCGGCGATCGCGCTGCCTTGAAAGGATTTTTGGATGATGGCTGGGCATGCTCGTATCTTTTCAAATGGATGGCCTGCCTGATGACGCATAGTCCGATCCGCCTGTCCGGCACCAATCTGGAACGCGCCGCCGACCATAATCAGCGCGTGACCCTGCACGCCATCCGCGTGAACGGCCCGATCACGCGGGTCGATCTGGCGCGGATCACCGGGCTGACGGCGCCCTCCATCGCCAATATTACCAAACGTCTGGCCGCCGAAGGCCTGATCGAGGACGCCGGGCAGATCCGGGGTGGGCGCGGCCAACCGGCCACCAAGCTGGTGGTCAACAAGGCGGCCTGCTATTCGCTGGGCGTCAATATCGACCGCGATCATATCACGATCGTGCTGGTCGATTTCGCGGGCGAAGTGATGGCGCAGGCCACGCGCGACATCGCCTTTCCCAAGCCTGAGGATGTGCGCGATCATTACCGTGTGTCGGCCGCCGAACTGGTGGCGCAGGCCGGGATCGATCCGGCATTGCTGGTGGGCGTGGGGGTGGCCATGCCCGATGATTTCGGGCTGATCGACCTGCCCGGACGGCCCGATGATTTCGCGCTCTGGGAAAGCACCGATATTGCTTCGCTGCTTGCCGAGCCCTTTGGCCTGCCGGTGTTTGTCGAAAATGACGCCGCGGCGGCGGCCATGGGTGAACAACAGCTTGGCCATGGGCTGAAAGCGGCCAGCTTTTTCTATCTGCTGATCTCCTCGGGCCTTGGCGGCGGGCTGGTGATCGACGGCAATTATATCCGGGGCGCGCAGGGGCGCAGCGGCGAAATCGGTTTCCTGCTTGAACGCGGCACGGGCGAGCAGATCCAGAATCTCGTCTCTCTGTCGGGCGTCTATCGTCTGATGGCGGGCGAGGGGCTGAAGCCTGCCGATCTGCGCGGCGATGAGGCTGCGCTGATGCAGGTGCGCCGCCGCTGGATTGATATGGCCAGCGATCAGCTGGTCGAACCGCTGGTGGCGGTCAGTTGTCTGATCAACCCGGCGGCGGTCATTATCGGCGGGCGCCTGCCGGGCGGCTGGATCGAGGATCTGGTCCATGCGCTCAACACAAGGCTGGAAAGCCATCGCCATCATGTCCCTGTGCTGGCCCCGGTGATGAAGGCCCGACTGGCCGAGGAGGCGCCTTCGGTCGGGGCTGCTGTCCTGCCCTTCAGCCATTTCCTGTTGCCCAAGGCCACGGCCTTGTGGAAGGGATCGACCGAAGGATAACAGGCGCCGTCAGCGCGCCTGCTCCTCCATCGCGTTGAGGCCCAGCGCGATGGCGCCCAAGGGGCCAGCCTGATCGCCAAGGCCGGGGGCCAGAATGAAGGTTTCCTCCGGCAGCGGAATATAGCCGGCCACGCTGGCGCGGACATGGCGCTCGATCATCGCGCGCAGATGGGACTGGCCATTGGCCACGCCGCCGCCGATCAGGATCCGGCGTGGGCCGGTGGTCATCAGCATGGCGTGGCACATTTGCGCCAGCGCATGGGCCACGCTGTCCCACAGGGGATCGTCGGCAGGGATGTCATGTACATGATCCTGCCCCAGCCGCGCCTTGATGGCGGGCCCGGCGGCCAGACCTTCGACGCAATCGCCATGATAGGGGCAATGACCCGGCCATGTGTCGCCAGCCAGACGAGGGACGCGGATATGGCCCATCTCGCAATGGCCCAGCCCGCGCGTGGCATGGCCATTAACGATCAGCCCGACCCCCACCCCGGTGCCTACGGTGACATAGGCGAAATCCTGCAGCCCCTGCGCCGCGCCCCAGCGCTGTTCGGCAAGCGCGGCGGCATTCACATCGGTGTCGAAATGGCAGGGCACGTCGTAAGGCGCGCATAGCGTATGAAGCACATCGGTGTCGCACCAGCCCGGCTTGGCCGTCGCGGTGATATGGCCGAAATCGGGCGTGCCCGGCGTCAAGCCCACCGGGCCGAACGAACCGATGCCCAGCGCGTCAAATGGGGCCTTTCCTGCCCAATCGGCCAAAATAGCCGAGAGCGCGGGCAGAGTGTTGTCGGGCTGTGTGGTGGGCACGGTGGTCTGTTCCAGCACATGCCCTTCGCCATCGCCGAGTGTGGCAACGCATTTCGTGCCGCCCAGTTCAATGCCGGCAATGCGAAGTGTCATAAGGTATTCTCCAAGGGGATAAGTGTGGTCAGCCAACGCCGACGGGCGCGGCGGCGCGGGCTGCCTGTGGGGCAAGCCGGGCCAGAAAATCGCGGGCAGGGCGGGCGTGGGCGGCCGCCGCCCTGATCGCCTCGCGCATATGGTCGAGGGCTTCGACGACCTGCGCATGGGTGAAATAATCGGCCAAGGGATCATGCGCGGCGGGCGTCAGGCCGAAACCGGCATACATGCTTAGCCAGCTGGGATCGAAAAAGGCTTCCCATTCATAGCGCACCAGTTTGCCCCGCGCGCGCCACAGCGATAGCTTATGGGCCAGCTTTTCGGGCAGCGGCGCGGCGCGCATCTGGTCCCATAGCGGCTCGCCTTGGCGGCGGTTGGCGTGGTAATGCAGGATGAGAAAGTCGCGGATGCGCTCATATTCCAGCGTGGTGGCGCGGTTGAATTCGCCCGCCAGCGCAGGGGCGCAGGCGCGGTCGGGAAAGAGATCGACCAGCTTTTCCAGCGCGGTTTGAATGAGCGTGATCGACGTGGATTCCAGCGGTTCAAGAAAGCCCGCCGCCAGCCCGACGCCAACGCAATTGCCCCGCCAGAATTCCCTCCGATGGCCAGCGCCAAAGCGGATCATATTGGGTTCGGCCAGCGCTTCACCTTCAAGACGGGCGCGCAAAGTGGCGGTGGCCTCGTCATCGCTGATATGGGCCGAGGAATAGACATAGCCATTGCCCACGCGGTGTTGCAGGGGAATACGCCATTGCCAGCCCGCCTTGCGCGCGGTGCTGGTGGTATAGGGCCGATCAAAGCCGCCAGAGGCTGCGCAGGGCAGGGCCACGGCCCGGTCGCAGGGGAGCATGTCGGTCCAGTCCACCCATGAGCTGCCCATGGCCTCGCCCAGCAGGAGCGAGCGGAAACCGGTGCAGTCGATGAAAAGATCGCCGGTGATGGCAAGGCCGCTCTGGGTTTCGAGCGAAGTGATATGGCCGGTTTCGTCATCCCTGACGGTGTGCGTGATCACATCGTCGATCAGCCGGACCCCGCGCTGCTGCCCCAGATCGCGCAGCATCGCGGCAAAGCGGGAAGCGTCGAAATGGACAGCCCAGTCGAACACGGCCAGATCATTGACCGGATTGTCCACCGGCAACATGAAGGTGCCGTTGCGGGCCATTTCGGTGCAAAGGCTGTAATCGCCCAGATCGCGCCCCAGCCCGGCGTGGGCCAGCTTGAGCCAGTAGTGGTGAAAAGGCACCCCGCGCGAGGGCAGGCCGTAAAGGCCGAAAGGATGGAAGAAGCGTGTGTCCTCGCCCGCCCATCCGGCAAAATCTATGCCCAGTTTGGGCGTGCCTGCGGTGGCGCGCAGGACATCGAAATCATGCAGGCCGATGGCCTTGAAAAAGTCGCGGATCGCGGGAACGGTTGCTTCGCCCACGCCGATGGTGCCGATCGTGCTGGATTCGATGACGGTGACGGCAATTCCCCGGCCTTCCAGCCTTGCGGCCAGATAGGTCGCCGCCATCCACCCCGCCGTACCGCCGCCTGCGACCACCACCGAGCGGATCGCGCCGGGAGGGGCGCTCTGATGATCGAAGTCTGGCATTGCGGAGATCCTCAAAAAAACGGGCGGCTTTGCATGGCCGATACGGCGCTGCAAGGCCGCCCGAAGGGGAGGGGTTGGGGGTGGAGAGACTTAGAACCGCGCGCGCGCCCCGATCTGGAAGCGGCGTTCGTAGAGGTTGTTAAAGGCCTTCAGATCGGGCCAGACGAGGAAGTAATGTTCCGATTCCTTGGTCAGGTTTGAGCCCTGCGCAAAGATCGTCACTTGCTTGTTCACGTCATAGGACACCGAGGCGTCGATGTAATTGGTGGGCGCCTGATACAGGGTCATACCCGCGATACCGGCAAAATCGGACTGTTCGGCGCGCTTGGAGCGATAGTTCCATGCCACGCGCGCCTGAAGGCCGTATTTTTCATACCAGACGGCGGCGTTGATCTGATGCTTGGAATTGTCGTGGAACGGTTCCTTGGCGCCCGACAGGTCGTAATTGCCCGAGGAGGAGTCCGAATAGGTGTAATTGGCGTCGATGCCAAAACCACCCAGCCAGCCCGGCAGGAAGTCGAAGCCATATTTGCCGCCCACTTCGACGCCTTGCAGTTTGCCGCCCTTGCCCTGCACATTGGTGGTGATGGGCACGGTCGAACGGATGACGCCGTCGAGATCAGGGATGTTGTTGCGCATTACCGTGGCGCTCTGAATAAAGCTCTTTACGTCAATGCGGAACAGCGCAAGGCTGATCACGCTGGTGCGACCAAGGTAATATTCCAGCGACAGGTCATAGTTCGTCGAGCGCCACGGATCGAGCTGCGGATTGCCGTTCGAGCTGCCTCCCGCCACGTGGAAGACCGGCGGATTGGTGGTCGTATCAATGGCATAGTTGAGGTTAAGCCCGCCGCCCCACTGGTCGAGGTTGAGCGGGGTCATGTTCTTGGCCACCGCCGCACGCACCCGCAGCTTGCTCGTCACATCGAGCGAGGCGTTGAAGGCGGGCAGGAAGTCGGTGAAGGAGCGATCCGTGACCAGAGTGCCCGCATCGGTGTTGGGCAGGCCATAGGGCTGGGGCGAACCGGCCAGATGCTGGATCACATGCAGGCTGGTGTTGATGATGCGCAGGCCGCCATTGGCGTGGAAGCCCATCGAGCCGATCTCACCGGCATAGTTGAGCTGGGCAAAGCCCGACCACTGCTTGAAGCCGACCGAGAAGGTCTGGCCCGGTTGTACGAATTCCTTGTTGCCCGGATAGAAGCTGTTCTGGAAAGCCAGCGGATCGCGCATCGCCATCGGGTTGATCGTATAGATCGAGCCGACCCCGCCGACCGGCAGGCTGGATTGCGTCAGCAGGCCCGACAAGCTGGGATCAGTGGCAAGGCGCGTCAGCCCGGCGGTCAGATACTGGCCCGAACCATTGGTGGCGTTGCAGGAAGGATCGTTCATCTGAACGTCAAAGGCCTTCCACTTGACATAGCAACCGGCAGGGTTGGACGCGCCATTGCCGCCGTACAGCGGGGCCGCGCGGTCGAACACGGTCTGCTGCGCGCTGCGGTCGCCATAGCGCAGGCCGAATTCGACGTTGAAACTGTTGTTGAATTCATAGGCGCCGTCCAGACGCAGGACCTTCATGTCCGCGTTCGAACGCTGGTTGCCTTCGGATGAAATCGTCTTGAGCGCATAGGCGCTCTTGTTGCCCAACTCATTGGTTAACTGGCTGGGTAGGCCGAAATTGACAGAAGAGCCGGTGTAATCGACTGTCGCGGGCAGGGTGTTATAAGTATAGCCCAGCGGGTTAAAGGTGCGATTGCCGCCCAGCGAGGCCGGATAGGTGCCAACGCCGTTGAACCATTGCGTGCCGTCCGACAGCGAGAATTGCGCATAGCTGTTGTCGAGCTTGTAATTGGCCTTTCCATACACGCCGCGCAGGGTCAGCTTCAGCTTCTCGCCCTTATAACGCAATTCGGCGTTGAGATTGGTCGAGTCCGAAATGGCGCGGTTAAGCTCGGAATAGCTGTCGAAATTCTGCAGCGTGTAATTGTACTTTTGCGTCGTGTTGAAATGGAAGCCGTTGATCAGCGATCCGGTGTCGCGGCTTTGCCCCGGCACGAAATCGGCGGCCTGCCAGTTGACGCCCTGCATCTGGAAACCGGAGGTGCCGGTGTACTGGTTCTGCTTTGTATAGAAACCGTCGGCCACGAATTCGAGCGTGTCGCTCAGATGCGCCTGAAACGAGCCGTTGACGCCGATCCGCTCGCGTTCGGTCACGCGGTTCCAGCCGGTATGGGCCTGGGGCGAGAAGAAGGAGTCGGTGGCGGTGCCATTGCCGTTGACATCGATGCCGCCGGGCACGTTGGTGCCGCGATTGGGGTTGTCAAAGCGGAAGCCACCATAGCCGGTGGCATTGGCCAGAGATTCATCGGCCAGACGCCCGCCATAGTCGCGCTGGATACCCGAATAGGAATTGCCCAGATGGTCCTTGGAATAGGCCGCCGAGAGCATGAAGCCGACATTGTCATTGCGCCATGACACCAGCCCATTGAAATGGGGGTCGAATTTCTTGGTGTTCGAACCCGATCCGCCGTCTACCGAAATCGCGCCATGCACGCCGGATTTCAGATCAAAGGGGCGGCGGGTCTTGAGGTCGATCGTGCCGGAAATACCCGCCGAGAGCATCGATCCGGTCGAGCTCTTGATGACGCTGGCGCCGGAGAAAAGCTGCGAGGGTATGTCGGTGAAATTAGGCTGGACCGAGGTGATCGACCCGGCGCCAAGGAAGGCTTCGCCGTTCATCAACGTGACCACCTGCGGCAGGCCGCGCACGTTGACCGTGCTGCCTTCGCCCGCGTCGCGGCGGATCTGGACGCCGGGAATGCGTTGGAGCGAGTCCGAGATCGTTGCGTCGGGCAGCTTGCCGATATCCTGCGCCGAGATCGCATCGACAATGCTGGCGGCATTGCGCTTGATGCTGACGGCGCGTTCGATAGAGGCGCGGATGCCGGTCACGATGATGCCGGGGGCGTCCGGGTCAGGAGCAGCGGCGGCCGGGGCGTCGGCTGCGGCCGCAAGCGCGGTTCCGGGCATGAAGGTGGGCAGGGCAATGGCAAGCGCGGAAACGGCGCAGGACAAAACACCAGACCGGTTGGCCTTTGATCGCATGGGGATTCCTCTCCTGGGGCGAGCCTTTTTGGAGACTCATTAAAGCAATTTGTTTTATCTATTTGCCTCAGGCAGGCTTGATCGTCAAAGGAATTTTTTAAGCTCATAAATATTATTTAATATCAGTTATATAGAGTATTTCTTGCGCCAACCTCCGTGATCAGCGGCATCCCCGCCCACCTGAGCTTCACACGAAACAGGATCAAGAGCAGGTCTGAGAGCCCATCACCCATCGACAGCTTGGCGCAGTTTGGCGGTGGGAGGCGCCCCCACTCGCTCCAGCTTATCAAGCGTCGCGCCGGCCATGCCCCTATAGGCAGGCAGCAGTTCCGGACAATCCCGCTCCAACGCCGTTATATGGCCGCTGATCGTCTCGATGTCGCCGCGCAGCAGCGGCCCCGACAGCGCATCGAACCCCATGGCCAGACTGTTATCCAGCGCCGCCCGCACCAGCGGGGCCAGCAGCGCTGCCCCATCGGCCACCCCGGCACAAACCAGCGCATCCATCGACCCGGCCATCAGCGTGACCAGATGATTGGCCGCATGGCACAGCGCGGCGTGGTAGAGCGGGCGCTGCGCCTCGGCAATATCGACCGCCACGCCGCCCAGCGCGGCAACCAGCCGGTGGGCGATGGCGGCGGTATCGGCCTGTGCGGTGGTTACAGCAAAACGGGCGCCTGCCATGCGGCGCAATTCCGCAGGAGCATCGCCGGTAAAGGTCATCGCCGGATGGATCGCCGCCGCCTTCGCGCCGCGCAAGGCGAGCGGTTCGAGCGGGGCCAAACCAGAGCGCCCGCTGACATGGAAGACGAAGCCCTCGCCATCTTCCGGCCACACGGCCGCCAGTTCGGCCGTGACACTGCTCAACGCATCATCCGACACGGCCAGCGCGATCACATCGCAGGCTTCGGCCATTTGCGCCAAACTCTGCGCCGCTTCGCCGCCCATTTGCCCTGCGCGCTCACGCGAGCGGCCCCAGACCATCAACGGCAGCCCGGACCATTCGGCCAATCCCAATGCCAGCGCGCGCGCCACGCGGCCTGTGCCCAGAATGCCGATGCGATGAAAATGGGGTGTCTGTGTCATACCCGACCTATATGACCTGCCCGTCCAGCCCGCCAGTGGCCCGGCTTGCGGCTTTTCCTGTGCAACAGGTCTTTTCACCGGCGCAAAGAAGGCCTAGAGGGCGCGCATCCCCGGGGGGCCGCTATGCGCGGCTGAGAGGTGGTCAGCAGACCACGACCCGCTGAACCTGATCCGGTTGATACCGGCGTAGGGAGGGTTGGCGGCAGGTCCGTTGTCTCTCCCGATGGAGTGCGAGAGACGATGATGACCGATATGATCCGTATGCGTTTGATGGGGTGCAGCGCGCTGGCGCTGGCCATGGCCGGTTTTGCGATGCAGGCCAAAGCCGCCGAAACGCCCGCCGATGCCAATGTTATCCGCGTCATCGGTCATCCCGACCCCGAAGGCCTTCTGCCCGATCAGAGCGCGGCCAAGGCGATCAGCGCCATCTCCACCGCCTTTATCAGCAAGCAGGCGCCCACGCTCAACGCCTTTCAACTGGTCAACCTGCTGCCGGGCGCGAATGTGTCTTCCAGCGATCCTTACGGCCTTTCGACCAGCTCCAGCCTGACCATGCGCGGTCTGGGGCAGGATGAGATCGGCGTGCTGATGGAAGGCGCGCCGCAGAATGACATCGGCTATTACTATGCCTATCCCTCGCAATTCGCCGATGCCGAGAATGTGCGGCAGGTGGCATTGGCGCAGGGCGCGGTCGATCTGGATTCGCCGGTGCTGGGCACGGCGGGTGGGCTGCTCTCGCTCAGCCTTGATGATCCGGCGAAGAAGCGCGGCGCGTTGGTCGATTTCTCGCTGGGGTCTTATAATGAACGGCGCGCCTTTGTCCGGTTTGACACCGGCGTGATCGGCAACAGCGGGGTTCGGGCTTTCGTCTCCTATTCGAACAACCGGGCCGACAACTGGCGGGGTGCGGGCTATGACCTGCGCAACCATATTGACGGCAAGCTGTTGAAGGAATGGGGCGAGGGCAACCGCGCGAGCCTCGCCATCTCGTTCAATTCGGCCAAGACCTCGACCTATCCCGGCCCTACGTTGGCCGATTGGCAGACCTATGGGCGCGGATATAATTTCGACAAGAATTATACGACCGGCGACACCAATTACTGGCGTTTCTATCGCGCACCGTTTCGCAATATCTATCTGTCGGCCCCGGTGCATCTGCGCTTCAATGACCGGCTGAGCCTCGACACGACCACCTATCTGCAATGGGGCTATGGCAATTCGCCCTATGGCACGCAATTGGCTACCACTGGCAATTACCTTGGCACCGAGGCGCTGACCCAGCCGATCACGCTGCCCGGCGCGGATGCCAGTGGTGTGGCCACGGTGCTGGGCAATTGGACCGGCAACCAGTTTCGCGGTGGCAATGTGACCAAGCTGGTGTTTCAGGCGGGCGCGCATCGCCTGACCGCCGGGGTGTGGTTCGATTACGGCAATGACCGCGTGATCCAGTCTTACACCTCGGTTGGCGCTGATGGGCAGGTGGTCGACGAATGGGGCTATCAGGACCGCGCCATCCGCACCGCCGATGGCCGGTTGCTGGCCTATGAGAACGCGAGGACGCTGACTGTTTCGAAGGCTTTCTTTGTGGCCGACAGCATCGCACTCACCGACCGGTTGACCGCCGATCTGGGCTTCAAGGGCGTTGATGTGCTGCACAGCGGGCGCAATTTCCTGCCCGGCCCGCAATCAGGCGTCCATTTCGACAGTTTTGCCGCGCTGCCCCGCGCCGCGCTGCATTACCGGATTGACGAGCGGCAACAGGTGTTCGCCAATATCACCACCAATTTCCGCGCGCCCAACGAATATACGCTCTACAACACCTATGATTATGGCGAGATCAGCACGCAGGGCACGACTGCGCTGAAGAACGAATATTCGGTGTCGGAGGAACTGGGCTATCGCTATATCGGGCCGAACCTGTCCTTCTCGCTGACGGGTTTCCATTACCATTTCCGCAACCGCCAATTGTCCACCGTGATCGACAGCGGCGGCGCGCTGGTCTATTCCACGATCAACGCGGGCAGCCAGACTTCCTATGGCATTGACGGCGAGATCGACTGGCGCCCGGCCAAGGGGGTGAGCCTCTATGTTTCGGGCGAATATCTGCACACGCGGATCGACAGCGATCTGGCCGTGGGCAATGACTGGCTGCCGACCAAGGGCAAGCAGGCGGTTTCCAGCCCCAGTTTCCAGTTCGGCGTGGGCAGCACCTATGACGACGGGCGTCTGTTCGGCAGCACCGCGCTGAAATATGTGGGCCGCCAATATTCCACCTTCATGAATGATGAAAGCATCCCGGCCTATGCCACGCTCGACCTGTCGCTGGGCATGCATCTGGCCGAATGGATCGATGGCAAGCGCACTGATCTGCGGGTGAATGCGATCAATCTCACCAATCCGCGTGTTCTCTCGGGTGTGCAGAGCGTGGGTCTGAATGCGCAGGATACGATCGGGCGCAATGGCACGGTCATTTCCGGCGCGGCGCCTTCCTATTATATCGGCGGCGGGCGCGCTTTCGTGGTGACGTTGGCGCGCGCGTTCTGATGCTATGAGCGGCGCCCCGCATCTTGTCCACGGGCATCTTGTTCATGGGATGGGGACCGAATTGGAGGCCCCCGTCTGGCCCGCGATCACGCCTGAGGAGGCGGGCGCGGTGCTGGGCCGTTTCGCGCAGGCGGGGCGCCTGATCGCGCTGCACTGGCATTCGCCGCGCCCCTTTTCAGCGGCCACGCTGGTAGAGGCCGAGGGGGGCAGGTTTATCTTTAAGCGGCACCACAGGGATCTGCGCTCGCTCGATGCCTTGATGCAGGAGCATGGCTTCATCGCCCATCTGCGCGCTGCGGGGGTGAATGTGCCCGAGGTGATGGCGGCCGAAGGCTGCACCGCCATCGCGCGGGGCGAGTGGACCTATGAACTGCATCGCCTTTCGCCCGGCCTGGATCTGTATCGCGAGCGGCACTCGTGGACGGGTTTCCTTTCGCCCGACCATGCCAGTGCGGCGGGCCGGGCTTTGGCTCGCCTGCATCTGGCCGCGCGCGATTATGCCGCCCCGCCGCGCGGGACCGATCCGCTGATCGCAGGCTGGACCATCCTGCCTGCATCCGATCCGATGGCGGCGGTGCAGGCCTATGTGACGGCAAGGCCCGCGCTGGCGCGATTTCTGCAAGACCGGCCATGGCGGGAGGAGATGGCCGGGCTGCTTTGCGCTGTCCCGCCGGGTTTGGCTGAACAAGCCCCCCTGTGGACCCATAATGACTGGCACCCGTCAAACCTGCTCTGGACGCCGGAAGGAGAGGTGGCGACGATCTTCGATTTCGGTCTGGCCACGCAAAGCTGCGCGCTCCACGATCTGGCCACTGCGTTGGAGCGCAGCGCTATTCCATGGCTGGAGATGCAGGATGGCGCTGCGATCAAGGGCGATGTGGGCGCCGCGCTTGGGCTTATCACCGCCTATCGCGAAATGCTGCCGCTGAGCCTTGCCGAACTTGATACGTTGCTGGCCCTGCTCCCGCTGGTCCATGTTGAATTTGCCCTGTCCGAAGTCGATTATTTCGCCGGCCTGCTCAATGATCCGGCGCAGGCGGCCATGGCGTGGGATGGCTATCTGATCGGTCATGCGCGCTGGTTCGCCTCGGCGGCGGGGCAGGCGTTTCTGGCGGATGTGCGCCGGGGGGCGGGGGCCTGATGTCGGCGCTCGAAATCGTCGCGGTGGCGATCAGCTTTCTCGGCATCTGGCTGACGGCCCGGCGCGCGATGCTGTGCTGGCCGGTCAATATGCTGGCCTGCGCGCTCTATTTCAAACTGTTCCTCGACGTACGGCTCTATTCCGACATGGTGCTTCAGGCGCTGTTTGGCTTGGCCATCCTTTACGGCTGGTTCGCATGGGCGCGCGGGCGGGGCGATGATGGGCGGGTGGTCGTGCGCCCCTTGCCCATCGCAGAGGCGGCCGCAGGGCTGGCGGCAGGCGCACTGGGCGCGGTGGTGATCGGTTGGTTCACCAGCCATTATACCGATGCCGCGCTGCCCTGGATGGATGCCGGGCTCAGTAGTTTCAGCCTTGTTGCGCAATATTGGACCGCCCGGCGACAGGCGGCCAACTGGCTGCTGTGGATTGCGGTCGATGTGCTGTATGTGGGCATGTTCGTGTTCAAGGGCCTGTGGCTGACAGCAGGACTTTATGGAGCGATGGTGGGGCTGGCAGTGCTGGGCTATCGTCGCTGGCGGCAGGAAAGCGCGGGAGGCAAGTGAGCATGGCGGATGAGGAATGGAATGGCGATGCCGTGCGAGGCTGGCTGGAGCGCCGAATTGCCGCATCGCAGACCGATCAGGTCCGCGCCGAGCGGGCGGGGCGCGATTATGAGGATGATTACGACAAAGCGGCCGCCGAGGAATGGGTGTGCCGTCAGGCATGGCGCCATCCTTCGACCGGGGATCAGGCGGAATTTGGCAAATATCTGAAATCAGTGCTGGATCGCGACGAATATAGTCGCACCGGCGTCTATAGCGAGCGCCGGTTCGAGCGCGAGGTCAAGACCTGTCTGCGCAAGCTGATGAAGATGGCGAAAGCAAATGAGGGCTTTGCCAATACATCCCATTTCCAGAAAGGGTAAATTCTACTCCTTTCCTCTGGCTATCAACTCTTCCAGTTCGTCGACCTGTCCGCCGGGCGCCGCCAGTTTCAAAAGCTCGCTGAGCAGGCCGATGGGGGCGGCGGTGTCGATCCCGCCGGGGATAATGCGATTGGCGATGGAGATTCCCCGCACCGCCCAGACCATCAGCCGTTTGACCGCCAAGGCCGATTCCGCCTTGCCCCCAAGATCGGCCCGCATGGTTGCCAGCGCCGCCTCTTCGACCTCGGCCTGACGGTTGCGCACCGTTTCGGTCAGGTCTTTGTCGCTCTGGCTGGCCAACAGGATTTCCAGCACCGCAATGCCTGAAGGCATCCCCAGCACCTCCATCAGGATTCTAGGCCAGTCATAGATGTTCTGGCCCTGCTGCTCCTGCGTGACCAGCCTTGTGTAAATGGCCATTTCCCGCCGATAGACCTCGGCCACGACCTCGGACATCAGCGCGGCGCGCGTGCCGAACTGGTGCAGGATGGCGCCTCGGCTGACCCCGGCCCTTTCCGCGATCAGCGTGGTGCTGGCCGCCGTATAGCCCTGTTCATGGATCGTGGCGATGGCCGCGTCGATCAACGCCTCGCGGGTTTCGGCGGTCCGCTCTTCCTGACTGCGGCGAGTTCGGGGTTGCTGGGTCATTGCTCCATCCTTTGCTGATGCATGAAAAGCACAGATGGCAAGAAGCATGCAAGGATGAACTAACATGCGTTCTTGACTGAATGTAAGTTGATGGATAGCTGCATCGCCCAACGAAACATTCCTTGAGGGAGGATTTCCATGAAGATCTGGTCGATTCTGGCGGGCGCAAGCCTGTCTGCGATGGCGCTTGCCGCGCCTGCTGTGGTTCACGCGCAAGACAATAGCGGCGAAATCATCGTCACTGCCCAGCGCCGCCCCGAACGTCTGCAAAACGTGCCGGTCAGCGTGACCGCAGTGTCCTCGGACATCCTCAAATCGCGCGGCCTTAACGATTTGACGCAAATGACGCTGGCCGCGCCCAGCCTGCAATCGGGGGCGGACAACAATTTCTCGGTGCGCGGGGTGGGCACTTCGGCCTTTTCGAACTCAATCGAATCCAGCGTTGCCTATGCGCAGGATGAGGTCAATCTGACCAATGCGGGTCTGGTTTACAGCTTCTTCGATCTGGCGCAGGTCGAGGTGCTCAACGGGCCGCAAGGTCTGCTGTTTGGCCGCAATGCCTCGGCGGGTCTGGTCAATGTCAGCAGCGCCAAGCCGCAATTGGGCAAGACCAGCGGGCAGTTCGATCTGGAGCTGGATCGCAGGCCCACGGCTGCCAATGATTCCTATGGCATCGTTGCGCGCGGAGCGGTGAATATTCCGCTGGGCCAGACGGCCGCGTTGCGACTGGCCGGTTTCAATGAATATCAGACGCCGCTGGTCAATTTCAGCGGGCCGTTGAATCCCGGCGTTCGCAATGAGCTGAACCTGCGCCGCTTTGGCTTGCGCGCCAGCCTGCTGTATAAGCCGAACGAGGCTTTCAGCCTCTATGTTATGGGCGATGTGGGGCAGGATCGCGGCGTGTTGGGCCTGTTCGATACCACCTATCGCAGCCTTGGCGCGGGCAGCCTCAATGCGGCCCCGCTGGCCGCCACCGGCATCACGGCCAGCCCCGGCAACCTCACGCTGGCGGGCAACGGCGGTTATTACCGCGATCTGGACCGCAACGGCCTGCAAGCCAAGGCCAGCTATCTCTTCGACAATGGCATCGAGATCAGCAATATCGCCGCATGGAAGGGCTTTACCCGCAAGCAGCAGCTCGACACTGACGGCACCGGATCGAACGGGGCCGACATCAACGCCAGCTCGACCAGTTTTAACCAGTACAGCAATGAATTGCGCATCGCCCTGCCCAGCGAAAACCGGCTGAGCGGGCAGGCGGGGCTTTATGTCTTCCGCTCGACCCTGAAAGAAAACGGGCAGATCGCGGGCAACAATTATTTCCCCGCCTTCCTGCTGCCTTCCTATCCCTTCTGCGTGGGGGCGGCGGCGGTTTCAGGCGCTTTCCCGCCCACCTGCTCGGTCAGCAACAATTACTTCCTAGGCTTTGACCGCGTGGTGCGCCAGACCAATGATGGCCTCGCCGCATTTGGCCAGTTGACCTATAAGGTGACCGATGCGCTGCAACTGATCGGCGGCGCGCGCGTCACGCGCGATATCGTGTCGATCCATCTGGTGCAGAACCAGCAGAAATATTTCGTGCCCTTCGGCGTGGTCGAACCGGGCCGCAGCGAGCGCGTGGTGAACACCAATTTCAGCTATAAGCTGGGCGCGCAATATAACCTTAGCCGCGATCTGATGGCCTATGGCACCTATGGGCGCGGCTATAAGGGGCCGGGTTTCAACAATAATGAGGTGAGCACCAGCGCATCGCTGGCGATCAAGCCGGAAACCAACGAGAATGTCGAGATCGGCGTCAAGACGAGCTGGCTGGGGCGCAAGCTGATCGTCAATATCTCGGCCTTCAGCTCGAATTTCAGCAATTATCAGGTGCAGTCCTTTGACCTGACCACCTCGTCCTTTGTCACGCAAAATGCTGCCACGGTGAAGAGCAGGGGGGCGGAACTGAGCATCACCGCGCGGCCACTGCCGGGTCTGACGATCAGCACGAATGCGACCCTGCTCGATTCCAAGTTTGGCAATTTCCCCGGCGCGCAATGCTATCCGGGACAGGGATGCAGCACGTTCAACGCCGCCGGGCGCGCAACCCCGCTGGCGCCCAAATTTACCGGCACGGTGGATGTGAACTATGAATTCAACACCGCCCATCCGGTTCGCCCCTTCATCGGCGCGAATTTCTATCACCGCTCGTCGATGAATTTCACCACCCAGCCCTATCCGGGCACGACCTATGGTCAGAGCAACATCTGGGGCGGCACCATTGGTCTGAAGGCGGATAACTGGCGCGCCTCGGTCTTCTGCAAGAATTGCAGCGATCAGCGCGTTCCCGGTTCGCTGGGTCTGGAATCGGGTGATGGCAATTCGGGCATCGCCACGGTGACCCAGCGCTATGGCATGAATTCGTTCCGCACGATCGGCCTGCAACTGGGCTTCAACTTCTGATCCAAAGGATGGTCGAGGCATTGCGGCCTCGACCATCCCTTTCGTTTACTTAGAAGTGATAGGCAAAGCGCATCCCATAGGTGCGCGGCGGCGCCAACGTGCCATAGGATACGTTGAGAATGGGCCGGTTGCCCGCCCGGACCAGCACGGCGCGATCCTCGATATTGTTGATAAAGCCGGTCAGTTCCCAACGCCGATCCGCGCCTTCCAGCGTCAGATAGGCATCCGACATGCGATAGGCGGCCTGCTTCTCATTCTCCTGAAAATTGACGTTGAGATAGAAGTCCGACTTGATCGCCGTGCGCGCGCCCGCCACCAGTTTCATCCCGTTTTTCAACGTGAACGTATGGGCATAATCCAGATTGAGCGTCCATTTGGGCGAATAGACGGTGGGCTTGCCCGAACAATCGGTATCATAAAAGCGCGCAGCATTGACGCCGGGGTTGGCAAGGCGGCTGCCCGTGACGGTGCATCCCGTGGGCACGGGGGCCCCGGTATTGGAAAACACCGCGGTCTTGAGACTGTTATAGCGCCCATTGAGATATTGCAGCGTCGCGCCGAACTGATCGCTTTGGGTCGGGGCGAAGCGCAGTTCAACCTCGGTGCCGTAGATCCGCGATTTGCCCGCGTTCACCGTCACGCCGCCCTGCGTGTAAAGCCCGCTGGACGAGGGGACGCCGCCGACGAAGGAAATCTGCTGGTCCTTGTAATCCCAGTAAAATCCTTCAAAATTGAGCTGCAACCGGTTGCCCATAAAGCGGTTCTTGCTGCCCAGCGTATAGGCGGTGAGCATTTCCGGGGCGAAAGTGTTGTTGGGCGGGGCGGCGACGAAGAAACCGCCCGCCTTGAACCCGGTCGACACATTCGCATAGACCAGCGAACGCGGCCCGGCGTCAAATTCCACGCCCGCCTTCCACGTCGCCTTGTTAAAGGACAGATTGCCGGTAAAGGCCGCCCCCAGCGGCGGATTGACAGCATTGGGCAATCCGCCTGCGGCCAGCGATGTGGTCTGGCTCCTTGTCTCATGGGTATAGCGGCCCCCGGCAACAAGGCGCAAACGCGGCGAGACGAGATAGGTCAATTGCCCAAAGCCAGCGATGCTCTGCGTCCGTAATTGCGGGTTGAACAGCGTGGTGGCCAGATTGCCTTGCGAGAAATAGTTGATTGCGCTCTGATCCTCGGAGAAATAAAAGCCGCCAAGGACATAGCGCAGCGAGCCTTCATCCTTTGAGGCAAGCCGCGTTTCCAGCGACATCTGCTTTGACCGGTCGCTGACCTGAAGCATGAAGCCGGGGAGGTAGGAGCGGTAATTGGACGAACTGCTGCGATAGGCCGGGATGACGGTCAGCGTGGCAAAGCCTAGGTCGCCTTCGGTCTGGGCGCTGATGCCCCAGAAATCGCCGTCCATATAGCCATCGCCGCGCGGCGCCATCACGCAGCCGCTGGTGACCAGTTGTCCCAATCCGCCGCAGAAGGGCGGACCGGCAACACCGGCGGCATAGGATTGCAGCGCGGCCACCGAACGCGGATCGGACCCGCCGATGCGCGCCGACAAGGCGGGAGCACCGGCCACCGAACTGGGCAGCAGCACATTGCCCGAGCCCTTGCCATGCTGGTGATAATAATCGGCCACCAAGGTCATCGACCAGTTGGACGAGGGCTTGATCAGCAGCGAGGCGCGGCCCGCCTCGCCCTTGTCATCGTCATAGCCGTCGGAGAGATAGCCGTTGCGATCAACCACCTGACCGGCAAGACGCAGCGCCATGATCGGGCCAAGCGGCAGATTGATGGCCGCCGAGGCCTTGCGGGCCTGATAATTGCCCACTTCCACATTCACATCGCCGCTCACTTCGCCCAGCTTTGGCCGGTTGGGCAGCACGTTGATCGCGCCGCCTGTGGCATTGCGGCCGTAAAGCGTGCCCTGAGGGCCTTTCACCACTTCGACGCGCTGAAGATCGTAATAGACGCCCGAAGGTGCGGTGGGGCGGGCAATGAACACGCCGTTGAAATTAAAGCCCACCGCGTTTTCGGCATAGGAATTGCCCGCCTGTGTGCCCACGCCGCGCACATAGATGCTGGTGGTGCCGCCCGACGGCTGAACCGACAGGGCGGGGGCCAGCCTTTGCAGGTTAGTCGTATCGGAAATTCCGGCGCGGATCAGATCGGTGCCGGACACCGCCGTGATGGCTACCGCCGCCTTTTGCACGCTTTCGACCCGGCGCTGGGCGGTGACGACAATATCCTGCAACCCGGCCTGCGGC
The DNA here is from genome assembly GCF_014196525.1 of Novosphingobium sediminicola. GTDB lineage: Bacteria > Pseudomonadota > Alphaproteobacteria > Sphingomonadales > Sphingomonadaceae > Novosphingobium > Novosphingobium sediminicola. Next base: position 149,411 of record NZ_JACIDX010000002.1, on the reverse strand, counting down.
GCACTGTCCGAAGCGGACTGCGCGTGGGCGGCCTGAACTCCTGTCAGCGCGCATCCCAGCATAAGGCCGGCCCGTAATGTGCTGAATCCCATGAACTCTCTCCCTCTGTTTTCGCTGGCGATTGTGGTTCGCCTTTGATTCTTCATTTGATATCTACATTTGTAGAAAAATGCCGCCATGTCAAGCAAGGGCGCGCGAGGGAAAGCGCCCCGGACGGAGGTCTTTGAAACACGTGTCTATCTGTCGTGAAGCCGGAGCGGGACGATCATGGGAGAAGGCGTCGAGGCCCCGTGCGGGGCTTCCCGAAGCCTCCCCCAATGCGCTTTAAAGCTGGCCGCGATCCTTCAGGCCGCTTTCGATACTGCGGAACAGCTTGTCCATGAACAGCGCTTGCAAGATCCTGATGAAACCGGAAATGCCCTGCCGTTGCAGCCAGTTGCCGCCCAGATTGCCCGCGATATTTCCACGCAGCGCGCCGACACGGCCGTCGATCCGGCTTTTGAGCGTGTCAAACTCGGTCGGCGTGATCTTGGGCCAGACCGGCAAGGGCACCTCGTCTTTGGCGCTGCCGCAAAGGGGAATGATGCAGCGCTCCGCCGCGCCCGCGCCCGGTTCGAACACCGGGTTTTCTGCTTTGAGCATAAAGGATGTCATCAGAAACTTTTGACAATTGCGCCGCCCAAGCTGGAAATCATGATCGCGATAGGCCCGGTGGATAAAACCGCCAAAGCCGCCCAGCACCCCGCTGGCCAGAGGAAAGGGTTCCGCCTTATCAGCGCCGGGCGCGGTCCGGCGCGGAGCGACCATAAAGCGATTGCCGACATTTTCATCCGCCGCTGCCAGCAGCAGGTCCGGCTTGAAGCGGACATGCTGGCGCAGCGAGGTGAAGAACTGAGCGGCCAGATGGAGGATATCGGATTTCTGAGCGTCGGATGCCGGATAGGCGGGCGCATCGGGAAAGGGCGCGATCATGATGACGGCCTGCGTGGCATGGGCCAGATCATTGGCCGATGGTGGCTGATCGGGGGCGGGCAGGGCGGCGATCGCATATTCGATCGGATCATTGTCTATCACCCCGCCATCGGAGGCAATATAATCGGCGTTCTGATCGGGCGGCGGAAAAACGGGGGCGATAAGGCTGGAGCGAAGGCTCATCTGGGGAAAGAGCCGCCCGGCGTAATCGCCCCGCGTGGCCGCGATAAAACGCGGCGCCAGCCCGATGGGAAAGGCCGCCGAGGCCAAAATCGTATTGCCGAACCGATACCAGTCCGCCCATGTCGATCCCGACGGCAGCAACAGGCTTTCCACCGGCAATTGCGTCTGGGCGGGGCCGGTCAATTGCGCCGCATAGAGCGATTGCGCGGGATCTCTCTGGCCAAATTCGGAAACCGTGGCCGCCGTGCCCAGACCGGAAAAGCGATAATGCGCCCGGTCGGCGTGATTGACCATGGGATAGTCGCCATTCTGCAGCTTGAGCGCAAAGGGGATGCCGCGATTGTTGGTGGTGGTCAGATAGATGTGCAGGTCTTGCGGCAAATAGGCCCGGACGCGTGGCGCAGAACCCAACGGCTGGACGGCGCGCGCGGCGATATAGTTGAGCAACTGGCAGTTGAGCAGCGAGACGGCAAGGCTGCCCTTGCCTGCCGCCGAGGTCAGGTCGCTGTCGGTCAGAAAGTCGATGTTCTGCAATGCGGGCGGCACGGGCGGGTTGCGCATCGCGGCAATATCGGGATCGACCGTGGGCGGGGCGACCAGCCGGGGCCAAACGACCCATGTTTCATACAGCAGCGGCGCCCATGCCTGATAGGCCTGCTTGCCGGGCTGGGGCGCGGCAAAGGCGCGGGGCGCATCGCCGCGCGCGAGGGCCATCGTGCTGACCGCCGCCGAGATGGCCCCGGCCGATGCGCCGGTCAGCACCTTGATGGTGACGCTGTGGCGGGGCACATCGACATGGGGATCGCTCTTGGCTTTCTCCCATTCGTCCAGCGCCTGAAACAGGAAATCCAGCACGCCCGCGATATAGGCCCCGGCAGACACGCCGCCTGAGCACGACAGGCCGATCTCAAAACTCATGGGCAAGGCTCCATCACACGATCAACACATCAAAGGCGCGCTCGATCAGCCACATCATGGCCACTGCAGCGATGGCGCCGGACCCGGCCAGCATAACGCCGCGCCGGTAAACAGGCCGCGCCCGCATCATCCAGGCCAGCGGCATGACCGCCGCGACCACCGCAATCTGGCCCAATTCCACCCCCAGATTGAACGAGAAGAGCGTGAGCAGCAGCCTGCCCCGGTCCAGCGCCATATCGCGCAGCACATTGGCAAAGCCAAACCCATGGATCAGCCCGAACAGAAACGCGACCGCCCACAATCGAGCCGTGACCATAGGCCACACATTGTTGATTGCGGCCAGCACGACCGAGGCCGCAATCATGCTCTCTGTGAGCCGCGAGGGCAGCGAAATGACGCCCAGCGCCGCCATGGCCAAGGTCAGCGAATGGGCAAGGGTGAAGGCGCTGACGATCTTGATGATATCAAGGAGTGCGGCCCGAAAACTCTCCTGAACCACCCAGTGCCGCCCCTCGCGCCGGAGGACCGCAGGCAGCAGCAGCGAGATCAGGAACAGCAGATGATCAAAGCCGGTCCAGATATGCCAGATGCCGCTTTCAATGAAATCACAGATCTGGGTAAGGGGGCCTTGGGCTCTGTCGGGTTGGCCTGTTAAGGCGATGCTTTTGTGCGGCCCGTTGCCGCCTAGAATGAGTGTGGCCTTGGTCTGGCCCGCATCCAGTCGGACGAGGCCGCGATGCAGCGGGTCGGTCTGGTCGAACAGAGTGTAATCCAGATCGAGCTTTTGCGGCGGCGCGGCGCATCGGCCAGCCAGCATCAGCACCGCATAGGCCCCGTCGCTGTGATCGTCGATCAACAGGTCATGTGCCGAAAGGGGGCAGGGCCGCCCATCACCCGTTACACGCAGATGGCCAAGGGCATAGGCCTCGATGGCCGCGCGCTGGGCGCTCACCTCGCCCCAGCGGATCGCGCCATCGCCATCCCCGTCCAGTTGCAGCACGAGGTCGAGGTCACGCAGCGCAATATCCCATTGCGCCGAAACATCCGCCCCCCGCACACGCAGGGTCAGATAGGCGTCGCTGGCCTTATGCGCCAAGGCACCGGCAGGAGCCAGCGCGAGCATGGCCAGCATCAGGCCCCGGATCAGGAGCGGCAGAACAGGCAAAAGCGCAGCACCTTCTCCCACCATGATGCTTCAGGGATGGGAGGATCGTCGGCGTGGAAATCGGCAAGGATCACGTCGGCAGCCTTTTCCGCGATCATGTAGATCGCGCTGACGATGAAAAAGCCCGGGATGCGGGGAAAGACCGAGGCGTCCACCACCCGCAGCCCGCCCACGCCCCTCACGCGGAAATTCCCGTCCAGCACCGCATTGGGATCATGATCGCTGCCGATGGCGCAGGTGCAGGAGGCATGATGGCCCCAGCTCTGGGTGCGGGCATAATCGGTCAGTTGTTCTTCGGTCTCAACCTCGGGTCCGGGGCGCAATTCCCGTTTGGCAATGCCAAGGCGAAACAGCGGCTTGGTCAATTCGCGAACAAAACGCAGCCCGGCCACCACCGAAGCCAGATCCTCCTCATAGCCCGGCGTACCTTCCTCGAAATAGCGAAAGTTGATCTCGGGTCTTTCGCGTGGATTGTCGGAACGGATTCGCACCCATCCGCCGCGATTGTTGGTGTGAGCCTTCAGAACAGCCCAACTCATCCGGTTGAGATGATCGACGACAAGTTGGGAATAGCCGGGGAAATAGCCGTAAAATTCGGCCAGAACCGCAAAGCAGAACAGATCGGGCAAGGGGCGTTCGGGCAAGGAGCGCCGGATTGCGGCGATCACCGCGCCATTGCCGGTATAGACGCCCTGCGCCTCGTTGAGCCATTCCTGATAATGGGGATCGTCGCGGGTAAAGGTGGCGCCTTCCAACGCTTTCCATGCGGGAAAGTCCATTTCATTGACCACGCAGACTTCGTAGCGGTCCTGTAGATTACGGCCCACGCCGGGCAGATCGACACGCACCTTTATGCCATGCTCCTCCAGCACCTCCTTGGGGCCAATCCCGGACAATTGCAGCATTTGCGGCGTGTTGAACGCACCGCCCGACAGGATGACCTCGCGTCTGGCGGCCACCTTGACTCTGGGGGCGGGATCGGGGTTGGGGTTGGCATGGGCCTGATACAGCCGGCTGCCGCGTTCATACTCCACCCCGATGGCGCGGTTATGTTCGTCAAACAATACGCGCGTCACCAGCGCATTGAGTTCGATGCGCAGTTTGTCGGGATAATTGGCCTGCGTGTCGAGCAGCCTTTCGCGTGTGGACGTGCGACGATGGTTGCGCGTGGCCAGCGGCGGATAATGGAGGCCGTAGGCATTGGCCCGGACCAGCCGCCAGTCATTGGGATCAAGTCGCGCGATGAGAAACCACCAAAAGCGGATGAACTTGCCCGGCAGCAGCCAGAAGGCTTTGAGCACGAAAATCGTGATGGTCAGCACCAGCCGTTTGTCATGCAGCAGATCCCAGACCGGCAGCGATTTTTCGGTATGCAGCCATCCGTCCCAGCCATGCCGGGTCAGATTGATGCCGATCCGCGCCAACCAGCGATAGGGCGCCGCGCGTTGGTCGCAGTGTTCCAGCTTTTCGAAATAGCGCCGCATGTGGCCCGCGCGCCATGTGCTGTCGCCGGTCAACTGGGCGATATTGTCCCAATCGGCATTGTGGGGATAGACCGTGATCATCGCATTATGCGCGGTGCATCCGCCAAGACAGCCCGCACGTGGATAAAGGATGCCATTTTCACTGGCGACGAATTTGTCGTCCCTCTCCTGCGTCGCCTGATCGCTGAAATGGCGGATGTAATAGTCCCATTTCATCGCCTCGTTTTCGGTCGAAAGCGCATGAAAGGTCGGCACGTCATAATCATCGGGCAGGCGGTCGGATTTGGGAAAGGGCCAGTCGGTCGTGCCCGTGCCCGGGGGGCGGGTTCTTGGGGTCCGATCCGGCCTCCAGCACCAGCACACGTGCCCCGCCCTCGGCCAGACGCGCGGCCAGCGTGCCGCCGCCTGCGCCCGAACCGACCACGATATAATCGAAACTGTCGATGAAATTATGGGCTTCCTCGCTCATGCTCAACCCTTCCCGATCATTCATGCCCCCCAGACCGCCTTGTGGCCGGTTGTTCAGAGCGTTTTGAGGAATTTGATAAGGTCTTCCTTCTCCGCATCGCTCAGGCCCACCACCGGGGCGCCTGCCGGATCATGCAGATATTGGGTGCCGAAATAGTGGCCGCGATTGACGATATAATCCGGGCATTTGCTGGCCGAAATCAGCCGGGGCGCGACCTTGCGGAAAGTGGCGCTCTGGACCGCGGGGGGATCGTCGGCGTCGATTTGATGCAGCGTCCATGTCAGGCGCAGCACGGTCCAGGCGGTGCTGAAGAAATGCGAGATCTTGGCCCAGAAACCCTCGGGAACATCCAGATCGAGGTTCGAGAAGAGGTTGATCGGCGTGCCCGCAGGAATAGGCCCGATGCGCAGGCCCTGATCGGTGATGAAGTGAGTGCCCGCAAACCAGTTCAGCGCATCGGCGGCAAAGCGGGGCAGATAGCCGTTGGGCAGCCTGATATAGCTGACCTTGGTGGTCACATCGACCTGTCCGGGCAGCATGGCGCCCGATGCGGTGCGGAACATCACATTGCCGCCCCGCTTTTCCGGCCACAGCATCTGGCGGATCGAGACATCAAAGACCGCGTTGCGCGATTCCAGCGAGGGGCTGGGGTTGAACGGGCCGACCGTGTTGTTCTGCAAAAAGGGCGCGGATGACCACAGGCTGATCAGCGAGGCAGGGCGGGTGAAACCGCGCCCGCCGCCCGGCAGCGTGAATTTCTGGCTGACCTGTCCGGTATAGGGATCGTGCAGATCCATTTCGCCCACCGAGGGCAGTTCCTTATAGCTGGCCGAGGAGAAATTGTCCCAGATATTGTCCTTGATCGCATTGGTGGCAATCGGCGAACAGATATTGGTTTCCAGCAAGGTCACCGGCACGCGCTGATCGGTGGAAAGGAAATTGTCCTCCAGAAAATCCGGGCTTTTGACGATTTGCGTCATTTCCGACCGGAATTGCGGATCGGTGCGCGTATAGCGCCAGTAATTGTTCCAGCAGGTCAGGTAATTCTTGCCGTTACATCCATTGTCGGGAAAGAAGCTCTGCGCTTTGGCGGGCAGCTTGCTGGAATGGCAGGCCGCGCAATTGCCGGCGAAGATCTCCTTGCCATGTTCGATCCCCGCCTTGTCCGTGGACAGATAGGCCGAGCCACCGGGCGCCAGCGAGAGGTAATCGGGCTTGGCCGTGGCAAGGAAGAACAGCGCGACATCGGGCGTCTGGCTTTCATTGGCCACCCAATAGGCCGAATTTTTGCGCCCCACCGCGATGCTGATCGGCGAAATGCCCGTGCCGCCCACGACCGGGTTGAAATGGGTGATCCATTCCTCGCTGAACAGGCCGATGTTGATATAGACGCGGTTGAGCGCCCCCAACATGCCCACCGAATCCGACCCATCCTTCAACACGCGGGGGGTAAAGACCGTATCGGGCACCTTGTAAAAAGCGCTGAGCGGCGAATTGGCGGGCAGATATTCGTTGAACTGGCGGTTGCCCTGTTCGGCGCCCGCGATCTTTTCCTTGCCCCAATGGAGCGTGATCCGGGCGCGGGTGCCCACCGCGTAAATCGCGTTCATCGTGCGCGGATTGTTGATGAAATCGCTGGAAACCAGCGACGTATCCAGCGCGCCGGGGCGCGATGTGTGATAAAGCTGAAAGATGTAATTGGAATAGTCCTGATCGAAGCCGAAGATGCGGTCGATCCAGAAATATTGCGCCCCCGGATTGGAATTGAGGTTGGCCCATTCGGGATTTTCCGGGTCCTTGGGCGGGTTGGTCGGGCTGGGCCCGACATGGCAGAACGCGCAGGCCATGCCCACCCGATAGGGGCGGATCAGGTTCTTGTCGTTGTAATAGGTCGGATCGGTGTAATAGCGCCGCCAGTCCCATTTGGCCTTGGCCGCCGCATCGAAATCGGGATTGGGAAACAGCCGCAATCCCACCACGCCCGAGGCCGCGCCGTAGAGCGAACCGACCGGCAGCACAGTGCCGTCCTTGTCGATCTTCTGTCCTCGCGCGCCCAGCTTTACGCCGGGATATTTGACCTCATTTTCGAAAGGATCGGTCTGGCACCCCGCCTTGCGCCGGTCCAGATAGAGGCCAAAGCGCGCAGGGTCCGGACCGGGCGCCTTTTCAAAACATGGTTCGTTGACCAGCCCGAGATATTCCCAGCGATTGTCGCGCCCGAACTTGGCCCCCGGAAAGCTTGAAACGGTCTTGAGCAGATCAACATTGCCAAAGCTCTTGGTGGCCAGAACATCCCAGAAGCGGTCATTGCCCGCCGTCCAAACGATCCAGTTGTTGCGTCCGATCACGGCCACCTTATGCGCTTCCTCCGGCGTGATGCCGGGCACGAAGGGTGCCAGATCCTTTTGCAGCCCGACCGGGTCCTTGGTCGCCGCGCGGTCCATATCGGCGAAGTAATCCTCGTCGGCCGCTTTCCAGCTTGCCGCCACCAGATCGGCATCGGTCTTCTTGCCCTCGGCCTGCTTATAGTCCGCGCTCTGGCGATAGGCGCAGACCGCTTCATCCACCACCTTGCCGCTGCTCTTGCCGCAAGCCTTGCGCCATGCGGGAACGGCGGGCGCAGTCCACGCATAATAGATCCAGATGATCCCCACCACGGCCAGCAGAGCCAGCAACCAGCGATACCGTCCAAAGCGCAATGATGGCATGAGAAAATTCTCCGCTATTCAATACGTTGAATTATGACCCCGGACCGTTCAGTCAGACCTTTTCGCCCGCAGCCGGACACATGCCAGTTTCCACGCCCGGCGCAGCAGATAGAGCGCCACCAACAGCACCACGATCGGCCAGAGCAGATGCGTGTGGAACCAATGCCAGGGCGATCCGACAAAAGGCTGGGGCCGCCACGGCCAATGTTCGGCCAGATAGGGAAAGTCCTCCAGAAACGGCTTGTCGTTCACGGTGGCGCGCTGGAACGTGGAACTGTCGATGTAGGAATTTTCATGCAGCGGGCAATCGCCCCACTGGCATGTGGTTTCGGCCACATCATCCTCCAGCCGCCGCCCATTGGGAAAGCCGGGGGGGTAGCGGGTGGTGAAGATCATCACATCGGGGGCAAAGTCATAGCTGCGCAGGACAAAACCGCTCAACTGATTGAGATTGGAAAGCGGGCGCGCCACTTCCTTGAAGAAATCCTGCACCTGTTCGCGCCCGCGCTGCGCCTCGTGCAGGGCGCGCAGATGTTGGCTCGGCTCCTTGGTGTTGAGGATGTCGAACCGCCCCAGTTGCGTGCGGTTGGACCGGCCCACATGGTCGATCTGCTCGCCATTGCCGGTGTATTTCGAATTGGCCCACAGCAGCCAGTCCGGGTGGCGACTCAAAATCGCCGTCTTGGGCAGGCTGATGACCATGGTGATGATGTTGGTGTTGAAAAACTTGGGAAAGATGAAGGGATCGTCGCGTACCCCGGCATAGACCCAGACCGCATTGGGATCGCGCGGTTGCCGCCCCAAAGTGTTGTCGTCAAAGATCTGTACCGGCAGCGTATGGTCAAACCCCGCGCCGACGATTTTCAGCTTGCCCGTCTGCAGTGCATCGGGGAAAAATCGCGCGCTATTGTCCAGCGCCATGACAAAGGAAATATCGGGCCTGATCCCGGTGGGTTCGACCACAGTTCCGCCATAGCGACAGTAATTTCCATTCTGCAACTGAACATCCGCATTGCCCCGGCTGGGCGGCGGGACGTTGCATTGAAAATCTTCGCTGGATTTAAAGCGTATTTGCGAATGCGTGTCGATGTTGACCGTAAAAACATAGGGCGCCAGATTATAGGGCGGGGGCGCAGTCAATGTCGGCCGTGTATCCAGAATGATGATATAACGATCATCCTTGGGATAAAAGAACAGGCCGGTCAGATTGGCTTCCTGCCTGCCGTTTGACAGCCATGCCGGATCGGCATGATCCGACGCCCGCGAAGGCGGCGCTGCCAATGTAAAGCACAAGCATATAAGCATTTTTATGATACTGCGCATTTTCGGTCCCCACCTAAAATAAGCGCATTTTCACACATCACCTAAAAGGCGTGCGAGAGATTTTGTTGTTTTATCGAATACTGTTGGCATCCTCATCACACAATCATTGTACTTTGTCCATAATTTTTGCTAAAACATTTCGATAACATTATTTTAATGAAGGTACTGGATGCGGTTATCGACAGGAAATGTTACGTTTAAAGACGTATCTCGCTTGGCGATACTTGCCCGATGCTCGATGCTGGCGCTGGGCTTATTTGGCATGTGGGGCAATGTGGCCCGCGCCGCTCCTCGCCGCCCCGCCGATCCTAATGTGGTGCTCGAACGGTTGCCGGGCGGCATCGCGGCCCAGCGCAAGCAATTGGCGCAACTGCGCGGGCGCGGTGATCTCGACGGCGCGCTGCAACTGGCCGATGCCTATCTGCGCCTTGGCCGCAAAGAGGCCGACCCGCGCTTTTATGCCTATGCCCAGTCCGCCATCGCCCCATGGTCGGCCCGTTCCGATCCCCCGCCCGAAATCATCCTGCGCCGCGCGACCATTCGCCAGTTTTATCACGATTTCGATGGCGCACTGACCGATCTGGAAACGTTGGGGAGGGCGGGCTATGACGATCCTCAGGTGGACCTGCTGACCGCCTCGATCCTGAGGATACGCGGCGATTATGGGCAGGCGATGCGCTATTGCCAGAACCTGCTGGCCCAGCCCAATCAATTGCTCGCCCTGACTTGCGCGGCCGAAATTCAGGGCCTTGGTGGCAACCCCGTCCCGGCGCGCGCGGGGCTGGAGCGGGCGATCGGTTTTGAAACCGCAAGGCGCGTGGGCCATCTGGCCACGCCCGCCTTGTTGGCGTGGAGCCGGTTGGTAATGGCCGGACTTTATGAACGTTCCGATGATGCGGCAAAGGCGGGGGCTTGGTTCCGATCCGCGCTTGCCACCATGCCGGACGGGCCTGATGCCTATGCTTTGGGCGCCTATGCCGATTTCCTGCTCGATCATCGCCGTGATCGCGAGGTTATCACCCTGCTCGATGCGCGTCAGTCCTCCGATGGGTTGCTGCTGCGGCTTGCCCTCGCCTGCGCGTATTTATCAGGCCATGGCTGCCCGGCGGAAAAGGGCGCCCGGCTTCAGGCGAGCCTGGCCGCTCGTTTCGATGCGGTGCGCGCGCGCGGAGAGGTGCCGCATCGGGGCGAGGAGGCGCGTTTCCTGCTGGAGCTGAAGCATCAGCCTGGCCCGGCCTATCGCCTCGCTCTGGCCAATTGGGGGATGATGAAAGAGCCGCGTGATGTGCTGGTGCTGGCCCAAAGCGCGCTGGCGCTGGGCACGCGCGAGGCGGCGCAAAACGCTCTGAGGCAACTCGATCAGCCCGCGATCAACGATGTTCGTCTCTCAAGGCTCCGCCAGAGCCTTGAAAAAGTGCTCCATAATCGCCCGGCCTAGGACCCGCGCCAGTCGCCCCCCATCGCCCGGATCAGGCCGATGCTGGCGATCAGGCGGCGGCTTTCCAGCGCCAGTTGATCTTCTCGGGCCTGCAATTCAGCGGCCTGTGCAGTGACCACCTGAAGGTAATCGACGGCCCCTTCGCGGTACTGGATATTGGCCAGTTGGTTGGTGCGCGCGGCGGCCACCACGGCCTCGCTTTGCTGGGCCGAAGCCTCGGCAAGGCGGTTGACCAGAGCGAGCTGATCCTCAACCTCGCGGAAGGCGTTGAGCGTGGCCTGACGGTAATTGGCCGAAGCCTCGGCAAATTGCGCGCGGGCATAGGCAACGCCCGCCCGCCTGCGCCCGCCATCAAAGATCGGCATGGCCGCCAGCGCGGGCCCAAGCGCCCAAACGCTGCTCCCTGCGGTCAGCAGCGAGGCCGCCGTCGTTTCGAACCCGCCCGATGCGCCCAGCGTGACCTGCGGAAAGAAAGCCGCCCGTGCGACACCGATCTTGGCATTGGCCCCCGCCACGCGCCGGGCCGCTGCGGCAACATCGGGGCGGCGCTGCAACAGCATCGAAGGCGCGGAAACAGGCACCTGCGGCGGGGCGAGCATGACGGCCACAGGCGCAATCGCAAAACCCGAAGCCTGTTCACCCACCAACGCGGCAATGGCATGTTCGAGCATGGCGCGATCAGCGCTGCGCTGGGCCATTTCGGATTGCACCGATTTGAACTGGGTGCGCGCGCGCGTCACATCGGCCTCATTGGCCGCGCCGCCCACAAAACGCTTGGTGGTCAGATCGACAGCGGCCGCATAGGCCGTCTTGGTCTGGCGCAGCAGGTCAAGCTGGGCATCAAGCTTGCGCAATTGGATATAATCATCGGCCAATTCCGCCTGAAGGCTCAGGCGCGCGCCGGCCAGATCTGCCTCACTCGCCTGCGCCTCGGCCGCACTGGCGGAGACCTGATTGCGGATGCGGCCCCACAGATCGACTTCGTAAAGTGCCGATCCGCCCACGGCATAATCGTCATATTCATAATGGCCGCCCGTGGCGGGCGACATGGCGCGCGCGCTCATGGCCCGGCCGCTGGCGTCCACGCGAGGCAGCAGATCGGCGCGGGCCTGACGGGTCAGCGCGCGGGCTTGATCATAGCGGGCAAGGGCAGCGGCCAGACGCGGGCTGTCCTTTTCGATTCGCTGCTCCAGCCCATCCAGCACCGGATCGGGCAGGATGCTCCACCACGCGCCGCGCGGTGCGGCATCGGCGGGCATGGCCGGGGTCCACAGGCCGGTTTCCTTGAACGCGGCGGGCGGGGGCGCGACAGGCGGCACCCCGGCATGAGGCGCCATCGAACAGGCCCCTGTTAAAGCCGAGGCCACCATCAATGCGGCCAGAAACCGTGGCTTACGCATGGGCATTGTTCCGCTGGAGCGTAGCTTTGACCTTGTCGCCGGTGCGAATATCATCGGCCGGATTGTCGATCACCTGATCGGTCGGTTGCAGGCCTATCACCTCCAGCTCATTGCCGAAGTCTGTGGTGATGGTGACGGGTTTGATGCTCACGCGCCCCTGCGCATCGGCCAGCGCGACCGCCGAACCTTCACGCCGGAACAACAGGCTGCTGACCGGAATACGCACTGCGCCTGCTGCCGAAGGCTGGCCCTTGCCGAAATCGAAAGTGACCTGCGCATAGGCGCCCGGCTTGAGCAGGCCTGCGTGATTGTCATAGACAAGCTGGACCAGCATTGCCCCGGATTCAGGATCGACCGAGCCTGATGATCGGGCCAGTTGGGCGCGGAATGTCTTGCCCGGCTGATCCGGTACGGTAAATTCCGCTGTCGTATTTTCGCGCAACCGGGCGACATAGGCCTGCGGCAGGCTGACATAGATGCGCAGGCGCGTAACGTCTGACACGGTGAACAAGGGTTGCGTAGTCGATGTGCCCGCCACGATCAGCGCGCCAATATCGGTGGAGCGGCTGGTGACGATGCCGTCGAAGGGCGCCACGATCCGCTTGAACCCCGAAACCGTCTGCAACCGCTGCACATTAGCCGAGGCCTCGTTGCGCATGGCTTCGCGGGCGGCGAAATTGCCGCGCCTTTCGTCGGCGTCCTGCTGCGACACGGCATTTTGCGCGACCAGCCGGTCCCAACGGTTCGACGTGGTCTGGGCCAGACTGCGCTGGGCATTGGCGGTGGCCAGCGCGGCGCGCGCGGCGGAAAGCTGTTGATCGACATCGGGCGTGTCGATCTCGGCCAGAACCTGCCCTGCCTGCACCGGTTGGCCGATATCGACATACCAGCGGCGCAGATAGCCATTCGTGCGCGCATAGACCGGCGCCTGAAACCATGCCTGCAAACGCCCCGGCAGAACCAGTGTATTGCTGGCCTCTCCGCCCGGATGGATCACATCGACCGAGGGGACAGCAGCGGCCTCGCTCTGTTCATGCAGGCCCGAGCGCTGTTGCAGGCGATAGGCCGTGCCCGCCACGAGGATCAGCGCAAAGGCCGCAGCTCCGGCCAGCAGCGGCTTGCGAAACGAAGGGGAGCTGGAGGCGAAATCAGACATGAGCAGGCACTCCCTTCGAAGCATCGCGGCGATGCGCGCGCGCTCCGTGGATGATGGCAAACAGGGTGGGGACGAAGAGCAGCGAGGCGCAGGTGGCAAAGGCCAGACCGCCCACCACCGCGCGGCCCAGCGGCGCATTCTGCTCGCCGCCTTCGCCAAGGCCCAGCGCCATGGGCGCCATGCCGATGATCATAGCCAGCGCCGTCATCAGCACCGGGCGCAGGCGCGACACGCCCGCCTCCATCGCGGCCCGGATCGCATCGCCATGCTCATCCAGCCGCTCTCGGGCAAAGCTGACCACCAGAATGGAATTGGCCGTGGCCACGCCCATACACATGATCGCCCCCGTCAGTGCAGGCACCGAAAGCGGCGTGGCGCTGGCAAACAGCATCCAGCAGATGCCCGCCAAAGCGGCGGGCAGCGCCGAGACGATGATGAAAGGATCAACCCAGCTCTGGAAATTGATGACGATGAGCAGATAGATCAGCACCACCGCCGCCAGCAGGCCAAAGCCCATGCCGGTGAAGGCGGTGTTCATCGACTGATACTGGCCGCGCACGGTGACGGTGACGGTCTTGGGCTTGTCCTTTTCCAGACCGGCCAGCGCCTTTTGCACATCGCCCGCCACCGCGCCCAGATCGCGCCCGTCGGCCCCGGCATAGACGTTGATCAGCGGCAGGATGTCATACTGGCTTTCGACCGCCGTGGTCGTGCCCCGGCTGATCGTGCCCAGCGCGCCCAGCACCTGCGGGGTGGTTGTGCGCGTCCGGATCGGCAGGCCCGCGATATCCTGAAGCGAATTGACGCGATATTCGGGCATCTGGATCGCCACCGGATAGGTTACGCGGTTTTCCGGGTTCAGCCAGAACACCGGCGCGGCCTGAGATGAACCGGCGATCGAGGTGGCCACGCTGGAGGTGATATCGGCCTCGGTCATGCCCAGCTGGTTAATCCGGGTGCGGTCCACATCAAAGCGCAATTCGGGATAGGAGGCGGGCTGCTGAATGCGCGCATCGACCAGCCCGTCGATCCCGTGGATCGCGCGCAGGATGCGTTCGGCATGGGCGCGCACTTCAGCGGGCTTGCGGCCAGTCACCTGAATGTCGAGCGGGGCGGGCGCGCCGAAATTGAGGATCTGGCTGGTGATGTCGGAAGGCAGAAACGCAAAGCTGGCCTGAGGAAACAGGCGGGGCAGCTTGGCGCGCAGGGCGCGGATATAGCCTTCGGTCGGCCGATGGCCCGGTTTGAGATTGACGATGATATCGCCATCCTGCGGCCCGATGGTGCCGGTGGCGTTATAGACGGTGTTGATCGAGCTGGTCGGCAGGCCGATATTGTCGGCGATCGCTTCGAGTTCATTGGCCGGGATTTCCTGACGGATCGCTTTGGCGACCTGCTGGAACAGGGACGAGGTTTCCTCGATGCGCGTGCCGGTGGGCGCGCGGACATGCAGCGTGATCGAGCCGCCATCGACCAGCGGAAAGAAATTCCGGCCAAGGAAGGGGATCAGCGCCAGACTGGCCAGAGCAAAGCAGAGGAAGCCCGTGGCAAACATCCGGCGATGGTCGAGAATGACGGTCAGCGCCCGGCCATAGCGGTCGCGGAAGGCGGCAAAGCGGCGCTCAAACCCGGCCTGAAACGCGACCAGCGGGGCCAGCAGGCCCGGCGGCGCCTTGGGCGCATGGTCATCCTGATCATGCTGGCGCAGCAGCGACATGGCCATGGTCGGAACAAGCGTGAAAGAGAGAATATAGGACATGATCATCGCAAAGATGACCGAAAGCGCCATTGGCACGAACAGATAGCCCGACACGCCCGGCAGATAGAACATCGGCACGAACACGATGCAGATGCAGACCAGCGAGAGGAAGGCGGGCATGATGATCTGGCGCGAACCGTCCAGAATGGCGCCGCGCACGCTCTTGCCCATTTCCAGATGGGATTCGATATTCTCGATGGTCACCGTGGCCATATCGACCAGAATGCCCACCGCCAACGCCAGCCCGCCCAGAGTCATCACATTGAGCGTCTGATCAAACATCGAGAGCGCGGCCAGCGCGCCGAGCACCGAAAGCGGGATCGAGGTGGCCACGATCAGCGTCGAGCGCCACGAGCCCAGAAACAGCAGGATCATCAGGCTGGTCAGCACAGCCGCGATCAGACCCTCGTGCATCACGCCCGTCACGGCGGCCTTCACAAAGATCGACTGATCGTTGACCGGCGTGGCCGTCAGCGCCGGGGGCAGGCCGGTCATTACCTGAGGCAGCATGGCCTTGATGCCCTCGACCACCGAAATGGTCGAAGTGGCGCCTGATTTGAGCACGGTGAGCAGGGCCGAACGCTGGCCATTGACATGGACGACATTCTGCTGGGGCGCCGAACCATCGCGCACATGGGCCACATCGCGCATACGGATGACCGCGCCATTGATCGTGCGGATGGGCAGATCGTTGAGCTGTTCGATCGAGGAAGGCGCGTTGTTCAGTCGGAAATTATACTGAAACTCGCCCATCTTGACGAAGCCTGCGGGGGTGATCTGGGTCTGGCTGGCCAGCGCCGCGCCCACGTCCTGCGCAGTGATGCCGCGCGACTGCATGGCGCGCGGGTCAAGATCGACCTGGATCTGGCGCACCTTGCCGCCAAAGGGGAAGGGGATGGCCGCGCCCGGAACGGTGATCAGCCGCGAACGGATCGAGTTGAAACCGAAGTCGTAGAGCTGCTGTTCGTTAAGCCCATGACCCGCCAGCGCGATCTGGACGATGGGCACGGTCGAGGCGTTGTAGTTCAGGATCAGCGGCGGATTGACGCCGGGCGGCATCTGGCGAAGGATCGTCTGTGAAATGGCCGTCACCTGCGCATTGGCGGTGCGGATATCGACGCCGGGCTGAAAATAGATCTTGGTGATGCCGATCCCGGTCAGCGACTGGCCCTCGATATGCTCGATATCGTTTACAGTGGTGGTCAAAGCGCGCTGAAACGGCAGGTTGATCCGGCCCGACATATCCTCGGGCGAGAGGCCGTTATAGGTCCATGCCACGGCGATCACGGGAATGCGGATATTGGGGAAAATATCCGTGGGCGTGCGCACCGCCGCCAGCACGCCCGCAATCGTGATGAGCATGGCCATGACTATGAATGTATAGGGGCGCGCCAGGGCCACGCGAACGATGGCATTCATCGAAATAGTCTCCAACTGGGTGCGACGGGCGCGTCAACCCGGCGCACCCACACCATAAAGCGCGCCTGCGCGATCATGCGCGGGCACGCTCCTGTCATGTCCTGAATTCAACCCTAGGGCATGATGCTTCCCTTCGCTATGCGCTAAAGTTGGCATAATGTCATGAATCATAATCATGAAAAGAACGCGACGCGCCATTGCCGATGATCAGCCGGAGTTTGGCCCCCTCAAAACTCGAAAGTGGGTATGGCATGCTGGCTGCCGAGCATCATCGCATCGGCCACCAGCGTCAGGGGGCGGGCGTCGACATCGCTTTGCCCGGCATCGATCAGGCTGGCAAAGCGGGCGTAGAGGCGGGGATATTCGGCATCGGGTGCGATGTCCGGCGCCTTGACGTCAATGGTCATCGGCGCCTGACGGTTGGCGGGGATGCCCAGATCCGCGCTTTCCAGCGTCAGCGGTTGGGGCATGATATGCGTCAGGATCGAGAAGGCGTTGATTGCGGTGTCGAACACGCCAAAACCGCCCGCCGCCAGCAGCCAGTCCTGACCCGGATGCCAGACGCGCACATCCTCGCGCCAGTTGAGGCGCATGGCCTTGATCTGGCGCGCGGCCAGCCATGCGGCGGCGACATCGACAGCGGCGCTTTCGCGGCTGTGCCACGTCGCCAACATGGTGCGGCCCGCGCTCGCCCGGACCAGCGCATCGACCTGCGAGAGACCGGCGGCGGGCGGCTTTTCCAGCATCACATGCAACCGGGCCTCCAGCGCGCGATGCGCCAGCCCCGCACGCATCGAGCAGGGCATCAAGTGTGAGATAAGAAGCCGTGCCTTCCAGCCCGCCCATAGGGTCGGCCGTGGCGGTCAGGGCGGCCGGGCGGGCAGCCTCATCATCTCGCCCAATGTGAACGGCGATGTGATCCGCGCCAGCGTGGCGGCGGGTGCGCAGGCCTTTATCACGGCGGTCGCAAAGCTGCCCAAGGCGGGATAACTGGCGCCTCGTCCGTACGAATGGCTTCAGCCCGCCATTCGCACGGTGCGGGTTCAGAACTCAATCCCCGCCTGTGCCTTCACCCCGGATCGGAACGGGTGCTTGACCATGGTCATATCCGTGACCAGATCGGCCGCCTCGATCAGAGCATCGGGAGCATTGCGCCCCGTAACGATCACATGCTGCATCTCGGGCTTGGC
The DNA here is from genome assembly GCF_014196525.1 of Novosphingobium sediminicola. Lineage (GTDB taxonomy): Bacteria > Pseudomonadota > Alphaproteobacteria > Sphingomonadales > Sphingomonadaceae > Novosphingobium > Novosphingobium sediminicola. The sequence continues at coordinate 131,827 of NZ_JACIDX010000002.1, read as the reverse complement.
GCTCAAAACCTCCAGCACCTCGTCCAGCGGCAGGTAATCATAGCGCAGCACGATGTTCAATTCATCGGCCAGCACCATGTCATAGGACGGGTCGGCGATCATGCGCTTGACCTCATCCCATGCGGTGCGGGTGGTGGCGATGTCGCGGCTGCGGTCCTGCGTGTTCCATGTAAAGCCTTCACCCATCGGCTTGAATTCCACATTGCCGGGAAAGGCGTCGAACACCGCCTTCTCGCCCGTGGTCATCGCGCCCTTGACGAACTGAACCACGCCCACCTTCATCCCGTGCCCAATCGCGCGCACGACCATGCCCAGCGCCGCGCTCGTCTTGCCCTTGCCCTTGCCGGTATGAACGATCAGCAGGCCCTTTTCGCGGGTTTTGGTGGCCATGATAGTTTCGCGCGCGGCCTGCTTCTTGCGCATTTTGTCGGCATGGCGGGCCTCGTCGGCTTCATCCATCATTCTGTTCCTTTCGCATCAGGTAAACATCCATGATCCAGCCATGGCTGGCGCGTAATTCGGCGCGGCGGGCGGCAATCACCGGGCCGACTGTCGCCAGCGGCCCGTATTCCAGCGCCTCTTGCGCCATGCCCAGATAGGCCCCCCACCAGATCGCAATCCCGGCCGGATCCAGCGCCTCAAAAGCGCAGCCGCCATCCAGCATGACCACCACCGTATCGGCGCCATTTGGCCAGCCGTGGGCTCGCAGCAACCGCCCGGTAGTGATCGTCACCGATCCGGCCAGCGGATTGAGCGCAATGGCATGGGCCGCTGTCAGCGCCTGAATGCTGGTGATCCCGGCCACGACCTTCACTGTCACTCCCGACAGCCTTTCGGCAATGCGCAGCGTGCTGTCATAGAGCGAAGGATCGCCCCAGACGAGCAGCGCGAGCCTGCCGCCATCGGGCAGATGGAGCGCAATCTGTTCACGCCAGACCGCCGCAATGGCGTTATGCCATTCATGCACGGCCTGCGTGTAATCGCCTTGCGCCGCGCGCACCGGCATATCGAATTCGACGATCCGCACCGGCGTGTTCAGCACCTGCGCGCAAATATCGCGACGCAGATCGACCAGATCGGATTTAGCCTTCCCCTTGCGCGGGATCAGGATCAGGTCGGCCGCATTCATCGCACGCACGGCCTGCATGGTGATATGGTCCGGATTGCCGGTGCCGATGCCGATCAGGGTAAGCTCGATCATGACACCTGCGCAATCATGTGAAAGAAGCTGCCGCTGACCATACCCCGCCGCGATCCGGTTTCGGCCACTTCATCGCCATTGGCATCGGTGACGCTGGCCAGAGCTTCGTCATTGAGCGCAACGATGGTGGAATAATGGAACTCATGCCCGCGCAGACAGGCCCCGCCCGCCATGCCCCCGATCGGCGCCAGCAATTGGGCATGGCGATAGCCCAAATGCATCTTGCGCCGCGCATAGCTGGTTTCCAGCCCCAACAGGCCCGCCATGCGATGGCTCTGCCCGTTCTTGTCGATCAAGGCTTGCCCCAGAACCATATAGCCGCCGCATTCGCCATGCACCGGGCGGTTCTGGGCGTGGCGCGCGAGGCCCGAGAGGAATGTGCCCGCCGCCGTAATCGCCCCGGCGTGCAATTCGGGATAGCCCCCCGGCAACCACACCAGATCGGCCTCGCCCGAAGGCGCCTCATCGGCCAGCGGCGAGAAAGGCAGCACCCTCGCCCCGGCCCGCCGCCAGCCTTCGAGCAGATGCGGATAGATGAAGGAAAATGCCGCATCGCTGGCCATGGCGATGGTCTGCGCGGGGGGATCGGGCAGGCGGCCCGGCGCATTCACCGCCGCCCCGCGCGCGCAGGCACGGATCGCGGCCAGATCGACATGTTCGCGAATGAACGCTGCATAATTAGCCACCGCGCGTTCCAGATCAGGATGCTCCATCGCCTGAACCAGCCCAAGGTGACGTTCGGGCAGCACCAGATCGCCGCGCCGGGGCAGCGCGCCCAGCACCGTAATGCCCATGGCCTCCATCCCTTTACGGATCAGGCTTTCATGCCGCGCGCTGGCCACGCGGTTGAGGATAACGCCCGCGAAGGGCAGTGCCGGATCATAGGCCCGAAACCCCAGCGCCGTGGCCGCCGCCGATTGTGCCTGACCCGAAGCGTCGAGCACCAGCACCACCGGCCAGCCCATCCGCCGCGCCAGATCGGCGCTGGCGCCATTCCCGACCGCGCCGGGCCGCGCCACCCCGTCGAACAGGCCCATCGACCCTTCGGCCAGCACGATGTCGGCTCCCGCCGCCTGCGCGGTAATCGCGTCGATCAGCCCTGCCTCCATCGCCCAACTGTCCAGATTGAATGAGGGGCGCCCGCAGGCCGCGCGATGAAAAGCAGGGTCGATATAATCCGGCCCGCTCTTGAACGGTTGCACGGCCAGGCCATCTTGCGACAATGCGCGCAGCAGGCCCAGCATCACCGTGGTCTTGCCTGTGCCCGAGGCGGGGGCGGCGATCAGCAGGCCGGGGGCAAGGAGCGGGGACGTCATTCGGTCACGCCTTCAAAGCGCGACATTGCCCCCTGCGGGCGAAAGCGACGGTCATAATCGGCGGCATAAAGGCTGCTTTCGGCAAAACCCTGCGCCTCCAATACCCGCCCGACAAGGATGATCGCGGTGCGCTCCATCGTCCCGGCCACCGCCTGTTCGATGGTGGAGAGCGTGGCGCGCACGATCCGCTGGTCGGGCCAGCTTGCCCGCCAAACCACCGCCACCGGGCAATCGCCGCCATAGGCCGGGGCCAGATCGGCCACCACCTGCGCCAGATTGTGGATCGAGAGATGGATCGCCAGCGTTGCCCCCGTCACGGCAAAATTAGTTAGGCTTTCCGCAGGCGGCATCGTGCTGGCCCGCCCCGGCGTGCGGGTCAGCACCAGCGACTGGCCCAGTTCGGGCAGGGTCAGTTCGGCCTCCAGCGCGGCGGCGGCGGCGGCAAAGGCGGGTACGCCGGGCGTGATCGACACCGGAATATCCAGCGCGCGCAGCCGCCGCATTTGCTCACCCATCGCCGACCAGACCGACAGATCGCCCGAATGCAGTCTCGCCACATCATGGCCCGCCGCGTGGGCCTCGGCGATTTCTGCAATGATCGCGTCCAGCGAGAGCGGGGCGGTGTTGACGATCCGCGCGCCGGGCGGGCAATGATCGAGCAATGCGGCGGGAACCAGCGAACCGGCATAGAGACAGACCGGACTGGCTGCGATCAGATCGCGCCCGCGCAGGGTGAGAAGGTCGGGCGCGCCGGGGCCTGCGCCGATGAAATGTACGGTCATTCGTGGGTTCCTTGGAAATGGTTTTGGGCCGCGATGGCGCAGGTGGCCAGACGGTCTGGCGAAATCCGGCGCGGGCGGATCAGGCGGGCGCCGGGGCCGATGGCGGCCATGGCGGCGGCCTCTGCCATGCTGCCCGTGCCGCGTGCCTTTTGGGAGGTGGGGGAGGCGGTCCGGGTGGTCGCTGTCCTGATTGCCTCATCTTCGATGGTGGCGATGGGCAGGCCCAGCGCCTCGGCCAGCGGAGTCAGCGCGGGGGCCTTGTCCGCTGCCGTGGCCAGATGGGTGACGGGGGGCAATCCCTCCTGCGCGGCCATCAGCGCCGCCTGCAACGAGGCCAGCGTGGCGCGGCTGCGAAATCCGAAACCGGCGACGATCACAGCGTGACGCTCCATTGCACAACCGGATAGCGGGCCTTCCAGCCATGGCGCGTGCCGATGGGCGCAGCATCGGCCAGTTCCACCCGCAGCAAAGCGCCGCCCTTCAGCCCATGCCAGCGCGCCAGCAGACTTTCCGATTCCAGCGTCACCGCATTGGCGACGAGGCGCGTATCGGCGGGCAGGCGTGCCCAGAGCGCCGCCAGCAAAGCCTCGGACAGGCCGCCGCCGATGAACACCGCATCGGGCGCCGGACCATCAGGCCATGTTTCAGGCGCGCGGCCCTCGATCATCTGCAAACGATCAACCCCCAGATTGGCCGCATTGGTGCGGGCGCGGGCGGCGCGGATCGGGTCGCCCTCGATGGCCAGCGCGCGATTGGCCGGATGGGCCAGCAGCCATTCGATGCCGATCGAGCCGGACCCCGCTCCAATATCCCACAATGTCTCGCCCGCGCGCGGGGCCAGCGCTGATAGGGTAAGGGCGCGGATCGGGCGCTTGGTGATCTGGCCGTCGGAAGCAAAGAGATCGTCGGGCAGGCCGGAGATGACCGGCATCGCGGGGCCTGCGCTCGTAGTGATCCCCACGGCGACGGGATGGGCGATGTCCTGAAAATCCATCGCCTCGGCGGCTGCGAAGCGGAGGCATTCACGCGGGCCGCCCAGCGCCTCCATCACATGCAGCGTCGATGCGCCAAAACCGAGATCGCTCAGATAGCGCGCCAACGCCCCCACCTGCTCCCCATCGCGCATCAGGGCGATGATCGCCCGCCCCGGCGCCAGATGCGGGCGCAACCGGGCCAGCGGCGCGGCATGCAGCCCGATGCAGACCGTATCCTGAAGCGCCCAGCCCAACCGCGCCGCCGCGAGCGAAAATGTCGAGGGCGCAGGATGAGCCACCCATTCGCCCGGATCGAGATGGCGGGTCACGGTTGTCCCCGCGCCGAACCAGAACGGATCACCAGAGGCCAGCATCACCACCCGCCGTCCGCGATGCTCCATCAGGCGGGCTATGCCATCGGTAAAAGGCGCTGGCCATTCAAGGCGCTGCGCCGTAAGAGCGGGCAGCAGCGCAAGATGGCGCGGCGGGCCGGTCACCATTTCGGCGCGCTCAAGCGCCTCACGCGCCGCCGCCGACAGGCCTTGCGCCCCGTCCTCGCCAAGCCCGATGATCGTCAACCAGGGATCAGACATGAGCCATATCCTCCTGCTGGGCGGCACCACCGAAGCGAGCGCGTTGGCCCGCCTGCTGGCCGCGCAGGGCATGAGCGCCACGCTCAGCTATGCCGGACGCACCGAAAATCCGCGTCCTCAGCCCGTGCCCTGCCGCATCGGCGGCTTTGGCGGGGTGGAGGGGTTGGTGGCCTATCTGCGTGAGCATCGCGTCACGCATTTGGTGGACGCCACGCATCCCTTTGCCGCCCGGATGAGTACCCACGCGGCGGCGGCGGCGCGGATTGCAGAGGTGCCCCTTGTGGCCCTGACCCGCCCGGAATGGCGTTGCGAAGAGGGCGATAATTGGGCCGGCGTGCCCAGCATCGAGGCGGCGGTGGCCGCTCTGGCAGGGCCGCCGCGCAGGGTGCTGCTGGCGCTGGGTCGGATGCATGTCGATGCCTTCGCGACCCAGCCACAGCATCATTACCTGCTGCGCTTTGTCGATGCGCCGAGGGAGGCCCCAGCTTTGCCCGACCATCATCTGATCGTGGATCAGGGGCCGTTCTCGGTAGAGGGTGACCGGGGCTTGCTGCGGGATCATGCCATCGACCTTGTGGTCAGCAAGAACGCGGGCGGTTCCGGCGCGCAGGCCAAGCTGATCGCCGCGCGCGAACTGGGCCTGCCCGTCCTGATGATCGAGCGGCCCGCGATGCCGGAAAGGTGCGAGATGTTTCGGCCCGAAGATGTGCTGGACTGGATCGTTCATACGCACGCCACCGAGCGGGGGGTGTAGAGCAGCGCTCCGCCGGGGCGCTCGATGATCCGTGTCTGGCTCGATCCGAGGATGACCATCGTGCGCATATCGGCCATGTCGGGCGTGGCGCGGTCCAAGGGCACGATGCGCAATTCTTCCTCAGGCGTCGATACAGCGCGAGCGAAGAGCATCGGGCGCGCATCGCCGCAGGCCTCCTGCAACAGGGCCAAAGCGCGGGTGAAACCCTCGGGCCGGGATTTTGAGCGCGGGTTGTAAAAGGCCATGGCGAAATCGGCCTCTACCGCCAGACGCAGGCGCTTTTCGATCAGCGTCCACGGCTTGAGATTGTCCGAAAGGTTGATCGCGCAGAAATCATGGCCCAGCGGCGCCCCGGCGCGCGCGCTGGCCGCCAGCATGGCGGTGATGCCGGGCAGCACGCGAATGTCGAGATCGCGCCAATGGGACGGTCCGGCCTCCAGCGCCTCGAACACGGCGGCGGCCATGGCGAATACCCCGGGATCGCCCGAGGAAACCACCACCACCCTCCGCCCCTCTGCGGCAAGGCGCAGGGCAAGGGCGGCCCGGTCGAGTTCGACCCGGTTGTCGGATGGATGCAGCACCAACCCCTCGCGCGGCGCGACCCGCGCGACATAGGGGATATAGCCGATCACATCCGTGGCCTCGGCCAGCGCGGCGGCGACCTCGGGCGTGATCAGCGCCTCGCCGCCCGGCCCAAGGCCCGCAATGGAGAGGATGCCGCTCATGGTCGTCGCCCCTGTCCATGGATCAGCAGGATCGAGAAATAGGGCGTCACTTCCTTGGCCTCGGCCAGAGGCGTCACGCGCTGTCCCGGCATGGCGGCATATTCGACCAGCCATGCCGCATCCTGGCGTCCCGCCGCCGCCACTGCGCGGCGCAGCTTGGCCATGTTGCGCCCGATCTTCATTACCACCAGCGCGTCGGTATCGCGGATGCGGCGGGTCAATTCCTCTTCGGGCAGGGTGGCCATGGCCACGGTCAACACATCATCGCCCCATGTGATCGGCATGGCGGTGGCGTGCCAAGCGCCCGCCATGCCGGTGATGCCCGGCACCACCGCGACCGGCACCACGCCCGTCAGCCGCGAATGGAGATGCATGAAGGAGCCATAGAAAAACGGATCGCCCTCGCACAGCACCACGATGTCATGGCCCGCGCTCGACAGGTCGATCAACCTTTGCGTGCATTGGGCATAAAAGGCTGACAGACATTCATTATAGCGCGGATCACTCAGGGGGATCTCGGTGGTCACCGGGTATTCCATCGCGATCTCCACCGCATCCTCGCGCAGCATCCCCTCGGCAATGCGCCGCGCCTGTCCGGGGCGACCCGCCTTGCGGAAATAGGCGATGTGGCGGGTGCCGCGCACCAGTCGGTCAGCGCGCACGCTCAGCAGGTCGGCGGCGCCGGGGCCAAGGCCGACGCCGTGGATGGTGCCGTTCATTCCGCGTCGCTCGCCAGGGCGTTGATCGCCGCGACGGTGATCGCGCTGCCGCCTAGGCGGCCCTCGACGATGCAGCAGGGGACGGGAGCGGCCTCCCACAGCGCCGCTTTGGATTCGGCCGCCCCGACAAAACCGACCGGGCAGCCGATGATCGCCGCCGGGCGCGGACAGGCCGGGTCCTCCAGCATGTTGAGCAGGTGGAACAGCGCGGTGGGCGCATTGCCGATGGCCACCACCGCGCCTGCCAGATGGGGCCGCCACAATTCCAGCGCGGCGGCCGAGCGCGTGTTGCCCATCGCCTTGGCCAGATCCGGCACCTGGCGATCATGCAGCGTGCAGATCACCGGATTGCCCGCCGAGAGGCGCGCCCGCGTGATGCCTTCCGACACCATCCGCGCGTCGCACAGGATCGGCGCACCGGCGGCCAGAGCAGCCCGTGCATCCGTTGCAAAGCCTAAGGAAAAGCGGATATGGCGGGCCAGATCGACCATGCCCGCCGCATGGATCATCCGCACAGCCACGGGTTCCTCCTGCGCCCAAAAGTGGGACAGATCGGCCTCGGCGCGGATGGTCGCGAAGGATTGTTTATAGATGGCCGCGCCATTGGTTTCATAGACGTGGGGCATCAGGCAACTCCAAAATGGGCAAGAACCATGGCGGGGTCCATATCGGTCAGAGTGGGCAGTTCGGTCTGGTCATGGGCGCCCGCGCGGGCGTTGGCGGCAAGGTCGAAGCGGCCATTGCGGCCGGTCAGGGTAATGTCGGCGGGCGCCGACCGCGCGCAGCCCTTGGCGCAGCCCGAGACATGGAGGCGACCCACCACCACCGGGGCAAGGCGGCGGGCGAGGTCGCGCGTTTCCACGCTGGCCTGCGGGCAGGCGCGCGCGCCGGGGCAGGCATCGACGCGCAACAGCGGGCTGGCCGGGTCTGAAATCAGGCCGGGGATGTTGGCCGTTGGGGTGCCTTCAAAGATCAGCACGCGCCATGGCGTGATCCGCAGGTCCGAAGTGGCGGCGCGGGCAAGCAGGCTGGCCTCGATCTGGCCAAAAGGAACGCCGAAAGCCGCACCGCCGGGGGTGATAGTGGGGCGCATCGGGGCGGGCAGTTGCGATCCCTTGGCCCAATCGGGCAAGAGGGAGTCGTGAAGGGCCATGCGGCGCGCGCCACTTTTTGCAAACCAATGGGCCAGCACAATGAGGGCTTCGACCTCCTGTCCAAACGGGACGGGTGCGCCAAAGGCCCGCCCCTCGGCGCGCAGGATCAAGCCGCCATCTGCGCCGCGCTCGATACGGATATCGCCGGGTTCGCGGCTGAGGATCGGCGCAGGTCCAGCGTCGATGACAAAGCCGACCTTACCCGGCAGGGCGGGCAATTCGCCGATGCGAGCCATAAGGTCGCAGGCGATGCGGTGGCTGTCATCGCCCTCGGCCCAGTCGGGCGCGATCAGGATATTGCGCGCCCTTTCACGCCCCGCATCAGGATCGGCCAGCCCATGCTCGATCAATTGCACGATCAGCGAGGGCCAGTTCGCCTCGCTCACGCCGCGGATCTGGAGATTGGCGCGGCGGGTGATGTCGATCATGCCATTGCCATAGGTCTGGGCAAGCGCGCAAAGCGCCAGCGCCTGATCGCGGCTCAGGCGGCCAAGGCGCGGCTTGATGCGGACCAGCAGACCATCGCCGCTCGCCATCGGACGCCATGCATCAGGGCACCAGCCCTTGATCGCAAAGTTGCTCATACGCTCGGGTCCAGCGGCAGGGTGGCCAGGATCGAATTGCGCCTCGTCGTCCATAGGCCAGCGGCATGGAGCGCGGCAAAGCGCGCCTCCATCGCGGCCAAGGCGCCGGGGTTTTCGCGTTCGATAAAGGCGCGGACATCGCCTTGGCCCAGCGTGGCGTCGTGATAGAGGTCGAAGAGATGGGGTGGCACGCAGCCTGCCAGATGAGCAAAAGCGCCCAGATGGTCGAGCGTGGCGGCGACCTCTGCGGCCCCGCGAAAGCCGTGGCGCATCATGCCCGCGATCCAGCCGGAATGGGCGGCGCGGGCGCGCACCACGCGGGCAATTTCCTCGATCAGCGCGCGGGCGACCGGGCGGGCCGGATCGCGATGGTCGAGGTGATAAAGCGCGGCATCGCCCCCGGCCACCGATTGCGCGGCGGCAAAACCGGCCTCATGCGCGGCATAATCGGCGGCCAGCAAGAGGTCACTTTCGGCCAGATCCTGAAGATGGACAAAGGCATCGGCCCGGGCCACGCGTCGTCGCAAGCCATCGGGGTCGGCATGGGATTGGGCCGCGTCCAACGCATGATCCGATGCGGCCAGCCATGCCTCGCCGGCGGCGCGGCGGGCGTCCTCGCCATAGGTATCGCCTAATATGCCAAGCCCATAGCGGCCCGGCGCGGGGCCATAGACGCGCGGGGTGGCCAGTGTTCCGGCAAAGGGGTTCCAGTCTGCCGGTTCATCCCGCTCGCATAACGCCCGCACCGCCTGACCAAACAGGATGGGCAGGGTCGGGAACGCATCGCGGAACAGGCCCGACACGCGCAGGGTCACATCGATGCGCGGGTGGTCGAGCATGGCCAGCGGCAGGATCTCGATTCCCCCCACCCGATCCGATGTCAGATCCCACAGCGGTTTCGCGCCCAGCAGATGCAGCGCCATGGCAAATTCCTCGCCCGCTGTGCGCATCGTGGCCGACCCCCACAAGTCAACCACCAGCCCTCGCGGATAATCGCCATGATCCTGCAAATGCCGCCGGATCAGCTCCTGCGCCAGCACCACACCTTGCGCATAGGCCGCGCGCGAGGGGACGGCGCGCGGGTCGATCGTGTAGAGATTGCGCCCGGTGGGCAGCACATCGCTGCACCCGCGATGAGGCGAGCCGGAAGGGCCGGAGGGCACGAAACGTCCCGTCAGCGCGGCCTGCAATCCGGCGCGCTCGGCCGCGCCATGGTCGCCCCGGCCAAAGATGTGGAGGCCATCGCCATACTGGCTCTCCTTGATGTCGCAGACGAAGCGGTCGATGCGGGTGATGGCTTCGGCGGGCGAGGCGGCGGCGTCCAGCCCCAGTTCGGCCTCCAGCCCCAGCGCTTGCGCCTCGTTGCGGATGGCGGTTTGCAGGCGGTCGCGCCGGGCCGGATCAAGCCCCCCGGCGTTGGAAAATTCATCCAGCAAGGCTTCGAGCGTGGCGAGGCCTGCGCCATGGGCGGTGGGCACAAGCGGAGGCGGGGCATGGCCGATGGTGACGGCGGCGATGCGGCGCTTGGCTTGGGCTGCCTCGCCCGGATCATTGACGATAAAGGGATAGATCACCGGCATGCCCTTGGTCAGCGCCTCGGGCCAACAGGCGTCGGACAGCGCCACGGCCTTGCCCGGCAACCATTCGAGCGTGCCATGCGCGCCCATATGCACCAGCGCGTCGATGCCGCGTGCGCGCAGCCAGAGATAGAAGGCGACATAGACATGGCGCGGACAGCGCGAGAGATCGTGATAGTCGCCATCGCGCGAGGCCGCATTGCCGCGCTCAGGCTGGAGCGCGATCAGGGTTTGGCCGGTGGTGATGGCGGCGAAATGGAACTGGCCGTCGATCACGGCGGGATCGCTTTCGGGCGGCCCCCAATTTTGCTCCAGCGCGTCGCGCAAAAGGGCGGGCAGGGTTTCCAGATTGGCGCGATAGGCATCAATCGGCCAGCCTATACTTTGCTGCGTCAAGGTGGTGGCCAGATCAGGCACCGCAGGCTCGCCCAGATCGCTCAGCATCGCCTGTGCCGATGCCAACGCGTCGAGGCCGACCGCATGGGCCATCTGATGCGCCTTGCCGGGATAGGTGGAGAGGACGATGGCAATGCGCCGGTCCTGCGCCGGTTTGCGGGCCAGAGCGATCCAACCCGAAACCCGCGCGACGATGGCTGCGATCCTGGCCGGATCGCCCCGGTGCAGGTTTTGCGCAAAGCCCAGCGCCGGGTCATGGGTGGCCGCTTCCTTGAAACTGGCCACACCGGCAAAGATCCGCCCGTCGATTTCGGGCAAGACCACATGCATCGCCAGATCGGCGGGCGACAGGCCGCGCGAGGCAGTCTCCCATGCCGCGCGCGGCGATGTGGCCAGCGCCAATTGAAACACCGGAACATTGGCGGCTTCGAGCGTGGTCTGGCCATCCTCGTCACGCGCGGAAAAGGCGGTGGCGTTGAGGATCGCCGCCGGGGCCAATTCGCGGACCCAGCGTTCCACCAAAGCCCGCGATTGCGGCTCTTTCAACGAGGGGGCGAAGAGCGAGAGCGTATCGTAGCCCGCTGTCTCAAATGCCTGATGCAATTGGACAAAGGGGTCGAGGTCATGGGCGGCGAGATAGGAGCGGTAAAAGACGATGAGCACGAGCGGGCGGGTGGCTGCAAACGTCAAAGGCTCGCAGATCCCGCGCGTCGGATGCCATCCCCCGGCCATCGGCAATTCCGCGCCCATGCCCGCCGAGGCCACCGAAAACCCTGCCGCCCCGGCCAATAACCCCAGCGCCGTGCCCGCCGCCTCGGCCCCGCCGCTATCACACAGGCGGCGCAGATCGGCCAGCAAGGCAGGCGACACCGTCGAGGCCGAATCCAGCCGCCCATCAGGCCGTCCATCGGCGGGCAGCACCGCCAGCGCGATGCCCCGCGAGCCTGCCAGCAGCTCGACCTGTTGCAACCCATAGGGCCAATAGGCATGGCCCCCGATCAGGCGGATCAGGATCGCCTTGGCACCCGTCAAAGTCCGCTCGATATAGGTATCGACCGAGAGCGGATGAGCCAGCGCCGAGAGATTGGCGAGGCGCAGCGTGGGGAATGCCGGATCGCTTTGCCGCGCCCGATGCCACGCCGCCGCAAAGGCGCCAAGGTCGCTGTCGGAAAAGGACAGCACGACCAGGTCCGCAGGCGCCTGCCCCAGATCCTGCGGGATGGCGGTCTCTTCCATCCCGTGCGTTTCGCGGAAGATGACATGCATCGGGTTTAGCCCGCCAGCGTGGCCCTGATGGCGGCTGCGTCAATATGGCCGCGTTCGGCAATGGCGACCAGAGTGGTCTGGCGCACCTCGCCCGCGCGCCATGGGCGGTCGTAATGGTGGCGCACGCGCCCGCCCACGGCCTGAACCAGCAGGCGCATCGGCTTGCTCGCCACGGCGGCATAGCCTTTGACGCGCAGGATCTGATGCTCGTCGGCCAGCAGGCCGATGCGGGCGGCCAAATCCGATGGGTCGGTGATTTCGGGCAGGGTGACGACCGTGCTGTCGAAATCATCATGTTCGTGGTCATCCTCGCCATCGTGATGGGATGGGCGGGCGGCGATGTCATCCTCGGCGGCGGCGCCAAGTCCAAGGATCACGCGCGGGTCGATGACGCCCTCGGCCAATTCGAGGATGGGGCGCGAGGTTTCCGCCGTGATCGCCGCGCGGGCTGCGGCAATGGCTGCCGGTCCGGCAAGGTCCACCTTGGTCAGCAGCACCATATCGGCGCAGGCCAGTTGATCCTCGAACACTTCGGACAGCGGGGTTTCGTGGTCCACCCCCGGATCGGCGGCGCGCTGGGCCTCGATGGCCGCGGGATCGGGGGCGAAGCGCCCCGCCGCCACCGCCTCGGCATCGGCCAGCGCGAGCACGCCATCGACCGTGATCCGACTGCGGATCGCGGGCCAGTCAAACGCTTTGAGCAGCGGCTTGGGCAGGGCAAGGCCAGAGGTTTCGATCAGGATGTGATCGGGGCGCGGATCAAGCGCCAGCAGGCGCTCAACCGTGGGGATGAAATCATCGGCCACGGTGCAGCAGATGCAGCCATTGGCCAATTCGACGATATTTTCCGCCGGGCAATCGGGAATCGCGCAGGATTGCAGAATATCGCCATCCACGCCCAAAGTGCCGAACTCATTGACCACCACCGCCAGGCGTCGTCCGCCCGCGTTGCGGATCAAATGGCTGATCAGCGTGGTCTTTCCCGCGCCCAGAAAGCCGGTCACGATGGTGACGGGAACCTTGGAAAGATCAGACACTGTTACTTCTCCCGCGCGCCGGAGCAAGGCAGGGCGGGGCATACCGGATAGATCCGGCCGGCGCGCGACAACGGGCGGGCGCGACAAGGCGCCCGTGACCACGCAACCCGTGCAGCCCCAGCCACACAGTTCGCCGCTCAGACGGAAGAGTAACCGTGCCGTGACCATTCCCTGGACCAAGGCAAGAGCGACCGGTGCGCTGGCAGGTCTCCTGGCTTGCGGGTCACAGCTTGATGCACGCCTTCCCAGGCCGTTAAGCCCAGTGGCCGCCCCCCAAGGGATGGAAGGGGGAACATGTGCATCGCGCTATCCGCTCACAGTTGCAGGGACAGCCGCGGATTTGGGGAGGCAAGCCCCCCGCACCGCATTCCCGATTAAGCCCGTTTAATGGGCACCGGCGCGATCAGTGAAAACCGGGTTGCCCCGATATTCGCCCTTGGTTCTAGACCACATGGCGTGAAAAGCAATTGGTGTGTTTACGAAACTTCGATTTCGTCAAAGCGTTTCCAGCGATAGATGGCGAAACTGGCCAACCAGCACAGGACGAACAGGGCGATGATGCCAAAGCCCAGACTGTTGAAATTCTCGCCCAATTGCGCCGCCATGGCCCAAGGCCAGCCCGTCAGACCCAGCTTGCCCCCGATCAGCGCCAGCGTTTCGATCCCGCCGATGACGATGGCGACAATGGCCGACACCAGCGTGATCGTGATGTTGTAATAGAGTTTGCGGATCGGCTTTACAAAGGCCCATTCATAGGCGCCCAGCATCACCACCCCATCGGCCGTATCGATCAACGCCATCCCGGCGGCAAACAGCGCTGGCAGCACCAACACCGTGGCGAAGGACAGGCCATTGGCCGCCTGATTGGCCGACATGCCCAGAATGGCGACCTCGGTGGCCGTGTCAAAGCCGAGGCCGAAGAGGAAGCCGAGCGGGGCCATATGCCAGCTTTTGCTCACCAAGCGGAACATGGGGGCGAACAGGCGCGAGAGGGGCCCGCGCGATCCGCTCAGCAGGTCGAGATCGCCTTCCGTATAAGCACCGCCCGCACGGACATGGGCAAAGCTGCGCCAGACCGAGCGCAGGATGACAAGGTTCATGCCCGCAATGGTGAAGAGAAACAGCGCGGAGATTACTGTAGCGATCACCCCGCCCACCTCCTTGAAGGCGCCGAAGCGGGCCAGAGCGCTGGCCGTCAGGGCGATGCCGACAGAGGCGATGGCGATGATACCCGAATGGCCCAGCGCGAACCAGAAGCCCACCGTGATCGGGCGCTGGCCATCCTGCATCAGCTTGCGCGTCACATTGTCGATGGCCGCGATATGATCGGCATCGACTGCATGGCGCAGACCCAGTCCCCATGCCAGCAGCGCCGTCCCCAGCATCAGCGGTTGATGATGAAACAGGCCGAAGGCCCAGCCCCAGATGGCGATATTGGCAATGATCAATGCGATCAGCAGCGCGCCGATCCGGCGGCGCAGTGATTTGAAATGTATGCTCATGATGCAAAACCGTCCCCGGCGCCTTGCGACAGGGCCGGGGCAAACCCGCGCAAACGGGCGGCACGCGCAAGGGCCGGACGCCAAGAGCGACCCGCGCGCGTATCCGTTGCGGCCCCGGCCGCTCATGCGTCGCTCAGACGGAGTACACCGTGCCGCGGCCATCCCCTGGGCCATGGCAAGAGCGACCAGACGCCGGCAGGTCTCCTGGCTTGCGGGTCACAGCTTGATGCACGCCTTCCCAGACCTCGCAGGATTTAGCGTCCGGCCCAGTGGCTGGCCCTTTGCAAGGGCGCATGTGCATCGCGCTATCCGCTTACAGTTGCAGGGACAGCCGCGGATTTGGAAGGGGCAAGCCCCCCGCACCGCATTCCCGATTAAGCCCGTTTGGCGGGCACCGGCGCGATCAGTTTGGCGACCGGATTGGTCGCCGGGGGCATGGTTACTGCAAATGGCGGGCGATGCCAAGAAGCGGCGAACGGCAAAAGAGCCATGGAACGGGGGAGAGACCCATCCCATGGCTCTGTCTATTGATCATTCAGGCCGCGCCCTCCTGATCAATACTATCTGATATCGTTTACATTACCAGTTGTAGGTAAAGCTTGCCCCATAGGTGCGCGGGGCCTGATATTGCTCGCGATAGGTCTGATAGGTCGCGCTGGTCGGGGCCGAGGCCGAGGAGAGCACAACCGTATCCTCCAGATTGCGGACAAAGGCCGAAAGCGTCCAGTTGGCAGGCTCGTGCTTATAGGTCACGATGATGTCGCTGCGATGATAGCTGTCCTGACGGTCGGAAGCGAAATTGTAGAAGGTAAAGTACGATTCCGATTCAATATGCGTCTGGAAACGCGGGGTCAGGCGTCCGCCGAAAACATGGAAATCATGCTCATAGCCCAGATTGACGGTCCAGACCGGGGCCTGCGGGGGACGTTTGCCGTCAAGCTGCCAGTTGGCGCCCACCAGCTTGCCCTCAGCCGCCGCCGCGCGGGCCAATTGTCCGCTGACCGCAGCGGCGAAATTGGTGAAGCGCGCGTCCTGATAGGCGACATAGGCGTTGAAATGATCGTCGGGCGTGGGATCGAACAAGGCGTCGAGTTCCACCCCCTTATAGCGCGACGAGCCCGCATTCAGCACCAGCGTGGCCACCGCGCCGTTTGAATTGGTGACGGTCTGCGACACTTGCTGATCGGTGTAATTGTAGAGATAGGCCGACAGGTTGAGCTGAAGCCGGTTGCCCAGAAAGCGGTTCTTGGCCCCGATTTCATAGGCCGTGATGCTTTCGGGATTATAGGCCGCCAGATCGGTGAAGCCGCCCGCCTTATAGCCGGTGTCGAACTTGGCATAGATCAGGTTGCGTGGGGTGGCCTGATAGTTGAGCGCGGCGTGCCATGTGGTCTTGCTGCTGGACGCCGTCGAATTTTGCGGCGTTGTCACCATCACGCAGGAATTGGTGAGGTAGCATTTAGTGTTCAGATAGGTGGTGACATTGGTGACGGTGTTATAACCGATCCGGTGCTTGTCATCCTTGGAATAGCGCGCTCCCGCTTCCGCCGTCAGGCCGGGGATGAGCTCATAGGAGACCTGACCGAAGGCGGCCTTGGCCTCTGCCACGATATCGGGATAGACGTAATTCTGGATCAGGAAAGGCGTGCCCGAAATCGAATCCTGCCCCGGAAAATCCTGAAATTGGGTGGTCAGATTGTTGCTTTCCTTGAAGTAAAATCCGCCGAACTGCCATTTCAGCGGCCCCTTGCTGTTCGAGGACAGGCGCAATTCGTGGTTCCACGAGGGCAGGTTTTCGCGCTGGCCAAAGGTGAAATTCTGGCGATTGGTGCCATAGGCGCCGCCCAGCGTCGTGCGCCGGTCGATCTTGAAACGGCGATAGCCGCCCTGATAGGTCAGCGTGGCGAAGGTGAAGTCATAATCGGCCTGCGCCCGGAAATTCCATGCCTTGGTGCGCAGGAACGAACCGGCGGGCATCGGGAAATCCTTGGCATTGCCGCGCGGAGGCACGCCCAGATCAACATCGCCCACGGCATAACCGGCAGGCACATTGGCGGCGGTATAGAGCACCCATGGAATGGCCTGCGTCGCGGTGCCTACGCCGTCGAAATCGGAATATTCCCCGGTCAGCAACAGCGAGAAGCGATCGGTGGGCTTCATCAACACATGCAGACGGGCCGAGCGGCTGTGTTCATCATCGGCATTGGCCGAGGGGGCATTGTTGCGATAGCCGTCATGGTCGCGCAACTGAAACGCGGCGCGCAGCGTGATCCAGTCATTGACGGGGACGTTGATCATGCCCTTCACATTATGCATCCGGTAATTGCCCGCCTCGACGCCAAGATAGGCTGACAGGTCGCCCGGCTTGGGCTTGGCCGTCACGATGTTGATCGCCCCGCCCGTGGCATTGCGGCCCAGCAGCGTGCCCTGCGGCCCGCGCAGCACTTCGACGCGTTCCAGATCGAACATGGACGCATTGAGGCCCAGCGCGCGTTGCAGGTTGAAGCCGTCGATGCTGATCGAAACGGCCGGATCGCCGATTTCCGAAGTGTCGCGGCTGGAAACGCCGCGCACGCTGATGATCGTGGCGGGGCCTGCCTGCGCAAAGCTGACGCTGGGCGCCACGGCGGTCAGATCGGCCACACTGCCCACGCCGTTACGCGCCAGCGTTTCTGGGGTCAGGACCGACATGGCAATGGCAGTTTTCTGCTCGGTGCTTTTGCGCTTTTCGGCGGTGACGACGATTTCGCCAAGGCCGGCGGGTTGAGCGCCGACGGTTTGGGTTGCGCTGTTCTGGGCCATCGCGGGCGCTGCCTGAAGGCAGAGCGCGATGGTCAGATTGGATGAGATTGCAGCAAGCCAGTTCTTTTTCATGTGGGGCTGTCCCTCCCTGGGATGGCTTTGCCGGCGATGGTCACGGCGACCGATTCGTCTCGGCAATGGGATGGTCATATTTTTCGGGAGGAGAAATTTCAAGGTTAAAGTGAATGCACTTATGCGCCATATTGCGAAGGCCAAAGGTGCAGTTCAGGAAGAGCGGCAGCATGGGTTGGCGCCGATGGGAGGCATAGGATTTAGCGGGCAGGCTTTGGAAATTCTGATTCTATGGCGAATTTCTGCGAATTCCGCAGCGAGGATGGGTGTGAAAAACAAAAAATGTTTTACAAAATCACCCTTGCGCCGGATGGGCGAAACGGCATACAGTTTCACCGCAAATCAAGAGGCTGTCAGAGAGGTCAATCATGAAGTTGTCGCGACGTGAATTCGGTTTGGGCGCTGCTTTGCTGGGCATGGGCGCTCCGGCATTTGCGGCATCGCGCCGTTCGGCCGCAAAGCTGCAACTGGGGGTTCAGACCTACAGCTTTCGGGATATGTTGCAGACCCCCGGCGATATGATCGACAAGATGATCGCGGGTTGCCGCGCAGTGGGTCTTTCCAGCGTGGAATTGTTCGAGCCGACCATTCAGCCGTCCGCCTTTTCGCTTGATGCGCCATGGGCGATTGTGGCGGGCAAACCGACCGAGGCTTCGCTTTATGGCCGCCCGCCCGAAGGGCCTAAGCCCGCATCGGCCCAGCAGGTGCGCGAACAGGTGCGCGCGTGGCGCCTGAATACGCCCATGTCGTATTTTGCGGCCATCGGCGCGCGCTTTCGCGCCGCCGGGATTGCGGTACAGGCGTTCAACTTTGGCCTGAAGGAGGATTGCACCGATGCCGAGGTCGAGCGCGGCTTTGCCATGACCCGCGCCTTGGGCACGCGGATCATGACCGCCTCGACCACGCTTAAAATGGCCGAGCGCACCGCGCCCTTTGCCGCGCGCCATCGCGTCATTCTGGGCCTCCACGGCCATTCCAACCTGCATGACCCCAACCAGTTCGCCACGCCCGAAAGTTTCGAGAAGGGGCTGGCCATGTCGCCCTTCTATCGGATCAATTTCGACATCGGCCATTTTGTTGCGGCCGGTTTCGATGCGCCCGCTTTTCTGGAAAAACATCACGAAAAGATCGTCAGCATCCATCTCAAGGATCGCAAATTGCACGAGGGGGCCAATACCGTTTTTGGCCAGGGCGACACACCCATCCGCGATGTGGTGCGGATGATCGCGCGCCATGGCTGGGCCATTCCCGCGATGCTGGAATATGAATATGCCGGGGCGGATTCGGTGACCGAGCTGCGCCGGATGAAGGATTATGTCCGCGCTGCCCTAGCGTAATGGATCTGTTCTAGGGCCGCAAAGGCGCCGCTCTCACCGGGAGCGGCGCCTTTTTTATAACACCGGTCAGGCCGCGCAGGCCGCCACGGCCCCGGCTTCCCCCTCTTGCCTGGGCACCAGCGCGATGGCCAACGCCGAAAGCGCGGCAACAGCGGCAAAGCCAATGAAATTCCACGCCATATCCAGTTGATAGGTCGCGATCATCCCGCCTAGCAGCGGCCCGCAGATCGAGCCCATGCGCGAAAAGCTGAGGCAACTGCCCACGGCCGTGGCGCGCAGGGTCGGGCTGAAATATTGGGACAGATAGCTGGTCACCATCACGGCGGCCGACACCGTGCCGACGCCTGCCGCCGCCACGATGCCATAGGTCATCATCAGCGGCCATTTGTGGGAAAGCAGCAGGATGGCCACCGCTCCGCCGCAAAAGGCGGCCACGATGATCGGGGCGCGGCCATGACGGTCGGCCAAACGGCCCAGCATGATGCCGCCCACCGAGGAGGCCAGTGCAAAAACGCCCAGAAACATGATGCTGGGGCCAAGGTCATAGCCCGAGGCGCGCATGATCTGGGGCAGCCACGTGTTCAGCCCATAGACGAGGATCATGCCGGTAAAGGTGGTCAGCCAGAAGCCCAGCGTGGCGCGCGCATGGCCATCGGCAAACAATGCCCGCACGCCGGGTTTGATCGCGCCCTCGGCGGGCGGTGGAGCCAGATCCGCCGGATCGAGACCATAGCGACGGGCGATGGCGTCCGCTTTTTCATTCTGTCCCTTGCCCATCAGATAGGCCGCCGATTCCGGCAAAAGCCACAGGATGGCGGGCAACAGCACGAGCGGCGCGGCGCCCAGTGCCACGATCGGCCGCCAGCCCGCGTTTTGCAGCAGGAAGAAGGAGGCGAGCGCGGCGGCAAAGATGCCCAGCGAATAGCCGGAATACATGATGGCAAATTCGCGATTGATCTTTCCGCGCGGGGCAAATTCGCAGGCAAAGGCGGCGGCTACCGGCACGATCCCGCCAATGCCGATCCCGGCCAGAAAGCGCATGGCGGCAAAGAACAGCGGGGTTGGCGCGGCCGCCGCTGCCGCGCTGGTGATCGAAAACAGCGTCAGGCAGGCGATGAAGCAGGCCTTGCGGCCAAAGCGATCGCTCAGCACGCCAAAGCCATATCCGCCAAAGAACATGCCTGCCATCGCGGCGCTGGCCAGCAGGCTGGCCGAGGTCGGCCCCAGATGCCAGGCCGGATCATTGAGCAGACCGGGCAGCACAGCGCCCAACACGCCCATATCATAGCCTTCGGAAAAGAGGCCGAACCAACAGATCCAGATGATCAGCCGGGGCCGGCAATACCACGGGCGGCCAGACCGCAGGCGGGATTCGGGCGGGAAAGGCATCGTCAAGAACATCCTCCTTGGCGCCTTGCGGGGCGCAGGCCTGATCGGGGTGTGCGGGCTTTGCTCTGGCCGGTTGCGTAAAGGTGCATACCAGACATTGCGCTTCGCCTCGCCGCATGCCTCCGTGGGAAATGGGGTGGGATTAAACTGAATGCAGTTTTAGCTTGCATCAAACCGCGCGATCTATCAAGCTTGAAATATCAGAGCGGGGACTCAGGCCGCTCCGCGAAATCGCTCGCGATCTGTCATGCCGATCAAAGGTGGGCTTAATCTATAAAAATAATATTTTATATCAGTATAATAATTGAATTTCTCGACTCCATTGCGATGCCCCCGCCTCACGGTTCATCGCACAGGGATTCGACGTTGAAAACGAAAGGTTGTGTCGCAGGTGGATCTGAGAAATAGAATTCAGTCTATGCGCGTTCACGGATCGGTTTATGTCGATCCGGAGATTTTCGAGCTGGAAATGCAGCGCGTTTTTGGCCGCGCATGGGTCTTTCTCGGCCATGAATCGCAGGCCTGCGCCGCCGGTGACTATTACGCCACCCATATCGGGCGCGAACCGGTTCTGATGCTGCGGGGCAAGGATGGCGTTCTGCGCGGCTTCTACAACCGCTGCGCTCATAAAGGTGCGCAGCTCGTGCCCGATGGCGGGGGCCAGATGAAGGCGATCCGCTGCGGCTATCACGGCTGGATCTATGGTCTGGACGGCGCGCTGCGCACGGTCCCCGCGCAAAAGGGCTATGGCGAGCGTCCGGTCAAGCCCGGCGCCTGTGATTATGGCATGGCGGCGCTGCCCGGTTTCGCATCCTATCGCGGGTTCGTGTTCGGCCGTCTGGCGGCGGATGGGCCGTCGCTGGAGGAATGGCTTGGCCCGATGGCGGGTTCGCTCGACAATTTCATCGATCGCGCCCCGCTTGGCGAGATCGAGGTGGCGGGCGGCGTGTTGCGCTATGATCATGCCTGCAACTGGAAGTTCTTCATGGAAAACACGCTCGACGCGCTGCATCCGATGGTGGTGCATATGTCGGCGGCGCGCCCCGCGCGGGCGGTGGCGGCGCAATTGCCCCAAGGCGACGAGGCGCTGCATTTCGAGCTCCAGGCCTTGGCGCCCTTTTCGGCCAGCTATGATTTCTTCGACGAAATGGGCGCGCGGGTGATGCCCCATGGCCATGCCGATCTGGGCGGCAAGGCCAGCATCCATTCCGCCTATGCCGAGGATGACGCCTATTGGCGCGCGATGGTCGACGGCCATGGCGAGGAGCGAGCACGCCAGATCCTCTCGGTCAGCCGCAACAATTCCATTGCCTATCCCAGCCTGATGCTCAAGGCGCCTGTGCAGTTGCTGCGCGTGGTGCGCCCCTTGGCGGTGGATCGCACGATCATCGAGACATGGCATTTCCGGCTGAAAGGCGCGCCGCCTTCGACCTTCCATCGCACCATTGCCTATTCCACTCTGGTCAACAGTTCGGCGGGCATGGTGGGGCCGGACGATCACGAAATCTATCGCCGGATGCAGGCCGGGCTTAAGGCCGGACAGCCTGAGTGGGTTGAACTGGGCCGCTATGGCGATCTCGCGCCGCCGGGCCCCGATGGCGCGACCGAGGTGCCGGGCACCAGCGACGCGCTGTTTCGCGGCCAGTTTCAGGCATGGCTCGATCTGATGGAGGCTGCATGACACGGGCCGATCTGCTCGAACGCGTCACCGGCTTCCTGTTTGAGGAAGCCGCGATGCTCGACCGGCGCGACTGGGATAGTTGGGGCGCTCTGTTCGATCCTGAAGGGACCTACTGGCTGCCCGCGCGCGCTGATCAGAGCGATTCGCTCGAAGAAGTCTCGCTGATCTATGACACGGCCTTGTTGCGCCGGATTCGTCTGGAGCGACTGAAAAATGATGATGCCTCTTCGCTCGCTCCCGGTGTGCGTTCGGTGCATCATGTGGGCAATATCCGGCTTGGCCCGGTCGATCCGGGCTCGGAGGATGTCATCGTCCGCTCCTGCCTGATGGTGGGGCAATGGACGCCCTCGGCCCAGACGACCTTTCACGCCCGCGTCACCCATGTCCTGTCTTTTGATGGCGCGCGCCTGCTGATCCGGCGCAAGCGGGTCGATCTGCTGGGCGCCGAAGGGCCTTTGGGTGACATTCTCACCATTCTTTGAAAAGGGCCGCACCGACGGCCCATGCTCTCCCGATTTTTCAGGAAGTTTCAATGTCGACACTACAATTTCCCGCGCAATTCTCTCCACGGGCATCGCGATTGATCGATGCCTTTGCGCCGGATCAGCGTACCATTATCTCCATGCTGTTGCGCCGCTGCGAGACGGCGGGCGATACGCCTCTGCTGCTGATCGACGGGGCAGTCCTGTCCGCCCGCGATCTTGCTGACCGCGCCGGGCGCAGCGCGGCAAGGCTGGCCAAGGCGGGGATCGAACTAGGCGACCGGGTGGCTCTGCTTTGCGGCAACCGACTGGAATTTTTCGATATGCTGCTGGGTACTATCTGGCTGGGCGCGATTGCGGTGCCGATCAACCGCGCCGCGCGTGGGGCGCAATTACAGCATATTCTGGCCAATAGCGGCGCGCGCCTGCTGGTGCTGGAGGCTGATGTCGCGCAGGCCATGGCCTATGTTCCGAGCGCTGATCTGGCGCTGGAGGCGATCTGGGTGCTGCCCGCACGCGGCGAGGATGCCTTGCCGAAAACCGCCGGAGAATGGGCGCTGATCCCCGTGCCCGAACCTGGCGTGCCGCGTGAGTCTGCGCCCACCGGCCCGGCCCATACCGCAATGATCATCTATACTTCGGGCACCACCGGGCCTTCCAAGGGCGTCTGCTGCCCTCAGGCGCAATTCTTCTGGTGGGGCCTCAACAGCATCGATGTGCTGGAGATCGAGGCCGAGGATGTGCTGCTCACCACGTTGCCGCTATTTCATGTCAATGCGCTGGGGGCCTTCTTTCAGGCGCTGCTTTCAGGATCGCGGCTGGTGGTGATGGACCGCTTTTCGGCCAGCGGTTTCAGCGCTGCATTGGCCCGGCATGGCGCAACGGTGACCTATCTGCTGGGCGCGATGGTGTCGATCCTGCTGGCCACCCCGGATCAGCCCGATGACGCCGCCCACAGGGTGCGCCGTGCGTTGGCCCCCGGCGTTCCGGCCCAGTTCCACGCCGCCTTTGCCGGGCGCTATGGCATGGCGCTGATCGACGGCTATGGCGCAACGGAGAGCAATTTCGTGATCGGCGGGGGTGATCCTCTGCCCGGCTGCATGGGCCAGGTGCGCCCCGGCTATGAGGCCATCGTGGCCGATGAGGACGACAACCCGCTGCCCGATGGCACACCGGGCGAATTGCTGCTGCGCGCCGGCCATCCTCATGCCTTTGCGGCCGGTTATCATGAGATGCCGTCGCAAACGGCGGCCTCATGGCGCAATCTGTGGCTGCATACCGGCGATCGCGTGTGGCGCGATGCGGAGGGGCGTTTCTATTTCATGGATCGGATCAAGGACGCGATCCGGCGTCGTGGCGAGAATATTTCCGCCTTCGAGGTCGAGCAGGTGCTGCTGTCCCATCCCGCCATCGCCATCGCGGCGGTCTATCCGGTGCCCAGCGAGCATGGCGAGGATGAGGTGATGGCCTCGCTCGTCCTGCGCGAGGGGATGGCGCTCTCGCCCGAGGCGCTGCTCGATTTCTGTCAGCCGCGCATGACCTATTTTTCGGTTCCGCGTTACCTGCGCTTTGCCGATACGCTGCCGACCACGGAAAATGGCAAGGTCCAGAAATTCCGCCTGCGCGACATGGGCGTTACCCCCGATGCGTGGGACCGCGAGGCGGCGGGCTATCAGGTGGCGCGTGCTGTTCGCGCGGTGGCAGGCTGATGCCGGTGCAGCCTTTCGACGGAGTGGCCGTCGTGGCGCCCACCACGGTGCGCTATGTTCGCCACAGCGACAAACCCGCCCATTGGTGGGTCGGGCGAGCGCTGCATGATGTGACTGCGGCGGCGGGCATAACCAAGCAGGAGGTGGATGGTCTGGCGCTGTCCTCCTTCACCATGGGGCCGGATACGACCATCGCCATGACCGAGCATTTCGACATGGCCCCGCGCTGGATCGAATGGCTGCCCACGGGCGGGGCCAGCGGGGTGATGGCGCTGCGCCGCGCGGCCCGCGCGGTTCAGGCGGGCGATGCTTCGATTGTCGCCTGCATCGGTGCGGACACCGCCAATCCCGCCAGTTTTGCCGAACTGGTCAGCAATTTCAGCCATTTTTCCGATTCGGCGGTGCGGCCCTATGGCGCGCCGGGGCCTAATGGCATGTTTGCTTTGATTACCGCGCATTACATGGCGCGTTTTGGCGCGACGCGGGCCGATTTCGGGGCGATCGCCACCGCGCAGCGATCCAATGCAGCAGGCAATCCCAACGCTCTGCTAGGGGGCAAGGCGCTCAACCTTGAGCAATATCTGGCCGCCCCGGCCATTGTTGAGCCGCTGCATCTGTTCGATTGCGTGATGCCATGCGCGGGGGCCGAGGCCTTTCTGGTGATGAGCGAGGAAAGGGCGCGGGGGCTGGGACTGCCCCATGCCGTGATCCGGGGCAGCATTGAGCGCCACAATGCCTATTTCGACGAGCCGGTGGCGGTGCGGGCGGGTTGGGCGATGGACCGCGACAGCCTTTATGCGCAAGCCGGTGTCGGACCGGAGGCGATGGATTGTCTGGAGGTCTATGATGATTATCCGGTCATCGTGGCGATGCAACTGGAAGATTTGGGCTTTTGCGCCAAGGGCGAGGCGGCGCAGTTTTTGCGACATAACTCGCTGACTATCGAGGGCGCTTTGCCGGTCAACACGTCGGGCGGTCAGCTTTCCTGCGGTCAGGCCGGAGCGGCGGGGGGATTCCTGCCGGTGGTCGAGGCTTTGCGGCAAATAACCGGCCAAACGCTGGGGCGCCGGGTGCCGGGCGCCCGTCTGGCGCTGGCCAGCGGCTATGGCATGGTCACCTATGACCGCTGTCTGGCCACGGCGGCGGCTGTTCTGGAGGGGCGGGCATGACCATCACCTTGCAAGGTTGCGCCCAATGCGGGGCGCGGCAATATCCTCCGCGTGCGCTGTGCCGTGCCTGTCTGGCCGATGCGTTGGGGCCGGTGGAGGAAACGGGCGAGGGGCGGTTGATCGTCAGCGCCATTGTGCATCGCAGTCTGGAGCCGGGTTTTGCCGGTGATCTGCCCTTGCGGATCGGGACAGTGAGTCTGGACTGCGGGTTGCGGATCATCGCCTTTGTCGATGCGGGGCTTGTCGATGGCCAATCCGTTTGTTTGCGGCAGGAGGCGGGCCGCGATGGCACGGCCCTGTGGTATGCGGGCGCGCTGGAGGCGGGCGTATGACGGGCTTTTGCCATTTCCTGACCGCGATGGCGGGCGAGGGGGGCTGGGCCATGGACGTAAAGCGCGTCGCCCGGCTATTGGGGGCGATTGAAGGGCTGATTTATGCGGTGGCGATGGAGCCTGCGGGCGCGCGTGATCTTTATTACGACGATGGCCCGGCGCCGGTTGGGATGCTGCAACTCTATTACGACCGGCTGGAGGATCTGGAAGCGGGGGCAAATGGGGCTTTGGTCCGCCTGCCTGAAGCTTTGGGGCATGGTGTTTCCTTGCGCCATCAGGCGATGGTCTGCCGCAGCTTTGTTGTGCCTGAGGCTGGGCGCACGGCGACAGGCTGCGCCTATATGGTCCATTATTGGGGGCAGCCGCGCGATACCAACACTTGGCACCGACATTATCTGGCCGATCACGCGCCGGTCATGACCCGCTTTCCCGGTTTGCGCAGCCTCGAAATCTATACGCCTGTCGAATGGATCGATGATCTGGACTGGCCGCGCGAGGCGCATTTTCAGCGCAACCGTATCCTGTTCGACGATGAGGCCGCGCTGGAGCATGCGCTGCATTCGCCGGTGCGGGAAGAGATGAAGGCCGACCGCGCGCAATTCCCCTCCTTTGATGGGGGCAGTGGGCATTTCGCGATGAAAACCATGACTTTATACAGCAGGCAGGGAGCGTTCGACCATGCGGTTTGAAATGGATGAGCTTTCCGCCGCCCACCGCTATCGCCTGATGACATCCTCGGTGACGCCGCGCCCGATTGCATGGGTGACCACGGTGGGCAAAGATGGCCTGCGCAATGCTGCGCCCTTCAGCTCATTCAACATGATGGGGGCCTCGCCTCCCATTCTCGCGCTTGGGTTGCAATTTCGCGCCGATGGGACGGCCAAGGACACGCTGGCCAATATCGCGGCCACGGGCGAACTGGTGGTCAATCTGGTCAGCGTGGCGGATGCGGCGGCGATGAATGAGACCGCCCGCGATTTCGCGCCGCAGGTTGATGAACTGGCGCATTGCGGGATTGACTGGTTGCCGTCCGATGCTGTCGCGCCGCCGCGCATCGCCAGCGCCCCGGTCAGTTTCGAATGCCGCACGGCCCATCTGATCGAGATGGGGCCGGATCTGACCATCGTGCTGGCGCGGGTTGCGGTGATGCATGTGGCGGATCGGTTGGTGATTGATGCCGAAAGAGGGCATCTCGATACGCCCGCGATGCAGCTTGTCGGGCGGATGCAGGGGCCGGGCTGGTATGTCCGCTCCACCGATCTGATGCAGATGATGCCGCCTTTATGATCGGAATTTGGGTGAAAATAGGCTGGACAGCGCGGAGCAGAGGTGCAATCCGAATTCAGTTTTAAGGGTGAAGCGCATGAGCACGTCTGACAAAATTGTTCCGGTGACCCCCTCATCCGGCAGCCCGGACATTTATCAGACGGTTCTGAAACGCATCCAGCGCGGCGAAATCAAGGATGGCGAAAGGATCGTCGATACCGCCATCGCGGCCGAATTCGGCGTTTCGCGCATGCCCGCGCGTCAGGCTCTGCTCCTTCTGGTCCATGAAGGCTATCTGGTGGGCACGACGCGGGGCTTTGCCCTGCCGCAATTGTCGGATCAGGATGTAGCCGAGATTTTCGAGGTCCGCCTGCAACTGGAGCCCAGAGCGGCGGGATCGGCCTGCCCGCTGCTGGAGGCCGAGCATCTGGTCGCCCTGCGCAAGGCCTACGAACTGGCCGCTGCGGCGCAGGCTGCGGGCGATACCGAAGGGCTGATGGATGCCAACAGCCAGTTTCGGCAGGTCTGGCTGGACGTTGTGCCCAACAAGCGAATGGCGGCCTCGATCCAGCGCTTTGTCGATCAGGTGTTGATCGTGCGCCGCCGCACGGTGATCGATCCGGGCGCGCAGAAGCTGGTGGTCGAACTGACGCTCGATCTGCTCTATGCCTTTGAGCGGCGCGATGGCCTGCGTGTCCACGATCTGATGATCGGCTTCATCAACGAGGCACGCGACATCTATTTCGCCAGCGACAGCGCTGCCGATGTGGACGCGCGCAGGGGCAAAGCCAAGGCGGCAGGCGGCTGATCGCCCCGCTCAGATCGCCGTTCCGCCCCATATGGCCAGCCAATGATCGAGGCGGCCTTTTAGTGCCCGGTCGCGGCCGAACCGCAGATCTTCCTCCTTCATGCATTCCACCACCTCAAAGGTGAAGGCCTCGGCGCCGTGGAGCGTCCATGCCTCCTGCAGGCTGCGATGGGGATTGCCGCCCTGACGCAGGGTAAACCACAGGCGGTTCTTGATGGTGGAGAGGTCGGGGGCCTTGCCGATCCATAACTGGCCCGACGCAGCGCAGCGCAGGGCATAGATGCCCGCCTCGACCTTGCGATCCTTATAGGCCGCCACGGCGTTGCGCCTGCTTTGTCCCGTCATTGTGGTTCCTTTCCTATGCAGGCCCTCTTTATATTACCCGGATATATTGACCCGCAAGTCTAAATAATTCATCAGGGCATAATGATGGAAAATGCTTTGGATCACCCCCTTTCGATGCCTTGCACCGCCTTTGTCGGCGGACAGAGGCTGGCCGCCGGCGATCTGGCCGATGTGGCGCTGGCCGTGAACGCGCGGATGGAGGGGGCGCAGGCCCCGATCCTGATCTTTGACGATGCCACCGGGGCACAGATCGACATCGACCTGCGCGGCACAACGGCGCAAATCATCTCCAGACTGGCCGCCTATCAGGGCGCCCGGCCGGAGGCGCGCAAACGCGGCCGTCCCAAGCTGGGGGTGGTCGCGCGCGAAGTTACCCTGCTGCCGCGCCATTGGGACTGGCTGGCCCAGCAGCCGGGCGGGGCATCGCAGGCCCTGCGCCGTCTGGTCGAACAGGCGCGCAAGGAGGATAAGGGGCGAACCGCGACCCGCCTTGCTCATGAACGGGCCTATCGCTTCATGGCGGCGCTGGCGGGCGATTTCCTCGATTTCGAGGCGGTGAGCCGGGCGTTGTTTGCCGATGACATGGCCGCGTTGGCCACGGCGATGGAGGGATGGCCGGGGGATGTGCGCGATCATGCGCTGCATCTTGCCCGCCCGGTTGAGGAGGATTGAGCCGTCCTGGCTATCCGTTCGGTCGCCGCAATGCCCCGTCCCGGCGAGGCACTTACCGTATCACATCCTTTCGACGTTCAGGCCGCCGCTTCCGGCACAAGGGGTCTATATCCCCCCCCAGCCGGAGGAGGAGCAGGCGGGCTTTGCCGGCGCGGATCAGAGCATTAGCCGATAGCCCACGCCCGGTTCGTTGCGGATAACACTCTGTTCGACCGGAACATCCTCCAGCTTGCGCCGCAGCCCGCGCGCGGCCACGCGCAGATATTCCACCGCCTGCTCCTGTCCGGGCCCCCATACCGCGCGCAGGATTGCGGCATGTGATACAACCCGCCCCGGATAACGCGCCAGTTCGGCCAGAAAGCCATATTCCTTGGGGCTAAGATGCACCTCTGCTCCATCGCGCCGCACGATGCGGGCCGCCAGATCGACCTCCACCACCCCAAAACACACCATCGGCGCGGTATTGTCGGCCAGCAGCCGATTGC
The DNA here is from genome assembly GCF_014196525.1 of Novosphingobium sediminicola. Lineage (GTDB taxonomy): Bacteria > Pseudomonadota > Alphaproteobacteria > Sphingomonadales > Sphingomonadaceae > Novosphingobium > Novosphingobium sediminicola. Next base: position 102,698 of record NZ_JACIDX010000002.1, on the reverse strand, counting down.
GCAGGGCGACCCGCACACGGGCGAGGACTTCATCCGTATCGAAGGGTTTGGTGACATAATCATCAGCGCCCAGATCAAGCGCAGCCACCTTTTGCGCCGTGGCATCGCGGGCCGAGACGACCAGCAGCGCCGCCCGGCTCGCCTTGACCGGCCCGATCAGCTCCTGCCCGTCCCGGTCGGGCAGGCCCAGATCGAGCAGCACCAGATCAGGCTTGTCGATATCCAGCGCGGCCAGCGCCTCGCGCGCATTGGCGGCTTCCACCACATCCATGCCCGCCCGCGACAGGCTGCCTCGCAACAGGCGGCGGATCGCCATTTCATCGTCCACCACCAGAATTTTAGCCAGTTTTCCGGGCGCGGTCATGACCTGTCATTTTCCTTCCATAGCAATCCGCCGGGCATGCGCAGCGTAAAACGGGCCCCCTTGCCATCCGCGCGATTGGCCGCACGGACCTGCAATCCCATCGCTTCGGCAAAGCCCTTGACGATGGCCAGGCCAAGCCCTGTGCCGCCCTTGCGGTCCGATCCTTCGAGGCGGGTGAAGGTTTCGAACACGCGGGTCTCGCTGCCCGGCGGCAATCCGGGGCCTTCGTCGATTACCGCCAGATCCAGCCCGTCGGCATCGGCGCGCACCTCTATGCGGATGGGCGTGGCGGCGGGGCTGTAATGGGCTGCATTCTCGATCAGGTTTATCAGGCAATGGTGCAGCAAGCGCGGATCAAGCCGCACGAGGGGCAGATCGGCGGCTATATCCACGGCCAGGCTCCTTTGCCCCAGCAAGCGGCGCAGATCATGCGCGGCGCTGCCGACCGCCTCGGCCAGATCGACCGGCTCGGGATGCAGTTCGACCGCGCCCGTCTCGATCCGCACCATGTCGAGCAGATTGGCGACGAAGCGTTGCAGCCGCTCGGCCTCGGCGCGGGCGAGGTTCAGCACGCGCTCCTGTTCGGGATCGGCAGGCGTCAGATCGCCGAGCAGGCCAACCACCGCCGTAAGCGGCGTGCGCAGATCATGGCTGACCGAGGAGAGCAGGGCGGCGCGCAAGGCATCGCGCTCCTCAAGCCGCCGCATATGGCCGCGTTCGGCCTCCAGCCGGATACGGTCCAGCGCAAGGCCCGCCTGATCGAGAAAGCTGGTCAGCATGGGCAAAAGATCGGCCCGCACCGGCTGCGCCGCATCGGGATGCGCCACGCCCAGCACGGCCAGCGCCTTGCCCCCGGCCTCGACCGGCAGGAACAACCATTCCGCCGCCGAAAGCGTGTCGGACCCACGCCCGGCGGGCTTGCGATTGTCAAAGGACCATTGCGCCACCACCCGGTCCAGCGCTTGCAGGGTGATCTCCTGCGGAATGGCCGCGATCTGGGCAAGGGCGCCGTCATGCGGCATCAGCAGCACCGTATAGCACCCCAGCAGCCCCGCGCCTTCCTCGCACAGCACGCGCCCCAGTTCGCCCGCCGCGCCGATCCCGGTCAATTGCCGCGCAAATCCCGCCAGCGCGCTGGATCGCACCGCGCTGGCCCGCGACAGCATCGCCGTATCGCGCAAACGCCCCGCCATGTGGCTGACCACCAGAACTACCGCCAGCAGCACCACCACTGTGATCAGGTTCTGCGGATCGGCGATGGTGAAAGTGTGGATCGGGGGGATGAAGAAGAAATTATACGCGAGCGAGGAGATCAGCCCCGTCACGATCCCCGTCCACAATCCATAGCGCGTGGCCGCCAGCATCACCGGCAACAGATAGAGCAGCGCGATATTGGTCACGCTGCCCAGCGCGGAAAACAGCACCCCCGCCAAAGTGACGCAGGCGATCAGCGCGCCCGAAATCAGCAGGCCGGGCGGGAACAGCCAAGCGGCCAGATCGAACTCTCCATCGCGGCCCGCCGTCGGTCGGCGGGGCGCGGCCGCGCAGGGCACAATATGCATGGCCGCGCCAAGCCCCAAAGCCGCCAGTTGCGCCGACAGGGCCTCCCGCCGGAACAGACCCCGCCGCCTGCCCTGACCCAACACGAGGATTGTGGCGCGCAAATCCGCCGCCATATGGGCCAGCCCTTCGGGCAGCCCCCCTGCCGGAATGGTCGCCACCTGCGCCCCCAATTGCGAGGCGAGATGAAGCGCGGCGGACAGCTCCTCGCGCGATGACGGTGCGGGCGAGGCGAGGTTGGGGGAGGCCGGGCCGGTTTCGATATGCACCGCCGTCCAGGGCGCCGAAAGGGAATCCGCCAGCCTCTTGCCCGCGCGCACCACCTCCTGCGCCCCGGCATCCGCGCCCACGGCCACCAACAGACGCTCGCCCGCCGCCCATGTTCCCTCAAGCGCATGGGCGCGCAGGTAATCGAGCATTTGCGCATCGACCGCCTGCGCCGCGCGGCGCAGCGCCAGTTCGCGCAGGGCCGTCAGATTGGAATGGGAAAAGAAATGCGCCAGCGCTCGGCTCGCCTCCTGCGGCACATAGACCTTGCCCGCTTTCAGCCGTTCGATCAGTTCGCCGGGGGGAATGTCCACCACCTCGATCTCGGCATGGTCCAGCACCCGGTCGGGCAGGGTCTCGCGCACGTGCAGCCGGGCAAAGGAGGCCACCACATCGTTGAGGCTTTCCAGATGCTGGACATTGAGGGTCGAGTAAACGTCGATCCCCGCGTTCAGCACTTCCTCGACATCCTGCCAGCGCTTGTCATGGCGGCAGCCGGGGGCGTTGGTATGGGCCAGTTCGTCGATCAGCACGAGGGCGGGGCGGCGCGCGATAATGGCGTCGAGGTCCATCTCATGCAGGGTCTGGCCGCGATGGTCGATGGCGCGGCGGGGGATGATCTCAAATCCGGCCGCGCGCTGTTCGGTTTCGGCGCGGCCATGGGTTTCGATCACGCCGATCACCACATCCTCGCCCGCATCGCGGCGGCGTGCGGCCTGCATCAGCATCTCATAGGTCTTGCCAACGCCCGGGGCTGCCCCAAGGAAGAGCTTGAGGCGGCCCCGCGTGCTATCCTGTCTGTCTATCGTGCGCAGCAGGGCGTCGGGATCGGGGCGGATCGTGTTCATGCGCCATCATGCTCCCGCATGCCCCGCTGCGTCGAGAGCCAGATTGAGCCGCAGTACATTGACCCGGTTTTCGCCCAGCACGCCCGCCAGCGGCGTTTCGATGGCGGCGCGCACCAGCGCCTCGACGCGGGCCACGGGCATATGGCGCGCCTGCGCCACGCGGGGTGCCTGCAAAAGGGCCGCCTCGGGGCTGATATGGGGGTCGAGCCCCGAGGCGGAGGTGGTCACCATTGCAGGTGGGACGTCGGGATAGCCTTGGGCGCGCAGGGCGGCGGCATCCTTGGCGATGCGCTGGGCCAGCGCCGCCGATGCAGGGCCAAGGTTGGAGCCTGCCGAAGCGCTGGCGTCATAATTGGCGGCGGAAGGGCGGGGGTGGAAATAGGCGGGCGCGGCAAAGCCCTGCGCCAGCAATTCCGAGCCGATCACCCGCCCGTTGCGCTCGATCAGGCTGCCATTGGCCTGATGCGGGAAAAGGGCCTGCGCGGCGGCGGTGATGGCCAAAGGATAGGCCCCGCCCAGTAGCAGGGCAAAACCGCCGGTCATCACCAGAGCGGGGCGCAGGGCGGAAGCAAAAGTCTTGAGCATGGGTTATCTCCCTCAGGCCAGATTGAGCGCGGCAACGGCAAGGTCGATCGCCTTGATGCCGACAAAGGGCGCGATCAGCCCGCCCAGCCCATAGATCGCCAGATTGCGCGCCAGCATCGGTCCCGCGCCCATCGGGCGATAGGTCACGCCCCGCAGCGCCAGCGGTACCAAAGCCGGAATGATCAGCGCGTTGAAGATGATAGCCGAAAGGATCGCGCTTTGCGGGCTGGCCAGCCCCATCACGTTGAGCGCGCCAAGCCCGGGGTAGAGCACGACAAACATGGCCGGGATGATGGCGAAATATTTGGCCACATCATTGGCCACGCTGAAGGTGGTCAGCGCCCCGCGCGTCATCAGCAATTGTTTGCCCAGACCCACGATCTCGATCAGCTTGGTCGGGTCGGAGTCCAGATCGACCATATTGCCCGCTTCGCGCGCGGCCTGCGTGCCGGTGTTCATCGCCACGCCCACATCGGCCTGCGCCAGAGCGGGCGCGTCATTGGTGCCGTCGCCGCACATGGCCACCAGACGCCCGCCCTGCTGCTCATGGCGGATCAGGGCCAGCTTGTCCTCAGGCGTGGCTTCGGCCAGGAAATCGTCGACGCCTGCCTCGGCGGCGATGGCGGCGGCGGTGAGGGGATTGTCGCCAGTGATCATCACGGTGCGGATGCCCATCTGGCGCAATTGGGCAAAGCGGTCGCGCACGCCCGATTTGATGATGTCTTTGAGCGCAACCACCCCCAGCAGGCGGCCATTTTCCGCCACGCCCAGCGGCGTCTGGCCAAGGCGGGCGATGTCATCGGCGATGCGACGCATATCGGCGGCGGCGGGGCTCTGCGCGGCATCGGGATGGGCGCGCAGCAGCGAATCCACCGCCCCCTTCTGGATCAGGCTTTGCGCGGTGCGGATGCCCGACAGGCGGGTCTGCGCGGTAAAGGGGATGATCTGCGCATCCTCGGGCAGGGCGCCCTGCGCCAGATTGGCGGCGCGGGCCAGCACCACTATTGAGCGCCCCTCCGGCGTTTCATCGGCCAGACTGGCCAGCAGCGCGGCCTGCGCAAGGCGTTCCATCGGCACGCCGGTCAGGGGGCGGAACTCGCAGGCCGCCCGGTCGCCCACGGTGATCGTCCCGGTCTTGTCGAGCAGCAGCACGTCGATATCGCCCGCCGCCTCGACCGCGCGGCCCGATTTGGCCAGCACGTTGAAGCGCACCAGCCGGTCCATCCCGGCAATGCCGATGGCCGAGAGCAGCGCGGCAATCGTGGTGGGGATGAGCGTGATGAGCAGCGCCGCCAGCACCGCCACCGGCACGCCGCCCCCCGCATAATGGGCAAAGGCCGGGATGGTGGACACCGCGATCAGGAAGATGATGGTCAGCCCCACCAGCAGGATCGTCAACGCGATCTCATTGGGGGTCTTTTGCCGCTGTGCGCCTTCGACCAGCGCGATCATGCGGTCGAGAAAGCCTTGCCCCGGCTCCTGCGTCACCCGCACGCGGATGTGGTCGGAAATGACGCGGGTGCCGGCGGTGACGGCGCTGCGGTCGCCGCCCGCCTCGCGGATGACGGGGGCGCTCTCGCCGGTGATGGCGGCCTCGTTGACGCTGGCCACGCCCTCGATCACCTCGCCATCGGCCGGGATCAGGTCGCCGGTTTCCACGATCACCTCGTCGCCGCGCTGCAACTGGCTGGCCGGGATCATGCGGCCATCGGGCAGGCGGGCGACCAGATCGGATTTGGCGGCGCGCAGCGAGGCCGCCTGCGCCCGGCCCCGCCCTTCGGCCAGCGCCTCGGCAAAAGTGCCGAACAGAACCGTCAGCCAGAGCCAGGCGATCAATTGCAGTTGAAAGCCCAGCGACAGGCCGCCATCGCCGATGACCAGCAGGACAGTCAGCAGCGTGGCGACGACCGCCGTGGTAAACAGCACCGGATTGCCGATAAGCTCGCGCGGGGCCAGTTTGCGCAAGGCATCGCGCATCGCGGGCAGCACCAGTTCGGGCGCAAACATGGATTGGGGGGTGGACATCTCTATCGTCCTTTAGAAAGCGGTATGGCTCAAAAACCGGTATGCGCCAGCACCGACACCTGATCGGCAATCGGGCCAAGCGCGAGGCTGGGCAGGAAGGTGAGGCCGCCAAGGATCAGGATCACCCCGATCAGCAGGCCGACCCACAAAGCCCCGGTGGTGGGAAACGAACCGGCGGTGGCGGGGGTGTGCCGCTTGGCGGCAAGGCTGCCCGCGATGGCCAGCACGGGGATGATGACAAAGAAGCGCCCGACCCACATCGCCACGCCCAGCAGGCCGTTATAGAACGGCGTGCCAGCGCTGAGGCCCGCAAAAGCCGAACCATTGTTGGCCGTGGCCGAGGAGAAAGCGTAGAGGATCTCGGAAAACCCATGCGGACCTTTGTTGAGCGGTCCGGCCAAACCGGCGGGCAGCACGGCGGCCAGCGCGGTAAACCCAAGGATCGAGAGCGGCAGCACGGCAATCGCCAGCACGGCCAGCTTGACCTCGCGGGCCTCGATCTTCTTGCCAACATATTCTGGGGTGCGCCCCACCATCAGCCCGGCCACGAACACCGCCAGCAGCGCAAACAGCAGGAAGCCGTAGATCCCCGAACCCACGCCGCCGATGACGATCTCGCCAAGCTGCATGTTGAAGATCGGGATCAGGCCGCCGATCGCGGTGAAGCTGTCGTGCATGGCGTTGACCGCGCCGCAACTGGCCGCGGTGGTGACGGCGGAGAACAGGGCGCTGGCGGCGATGCCGAAGCGCACTTCCTTGCCCTCCATATGGCCGCCCGCCATGGCCAGAGTGGCGCCATCGGCCTCCTGCCAATAGGCGATACCCGCGCCCGCCACGAACAGGATCAGCATCGCGCAAAGGATCGCCCAGCCTTGGCGCGTGTTGCCCACCGCCCGGCCAAAGCACCATGTCAGCCCCGACCCGATGGCGAAAATCGAGAGCATCTGGACGAAATTTGTCAGCGCGGTTGGGTTTTCGAAAGGATGGGCCGAATTGGCGTTGTAGAAACCGCCGCCATTGGTGCCCAGCATCTTGATCGCTTCTTGCGATGCCACAGGTCCCAGCACGATGACCTGTTTCGCGCCCTCCAGCGTATGGGCCTCGACCAGACTGGCCAAGGTTTGCGGCACGCCGCAGGCCACCAGAAACAGCGCGTAGACCACGCAAAGCGGCAGCAGCAGATAGAGCGTGACGCGGGTGCAGTCGGCCCAGAAATTGCCGACCGTCCTGGCCTCATGGCGGGCAAAACCGCGAAACAGGGCAAAGGCGATGGCGATGCCTGTGGCGGCGGAAAGGAAGTTGTGGATCGTCAGGCCCACCATCTGGCTGAAGTTTGAGAGCACGCTTTCGCCTGCATACCATTGCCAGTTGGTGTTGGTGACGAAGGCGATGGCGGTGTTCATCGCGCCATCCGTGCCAATGCCCGCCAGTCCGCGGGGGTTCATCGGCAGCACGCCCTGCAAGCGCAGGATCGCATAGGTGAACAGCGTCAGCACCACCTGAAAGGCCAGCATATGCAACCCATAGGCCAGCCAGCCCTGTTCGCGCGCCGGGTCAATGCCCGATGCGCGGTAAAACCCGCGTTCAACCGGGCCGAGCAGGCGGTGCAGGGGAGTGTCGCGCCCTTCATAAAGCGCAAAGAGCCATCGGCCCACCGGCTTTGCCAGCAGCGCCACCAGCGCGGTGAAAATGAGGATCAGGCCCCAGCCGGACATGGTCATGCCAGTGGTCACGGGTGTTTCCTTTCTAGAACTTTTCGGGCCGCAAAAGCGCGACCACCAGATAGGCGAGCAGCCCCAGCGCCGTCAGCGCGGCAAGGCAGAGCGGAAGGGTCATGGCCGTTTCCTTGATGGTCAGGCGCGCTCGGTCAGGCGCAGAAAGGCGAGGGAAAGCAAAGTGAGGCCCGCCAGAACGGCGAGCCAGACGAGGTCGGTCATCGAAACCTCCAATGGTTTGGTCAAAATGGGCAGGGCATGTTTCCCGCTACAGAGCAGGCTCTCCCTTGCGCTTCCTGCGCGTTAAGCTTCCACGCGAAGCTGGGGGCGGCGGCGTGAAATTTGCATAAAGGAGCGGCCTCTTTCCATTCGGCCCGCCATCGCGCACAATAAGCTCATGCTTCGAACGCTTTATCCCCCCATCGAACCCTATGCCACCGGTATGCTCGACACCGGCGAAGGCCATGCCGTCTATTACGAGCGCTGCGGCACGCCGGGGGCCAAACCGGCGGTGTTTCTGCATGGCGGGCCGGGGGGCGGGATTGGTCCGGCGCATCGGCAATTGTTCGATCCGGCGCTTTACGATGTCATCCTGTTTGACCAGCGCGGCTGTGGACGCTCTACGCCCCATGCCGGGCTGGAGGCGAACACGACATGGCATCTGGTGGCCGACATCGAACGCTTGAGGGAATTGGTCGGGGCCGAGCAATGGCTGGTGTTTGGCGGGTCATGGGGCTCGACGCTGGCGCTGGCCTATGCCCAGACGCATCCAGAGCGGGTCAGCGAGCTGATCCTGCGCGGCATCTATATGTGTTCGCGGCCAGAGCTGGACTGGTTCTATCAATTCGGCGTTTCGCAGATTTTTCCCGACAAATACGAACGCCTCATCGCGCCTCTCTCCGAGGAGGAGCGCGGCAATGTCCTTCGCTCGTATCATCGCCGCCTGACCACAGGTTCGCCCGAAGAACAGATAGAGGCGGCCCGCGCGTGGAGCCTGTATGAGGGCGAGACGATCACGCTGCTGCCTGATCCTTCCATGTCGGCCCAGCATGACGATGGCCATTTCGCACTGGCCTTCGCTCGGCTGGAAACGCATTATTTCGTCCATGACTGCTGGCTGGAGCCGGGGCAATTGCTGCGCGATGCCGATCGGCTGCGCCATATTCCCGGCACCATCGTCCATGGCCGCTATGACATGCCATGCCCGGCCCATTACGCCTGGGCGCTGCACAAGGCATGGCCGGAGGCGGACTTTCACCTGATCGAGGGGGCGGGCCATGCCTATTCAGAACCGGGCATTCTGGATCAGTTGATCCGTGCGACCGACCGCTATGCAGGCAAGGGCTAAAAGGTCACATCAGCGCGAGGTTTCGCCAAACATCTGCCTTTGGGCCGCCTCGATCTCTTCCAGATAGCGCCGCCGCGCGTGGCGTTCGCTGACCACGCCGACGACTTGCCCCTGCGCGTCCACCACGGCCAGTTCGTCGGCCATCGCGCTGTCGAAACTGTTCAGCACGCTTTTGATCCCCATGGCGGGGGTCAGCGTGGTGTCGGCCAGCAGCGCCAGCGAACCCACCGGCGCCAGAGGGTCGCCCTGCGGCGCATGGGCGGCGGCGGTGGCCACGATGCCGCAATAATGGCCATCGGCATCGGTAATGATCGCTTTGCTGGTCGCGCCCAGCGGCACGGTTTCGCGAAATTGCGCGACGCTCATGTCGCCCCGCACGCTGGTCCAGTCGCGCCGCATCATGCGCCCCGCGTTCAGCGTCAGCATCCAGCCGATGTCGCGCGGGCTGCGAATGTCGGTGCCGCGCACATGCAGCCGCCATGTCGAGAAGGAATAGCCGAACATTTCGCGCGTGATGCTGGCGGAAACCAGCGCGGCGGTCAGCACCACGCCCATCAGCGCAAAATCATGCGTGGTTTCCAGCATCAACAGCGCCAGCGTCATCGGCCCGCCCACGATGGACACGCTCAGCCCCGCCATGCCCACCAGCGCGGCATCGACCGGCGATAGCACCAGCCCCCATGGGTTGAGGTTGAACACTTGCCCAAAGACCTGGCCCAGCAGCGAGCCGAGGAACAGCGAGGCGAAGAACAGCCCGCCGCGAAATCCGCTGGCCAATGAAATCACCGAGGCGGCGATCTTGAGCGCCATGACAAAGAGCAGCAACGGCACCGGCGGCTGGAGCAGCATATTGAGATGCAGCGCGCCATGGCCTGCCGAGAGCGTCTGGGGCGAAAGCAGCGCCAGCCCGGCCAGCATCACCCCGCCCGCCACCGGCCGCCAGCGTACCAGCACGGGCCATGCCTGAAACCACCGCTCGGCCAACGTGACGAGGCGCATCACGCCAATCCCCATCAGCGCGCACAGGGCGCCCAGCAGGGCATAGGCCCCATAATCGACAATGGTGATCGCGCGCGTTGCGGTGGTGGCGATCAGATAAGGTTCGCTATGCATCCCGCGCAGCACCAGCGCCGCCGCCAGCGCCGCAGCAATCACCGGGGCGACGGCACCTGTGCTGTAAGCGCCGATCACGATTTCAAAGGCATAGAAAGCGCCCGTCAGCGGCGCGCCAAAGGCCGCCCCGACCGCTGCGCCCGCGCCCGCGCCCACCAGATTGCGCAGATCTGCCCGCCGCAACCGCAACCACTGGCCCAAGAGCGATGCGATGCCGCCGCCCATCTGGGCATAGGTCGCCTCCAGCCCCACCGAGGCGCCGCAGCCGTTGGACAGAATGGTCTGGGCCGCAATCACCAGATTGTCGAAGGCCGGGATCCGCCCGCCATGCAGCGCATTGGCCTCCACCACGTCGATGGGTGCGCCGGTTCTGGTGGCGCCAGCGCGGCGGGCCAAAACGCGCCCCAGCAGCACCAGCACCAGCCCGCCCAGCGGCAGTGCCAGCAGTTTCCACGGATGATGGATTTCCGCCAGCGCGCTCAGCCGGTTGGCCGCGACGCCATAGATCAGCCCCTGTATCGCATGGGCCAGCCAGCCTTGCGCCGCCGTGGTCAAGCCCGCCATGGCGCCCACCGCCACAGCAAGCAGGATAAATGCCAGCTCGCTGCCCCGCAGCCATTGACGCAGCGTGACCGCCGCACGGAGCAGGGAGTGGGAGGGGGGCCATCTCATCGCGCTATGGTTGTAACACCGCGCGTTAAGGTCAAGCCAATATGCGCGGGAAAATCCGGCTTAGATCAATTCGTCGATCCGGCGGGCCAGTTCCAGATCGCGCGCCGAAACGCCGCCTGCATCATGGGTGGTCAGCCAGATGTCGAGCCGGTTATAGACATTGGTCCATTCGGGATGATGGTCGCGCTTTTCCGCCTCAACGCCGATCCGCACCATCAGCGCGAGGGCTTGCGCGAAATCCTTGAGGAGGATGCGCCGATGGATCGCCTTGCGCGGGGCGTCATAGGTCCAGCCCGGCAAGGCCTCTAGAGCTTCGTTGATGGCGGGCATGGGCAGGGGGGTGACGGTCATGCGGGGGCCTTGGTTGGGACGGTTCTGGAATGGGCGTAATGCTGGGTGCCCCGATGGTCCACGCGGTCGCTGTCCAGCACGGCGGCGGGATCAATATCCGGCGTGCCTTGCAAGGCGCGATAGAGCGGGGCGAAATCGCTTTCGATAGTCTGGTGCAACAGATCCTCGAAACTGTCGATCACGAAATAGGTCTGCTGAAAATCGTCAATGCGGTAAGGCGTGCGCATCACGCGCCCCAGATCGAAAGCGATCCGGTTGGGCGAGGGATCGTCGAGGGCAAAGATCGACTCGCTGAAAGAGGAGACGATCCCTGCGCCATAGATCAGCAGCCCCTCGGCCCCGCGTATCAGCCCGAATTCCACCGTGTACCAATAGAGCCGCGCCAGCCTTTCGATCGCGCCCAGTTCCCCGGCGCGCTGTCCGCCCCGGCCATAGGCCTGCATGAAATCGGCGAAAACGGGATTGGCCAGCAGCGGCACATGGCCAAAGACATCGTGGAAAATATCGGGTTCTTCCAGATAGTCGATCTGTTCGGGCGTGCGGATGAAGCGCCCCGCCACAAAGCGCCGGTTGGCCAGATGGTCGAAAAACACCGCATCGGGCACCAGCCCCGGCACCGCGACCACCTGCCATCCGGTGGCATCCATCAGACGGGCGTTGAGTTCGGTAAAATCGGGAATGCCCGGTTTGGACAGGCGCAAAATGTCGAGCCCCTCCAGAAAAGCAGGGGCCACGCGCCCCGGCAACATCCGCGTCTGCCGCTCGAACAGATGATCCCACATGGCATGCTCATCCGCGCCGTATCTGTCCCACTCTTGCGGAATGGTCCAGTCGTCGGCGGCCTCCGGGGGTTTGACGGCGCTATAGTGGGTCATGATGCAATTATCTCACAAAACCAGCTTGATTGGGTTTCAAAAACCCGGCAATTTGGCGATATTATGAAACAGAAACTCAATCATATGGTGATCTGTGAAACAGGAATATCGCCTTGATCCGATCGACCTGCGAATCATTGACGCGCTCCAGCATGATGGATCGCTCAGCCATGCAGAATTGGGCGAGCGAGTGGGCACATCTTCTGCCTCATGCTGGCGTCGTATCAAGGCGCTGGAGGCGGCGGGCATTCTGACTGCGACGGTCCGGCTGGTCGATCCGGACAAGATCGGGCGCGGGGTCAATGTGTTCTGCAACATTCGCGTGCGCCATCATGCGCAGGAGGTGCGTCGGCCCTTTGAGGAATTCGTGCGGGCCCGGCCCGAGGTGGTCGAATGTTTCTCCATGTCGGGCGAGTGGGACTATCTGTTGCGGATCGTCGTGGCCGATGTGGCCGATTATGAAAATTTCCTGATGCGCACCCTTTTGGAACATCCCGCAGTGGGCGCGGCGGCCTCGCATTTCGCGCTGTCGATGACGAAATATACCACGGCGCTGCCCGTTGGCTGACGATAGGAACATCACCCGAGGCGCTATTTTCGCGCAGGCATGGCCGATTATTCTGGGTCAGGCGCTGATGCCGCTGGTCAGCGTGGTCGATGTCGCGGTCATCGGTCGGCTTAGCGATGGTCGCAATCTGGGCGGGGTGGCGCTGGGCACGACGATCCTCAACCTCGTATTCTGGAGCTTCGGCTTTCTGCGCATGGGCGTGACCGGAATCACCGCGCAGGCGAAAGGGGCGAGGGACGATGAGGAGGTCTGCGCGACCATCCTGCGCTCGCTGGCGCTTGGGTTGGGGCTGGGGGTGATGTTGCTGGCGCTTTCGCCGGTGATCGTGCCGCTGGGTCTGAGGCTGATGGCCGCCCCTGCAGGTGTGGGCGATGCGGCGCATGACTTTCTAACCATGCGCTTTCTGGGCGCCCCGGCGGCGCTGGGCTTTTACGCGATCAATGGCTGGCTGCTCGGCCTTGGGCGGACGCGACTGGCGCTGGGCGTGCAGGCGTTGATGAACGGGATGAACATCGGCCTTGATCTGCTCTTTGTCGGCGCGCTGGGCATGGGCGCGCGGGGCGTGGGTCTGGGCACGACACTCGCCGAATGGAGCGCGTTGGCGGGCGGGATTGCAGCCATTGCCCTCGTGTTGGGGCCGGACTGGCGGGGGCAATTACGTACGATTGGCCGCGCGCGACTGCTGGATATGGCGGCGGTTCGGCGGCTGGTGGTGGTTAATGCCGATATTATGGTGCGCACGCTGGCTCTACTGGCGATCTTCACATGGTTCACGCGTTCGGCCGCTGCGCTGGGGCCGGTGCCGCTGGCCGCCAATCATGTGTTGATGCAGATGGTCAGTATCAGCGCCTTTGTCCTCGATGGCTTCGCCTTTACCGCCGAGGCGCGGGTAGGGGCGGCCATCGGTGCGCGTTCGCGCGCCACATTGCTGCGTGCGATCCGCCTGACGGGGGAGTTTTCGCTGGGCGGCGGTTTGCTGTTTTCGCTGGCCATTTTTCTGGCCGGCCCGGCCGCCATCGCTTTTCTTACCCATGATGCGGCGATCCGGGGGCTGGCCAATGCGATGCTGCCCTATTGCGCGGCTGTGCCTCTGGTGGGCGTGGCCAGTTGGCTGCTCGACGGCATTTTCATCGGCGCGATTGCCGGTGCCGCTCTGCGCAATGCGGCGCTGGTCGCGCTGGGCCTCTATCTGCTGACCGACTTCACATTAAAGCCGATGGGCGACGCAGGCATCTGGATCGCCCTGCTGGCCAGCTATGCTTATCGGGCGATGGCGCTTGGGTTTGCCGTGCCAGGACTGCTGCGGCGTAGTCGATAAGTCAGGTCTATGGCCGCATGCTGTCCCATGGGCTGGCAAAGGCGATGCGGACTTGGACGGCTGACACATGCACAACCGCCAGCCACAGCGTCTGCAAAGAGAGCAGAGGGGAGAGATTGCCCCGGTTTGAGCGGGGTATGGATGCTTGTTGCATGGCGAATGTCCTCTAAACTGTAAGGTCGCTTTGCCATTCGCTGCGCATGTCGGCCAACCAATTGATCGACAGATATCATTAGCTATGCTTATGATGTGCCCATGCGTAAGATTCCCCCTTTGGCCGCCGTCCGCGTTTTCGAAGCGGCGGCGCGGCATGAAAATTTCACCGCCGCCGCTCGCGAACTGGGCATGACGCAGGCTGCCGTCAGCCATCAGATCCGCCTGATCGAGGATAATCTGGGTCAGCAATTGTTCCGGCGCGAACGGCAGCGCGTGGTGCTGACCGATGCGGCGCGGCGCGCGGCGGGCCAGATCGGCAAAGGGCTGGACATGATCGAGGCCGCCTTTGCCGAAATGCGCGCCGATGATGACACCACGCTGACCATTTCGACCACGCCGACCTTTGCCAATGCCTGGCTGGCATGGCGGATCGGACGGTTTCAGATGCGCTATCCCGACATAGCCGTGCGCCTGTTGATGCAGGAAGGTCTGTCCGATCTCTCGGGCGACGGGGTCGATGTGGCGGTGCGGTCGGGCAGCGGCGCGTGGCCGGGCCTTGCGGCGGACCGGTTGATGGAGCAGGATTTTACGCCCATGTGCAGCCCCGGCTTTCTGGCGGCGCAGGGCGGGCGCATCCTGCCGCAGGATTTGCTGGGCCTGCCCCTGATCAGCCCGCATGATCCCTCATGGGTCTGCTGGTTGCGACAGGCGGGGCTGGCGCAGGCTAACGAGGGGGCCTTGCAGGGCGTGCGCATGGATTCGCAGGCCAATGACGGCCATGCCGCCATGGCGGGGCAGGGCGTCGCCATGCTGACACCGTTTTTCTGGCATCAGGATATGTCGGACCGGCGGCTGGTCCAATTGTTCCCGCAAGTTTCCAGTCTGGGGATCGCCTATTGGTTCGTCTATCCCGAACATCGCCGCCGCACCCCCAAAATCCGTCGCTTTCGCGAATGGCTGCTGGCCGAAATCGGGGTGGGCGCCAAGCCGGAGCCCCCGATCATCCCGCCGATGGAGGACGATCGAGGGCCCGCCCCGGATCAGAAGCGGTAACCGATGCCGGTCAGCACCTGGTTGCGCGAAACATTGGCCTGATAATTGGTGTAGCGATATTCGACGCTGGCATAGAAATTCTTGTCAAACAGATATTGCGCGCCGCCGCCGAAACGCACGCCGTCGCCATTGCCGGTCACCCCAAGCGGACCGAGCGTTTCAATGCTGCGGAGATTGGCATAGCCGACCTTGGCATAGAGGTTGACGTTGCGGGTGGCCGCAACGGTGATGCGCCCGCCTGCATAAAGGTCGCGGCCAAATTCCAGCTTGTAGTCGCCCATACGATATTGCGTGGTGGTGCCGGTGATTTCGGCATCGGCGCCAAGCGAGATGTTCTTGCTGACCGGCAGGTCATAGCCGACTTCGCCGCCATAGGCGAAGCCGGAGGGGGACACGCTCCAGCCGACAAATTCGATCGAGGTGGAATCATAGCCGACCTTCGCCTCGATGCGGGGGCCGCGGGCGGCCTCGGCATGGGCCGGGGCCGAGGCGAGAATGGCGAGCGCCAGAGCGGCGGGAGCGATAGCTTTCATAATATCCTCGTTGTTTGAAGGTGTTGCGTGAGGAGTGCCTATCGGCCCCAACTTTTGGGCTCAAGCGGCGCGCTGGCGCTTGGGAGGCGGCCGCTGACGAATGTTGCATTGATGTAACTTGGCGAAGATCAAAACCGCGAAATTTCGGGATTTCTGTCGATTAACATCCGTTCAGCATTGAAATAATCGTGAAATTTAACAATTTATATTTGACAAGGATGGGGATGGATCTCCCATATCGCTCGTAATTAATTAGGCGCCAGGATTAATATATATATTCATATTGGCACCCCGACAGGCGATGAAACCGTTCATTATTCCCGCCTCATTACCTGCCATGATTCTGTACCGCAGCCCGCGTGTTTGCCATGGCCACCGCTGCGCTTTTGCGCCACCATCGCGGGCAAAGGAGAGGACAGATGACCACCGTTCGCGAGGCCACGCAGGCGCTGTTGCGCCAATTGGGCATGACCACGATCTTTGGCAATCCGGGCAGCACCGAATTGCCGATGTTCCGCGATTTTCCCAATGATTTCCGCTATGTGCTGGGGCTTCAGGAAAGCGTGGTGATGGCCATGGCCGATGGCTATGCGCAAGGGACGGGCCGCGCGGCGCTGGTCAACCTGCATTCCAGCGCGGGCACGGGCCATGCGCTGGGCAATCTGTTCACCGCCTTTCGCAATCAGACGCCGCTGGTCGTCACGGCCGGGCAACAGGCGCGCTCGATCCTGCCCTTCGAACCTTTCCTCTATGCCGAAGGGGCCGCCGAATTTCCTCGCCCCTTTGTCAAATGGTCGGTCGAACCGGCCCGCGCGCAGGATGTTCCCGCCGCCGTCGCCCGCGCGTGGATCGTGGCGATGCAGCCGCCACGCGGGCCGACCTTCGTTTCCATCCCGATTGATGATTGGGAGCGCGATTGCAACCCCGTGATCCCCCCTCGCGCCGGGGCTGCCAATCCCGGCGATCCGGCGCTGCTGGCCGAGGCCGCAGCCTTGCTGGCCGGGGCGCGGCGGCCCGCGCTGGTGCTGGGCGCGGGGGTGGCGCGCGACGGGGCATGGGGCGCGGCCATCGCGCTGGCCGAAAAGCATCAGGCGGCCACATATGTCGCCCCTTTCAGCGCGCGCTGCAGCTTTCCTGAGGATCATCGCCTCTTTGCCGGCTTTCTCGATCCCCGGCGAGAGGCCATCGTCGCCACATTGGGCGACCATGATGTGATCCTCGCCATCGGCGGTCCGCTCAGCCTCTATCATGTTGAGGGCGAAGGGCCGCATCTGCCGCCCGGCGCCACCACGATCTTCATCGCCGATCATCCGGGGCAGGCCAGTTGGGCCCCCTGCGACCTGTCCATCGTGGCCCATGCGGGGCACGCCATCGCCACGCTGCTATCCGCCTCTGCGCCAAAGCGCATGGTGCCCCCCGCCTTGATCCGGCCCGAACCGGCCGCGCCCGGCGGCGGAGCCATCACCGACCGCTGGCTGCTCTCGCGCATCGCCGCCCTGCGCCCTGCGCGCAGTGTGATCGTCGAGGAGGCGCCCACTGCGCGCGGCCCTATGCACGACCATCTGCCGATCACGCGCCCCGATGGCTTCTACACCTGCGCCAGCGGAGGGTTGGGCCATGGGTTGCCTGCGGCGGTCGGCATGGCGCTGGCGCGGTCCGATGAAAAGGTGATCGCCCTGATCGGCGACGGATCGGCCATGTATGCGATCCAGGCTCTGTGGAGCGCGGCAAAATTGGGCACGCCGGTCAGCTTCATCATCTTCAACAACCGCCGCTATGACGCCCTGCGCGGGTTTGGGCGATTGTTCGGCATGCAAACCGTAGAAGGGACTGATCTGGCCGGCCTCGATTTCGTGCAGATCGCGGCGGGGCAGGGCGTCAGCGCTCGGCGGGTCGAGCGGGCGGAGGATCTCGATGCCGCGCTCAACTGGTCATTGGCATCGGCGCTGCCTACGCTGGTTGAAGTGGTGATCGAATGATGACGGCATGATATAGGGGCGCCGCGCCTGTGGAGAGAGATAAAATATGACAACCGGGCTTGTCGATGCCAGCACCATTCGCGACCGTTTCTGCGGCGCGCTTTCCGCCATGTATCGCGCCGAGGTTCCGCTCTATGGCGATCTGCTGGCCATTGTGGCGCAGGTCAATGCCCGCGCGGCCCCGGCGGGCGAGACCCCTGCGCGCGTGGAGATCGAGCGGCATGGCGCGATCCGCGTGGGCACCGCTGCTGAACTGGCGATGATGGGCCGGGTCTTTGCGGTGATGGGCATGGAGCCGGTGGGCTATTACGATCTGGCCCCGGCGGGGGTGCCGGTGCATTCGACCGCCTTTCGCCCGATTACGGAAGAAGCGCTGGCCCGCAATCCGTTTCGGGTATTCTGTTCGCTGCTGCGGCTTGAACTGATCGCCGATCCTGATCTGCGGCGTGAGGCATCGGCATTGCTGGCGGCGCGGCAGATCTTTCGCCCTGAGGTGCTGGCACTGGTCGAGCGGCACGAGGCGCAAGGCGGGCTGGATGAGGCCGAGGCCGATGCCTTCGTTGCGGGCCTGCTCGAAACCTTCCGCTGGCACGAGGATACGCTGGTGGACCGCGCCACCTATGACCGGTTGGTGGCCAGCCATCGTCTGGTGGCCGATGTGGTGGCTTTTCGCGGGCCGCATATCAACCATCTGACCCCGCGCACGCTGGACATTGATGCGGCGCAGGCAGCGATGCTGGCGCAGGGGCTGGATATCAAGGAGGTGATCGAGGGGCCGCCGCCGCGTGTGATCCCGATCCTTCTGCGCCAGACCAGTTTCAAGGCCCTGACCGAGAGCGTGCGCTTTGCCGGGGATGAGGGCGCGCCGGGTCGCCACACAGCCCGCTTTGGCGAGATCGAACAGCGCGGGGCGGCACTCACTCCCAAGGGCCGTGCGCTTTATGACCGCTTGCTGGCGCAGGCACAGGCGGGACCGGCGGACATGCCCTATGAGCGAAGGCTGGTGCAGGCCTTCGCCGATTTCCCCGATGATATGGAGGCTCTGGTCGAGCTGGAATTGATCTATGTCCGCCGCGTGGAGGCTTCTGATGGTTCATTCACGCTGGAGCCGCTGACCTATGAGGACTTCCTTCCGGTCAGCGCGGCGGGGATATTCCAATCCAATCTGGGCGCGGAAAGCCATGAAACCTATGGCGAACAGAGCGCGCAGGCGGTGTTCGAGGTGGCGTTGGGACGCGCGGTGCTCGATCCTTTCGCGCTCTATGCCGCGATGGCCGATCGGCCCTAGAGCCCGTCGCGGGCAAGGCGGCAGAGCAAGAGCGCGCTCAACGCGGCACGCTCGCCCAGACTGTCGGCGATCAGATATTCATCGGGTGAGTGGATCGCGCCCCCGCGCACGCCCATCGTATCGACCACCGGAACCCCGCAGGCCGCAATATTGTTGCCATCGCAGACCCCGCCACTGTCCTTCCAGCCGATCTCCTGCCCCAGCATCCGCCCGCAATCGCGCACCAGTTCGAGCAGCCTTTGCCCCCGTGCATTGACGGGCTTTGGTGGGCGGGCAAAACTGCCATGGCGGTGGATATGCAGATCATGCGCGGCGGCTACCTGCGCTATGATGCGGTCTAGCGCTTCGCTGGCCAGTGCTTCGTCCAGCCGCGTGCGCGGGCGGATGTTGACGCGCAGCACCGCATGATCGGGCACGACATTGTTCGGCCCGCCGCCCTCGATCCGCGCGCAATTGACCGACAGGCCGGGACGAACCAGCGCGCTGAGCCGCAGCGCCAGATCGGCGGCGGCCACCACGGCGTTGCGCCCGTCCTGCGGGTTGCGTCCGGCATGAGCGCTGCGCCCGGTTACCACCAGCGAGAAATTACCGCTGCCCGGCCGCGCACCGGCCAGCGTGCCATCGGGCAGGGCGGAGGGTTCATAGGTCAGCCCTGCCAGTTTACCCGCCGCCGCCCGCGCCAGCAGCGCCGCCGATCCGGGCGATCCGACCTCCTCATCGCTGTTGAACACGACCTGATAGCCCAGCCTTTCGCATTCGGGCGAGGTTTCAAAGGCATGCAAGGCGGCGATCATGACGGCCAGCCCGCCCTTCATATCCGCCACGCCGGGGCCATTGAGGACACCGGGCCGCAGCCATTGGCAGGTCTGAAACGGATGGTTCGTGTCAAAAACCGTGTCCATATGGCCGGTCAGCAGGATCTGGACCGGGGCCGTTGGACGCACGGTCAGCAGCAAGTTGCGGCCATGGACGACCGCGCATTCGCGGCCCTGCGCGTCGATCCTTGTGACGGGCGCGGGGTCGAGCAACTCGACCGCTCCGGGCAGCGGGGCGCAGGCATCGGTCAACTCGCTCGCCATCGCGGCAAGGCCCGCCAGATTGCCACTGCCGCTGTTGATCGCGGCCCAGCGCAGGACCTGATCGAGCATGGGCGCGGCCATGGCCCGATCCACCACGGCCCTTTCGGTCGGCGTCATGGCGTCAGGCCCGGAACAGGCAGACTCTCGATGCGCGTGGCCTCGAAACTGGCGGCGGGAAAGGCGCAGTAATCGGCGGCATAGGCAGCGCTGGGGCGGTGATTGCCCGATCCCCCCAATCCGCCAAAGGGCATGGTCGAGGCCGCCCCCGTGGTCGGGCGGTTCCAGTTGACGACGCCTGCGCGGATTTCGGCGCTGAACCGGTCCCATAGCGCCGGTTCCTGCACGATCAGGCCTGCCGACAGGCCGAAAACGGTGTTATTGGCCGCGGCTATGGCGGCATCGAAATCCTCCACCCGGATGACCTGCAAAACGGGCGCAAATATCTCCTCATCAGGGGCGGCGATCCCGGTCACGTCCAGCACCGCGGCGCCCATGAAGGCGGCGTTCCCCTCGCGCGGCGCGGTGGCGGGCAGCAATATCCGTGCGCCTGAACCTGCCAAAGCCTCCACCGCCCATCGCGCCCGGTCCACCGCCTGCGCCGAAATCAGCGGGCCCATAAAGCCTTCGCCCTCGTCCCACGCGCCGACCGGCAACATCGCCGCCTGCGCCAGCACGGCGTCAAGCATTCGGTCCCCTTCCGCCCCTATCGGCAGGATCAGGCGACGCGCGCAGGAGCAGCGCTGGCCCGTGGTGATAAAGGCCGAATGGCTGACCAGCGAGGCGACGGCCTCGGGATCGCCGTCCCATGCCACCAGCGGATTGTTGCCGCCCAGTTCCAGCGCCAGAATGACATGCGGCCGGTCGGCAAAGGCATGGCGGAAGGCGCGCCCGGCCTGCGCCGATCCGGTGAAGAGCAGACCGTCAATATCGCCTCCGATCAGCGCCGCGCCCGTCTCACGCCTGCCCTGCACGATCTGGAACACGCCATCGGGCAGGCCCGCCTCCGTCCAGAGCGCGGCCATATGCGCGCCGACCGCCGGAGTTTCCTCCGATGGCTTGAACACCACCACATTACCCGCGATCAGCGCGGGCACGATATGGCCATTGGGCAGGTGGCCGGGGAAATTATACGGCCCCAGCACCGCCATCACCCCATGCGGCCTGTGACGCAGCACTGAGCGACCAAACGGCATCGCCTGTTCGCGCGTTCCGGCCCTTTCGGCCTGTGCGGCGATGGAAATTTCCACCTTGCCGATCATGGCACTGACCTCGCCCCGGCTCTCCCACAATTGCTTGCCCGTCTCGCGCGAGATCAGGCGGGCGAAGGGTTCCAGCCCTTCCTTGAGCAGGGCAGCATAGCGGCGGACGATGGCCAGACGCTCCTCCAGCGGGGTTCGCGCCCAGAGGGGGGCGGCAGCGCGGGCGCGTTCCAGCGCGGCGTGGCATTGCGCGGGGCCATCCACCGGGCCTTGCCAGATGATCTCGCCGCTGGCCGGATCATAGGATTGCAGGGTCATCTCAGTCCTCCTTCCACACGCGGAAATCGCGCAAAAGGCCCGCCGCGAACAGGCGGTGGGGGTCTTTCGTAGCGCGTATCGGCACGTCCGGGTCGATTACTTCGCATTCGCGGATGGTGCGTATGTGGTCGGTGCGGGCATGAACGGTGGGGCCTGCGTCGAAAATGTCGCAATAGCCGTCGTCGAGGAAATCCTCGGCCAGCAGCAGGCGATAGGCGGGGGCCGAATTGGCATGCGGGCGGCCGATCACAGCGCGGGCATCAGCGGGCAGCATCGAGGTGTAGATCGGATAGCGCGGCATCAGATCGGCGATGAATTGATTGCCGTGCATGGCGTTGAACAGGTCCGCCTCCAGCATGTCGCCGCCGAAGAAGGGGCCTGCCACCGCATCCCAGAAGGGGCTGTTGCGACCGTCCATCCAGCCGCGCAATTCGGCCACAACCTGATCGCCGAAACGCTGGCGGTGCTGGGCGATGAAGAGGAAGCGGCTGCGCGCCAGCATCGCGCCAAGGCCCTTGGCGCGCGCATCGGGATGCAGCAGCAGGCCCGCCACCTCGCTCGCCCCGTCGAAATCATTCACCAGATGCAGGACATGGGTGGAAAACATCCGGTCCAGCCCGCGCGAGACATGCGTGACGCGGGCCACTTTATAGCTGTAGAACGGCCATTGTGCGCCGACGCGTGAAAAGATGCTGGCCGTGCCGATGACGCGGCCCGTGCCATCCTCCAGCACCAGCATGTAGAATTCATGCTGCGGCGCGGTGATCTCCGCGTTGATCGAGCGCTCGCTCCATGACAGGCGTTCGCTCAGGGCCTCGCGGTCCTGCGGCAGATTGGTCATGCCCCCGCCGGACAGGCCCGCCAGCGTGAACAGGGCGTCGAGGTCCTCCATCCGCGCCATGCGGATAAAGGGCTGGTCGGGGCGGGGAGCGATCATAGCAGTTCCTCCGGGCCAAAGCCGAGCAGGTCGAGCAAGGCCGCCCGCGCGCTTTGGCATTGCCGCCAGAGGTCGGGCTGGCCGATGTCCTCCGGCGCGATGCGTTCGGGCCAGTGGCGCTCGATCAGAGCGGCCAGCGCGTCGCATTTGGCCGGATCGAGCAGGAAACGCTGATCGAGCGCGGCCAGTTCGCCCTGGTCCAGCACCACGCGCAGCCGCAGGCAGGCCGGGCCTCCGCCATTGCGCATGGATTCGCGCAGGGGCATGAATTCCACTTGGCCGATCGGTCCATTCGCCCCCACCAAATCCTGAAGCCAGTGCGCCACGGAGGGCACCTCGCGGGCTTCCTCCGGCAAAAGCAGCAACATACCCCCATCGCCCAGCGTCACCAGTTGCGAGTTGAAAAGATAGGAGCGGATCGCATCGTCGAGCGACACGAGGCTGGCGGGAACCTCGATGATCTGGGCCTCAGGCATGAGCTGGCGGATTTGCGAATATAGACTTTCCCGCTCGGCAAAGGCCTGCTCATGCGTAAACAGCACGGTTTCATTGGCCACCGCGACCACATCATTGTGAAAGGCCCCGGCGGCGATGGCGTCATTGCTCTGCCGGGCCAGGATGGCCCGGTCGGGCGCCAGCCTGTGCCGCCGCACCAGCGCCTGCGAGGCCGCAGCGTGCTGCCGCGCGGGAAAGCCGTTCACCGGTCCAGAGCCATGGACGAAGATTTCCAGCCCCGGCTGTCCATGACCAGGGCACAGGCGCACATGATTGGCCGCGCCCTCATCACCGAAACAGGCGGGCAGGGGATCATGGACCGCAACGCCGGACAGTCCTGCGAAAAGCAGGCGCAACTGGCGCCCGGTCTGGCCCGCCTCGATGCTGCGATGGGGCATGGAGGAGAGATTGGCGACCGAAATATGGGTGCGTCCATCGACCGTATCCGGCCGGGGCGAGACGGTGGCGGCATTGGCCGTCCACATGGCCGAGGCGGAAAAGGCATTGCGCAAGAGGGCGGGCTGGGCCTCCCAAGCGGCGCGGCAAACCGCCATATCATTGCCCGCAAAGCCCAGTTGCCGCAGCCAGTTCGCATCGGGCCGATCATGGGGCAGCAGCAGCCCCTGCGCAAAGCCAAGCGCCATCATCCGCCGCATCTTGGCAAGGCCCTGAAGCGCGGCATCGCGCGGGCTGGAGGTGGCGCCGGCATGGGTGGCCGAGGCGATATTGCCCAGCGACAGCCCCGCGTAATTGTGGCTGGGGCCGACCAGTCCGTCGAAATTCACCTCCAGCATCGCCAGCCTCCTGCCTTATCAATGGGGAATATGGGTGAGCCTTTCGCCCGCTGTGGCCCGAATGGCCTTTGCGGCTGCGGGGTCGAGGATGATGCCGCCCTCGGTCATCGTCACCTTGCCATAGGCGGCGCGGAAACCCGCCAGCCTGCCGCGCGCGACCAGACTTTGCGGGCCGTCATTGTCCGCGATGGAGATCAGCGCATCCTGCCTTGCATAGCGGATCGTGGCGATATCGTCGGTGGCGCAGATCATCGTGGGGCCGCCGTCAAACACGTCGATGTAATTGCGATAGGCAAAGCCTTCCTTCTCCAGCATCCTCTGCGCCGCGCGGCCCGAAGGATGGGCCACGCCCATCACGGCAATCGCGCTTTCGGGCATCATCGCGGTATAGATCGGATGTTTGGGCATCAGGTCGGCGATGAACTGCGCGCCGTGCAGGGCCTTGAACTCATCGGCCTCGCGGAAAGACATGCCGAAGAAGCGGCCCGTTACCCCGTCCCAGAACGGCGATATGCCGAAATCGTCGATCACCCCGCGCAATTCGGCCAGCGTGCGGTCGGCAAAGCGCGGGCGGTGCATCGCCATGAACAGATAGCGGCTGCGCGCCAGCAGCGATCCGGCCCCGGCGGATCTTTCAGTGGGGTGCAGAAACAGACCGCCCACCTCGCTGCTGCCATTGTGATCGGTCACCATGGTCAGCATTTCGCAGCGCATGGCCCGGCCGAATTCGCTGCTGTAATGGGTAAAGGCGTCGATGCGATAGCTGTAATGGGGCCGGTCCGCGCCGATGCAGGAGAAGATCTGGCATGTGCCGCGCACCTTGCCGGTTTCGGTGTTTTCCAGCACGAACATATAGCGGTCGTCGGCCAGAGTGTCGGCAAGGGCATCGGACATGCGGGCAAAAGAAGCGGCGGCAATTTCCAGCTTGTTCGCCAGCTTTGCCCGGTCGGCGGGCAGGTTGGTAAACCCGCCGCCGGTGCTTTTGGCCATTTCATAGATCGCCGACAGATCGCTCTGGCTGGCGGCTCTCAGAACATGGGTCATCCTCTTGCTCTCCCTGTTACAGCGGCGCGTTGGGCGGCCGCATGGGCGATGCGAATGACCAGAATAGGAGCGAAAGGGTCCGGACACAAAGGCAAAGATAAGGGGATCTTATCCGCCGGAATTATCGCTGCATCGGGGCAACGGATCGCCGCTGCCCGCGCGGCTCATGCCAGAATGAAATCGCTTTGCGCCAGCGCGTTCACGCCCGTCAATTGCACGGCAAAGTCGGAATTGTCGTAACCATTGCCGCCCAGATCGGCATAGACGATCAGCCCCGAACCGATTGATTGAAAGCCGATCTGGCCCGCATAATCCGTGATGTGGAGCGCGGATATGTCGAGCTTGTCGATGCCGGTTTCGAAATCGGTGATGACATCGCGCAGCGATCCGCCCGCCTTGCTGTCACCGGCGGCAAAGATGAAGCGGTCCGCGCCATTGCCCCCGGTCAGCACATCCTTGCCCGCGCCGCCCACAATCGTGTCGTCGCCATCGCCGCCGTTGACGCGGTCATCGCCTCCTTCGCCCAGCAGTCGGTCGTTGCCGTCGCCCCCCGCGATCACATCATTGCCCGCCCCGCCATAGGCGAAATCATCGCCTGCGCTGCCCGAAAGCGTGTCATTGCCATCGCCGCCATCCAGTTCATCCGCGCCCGATCCGCCATAGAGGCGATCATCGCCCGCTTGGCCCACCAACAGGTCATCCCCGGCATTGCCCGAGAGAACATCATGGCCGAACCCGCCGAAGATGAAATCAAGGCCGCCGCCCCCGCTCAGATCGTCATCGCCGCCGCCGCCATGAATGTATTCCGCCGCCGCCGTGCCGGTGAATGCATCGTCCACGGCGGCAAGAGGATCGCCGTCGAAACCCGTCGCCAGAAAGTCGGTCGCGCTCAGACCGGGGTGTTCATAGACCCAGTCGGCCACCCCGTCGCCGTCCTCGTCGATGGCTGCCCCTTCGGCGGTCAGGATGAATTCGCCTGCCGCCCCCGAGAAGGAGGAGACCAGATGATGGCCGTCATTAAGAACGATCTTGTCGCCGTCCGTACCCGCGTTCAGATCGGGATAAAGGCCGAACCAGACATCACGGCCCGCCCCGCCATCGGCAAAATTGCTCAGGATGATGTCATTGCCCGCGCCGCCATAGGCATAATAGCCGCCAAGCAGATAGTCTGAACCGCTGCCGCCGGAGATCACCTCGCCGCCCCAGATGAAATCATCGCCCGCCCCGCCGTCGGCGATGGTCGCATCGAATATCATGTCAGAACCGGCCCCGCCATAGCTGCCGCCATAGTCGCCGCCATAGATGGTGTCGTCGCCATCCCCACCATCGCCGCCATTGCCCAGATAGTCGTTTCCAGCGCCCCCGACGCCTTCGATGCCCAGGATCGTGTCATTGCCATCGCCGCCATAGGCAATGCCGGGACGGTCGGGGTCATCCTCGATAAAGCTGATGAAATCATGGCCCGCGCCGCCATCAATCGTGGCGCTTGAAACATAGCCCTGAATGATGATCCGGTCATCGCCCGCGCCGCCATTGGCGGTGATGCTGTAGAGAGGCAGCTCTTCTTCGCTGTATCGGTCGGCAACACCGATGATCGTCAGCGTGTCATTTCCGCCCAGCGCATTGATGGTGCTGTTCTGAGTGAGATTAAGGACGAGAACGTCATTTCCTTCGGTCAGATCGGTCATGCTGCATCCTCCTGGCAAGACGCGGCATGATAGGAGGAATATTCAATATGGAAATCTCATTGATCGCTCTGACGGCCTTAAATATTCATATAATTAAGTAATTTACCTAGGGTATTTTGCGTGATTTCTTATCGTTCCTTTGGGAAATGGGCCGCCAGATGGTCGATCAGCGCGCGCACCGCAGGGGGCAGCCCCCGCCGCGTGGTGAAAACCAGATGGACGATGCCCCTTTGCGCGCGCCATTCGGGCAGGATGTGAACCAGTTGGCCGCCGTCCAGAGCCTCGGCGCAGATGTGATCGGGCAAAAGCCCCACACCCAGATCGGCGATGGCCGCGGCGCGCACGGCGGCAAAATCGCTGCATGTCATGCGCGGTTCGTGGCGCAGGCGATGGCTGGCGCCATGCTCCTGTTCCAGATGCCAGTCGATTTCGCCGATCTCGTCGCCCGTGCCAAGGGTCGGCACCTGACCAAGCGCCTCGATATTTCCGCCGATGCGGTTGGCCATTTGCGGGCTGCCCACCAGAATGCGCGAGGAATGGCCCAGCGTGCGCATGGTCAGCGCCGCATCGCTGGTCAGCGCCACGCGCACCCGCAGCGCCAGATCGATCCGCTCCTCGATCAGATCCACCGGGCGGTCGATGGCCAGCAGTTGCAGCCGAACTTTGGTGTAGCGGGCGAGGAAGGAGGTGATGCTGGGCTGGATCACCTCGACAAGGCCGGTCGGGCAACTGAAACGCACGCGGCCATGGGGTTCGGCCTGCGCCTGCGCGACGGCGGCTTCGGCCTGCTCGGCCTCATCCAGCATCGCGCGGCAGCGTTCGTAGAAGCTCTGCCCCACCTCGGTCACGCGGAAACTGCGGCTGGATCGTTCGATCAGGCGCACGCCAAGGCGCGCCTCCAGCCCGGCGATGCGGCGGCTGAGTTTCGATTTCGGCTCGCGCAGGGCGCGCCCGGCCGGGGCAAAGCCGCCATGCGCCACAACGGCGGCGAAATAGGCATAGTCGTTGAGATCGGCGCGCATCATCGTTCCTTATATGGAACGCTAAGTATCATTTTTGCCGACTACAGCCAATATCGTTCTGGATGCATCTCCTGTCTCAGCGGCGCAGACGCGCTGCCCCAACCAACAGGAGCATTCAACATGGCACAGGATTTCAACAATAAGGTCGTGGTCGTCACCGGCGGCACCTCGGGCATCGGTCTTGCCACCGCCAAGGCTTTTGCCGAAGCGGGCGCATCGGTCTTCATCACCGGCCGCCGTCAGGATGCGCTGGACGCGGCGGTCAAGGCCATTGGCGGCAAGATCACCGGCGTGCGCGGAGATATGGCGGATCTGAACGACATTGACCGCCTCTATGATGCCGTCCAGCAGCAGCACGGCCAGATCGACGCCCTGTTCGCCAATGCGGGCGGCGGCGAATTTGCCCCGCTGGGCGCGATCAGCGAGGAGCATTACGCCAGCACGTTCGACACCAACGTCAAAGGCGTGCTGTTCACCGTGCAAAAGGCGCTGCCCCTGCTGCGCGATGACGCCTCGGTGGTGCTGACGGCCTCGACGGTCAGCATTTCAGGCAATCCGGCCTTCAGCGTCTATTCGGCCAGCAAGGCGGCGGTGCGCAGCTTTGCCCGCAACTGGATCCTCGACCTCAAGGACCGCCGCATCCGCGTCAACGCCATCAGCCCCGGCCTGACCGACACGCCTGGCGTCACGCATCTGTTTGGTGAAAATGCCGAGGGAACCAAGGACTATCTGGCCAGTTTGGTCCCCGCCGGGCGCGTTGCCCAACCCGAGGAGATCGCCAAGGCCGTCCTGTTTCTTGCCTCGGACGATGCCAGCTATATCAACGGCATCGAACTTTTTGTTGACGGCGGGCAGGTGCAGATCTGAACCTATAACTCAACGCCCGCATCCTCAATCAGGGCAAGGATGCGGGCCGTCTTACCCGGCCCCACCATAAGGAGCACATCCCATGACGATCACTCCCCGCTATAAAACCAGCGCCACGGCCACCGGCGGGCGCGACGGCAAGGCGGCCACCGATGACGGCAGCTTTGCCGTGACTCTGGCCGTGCCCAAGGAATTGGGCGGCGATGGACAGGGCAACAATCCCGAACAGCTCTTCGCCTCGGGCTATGCCGCCTGTTTCCTTGGCGCGATGAAATTTGCCGCCTCGCAGGACAAGGCCCTGCCGCGCGTTCCGGCCGACGCCAGCGTCAATGCCACCGTCGGGATCGGCCCGCGTTCGGACAAAGGCTTTGGCCTGACAGTCGAATTGGTGGTCACTTTGCCGGGTGTCGATCGCGCTGCGGGCGAGGCGCTGATTGCCGAGGCCGATACGATCTGCCCCTACAGCCATGCCACGCGCGGCAATATCAGCGTGAGTCTGGCGCTGGCCTGAGGATCGTCGGAATGGCGGCGCGAAGCATTGTCTTCGCGCCGCCATGGGCGCCTCAGCCGCGCGTGAAGCGCCAGCGGTCGGCCTCACTTTCGGCGGCGTCAAAGCGATAGCCGTCGCTGTCAAAGCCGCGCATCGCGTCAATATCGGTGACATGATGTTCGCACATCCATCGCGCCATCATGCCCCGCGCCCGCTTAGCGTGAAAGCTGATGAAGCGGGGGCCATCGGGGCCTGCCTCGCGAAATTCGACTTCGATCACGCGCAAGCCGGGCAATTGCCCCGATACGGCGGCGAAATATTCCTGACTGGCAAGGTTGAGCACGGCGCCCGAACCTTCTTCCTCCACCTGCGCGCGCAAATGGTTGGCGATCCGGTCGGCCCACCAATCGGTCAGCTTCTTCTGGCCCGGCGCCCATCGCGTGCCCATTTCCAGCCGATAGGGCCGGATGGCATCGAGCGGCCGGAGCAGCCCATAGAGGCCCGATAGCATCCGCACATGGTCCTGCGCAAAGGCCACGCCTGCCTCATCGAGCGTATGCACCTCAAAGCCGGTATAGACATCGCCGGCAAAGGCAAAGAGCGCCTGACGCTCGGGCTGATCGGCAAAATTGTTGAAACGCTCGACGTTCAACTGCGCCAGCTTGGGCGAGATATGCATCAGCTTGCCCAATTGCTCGGCGCTCAGATCGGCGGCTGATCGCGCAAGGTCGAGGGCTTCTGTGGCAAAATGCGGGGTCGAAACGGCGAGCGGGGGCAATTTGCGCTCGAAATCGAGCGTCTTGGCCGGGGAGAGCAAAGCAATCATCGCGACCGCGTTAGCGAGAGCGGCGGGCAGCGTCAAACGGTCCGCGCGCAAAAGCCGCCGCCGTCATATCCCGATCATCCCGGCCAGTTTCGTCCCTGACAGCCACGCCAGTTCAATCCTTGGCCCCATCAGCCAGTCGCCGCAGGCCCCCAGCCGCAGGTCGGCATTCCACAAGGCGCCCTTCACCGAGGGTTGGGTTTTGGCATAGCGCCAGCGATGGGCCGACAAATGAAGCCGCGCGGGAAGTGGGACGCCACCGGTCTGACAAGCCAGCCAGTCGGCCAGATGTTCGGCCACATCTGCGGCTTCATCCTCCAGATGCCGGTTAGACCAGACCGGGCTGGCCTGCACCACCCATGCCTCGGTGGCGGGGCGTCCCGGTTTGGCGCTATTGCGCGCGGCCCAGCCGACCGGGCCGGATGGGGCCAAAACATCAGGGCCAATCGGCAGCTTTTGCGCAAAACCGATCATGGCGGTCCAGCAGGGTTGCGAACGTGCGGCAATCGCGCAAGCCGCCATGGTCAGATCATAGGTGCCCAGAAAAGCCGCAGCCTGCTCGGCCGGCAGAGCCAGCACTGCGGCATCGTAGGGACCATGCCGCGTGCCGTCATTGAGGAGGACCCGCCAGTCCGCTCCTTCGCGCACCAGACCCATGGCGTGGCTGGAAAACCGCGTATCACGCGCCTTTGCCATGTGGGCGATGGGCGCATTCATGCCGGGCGTTCCCACCCAGGCATCATCCTGCGGCGCGGACCAGCGCGCCACCAGTCCGTCCGCATGCCAGCGCTCGACCTGAGCGCTGAAGGCGGGCTCGCGGGCGGTAAAGAATTGCGCGCCATGGTCGAATGACAGATGGGTTTCGCCCATCGCCACCCGCCGCGTCGACATGCGCCCACCCGGTCCGCGCCCTTTGTCGAACAGGGTTACCTGATGGCCCATCTGCTCCAATGCCTGCGCACAGGCGAGGCCAGACATGCCTGCGCCGAGAATGACAATCCGCATCGCCGTCACCCGCTCAATATCCCATCAGCGCGAGTACTTCCTTGCGGCTGCGGGGATCATCGAGGAAAGTGCCCATCATTCGGCTGGTCACCATCCCTACGCCCGGCGTGCGCACCCCGCGCCCGGTCATGCATCCGTGCTGCGCCTCGATGGTCACCGCCACGCCCAGCGGCTGGAGATTGTCCCAGATACATTGCGCGACCTGCGCGGTCAGGCGTTCCTGAATCTGCAGGCGGCGGGCATAGCCATGAAGCACGCGGGCCAGCTTGGAAATGCCGACCACCCGATTGCGGGGAAGATAGGCGATGCTGGCCTTGCCGGTGATCGGCGCCATGTGGTGTTCGCAATGCGACTGAAACGGGATGTCTTTGAGCAGGACGATCTCGTTATATCCGCCCACTTCCTCAAATTGCCGGGTCAGATGGACGGAAGGATCTTCGCCATAGCCGCCGCAATATTCGCGCCATGCCCGCGCCACGCGTGCGGGCGTGTCCAGCAATCCTTCGCGCGCAGGATCATCGCCCGCCCAGCGGATCAGCGTGCGAATGGCTTCCTGCACGGGCTCAGGCACGGCGGGGCGGGCATCGGAGACAGGAGTGTCCTCGTGCGGCTCGTCGAGCAGGGCATCGCAGGAATGAAGCGAGGTGAGAAAATTCATCGGCTGACTCCCTGCGACGCGATCTGGCTCGCGTCATGACTGGACATATTTGCCTCTCTAGACAGGGGGCCGAGCGCGGCAACATGGCTTAAAGGGTATGCCGTAACGAGGGCGATGCTGATGGTGGCAATTGCCGGATGGGAAACGTTTCGGCCTATGGCTATTTCCGATATGATCAAGGGCAGTCTCGTGGCCGCCGTCATCAGCAATCCCAGGATGCCGGACAACCCGATCATCGAATGCAACGCCGCTTTCGAGGCGCTGACAGGCTATGACCGGGACGAGGTGATCGGCCGCAATTGCCGCTTTCTGACCGGGCAGGGATCTGAACCCGAACTGATCGAGGCCCTGCGCGAGGGCATCCGCGAGCAACGGCCGGTGATGGTCGAGATCCTCAATTACCGCAAGAATGGCCAGCCGTTCCGCAATGCGGTGATGGTCGCGCCCATTTTCGACAGCGAAGGCGTGCTGGAATATTTCCTGGGATCACAGGTGGAGATTCCCGATGATGCGGGCGCTGTGCGGGCCAATACGGCGCGCGACAAGGTCGAACAGCTCACCCCGCGCCAGCGCGCGGTGTTGCTGGCCATGGCGCGAGGGCGGCTCAACAAACAGATCGCCTATGAACTGGGCTTATCGGAGCGGACGATCAAGATGCATCGCGCGGCAATGTTTCATGCGCTTGGTGTGCGCACGGCGGCCGATGCGGTGCGTCTGGCGATAGAGGCAGGATTTTGACCGGCGCGCCCCTATGAGGACAGGGTTTAGCCGCGCGCCTGCACCAAGAGGCACCTTGTCGCGATGAGGGCTTCTTGGCGAAATAATACTCTATTTTTTGCCGTGGCAGGGCAAAGGTCACAGTCGGTGAGTCAAGATGATCAGCTGCCCCATTCCGCAAGTCGTATGGTTCAAGCGCGATCTGCGGTTGGAGGATCATGCCGCGCTGTATCAGGCGGCGCTGGCCGGGCCGGTGGTGGCGCTGGTCATTGTCGAGCCCGCCTATTGGCAAGGGGCGGATACTTCGGCACGGCAATGGCGGTTTTGGCGCGCGTGCCTGACCGATCTGGCCAAGGCGATCGCTCGGCGTGGTGGCCGCCTGTGTCTGCGCATTGGCGACGCCGTGGCCGAACTGGAAGCACTGCGCCGCGATATCGGCCCCTTTGCGCTGTGGGCGCATGAGGAAACCGGCAATGGCTTCACTTTCGCGCGGGATCGGGCTGTGCGCGGATGGGCGCGAATGCGGGGTGTTGCCTTTGTCGAACTTCGCCAGTTTGGCGTGATCCGGGGGCGCGGCCTTAACCGCGATCATTGGGCTGCTGCGTGGGATGCGATGATGGAGCAGCCCGTGCTGCCGATACCCCCGATCGTCTGGCAATCGGCGCCCGGTCATGATGTTTTGCCCGGCGCGGCGGCGCTTGGGCTGGCGCCCGACGATGCGTGTGCCTCGGCGGCGGCCGGCCGCGGCGCGGCACTGGCAACGCTGGAGAGTTTCCTTTTCCGGCGCGGTGAGCATTACACCCGCGCCATGTCCTCACCGCTGAGCGCGCCTGATGCCTGTTCACGATTGTCGTGGCATCTGGCCTATGGCTCGATTTCGATGCGGGAAGTCTGGCATGCAACGCGCGAGCGCTACGCCGCCTTGCCGAAGGAAGCGCGTCACTGGCGGCAGGCTCTGCGCAGTTTCATGGCTCGGCTGCACTGGCATTGCCATTTCATTCAGAAACTGGAGAGCGAGCCGGAGGCCGAATTCAGGCCCTTTGCCCGCCGTTATGAAGGACTGCGCCGGACGGCCGATCCCTCGCGCCTCGCGGCATGGGCACAGGGGCGCACCGGCTATCCTTTTCTGGATGCGGCGATGCGCGCGTTGCAGGCTACCGGCTGGGCGACTTTTCGCATGCGCGCCATGTTGATGAGTTTTGCCGCCTATGATCTGTGGCAGCCATGGCAGGAGGCCGGGTTGGTGTTGGCGCGGGCCTTTATCGATTACGAACCGGGCATCCATTGGCCGCAATGCCAGATGCAGGCCGGCGAGACCGGTATCAACACAGTGCGGATCTATTCCCCCGTCAAACAGGGGTTCGATCAGGACCCGCAGGGCCGGTTCATCCGGGCGTGGATACCCGAACTCTCGCAAGTTCCCGTTGCGTGGCTGCATGCGCTCGACAGGATGGACCGCGATCAGCGGCGGGCCTTATGCCCTGACTATCCCCCGCCCATTGTTGACCATGCCGCAGCGGCCCGCTCCGCCCACCAGGCCATTGCAGCCCTGCGCGGCACCGCTGAGGCGCGGGCAGAGGCGGATCGCGTGCAGCGCCGGCATGGCAGCCGCAAACGATCCACGACACGCAAAAGAGAGGGGAAAATCGCGGCGGTTCGCGACAGGGGCAACGAAAGGGCGCAGATGCAACTGGATCTTTAGCAGCCTCTCTTCAACGCCCTCTGCCTGCCTGTTTGGCGATATTGAAGGCCACTGCAGCCTTGATCAGCGCATCGAACGCCTTCTCATTCACCTGATCGCCTTCGCGCAGGTCAATGGCCCGCCGCGTCCCGCCGCCAAACCCCGCGTTGAACAGCCCCTCAGGATCATCCAGCGCCGCGCCATGCGCAAAAGTGAGCTTGACGTAGTTCTTATAGACCTCCCCGGTGCAAAGGATGCCTGCATGCTCCCATGTCGGCACGCCCGAAGGATTGGAAGGTTTGATCCATTTCACGCATTCCACCACATCGGGATCGGCCCAATGGATGAGCATCCGCAGATGCGCCAGAGCCCGGCCTCTCCAATCGCCCAGACCGGCCAGTTTGGCGTCGATCCGCTCTGATGGTGTTTCCTGATCTGCCATGGCGCCTCTCCGATCGCGGCTCGTTCGTGGCAGGTTTTGGCTTTAATGGGCTGTCCATACAACGGGGTAAATCGCTGCTCGTCCCAAAACCTGCAGGTCTGATCGGCCTGCTGCGCGATGGAGAGCCGCGCACATGCATCCTTTGGCGCCTTGGTCCCTTTCCATAACAGGACGACACAGCCAGAGGACAGGATGATGATAAGAGACCGCCGCAAGGAAAATGTTCGCCGCAAGATCGAAGAGAACCAAAGCGCCGGAAAACCGCCCGCATCTTCCACGATGACGCGTGATGGGGCCAATTCCGGGCCAGACGTGGGGGGCGCCAATGATGGCTTCAGGCGGGCAGATCGGCCAAAGGCTCGATAATTGTTTCGGATAGTGCCGCGCCCTTGTGCCTTAGGAAAAGTCGAAATTCGCTCTGCGCAAGGGCGGCGGGCCTAATATCAATTGTGACGCGCCAACGCCGCGCGGCCCCGACAACCGGATAGGCGGCCTGTGCCGCAACAGCGGCGGGGGGCAGGTTGGTTACGGCTTCAACTCCGCTTGACCGGTCCAGCCCCGCCAGATTGTCCCCTTCGAAATCGAACACCAGCTTGCGTGTATCCTGTCGCCCGATGGCACCTGGTATGCCGCCCGCGCCGCTCCATTGATCGACAAGATGCGCGCCCGCGCCCGCCGAGGGATCGTGCGATATCCAGTGCAGCCGGTAGCGCCACTCATGATATCCACCCGCTCGCATCGGCATGTCGCTGACCCAAAAGGCGGCGATATTATCGGTGGTTTCCGAAACGGTCGGAAATTCGTAGAGCATCACGGCCCCCGGCCCCCAGTTGCCGATGGGCTCTACCCAGAGGTTGGGGCGGCGATCATAAAAGGCCCCGTCATCCTGATAATCGCTGAAACGGCGATCACGCTGCATCAGGCCGAACCCGTGCGGATCGGAAAGGGCAAAGGCATTGGTGCGAGGCGCGCGCGGGTTGCGCAGCGCCCGCCACAGATGCTCGCCATTGGCCGCAACGACGGCCAGACCGTCGGAATCGTGAATTTCGGGCCGCCAGTCGCCGGTGCGTGCGGGTGAATTCTGATCATACCAGAACATGCTGGAGGCAGGGGCTATGCCCAGCCGCCCGATATCGCGGCGCAGGGCAAAAACGGCCGTGACATCCTGAACCACCCCGCCCGGCGTGTTGGTGCTGTCGATCCGCATCGCGCCTGACAGACTTGGCCCATCGATCAGCGCATGGATGAGCACGCGGGCATCACCCTGATTTTCGATCCAGAACTCGGTGAAACGCGGAAATTCCTCGCCATGGGCCAAAGCCGTGTCAACCGCGACGCCTCTTGCGGAAATGCCATATTGGTTTTGCGCCCCGGCGGTACGAAAATAGGAAGCGCCCAGAAAAGACAGCCAATCGCCATCGCCGCGTGGGTTGAGCACGCGCAGCCCCGCAGGAGCCGCCGAACCGCCATGGGCAAACATCCCTTTGCCCGACAGCAGGCGGCGCGCCTGGCCATCCTCGACAAAATTCAGCCGTACCGGGATTGGTGCATCGCGGCTGACCGGCAGCAGGCGCACTGTTCCGGCCAGTATGGGGGCGGGGCCGTAGGTCAGCTTGCCGGCGGCATCAAAATCGATGCCATGTGCGCCCGGTGCGGCGGCTTCGGGCTGATAGGGTCTGGCCGCCATCGCCCGGGCATGTGCAATCAGCGCTTCCCATGAAAAGATCTGAGGCGGGCCAAAACCGGCGGCATCTGCGCCTGCCGCCCGCGCCAGCGGCAAGATCGAGAGCCCCGCAAGGCCGCCGCAAACGCCGCGGCGCGTAAAGGCGCTGGATGGGTTTCGCGTGCTCATGCGGCAAAGTTCACGCTTTCTCGCTGTACCGCAGATTTACGCGCTTGGAGTGCATGCAGGCCCCGGACATCTTACGGGGCGAGCGGCCCGATGGGGGCGATGAACCGTGCTCCATCGGGCCGCAAGGCGCCATCAAAGCTCCTTAATGCGGATATTGCGCCAGCGGCATTGCCCCCCGTGGCCCCAACGCGAATCCTTGAAGATCGGATCGTTGTCATGCACCTCCAGCGCGATATGCCCCCGCGTGCCCAGCAGGCCCAGAATGGCGTTCGGATCGTAATCAGGCGCCTGCATCGTGGCGGTGTTGAGTTCGGCAATCTTCACGCCATTGACCCATGTGGTGATGACCGGCATCGCGCCCACCACGCGGATCTTCATCTCGTTCCATTCGCCCCATTTCCACGCTTTCAGGAAATCCTGAACATCGGCGGCATAGGACAGGCGGGCGAGTTGTTCGGGCTGCAAGGGCTCCTGTGAATCTTCGGGCGTGTCGGCCTGCATCCCGATCACCTCGCCCGCCTCGTTGCGAAGGGCCTTGATTTTGAAGGGCGCAGCCATGAACGAGGCCAGACCATTGCCCGAAAAACCCGCCGATCCCGCCGCTTTCCCGGTGGTCGAGCAGGATCCGGAAACCTTCCCAACTGTCGCGCTGGCGGCGCACCATGATGCCGGTGTCGGCGGGCCAGTCGGGCCGCGCCTCCAGCACCAGTTCGAAATCGCCGAAGGTCTCCTCGGTGATCAGATAGCCGCCATAGCCGCTGCCGGGAAATTCCTGTTCGCCGACAATATAGCCGTCCTCGACGAACCAGTGGGCGGGGTGCTTTTCCGGCTCGACGGGCAGGGGAATGCCGCGCTCGATCCACATGTCGGTCACGGTCGGCCCGCCCGGATGGCGGCGGCCATAGATGCGCGGGATCGCCCGCCAGCCCGCCAGTGTCTCGCCATCGAACAGCGGGCGAAAGCCCTCTTCATCACCCATCATGCTTCTCCCTTTTGCTTGTTCTGCAAGGCGCCCAGCGCATCGAGCACCATCAAGTGATCATCGAGCTGCGGCAGGCCGGACACCGCCACCACGCCGATCATGCCCACGCCCGCCACCCGGATCGGCACCGCCCCGCCCGCCGCCGCATAGGTGGCATGGTCAAGGCCGAAGCGTTCGAACATGTTCTCGCCCCCGGCAAACTTCTGGTTCATCAGATAGCTGGACTTCTGATAGCGCCAGGCGATCGCCACCTTGCGCTTGATCCAGCCCAGATTGTCGGCCGTGGCGCCGGGCAGCAGCGCGGTGAACAAAGTGGTCGGCCCGACGGAAATGTCGATGGCGATGGGCGCCTGACAGCTCGCCCCCGCATCGCGCAGGAAACAGCCCAGCCACCACGCGTCATCATTGGAGAAGCGGGGCAAGATCAGATCGCTTTCGCGTTGAGCAAGCGCATCGAGATCAGCATCCATGGAAGTGAAACCTTTCAATCATTTGACATGACGGATGGGCAGGATGGCAAGAGTGCCCCCGGCGGCAAACAGGGCGGCCGCGATAAAGACGGCCTCGTAATTGGAATGGCCCCCGCCGATGGACAGAAACAGCGGCGCGATGGCCGGGGCCAGCGATTGCGGCAAGCTGCTGGCGATCTGGATGATGCCCATATCCTTGGCCGCGCCGGCCCGGTCAGGCAGGACCGATGCGCCCAGCGCCGTGGTCAGGGCATAGATCACGCTCTTGCCCGCCCCCAGCACGATCATGGCGGCGATAAAGGGGGGCAGCGATGTCGTCTGGCTGATAGCCAGCAGGCCTGCGGTGGCCAGCAGGCCCGCGCCAAAGACCAGCGGCTTCATCCGCCCGGTCTTGTCCACCAGCACGCCCGCCAAGGGTGTAAGAATCGCCCCGATGATCGCCACGGACGAGGTGATGGTGAACATCGCGCCCGGCACCTGATGCGTTGCCAGACCGATCACATCCATCAGCAGAAAGACCTGATAGGTCTGGGCAAAGGAATTGCCGGTGGTCAAAAGAAAGCGGCAGGAGAAGGCAAGGCCAAAGTCGCGATCACGAAACGGATTGACCCGAAAGGCCGAAAATATCGTGGCCAGCGAAATGCCATCGGTGGAATGCGAAGGCGCATCGGGCAAAAAGCGCAGTACCAGCAAGACCGCCACCAGATAGGGCAGCCAGGGCACGATGAACATGGCCATGCTGTTCTGATGGGTAAACTGGGTGATGAATGTGCCCGAAACCAGCGCAAAGACCGTGGTCAGCCCGAGAAAGGAGGACATGCGCCCGCGCTGTTCCAGCGGCACCTGATCGGGCAGAATCGCGCTGATGGCGGCCTGCGCGGCGTTCGACCCGGTCTGGCATATGATCCAGCCAAGGCCGAACAGCCAGATCGAGGTGCTGAGCGCCAAGATGATCACGCCGGTCAGCAGAAACAGCGAACCCGCCACGATCCAGAATTTGCGCCGCCCGATCCGCGCCGTGGTGTGATCTGAAATCGCGCCCCAGATAGGCGCGGCCACCATCGCGAAAAGCGCCCCGATCGACATAATCGTGGCCAGATAGGCGCTCTTCTGATCCGGCGGGGCGATCTGGCCGATCCGCATGGCGATGGTGATCGTCACCGGGGTCAGGATCGCCAGCCAATGGGCATATTGGGTAAAGGCGTAAAGCGCCATGAAACCGCCGCTGACGGGGCGTGGCATGCTTGCGGATAGGGTCGCGTCAGACATCATCTTCCTCTCTGGCCGACTCGGCATTCTCTCTCTTCGACCTTCCTTTTGCGCGGCCTTGCGGCGTCTGATTCGGATGAGGGCTTGGTCAAATTGTGACTGAGAAACAGTCATTTGATTGGATGATTTGCCGAAATTTTGTTCTGGCCTTATTTTTTAACCTTGTTAAAAATAAACAACAACAGCCGAGGGAGGAAGAGGATGAATGAGGGTGCCGGCAAAAAAATCTTGGCCCCGCAATGGAGGCGCAAGCATGTTTGCGGGGCTGCTCTCGCGTTGGCCCTGCTGGCGGGCGGCGCATCGGGGCAGGGGACGGGCGACTGGGCCTTTTATCATGGCAATCCGGCCGGTGATCACTATTCCGACCTGACGCAGATCGCCCCTGAGAACGTGGCCAAGCTGGCCCCGGCATGGCGGATCGACACCGGTGAGGGCGGGCTTCAGACCACGCCTCTGGTGATCGCGGGCGTGCTTTATGCGATGACGCCGAACCAGACGGTTCTGGCGGTCGATGCCGCAACGGGGCGCGAATTGTGGCGGCGGGCCTTGCCCGATGCCAATCTCCAGCCGGTGCGGGGCCTGAGCTATTGGACTCAGGGGCGTGAGAAGCGCCTGCTGGTCGGCGCGGGCAGCTATCTTCATGCGCTTGATCCGGAAACGGGCGCCCCGTTGGACAGCTTTGGCAATCATGGGCGGATCGATCTGCGCGCGGGGCTGGGCCGGGCGGCGGATCAGGTGGCCGTGGCGCTGACCACGCCCGCCACGATCTGGCAGGATCTGGCCATCGTGGGCTTTCGCACCGCTGAAAGCGCGCCCGGCGCGCCCGGCGCAATCCGCGCCTATGATGTGCGCACGGGCCGCCTGCGCTGGACCTTCCACACCATTCCCCGCCCCGGACAGGCAGGCTATGCCACATGGCCCAAGGAGGCTTGGAAGACCGCAGGCGGCGCCAACAACTGGCAAGGCATGGTGGTGGACGAGGCGCGCGGGATCGTCTTTGCCCCCACCGGATCGGCGGTCAGCGATTTTTACGGGGCCGACCGCAAGGGCAACAATCTCTATGCCAATTCGCTGGTGGCGCTCGATGCGCGCACGGGCAAAAGGCTCTGGCATTTCCAACTGGTGCATCACGATATTCTCGACCGCGATCCGCCCAGCCCGCCTGTCCTGCTGACAGTGAAGCGGGACGGGCGCATGGTGGACGCCGTGGCTCAGGCGACCAAGCACGGAGTGCTGTTCCTGTTCGACCGGGTGACAGGCAAGCCCTTGTTCCCCATCGAGGAAAAACCCATCCCGCATAGTCTCGTGCCCGGCGAGGCCAGTTCGCCGACCCAGCCGATGCCGAGCCTGCCCGCGCCCTATTCGCGCCAGCGCCTGAGCGCGGACATGCTGACCAACCGCACGCCCGCCGCCCATGACGAGGCCGCCAAGGCCTTTGCCAGTTTCATCAGCGACGGCCCCTTTGCCCCAATGGCGGTGGACAAGCGAACAGTCGTGTTTCCCGGCTTTGACGGCGGGGCCGAATGGGGCGGACAGGCCATCGCGCGCGGGCGCGGCATCCTTTACATCAACGCCAATGATGTGGCCTGGACGGGTTCGCTGGCGAAAGTCTCGTCCAATCAGGGCGCGGCCACCTATCAGCAGAATTGCGCGGCCTGTCATGGGCTTGACCGCAAGGGATCACCGCCGAATTTCCCCTCGCTCGAAGGCGTGGCAAACCGAATGCTGGAAGGCGAAATCGCGGGCATCATCATGAAGGGCAAGGGGCGGATGCCCGGCTTTGCCCATCTGGCGCCCCAGATGACGGGGCTGATGGATTATCTGCGCCAGGGCGATACCCGCAAAAACGAAATGGCCAGCGTCGGCAAGACCAATCTGGCGCGCTATGTCTTCACCGGCTATCGCAAATTCCTTGATGCCGATGGCTATCCCGCCGTGGCCCCGCCATGGGGAACCTTGAGCGCCATCGACATGAACAGCGGCGAATATCTGTGGCGGGTGCCTTTTGGCGAATATCCGGCGCTGATGCAGGCGGGGCAGGCGCCCACCGGCACCGAAAATTACGGCGGCCCGATCGTCACGGCCAGCGGGCTGCTCTTCATCGGCGCAACGGTCTATGACCGGCAATTGCGCGCGTATGACGCGGCCAAGGGCAAGGTTTTGTGGCAGGCCACCTTGCCGCAGGCCGGGGTGGCCACGCCCATCACCTATATGGTCCATGGCCGCCAGTTCGTGGTGATCGCCACCAGCAACGCGCGCAATCCCAAGGCGCCCGCCGGGTCGGGTTATTCGGCCTTCGCGCTGCCCGAACAGCGTTGAGGATGGATATCATGACACAAGTGTCTGAACCCAATCGCCTGCTGGGCGTGGGAATTGTCGGGTCGGGATTGGTGACTCGCTCGATCCACTTGCCCGCGCTGGCCGCGCTGGCCGATGATTTCGCGGTACGCGCGATCTGGGACCTTCATGCCGATCTGGCCGAGGCCACGGCGCGGACCTGCGGGGCCTGCGCCGCCCCGACCTATGATGCGATGCTGGCTGATCCTGCCGTCGAGGCGGTGGTCATCGGCAGTCCGCCTGCGTTCCACGCCGCCCAGACCATCGCCGCGCTTCATGCGGGAAAAGCGATGGTGCTGGTGGAAAAACCGCTCTGCGCCACCTTGGCAGAGGCCGAGGCGATTGCCCGCGCGGCAAGGGAAACCGGCGGCATGGTGGTGGTGGGCGCGATGCATCTGTTCGATCCGGCGTGGCGCTTTATGGCCCAACAGGTGAAGGCGCAGTACAGCCCGCCCTCGCTGGTGCGTTCCTGCATCATCCTGCCGCCCAATGGCCGCTTTGACGACTGGGCCAGCGAGGTGATCCTGCCGATGCCCGCGCCCGCCCCGGCCCAGCGCACCGAGGCAATGATGATGTATGGCGCGATCATGGGGCTGGCCATTCACGATCTGCCGCTGGTGCGGCGCCTGCTGGTCGATGCTTCCTCGCCGGAGGTGCTGCATGCGGTCCGCCTCGCGCCCTTTGGCTATATGCTCACCCTGCGCGCCGGGGATCAGATGGTGGATATGTTTGCCTTCATGCATGGCCATTGGCGCCCGGAATGGACGCTGAGCGCCACCGCGCCCGATTGGCAGGCGCATGCCGAATTCACGCCTTCCTTCGTCATGGCAGGTTCGGGGCAAGCCAGTTTCGCCACCCCGGCGCAGGTCACGAGTCAGCATCCGCTGGCCGAGAACGGCTATGCCGGGGAATGGCGGGCGATCGCCGCGATGATGCGAGGCGAAGCGCCCCCGCCCTCCCCGGACGAGATTGTGCAGGATTTCGCCTTCGCCTTGGCCATTGCCGAACAGGCATCGGCCATGATCGAGAAGGGAGCGGGGCAATGACATCTGTGAAACTGG
The DNA here is from genome assembly GCF_014196525.1 of Novosphingobium sediminicola. GTDB lineage: Bacteria > Pseudomonadota > Alphaproteobacteria > Sphingomonadales > Sphingomonadaceae > Novosphingobium > Novosphingobium sediminicola. Next base: position 60,850 of record NZ_JACIDX010000002.1, on the reverse strand, counting down.
AATGCGATGGGTTGGCGGGCGTTTGGTCGCGGGCTTTGGCCGCTTCGCTGCCCGCTTCGGTGCAATGGGCGGAGCGCGGCGGGGATATCGTGCTGATCGGCGGTCAGGATGACTGGGCTGCGCGGTTGCGGGCGCGGATGGAAGCTGGGAAGCAGCGCTTTATCGTGATCGATCCGCAAGTCGGCGCGGCGGGGCGATTGGACGATACTATTGCCATGGCGGACAGGATCGGCGCGCGCATCGCCTTAAGCGAAACCCATGCTGACAATCCCGCCGTGGCGCCTTTTCGCGCCGGGCTGGATGGGGTCTATACGGCCGCGACCATCACGGGCCAAGGCAAGGCGGTGATGGGCGATCTGGTGCTTCAGCAATTGCGATTGGCCCGGGTGGCAGGCTTTGTGCCTGATGCGGTGCAGCACGCCGCCGCCGATACTCAGCGCGCGCTGGCCACGGTGCGGGCGCGTCATGGCGAGGAGAGCGCCTTGCTGCGTCTGACGGCGGTGTATAGCCGGGCGGGCAAGGCCCATCATCGGCTGATGCTGCATGGCCGAACGGAAAGCGCCAGTTTGCACCTGTGGAGCGACCCGGCGGCGCGGCCAGCCAACGGCTTCCACATTTCCGAGGATCGCACCACCGAGCAACCCACGATCTATGAAAGCGCCCACCGCGCCGTGTTTCGCTCTGCCTTGGCCTTATCTGATGAGGCATCGGGCGGCGCGATCCTGCGGCAATGGGATCACGATGCCTGTCTTGCCATGGCCATCGCGGCGGCTGGGTGAGCATGGATCGGGCCGCACAGGAAGATCTGGCCTCACCGCGGCGGGGGAGGTCAAAGCGTGTCGGCCCGGCCCTGGTCGGCGCTTCGCCCAAAGGCGCGGCGGGAGGAAATCCTGAACGGCCTGATGGAGAAGATCGCCCGGCAGGAATTGCGCAATCCCTCGCTGCGCGAGATCGGCCGGGCGCTGAATATCGAGCCTGCGCATATACTCTATTATTTCAACAGCCGCGAGGATCTGCTGCAAAGCGTCATCATGCGCTGGGACGAGGACGCGCGGGCGGCGGTGCATCCCGATATCGCCGCGCTGGATAGGTTTGCCGAACAGTTGCGGCGCAACATCGCCATTCCCGGCGTGGTCCACCTCTATCTCAACTTTGCAGCCGAAGCGGTCGATCCGGCCCATCCGGCTCATGAATTCTTCAGACAGCGTTTCGACAAGGTGGCCGTCAATCTGGCGCAACGCATCCGCGAAGAGCAGGCGGGCGGCACGATAAAGGCAAGCGTCAGCCCGGAATCCAGCGCCCGGCAATTGATTGCCATCGCCGACGGACTGCAATTACAATCGCTTGTCAACGCCAACAGCAATTCGGTGAAGGATATGTTCGACGCCATTGCCTCCTTGCGGGTCTAGCTCGGGCTGCGTCGACACGGTTGCGATGCGTGGAGCCTTGGGGCACTTGAAGCATTGTTTTGCCAAAGCAATGTCAGGATGAAAGCGCCCCGATGAAGACTATCATGAGCGAAGCGGTTGAAGGCATTGGCGGCGTATGGATCGACCTTTGCGAGCCCGACGAGGGCGAATGCCGCGAGATCCATGACCGCTATGGCATCCGCGTGCCGACGCTGGAAGCCTTGCAGGAGATCGAGAGTTCGAGCCGGTTGCGCCTTCATGATGATATGCTGAATATGAGCGCCCCTTTGATGGCGCCTTCGGATGGCGAGCGATGGGTGATGGCGCCCGCCGGTTTTGTCCTGACACGCGATGTGCTGGTGACCACCCATTTTGCCCATATCAAGGCCTTTGACACCGTAGCCGAAGCGTTGAAATCGCATCCTGAGCCGACCCCGGCGGGCGTTCTGGTCCGGCTGCTGGAGGAACTGGTCGATCGCGCGGCCGATCAGCTTGAACATGTCTCGGAAATGATCGCCTCGGTCTCGCGCACGATCTTCTATACCGACCTTGATGCGCGGGGCCTAAGCCGGGAAACCGCGATCCTGCGCCATTCGATCATCAAGCTGGGCCGGGCCTATGATCGGGCCTCGCGCGTGCGCTATATGTTTCTCAGCATCGGCCGCATGGCCTCCTTCATGGCGGACCGCTACAAGGATCATCTCGATGACGGCCTTGTTGTCCGGCTTCAGGCCGCAATCCATGACATCGCCTCGCTTGATGAATTCGAGGCCAGCCTGTCGGCCCGGACACAGTTCCTTCAGGACGCGGCCAACAGCCTGATCAGCATCGAGCAGAATGATGTGGTCAAGGTGTTGACCGTGGCCTCGGTGGCGGGGATTCCGCCCGTGCTGGTTGTCGGGATCTATGGCATGAATTTTCATAACATGCCCGAATTGTCCTGGCCCTGGGGCTATCCCATGGCTCTTGCCCTGTGTCTGGTGACGACGCTGATCCCCTATCTGTGGTTCAAATGGCGCAAATGGCTCTAACGGGTGGCTCCGGGCAGGCAGAGAATGTTTCCCTGCCTGCCCGGCCTTGTCCGGATCAGAAGCTGCGGCGCAGGCTGATCTTCCATTCGCGCGGCATGGCGGGCTGGCCCACCACGATGCCGATCGGATAGCGGATCTTGTTCAGATAATAGAACTTGTCGAACATGTTGGTCATCGAGAAGGAGAGCTGCCAGTCGCGACTGGCGTCCTCAAAGGCGATGCGGGCATTGGCCAGCACATAGCCATCGACCTTGGCCAGCGGATTGTTGTCGATGTTCGAGAAGAACGAGGACTGATAATTCACGTCGAAGCGCGGCGTGACGGTTCCCGCCTTGCCCAGCGCAAAGGCATATTGAATGCCGCCCCCAAGTTTCCATTCCGGCGCATAGGGCGCGCGATTGTTGGTCGTGATGCCAACGATGGTGGCCCCGGCGGCGCCGATCCGGGTCAGCTTGAAATCAAGCCAACTGGCCGAAGCGTCGATGGTCAGGCCCGCGACAGGCCGCGCCGTCACTTCCACTTCTAAGCCCTTCATATCGGCATTGCCCGCATTGACCGGCGTGGCATTGGTCACGCTGTTGGCCGTGGGCGAAACATTGGTAAAGACGATGTCGTGATATTTGTTGAAGAAGGCCGAAAGGTTGATCCGCAGCGCGCGGTCAAACAGGTCGGTCTTGGCGCCGATTTCCCATGCATCAAGCGTTTCGGGCTTGAAGGAAACCGCCTGTTCGGGGGCAAAGGGGCGCGGATTGACGCCGCCGCCCTTATAGCCGGTCGAGAACTGGGCATAGGTCATCACGGCCTTGGACCAGCGATATTCGGCATTGGCGCGATAATCCCAGCGGGTCGCGGCAAACTGGCCGGTCACGCCGTTGATCGCGCCCGCCACCGTATAGGCCGGTTGCGACACGTCATAGGGATTGAGGCGGCCATAGGTATAGGTCTTGCGATCATCGGTATAGCGGATGCCGCCGGTCAGGGTCAGCGCATCGGTCAGCTTATACGATGCATGGGCAAAGCCGGAAATGCTGCGCGCCGGGATGCGGTCCTGTGTGACATAGAAGTTCTGCGCCACCGTGCCCGGCGCGATGAAGGTGACGCCGCCAAACCGGCTGGTGGCCTTGTAATAGAAGCCGCCCACGGTCCAATCGAGGCGATTGTCCAGCGAGGAGCCGTTGAGGCGGATTTCCTGCGTGAACTGTTCGTGATTATAGATGTAATTGGCCGAATTGGTCGAATAGGGGGTCAGATCAAGGTCGGAACCATAGCTGCCCTTATAGCGCTGATAGGCCGAGATCAGTTTGAGCGAGAGCCCATCGCCCAGCTTATAGTCGATCGTGCCGTAGATCTCGCGCCCGCTCACCTTGCTGACCGGATCGATATAAGATGCGCCATGGCTGCCCTTGGCATCGGTGAAGGGCAGGTTCAGATAGGTGGCGTAATTGGTATAGGAATTGGGCGCAGTGATGAACTGGGCCGGATTGGTGCCGGTCGGCATCGAGAGCGAGGTGGTCAGCGAGAGCAGCTTGCTCGCGCCGATCTCGGAATGGTCCTCGGTCGCCATGGCTACCAGATTGGCCTCCAGCCGGTCCGAGGCCACCCAGCGCAGCGCCACGCGGCCCGCCTGCATATTCTTGCCGCCCTCTGTGCCCAGTTTGCAGCCTGCATTCGTCGTGGCCGCAGGCACGCCGCTCGTCGGGTTGAGACAGCCATAGTCAAGCCGCGTCAGATAGCCGTCGTTCATCTTGGACACGCCTGAAACGCGCAGGAACAGTTGATCGGGCACCAGCGCGAAATCGGCGCTGCCCTTCAATTCGATGCGGTTGAAAGCACCATAACCGGCCTCGATATAGCCATGCCCGCTGCCCGTGGGCTTGGCCGAGTAGAGCTTGACCGCGCCGCCGATGGAATTCTTGCCCGCCAGCGTGCCCTGCGGCCCGCGCAGGATTTCCACCCGGTCGAGGTCGAGCAGGTCGAATATCGAGCCCAGCATCGTGCCGTGGAACACATCGTCAACATACATGCCAACGCCCGGTTCAAAGGCAAAGCTGCTGTCATATTGCCCGATGCCGCGGATATAGACCTGCGCCGCCGGGCCAAAGGCCGAGCCGCCGGGGCGGATATTCACATTGGGCGCAAAACCCGCAACATCAAGCACGCTGCCCAGATTGCGCTGCTGGATCGCGCTGGAATCCATGGCGGTGATGGCCAGCGGCGTGTCCTGCAGGCGTTGCGAACGGAATTGCGCGGTCACGACGATTTCGCCGGGCGAGGCCGGAGCGGCGGACGCATCCTGCTCGGCCAGAGCGGGCGCGCTCCATCCGGCAGCGGCCAGCATGGCAAGGCTGCTGCACGCCAGAATGCGGGCGCGTGGCGAAGGGAAATGGCGGTTGCCAGGCATCTGAATTCTCCCATGTATTTGTGTTGTTTGGCCCCTGCGCGCTGAATTTTGCGGGCGCAGAGAGGCCGTGCCGGTCGCCCGTCCGGGCCGCCGGTCATTAGATGTGTCGTGGGTGAGGAGCGCAGGGCCGATGCGGGCGCGCGCCTGCATCGCCGGTCCCGTCTCGGTCGCTCAGGTCTGGTCTTCGGTCATATCCGGACATCCCCTTTGGCGTCGCTCTGTTGGCGATCTGATGGATGCTTTGTGGTTTATTTAGCAACCAATGTCAACGCGCTCGATCAAGCGGATCAATCAGGCCGCGCTCGGCCTCCAGCGGGTCGATGCCATTGGCCAGCTCCAGATTGCTGAACATCCGGGCCAGATAGCCCAGCACAATGGTCTTTTCATTGGGCGAAAAACCGTCGAGCAACATAGCCTCACGCGCCAGCGCGACCGAGACGATACGGTCGTGCAAGGCATAGCCTTCCTCGGTCAGGGCAATCGGGCGCGACCTTTTGGCCTCACCGATGCTGACCAACCCGCGCCCTTCGAGAATTTGCATGGAACGGCTCGTAATAGACTTGTTCATAACGAGAATTTCGGAAATCTCGGCCGCCGTCAGCGAGCCCGAATGGGCCACTACGGTGATGATTCGCGCCTCGTTGATGCCGATGCCGAAATGTTTGAGATAGATGCGCGATTGCCAGCGCTCCATGCCATTGGCCAGAACGACGAGATAATGCGGGACATAGAGATGGCGGTCGATCACCTTGCGCGCAGAAGAGGCGGCGCGCGGAGCGGATTGGGCTTGGTCGGTCATGCCCCTTTTTGCGCGTTTCCGGCGCAGAGTACAAGCGGGACCAGAGCCTGCCGATTGACACGACTTGGTTGCCATGTAAACTAATGGACGAGAGGAATGCCAAAGCGCGGCAAAAATCGCGCACCGTGTTCTGCCCGATCCGCACGGCCATATCACCCATCTGAATCAGGACCGCCATGACAGACGCTCCCACCACCGGCGCCCTTTGCGCGCCCACGCTCGATTTCGACCTTTTTTCGCCCGAAGTAATGGCCCACCCCGACCATTACGACACGCTGATTCGCGAGACCGCTCCTGCGGTTTATCTCACGCGCCATAATGTCTGGGCGGTGGGGCGCCATGCCGATGTCCATGCCGTGTTTTCCGACTGGCAGACCTTTTCCTCGGCCTCGGGCACGGGGTTCACCAATATCAAGCGGCAGGAAAACTGGCGCCAGCCCAGCCTGATCCTGGAAAACGACCCGCCCCAGCATGGCAAATATCGCCGGATCATGAACCGCATCCTCTCGCCTGCGGTGCTGCGCCGCCTGCGCGAAGATTTCGCCGACACCGCCGAGCGGATCGTTGATGCCGCTCTGGCAAAGGGCGAAGTCGATCTGGCCGTCGATCTGGCCGAGGCTTTTCCCTTTGCCGCCCTGCCCGATGCGGTTGGGTTTCGCAAAGAGGACCGGCGCAACCTGCTCATCTATTCCGAACTGAATTTCAACGCGATGGGTGAAAAGAACGAGCTGTACCGCGCCGCGCTGGCCCGCGCCGAACCGATCATGAATTGGGTGGTCGAAAATTGCCGCCGCGAGGCTGTGGCGCCCGATACGCTGGGCGCAGCCATCTTTGTTGCCGCCGACGATAGCGAGATCACCGAGGAGGAAGCGGGCCTGCTGGTGCGCATCTTCATTTCGGCGGGCATGGACACAACCATCAACGGCATAGGGCTGACCTTGCAGGCTTTGGCTCAATCCTCCGATGCATGGGCGCGGTTGCGCGCCGATCCCTCGCTGGCGCGCGCCGCATTTGACGAAGGGCTGCGCTATCAGGCGCCAAGCCCCTATATCGGGCGCACCACCACGCGGGAGACGGAGATTGGCGGCGTGAACATCGGGGCCGAGCAAAAAGTCATCCTGTTCATCGCGGCCGCGAACCGCGACCCGCGCCAGTGGGAACAGCCCGACATATTCCAGATCGACCGCAAGACCTCCGGCCATCTGGCCTTCGGCTTTGGCATCCATGCCTGTGTGGGCCAGATGATGGCGCGCCTTGAGGCCGATGTGCTGATCCAGACCATCGCGCGCAAGGTGGCCCGCATCGAGATCACCGGCGAGGCCAAATGGCAGCGCATCAACTGGCTGCGCGGTCTTGCCAGCCTGCCCGTCCGGCTGGAGCGCGCGTGATGCAGGAAGCCGCCTATCCGCCCCCATTGCGGGCATGGCTGGTGATCGCCTTGCTGCTGCTCGCCTATACCGTGGCCTTTGTCGATCGTCAGATCCTGAGCCTGATGGTTCAGCCGATCCGGGCCGATCTGGGGCTGGACGATACCGCGATCAGCCTGCTGCACGGCTTCGCCTTTGCCATTTTCTACACGTTTCTGGGCCTGTTTCTGGGCCGCCGCGCCGATCAGGGCAGCCGCAAGGCGCTGATGGTGGGGGGCATGGTGCTGTGGTGCCTGGCCACGGTCGCCTGCGGTTTCGCGCAGAATTTCACCCAGCTTTTCGTCGCCCGCATCTTCGTCGGTGTGGGCGAGGCCACGCTCTCGCCCGCTGCCTATTCGCTGATTTCGGACAGTTTCGCCCCCGCCAAACGCGGGCGGGCGATGAGTGTCTATACAATGGGCGTCTTTGTCGGGTCCGGCCTGGCGCTGGTGCTGGGCGGCATGGCGGTGACGGCCACATCGGGCCATACGATGATCGATATGCCGCTGGCCGGGCCAGTGCGGCCATGGCAGGCGGCCTTTATGGTTGTGGGCCTGCCCGGCCTGCTGGTGGCCGCGCTTATGCTGCTGCTGCGCGAACCGCCGCGCAGGGAGCGCGCAGGGCAGACCATGCCCGGCCTTGCGCAGACCTTCGCCTTTTTCCGTGCGCGGGCCGCCACCATCGGCTGCATCGTGGTGGGTTTCGGCGTCAATTCGATCATCAGCTATGGCCTGTCGGCATGGGTGCCCTCGCTGTTTATCCGGGTGCATCACTGGGCGGCGGCCGAAATTGCGCTGGCCTACGGGCTGGTGCTGCTGACGGCGGGCTGCGGCGGTATCTTGACTGGCGGCTGGCTGGCCGACCGGATGACGGCGGCGGGCCTCGCCGATGGACCATTGCGCGCCTCGCTGCTGGGCATGTTGGCGGTTATTCCGGTCGTGCCCTTTGTCGGGCTGGGGGCCACGCCTGCGGTGTCTCTGGCGGCGCTGGCGTGGACCAGCTTCTTTCTGGGCGTGCCCACCGGCATCGCGCCCGCCGCGCTGCATGCCATCACCCCCAATGAATACCGGGGGCAGGTGACGGCGCTGTACCTGTTTGCCATCAACCTGATCGGGCTGGGCTTTGGCCCCACGCTAGTGGCGCTGGCCACCGATCATCTGTTTGCCGCCGATCTGGCCGTGGGGCGCTCGCTGGCGCTGGTGACGGGCATTGCCTCGGTGCTGGCCTTTGCGCTGATCGCGTCGGCCCGGCGCGGATATGGCAAGGCTGTTTAAAACTGTTCCGTGAGAGGAAATGCCATGAAAAAACTGATCAATGATCCGGCCCATGTTGTCGACGAGATGATCGAGGGACTGGTTCTGGCCGATGCTCGGCTGCTGCGTCTGGCGGGCGAGACGGTGGTGATCCGGGCCGATTATGCGGCGCTGCGCGATGCGGGCCGGGTGACTATCGTGTCGGGCGGCGGATCGGGGCACGAACCCGCCCATGCCGGTTATGTGGGCGAGGGTATGCTGACCGCCGCCGTCGCCGGGCCGGTGTTCACCTCGCCCAGCGTCGATGCGGTGCTGGAGACAATCCTGACGGTCGGCGGGCCTGCGGGCGTATTGCTGATCGTCAAGAATTACACCGGCGACCGGCTGAATTTCGGCCTTGCCGCAGAGATCGCCCGCACGCGCGGCGTACCGGTGGAGATGGTCGTGGTGGGCGATGATGTGGCCCTTGGCGATGGCAATGCGGCGGTGGGGCGCCGGGGCATCGCTGGCACAATCTTTGTCCACAAGATCGCGGGCGCGGCGGCGCAGGCGGGGCTCCCGCTGGCGCGGGTGCTGGCCGAGGCGCAGGCGGCGGCGGTCAATGTCTTTTCGATGGGGCTGGCGCTGAGCCCCTGCGTGATGCCTGCCGCCGGACGCGCGGGTTTCGAACTGGGCGAGGATGAGGTGGAATTCGGCCTTGGCATCCATGGCGAGAGCGGCGTGCGGCGCGCGACCATCGGTCCGGTCGATGCCATGCTGGAGCCCGCGCTGGAGGCGATCCTGCGCCATGGCAAGCTGTTGCCGGGCGAGGAGGTGGCGCTGATGGTTAACGGGCTGGGCGGCACGCCTGCGCTCGAACTGGCCATCGCCGCGCGCTTTGCCCTGCGCAATCTGGCGCGGCAGGGAATTGGCGTGCGCAGCGTCCATTGCGGAACCTTCCTGAGCGCGCTGGAAATGGCGGGTTGTTCGCTCTCGCTGATGCGGCTCGATGCCACGCGGTTGCGGCGCCTGCTGGCCCCTAGCGCGGCTTCGGCATGGAGCGCGCCGACCATTCCGGGCGCGATGGCCGAGGTGGCCGCGCCCGATTATGGGGCGGAGGAAGCGGTGAGCGGCCCGGCATGGGCCAATGCAGCGCAGCAGGCCGGTTTCGGCGGGGCCATTCGCGCTGTGATCGCTGCTCTGCGCCATGCCGAGCCGGAATTGACGCAATTGGACAGCGCAGTGGGCGATGGCGATCTGGGCATCAGTCTGGCACGCGGCGCGGACAGTGTGGAGCGCGCTTTCGATACGCTCGATCTGACGCGGCCCGCCCGCGCGCTGGCGCAGGTTTCCGCGCTTTTGCGCCGCTCGGTGGGGGGCACTTCGGGGCCGCTCTACGCAATGTTCGTGCTGCGCGCGGCGCTGGCCATGGCACAGGAACAGGAAGCAGGCGATGTCAGCGCATGGGCACGGGCTGTGCAGGCGGGCTGCAATGGGATGATGGAGTTGGGCGGGGCGGCGCCGGGGGATCGCACGATGCTCGACGCGCTGGTGCCCGCCGCGCAGGCCCTTGCGCAGGGCGCGGGCGATGCGCGCGCGCGGTTGGATGCGGCCCATGGCGCGGCGCTGGCCGGGGCCGAGGCAACGCGCGCCATGGCCCCGCGCCGCGGCCGATCCAGCTATCTGGGGGATCGCACGCTGGGCCATCCCGATCCGGGGGCGGTTGGGGTGGCGGTCTGGCTGGGCGCGCTGGCGGCAGCTTTGAAGGAAGGCGGGGCTGGTTGAGTTCAGCCCTGCGCCGTCCCTGCCGAACCGTCGGCATCCGGGTAGAGGTCGAGATAGCGGCTGATCAGTTTGGTCTGATGCTCCCAGCCGCCATCATTGGCCTTGCGAGCGGCGTCGCGCCGCTCCGCCGGAAGCCGGTCAAAACCGGTTTCCGTGATCCGCAGGAGTACGCCTTCTTCCGCTTCGCAGAGTTCGAAGCGGACGAGCGTGGCAGGTTCTGCCGTATAATCACGTGCCTTATCAATGGCGAAAGGGTGCCAGCGGAAGGAGAAAAGGCGCATCGGTTCGACCGCTTCGATATGGATGCGGAAGGCGGCCCCGCGATGGGGCTCCTGCATGCGGGCGACATCGGGATCCACCTTGGTCGGTACAATCGCGCCAATCGCATCCTGTCCGGCGATGAAGGCTCCCTCGATCTCCACCCCAAACCATGTTCCGAACCGGGCGGGATCGCTGATCGCGCTCCACACCCTTTCGCGCGAGGCATAAAGGACGATTTCTTTTTCGATCCGGTCGGTGTTCATGGGCAACCTCCTGATGCAATATTCGCATGGATTGCCTTATAATCCCAGTTCTGACAGCCCCGGATGATCGTCCGGTCGTCGCCCTTGGGGCCGATGAAACAGGCGATCCGCCTCCGCGATGGCAAGGTCGTTGATGTCGGCGATGCGGCGCTCCATCCGCCCGCCTGGATCGCGCAGGCGCTTTGAGGCGGGCAGTTCTGATCGCATTGTCGCGGAAATGACATGACCGGCTCTTATCGGAGCGGCGTGTTTCGTTCCTGACAAGAGTGATCGTGTCCGCCGTTCGCCCCATAGACCGCTGGTTCATCGACGAGGTGCTGCCGCATGAACGCGCGCTGCTGGCCATGGCCATGCGGCTGTGCGGCAATGGGGAGGATGCGCGCGATCTGGTGCAGGATGTGTTTGCCCGGATGCTGACCACCGAGGGGTGGGCGGCGATCACCAACACGCGGGCCTTTATGTTGCGGACGGCGCGCAATCTGGCCATCGAGCGGATGCGCCGGTCCAAGATCATTGATTTTCGCCAGATTGTCGATGCCGAACATATGGAACTGGCCGAGGATGCGCCCGATCCGCATCAGATAGCCGAAGGGCGCGAAGCGATGAGCGATTTCCAGCAGGCGCTGGGCCAGTTGCCCGAGCGGTGCCGAACGGTCTTCGTCCGCCGACGGATCGAGGAGCAATCGCCGCGCCAGATTGCCGCCGATCTGAACCTGAGCCTGTCCACGCTGGAAAAGCGGCTTGCGCGGGCCATCGAACTGATCACCCGCGCGCTGGAGCCAAGGCGGCGAACCGATTATGACCAGCCCGAAGAGGCGGGCGAAAGTGCGATGGTCGAATAAAGTTCGCCCATCCTTTGCAAACTTGGCGGTTTTCCCTCGCCCGCTCGTCTAACGACCATGACCCCGATCGAAAGAACTCCGATGGCCCCGGAAGCCGCTGCCGCGCAATGGGTCGCCCGGTTCGCTCTCGGCGCGTTGGATGAAGCGGAATTCGAGGCGTGGCGCAGCGCCGATCCGGCCCATGCTATTGCCTTCAACCGGGCGCTGGCCGCCTATGAGGCGTTTGAAGGGCAGGGCGATCTTGCATCTGTCCCTTCGTCGCGCCGTGGTTTCATGCGCGCGGCAGGCGGCGGTGCTTTGGCCATGGCGCTGGGCGTGGGTGGGCTGGCCACGCGCGCCTATGCATGGAGCAGCGCCTCGGCCCCCATTGGCGGGCATTGCAAATTGCGCCTGCCCGATGGCAGCATCGCCGCGCTCAACACCGATTCCTGCTTCGCATGGCGGTTTTCCGGGGATGAACGCACGCTTTGGGTGGAGCGGGGCGAGGTCGCCATCGACCTGTGCCCCGGCGCGCGGGCCATCCTGCATGGCCGTGATCAACAGGTGTCGCTGTCGCCGGGCCGCTTTGACGCGCGGCTGCGCGGCGATACGCTCGATCTGCTGGTGCTGCGCGGACAGGCGCAGGCGGGCAGGCAGGCCATCGGCGCCTTTCAAAGCCTGCTCCTCTCGCCCGAACAGCCGCCCCTGCGCCATCTCTCCGCCGCACAGGTTGAGGCTGTCATCGCCTGGCAACAGGGCGAAATCCTGTTTGATGAGGCGACGCTGGGCCTTGCGGTCGAGGAATATAACCGCTTCCTGACGCGCAAGATCATCATCGTCGATCCCGAATTGGCCACCATTCCGGTGGGCGGGCGTTTCACCTCCAACGATCCGGCGGCCTTTCTCGATGCGGTGTCTGTGGGGCTGGGCGTCCATGTCTCGGTCTCGGAAAAGGCCTATCTGCTGACGCGATAATTTTTTTGCTGTGACTTGGCGGTGGGCGCGCGCTCAATCGTCTTGAAGATCGAGAACGCAATACACCGTTCCTTCCCCAAGAGGTTCCATTCATGTCCCGTGATTTCCGCAAGCCGCTTTTCGCGGCCCTTCTTGCTGCGCCCGCGATCTATGCCGCCCCGGCCTATGCCGCCGGAGAACAGAATTTCGACATTCCGGCCCAGCCTCTGGCCAAGGCGCTCAATGAATTCGGGCGTCAGGCCGGGGTGCAGATTTTCTTTCCGCGCGGCGCCATCGCCACCATGCGGTCAGAGCCGATCAAGGGCCATATGTCGCGTCAGGCCGCGCTGGCCCGCTTGCTCGCGGGCAGCGCGCTGACGGTCAGGAATGATGATGGCAAAACGGTCGTTCTGGGCATGCAGGAGGCCCGCCACGATGCGGTGGCCCAGTCGGTTCCCGCCGAAGACATCATCGTGACCGGCACGCGCGAAAGTGGCCAGACCCGCTTTACCGCGCTGGCCCCGATTGACACATTCAACGGCAAGACGGTCAATTCCACCGTCAGCAGCACGCTGCATGAAAAGCTGGCGCAATTGGTGCCCGCCTTTACGGTCAAGCGCCTGCCCGCATCGGACGGGCCGCAATTCGTGCGCCCTGCCTCGCTTGATGGCCTCTCGCCCGACATGACGCTGGTGATGATCAACGGCAAGCGTTTCCACCGCTCATCCTTTATCAACAGCGGGTCGCAAGCCCCTGATCTTGCCCAGATCCCAACCTTTGGCATCGGGCGGCTTGAGGTGTTGCGCGATGGCGCATCGGCGCAATATGGGTCGGATGCGATTGCGGGCGTCATCAACATCATTTTGGACACCAAGCCCGGTTTCTCGGCCTTTGTTCAAGGCTCGCAATATTACATGGGCGATGGCGCCTCGGTGCAGGCGGGCGGACGCGCCGGTTTTGCCCTGCCCAATGGCGGCCATTTTGTGGTGACGGGCGAATATGCCCGCAACGAGGCTACCTCGCGCTCGCATCAGCGCGACGATGCCATCGCCTTTGCCGCCGCCAATCCCAGCATCGCGGTGCCCTCGCTGGTTCAGCGCTGGGGCAATCCGGAAGGGCGCTCGTTCCGGATGGCGGTGGATGCGGCGGAAAACATCGGCGCCAATGTCGAAGCCTATGCCTTTGGCACATTCAGCACCGGCAAGAGCTGGTCCGACATCAACTGGCGTAATCCTTCGACCAACAGCAACCTGTACAAAACCACCACGGTCTATCCCGGCTTCAACCTCAACACGATCTATCCCGCCGGGTTCACCCCCAGCGAGCGGGTGCGTTATGACGATATCCAGATGGTGGGCGGCCTGCGCGGCGGCAAGGGCAGCGATCTGAGCTGGGACATCAGCGGTTCCTATGGCTCGAACGCGACGAATTTCTATCTCGACAATTCGATCAACGCTTCGCTTGGCCCCAACAGCCCGCTCAATTTCTATCTGGGGCGCAATGTCCAGCAGGAATTCAACCTGAATGCCGACGGCGTCTATCGTCTGGCGCTGCCCTTCCTCGACCGCCCGCTCAACATCGCCTTTGGCGCGGAACGGCGGGTGGAAAGCTACAAAATCCGGCCCGGCGAATATGCCTCCTATGCGGTCGGGCCGGGGGCGGCGGTGGGCCTTGCCGCCGGGGCGAGCGGCTTTCCCGGTTTCACCCCGCAACAGGCGGGCGCGTGGAGCCAGACCAGCTATGCCGGGTATCTGGACGTGACTGCGCCGATTACGGAAAAATGGAGCGCGACCGCCGCCATTCGGGATGAGCATTTCTCCAGCTTTGGCAACACGTTCAATTACAAATTTGCCACGCGTTATGAGATCACCCCGATGCTGGCGGTGCGCGGCTCTTATTCCACCGGTTTTAAGGCGCCGACGCCCGCCCAGCTCAATTCGACCAGCACCAGTCAGGGCCTCGATACCAACACCTTGCTGGTTTACACCACGGGCCGCCTCTCGCCCACCAATCCCATCGCCCAGTTCTTTGGCGGCAAGGCGCTGCAACCGGCGACCTCGCGCACGATCACGGCGGGCGGCGTGTGGAAGACATCGTGGGGCCTGTCCGGCTCGGTCGATCTTTATCAGATCCAGGTCGACAAGCGCTTCAGCACCTCGCCCACCTATACGCTGATCCCCGCGCTCAAGGCCCAGCTTCTGGCGCTCGGCCTGTCGCAGGCGACCGATTACAGCACGATTTCCTTCTACACCAATGACTATAACACCCGCACGCGTGGCATCGACATCGTGGTGTCCTATAACCATCAGGTCGGCCCCGGCCGCCTTGATGCCACCGTCGCCTACAGCTATACCCAGACCAAGGTGACATCGGGCGTTCTGGCGGGCAACACCACGCAAAAGACGCTGTTCGAACAGGGCCTGCCCCAGCATAATGCCACGGGCAGCATCACCTATACGCTCGGCAAAATCTCGGTGCTGGGGCGCGGGCGCTATTACGGGGCCTATACCGACTCCAGCGGCAATTCGACCGGCGACATCTTCCAGCGCTTTGGCGGAATTGCCTTTTTCGATGCCTCGGTTTCCTATGCGATGAACCGCAATGTCACCTTGCGGGTCGGGGCCGAGAACATCTTCGACACCTATCCGCAAAAGGCCTTATTCCAATATAGCCGGGGCCTGAACTATTCGCGCAACACGCCCTATGATACCAATGGCGGCAATTATTACGCCCGTGTGGATGTGAAATTCTGATGCGTATTACTCGCCGTTCCGTTCTGCCGGTTGCTGCCGGGGGCCTGCTGGCTCCCGGTCTGCTGGCCGCTGCCCCCTCATCCATGCCGCCGCCCCAGCCCGAGCATAGCGGCGATGTGAAAGCCCGCCTTGGCGTGACCGAAAATCCTTTCGGCCCCAGCCCGGCGGCGCGGCGGGCGATCATCGCCTCGGTGGCAGAGGCGCCCTATTATCCGCATAGCGAGGCGGCCTTGCGGCAAAAGATCGCCGCGCAGGAAAGTCTGCCCCCGGACCGGATCGCGCTGTCGAGCGGGTCGCTCGATGCGCTGACGCTGCTGACAGTGGCGATTGCGGCGGGCGGACGCGTGCTGGCGCCGCGGCCCACTTACAGCACCCATCTGGCCTATGCCGCGCGGCAGGGGATCGAGACCGACTGGGTGAACCTGCGCGCCGATCATCATATCGACCTTGATGCGATGCTGGGTGCGATCAAACCAGAAACCCGGCTGGTATATCTGTGCAATCCGAACAATCCGACCGGCCTGCGCCCCGATCCCGAGCAATTGCGCGCCTTTTGCGTCGCTGCCTCGCGCAAGGCGCCGGTGTTGGTGGATGAGGCCTATTTCGAACTGGCGCCCGATCCGCATCGGCAATCCATGGGGTCTTTGGTGGGGCAGGGGCATGATGTCATCGTCACGCGCACCTTCTCCAAGGTCTATGGCCTTGCGGGCCTGCGCATCGCCTATACGCTGGCCCAGCCCCAGCGCATCCGCCAGCTCAACGCTCGCATCACCACCTCGCGCAATCAGGCGGGGCTGGCCGCCGCGCAAGCCTGCCTTGGCGATGCGGCCTATCTGGCGGGCGCGATTGCCTATCTGAAGCAATGTCGCGAAATGATCTATCGGATCTGCGAGGCCAACAGGCTACGCTATCTGAAATCGGATGGCACCTTTGTCTATATCGACTGCAGCATGCCCGCCGCCGATCTTCAGGCTCGTCTGGCCACGCGCAGCGTAGAGGTGCGCCTGTTCGAGGGCGATGCCTATCGCAACTGGATGCGCGTGGGCACGGCAACGCCGGACGAACTGGCCTATTTCGGCCAAGTTCTGCCCGGCGCGCTGGCGGGGTGATCAGGAAGAGGGGGCCGTTGCGGCTTCGGCGTCGATCCGCGCATAGAGTATGTTGCGCGCCCGCGCCCCGGCGGCATCCCCCGGCAGCCAGCCCAGCTTGACATCGCGCAGAGACCGACCCGCCAGATTGCGCTGCTGCTCCTCCAGCATGGGCAGGTCCTCGGTCTCGAAAGGCATTTTGAGGAAGTCGACTTGCGTCCGCGCCAGTATTTCGGCCTGCGGCCCCATGGAGCGGGGAAAGGCGATGGAATAGAAATAATGGGTGCTGCCCTGGGTGGCCGGGGTGAAGAGATGGCCGGTCGGCGTGCCGGGCGCGCCGCCGCGATCCTGGCCTGCCGGAACCGCGCCGGCAAAGATGGCCAGATTGGCCGGTGCATCCCAGCGCGTATGGATCCAGCGATCAACCGGTCGGTCCGAAGGCACGCCCATCGGCCCCGCCAGTTCGGGCCGCATCATCTCGCCATAGACATCACGGTTCGACCAGATCTGTTCGCCATCCTGATGCCATTCATAGGCGCCATTGGCCACCTCGCTGCTGCCCAAAGTGGTGGGGTGCAGGAACTGGATATGGCTGAGATCAAGGATATTTTCGACCTCCAGTTCCCAGTTGGCCTGAACCAGCAGATAGCCTTGCCCAACGCAATAATCGGCGGGATCGTTGAAGGAGAAATCAGGCAGCAGCGCGGGGTCGGCGGCATCAGGCTCACCCATCCAGATCCAGATCGCGCTGAAACGCTCGACCACCGGATAGGAACGCAGCCGCATCCCCTTGGGCGGGGCGCCGAAGGGATTGTGCACGCAGGCCCCCGTGCGGTCAAAGCCAAGGCCATGATAGCCGCAATGCACAGCGCCATCCTCCAGCCGCCCCATCGACAGCGAGGCATAGCGATGGGGGCAAACGCCGCTCAGCGCCGTGACCGTGCCGTCGGGCTGGCGAAAGAAGATCAGCTTTTCGTCCAGAATGTGGCGCGACAATATGGCCTCGGCCGTGACTTCGCTGTCCCATGCGGCGACATACCATGCGTTGCGGATGAATGGCATTATGACCTCTCCCTTGCTTATGTGTACCGATGGTACACTTGTGCGGAGCCAAGTCAACCGCGATATCGTGACCCCACGCGCGGATCGCGCTACAGGCAGAACGGAAACCCGCCGACGCCCTTTACGGAGCCTGTATTTGTCACGATCCCCGGAACCCAAAACTAGCGCCGAAACCCGCGTCAGCAAGGCCGATGCGGCGCAAACAAGACGCGCCGCGCTGATCGCGCATACGCGGCAACAGATGCTGTTGCATGGGCCTCATAATGTCAGCCTTGCCGAAGTTCTTCGCCTTGCGGGCGGGTCAAAGGCCACGGTGGCCAAATATTTCGGCGGGCGTGACGGGCTGATCGCGGCAACCATGCTCGACACCGCGCAGACCGCGATGCAGGAGCTGGCGCTGGCCGAACAGGGCACGTCGGTGGAAGAAGCGTTGGAAAACCTGCTGACCGGGATTCTGAGCTTTTATCTTCAGCCCGAATCCATCGCCGTCTATCGCGGCGTCATCGCCTGCGGCGGAACAGATGCATCCGCCGGGCAGATCTTTTACCAATCGGGCCACAAGAAAATTGTCGAGGAATGTGCGGATTTTCTTGACCGCTGGAAGGGGCGGGGCCTGCGCGATGACCTTTCCTCGCTCGATGCCGCAGGCCAGTTGGTCCATGCCATCAGATCCGGCCTTTATGAGGAAACCCTGCTGGGTCTGCGCGCCGTTCCGGTGGATGGGGCATCGATCCGGGAGAGGGCGAGGGCGGTGACGCTGCTGTTTCTGGCGGGGGCCGCGCCGCGTTTAGCCTAGGGCATGGTTTCTCCCGCGGCTCGCCATTTGAACCGGGGCGGGCCAGGTGCTAAAGAATGCATCAAAACAGGGGGGGATGCCATGAAGTGCCTTTGGGCTGATTCCGCGATTCGTCGTGCCTTTTTTATGTCGCTGCGTTTCCATGGCGAATGATCGGGTGCAATCCGGGCGGCGACCAAGGCTGATCGACGTTGCACAGGCGGCGGGCGTGTCTGTCGCCACGGTTTCGCGTGTGCTGGACGATCATCCCGCCATCACGCCCGACACCAAGGCCCGCGTTATCGCGATAGCGCAGGAGATGGGCTATCCTCTGCGCGAGGGAGCGCAGGACAAAGCGAAAACCCGCGCCCGAAAACCCAAACGCAGCGGTTCTATCTGCACGGTCATGCCGGTCGCGCTGCCCAGCGGCAGCCGCCTTGCCAATTCCTTTGAACTCAACCTGCTGGGCGGGATCGGGGCGGCCATGCGCGACCATGGGCTGGATTTCTCGATCTCGTCTCAGGCCCCCTATGATGACGCCTCGCTGGCCCGTTTTATGGCAACCCATCCCTATGACGGCATCATCTTTCTGGGCCAGTCGCAGTTTCACTCCGGGCTGAACCAGATGGCGCAGGGGGAGCGGCCCTTTGTCGTCTGGGGCGTGGAAACGCCCGACCAGCTTTATTGCTCGGTGGGCAGCAACAATACCGAAGGGGGATGGCAGGCGACCAGCCATCTGGTGAAACTGGGGCGGCAAAGGATCGCCTTTATCGGACAGGCAGCACCGATCACCACGGCCCAGACCCGGCAGGCGCAATTGTCCGAAAGGCTTTCCGGTTTTCGCCATGCGCTGGCGGGCGCGGGCCTGCCCTCCGACCTCACCTTTCTGCGCCCCGCGCCATCGGGGATGCAGGCGGGGACCGAGGCGGTGCAAGCGCTGCTCGACCAAAAGGTGCCGTTCGACGCGATCGTCGCCTCGTCGGATCTGGTGGCGGTGGGGGCCATGCGCGCGCTGCATGAACGCGGATTGCGTGTACCCGATGATGTGGCCATCGTCGGCTATGATGACAGCGAGGCCGCCCGCCTTGCGCACCCCCAGTTGACCACCATCCGGCAGGACACGATCCTTGCCGGCAACCTTCTGGTTTCAAAACTGCTGCGCATGATGGAAGGCTATCAGGTGCGCTCCGAAAGGTTGCCCACCGAACTGGTCATTCGCGAATCCTGCGGCGCTTTATCCGCCGAGGGGAGGATGGAGCCGCAGGCCGCGAACAAGGCGATCAGCCCATAGGCCAACATGGGGATCACAAAGCAAAGGGCAAAACCGAAATGCTCTCCGGTCCACCCCACCAGCACCGAAAGGATCGCGCCTCCGGCAATCGCGGTGCTGAGCAGGCCCGAAACGGCCGCAGAAGGAGCCGCCGAGCGTTCGACCGTGATCGAAAAGATGACCGGAAACATGATGGCATTGAACAGGCCGATGGACAGCGCGGCATAGCCCGCCACCGACCCCGAACCCATCGCGGCAAGGGCGCTTGCGATTACCGCGCCGCCCGCCGCGATGCCCAGCATGCGCGCCGGGGGCCAGCGATGGAGCAGCCATGTGCCCCCAAGACGCCCCGCCAGCGCGCCGCCCCAATAAAACCAGCCCAGATAATGCCCGGCCTGTTCAAGCGTCAGATTAAGCACCGATTTCTGGTGAAGATAGGAGATCAGGATGCTGCCGATGGAACCTTCGGCGCCGACATAAAGGGCAATGCCTGCGGCCCCCGCCAAGGCCCAGCCGGACCCAAGCGCCGCGCGGATCGGCGCGTTGCCGGATTGAACAGTATCGGATTTCACAGAAGGCCGCGACCAGGACCACGCGGTTGCTCCGACCATCAGTGCCGCGACCAGCGCAACCCCGTTGATCGCCGCCGACCAGCCATAGGCCTGACCAATGCCCGAGGTCATGGCCGGGGCCGTCGTGACCTTGGCGTTAAGCGCGAGGTTTGTGCCCAGCGACACACCCACCAGCACGCCCAGCGAATTGAAACTCTGCGCCAACGTCAGGCGCGAGGAGGCGGTGCGCGCAGGGCCAAGCTGGACCACCAGCAGGTTGGCGGCCACCTGAAGCACCGATGTGCCCAGTGCAATCACGGCCAGCGAGGCCAGCATCAGCCCATAGCGCGCATCAACGCCAAAGGGGGAAACGATGAACAGCCGCACCTGCAAACAGCCCAGCGCCATCAGCCCCAGCCCCGCCAGCACCATCGCCTTTGCCCCAAATCGGTGCAGCAACTGCGCCAGTATCAGCGAGGAAAGCCCGCTGACCACCAGCGCGATCCATTGCACCGTCATCGCCGAGGAAAGGCCCAGACCAAAGACGATGCGAATCGCCGGAATCAGCGTTGGCCCCATCGCGCCCGACAGACCCATGACCAGAAACACCAACAGAGCAACCGCTTGAAGCGATTTTTGCCGATCGGTGGCGGACAGGACGGAAACTGTGTTCATCGCGCGCTTATGCCTCGATCTTGCCGGGGCGGACAGGGTGCCCGAAATTTGCATATGCAAACGGAACGCCTACCCATTGCAACCGATTGCGTAAAGACTCAATATTGTGGGCGAACGAAGGCTGGCGGCCAATTTGCGATCTGCCAGCCATGCACAGGGAGGGAACCAATCTCATGAAGCTACAGAAGAGTCTTGCCTGCTCCACGGCGATCATCGCCCTGATGAGCCATGGCGCCGCATTCGCGCAAGTCGCGCCCCAGCCGACCGCCGCCCCGGCCGATATCGTCGTCACCGGCATGCGCGCCAGCCTTGAGCGCGCCCAGGCCGTCAAGCAGAAGAGCGCGGGCGTGGTCGAAGCGCTTTCGTCCGAAGACATCGGCAAATTGCCGCAATCGAGCGTGGCGGATTCGCTCGGTCGTCTGGCGGGTCTGGCCGGTGAACGCCGCGCCGGTCGCGTCAGCGGCATTTCGGTGCGCGGCTTCCGCGAGGATTTCGTCGGCACCACGATGAATGGCCGCGAACTGATCGGCATCGGCGACAATCGCGGCGTGGAATATGACCTCTATCCGTCCGAAATCATCGACACGGCCGTGGTTTACAAGACCCCCAATGCCGATCTTTCCGCGATGGGCGTGGGCGGCACGGTGGACATGCGCACGATCCATCCGTTGGAGCATAAGCGCACGCTGGTGGTGAACGGCACGTTCGAACAGAACGGTCAGAAGTCGAAGAACCCCGATTTCAAGGACAATGGCTATCGCGTCGCCCTGTCCTTCAGCGACAAATTCGCCAATGACACGATCGGCGTCGCCCTGACGGCGGCCACCACTTCATCGCCCACGCAGGATCAGTATTTCAGCGTGTGGGGCTATGACAAAGGCGCGATTTCCTCGGGCGCCAATGCGGGCAAATATGCGCCCGCCGGGATCGACATCTCCTCGCGCTCGCGCCTGCTCAAGCGCGACACGCTGGCCGGCGTGCTGGAATTCAAGCCTGCCGAGAATTTCACCGCGATGGTGGACGCGCTCTACATCAATTTTGCCGATCAGGGCATTTCGCGCGGCTTTGTTGAAGCCCTGCCCATCGCCTCGGATGGCAGCACGGTGATTTCCTCGAACGCCACGGCCATCACCTCCGCTCGCACCACCGGCTTCAACTCGGTCCTGCGCACCGATCCGCTGGACAAGAAGGGCAAGCTGACCAGCTTTGGCGGGAATCTGAAATATGATCCGGCGCCCGATCTGCATCTGTCGCTCGATGTCGCCCATTCCGAAAGCACCAAGCGCGACACGCGGGCCGAAAGCTATGCGGGCCTTGGCCGCGCGGGCCTGACCACGCAGGGGCCGAACAATATCCGCACCTACAATTATGGTGACAATGGCCTGACCTTCTCGAACAGTTCGCAGAGCTTTGACAATTACAACACCGTGCGCCTTGCCGGGCCCCAGTCATGGGGCGGCAGCCTGTCGCCCATCGCGGCGCTGAACCAGACCGCGGTGATCGGCGCGGGCGGGCAGCCGATCGGCTTTGCTCAGGCGCAGGATGGCTTCCTCAACACCGCGATCTTTGATGAAAACCTCGATTCCCTGCGCTTTGCGGTTCAGAAGGATTATGAGGATTCCTTCATCAAGCATGTCAATCTGGGGGTCCGCTATTCCGACCACAAGAAGTCGAAGGCCAATCAAGGCTACTTCCTGACCGCCAGCACCTATCCGCTGGACGGCGCTATTCCGACTTCGGCGCGGCGCGGCGTGGCGGACGTGAACTGGGCGGGTCTGGGCAATGTGGTGGCCTATGATGCGCTGGGGCTGATCAACAGCAATTTCTACACCCGCTATGACGCCGCCAGCCTTGAACCCGACCGCATGGGCGACACCTATTCGATCCGCGAAAAGGTGTGGCAGCCCTTCATCAAAGCCGATTTCGAGAAGGAGTTCGGCGGCGTCCGCATGTTCGGCAATGTCGGCCTGCAAGGGGTGATCACCAGCCAGCGCGCCTCGGGCTTCAACTCGGTGATCGGCTCGAACCAGCTCGATATTGCCACGCCGATCAACGATGGGGCCAATTACGCCCGCGTCCTGCCCAGCCTGAACCTGAACTTTGATCTGGGCAGCGGCCACACCGTCCGCTTTGCCGCGTCAAAGGTCAACAGCCGCCCGCGCATCGACTATCTGA
This sequence comes from Novosphingobium sediminicola, assembly GCF_014196525.1. Taxonomy (GTDB): domain Bacteria; phylum Pseudomonadota; class Alphaproteobacteria; order Sphingomonadales; family Sphingomonadaceae; genus Novosphingobium; species Novosphingobium sediminicola. The sequence continues at coordinate 38,139 of NZ_JACIDX010000002.1, read as the reverse complement.
ACCCCGGTTCCTCGGTCAAATTCCGCAACAATGTGGCCAATGTGACCAACACCGATCCGGGCCTTGGCCCATGGGTGTCCACATCGGGCAATGCGCAACTGCGCCCCTATGAGGCCAACCAGTTCGACGCCTCTTACGAATATTACTTCGCGCGCGACGGGTTCATCTCGATCTCGGCCTTCTACAAGGATCTGGTCAACTGGAACGTGGCCACCACCACTGTGCGCGATTTCACCCAGTTCTATATCCCCGGCTATCATCAGGCGGTCAGCAGCGACGGTTCGACCATCTATACGCCCGCCACGTTCAAGGGGCTCAACACCACCTATACCGGCGGGTTGAAGGGGCAGGTCAAGGGCATCGAAATTCAGGCGAGCCTGCCCTTCGGCCGCTTTGTCCATGCGCTTGACGGCTTTGGCATCGTGGGCGGGGCCGCCTTCACCGATGGCGGGCTGAAGGACGGCACCGATGTGCCGGGCCTGTCCAAGCGGGTGTTCCAGTTGACCGGTTTCTTTGAAAAGGGCGGCTTTTCGGCCCGCGCTTCGATCAACAACCGTTCCAAGTGGCTGTCGGAGGATCGGGGCGGATCGAATACGATCTCGCCGGTCAACCGGGCCGGACAAACGCTGGTTGATGCTCAGATCGGCTTTGATTTCAAAAAGACCGATATTGCCTATCTCAAGGGCCTGAGGATCTCGGTTCAGGCGCAGAATCTGACCGACCAGAAGGACACCTATACCGATACGGCCAGTGGGCTGGTCACGCGGGTGGAAACCTTCGGGCGCAACTTCCTGCTCAACCTGACCTACTCGTTCTTCTGAGCAGAGCCGTTCTGACGGGGCCTTGTTCGTGCCGGGCCTTGTTCATGATAGTTCTCCCCGCTCGCCCCAACGGGCGGGGAGAGCGCCCATGAATAAAACACAAGAGGATGCAAACGTGACCCGACCGATCCGCAAGGTGGTCATTCTGGGAGGCGGCACAGCCGGCTGGATGACGGCCGCCTTGCTGGCCAAGGTCCTGGGGGCGACCACGCAAGAGCGCAGGATCGCCATCGAACTGGTCGAATCCGATGACATCGGCATCATCGGCGTAGGCGAGGCGACCATCCCGCCGATCCAGCAATTCAACGCCGTGCTGGGCATCGACGAAGCCGAGTTTCTGCGCGAAACCAAGGCGACGATCAAGCTGGCCATCCGGTTCGAAAACTGGGGCGCGATTGGCGAAAGCTATTATCACACCTTTGGCACGGCGGGGCGCAATCTGCCCTTCTGCTCGTTCCACCATTTCTGGACCCGCGCCCGCCAATTGGGGATCGAGGGCAGCTATTGGGACTTCGACCTCAACTACTTGAGCGCGCAGGCGGGCAAATTCGCGCCCACCACCGGCAATGATCCTATCTGGGATATGCCCTATGCCTATCACTTCGATTCCGCGCTCTATGGCCAATTCCTGCGGCGCTATTCGGAAAGGCTGGGCGTGGTCCGCACCGAAGGCACGGTCCGCGATGTTCAGCGCGCCGCCGGGGTGGGCGATATCATGGCGCTGGTGCTGGCCGACGGGCGACAAGTGGCGGGCGATCTGTTCATCGACTGCTCGGGTGGCCGGGGCGTACTGATCCAGCAGCAATTGGGCACTGGCTATGAGGATTGGAGCCACTGGCTGCCCTGTGATCGCGCCATGGCGGTGCCCTCACAGCGCCATGCGCAAACCGCGCCCTTCACCCGCTCGATTGCCCATGGGGCGGGGTGGCAATGGCAGATCCCCCTGCAACATCGCAACGGCAACGGGCTTGTCTATTCCAGCCGCTTTTGCAGCGATGATGAAGCCGCGCAAGTGTTGCTGGGCCATCTGGAAACGTCCGCGCTGGACGAGCCGCGCATCATCCATTTCCGCACCGGCCGCACGCGTCGCCAATGGAACCGCAATGTCGTGGCCATCGGCCTGTCGAGCGGCTTTCTCGAACCGCTCGAATCCACCAGCATTTATCTGATCCAGTCGGCGATCACCCGCCTGCTGCACCTGTTTCCCCATGACGGGATTACGGCTCAGTTGATCGGGGAATATAACCGGCAATCGCAGATCGAGATGGAGTTGATCCGCGACTTCATCATTCTGCATTACCACGCCAATCAACGCCGCGATTCCGCCTTTTGGCGTGATCTGCGCCAGATGGAGGTGCCGGAACGACTGGCACGCAAAATCGCCTTGTTCGCGGCCAATGGCACATTGGTTCAGGATCAATATGACATCTTCATGGAACCATCCTGGGCGCAGGTGCTGATGGGGCAGGGCATTGTGCCCGCCGATTATCATCCGCTGGCTGATGGCCCCTCAGAGGCGCAATTGCGCCGGCAATTGGCCCAGTTGGCGCAATTGAAAGCCCGACCGCTTGACCAATTGCCCAGCCATGACGACTATCTGCAACGCCTTCTGGGCCAACCGGCATGAGCTTGCGCATCGCCATCATCGGCGGAGGCACGGCAGGCTGGATGGCCGCCAATCTGCTGGCCCATCGCTGGGGCGCAGGCAAGGCGCAGATCACGCTGGTCGAAGCGCCCGAAATTGCCACCATCGGCGTGGGCGAGGGATCGACCCCAACGCTCAAGCGGTTCTTCGAGGTTCTGGGCATTGCCGAGGAGGAATGGATGCCCGCCTGCTGCGCCACCTATAAGGCCGGCATCCGATTTCAGGGCTGGAGCCCGGCCTCGGGCGTGGCGCAATACAGTCATCCCTTCCTGACCCAGCTCGACCTGCACACCGAGGAAGCTTTTACCCTCAATTGCGGCAATCGCAGGCTGGGGCTGGATGTGCCGACGGCGCCGGGCGATTTCCTGCTGGGCGGCGTTCTGGCCGCGCGGGGCAAGGCGCCGCTCGCGCCCGCCCATTTCCCGTTTCGGATGGAATATGGCTATCATTTCGACGCCGCATTGCTGGGCCGGTTCCTGCGCGATTGCGCCACGGCGGGCGGGGTTACGCACCATCAGGCGAAGGTGCAGGACATCATCCGCGATGATCTCGGCGCGATTGCGGCGGTGATGACAGATCGGGCCGGGCGGATCGAGGCGGATTATTTCGTTGATTGCACGGGCTTTGCCGCCTTGTTGATGCGCGGCGCGCTCGATGTGCCTTTTGTCAGCTTCCGCTCCAATATGTTCAACGATGCCGCTGTCGTACTGCCCACACCCGCCGCCGCGCCCGTCCCGGTGGAAACCACCGCCACCGCGCTTTCCCATGGCTGGGCATGGTCGATCCCGCTGACCAACCGCAACGGCAACGGCTATGTCTTCAGCACGGATTTCCTGACCGCCGATGCCGCAGAGCAGGAATTGCGCGCCACCCTTGGCATGCTCGACAGCCCGGTCGAAGCGCGCCATCTGAGTTTCCACACCGGCCAGCTGGCCCGCCACTGGGAGCAGAACTGCCTTGCGGTCGGGCTGGCGCAGGGCTTTGTCGAGCCGCTTGAGGCCACGGCGCTGCATCTGGTGCTCAACACCGTCGATCTGTTCATGGATCATCTGGAGCGGGGCAACTTTACGCCGCAATATCGCGATGCCTTCAACGCCGTCATCACCGACCGGGTGGAGCGGGTACGCGACTATATTGTCGCCCATTACAAGCTGAACACCCGCGATGACAGCGACTACTGGCACGCCAATCGCGACAACGACCTTCTCTCCGATCCGCTGCTCCATATTCTCGACACATGGTTTCGTCGGGGCGATCTGGCGGCGCTGCTCGCACGGCAACCGGGCCTGAGCCATTTTACCAGCGCTTCATGGAATTGCCTGCTGGCCGGTTATGGCGCCTTCCCGCCTTTGGCCGAAGCGCAGCGCGAGGATGTCGATTTTTACCGGTCCCGCGATCTGGCGCGGTTTCTGGATGGATGCAGTCTCAATTTCCCGTCGCATGGCGATGCCCTTGCCCAAATGAAGAAGGTGGCAGCATGAGAACCCCAAAAATCGGCAAATTTGCACTCACTGCGGCGCTGGGCACCGTATTGACCTTGAACGCTTTTCCGGCGGAGGCCGCCAAACCGGCCCCTGCGGCGCAGACAGAGAAAGCCGCCGCAAAGGCCCAGCCATGGTGGACCCATGCCGTCATTTATGAAATCTATCCCCGCAGCTTTCAGGACAGCAATGGCGACGGGATCGGCGATCTCAATGGCGTGACGCAGCGGCTCGATTATCTCAAGGAACTGGGGGTCGACGCCATCTGGCTGACGCCATTCTTCCCTTCGCCCAATGCCGATTTCGGCTATGACGTGTCCGATTACACCGCCGTGGCGCGCGAATATGGCACAATGGCCGATTGGGACCGGCTGACCAGCGAGGCACGTAAGCGCGGCATTCGGGTGATGGTCGATCTGGTGCTCAACCATTCCTCGGACCAGCATTCGTGGTTCAAGGAATCGCGGTCATCGCGCAACAATCCCAAGCGCGACTGGTATGTCTGGCATGATCCGGCGCCCAATGGCGGCCCGCCCACCAATTGGGAATCGATCTTTGGCGGATCGACATGGGAATATGACAAGCCGACCGGCCAATATTATTATCACGTCTTTTTGAAGGAACAGCCCGATCTCAACTGGGCCAATCCGGAGCTGCAAAAGGCGATGCATGATGTGGCGCGCTTCTGGCTGCGCCACGGCGCCAGCGGTTTCCGCCTCGATGCCACGCCCTATCTGTTCGAGGATACCAACTGGCCCGAGGACCCGGATGTGAAATCGGGGGCGCCGGTCGGGCTCAAGCCCTATAACAGCAATCTGCCCGCCACGCGCGCGGCCTTGCGGGGCCTGCGCAAGGTGGTGGTCAGTTTCCCCGGTGATCGGGTGCTGCTGGGCGAAAACGCGATTTCCTCGATCGACGATCTGCGCCGGGTCTATGGCGCAAAGGGCGACGAGATCAATCTGCCGATGGATTTCCTTTACAAGGATGTGGCCAGCCTCAATGCATCGGCCTTCAAGGCGCGGATTGACGAGGCCGAGATGAAGCTCGATGGCTTTCCCCCGGTTTTCCATTTCAGCAACCATGATACCCCGCGCCAATGGTCCCGTTTTGGCGATGGCCTGCATAATGACCAGATCGCCCGGATCACTTCGGCCATGACGCTGACCCTGCGCGGCACGGCGCTGATGTATTATGGCGAGGAGATCGGCATGCCCGATCTGGCGCCTGATGAATTGCGCGACATTCCCCTTGGCGCCAAACGCAAGGTAGCCGACAATCGCGATCCCGAACGTTCGCCCATGCAATGGAGCGCGGGGAAGGGTGCGGGCTTTACCAGCGGCGATCCATGGCTGCCGGTGGGGCGCTCCGCCGCGACGGTCAATGTGGCGAGCCAGCGCGTCGATCAGGCTTCGCTCCTTCACTGGTATGCGCGGCTGTTGCAATTGCGCAAGACGAACAAGGCCTTGCGCGATGGGGCCTATGTTCCTCTGGAATCGGGCAATGCTCAGGTGGTCGCTTATGCAAGGCGCGATGTGGATGGCAATGGCGTTCTGGTGCTGCTCAACATGAGCAATCAGGATCAGACACTTGCTATTGAAGGCTTTAAAGCAACCGCAGGCGCTGTGTTGATGTCGAGTTTGTCCGGCGCTGCGGCTGATTTGCGGCGTCCCACGCTTGAGCCGTTCGGAGTGCGGCTGGTGGCTTTCAAGGGCAGATAATAGAATGGCGGGAGGGGGCGGGCGCGGCTTAGCCCCCTCCCGCTTATGGTCTGAAACGGATTGACGCGCGCCTTTTATCTCCATATTTCGACTTTTATCGAATCATGGAGATAATGATGGACGCATCCGCCGCCATCCGCGCGCTTGGAGCCCTTGCGCAAGAGCATCGCCTTGCCGCCTTCCGCCTGCTGGTGCAGGCGGGCGAGGAGGGACTGCCCGCCGGCGCCATTGCCGAGAAGCTGGGCGTCGTGTCCTCCTCGATGAGCTTTCATCTGGCCGCGCTGGCCAATGCAGGGCTGGTGACGCAGCGACGTCAGAGCAGGCTCATCATCTATTGCGCCAACTATCCGGCGATGAACGGCCTGATGGGCTATCTTACCGAAAATTGCTGCGGCGGCGTTCCTTGCACGGACGATGTCGCCTGCTGCCCGCCTGCGACTGCCTAACTGGAGTTAGACAATGACCACCGACATCATCATCTATCACAACCCCGCCTGCGGCACCTCGCGCAACGCTCTGGCTATGATCCGCAACGCCGGGATCGAGCCGCATGTGGTGGAATATCTCAAGACTCCGCCCTCGCGTGACATGTTGGAAAGCCTGATTGCACGCGCCGGGATACCTCCACGCGCGCTGCTGCGCGAAAAGGGCACGCCTTTTGCCGAACTGGGGCTGGGTAATCCCGAGCTGAGCGATGCGCAGTTGATCGACGCGATGATGGAGCATCCGATCCTGATCAACCGCCCGCTGGTCGTCTCGCCGCTGGGCGTCAAATTGTGCCGCCCGTCCGAGGAGGTCCTCGACCTTATTCCCGCCGAGCAGCGCGGCGCCTTTGCCAAGGAAGATGGCGAACAGGTGGTGGGCGCCGATGGCCAAAGGGTAAAGCCATGAGCCGTCTGTCGTTTCTGGACCGCTATCTTACCCTGTGGATCTTTCTGGCGATGGCTGTGGGCATCGGCCTTGGCCATTTTGCGCCCTCGGTTCCGGCGGCGCTCAACGCGATGTCCGTGGGCAGCACGAGCATACCAATTGCCGTCGGCCTGATCCTGATGATGTTTCCGCCGCTGGCCAAGGTGCGGTATGAGGAATTGGGGCAAGTGTTTCGCGATACGCGGATTTTGGGCCTGTCCTTTGCGCTGGCATGGATTGTCGGCCCGGCGCTGATGTTTGCGCTGGCGGTGACATTTCTGCCCAATTCACCCGAATATATGACGGGGCTGATCCTGATCGGCATTGCGCCCTGCATTGCGATGGTGCTGGTCTGGAACCAGTTGGCGCATGGCGATCCGCAATATGTGACCGGGCTGGTGGCGTTCAATTCGCTGTTTCAGATCTTCTTTTACACGCCCTATGCTTGGCTCCTGCTGACGGTCTTGCCGCCGTTGTTCGGGTTGCAGGCCCATGTGGTCAATGTCGAATTTCCGATGATCGCCCGCGCAGTGCTCACCTATCTGGGGGTTCCGTTTGCCGCAGGCTTTCTGGTGCGCCGCAGCCTGATCGCCCACAAGGGGCAGGTTTGGTATGAGCATCATTTCATCCCGACCATCAGCCCGCTGACGCTGATCGCGCTGCTCTTCACGATCATCGCCATGTTCAGCCTGAAGGGCGGCGAGATCCTTGCCTTGCCGATGGATGCCATCAAGGTCGGCGTGCCGCTGGTGATCTTCTTTGTCGTGATGTTCCTGCTCAGCTTTGCCTTGGCAAAGCTGGCCGGGGCCGATTATCCGCGCGCGGCGGCACTGTCCTTCACGGCCTCGTCGAACAATTTCGAACTGGCCATCGCGGTGGCCATCGCCGCTTTCGGGCTGGCCTCGCCCGTGGCCTTTGCCGCCGTGATCGGGCCGCTGGTGGAGGTGCCGGTGCTGATCATGCTGGTCAATGTAGCGCTGTGGATCGGTCGGCGCTGGTTTGCCGACAGCGCGCCGGTGGGGGCTTAAATCATGGATGAAACCACCTTTTCGCGCCTGCGCGACCTTGCCGATCCCGATCATCTGCCCGCGCTTCGGCCCGAATATGCCCATCGTCGCCCGGCGCTGGGGTTGGGGCCGATGGACCCGCCGCCGCGCATCCTCCTACTTTATGGCTCGCTGCGCGAACGTTCCTATTCACGCCTTGTGGTCGAGGAAGCCGCGCGCCTGCTCATCCTCTTCGGCTGCGAAGTGCGGATTTTCGACCCCGCCGATCTGCCCATGCCCGATCAGGTAGCAGGCGACGACCATCCCGCCGTTGCCGAATTGCGCCAGCTATCACTGTGGTCCGAGGGGCAGGTATGGTGCAGCCCGGAGCGGCATGGCCAGATCACCGGCATAATGAAGACCCAGATCGACCACCTGCCTTTGGCCATGAAGGGAATGCGCCCGACGCAGGGGCGCACTCTGGCGGTGATGCAGGTCTGCGCCGGGTCTCAATCGTTTAATTCGGTCAATACCTTGCGCCTGCTGGGCCGCTGGATGCGGATGTTCACCATTCCCAACCAGTCCAGCGTGGCCAAGGCCTATGAGGAATTTGACGAGGCGGGGCGGATGAAGCCGTCATCTTATTACGACCGCATCGCCGATGTCTGTGAGGAACTGGTGCGCTTCACCGTCCTGCTGCGCCCGCATACCGACCAACTGGTCGACCGCTATTCCGAGCGGGTCGAGCGGGATTGCCCGGTTCAAACGCCGACGGAAAAGGCCGGTCTGGCAGGAGCGTGAGGCCATTGCAGGCTGAGTGACAGTGATATTGCCGAAGACTGCTATTTACATAATATAGAATATCAACAATCGACATGTCAGGTCGGGAGCAGCCAACTCCCGACCGCATATCGCAAATTTTCCGGCTTGGCCATCTACTCCTGACCACGGTCAATGAGATCACCAATATCAGCGCTTTCCATGCCATGGTCGATCAAAAACGACTCCAGATCCTCGGCGCGCGCCATATGTCCGTCCTCCTTCATCACGGCGCACAGCACCGCCGCATCGCCCACACCGGCCATACGGCACAACTCCACCGCTGCCTCGGTAGCCGATGGACGAACAGCAACCCCGCCACTGCATGCGATAAGCGGAAAGACATGGCCCGGCGAGACAATGTCCTGAGCACTGGCCGATGCGGACGTGGCGACCTGAACAGTCATTGCCCGATCAGCAGCGGAAATCCCCGTCGTAATGCCTTCGCGCGCCTCGATGGAAGGAGCGAAAGGTCGACCCGTGCGCTCCAAAGCCCCTGTATCCAGCAACGACAGCCCAAGGCGCACCGCTCGATCCGGCGTTATGGCAAGGCAGACCAATCCGCGCGCATACCGCGCCATGAAGTTGATCGTTTCAGGACGCACCAGACTGGCCGCCGCGACCAGATCCACATCGCCCCCGCGCAACCTGTCCCCGGTCAACAGGATGATTTCTCCGCGCGCCAAAGCCGCCAGCGCCAGCTCCAACCGGCTCATGCGACTGCTCCTGCAAGGCTGCGCGCGCCCATCACCACCTGCGCGCCAACCATGGTCAGTTGCGCCGCGACCCTTGCATCGCTGCATGCTCCCTGTGTGTCAAACAGGTCCTGAAATGTGCGTACCGTTGCGCCCAGCGGCGTGGGCCAGCCACGCAGCGCGTGGGTAATGGCGCGCAAGGTCATCATCGTGCTCATCGTCGCCTGATCGCCATAGGCCGTGGCGATCAGGCCCACCGCGCGCCCATCCAGATAAGGGCGCGCGTCCCCCGCCAGATCCTCCAGATAATCCAGCGCATTTTTTACCAGACCCGACACGGTGCCGTGATAGCCGGGCGCGGCGATGATGATGCCATCGGCCTCCCTTACGGCCTCGACCAGTTCGCCCCCGGCCCCGGCCTCATGCCCCGGGCCCCGGTAATGAGGCAAAACGCCCAAATAGTCCCCGCCGAAATGCCTGACATCCGCGCCCGCTTGCCGGGCGGCCTGTCCGGCCAGCATCAGGGCGCATTCCGTGGCGCTGCCGCTGGTGACGGTGCCGCCAATGCAAACTACTTTCATGGTCATGCTCTCCTCTGCGCCATATATTTTTCAAGTCGTGCAGTCTGGTTCCCGTCAAAGCGCAGCCCCAGTTTGGTGCGGCGCCACAGGATGTCGTCGGCTTTCACCGCCCATTCCTCGCGCATCATCCAATCCACCTCGCGGGCGCAAAGGCAGTGGCCGAAATCCTCGCCATCCTGCGTCGGCGAGGCTCCAACCGGTCCATCCAGCGCCAGTACGAAAGTGCCATGACATCGCACCAGTCGTCGGACCGCCCGTTCCGGCAAATCGGGCCGCCGTGTGCGCAGGGCGGCGATGAGATCCTGCTGCCCCTCTTTGGGAAAATCCCCGCCCGGCAAGGCCGCGCCATGCGTCCATGATGCGCCGGCGATCGCCGGAACCAGCGGCGCCAAACGGTCCACCGCGCTCGCGGCCAGATGGCGATAGGTGGTGATCTTGCCCCCGAACACCGAGAGCAGTGGGGCCTCATCCGCGCGCCCGTCCACCTCGAAGCGATAGCCGCGCGTTGCCGCCTCCGGCCGCCCGGAACCATCGGAAACCAGCGGGCGAACCCCGGAATAGGTCCACACCACGTCATCCGGCGTGATCTGGCGCTGAAAATATTCATTCACCCCGGCGCAGAGATAGGCGATCTCCTCTTCGCTGGCGCGTACCTCGGACGTCGGCCCGGTGTAATCACGATCGGTTGTGCCGATCAGGGTGAAATCTTCCTCATAAGGGATGGCGAAAAAGATGCGCCCATCGGGAAGCTGGAAGAAATAGGCCTTTTCATGGTCGAACAGGCGGGGGACGACGATATGCGACCCGCGTACCAGCCGCATTTGCTGTTGCGTCGCCTGCCCTGCCCGGCCCAGCAGATCCAGCACGGCGGGGCCGGCGGCATTGACCACGGCTCCTGCGGTGAAGGTGCCCTGCGATGTCTGAATATGCCAAAGGCCCTCGCCCCGGTGCAGCCCTTCGACCTTGCAGCGGGTGCGGATGTCCGCGCCGCGCATCGCCGCATCCCGCGCATTCAGCACGACCAGCCTGGCATCATCCACCCAGCCGTCGGAATAGACGAAGCCCTTGGAATAAGCAGGTTTCAACACCTCCCCTTCCGGGCCGTGGGTCAGGTCGATGGTCTGTGTGGCGAGCAAGGCGCGGCGGCCGCCGATATGATCATAGAGAAACAAGCCAAGCCGCAGCAGCCAGCGCGGACGCAGCCCCTCCCGATGCGGCAGCACGAAACGCAGCGGCCAGATGATATGGGGCGCAATGCTCCACAAAACCTCGCGTTCGCTCAAAGCCTCACGCACCAGCGCGAATTCGTAATGTTCCAGATAGCGCAGCCCGCCATGGATCAACTTGGTGCTGGCTGAGGATGTGCCCTGCGCCAGATCGCCCTGTTCAAGCAGCAGGACGCGCGCGCCGCGCCCGGCGGCATCGCGGGCGATCCCCGCCCCGTTGATACCCCCGCCGATGATGGCCAGATCATATTCCGGTTTCATTGGATCACCCACTTTATTGAATAACCCAGAGGGCAAAAGCGAACGCGACAAGGAACGAGGTGGCCGTCGCCGCCAGCACCGGCAGCACCGAGTTCCACCCCAGCTGCAGAATGAGGTCCGTCCGGGTCCGCATCGCCGTGGCGGTGACGGCCAGCAGCAGCAGTCCCTTGGACAGCAACAGCGCATTGGCCGAGATCACGGCGGGAACGGCGATCAGGGAATGGCCCACCACCAGCGCCAGAAAAGCCAGAATGAAGGGCGGCAGCGCCAGAGCCTTCCACGGCGAAACATCATCGCCGCGCGAATCGAAGCGCTGAATGACCACCGCAGCCAGCGCCACCAGCGGCCCCAGCAGAGCGACGCGGGTGAGCTTGACCACCGTGGCCGCGGCGCCTGCGGCATTGGAGACGGCATAGCCCCCGCCGATCGACTGGGCGACATCATGGATGGCCGCGCCGGTCAGGAAACCGGCCTGCCGCGCATCGAAATGGGCCACGCGCGCCAGTTCGGGATAGATCGTCATCGCCAATGCGCTGGCCACCGAGACAACCACCAGCGTCAGCGTGAATTGCGCCTGGCTGACCCTTTCGCGCCCGACCACGCCATACAGAGCCAGCGCGGCCGAGGCCCCGCAAATAGCCGTGGCGCCTCCGGCCAGAATGCCGATGGCCAGCCCCTGCCCAGCCATGCGCGCGCCGACCAGCGCCGCTAAGATCGCCGCGCTCATCACCACCAGCAGCGCGAGAAACGGCCCCAGCCCCAGCGCGCCGATTTCCGACAGCGTGACCTGAAAACCCAGCAGCACGATGCCCCAGCGCAAACAGGTGCGGCCCACGAATTCCAGCCCCGGCGAGGTGCGCGGATCAGCCGAAACAAATTGCATCGCCAGCCCGAGGATCAGCCCCATCAGGATGATCGGCATGCCGTAATGATCGGAAAACCACGCGCCCGCCGCGCTGACAATCGCGCTGATGGCGATGCCGGGCATGAGTTGGCGCCATTTGGCCGGAGGGGCCACCGTTGCGGGGGCCAAATGGGTTTCGCCAAACAGATCGCCTGCCCATAGCGGGGTGTTATCCTTGGCATCGGAGGGTGCCGGCATAGATTGCATCTTCCCCAAATGTTTTGTGCTTATGCTGCCTCGACCGAGAATCTGTCCCACGGTGTCACAACGTGCTTTCCTTATCCTCCAAAAGCGCTACTGTGCAAGAGCAAAGCGCCACAAATGCGCTTGGATTAGGGGAGAGATGGACCATGGAACCTGCCGCCAAGCGGGCTTCTTCCGGCGCGACCATGGCATTGGTTGCGCTGCTGTTTGCGGGCAATGCGCTCAATTATGTCGACCGACAGGTGGTGGCCCTGCTCAAGCCCACACTTCAAGCGACATTTCATTGGAATGACGGCGATTTTGCCCATCTTGGCTCAGCTTTTCAATTCGCTGCGGCCAGCGCGCTGGTCTTCGTGGGCTGGTTTATTGACCGCTTGGGAGTGCGGGTCGCCTATGGCGCGGCGGTCGCGGTATGGAGCCTGGCGGGCATGGCCCACGCGATAGCCGCCAATGTCCAGCAATTCGTCACCGCCCGAGTCGTACTGGCGATCGGCGAGACAGTCAGCACCCCGGCAGGCGTCAAATCGGCCACGCTTTACCTGACGCCCGACCGCCGAAATCAGGCTTTGGGCATCATCAATACGGCCCCCAACATCGGCGCTATTCTGACACCGTTGATCATACCGCCTTTCGCGATGGCATTTGGCTGGAAAGCGGCCTTTCTCGTGACCGGCGGGCTGGGGCTGGTCTGGCTGGCGGCATGGTGGTGGGGCACCCGCTCGCTTGAGCCTGTCACCAAAGCGTCTGAACGCGCGCCCGTGAACTGGCGGGAATTGTTAAGCGCACGCAGCAGTTGGGTGGTGATCGGTGCCAAATTCCTGACCGACGGGGTGTGGTGGTTCGTGCTGTTCTGGATGCCCGACTTCTTCAACCGCGTTTTCGGGATGAGCCAAGCGCGGCTGGGTCTGCCGGTCGCCATCATCTTCTCGCTGGCGGCGGCGGGCGCGTTGACTGCGGGAGGCCTGTTTCCTCGCTTGCGCCGCAATGGGCTCAGCATCGATGCCGCACGCAAGCGCTCGATGCTGTTCTTTGCCCTTGTGGTGCTGGCCATGCCGCTGGCCCTGCTGACGCGCAATGTCTGGCTGGCCGCGCTGCTGATCGGACTGGGCCTGTTCGCGCATCAGGGTTTTTCGACCAATATCTTTGGCATGAGCACCGATATTGTGCCCGCTGGCCGCGTGGCCAGTGTGATCGCGCTGGGCGCGGTGGCGGGCAATCTGGCGGGCATGGGCGTGATCGAGCTGGCGGGCTGGTCGCTTTCCAACGGGTTTGGCTACACGCCGATGTTTATCCTGTGCGGCGGGGCCTATCTGCTGGCGCTGGGGTGGATCCATCTGGTGATGCCCCAGTTGGAAGCCAACTGAGCCAACAAAAAGGGGCCGCTCCGGTGTGGAGCGCCCCCTTTCTTTGTGCCTTGATTTCCAATCAGAAATTATAGCGGGCGCTGATCCCGAAATAGCGCATCGCATCGCGCGGGATCTGATAGCGATAGCTGCCCCCCGGCCCGCCGTTGATGATCGAGGCAGCATAGGCCTGATCAAACAGATTGCGGACCTGAGCCACGATCCGCCACTTGTCGGAGGGCGAAACCAGACCGGCCTGAATATTGACCAGACCATAGGCCGGGATCGTGCCGAACTGGCGCTGAACCGGATCGGCGGAAAACAGCGACAACTGGCTCGACTGGAAATTGCCCGATGCGCCAAACACCAGATCGGCCCAGCCTTCGGTCCGCACGCGATGGTCGAGGCTCAAGGAACCCTTCCACTTGGGTGCATAGGCCAGCGGGGTTCCCGCCGGGATGATCGCCGTCGAAGCCGCGCCCGGAGCGGCATAGAAATTGACCACATGCGCATCGGTATAGGCCAGGCCGCCGCCCAGCGTCGTATCCGGGCCAAGGCGCCACGACATATCAGCCTCGACGCCCTGCGTGGAGACATCACCGGCATTGGTAAAGCGAGTGACGACCACACCGGCCACAAGATCAGGATTATTAGCCTGGAAATTGTGATACTTGGCATAGAAACCGGCAAGGTTCAGCGTCAACCTGCCGCCAAACAGCGTGTTTTTCACGCCCACTTCAAACGCATCCGAGGTTTCGGGCGAAATTACATTGGTGCCCGTGGCCGTCAGGTTGAAGAAGATGTTATAGGCCGGGCCCTTATAACCGCGCGCATAGCTGGCATAGGCCATCACATCGCGGCTGAGATCGGCCTGAATCACTGCCTTGCCCGACAGATTATCCTTTGACGTACCGGTACGGAAGGGCACGCCATTGGACGACGTCACCGCCGCCGAAGCGGCCGCGCTAGCCGTGCTGCCGCCCGCGATCAGCGCGTTATAGGCGTCGAACACGCCCTGATCGAAATTGCCGTTGATGCCCGGCCCGGTCAGCGTGGTGCGGCGGCTGTGGAACACGTCCAGCTTGTCATGCGTATAGCGCAGGCCGCCGACCAGTCGTATATGATCGGCCAGCTTGAACGTGGCTTGCCCAAAAACCGCGAGGTTATTGAAAGTCGAGCCAAAATCGGCCGTCGCACTGGGGAGGGTCGAGGCATTGGCATTCGCGCTGCCGCAGGGGATCAGCACGCCGGTGGGCGCGGTTGCCGTGGCGGTGCAGACTTCATCGCTGCGGGTGAAGATACGTTCGGAGAACGCGCGCGAATAATAGGCGCCCAGCACATACGAAAGCCGGTTGCCCGCAGGCGAAGTCAGGCGCAATTCCTGGCTGAACGTATTGGATTTTTGCGGCCCGGTGTCATGCAACTGGTTAAACCCGACATAGGCACGGTCCAGCCAGTCGCCGTCGCGGATTTCGGTGTTGTTCCATTCGCGATAGGCGGTGATGCTGGTCAGCGTATGGGTGCCCACGTCAATATCGGCCTGACCCGAAATGCCCCAGCCATCTTCCTTGGTGCTGGTCACAAGGTTCTGATTGATAAAGCCGGTCTTGGCCCCCATCGGCGTTGGCAGCGCATTGAAGGCAAGGCTGGTAGTCGGCGCGCCCGCACCAGTCAGCGCTCCGGTGGCGATGATGTCGGCGCAGCAATTGTCATTGTTGCGGTGATAATCGGCCGCGACATAGATCTTTACGCCGGTGCCGGGGTTATAAAGGAATTGAGCGCGACCACCGACATGGTCATAGCCATTGACCATCGATTGGGTGGCCATATTGCGGATATTGCCGTCATAGCCGCTGGCAAAACCGGTGAAACGCGCCGCCAGATCCTTGCCCAAAGGCACGTTGATCGCGCCTTTCACGCGCCATTCGTTGCCTTCGAAATAATTGGCCTCAATGCTGCCGGAAAACTCGTTCTTGGGCATCTGGCTGGTGATGGTGATAACGCCCGCGCTGGCATTTTTGCCGAACAGCGTGCCCTGCGGCCCGCGCAGCACTTCCATCTGGGCGATGTCAACCAGATCGCTGAACGCCTCGCCCGATCGGGCATAGACGACGCCGTCCACCACGGTCGATACCGAAGGCTCACCCGCGATGGAGAACGTGGCCGTGCCGACGCCGCGCAGATAGATGGTCTGATTAAGCGTGGTGCCCGATTTCTGGAAGTTCAGGGCCGGGACAAGCTGGGTCGCGCTTTCAATGCTGGGCCGGGCTGTGGCCGCCAGAGCAGCGCCGGTCAGGACCGAAACGGCCACCGGCACGCTGTGCAGCGATTCCGAGCGCTTCTGGGCGGTAACGACGATTTCTCCGGCCGTTCCCGAATCTGCCGCCTGCTGGGCAAGAGCGGGCGCACTGCCCACGGCCAGGAGCGGCAGGCACAGCAAGGACGATAGTTTTGATTTCATGTCATAATCCTCCCCAAATGCGGGGGTCGGGCAATCTTGCCTCTTCCCGCCATGGCTTCCCTCTCGCATTTTTTAGCACTGCGATTGATGGTTGATTTGCCTGCCGCGTGGCGATATGTCAAGCGGTGTCACATCAATCCATTCACGGATTGCCGAGACCAAAATCAACGTTTGGATGAGCGATGCGGGTGCAATTTTCTCCTTTCAGAGATGGTTTTCAACTGGATTTCGCCGGGCGCACAGTTCTCCGCCACGACTCGCAATGTCCTGCGCTGGTCATAGCGCGGGGCAAGCCGTCCGTGGCGATGTATCGCGGCAATTTTCGCATCGAGGATGAGCCCAGCGACCGCATCGTCCCGACAGGCTGGCGCGTGGAGGATGACGTCATCCTGTTGCTGCACAATGACGCGCCGGTTGCCCGCATCGATCTGGATCCGGCCGCGCTGACCATCCATGCGCTCGACCCTGCTTTCGACCGCTTATGCGTCCATTTCCATGCCGAACCGGGCGAAACCGTCTGGGGCGGCGGCGAGCAGATGAGCTACCTTGCGCTCAACGGCCGCCGCTTTCCGATGTGGACGAGCGAGCCGGGCGTAGGCCGCGACAAGACCACCGAGCTGACCCGGATCATGGATGAAACCGGCATGGCGGGCGGCGATTACTGGAACACCAATTATCCCCAGCCGACCCTGCTGACTTCGCGCTGGCTGGCCATCCATCTCGACGCCAGCGTCTACAGCGTGATCGACGCCAGTGATCCCGCGCACTCAACTTTCGAGGTCTGGGCCGATCAGGCGCGCTTCGAACTCTTCGCCGCCGATGGGCCACAGGATTTGGTGGGCCAGCTTTCGCTGCGCTTTGGGCGCCCGCGCGCCTTGCCGGACTGGGCGATTGGCGGGGCGATTGTCGGGTTGAAACAGGGCGAAAAGAGCTTTGAAAGGCTCGAAGCCTTCATCGATGCGGGCGCGGCGGTTTCGGGCCTGTGGTGCGAGGATTGGGCGGGCATCCGCGAGACCAGCTTTGGCCGCCGCCTGTTCTGGGACTGGCAGCGCAGCGAGAAGCGCTATCCCGACCTGCCCGCGCGGATCAAGGCCTTGAACGCGCGCGGCATCCGCTTCCTTGCCTATGCCAACCCCTATCTGGCCGTCGATGGCGCCTTGTATCAGGAGGCGCTTAGCCGGGGCCATCTGTGCCGTAAGCTGGACAGCGACGAACCCTATCTGGTTGATTTCGGAGAATTTGATTGCGGCGTCCTCGATTTCACCCGCGAGGAGAGCTGCGCATGGTTTGCCGAACGCATCCTGTGCCGCGAAATGCTGGACATTGGCATTGATGGCTGGATGGCCGATTTTGGCGAATATCTGCCCACCGATGTGCGTCTGGCGGGCGGCATGGACGCGATGGAGGCGCATAATCTCTGGCCGGTGCTGTGGGCGCAGGTCAATGACCGGGCGCTGGCCATGCGGGGCCGGCAAGGCGATGCGGTGTTCTTCATGCGCGCAGGCTTCAGCGGCGTGTCGGGCCATTGCCCGCTGCTCTGGGCCGGGGATCAATCGGTCGATTTCACCCGCCATGACGGTATCGGCACGGTCATCACGGCGGCCCTGTCCGCAGGGCTGGTCGGCAATGCCTATAGTCATTCCGATTGCGGCGGCTACACCTCGCTGCATGGCAATATCCGCAGCGTCGAATTGATGCAGCGCTGGTGCGAACTGGCCGCTTTCGCCCCGGTCATGCGCAGCCATGAGGGCAACCGCCCCGACGACAATCTGCAATATGATTCAACCCCCGACCTGCTGGCCAATTTCGCCATGTGGAGCAGGGTTCACGCCCATCTGGCCCCCTATGTCCGCCACCTGTGCGACGAGGCGGTGGCCACCGGCCTGCCCGCCCAGCGCCCCCTGTTCCTGCATTACCCCCAGGATTCCAGCCTTTTCGCCCTTCAGGACCAGTTCCTCTATGGCCCCGATCTGCTGGTCGCCCCCGTAGTCGAAGAAGGCGCGACCCATCGTCGCGTGACCCTGCCGGGCGACCATATGTGGCGCCATGTGTGGTCAGGCGTGGATTATGCGCCCGGAACGCATGACATTGCCGCGCCTATCGGCCATCCTCCTGTATTCTATCGAACAGAGAGCGCTTTTGCCGATCTGTTCGCCCAGATGGGGAGAATCGTGACGCAATGAGCGAGAGGTCCAATATTCGCGATGTGGCCGCGTTGGCGGGGGTGGCGGTCAAAACGGTCAGCCGGGTGCTGAACGGCCATCCCTATGTCAGCGCCGCCATGCGCGAAAAGGTGGAAAAGGCGATGAAGGAGCTGGAATTCCGGCCCTCCATTGCCGCGCGCATCCTTTCGGGATCGAAATCGAACCAGATCGCCCTGATCTATGACAATCACAGCCCCTATTACATGTTTCAGATCCAGAGCGGATGCTGGGACTATTGCAAGACCCATGGCATCCGCCTGATCGCCCAGCCGGTTGATGTGGCCGATCCCCATGTCGGCGATCAGGTACGCGGGTTGGTCAGCGAAACGCATGTGGACGGTATTGTCCTCTCCTCGCCCGTCACCGATTGCGTGGGGGTGCTTCAGGCATTGGATGCGCTCGATATCCCTTTTGTCCGCATCTCGCCGGGCACCAACCACGCGGTGACATCTTCGGTGTTCATGGACGATGCGCAGGCCGCCGATGATATGACCACCCATCTCATCAACACGGGCCACCGCCGGATCGGTTTCATCAAGGGCCACCCCAATCATATGTCGAGCGATGACCGCCTCTTCGGCTATCGCCGCGCGCTGGACCGGGCGGGGATAGCTTTCGAGCCGCAACTGGTGATGCCGGGCGCGTTTGATTTTGAAAGCGGCTTTTCGGCGGGCGGCATGTTGCTGGATATGGCCAATCCGCCCACCGCCATCTTTGCTGCCAATGACGATATGGCCGCGGGCGTTCTGGCCATGGCGCATGGCCGGGGGATGGCCCTGCCCGAACAGCTTTCGGTTGTGGGCTTTGACGACACCACGCTGGCGCGCACCGTCTGGCCCGCCTTGACCACCATTCATCAGCCGATGGCCGAACTGGCACGCACGGCAACGGAAATCCTTATCACCGGGGGCGATATCACCCATCGCCGCCTGCCCCATACCCTTGTCGAACGCGCCTCGGTTGCGGCGCCTTTCAGGAAGAACCCATGAGCCTTTTGCCCCTCCCCTCCGCCGAGCGCCCGCTGGGCGGCTCCGGCCTGAATATCTCTCCCATTGCATGGGGCATGTGGCGCCTTGCCGAAGACGGCCGTACGGCGACTGATGCGGCGCGCCTTGTCCATGCCGCGCTTGATGCCGGGATCAAGCTGCTCGACACCGCCGATATCTATGGCTTCAACGGCAAGGATGGCTTTGGCGATGCCGAAGCTTTGCTGGGCGAGGTGATCGCCGCAGATCCGGGGCTGCGTAATCGCTTTGTACTGGCCACCAAGGGCGGCATCATGCCGCCCCTGCCCTATGACCAGTCGAGCGAATATCTCTCGGCGGCCATTGATGCCTCGCTGCGGCGGCTGAAGGTGGAGGTGATCGACCTCTATCAGGTCCACCGCCCCGACATTCTGGCCCATCCGGCGCAGGTCGCCCGCGTGCTGGACGATGCGGTGGCCTCGGGCAAGATCCGCAGCATCGGCGTGTCCAATTTCACGCAGGCGCAGGTCGCCGCGCTCAACCATTTCCTGACCAACAAGCTGGTGGTTACCCAGCCCGAAATCAGCCCGCTGCGCATTACCGCCCTTGAAAATGGCGAGATGGATCAGGCGATGATGCTGGGCCTGACGCCGCTGGCATGGTCGCCGCTGGGCGGCGGGCGTCTGGCCGCGCCGGAAACCGCGCGCGATCTGGCCGTGGCCGAGGCGCTGGATGTAGTGGCCAAGGATCGCGGCGTCTCGCGCACCGTGGCGGCCTATAGCTGGCTGATGGCCCATCCGGCCGGGATCATTCCCATTATCGGTTCACAAAACCCCGCCCGTATCGCCGAAGGGGCCGCCGCCCTCTCGGTCCAGTGGAGCAGGGAAGAATGGTACGGCGTGCTGGTCGCCGCACGAGGAGAGAAGTTGCCATGAGCGAACAGAATCAACAGTGCGAAATCGCCTGGTTTTCGGCCCTTTGCGACGATGACTATGAATTTCTGGGCGTGCATGACCCCTATCTGAAATCCAGTTGGGAGCATTGCCGCAACATCGTGATGCGCGCTGAAGAGGGCGGGTTCGACAATATCCTACTCCCTTCGGGCTATAGCCTCGGGCTGGACACCACCGCCTTTGCCGCCGCCGTGGCGACGCAGGTGCGCCGGATCAAGCTGCTCTGGGCCACGCGCATCGGCGAGGACTGGCCGCCGCAACTGGCGCGCCGCATCGCAACCTTGGATCGCATCCTTGGGCCCAATGCCGATGGCACCGGGGGGCGGCTCAACGTCAACATCATTTCCTCGGACATGCCGGGGGAAACCATCGCTTCGGGCCCGCGCTATGCCCGCGCGACCGAGGTGATGAAGATCGTGCGCACCCTGCTCAACGGGCAATCGCTCGACCATGAGGGCGAGTTCTACAAGCTCAAGCTGGACCCGCCGCGCATCACCACGATTTCAGGCAAGGCGCCCGCCTTCTATTTCGGCGGCCTGAGCCATGAGGCCCGCGAATGCGCGGCGGAGGGCTGCGATGTCTATCTGATGTGGCCCGATACGATGGACAAGGTGCGCGAGACGATTGCCGACATGAAGGCGCGCGCGGCCCGTTTTGGCCGCAGCCTGAAATTCGGCTATCGCGCCCATGTCATCGTGCGCGAAACCGAGGACGAGGCCCGCGCTTATGCCACCCGCCTGCTGTCCAAACTGGATGACGAAGCGGGCCGCGCCATCCGCGAACAATCGCTCGACGCCAAGAATTTCGGCGTTCAGCGGCAGGCCGAATTGCGGCAGGCGGCGGGCAATGACGGCTATGTCGAGGACCATCTGTGGACCGGCATCGGGCGCGCGCGCTCGGGCTGCGGCGCGGCGATAATCGGCACGCCCGATCAGGTGCTGGCCAAGCTGCGCGCCTATCAGGCCGAGGGGATCGAGGCCTTTATTCTGTCCGGCTATCCCCATGCGCAGGAAGCCGACCTGTTTGCCCGCCATGTCTTGCCCCATATCAAGCATGGCCCGCTCAACATCTGAACGCAGCAAGGGGAGGCGTCCATCGCCTCCCCACCCCGGCGAATGGGCGAAACACGCGTAAGGAGCGCTTCTAAGGATGACACTCTTCAACCCGGCCCTTTCGCGCCGAAATCTGCTGAGCGGTGTGGCGATGGGCGGCCTTGGCATGCTGGCCCGGCCCTTATGGGCGCAGGGCGTGATCGATCTGCACCTGCCCGGCAAACCTTCGACACGCCCGTTGACCAAGGCTTTTCCGCAAAAGGGCGAGATGATCCTGCAAAGGGTCCGCCCGCCCTTGCTCGAAACACCGATGCAGGTGTTCGACCGGCATATATTGACTCCCAACGACCAGTTCTATGTCCGCTGGCATTGGGCCAATATTCCTGAAAGCGTGGATGCAAAGGCGTTTCGCCTGACAGTGCGGGGCCATGTCGAGCGCAAGGTCGAATTGCGGCTCGATGACCTGCTCCATGGGTTTGAGCGGATCGAATATGTGGCCGTGAACCAATGTTCGGGCAATTCGCGCGGAATGTTTTCACCGTCCGTGGCGGGGGCCGAATGGGGGCACGGCGCGATGGGCAATGCCCGCTGGACCGGGGTGCGGCTGCGCGATGTGCTGGACCGGGCCGGGGTGAAGAGCGGGGCGGTCGATGTCCGCTTTGGCGGGCTGGACGAGGCCATGGTGAGTGAAGGGCCCAAGTTCCTCAAATCGCTGGCCATCGATCATGCGCGCGATGGCGAGGTGATGATCGCCTTTGCAATGAACGGCGAGCCTTTGCCGCTGCTCAACGGTTATCCTTTGCGGCTGGTGGTGCCGGGCTGGTATTCGACCTATTGGGTCAAGATGCTGTCGGACATCGAGGTTTTGCCGCAAAAGGACGACAACTTCTGGATGGCCAAGGCCTATCAGGTGCCCAAGACGCCCTTTGGCCATGTTGCGCCCGGCACCGCTGATTTCCCCAAGGAGGCAATCAGCCGGATGGTGCCGCGCTCGCTGATAACCAATCTGGCCGAGGGGCAGACGGTGAAGGCGGGCGCCCCGATGGCGATTTCCGGCGTTGCGATGGGCGGTGATTGCGGCGTGACCAAGGTCGAGATCTCAGTCGATGGCGGCGCCACATGGCAGGTCGCCGCGCTGGGCGAGGATCTGGGGCCGTACAGCCTGCGCCGTTTCACGCACCGGATCACTGCGCCTGCAGGCAGGTTCACGCTGGCCTGCCGTTGCACCAACACCAAGGGGGTGAGCCAGCCCCTGACGATGAACTGGAACCCGAACGGTTATATGCGCGCGGGCATCGAGACGCTGAACCTGATGGCGGGAGACAAGGCATGATGGGCAAGCTGATGATCGCGCTGGCGCTGGCTTTGGCGGCCCCGGCATGGGCCGGGCATGCGCCGCGCAAAGTGGCCGCGAAGCCTGCAGCGCCCTTTGCCTTTCGCAATGTGCGGGTCAGCCTGCCGCAGGATTTCGATGTGGAATATCCGGCAGGCGCAGGGGTCGACGCGGTCAATGCCAATTGCCGCGCCTGTCATTCGCCTTCGATGGTGCTGACCCAGCCTCATCTTTCGGCGGAGGAATGGCACAAGGAGGTGCGCAAGATGATCGACGTTTATAAGGCGCCGATTGCGGAGGATCAGGTCGAGGCAATCACCGGCTATCTCAAAGGGTTGTCGGCTGCCAAATAATTACAGATCCAAAGCCCAGATTTCGCTGCCGATCTCCTGCCCGAAATAGTGCTCCTGCCTGGCCTCGACCTGCGCAAAGCCGGAGCGCGCATAGAGCCGGCGCGCGGAAAGAAGCTGGCTGTCGGTCCATAATTCGAGCCGTCCGTAACCAAGCGCACGAGCACGCGAAACACAGGTATCGACCAGCAGACTGCCTGCCCCCATGCCGCGCATGTCCGGCTCGACATAGAGCAGGCGAAGTTTGCCAACGCCGGGCCGATCCCCGCGCACGAGAAAGATGGACCCGGCCATTGTGTCATCGCAATGGGCGATCCAGGCATCATCGCGCGCCGGGTCGAAATTCTGATGAAAGTTGGCCAGAATGCTTGCGATCAATGCCTCGTAATCGCCGCTATAGCCATATTCGCAGGCATACAGGATGGCCTGCCGCGCGATGATCATGCCCAGATCGCCCGGCTGTAAAGCGCGAAGCGCGATATGCGGCGCGGCCTCGGCCTGAAACAGGACGACGATCTCTTTCGCCGCCGTCAGCAGCCTGTTACGTCGCGGCAGCGGCAGCGAGGCCAGCAGATTGCCGGTCGTCACGCAGGTTGCCGCTTCGAGTGCCTGAAAAGTGGCGCGGCCCTCTGGCGTCAGCGCCAGCAGGCGGTGTCGGCCATGCGCGGGATCGCCACGACTGGTCAGCAACCCGGCGGCCATAAACCGCTTGAGTGTACGGCTCAGTTGCGCCCGGTCGAGGAGCAGAGCACGCCCGATCTCTGCAGCGGTCGGATCGGTGCGGTGGGCAAGCTCATACAAAACCCGCGCCTCGCTCAGCGTGAAGGGACTTTTGTCCAGCTTGGCCTGCAGCAAGCCCAGCCGAAGCGTATAAACGCGGTTGAAGGCCCGCAGGGTGGCGATATCGTTTTCGCGCTGTGTCATCGCCTACACCAATCATTGTTGATCAAGACAACATAGCCATTGTTGCCTTGATCAACAATGGCAAAACGGAGCAGAAGGGAAAGAGTCTGCCGGGGCCGAACCGGAATTGCAGGTCTGCAATTGATCGAGCAACAAGGCGTTCCCGGGTTTGGAATGCCATAAAAATGAAATATAAATCAGTGTGATGAGGTTCAGTTCTGCGCTCGAGCCTTTCGTGATCCGGCAGCGCCCAAAGCCCTCCTTCATGTCATCAAAGTTTCCCGGAATCGCTCTAGTCGAGCGGGGCAACGGCGCGGAACTGCCGCATCCAATTTATTTAATTAAATTGCCGTATTAAACAGGGGCGACATAAAATGCATATTTCCAATCGGGCTTCCATGCTGGCCATGGGGCTGATGCTGGCGTTGACGACGCAGGCGCAGGCCGAAGAGGCGCCCGCCGCGCCGCCTAAGGACGCGCCCACCGACATCATCGTGACCGGCGCCGCCCGCGCCGAGCGTCGCTTTGACGTGTCCTATGCGATCAACTCGCTCAATCAGAACGACATTGCGAAAATCGCGCCCAAAAACTTCGCCGACCTGCTGGGCACCGTTCCCGGCATCCATGTCGAGGCCACCGGCGGCGAGGTGCAGAACATCACCCGCGTGCGCGGCATTCCCACTGATCGCGGCTATCTTATTTTTCAACAGGATGGCTTGCCGCTCTATCACGAAATCGACGGCGTGTTCTTCAATTCGGGCGAAGGCATGAACCGCTATGACCTGATGAGCGAGCGCGTCGAAATCGTGCGCGGCGGCCCCGCCCCGATCTATGCCAGCAGCGCGGCGGCCATCGCCAACACCATCACCGTCACCGGCAAAGCGCAATCGGCGGGCAAGGCGCAGGTCACGCTGGGCGACACCGGCCTCTATCGCCTTGATGCGATGCAGTCCGGCCCTCTGGGGGATCGCACCTATTACGCCATCGGCGGCTTCCTGCGCCAGCATGACGGCTATCGCGACAGCGGTTTCCCCAGTGATCGCGGCGGCCAGATCCGCGCCAATATCAAGCATGACCTAGACAATGGCTATATCAAAGCCTCGGTCATGTATGTGAATGACCATAACCTGTTCTATCTGCCGATCCCGGTGGCCGATCCGCGAAACCCTTCGGTCTCGCTCGATCCCTATATCAATTATTTCAGCGGCACGATGAACTCGCCCTCGCTGCGCAATGTGGTGATCAAATATCGCGATGGCGCGGGTGTGACGCAAAGCCTGACGCGCGATCTGGCCAATGGCCGCCATATGCGCTTTTTCAATGCAGGGCTGGACTATCAGGGCGATTTCGGGGGCTGGCTGATCTCGGCCAAATTCGGCGCGACCCAAGGCAAGAGCAGCTTTGACGCCTTCTATTCCACCACCAACCCGGCCGACGCCACCACTTTTGCCAACAGCTATCTGAGCGCGGCGCAGACCGCCTTTGGCGCGGTGACGCGCATGGGCTATGCGATTGCAGGCACCAATGGCCAGACCGTCTATAACCCCGCCGCCGCCTCGGGCCTTGTCATGTCGGGCCAGTATCGCGCGGTGGAATCGAAGTTCTATTCGGTTCAGGGCGACCTGAGCGTCACGCGCAAATTCGACACCCCGCTGGGCAGCCACGACCTGCGCGCCGGGCTTTACAGTTCGTTTTACGGCAACACCAATTTCACCGTCTATCAGGACATGCTGATCGAGGTGGCCGGTCAGCCGCGCACGCTCGATCTGGTCGCCTATTCGGCCAGCGGCGCGGCATTGGGCTATGTCACGCAAAATGGCGTGCTGCGCTATGGCACCACGCTGGCCAATGCCAAGGCCGATGCGCGCATGATCGCCCTTTACGCCAATGACACCTGGGACATCACCGATGGCCTGCGGGTGGATGCGGGCATCCGGCGCGAATGGTATGGCTATACCGGCTTTGCCACCAACACGACCGCCGCCGATCTGAGCGATGCCACCACGCTGGCCGACAATGCCGTGCGTGCGCTCAACGCCACCACCGTTAACCAGCGCCTGAACCCTTCGGCCACCAATTGGACCGTGGGCGTCAATTATGACTTCACCCGCCATCTGGGCGCCTATGCCCGCGTGTCCAATCTGGAGGTGCCGCCGCAGGCCAATGTCGTGGCCAGCATCAACCCCACCATCGTCAAGACCAAGGCCCGCCAGTACGAATTGGGTATCAAGGCCAGCTTTGGTCAGAATTACCTCTATGTGACGGGCTTTTACACCAAGTTCGATCCCTTCAACGCCTCCTTCGTCGCCTATAATCCCACCACCGGCCGCAATGACCAGTCGGTGCCCTTCATCGGCGAGGCCGTGGCCAAGGGGATCGAAATCGACGGGCGCGTGGTCCCTGTCTCGTGGTTCGCGCTCAATGGCTCGATGACGCTGGCCGACCCGCAATATCGCAATCTGGCCAACAGTTCGGGCGCCGACCCCAGCGCGGTCAACGGCAAGCAGATCATCCGCGAACCGAAATTCTTCGGCAACATCCGCCCCACCGTCAATTTCGCGCTCGGCAAGGGCAATCTGGAGCTTTACGGGCGCTATGAATGGGTGGGCCGCCGCTATGTCGACCTGTTCAACCTGACCGCCCTGCCCGCTTATGAAACCTTTGGCGCAGGCGCCACGCTCAACTGGGGCGCGTGGCGGGTGCAGGTGGTTGGCGACAATCTGACCAATGCCAAGGGCCTGACCGAGGGCAATCCCCGCACCGACCAGTTGGCCGGGCAAGGCGCGAGCGATGCCATTTACGGTCGCCCGCTGTTCGGGCGCAATGTGCGCCTGATCGTCGGCCTGTCTTGGTAATCGTCGGCTGAAAAGGCCCTGCCGCGCCGGGCGCGGCGGGGCCTTTGGCCTAATTTTGAGGTGAAGGCGGATATGATTGGCAAGATCTCGATGCGTTGGTTGGCCGGCCTTTGCGCGGTGCTACTGTTGGCCCCGCAAGTATCGCTGGCGGCGAGCAACCGTGCGGCGCCCGCGATCCAGACCGCAGCCGCTCAGCCTTTGGCGCGGCGGATCGTACCTTTGATGCAGGATCTGGCGCAGGCGCCGGGCTGGCGCGCTGCTCTGCGGGCCGATACCGATATGCAGGCGCTGGCCGCCGAGCGCGCGGCGCGGGTGGCCTCTGCCGGGGACTGCGCGCCGCAACCGGCCTGTCTGGCGCAAGGCTGGATGTGGAGCGAGGCCGACCGCGACCGTGTATCAGCGGCGCTGCGCCGGATTGGCGCGGATCGGGCGCGGCTGGCTGCGTTGGTTGGTGGCCGGATGCGGCCTTCGCGGCTCTATGCCAGCCATGCCGAACTGGACGATCCCGCGATGCTCGATGCGGCATGGCGTGAGGCTGCTGCCGGGCTCAACCATATTATCGCCGTCTATGCGCTGGGCGAAAAGCCGCGCTATCCGGTGATCGACAGCATGATCTTTGATCCCCGCGATGCCGCCTATCCCGCCTTGCTCGAATCGCACACCGCCGTCACTCTGGCCGAAGGGAGCGGGGATGACACGGTTTTCGATCCCGCGCTGCGCTATGCCATGGGCCTGCTGGCGGCCAATGAGCGCGCCAATGCGGCCGAATATCTGCCGCTTTCTTCGGGGCTTAACGCACCCGCCTTCGCCGCCTTGCGCGTCATGAAACAGGCCGCCCATCCCTATTCGGCGATACTGGTGTTTGGCCATGGGCCGGAAGATCCCGTTTCGCATACCGGCGTGCTGGGCCATTTGCGCCTGCGCCTTGCCGCCGCGCAATTGGCCAAGGGGGCCGCGCCGGTCATCCTCTTGTCGGGAGGACGGGTCCATCCAAACCGCACCGGCTATAATGAAGCGGTCGAGATGCGGCAGGAACTGATCTCGCTCTATGGCGTTTCGCCCGCCCGGATCGTGATCGAGCCCCACGCCCGCCACACCACCACCAATCTGCGCAATTGCGCCCGCCTGCTGCTGGCCGCACCCTTTGCGCAGGGCAAACCGGCGCTGCTTGTCACCGATCCGGCCACCCATGCCTATATCGGCGGCGAAGGCTTTGCCGCGCGCAACCGGGCCGAGCTGGGCTATGAACCGGGGCGTGTGTCGGCGGGGCCGGATGCTCTTTCGCTACGCTTTGTGCCGGATGCCCATTCCTTCCACGTCGATCCCCAGGACCCGCTCGATCCATGAGCAAATCAGGCATCTTCCTTGCAGCAAGCCTGCTGGCCGCCACGTCTTTGCAGGCGGCAAAGCCAAAGCCTCTGGTCGATCTGGTCAATCCTTTTGTGGGCACACTGGAGGATTATGGGCAATTGACGCCCGCCGCCGTGGCCCCCTTTGGCATGGTGCAACTGGGACCGGACACAGTGCCCGCCAACCATAATGGCTATGACTACGCCGCGCGGAGCTTGCGCGGATTTTCCCATACCAGAGCGGTGGGGGTGGGCTGCGCGGGAGCGGGCGGTGATTTGCTGGTGGGGCTGGATTATGTCGGCACGCCCGAACTGGCCCGGATGGATAAATCCAGCGAACGCGCCGCGCCCGGCTTTTACCACCTGCGCTATGGCGGCGGGATCATGGCCGATCTGGTGGCCACACGCGGAGGCGGCGTGGCGCGCTTCACCCTGCCGCGTTCCGGGCGGGTGCGGCTGCGCCTTGACCCCAACCATGCCTATGCCAAACGGATCAGCGCCACATGGCTGACCCGTTCAACGCAGGATCTGCGCGCCGAACTGGTGGCAGGGACAGTGTGCAATGCGGGGCGCTATCGCCTGTTCACGGCCTCGACCTTGCGGCACAACGGGCGGCAATTGGCCATGCCGGTGCAGATCGGGCCGGACCGGCGCGCTTTTGTCGAACTGGACGTGCGCGCGGGCGATGTGATCGAATGGCGCACGGGCCTGTCCTCGGTCGACGGCGATGGCGCGGCCCTTGTGCGCGATGCCGAACTCGGTACGCGCAGTTTTGCCGCCCTGCTTTCGCAAACGCGGCTGCGTTGGCAGGTCTTGCTGGACCATTGGCGCCCTGCCGGGCCGGAGCCGCGCCGCGCTCTGTTTGCCACATCGCTGTTTCGCGCGCTGCAAACGCCGGTGGCAGTGGCCGATGGCGATGGCCGCTATCGCAGCGCGGATGGGATCATTCGCCACGCCCCCGCCGGGCATCAGCGCTATGCCAGTTGGGCGATGTGGGACAATTACCGCACACTGATGCCCTTGCTGGCCCTGTCCTATCTGCAACAGGCGCAAGATATCGCCGCCTCTTTGGTCGAACTCTATCAGACGGGCAAACAGCGCTGGGCCACCCAGCAGGAGCCTTTCCTGACCGTGCGGACCGAGCATAGCGGGGTGGCGCTGCTCGATTTCTATCGGAAAGGGATCACTTTTGACGCCAAAGCCGCGCTGACAGGCATGGCGGCGGAAAGCGCCACCCTGGCTCGCACAACGCCCGATGAGCAGATCGAGGCGGCCTATGACAACTGGGCCACCGGGCAACTGGCGCGGGATCTGGGCGATCGGGCAATGGCGGCGCACTATGGCGAAAAAGCGCTGGCCTATCGTGCCATGTGGGTCGATGTGTTTCAGAAACTTGGCGCCGATGCCGATGTGGTCAAGGCGCGCGGGCTGTATCAGGGAACGCTGTGGCAATATCGCTGGGCACCCGTGTTTGATCTACCGTGGCTGCTGGCGCAATTGGGTCCGGCGCGTTTCGATGCCGAATTGGCACGCTTCTTTGCCGACGATCTCTATAATATGACCAACCAGCCCGATATTCAGACGCCCTTTCTCTTCGCATGGCGCGGGCATCGGGCACAGAGCGACGCCTTGGTCCACCGTCTTCTCACGCAACCGGTCAACCACCCCTATACCAATGCGGGCAAGCGCCCCATCCCATGGCGCGGGCCCAGTTTTGCGCTGGCGCCGCAGGGTTTTGCCGATGGGATGGATGATGATGCGGGCGGCATGACCAGTTGGTATGTCTGGGCATCGCTGGGCCTTTATCCGCTGGTGCCGGGGGAACCGCAATATGTGGTGACCTGCCCTTCCTTTGATCGGATGCAGGTTCGTGTTTCGGATGGCTGGGTTGATATTCGGCGGGAAACTGCCGCGCATTCCGCTGCTCGCTGGACCGACGGGGCCGGTTTGTCGCGGACCTTGGGGGCGATGTTGCCCCATGCCGATCTGGCCAAGGGCGGTGTGTTGAACGTGGGTTGCGCGCGGGGAGCTGTGACCGCCCTTTAAAATGCCTTAGCCAATTTTCATTATTGATCTGGCTTTTTGTAAGAATTGGCCCTACCAATGATTCCACCCAACAGAGAAAACATAGTGGGAGTGGACAGGCATGGCACGGAAATGGAACAGCCGATGGGCCTATGGCGCGGCGATTATGGTGATCGCAACGGCGGGGGCGCAATCGGCGCAGGCGCAGACCGCAAACCCCTGGATGACGGCAACCATCATTGCCGAACAGCAGAGCGCCCCCGATGACACCGCGCGCGAGGCGGTGGCCAAGCGGCGTGCGAAACTGCTGATTTCGGCCATGACGCTGGACCAGAAGCTGCAGCAACTAACCGGGGCCAAGCCCGAAATTCTGCCTGACCTGCCCGCTTGCCTTGGCGGTCGCCATGTCACCGGCATCGCCGCGCTGGACATCCCCACCTTTCGCGTGACCAATGGCCCGGTGGGTCTGGGCCAGAACGATTGCGTTTCGCCCGATGCGGGCAAGACGCAACTGCATATGCCCGGTTTCGGTGATATTTCCGCCGCCTATACGCATCCCAGCTCGGCCAAGGCGACCGCTTTGCCTTCGGCCATCGGCGCGGCGGCCTCGTTCGATCCGGCGGTGGCGGGCATGTATGGCGAGGTGATCGCCACGGAAATGCTCGATCTGGGGCTGCATGTGTTTGAGGCGCCCGGCGTCAATCTTGCCCGTCTGCCGATCCTTGGCCGCAACATGGAATATTTCGGCGAGGACCCCTATCTGAGCGGTTCGATGGCCGTGGCCGAAACCAAGGCGATCCAGTCGCGCGGGCTGATCGCCATGGTCAAACATTATGCGGCCAATGAGCAGGAAACCAATCGTCAGACCATTCAGGAGACAGTGGACAGACAGACCCTGCGTGAGCTTTACCTGCTGCCCTTCGAAATGGCGGTTAAAGACGGCAAGGTCGCGGCGGTGATGTGCGCCTATAATTACGTCAATGGCCAGTCCTCCTGCGAAAATCGCACGATGCTCAATGACGTGCTGCGCAAGGATTGGGGCTTCACCGGCTATGTCCAATCCGACTTTTTCGCGATGAAGAGCACGGTCGCCACGCTGCTCAACGGCGCCGATCATGAAATGCCTCTTCCCCTGCATTGGGCGCCCGCCA
Source organism: Novosphingobium sediminicola (assembly GCF_014196525.1). GTDB lineage: Bacteria > Pseudomonadota > Alphaproteobacteria > Sphingomonadales > Sphingomonadaceae > Novosphingobium > Novosphingobium sediminicola. The sequence goes on along the minus strand of NZ_JACIDX010000002.1, from coordinate 6,945 downwards.
AGATCCGCGCGGCGCTGGACAGCGGCGAATTGACGCAGGCGCGCATCGATGAGGCGCTGGAGCGGCGCTATACGCAGACCTTCAAGCTGGGCATTTTCGATCGCAAGCTGGAGCGCCGCCCGATTGACTTTGCCGTCGGGGGCAAAAAGGCCCGGGAGATCGGCGGGCGCGCCACGGTCTTGCTGCAAAACAATGGCGCTTTGCCGCTGCGCAAGGATCTGCGCAAACTGGTGCTGATCGGCAAGGCCAGCCAGGTCTATGCCCAGCAGGCCGTGGCGGGCGGCGGCGTGGTGGGCGAACCGATGGGCGCGGGCGGCGGCAGCTCCGACGTTGTGCCCAATTACACCGTCACCCCGCTGGCGGGCCTGCGCGCGGCGCTGGCCGATCTGGGCAATGCGGGGGCGTCGGTCCGGCTGATCCTTGTCGATGATGCCAACACATCGGCCACCATCGACGGCCAGAGCGCCACTTTCGCGCAGGTTCAGGCCGAAGCCGCCGCTGCCGATGCGGTTGTGATGATGGCGGGCACGATTTCGGAGGAAGGCGCCGACCGCGCGACCTTCACCGACCAGACGGGCCACCAGCTTGCCGCCTCGGCAGCGGCGGGCAGCAGCCTTGACTGGTATGCGGGCCGATCAAACAAGATCGCCACCAGCGACGGCGACAATCGCGCCAAAAACAGCGGCACCGTGGCGATGATCGAAGCGCTGATCGCCAATCCCAAGGTTGCGGCCAAATCGGTGCTGGTGCTCAAGGACAATGCAGGCGTGGCCCTGCCCGCCTCGCTGGTGGGCGCCAAGGGGCCTGCGATTGTCGAGGCGTGGTTTCCGGGACAGGAGGATGGCAATATCGTGGCCGACGTCCTGTTCGGGCGGATCAACCCCTCGGGCAAATTGCCGGTCAGCCTGCCCTTCACCGGCAAGGGCTTCCTCGACCATGTGAACGCCACGCAATTCCCTGGCACGATGTCGGCCGATGGCAAGCTGCAAACCGTCACCTACAGCGAGCAACTGGCGATCGGCTATCGCTGGTATGATGCCAATATCGGCGGCGCCTGTCCGGTCAGCAACGGGGCGAACGCCTGCCTCGCCTTCCCCTTCGGCCACGGCCTGTCCTATACCAGCTTTGCCGTGGGCAAGCCGGAACTGACCCGCACGGGCGGCACATGGCAGGTCTCGGCCAGCGTCACCAACACCGGCAAGCGTGAGGGCGCGCAGGTGGTTCAGGTCTATGTCGGCCTGCCCGCCAGCGCCGACAAGGTGGGCGCCAAGCAACCGCCCCGCCGCATGATCGGTTATCAGCGCATTGCTTTGGCGCCCGGCGAAACCAAGCAGGTCGCCATCGCCATCGACCCCAAGGCCAGCCACCATCCGCTAGGCGTGTGGGATGAACAGGCCCATGACTGGGTGATCCCCAAGGGCGATTTCACGGTCTGGGTCGGGGCTTCCTCGGCGCCTTCTGATCTGAAAAAGGCAGGAATTATCGCGTCTTGACGCGATAAGGGGCAGGCGGCCGTGATGGCTGGCCGCCTGCCCTCACTTTTACTGCGCCGCGCCCTTGCCCGCGCCGCGATAGCGTTGCAGCCAATAGCCATAGGGATTGGGCAGCAGCGAAGCAGGCTTTTCCTCACCCAACGCAATGGCCAGTTCATAGGGATAATGCGGATTGGCCAGCAGCGCGCGGCCCATCATCACCACATCCATCTGACCATTGGCCACGGCCCTTTCGGCGTCCTGCGGCGCATCAATGCACCACGCCGAACCCACCGGCATGGCCAACGCCGAACGCACCCGCCCGACCACCGGGGCAAAGAAGGCCGGACCCCATGGCACCTTGGCCTCAACGGTGGAAAAGCCCATGGAAACGCTGAGAAAATCCAGCCCGCCATCGCGCATTTTGGCCGACAGGTCGATGGCTTGCGCCAGCGTTTCCTCATCATGGCCATCATATTCCACCACGCCGAAACGCGCCGTCAGCGGCAGGTTCTCCGGCCATACGGCGCGCACCGCCGCCAGCGTTTCGAGCATGAAGCGCCCCCGCCCGGTTGCATCGCCGCCATAGGCATCGGTGCGCTGGTTGGCGTGGCGCGAGAAGAAGCTTTGCGCCAGATAGCCATGGGCGAAATGCAATTCGAGCCATTCAAAACCGGCGGCCTGCGCACGGCGTGCAGCGGCGGCGAAATCGCCCTGAACACGGGCAATATCGGCCAGCGTCATTTCACGCGGCACGCGCGGCAGCACTCCGCCAAAGGCAATGGCCGAGGGCGAGATGGTTTCCCAATAGCGCGGGTCTTCGGGCGCGATATGGTCGTCGCCATCCCACGGACGGTTGGCATTGGCCTTGCGACCGGCATGGGCGATCTGGATGCCGGGCACGGCGCCAGCAGCCTTGATTGCGGTGGCGATCTGGGCGAGGCCCGCGATGTGATCGTCACTCCACAGGCCAAGGCAATCGGGGCTGATGCGGCCATCGGGCGAAACGCCGCTGGCCTCGACAATCACCAGACCCGCGCCGCCGCGCGCAAGGCCTGTATAATGGGCCAGATGCCAGTCGGACACGAAACCGTCGGTCGCGCTGTACTGGCACATGGGCGGCACCGCGATGCGGTTGCGCAGAGCGACATCCTTCAGGGTAAAGGGGGTAAACAGGGCAGACATGGTGGGCTTCCTTATGCGGGAATGCTGCGATTTTCTTGGGCGGCGGCGATCAGGCCTTTCAGCCAGTCCTGATGGCCATTGATCATCGGATCGGGGCGCGCGGCGGCCAAAGCCTTGGCCGGGGCGCCATTCTGGGTTTCCTGCGTCAACACGCGGACGCGGCCTTGGTCCAGATCCTCAATCAGCCATGCATGGTGAACATCGAGGCGTTCCTCGCCCTCGCCGCACCAGCCATGCCAAGCCACCCGGCCCGGCACGCCATCAGCGGGGGCGACATATTCGGTGACTTCAGCCTCAACGCCGAAGCCGAAGGTGGTGAAGAAAAAGCGCGCGCCCTCGCTCAGCACCGGGCCGGGGGTGTTGTGAAAGGCGATGTCGGCGCAATTGTCGTAATAGGTCGACCACGCCTTGGTATTGGCCAAATAGGGCCAGACCTGCGCGGCGGTCAATCCGGCGACGATGAGTTCGTTTGATGCGAAATTGTCGGCAAATCCAGGAACATAGCCCGCAGGCCAATGGATGAAATTCTGCATTTTTGGGGCAAACCTTGTTCTTCGATCAAGGCTCGCCATCTGGGGGCTGGGCCTTTATAAGGCAAATCGTGGTTTGGAATACGGTCCATCAGCATGAATGATATCAGACAGCTCGACTTCAATCTTCTCAAGGCTTTCGACGCCCTGCTCGTCGAACGCAGCGTTACCCGCGCGGCCCATCGGCTCAGTCTGACCCAGCCTGCGGTCAGCGGGATGCTGGGGCGGCTGCGCGTGGCGCTGGACGATCCGCTGTTCGTGCGCTCCAGCCATGGCATTGTACCCACGCCGCGCGCGCTGGCGCTGGCGCAGCCTTTGCGGCGGATGATGAGCGAGGTGGAATGCATGCTGACGCGCCCGCAATTCGATCCGGCCAGCAGCACGGCCAGCTTCTCCATCGCGGCCACCGATTATGCGCAACTGGCGGTGCTCGTGCCATGGCTGGAAGGGCTGCGGCGCGAGGCTCCGGGCATCCGGATCGCGATCCACTCCCAAGATGATGCGCGGCTGATGGCCGGGTTTGAGCAGGGGCAGGTCGATCTGGCGCTGGTCACGCCAGAGGCCGCCCTGCCCGATCTTCACGCCGTCCGGCTCTATGAGGAAACCTATTCGCTGGCCCTGCGCGAAGGCCATCCGGCGGCGGAGCGGGACCTCACGCTCGACGAATTCTGCGCGCTCGATCACGGGCTGGTTTCGCTGCGCGGCGAGGCGTTTCTCGGCGTGGTGGACCGCGCGCTGACCGCCATGGGGCGCGAACGGCGCGTCAGCTTTTCGGCCAGTTGCTTTCTCGTGCTGGTACAGGTTTTGGCGCGCACCGATCTGGTGGCCACCGTGCCTACCCGGCTGCTCGATGGGGTGGCCGGGCTGGTGCGGCGGCCATTGCCGCTGGCGGTGCCGGGCTTTACCAAACTGGCCGTATGGCATGAACGCAGCCACCGCGACCCGGCGCATCAATGGCTGCGCGCCAACCTGATCGCCAGCATCAGGGCCGGCGATCAGGAGGCATAGGGATCAGCACCGCCTTTATATACTGAGCTGGTCCAGCAGGCGCCCCAGCCGCGCAAGGCTGGCGCGCACGGCATCGATATTGGCCGGATTAGGATCGGCCGGGTCCTCGCCCACGCGCATATAGGCATGGTCGGCGCCCTTATAGATTTCGGGATAAAAGCGGTTCCCAGCCCGCCTCATCGCCTCGATGGTGGCAGGCAAGGCCTTCATCACGCGCGTGTCCTGATCCGGATAGAAGCCATAAACGGGCACCGCGAAATGTTTGACGGGAAAGGTACCGGGTTCGGGCGTGCTGTGATACTGACCCTGACGCGTGGTGGGCGGGCCGACATCATAGAACACGAAAACCCCCTTCAGCGCCGGGTTCACATGCGGCCCCGCCACATAGCGAAACGCGGCCCCGCCGCTCCATGACAAGCCGACAATCGCGAATGCGCCATTCGACCGGCCCAGTTTCAGCCCGTAATCGGCCCAGGCATTGATGTCGGCATCGACCTCGGCATCGTCCAGCGCGGTAGTGATCTCGCCAGCTTGCGTACCCATTGAGGATGTGCCCCCGCCATCGGGGGCATAGGCCGAGAGATAATCAGGCGCGATGGTGACATAGCCCATCGCGGCAATCTCAACCGCAGTGTTGAGCGTGGAATCGGTCAGACCGAACACTTCGTGGCCCACCAGCACGACAGGCCCTTTGCGCGCGTTGGCCGGATAGGTGATCATGGCGCGCAGGGTGCGATTGCCGCGCCGGATCGTCACCCATTCCTTGCGCAAGGGAGAAAGCGCGATCTTGCGGGTGGCCCATGCCTGATTGTGCTGTTGCTGTTCATAGGACTGGGGGCCGCGCTGTTGCGGTCCCGGCTGTTGAGCCAGAGCGGGCATGGCCAACGCCATCAAACCCGCCCTCAACATTCTGCTTTTCATCACTATATCCTGCCCTCTCCGCACAGGCGGCCTTTGCGGTCTTGTCCTCGGGGAGTAACAGGCTCGGGCAAACCCAAACCAAACAGGCCTGGGCCATCCCGCTCTGGGGCTGCCGTCAGGCCGGAACAGGCAGGATTGCTGTCCACAATTGCGCTTCCTTGCCGACCGGCGTGTCGATCTTGCGCAGGAAGGCAAGCGTACCATCAGGTTGAATGCGAAACAGGCTTAGACCCGCCGGGGTCACGCCGCCTTCGCGCAGCGGCATATCGACCATGCTGGCCGCCGCCAGCATCCGTCCATCAGGCGAAATGGCGAAACTGCGCACATGAAAGCCGCGCGGGTCGATCCGCTGCACCAGCTTGGGCAGGCCGGTGCGCGGATGGAGCGCAAAGACCGCGATGGAATTGTCGCCCCCCGCAAAGACTTTGCGCCCATCGACTTCGACCGTCGCACTGGCGCGGTTGGAGACATAGAGCGCATGGCCGTGCGGATGGACATGGATCGCGCCCACAAGGGTTGCGGCGCCATTGGCATTTTGGGGCGGTTGATCGGTGGTCGATAGGATCAGTTCCGGCTCCGGGGCCAGATGCGCGCCGAGGATGCGATGGGTATGCAACTGGTTCTGCCGCTCGATGGCGACATAGGCGATGGGCAGATACGGGTGGAAATCGACATGGCGCGGGCCATAGCCCAGACCGCCCCGCCCCCCCACGGCAATGCTTTGCGCATTATGCAGATGGCCATGGTCGAAATCGAAGATTTTGAGCGCGCCGGGATCTTCCGGCTTTGTGACCGAGGCATTGTTGCCCCGCGTCACCAGCAGCACCGATTTGCCCCCAGGCATCATGCGGATCTGATGTGCGTAAATGCCAAGGTCGAGCTTCTCACCCTGCGCCACCATCTCGCCCAGCCTGCCATCGGGACGGATCGTATGGACCGACAGATTAGCGGGCGCATTATAGGCACAGAGCGCATAATGGCCGCTGGGGTCCACGCTCATATGCACCGGGCGCTGGCTCAGCACCGCCGGTTCGCCATGGGGCGAAAGCGCCCCGCCATGCCCGATCTTCAGCGCAACCAGCCGGTGGATCGATCCGCCCCCGACCGATCCGCCCGGCGCATCCGATGTGGCCACATAGAGAAACCGGCCATCGGGATGCGGCCATGCATACTGGATCGGCGAAGGCAGGGTGATCGAGCCGACCTCGCCGCTGACGCCGCTGACCGTATTCAGGCTGCGCCATGCCATCACGCTGCCCGTCGCGGTATAAAGCGCATGGGCGCGGCGCGGGACGGCGGCGATGGCGGGCGCGCTAGCCAAAGCGGCGGCGGCGGCCAGCCCTTTGGAAAAATCGCGGCGTTGGATGGTCATTCTCTCTCTTCCCGAATTGATCTTACCGTCTGCTTCCCTGCGGAAATCGGCGTAGGGCCGGGATGCCACAGGCGCCGCGCGCAGCAAAGCCCCGAACCCGCGCCATGGTGATTGGCTTACATCGCGCGCCGGCGGAACAGAGTGAGAGCACGCCATGGGCATTGTAAGCTATGTTGTTGAGCGGATTGGCGGCCAGGTAAATTCCAATCGGCCTACAACCGCCAAGCATTCCGTCAAACAGAACATTATTCCTTTTTATTGACATGGGTGGCGAATTCCGCCAGTTTCCTCCCGCAGACTGCCATCGCCAGACAGAGGAAAATCCATGAACTTCACACGATTGAACCCGATGACGGGCGATGTAGCCTCGTCTGCGGTAGCGATGCAGGCGGGCGAGATGGCGGGAATCGCGGCGCGTGCGGCTGCGGCCCAGCCCGCTTGGGGCGCCATGGGGCCG
>NZ_JACIDX010000001.1 GCF_014196525.1 Novosphingobium sediminicola | reverse complement strand
AGATCTTCCCCGGCTTCCCGGCAGCCGAGCTGCTCTATGATGGCGACCGGCTGATCGGTGTGCAGACCGGCGATATGGGCGTCGACCACGAGGGCAATCCGAAGCCGGACTATCAGCCCGGCATGAACCTGACGGCGCAATATACCATTCTGGCCGAGGGCGCGCGCGGGCATCTGACCAAAAGGGTCAAGGCGAAGTACGATCTTGAGCGCGATTGTCAGCCGCAGGTCTATGGTCTGGGCATCAAGGAATTGTGGGATATTGCGCCCGGCAAACATGTGCCGGGGCGGGTTCTGCATACGCAGGGCTGGCCGCTGTCCGAGAGTGAGAGCTGGGGCGGGGGTTTCCTCTACCATCAGGCTGGCGGGCAGGTCGCGCTGGGTTTTGTGACGGCGCTGGATTACAAAAACCCGCATGTGTCGCCCTATGAAGAGTTTCAGCGCTGGAAGCAGCATCCCGCGATCCGCGCGATCCTCGAAGGCGGCAAACGGGTCAGCTATGGCGCGCGGGTGATCAACGAGGGCGGGTGGCAATCGGTGCCGCATCTGGCCTTCCCGGGCGGGGTGCTGGCCGGGTGCAGCGCGGGCTTTGTCAACGTGCCGCGCATCAAGGGCAGCCATACCGCGATGAAGAGCGGCATGCTGGCCGCCGAGGCGATTGTGGCGGCCATTGCGGCGGGTCAGGAAGGCGCGCAGCTTGATGGCTATGAGGCGGCTGTGCGTGAAAGCTGGATCGCCGATGAGCTCAAGCTGGTGCAGAATGCGCAGCCCTTGGTGGCGAAGTTCGGCGGGGCGCTGGGCACGGTGCTGGCGGGGGCGGACATGTGGGCGCGGTATCTGCGCATCAATCCGTTTGGCGCGATGGCCCACCACACCGACGCCGAGGCGACGGGGCGGGCGGACCTGTATCAGCCCATCGCCTATCCCAGGCCGGATGGCGTGATCAGCTTCGACCGGCTGACCAATGTCTCCTTCTCCTTCACCAACCATGAGGAGGATCAGCCGTGCCACCTGCGCCTGAGTGATCCTGCGGTGCCGGTCGCGATCAACCTGCCGCGCTATGCCGGGCCCGAGGCGCGCTATTGCCCGGCCGGGGTCTATGAGTTCGTCGATGCTCCGGGCGGCGAGGGTGGCGGCAAACGGCTCCAGATCAACGCCCAGAACTGCGTCCATTGCAAAACCTGCGACATCAAGGACCCCACGCAAAACATCACATGGATCGCGCCCGAAGGCGGCGGCGGGCCCAATTATCCCAATATGTGAGGAAGAAGGAGGAAATGCGAGGGTCTAGACCCTCGCGCTCCCGTTACTGTCTTTGTTGCGCTACCGGTTCGGCCAAAGCGCCCGGCACGCACCCTTAACAATTGAAAAGCCTGCGGCGCGGACAGGTCTAAGCTCGCCGCGCCGCAGGCCTTCAAACCCTCGAACCCCAAACCATCCCAGCCAACCTCCCACCACCCCCATATCGGGATTGCAAAGGGCCCCCGCCCTTTGCCCGCCGGAGGCAAAACCCCCAACCGAGAGGACCACCCCCATGCAAACCCGCATCACGCAAATGCTTGGAATCAAACACCCCATCGTTCAGGGCGGGATGATGTGGGTTGGCACGGCGGACATGGCGAGCGCGGTGTCGAACGCGGGCGGGCTGGGGATCATCACCGCGCTGACCTGTCCTAGCCCGGATGCTTTGCGGGCCGAGATCGAGCGTTGCCGCGCGCTGACCGACAAGCCGTTTGGGGTCAATCTGACGCTGCTGCCCTCGCTCAATCCGCCGCCCTATGCCGAATATCGGCGCGCGATCATCGAGAGCGGGATCAAAATCGTTGAGACGGCAGGCCACAACCCGCGTGAGCATGTCGAGGACTTCAAGAGCCACGGCATCACGGTTTTGCACAAATGCACCGCCGTGCGCCACGCGCTCTCGGCCGAGCGGATGGGGGCCGACATCATCAGCATCGACGGTTTCGAATGCGCAGGGCATCCCGGCGAGGATGACATTCCCGGCCTGATCCTGATCCCGGCGGCGGCGGACAAGGTGCGTGTGCCCTTGCTGGCCAGCGGCGGTTTTGGCGATGGGCGGGGTCTTGCCGCCGCGCTGGCGCTGGGGGCTGAGGGCATCAACATGGGGACGCGTTTCTGCGCCACGGTCGAGGCCCCGATCCACCCCGACATCAAGCGCATGCTGGTCGAGGGCGACGAGCGGGGCACCGACCTCATCTTCCGTACCTATCGCAACACCGCCCGCGTGGCGAAAAATACCATCTCTCAGGCCGTGCGCGAGGCCGAAAGCCGGGGCGAACCGTTTGAAACCATCGCCCCGCTGGTCAAAGGCGCCCGCGGCCGCGAGGGCCTGAGCACCGGCGACACCGCCCATGGCGTCATCACCGCTGGCCTTGTCATGGGCATCATCCATGACATCCCAACCTGCGAACAACTCATCTCGCGCATCGTCAGCGAGGCGGAAACAATCATCCAACACAGGCTGGCCCGCTTAGTGGCCCAATAGAACCCCGCGCACCCCGTCGATCACATATTGCACCGCCAACGCGCCCAGCAGCACACCCAGTACGCGGGTGATCACCGCCTCGACCCGGCTGCCCAACAGGCGCATGATCGGCCCCGCCGCCAGCAGCGCCAGCGCCGTCAGCAGCAGCACGCAGATCAGCGCGGCGAGCACCACGGCGGCTCCGATGCGATCATTGGCATGGCCCATCATCAGCATCACCGTAGCAATCGAGCCCGGCCCCGCAATCATCGGCATGGCCATCGGAAAGACGCTGATATCCTCATGCGGTTCAGGTGTGTGGAGCACCTTTTCCACGCGTTCCTCGCGGCGCTGGGTGCGCTTTTCAAACACCATTTCCAGCGCGATCAGGAACAGCATCACGCCGCCAGCAATGCGGAAAGCATTCAGCTCGATCGCCAGTGCCGCCAGCAAGCCTTTGCCGAACAAGGCAAAGATGATCAGGATCGTGCTGGCGATGATGCTGGCGCGGATGGCGGTGCTGCGCGCGGCCTGCGGCGTATAGCTGGCCGTCAGCCCGCCATAGATCGGCGCGCAGCCAACCGGATCGATCACCACGAAAAGCGTGGCGAAAGTGGAGATGAAAAGTTCAAGCATACCCTTGCCTTACCCCAGCGTGAGGCTCAGCGGAAGGGGGCCTATTTCGAGGCGCGGCGCAGCACTTCGCTCATCTTGCCTGCAATTTTCACGCTGACCACATAGTCGCGCGTGCCGTCGGGGCGGGCCGAGGTGGACCATTCGAGCGAATGGTCGCTGCTCTGGCCCGAGAGGTGATCGCCGCCCGCTGGGGGCATGAATTCCAGCGCCTTTTGCCCGCGCGGGCCGCATTCGGCCACTTTGGCCTCGGCCCATTCGGGTTCGGCCATCGGTTTGTCGGTGGCGCCGCCCTGATCCAAAACGAAGAGGTAGTGCCCCTTCTTCTGCCGCTGCCAGACGGTCGAGAACCAGCCATGGGACGCGCCCGCCTGCCATCCGCCATAGGAAATGGCCGTGGCGCCGTCGCAGCTCATCCAGACATTGTGGACCTGCCATTGCAGCGGCTGGGCGGGATTGGCGCGGTGGCGGGCGAAATCCTGCACCTGCACAACCTTGTCCCCGTCAAACATTTGCGCGTCCGGCGCGGCATGGTCGCGGAACGCCTGCCACTGCCCCTTGTCGCGCACCGCGCGGGCAAAGCCGATTTCGCGGGCGATAATGTCGCTGGGCAAAGCGAACATCGTGGCCATGCCCTTGGGCGGGCGTTGGGCCATGGCCGCGCCGGGCAACACGGCCGCGATCACCAGAGCAGGCAAAGCCCGCCTTCCAAATTTCACAAGAAAGGCGGGCTTTGTCATCAGATCGAATGCTCCGGCAGGTCGGCAGTGGCCAGCGTCAGACCTTCATGCGCATAAGCGGCCACCAGCGCATTGCGCAGCAGCACTGCAATCGTCATGGGGCCAACGCCGCCCGGCACCGGGGTGATGGCGCCGGCCACCTGAACCGCGCCTTGATAATCGACATCGCCCACGATCCGGCCCTTGGTCTTGCCTTCGGCGGGGGGAAGGCGGTTGATGCCCACGTCGATCACGGTCGCGCCCGGCTTGATCCAGTCGCCCTTGACCATTTCGGGCACGCCAACGGCGGCCACGACAATGTCGCTGCGCCGCACGAGATCGGCCAGATCCTTGGTGTGGCGATGGGCGATGGTGACAGTGCAATTGGCCGAGAGCAGCAGTTGCGCCATAGGCTTGCCCACGATGTTGCTGCGTCCGATCACCACGGCGTTCAGGCCCTTGAGGTCGCCCAGACGATCCTCCAGCAGCATCAGGCAGCCCAGCGGCGTGCAGGGCACATAGCCGGCCTGACCCACGGCCAGACGGCCCGCATTGGTGACGTGAAAGCCATCGACATCCTTGTCCGGGTCGATGGTGGCGATCACCTTCTGCTCGTCCATATGGCGGGGCAGGGGCAATTGGACCAGAATGCCGTCGACCGCCGGGTCGGCGTTGAGGCTTGCCACGACGGCCAGCAGCTCTTCCTCGCTGGCGTCGGCGGCCAGCTTGTGTTCAAAGCTGTTCATGCCCGCCGCAACGGTCTGCTTGCCCTTGGAGGACACATAGACCTGGCTGGCGGGATCCTCGCCCACCAGCACCACGGCAAGACCTGCCTTGCGACCGGCCTTGGCCTCGAACTCACCGGCCAGCACGCCGATACGCGCGCGCAGCCTTTCGGCAAATTCCTTCCCGTCGATAATTTTGTTCTCGCTCATCCGTAATGATTCCCAATGTAAACCAGCAAGATGATGACGATGCGAATCAGCACCAGCAGCGCCATCGGCGAAAGGTCGATAAAGCCGGTGTGAGGCATCAACCGGCGGATCGGCCTTAACATCGGCTCCAGAATCGCGTTGAGCGCCTGCCAGATGCCGGAAACCAGCGGATTATGCAGGTTTACGACGTTGAAGCTGATCAGCAACCCGAGAACGACCTGCACCAGAACGGCCGTTGACACGATATCGGCCAACAACAACAGTATGGGGATAATCACTTCGTTAATCACGGGGCGCTTCCTCTCCCAATGGCAGAGCGTGTGGCCTAGCCGAGGCAGGCCACGCGCGCAACCGGAGCGCTGAGGAAGGATTGTAAGTGTTGCTTACAAATTTGGCAAGGGTGCAGGAAAGGATTCCTGCAAAACATCGCCAATTCGCGATTAAGCCTTGCGGATCAGCGTGCCCGCGCCCTTGCTGGTGAAGAATTCCAGCAACATGGCATGGGGGACGCGGCCATCCAGCACGACGGCGGCTTCGCATCCGGCCTCGACCGCATGGGTGCAGGTGGCCAGCTTGGGGATCATGCCGCCGCTGATCGTGCCATCTTCGGCCAGCGCCTCAATGTCGGCAGGCGTCAGATCGGTCAGCAGGTTCTTGTCCTTGTCCAGCACGCCCGGAACATCGGTCAGCAGGAACAGGCGGGCCGCGCCGATCGCGGCGGCAATCGCGCCCGCCATCGTGTCGGCGTTGATGTTGTAAGTCTCGCCGTCATGGCCCACCGCGATGGGGGCGATGACCGGGATCAGGCCCGCGCTCGACAGGGTTTCCAGAATCGAGGTGTCGATATGGTCCGGTTCGCCCACATAGCCCAGGTCCACCACGATGGCCTCGCCGCTGTCGGGGTCCTCGATGGCCTTGCCCAGCTTTTGCGCCTCGACCTTGCGGGCCGTGACCAGCGCGCCATCCTTGCCGGAAATGCCGACGGCCTTGCCGCCCGCCTTGCTGATCCAGCTGACCAGTTCCTTGTTGATCGCGCCCGACAGGACCATTTCGGCAACCTCGGCGGTGGCCTTGTCGGTGACGCGCAAACCATTGACGAATTGCGATTCGATGCCAAGCGCCTTGAGCATCCGCCCGATCTGCGGACCGCCGCCATGGACGACCACGGGGTTGATGCCCACGGCCTTCAAAAGCACGATATCCTCGGCAAAATCCTGCGCCAGCGCGGGATCGCCCATCGCATGGCCGCCGTATTTTACGACAAAGGTGCGGCCTTCGTAACGCTTGAGATAGGGCAGGGCCTCAATCAGCGTTTCGGCTTTGGCGAGCAAGGAAGTGGTGGAGTCGTTCATGGGGCGCCGTTTACCGCGCTTTTGGCGGAATAGAAGTGTTTTTTACGCGGGCTTTTCGCGATCAAGCCCCCCCGCGATCAAGCCAGCGCCCGAGCGCGACAAACAGATAGATCAGCGGCGGCACCATGATCGTGGAAAGCACCAGCTTGGAAATGATCTGCCCCTTCATCAACGGGCCAAGGTCGAGCACGCCGTAAAAGCTGATGGTGATGAAGATCAGCGTATCGACGATCTGGCTGAGCAGGCTGGCCGCCCATGCGCGCAGCCACAGGTGCTTGCCGTCCTTGCCCTGCGCCAGACGCGAAAAGACATAGACATTAAGCGTTTGCGAGGTGCCATAAGAGCAAAGTCCGGCAAATTGCATCCGCGCGCCCTGACCCAACAGATGGGCAAAGGCGGGCTGATCGGGCCAGAACGGGGCGGGCGGAACGGCGTGGATGACGATCATCAGCAGCGCCATCGACACGATCAAGGGCACAAAACCAAAGCGAACCAGCCGGTTGGCCGTCGCCGTGCCATGCAGCTCCGCCGTCGCGCTGCCCAGCACGACAAGGATCAGGAAAGCGAAAATCCCGCTCTCCACCGCCAGATTGCCAAGGATCGGCCATGTGCCAAGATCGGCAATTTTAGTCCCCAGCACGCCCGCCAGCACGCACAGGCCGCCGTAAAGCAGCGAGCCGGCAAAGAGGGAAAGCGGGATGTTGGGGGCGGTTTTCGGCTGGTTCATCATGGGGGTGTAGCGGGAGGGTTTTTGGGGCGCAAGGGAGGTTAGGGTGCCTCCGGCGGGCAAAGGGCGGGGGCCCTTTGCAATCCCGCTACTGTCGGCGTTGCGCCAAGGCGGAGACGAAAGGTGTCGGACGTGATGTTTGAATTTTAAAGCCTGCGGCGCTGATCAGTGCAAGTTCGCCGCGCCGCAGGCTTTCAAAACTAAGGGCGCTAGGTCATGAACCCAGCACCACCCCGGTAATGGGATTGCAAAGGGACGAGTCCCTTTGCCCGCCGGAGGCAAACCTCTAAACCCGCAAACCCTCACCCATGCTTGGTCCGCAACAACCCGCGCACAAACGGGATCAACCCCGTCTGACGCTTACGCCGCAAACGCTCTGCGGCCAGGATCAGCTTCACCTGCTCATAGCACTCGTCCAGATCCTCGTTCACCACGACATAGTCATAGGCGTCCCAGTGGCTGATTTCGGCGCGGGCGCGGTCCATGCGGGCGTTGATGACTTCGGCGCTGTCGGTGCCGCGGCCGGACAGGCGGCGGTGCAGTTCCTCGATGCTGGGGGGCAGGAGGAAGACGCGGACCACGTCCTGCGCGTCCTTTTGATAGAGCTGCTGCGTGCCCTGCCAGTCGATGTCGAAGAGGAAGTCCTTACCGTGTTTCAGTCCGGCGCGGATATGGGCCTTGGGCGTGCCGTAGCAATTGCCGAAAACCTCGGCCCATTCGTAGAATTCGTCATTTTCGGCCATGCTGTCGAATTCTGGCTGGCTGACGAAGAAATAGTCCACGCCATCGACCTCGCCGGGGCGGGGTGTACGGGTGGTGGCCGAAACCGAGGGGTTGATCGCATGATCTTCGGCCAGCAGGCGGCGGGCGATCGTGGTCTTGCCGGTGCCCGACGGGCTCGACAGGATGAACATCAGCCCGCGACGGTGCAGGTCGGGGTGGTGGTGGTCTGTGTGGTGCAGATCGTGCGATTCAGGAGCCATGGCGTCCGATGCCGCAACATCGCCGCGCGATCAAGGGGCCTGTTTATTTGGCCCCTTCGTCCTTGTCCTTTTTGTGTTCCTGCTTGCGGTCGTGCAGATGTTTGGCCAGCAGCACCCCGCCCACCAGGATCGCGCCGGGAACCGACCGCGTGGCCAGCTTCGTCAGCGCGAAACCGGCCAGCTTGCGGGGCAGCGAGATGCGCTGCTGATCGCCCGCCTTATCCTGCACGATGATCGTATCGACGGCCCTCCTGACCAGCGACTGGCCATTCTGGCGGATCAGGCTGGTAAGTTTGGGAGCGCTCATCGGTTTTACTTCTTGCGGCCGAAATCCACCGTGACGACATTCGAGCCATCCTCGCTGGTCGCGATGGGGCTGTCGCCGTCGGGCGAGTCGTTTTCGGCTTCATCGTGGAGTTCGGGTTCCATGTCCTCGACCGAGGCCTGAAACTGGAGGCCGAAATCGACCGCCGGATCGACAAAAGCGGTGATCGCGGCAAAGGGGATCATCAGAATGGCGGGCACCTGATTGAAGGTCAGCCCGACCGAAAAATGATCCTCGCCCACATTCAGATCCCAGAACTTGTTCTGGAGCACGATGGTCATTTCATCGGGAAAGCGGGTTTTGAGATGGGCGGGAATATCGACGCCCGGCGCCTGAGTTTTGAAAGTGATGTAGAAATGGTGATTGCCCGGCAGCGAGCCGCCCGTGCTGGCCACCTGGCCGAGCACGCGGCCCACCACGGCGCGCAGCGCTTCCTGCACGATTTCGTCATAGGGGATCAGGCTGTCGGGGGTCTCGTCGGTCATGTCTTCCCAAGTGGCGCTTAGGATGGCCGCGGTCAAGAGCCTGTGTTTGCATCTTGCGCTGCCGCGTGGTTGCGCCGGATACGGATCAGCTCCAAAATGTAGCAGATTGCGCTGGCTATGCCAAAGCCCGTGCCAAGACCGCGCAGGAAATCATGCGGGATAAAGGCCGGGTGCCAAAGGCGCAGGACACAGTTGAGCGCAAGGAACAGCAAGGCCAGCCTGTGTTCGACAGAAAGGCTTACGCGGCGTGTCGGCAGGGCATCCGGGCGCATGGCATCGACTTTCGTTGCGGAACAGCGACCGCACCATCTTGCCACGCAGGCGATCGGGCGTATAGGGGCACCATGCGCACCGCCCGTATCGCCCGCAAGACGCACGAGACCGATATTCTCGTGGAAGTGAACCTCGATGGATCGGGGAAGTATGATGTCTCTACAGGCATCGGCTTTCTCGATCATATGGTGGAGCAATTGTCGCGCCACTCGCTGATCGACATGACCGTGAAGATCAAGGGCGACCTGCATGTCGACCAGCATCACACGGTCGAGGATTGCGGCATCGCTATCGGTCAGGCCGTTTCGGCCGCGCTTGGCGACAAGGCCGGGATCGGCCGCTATGGTCAGGTCTATTCGCCCATGGACGAGGCGCTGGCCCGCGTGGCGCTCGATATTTCGGGCCGCCCCTGGCTGGTGTGGAAGGCGGCGTTCACCGTCCACAAGCTGGGCGAGATGGACACCGAATTGTTCGAGCACTGGTTCCATTCCTTTGCTCAGGCCGCCGGCATCACGCTGCATATCGAAGTGCTCTATGGCCAGAACAACCACCATATCATCGAAGGCATCTATAAGGGCCTTGCCCGCGCTTTGCGTACGGCGGTCGAGCTGGACCCGCGCAAGGGCGGGGCGGTGCCTTCTACCAAGGGTCTGCTTGGGGATGGAACTCTGAATGGCTGAGGTGAGTCATGTCTGAAGTATTGGCCCTGATCGATTATGGCGCGGGCAACCTGCATTCGGTGGCCAATGCGCTGAAAGCCGCCGGGGCCGAAGCGGTGAAGATCACGGCCGACCCCGATGTGGTGCGCGCGGCCGACCGGATTGTGCTGCCCGGCGTCGGCTCGTTCAAATCCTGCGCCGAAGGGCTGCGCGCGATCCCCGGCCTCGTCGCCGCGATGGAAGAGCGCGTGCTGGTGGGTGAGGCGCCTTTCCTCGGCATTTGCGTGGGTATGCAATTGCTGGCCACGCAGGGGGTCGAGCATGGCATTACCGAGGGGCTGGGCTGGATTCCGGGCGAAGTGCGCCTGATCGAGCGCGCCGATCCCACCATCAAGATCCCGCATATGGGCTGGAACGATGTGGGCGTCCAACCTCACGCTCCGCTGATCGAGCCGGGCGAGGCCTATTTCCTGCACTCCTATGAATTTGTCGCTGAGGATGGCCATCATATCGTGGCCATGACCGACCATGGCGGGGGCGTGACCGCCGCCGTGGGGCGCGACAATATCCTTGGCGTGCAATTTCACCCCGAGAAGAGCCAGTCCTATGGGCTGGACCTGCTCTCCCGCTTTTTGACATGGAATCCGTAAGATGATCGTTTTTCCCGCCATCGACCTCAAGGGTGGTCAGGTCGTCCGTCTGGCCGAGGGCGATATGGATCGCGCCACGGTCTATGGCGACAACCCCGCCGCGCAGGCGCAGATCTTTGCTGCTGCTGGCAGCCAGTTCCTGCATGTGGTCGATCTGGACGGATCGTTTGCGGGCCGGGCGGAAAACCGCGAGGCGGTTGAGGCGATCCTGCAGAGCTTTGAAGGCCATGTGCAATTGGGCGGCGGCATCCGTACGCGCGAATCGGTCGAGGGCTGGTTCAACCTTGGCGTGTCGCGCGTGGTGATGGGCACGGCGGCGTTGAAAGACCCCGAATTCGTCAAGGACATGGCCAAAGAGTTCCCCGGCGGCATCGTCGTGGCCGTGGACGCGCGCGACGGTTTTGTGGCGACGCAGGGCTGGGCCGATGTGTCGGATGTGGCCGTGGTCGATCTGGCCCGCCGGTTCGAGGATGCGGGCGTGGCTTCGCTGCTGTTTACCGACATTGGCCGCGATGGCTTGCTGAAAGGCGCCAATATCGAGGCGACCGTCGATCTGGCGCGCCGGGTGAATATTCCCGTGATCGCGAGCGGAGGGGTCAAGGGGCTGGATGATATCCGGTTGCTCGCGCTCCATGCCGAGGATGGGATTGAGGGTGTGATCACCGGCCGTGCGCTGTTTGAGGGCAAGCTCGATCTGGCGGCCGCGATTGCGATGGCGAATAAGGAGTAAGGGATAGATGCGAGGGTCTAGGCCCTCGCGCTCCCGTTACTGCCTGCGTGGTGCCATGGGTTCGCCCTTCGGTGTCGGACGCAGCTATTGAGATTTAAAGCCTGCGGCGCTTTTGACGCTCCTTTGTCGCGCCGCAGGGTATTATATGCATGGCGCGATGCTTCGGACATAGCGCCACCCTATTAACGGGATTGCAAAGGGATCGAATCCCTTTGCCCGCCGGAGGCATAAAACCATGACCGTTCGTATCCGCGTAATTCCCTGCCTCGATGTCCGCGATGGGCGCGTGGTCAAGGGCGTGAACTTTGTCGACCTGATCGATGCGGGCGACCCGGTGGAGCAGGCGCGGGCCTATGATGCGGCGGGGGCAGATGAATTGTGCTTCCTCGACATTTCCGCCAGCCATGAGGGGCGCGGGACGCTGCTCGATGTGGTGCGCCGTACGGCGGAGGTCTGCTTCATGCCGCTGACCGTGGGCGGGGGCGTGCGCAGCGCCGAGGATGCCCGCGCGCTCCTGCTGGCGGGTGCGGACAAGGTGGCGGTCAATTCCGCCGCCGTCAGCCGTCCCGAGGTGGTGCGCGACATTGCCGAGAAGTTCGGCAGCCAGTGCATTGTGGCCTCGGTCGATGCTCGCCGCGTTGCCCCCGGTAAATGGGAGATCTTTACCCATGGCGGCCGCAAGGCCACCGGCATTGACGCCATCGAACATGCGGTACGCCTGACCGAACTGGGCGCGGGCGAATTGCTGGTGACCAGCATGGATGGCGACGGCACGCAGGCGGGCTATGATCTGGAACTGACGCGCAAGATTGCCGACAGTGTCGGAATTCCTGTTATTGCCAGCGGCGGCGTGGGCAATCTGGATCATCTGGTCGAGGGCGTGACCAAGGGCCATGCCAGCGCGGTTTTGGCCGCCAGCATCTTCCACTTTGGCAAGCATTCGATTGCCGAGGCGCATGGTGCGCTGCGGGCGGCGGGGCTGCCGGCGCGGGGCGGCTAGGGGTTAACGCATGGTGTCGGAATTTTTATCAATCGACACATATGGTTAATTGCTTATTTAAATGATTTCAAAGTTATAAATGAATGGCACGCATCATGCATTAACTATCTCCGTCAATCGGGGAGTTTCTCATGCGTCTGTTTCTGAATATCGCGGCCCTCTTGTTGATCGGCGCGATGTTGGTGCAGCCTATGCTGGCATCGCATGGTCTTTCGGGCCTGACCTCGTCGAATATGGCGATGGCGGCGCTGGGTCTGGCCGGGCTGATGCTGGGATATCGCGGCAGCAGTCGGCCCGCCAAGGCCAATACGCCCGCTATGGCCTAACTTCCGGGCTTGACGGCGCGGCGCGCCCGCCCCATCGCAGGCACCATGAACGACACCGTCCATCCCTTGGCCACGCTGGCCCGGCTTGAAGCCACCATCGCCCAGCGCGCCGCCGCCGACCCTTCCTCCTCCTATGTGGCCAAGCTGAACGCGCGCGGCGTGCCCAAGATCGCTCAGAAGGTGGGCGAGGAGGCCGTTGAGGCGGTGATCGCGGCCATGGCCGATGATCGCGCAGGGCTGATCGGGGAATCGGCGGATCTGCTTTTCCACCTGCTGGTGTTGCTCAATGCCAAGGGCATCGCCCTGTCCGACATCACCGACGAGCTTGACCGCCGCGAAGGCGTGAGCGGGATCGTCGAAAAAGCCAGCCGCAAGGAAGACTGACCGATGCCGATCGACCCCACGCTCGCCTATGACCACAGCAATATTTTTGCCCGCATCCTGCGCGGCGAGATCCCGGCGAAGAAGGTCTATGAGGACGATTTCGCGCTGGCCTTTCACGACATCGCGCCTCAGGCTCCGGTGCATGTTCTGGTGATCCCCAAGGGCGCCTATGTGTCGTGGGACGATTTTTCGGCCCATGCCCCGGCTGAGGAAATCGCCGGTTTCATCCGCGCCGTCGGCCATGTCGCGCGCGAACAGGGGCTGGTGGCACCGGGCTATCGCCTGCTCGCCAATGTGGGCATGGATGGCGGACAGGAAGTGCCGCATCTGCATGTCCACCTGTTCGGCGGCAAGCCGTTGGGCCGGATGATTGCCGCCTAAAGGCGGCGGGGGCCGCATGATCGCCCAATAAGCGCGTTTATTCGCAAGGGCGGGTTGCTCTTTGCGCCAAGGGCGGGCTAGATTCAGCGACAATTATGAACGCCCTGCCTCTCCTCCCTTCCGGCTGCTTCGATGGCCTTGCGCATCTCTATGCGGTGCGGGCCTATTTCGAGGATACCGACCTGTCGGGCGTGGTCTATCATGCCAATTATCTGCGCTGGTTCGAGCGCGCCCGCTCGGATATGCTGCGCCTGTTGCATGTGGATCAACGCGCCGCGCAGGAGGCGGGCGAGGGCGCCTTTGCCGTGGCCGAAATGGCCATCCGCTATGCCGCGCCCGCGCGCCTTGACGATGATGTGCTGATCGAAACGCAGATCGAGGAATTGGGCGCGGCCAGCATCCGTCTGGTTCAAGCCGCGTTCAGGCGCGCCGGTGTTGAGAAAGGCGCCGTTCAGAAAGGCGCGCTGCTGGCGCAGGCATCCGTTCGGGTGGGCTTTGTCGCCCCCGATGGCCGCCCGCGCCGACAGCCCGCCCAATGGCGCACCATCTTTGCCCAATTTCTGGCCGGAACCATTCCGGCATCCATTGATTTAAGCCCCAACCAACCGGGAACCCCATGACCGACCTCGACCTGCTTGCTGCCGCTGCCGGCTCTACCCATCTCGATCCCGTCAAGCTGTTTCTGGACGCCGATATTGTCGTGCGGGTGGTGATGGGCGGTCTGGTTCTGGCCAGCGTATGGGTGTGGACGATCCTGTTGTCCTTCGGCTTTCGCATGGCCTCGTTGCGCCGCCAGTCGGAGGCCTATGAGGGCGAATTCTGGAAATCGCGCGACATCGACGCCTTTCAGGCCGAGCGCGGCGGCGGCAAGAACGCCGATCTGCCGGTGGCCAAGGTGGTCAGCGCGGCTCTGGCCGAATGGCGCCGTTCGGCCACGGGCAAGATCGACCGTTCCGGCGCGCGCCAGCGCCTCGCCTCGGTGATGGACAGCGTGGTGGCGGCCGAGGCGGAAAGTCTGGCCGACCGGCTGAATTTCCTCGCCACGGTCGGCTCGGTCGCGCCCTTTGTTGGCCTGTTCGGCACCGTCTGGGGCATCATGAACAGCTTTTTCCAGATCGGCCAGCAGCAGAACTCTTCGCTCTCGGTCGTCGCGCCCGGCATTTCGGAGGCCCTGTTCGCCACCGCCATCGGCCTGTTTGCGGCCATCCCGGCGGTGATCGGCTACAACCGCTATTCGCATATCGTGAACAGCTTTGAATCGCGGCTCCAGCGCTTTGCCGACCGTTTCCATGCGAGCCTGTCTCGCGAGCTGGACGGGCTTTGATCCATGGCGATGGGCATCCATAAATTCTCCAAACGGCGAGGGCGGGGCGCCCGCGCGCCGATGGCCGAAATCAACGTCACGCCGCTGGTCGACGTGATGCTGGTGCTGCTGGTGATCTTTATGGTCACCGCGCCGCTGATGAAGGCGGGCATTCCGATCACGCTGCCCGACAGCCGCGCCAAGCCGCTGGACCAGACGCCCAAGCAGGTGACGATCACGATGAATGCCGAGGGGCGCGTGTTCCTCGATGATGATGAACTCTCGCCCGGCGAGTTGGCCGAGCGCGTGGGCAGCCTGCCGCGCGGGGCCGATGGGGCAATGCCGCTGGTGACGCTGCGCGCGGACAAGGCGCTGGAATATGGCCGGGTGGTGGGCGTGATGGGCGAATTGAACCGCGCCGGGATCACCGCCATCTCGCTGGTGACGGTTGCGGGCGGCGCCCCCGCTGAAACGGCAAAGAAGCCCTGATTCCATGGCGCTGGCCCAATCCTATTATGGCCGCAAGGGTCTGAACCGGGGCGAGGCGATCGGCCTTGGCGTCGCGGTGGTCGGGCATGTGGCGCTGGTGGCGGTGCTGGCCTTGCAGCCTTCCGCGCCGCCCATGCCGCGCCCGCAGCGGATGCAGGTGACGCTGGCCGAGGATGTGGCCAAGGAGGCGGTTTCGACCAGCCGCGAGGAAGCCGCGCCCGATCTGGCCCCGCAACTGGGCGAGGCCCAGCCGATGGACGTGCCCGAACCGGCGCCCCAGCCTGCGCCTGCGCCAAAGCCTGTTCCGGTCCCCGCGCCGCCTCCGCCAAGGCCTGTGCCGCAGCCCAAGCCGCAACCGGCCCCGCCGCCGCCGCGGCCGGCCCAGCAGCCCCATCCGGTGCCGCCGCCCAAGCCCGTGCCCGCGCCGCATCCTGCGCCGGTTAAGCCCGCACCGGCTAAGCCGACCCCGGCCAAGGCGGACCCGATCTCAGCCGCGATTGCGGCGGCCCATGGCAGCAAGGCGACCGCAGCCAAGCAGGAGGCCAAGACTGAGGCTGCCAAACCGGCCACCAACAAGCCCGCAGGCGGCAGCCGCATCGGAGTCGATTTCCTCAAAGGCTTTGGCGCCAGCACAGCGGGCAAGGCGCAGACCCCGCCCGCCGCCGTGATCGGGCCGGGGGTCAAGGCCGCGCTGGCAGGCGCGATCAGCCGCCAGTTGAAGCCGCATTGGCGCGTGCCGCAGGGGGTGGAAACCGATCAACTGGTCACGATTCTGGCCTTCGACCTCAACCCCGACGGCACTTTGGCCGGGCCGGTCACGGTGGTCCGTCAGGAAGGCGTGACCGCCAGCAACCATCCGCAGGCCGGGCTGCATCGCGAAAATGCGATACGCGCGGTCAAACTTGCGGCACCTTTTCCTTTGCCGCCCGATCTCTATGAAGCATGGAAACATGTGCAATGGCGTTTCGACAGGAACCTGTCTCAATGATGATGCGTAAATTCTCTTGCGGGCTTCTGGCTGGCGCGGCCTTGATGGCCGCCGGCGCGATCCATGCCCAGACCATCGCTCCCGCCCCGATGGTGACGCCAAACCCGCCGCCCGCCGCCGACAATGGCGTGCTGACGGGCACGGTCTCGGATGACACCGCTTGGCAGAGCCTTGGCATCGCCATCCCCAGTTTTGCCACCAACGCCGATGTGCCCACCGCCGCCAGCGCGGGCAGCACCGCGCAGGTGGGCCGCGCGATTGCCGAGGTGATCACGGGCGACCTGAAAAACAACGGCCTGTTCAAGCCCACTGGGCCCAACAGCCTGCCGCCGATCCCGATCATTCAGGTGCTGACGCCCGATTTTCCCACATGGAGCACGCGCGGCGCCGAAATGCTGGTGCATGGCAGCGTCTCGGCGGCCAGCAACGGCAATCTGGTGGTGGGTTGCTATCTGTATGACGTCAGCCTGCGCCAGCAACTGGTCAAGGCGACATGGGAAATGGCGCCGGGCGATTGGCGCCGGGCTGCGCATAAATGCGCCGATACGGTCTATTCGCGCCTGTCGGGGGAAAGCCCCTTCTTTGACAGCCGCATCGCCTATATTGCGGAAACGGGTCCGAAGGATCACCGCATGAAGCGGTTGGCGATCATGGACAGCGACGGGGCGAACCACCGGTTCATCACGACCGGTCAGGCCATGGCGCTGACCCCGCGCTTCTCGCCCGATTATCGCAAGATCGTTTATCTGTCCTATCTCAATGGCCGCCCGCGCATCTATGTCTATGACGTGGAAAGCGCGAGCCAGAAGATGATCGCCGAACCGGGCAGCCCGGCCTTTGCCCCGCGCTGGTCGCCCGACGGCAAGTGGATCCTCTATTCGATGGCCCATGCGGGCAACACGAATATCTATCGTGTGTCCTCGCAAGGCGGGATCAGCCAGAAGCTGACCGAGACGCCGGGGATCAATGTGGGCGGGTCCTATTCGCCCGATGGCAGCAAGATCGTGTTTGAAAGCGATCGCGGCGGCAGCCAGCAGATTTACGTGATGAACGCCGATGGCAGCAACCAGCGCCGCATCAGCTTTTTCGGCGGCCGTGCGGCCACGCCGGAATGGAGCCCGCGCGGCGACCAGATCGCCTTTACCCATATCGCGGGCAATCTGCGCATTGCGGTGATGGGGGTTGATGGCGGCGGCATGCGCTATCTGACCAATGCATGGCAGGACGAGGCCCCGACATGGGCGCCCAACGGCCGCATCATCCAATTCTTCCGCACCGAAAAGGGCACCGGCAAGACCAGCATCTGGCAGGTGGATCTGACGGGGCGGAACGAACGGCGCTTGCCCACGCCGGTCGATGGGTCGGACCCTTCATGGGGCCCGGTTCGCCAGTAACGGGCGCGGTTTGCCTATCCCTCCAGTCACCGTCCCTGTACTCACTACCCCTGTAGTCAAGGAGAAGACATGATGCCCTCCATGCTCAATACTCGCCTGCTGAGCGCCGGTGTGCTCGTCAGCGTGAGCGCGTTGGCCCTTTCGGCCTGCGCGCCCAAGCCGCCCAAGCAGTTGCCGCCCGAACCCGGCCCGCCGGTCACCAACACCATGCCCGCTCCCGCCCCTGTCGTGCCGGTTGGCCCGGCGCCGGGCTCGCAGGCCGACTTCCTGGCCTCGGTCAATGGCCGCGACACCATCCACTTTGCGCTGGACAAGTATGACATCGACCAGATCTCGGCCGATATCCTGCGCGTTCAGGCGGGCTGGCTGCTGAAGTATCCGGGCAAGAAGGCCACCATCGAAGGCCATGCCGACGAACGCGGCACCCGCGATTACAACCTCGCCCTTGGCGAACGCCGCGCCAATTCGGCCAAGGCATTCCTGGTCAGCCTGGGCGTCGACGCCTCGCGCCTGACCACGGTCAGCTATGGCAAGGAACGTCCGGTCGACACCGCTTCGACCGAGGAAGCATGGGCGAAGAATCGCCGTGCTGTGACCGTCACGATCGACTGATCAACCGGTCACAAGCGATGCAGAACCCCGCGCCGGAGCGATCCGGTGGCGGGGTTTTGTTTTCAGCGCAGGATGATAGTGGCGTAGCGCGCCATGGCCATACCGGGCGCCATCAGCGCACAGGCGGCGCTCGCGGCAATGGCAATCATGCTGGCAAGGGCAAGTTGGCGGCTCATGGGGGCGGCGCTTAAGCGAAAAAGCCTGCGATTGCAATGCGACATAGCAAGCAGCCTCTGCGGACACTTGCGTAGAAGGCGCGGTTTTGTCAGTAAGCGCGGATGGCTCGTGCAGGTCGATCATCGGATTGGGGATTCCCGCGCTGGCGTGGCTATGAAAGTGGCCGCGAGGCGGCGCATGTGCGCCTGTGCGACCGCGCCGGATGCAGCGAACCGGGCAATTGCCCCGCGCCGAAATCACCCAACAGCCCGGATCGCTGGTATTTTTGCCAGACTCACGCCGCCGAATACAATTCAGGATGGGACTATTTCGCGGGCCTCGACAAGGAAGAGGCCGAGTCGCGCGAAAAGGCGGAACAGCAAACCAGCGCGGGCTATCGCGAATCATCCTACTATGGATGGACCGGATCGGGCGACGGCACCCGCAGCCGCGATGAAATGCGCGCGCTCGAAGTGCTGGAGCTGGAAAGCGACGCCGATTTCGACGCGATCAAGAAAGCATGGCGGACCAAGGCCAAAGAGGTCCACCCCGACGTGCGCCCCAATGACGAAGAAGCCGCCAAAGCCTTCCGCAAGCTGCAACTGGCCTATGAGGTGTTGCGCGCCGCCGAGGAGCGGCGGTCGTGGAAGGGGAGTGGGATTTAGGGGTTTTGTCGGGGTTTGGAGGTTTTGCCTCCGGCGGGTTAAGGGCGGGGACCCTTAACAATCCCGATATTGTCGGCGTTGCGCTATGGGGGCGGCCTTTTGTGTCGGACGCGGGTTTGAATTTTAAAGCCTGCGGCGCTTTTAGCGTGAGGCCGCAGCGCCGCAGGCTTTATCCATTGTCTTAATCGATACGCTGCCGACCTCCGGCTACCCCATTAACGGGATTGCAAAGGGACGAGTCCCTTTGCCCGCCGGAGGCATAAATCCCGCCCCCTCAAGCAAATCGCCGCGCCCCCGCAACACACCCCACCACAGCCCCCACGGCCACCAGCATCGCCGGCGCAATCGCCTCATGCAGGAACACCGCCGCCAGCCCCAGCCCGAGGAACGGCTGAAGCAATTGCAATTGCCCGACGCGCGCGATGCCGCCCAGCGCCAGCCCGCGATACCAGAAGATGAAGCCGAGCAGCATGGTGCAGACCGAGACGTAGAACAGCCCGACCCAGCTTGGCGTGCCGATGGAGGCCATGCTTTGAGGCCATGTGAGCGCGGCCAGCACAGCGGCAAGGGGCGTACAGATCACGAGCGCCCAGCAGATCACTTGCCATCCGCCCATCTGCCGCGTCAGCACGGCGCCCTCAGCATAGCCCAGCCCGCAGACCACCACGGCCACCACCATCAGCGCATCGCCCACCGGCGAGGCGGCGGCATTGTGCGACAGGGCATAACCCGCCACGCATCCCGCGCCCAGCAGCGCAAAGAGCCAGAAGATCGCGCCCGGTCGCTCGCCCCCGCGCAGCACGCCGAACAGGGCGGTGGAGAGCGGCAGCAGCCCGACAAAGACCAGCGAGCGCGCCGCCGAAATTTCCTGCAGCGCAATGGCCGTCAGCAGCGGAAAGCCGACCACCACGCCGCCCGCGATCATGGCCAGCGAGAGCCATTGCCGCCCGCGCGGCAGGCTTTCGCGCATGGCCACCAGCATCAACGCGCCAAGGCCGCCCGCAATGATCGCCCGCGCCGCAGTCAGGAACAGCGGGGTGAACCCGACCACCGCTGCGCGCGTGGCGGGCATTGACCCGCTGAACAGCGCGACGCCGATCATTCCGTTGATCCAACCTTTTCTGATATCCTGCATGATGGCCTCCTTGAGGCCACCTGATAGGCGATGCGCCGGGCTTGCGCCCAGATACAGTATGGTACAGATTACACCATCTGTATCGATGTAAAGAGCAATACACATGACCACCCGCATCAATATGGTGATCGAAACCATCCGTGGCCGCATCGCCTCGGGCCTGCTGGGCGAGGGGGACAAGCTGCCCTCGGTGCGTCAATGCGCGGCCGCGCTGCATGTCTCGCCCGCCACGGTGGTCGAGGCCTATGACCGGATGGTGGCTGATGGGGTGATCGCGGCGGTGCCCAAATCGGGCTTTTTCGTCGCCCGCCTTGCCTCCCCGCCCAAGGGGCCGGCGCAGAATGCCCCCGCGAGGCCGGCCGAGATCGATCCCTTCTGGGTCTCGCGCCAGTCGCTCGATGCCGATGCGGAAACCGAAAAGCCGGGCTGTGGCTGGCTGCCCCCCGACTGGATGCCGCAGGAGGCGTTGCGCCGTGCCTTGCGCGCGGCGGCGGCGGACCCGGTGCTGCTCACGCTTTACGGCTCGACGCGGGGCGAACCCAGCCTGCGCCGCCAACTGGCGCTGGCCATGGCGGGCGAGGGGCTGGCGGTGCATCCCGATCAGGTGTTGCTGACGGGATCGGGGACGCAGGCGATCGACCTGATCTGCCGCCTGATGCTGCGTCCCGGCGATGCGGTGTTGCTCGATGATCCGTGCTATTTTAATTTTCAAGCCCTGCTGGCCGCGCACAGCGCCCGCGTGGTCAGCGTGCCCTATGGCCCGCATGGTCCCGATCCGGCGCAGTTCGAGGCGATTGTCGCGCGCGAAAGGCCCCGGCTCTATCTGACCAATTCGGCGCCGCATAATCCCACCGGGGCGGGCTTTTCGCCCCAGATTGCGCACCGCCTGCCCGCCATCGCCGCCGCGCATGGCATGGTGATTGTCGAGGACGATATCTTCGCCGATTTCGTTCAGCAGGCGCCGCGCATGGCGGTGCTGGACGGGTTGCAGAGCGTGATTCGCATCGGCAGCTTTTCCAAAACGCTCTCGGCTTCGCTGCGCTGCGGCTATATTATGGCGCGGGCGGAATGGATCGACGCGCTGTGCGATCTTCAGGTGGCCACCGGCTTTGGCGGGCCCAGTCCGCTCTCGGCGGCTGCCATCGCGCATGTGCTGGTGGGCGGCCAATATCGCAAGCATATCGATGGTTTGCGCCGCAGGCTTGCAGGCGCGCGGGCGGATCTGGCGGGGCAATTGGGCGCGATGGGCCTGCGGGTCTGGGGCGATCCGGTGGGGGGCTTCAACCTGTGGTGCGCCCTGCCGCCGGGGCAGGACAGCGCGAGGCTGGCGCAGGCCTGTCGGGCGCGCGGGGTGGTGCTGGCGCCGGGCAATGTGTTCAGCCCCAGCCAGAGCGCGGGGGCCTATCTGCGCTTCAACGCGGCGCAGACATCCCCGCGCGCGCTGCGCATCATGGCCGAGGAAATGGCCGTAATTGAATAGGCAGACTGCATTTCCGATCACGCCAAAGATTGACCTTGGCGCGCTTTTCGTCAAACCACACGTTCCATGGATAAAAAAGACATTCTGATCGTGGGCGGGGGACACGCCGGGGCTCAATGCGCGATTGCGCTGCGTCAGGGGGGCTTTACCGGCTCTGTGGCGATTGTGGGGCGCGAGGTTGAGCCGCCCTATGAACGCCCGCCTTTGTCCAAGGAATATTTCGCGCGGGAAAAGACCTTTGACCGCCTCTATATCCGCCCGGCTGCGTTCTGGGAGGAAAAGCAGGTCGAATTGCTGTTGGGGCGCGAGGTTGCCAGCGTTGATGGCGCCGCGCATCAGGTGACTTTGGCCGATGGCGAGACCATTGAATATGGCCGTCTGGTCTGGGCGGCGGGCGGCGATGCGCGGCGTCTGTCGTGCGAAGGTGCGGATCTGGCGGGCGTTTATGGCGTGCGCACGCGGGCCGATGCCGATGCGCTGATGGCCGAGGTTGATGCAGGGGCGAAGAATTTCGTCGTCATCGGCGGCGGCTATATCGGGCTTGAGGCAGCCGCGGTGCTGTCCAAAATGGGCCGTCATGTCACCCTGCTCGAACTGGCGCCGCGCGTGCTGGCGCGGGTGGCGGGGCCGGAACTGTCCGCTTTCTATGAGGCCGAACATCGCGCCCATGGCGTCGATCTGCGCACCGGGATCAGCGGCGTCGAGCGGCTGGTGGGCACGGACAAGGTGACGGGCGTGGAATTGTCCGATGGCGAGGTTGTCCCCGCCGATGTGGTGATTGTCGGTATCGGCATCGTGCCGGCGGTCGGTCCGCTGATTCTGGCCGGGGCGGCCGGGGCCAATGGGGTGGACGTGGATGAATTCTGCCGCACCTCGCTGCCCGATGTCTATGCGGTGGGCGATTGCGCGGCCTTTGCTTGCGATTTTGCCGAAGGCGTGGTGATGCGCGTCGAATCGGTCCAGAATGCCAACGATCAGGCCAGTTGCGTGGCCAAACATATTCTGGGCGAGGACAAGCCCTATCACGCTTTCCCGTGGTTCTGGTCGAACCAGTATGACCTGCGCCTGCAAACGGCGGGCCTGTCGGTGGGCTATGACCAGACGGTGCTGCGCGGCGATGTGACGGCGCGTTCGTTCAGCGTGGTTTACCTCAAAGGTGGTCGCGTGATCGCGCTTGATTGCGTCAACAGCGTCAAGGATTACGTTCAGGGCCGCAAGCTGGTCGAGGCGGGGGCGACGCCTGATCTGGCCGCATTGGCCGACAGCGGCGTGCCTTTGAAGGAATTGCTCTAAAGGGGATGGGCGCGCCGGTTAACGGCGCGCCGCCTTTTCCTCAGGCCGCAGGGTCAGCACGCGCACGCCCTGCGCCGTGACCGCCACGGTATGTTCAAATTGCGCCGACAATTTGCCATCGGCCGTCACCACGCTCCACCCGTCGTCGAGCGTTTCCACTCTAGCGCGGCCCTCGTTCAGCATTGGCTCGATGGTGAATACCATCCCCTCGCGCAGGGTGAGGCCTGTGCCGGGGCGGCCAAAATGCAGCACTTGCGGGTCCTCATGCATTTCGCGCCCGATGCCATGGCCGCAATAGTCGCGCACGATCGAATAGCCCGCCTTTTTGGCATGGCGCTCGATCGCATGGCCGATATCGCCCAGCCGCGCGCCGGGGCGCACGCTGCGAATGCCCTGCCACATCGCCTCATAGGTGGTTTTGACCAGCCGCCGGGCATGGGGCGCCACATTGCCGATCATATAGGTCTTGGACGAATCGGCGATAAACCCGTCCTTTTCCAGCGTGATGTCGAAATTGACGATATCGCCATCGGCCAGAACATCGCCTTCCGAAGGCATGCCGTGGCACACCACATGGTTGCGCGAACAGTTCAGCACATAGGGGTAATTATACTGCCCCTTGCTGGCCGGGCGGCTTTGCAGGGGGCCGGTGATATAGGCCTCGACCCTGTCGTTGATCTCCATCGTTGTCGCGCCTGCGAGAGGCAGCGTGTCGAGATAGGCAAACACATCGGCCAGCAGGCGACCGGCGCGGGCCATCACCTCGATTTCATCGGCGGTTTTAATCATCGCGTGCCAACCAAGGCTGGATCGACCCCCGCCTCGCGCAGTTCACGCGCCACGATGTCCTGAAAGCTCATATGCGGGTTCATCTCGCACAACATGCCCGCCCGGATCCAGAAGGCGGCCTGCGCGTTGATCGAGCGGCAGGAGACCTTGCTGGCCTTGCGCAATTGCTCGTGCAGCTCATCCTCGATGTTGACGATGCCCATAGTGGCTCCTGAATATACGAATCGTATATGCTTCGTATATTGGGCGCGGATTCAAGGCAAGCATCCACGCGGAAAGCGGGCAACAAAAAAGGCAGGGTTGCCCCTGCCTCGTTTGTTCTGGTGCGGTCGAGAAGACTCGAACTTCCACGGGTTTTCACCCACAACGACCTCAACGTTGCGCGTCTACCAATTCCGCCACGACCGCAATCAGTGTCTGATTTGCCAGAAGCTCTGGCCTATCAGTGGGGTAGGAGGGCGCCCCTAACAGAGGACTTCGACCTTGCCAAGCGTTGAATCGAACCTGTGGAAAATTTGTTTCAATTCACCTTCCATTTCACCTCGGCCGAAACCGCCGCTTTGGGCGCGTCAACGATCGCAGTGTTGATGGTCAGGTTCTCGCCGGGGTTCAGCACGGGCTTGGGCGGCGCGGCCTCGACCGTATAGACCGCACGGTTGCGCGCATCGCGCAGCACGATCACCAGACTGGGCACGCTGCGGCGGTTCTGGCCGATATTGGTGATCGTGCCGGAAATGTTGAAATAATCGTTTTGATTGTTGAGCGGCCGGCGTTCCTGACGCGCGGCCGGAAAGGTCAGCTTCAGGTCCGGCTCGCTATGCCCGGTCTGGGGCAGGGGCAGCCACGCGGGCAGGCCGAACTGATAGACCGCCGCCATTGCGCCGCTGGCCATCAAGGCAAAGCCGACGGCCAGCATCGTCCACATACGCGCCGGATTGCGGCGTGGGCGGAAGGGCGGTTCATGGGCAAAGCTGGAAGGGCTGGCGGCGAAATTATCCGCTATCGGCGGCGGCGCCTGCTCGACCGCCGGGGCGGGAGGGGGGGCGACCATAACCGGAGGTGCGGGCGGGGGCGGAGCGGCAACCGGAGCGGGCGGCGGGACCTGCTCGACCGGGGGCTGCTGCACAGGAGGTTGGGGGGGCGGAGCCGGTGCTGCGGGCACCTCAATCACCGGCCCTTCCTGAAACCAGCTATGGCGGCAGGTGGCGCAGCGCACGGTGCGGCCATCGACCCCGATGGCGCTGTCGGGGACGGCATAGCGTGTCGCGCAAGCAGGACAGGCAATAATCATCGCCCACAGCTAAAGCATGCAACAGTTGCACAGCACAAGGGGAACAGGGGGCGTCCGCCGCGCGAACAGCCATTTTTCCACCGCCCTTTTTTCGCGGGCAAAGCCGTACTATAGCTGGGTCACAATGGTCGACCGCTCCCCTGTTACAAGCCTGCAATGCTGCATTTTGCGCAGATGTGTTGCCGCGTCTGATACGCGTGGGAGGGTCAAATGACGGGCATGACAGGAGAAATTGCAAGGTTCGACAATGTCGGCCTGCGCTATGGCCCCGATCGCGAGGTGCTGTGCGATGTCGGTTTCACGCTTCATGCGGGTCATTTCTATTTTCTGACCGGGGCCAGCGGCGCGGGCAAATCCTCGCTGCTGCGCATGCTTTATCTGGCCCAGCGTCCTTCGCGCGGGATGATCAGCCTGTTCGGCACCGATGCGATCACCCTGCCGCGCCACCGCCTGCCCGGATTTCGGCGGCGGATCGGGGTGGTCTATCAGGATTACCGGCTGGTTCCCCACCTCTCTGCCTTTGACAATGTGGCGCTGCCGCTGCGCGTGGCGGGGGTGCCGGAACGCGATGTGGTGCAGCCGGTCAAGGATATGCTCGAATGGGTGGGACTGGCCGACCGGATGGAGGCGCGCCCGGCCACGCTATCGGGCGGCGAGCAGCAGCGCGTGGCCATCGCGCGCGCGGTGATCGGGCGGCCCGAATTGTTGGTGGCCGACGAACCGACCGGCAACGTTGACCCGGATATGGCGATCAAATTGCTGCGCCTGTTCGAGGCGCTCAACCGGCTGGGCACGACCGTGGTGGTGGCCACCCACGATCTGCATCTGTTGCAGAAGGTGCCGGGCAGCCTGATTATGCGGCTGGATCGTGGGCGGATGTCGGACCCCACCGGGGCGCTGCGCTACCCCCCGCGCCGGGAGAACGCCCAGCCATGAAGCCATCTATGGACGACGAACAGGTGCAGATCCCGCAGCGCCCGCTGGCCCCCACGGGTGGGCCTGCCGATCCTGCCCCGCGCCGGGGAGGCGTGTTGGGCCGGGGCGAAGGCAAGCTGGCGGGCTGGCGCGCGTTTGGCAGTGGCGGCGAGGGCGTGCTGGTGCCGCAGGCGCGGCTGTCGGGGCCGACGCCATGGGTGATCGCGATCATGGTGACGATCACGGTGATCGCGGCGGCCACGGGCCTTGCGCTGCGCAACATCGCCAATGCTGCGGCGCTCGATCTGGCCGGGGGCGTGAGTGTTCAGATCATCGAGGCGCAGGCCCCGATCCGCGCCGCTCAGGCGCAGGCCGCGCAAAAGGCGCTGCTGGCCGTGCCTGGGGTGATTTCGGCCCGCGTGGTGCCGCAGGCGGAGCTGGATCAGTTGCTCGTGCCATGGCTGGGCGCGGGGATGAGTGATGGCGATATGGTGCCCGTGCCCGCGATGATTGATGTGCGGATTGACGGGGCGGCCGATGGCGGGCGCATTGCGGCGCTGCGCGCGGCGCTGGGCCGGGTGGCGCCGGGCGCGCGGGTGGATGCGCAATCGCATTGGCTGGCCCCGGTGTTCGAGGCGATGGATTCGCTGCGCTGGCTGGCGCTGTCGATGATCGCCCTGTTGGCGCTGGCGCTGGCGGCGGCGGTGCTGCTCTCGGCGCGTTCGGCGCTGGGCACGCATCGGCAGACGATTGAGATTGTGCATAATCTTGGCGGCACCGATGCCCAGATCGCGCGCATTTTCCAACGCTCGATGGGCATGGATGCCACGCTTGGCAGTCTGGTCGGGTTGGTGCTGGGGCAAGTGGCGGTGGTGGTGCTGGGCGCGCGTTTTGCCGGGCTTGGCGCGGGGCTGCTGGCGGGCGGGGTGCTGCGGCCGCTCGACTGGGCGGTGGTGGCGCTGGTGCCGGCGGCGGCGGTGGCGCTGGCGATGCTGACGGCGCGGCTTTCCGTGCTGATCGCGCTGCGAAGGATGCTTTAGATGCTGCGCCGCCTCCTTGCGCTGTTGCTGACGGTCTGGGCGCTGGGCTTTGCCGGTTTCGCCGCGTTTCAGCCCCAGCCTGCGCCCATCGCCAAGGCCGATGGCATCATCGTGCTGACCGGCGGCGAGGGGCGGATCGCGCGGGGGCTGGATCTGCTCCGCGATGGCGTGGCGCCGCGCCTGCTGATTTCGGGCGTGGACCCTGAGGTCAAGCCGGGCGAGCTGGCCGCAGAATACAAGATGAGCGCTGCCTTGCTGGCCTGCTGCATCACACTGGGTTATGAATCGGTCGATACGCGCAGCAACGCGCGCGAATCGGCCCAATGGATCAAACGCCACGGGTTGCACCGGGTGCGGCTGGTAACCTCGGACTGGCATATGCGCCGGGCCGCGTGGGAATTGCGCCAGACCATCCCGGCCGACGTGGAACTGACAGAAGACGCGGTGCCGACACGGCCCTCGCTGGGCATCCTGTTTGCCGAATACAGCAAGTTCGTGTTGCGGCGCCTGTGGCATATCGGAAAAGGTTGATATGAATAAAACGCCGCTGGGCATCGGCAACGCATTGCGCTCGATTGCCTTTTGCCTGCACTTCTATGTCTGGTCGGTGGTCATGGGCCTGACCATTCCGCTCTTCATCTGGCTGGGTGGCCGCGAAGGGGCGATCTGGATCTGCACTCGCTGGTCGAACATGCATCGCTGGGGCGTGGTCCATATCCTAGGCATCAAAATTGTGATCGAGGGGGAGGTGCCCTCCGGCCCGGTCTTTGTCGCGCTGAAGCATGAAAGCATGTTTGAGGCGATCGACCTGCCCACGCTGCTGCCCTTTCCGGCGGTCTTTGCCAAGGTTGAGCTGCTTCGCCTGCCTATGTGGGGCAAGGCGGCGGGGCTTTACGGCCTTGTTCCGGTCGAGCGCGATCAGGGCGCCAAGGCCCTGCGCGCCATGGTTTCGGCCGCGCGCAACCTGTCGCAGGAAAACCGTCCGTTGGCCATTTTCCCCGAAGGCACCCGCGTGCGCCATGGCACCCAGCCTGCGCCTCAGGCAGGCTTTGCGGGCCTGTATAAGATGATCGGGCTGCCGGTGGTGCCGGTGGCGGTCAATTCGGGCCCGCTGCTCCACGGGTTCTGGAAAAGGCGCGGGACGGTGACCTATCGCTTTGGCGAGGTGATCCCGGCCGGGCTGCCGCGCGAGGAGATTGAGGCGCGGGTGAAGGTGGCGATTAATGCATTGAATGATTAGGGAAGATTTTTGCCTCCGGCGGGCAAAGGGCGGGGGCCCTTTGCAATCCCGTTAATGGGGTGGTGCTTGAGAGGCTGATGGGGGTGTTTGGAGATTGTAGCCTGCGGCGCTGTAAGGGCATCCTTATCCGCGCCGCAGGCTTTATCATTCCAACGGCGCGTCCGACACAAAACGTCGAACCCATTGCGCAACGCAGACAGTAATGGGAGCGCGAGGGTCTAGACCCTCGCATTTCTAACTCCCCCTTAAACCTTCCCATCCCGCCCGAAATTGGCGCTGGCCACATCCTGACCCTGCTCGATGATCGAGCGGCGGATGGCGCGGGTGCGGGTGAAATGGTCGAACAGTTTTTCGCCATCTCCAAGGCGGATCGCCTTTTGCAGCTCGGTCAGATCCTCGGTGAAGACTTGCAACATGTGCAGGACGGCGTCGCGGTTATAGAGGAAGACATCGCGCCACATGGTGGGGTCCGATGCGGCGATGCGGGTGAAATCGCGAAAGCCGCCTGCGGAATATTTGATGACTTCGTTTTGGGTCACTTCTTCGAGGTCGCCCGCGGTGCCCACGATTGTATAGGCGATAAGGTGCGGCAGGTGGCTGGTCACGGCCAGCACGCGGTCGTGATGCGCGGGGGCCATGATTTCCACCCGCGCGCCGATGGCCTGCCACAGCACGGAGAGGCGCTCGATCTCGAAGGGATCGGTGCCCTCGGCCGGGGTGATGATGCACCAGCGGCCCTCGAACAGGCTGGCGAAACCGGCGTCGGGGCCGGAGTTTTCGGTGCCCGCCACCGGGTGGGCCGGGATGATGACGTGGTTGGGCAAGACCTCGCCCAGCACTTTGGCGACCGCCTCCTTGGACGAGCCGACATCGGAGATGACCGCATCGGGGCGCAGGCCCGGCGCGCATTCCCGCGCGGCATCGCCCATCGCGCCCAGCGGCACGCAGAAGATCACCAGATCGGCGTCTTGCACAGCCTCCACGGCGGTTTCGGCCACATGGCCCACCAATCCGCGTTCGGCCGCCCGCGCGCGGGTTGCCGGGTCGCGATCATAGCCCGAAGTGGCGATTTTGGGCAGATATTGCTGAACCGCAAGGCCGATGGAGCCGCCCTGAAGCCCGAGGCCAATAATGGCGATTTTGGCAAAGGACATCGTCATGCACCCCGCGCCAGACGGATGATTTCATCCGCGATTTCATCCATCTGCGTCTGGCTGCCGATGGTGATGCGCAACCCATGCGGCAGGCCCTGATTGGGCAGCCAGCGGGTGATATAGCCGATGTCCATCAGGCCGTTATAGACCGTCTCGGCGTCAAGCGCGCCTTCGAACAGGATCAGCACGAAATTGGCTTGGCTAGGCAAGGGGCGCACGCCATGGTTGCCCAGCGCCTCAAGCCGCTCGACAAAACGCGCGCGGGTGGCGGCATTATGCTCGCGGCTGGTCACGACAAACGCCTGATCGGCCACGGCGGCAAGGCCCATCGCCTGCGCGGTGTTCGACAGGTTGAACGGCCCGCGAATGCGGTTGAGCGCGTCGATAATGTGATCGGCCCCCGTGCCCCAGCCCAGACGCTCGCCCGCCAGACCATAGATCTTGGAAAAGGTGCGCGTGACCAGCACGTTGCCCGCGCTTTCCGCCAGCGCCAGCGCGCCATCGTCATTGGCCGGATCGACATATTCGCCATAAGCCTGATCCAGCACCAGCAGCACATCGGAGGGCAGCGCGGCATGGAGGCGGGCGATTTCGCCCTTCGGCAGGAACGAACCGGTCGGATTGTTCGGATTGGCGACAAACACCACCCGCGTCCGTTCATTCACCAGCGCCAGCAGCGCATCGACATCGGTGCCGTAATCGGCATCGGGCGCGACAATGGGGGTTGCCCCGCAGCGGCGCGCGGCAATGTCATAGACGCTGAAACCATAGCGGACATAGATGATCTCGTCCCCCGGCCCGGCATAGGCCTGGGCTGCAATATGCAGGATCTCGTCCGAGCCCGTGCCCATCACGATGCGGGCGGCGGGGATGCCGTGCAATTGCCCCAAGGCGCCGCGCAATTCATTGCTGTCGGGATCGGGATAGAGCGCCGGGGCCGCCGCCGCATCGCGCGCCGCCAGAGCCGCCGCCGACGTACCCAGCGGATTTTCATTGGCCGAAAGCTTGGTCAGCGGCCTGCCGTCCTTGCCCTTGGACTTGCCGGGGACATAGGCGTGGATCGCGCTGATCCAGGGCTTGGGGGTGGGAAGTTTGGTCATAATGGCGCGGGCCTTAGCCGAACGTGGGGCGAAATGACAGAGGTCGAAAAGTCAGGGGGTGACGCATGGACTTCCCGTTGACTTCCCGCGCATCAGCCCCCAATTCAACGCGCATAATGGCCAGCCTCTTTACGCCCAATTCGCAGACCTATGACCTGCCCGATCCGCTGCCTCTGGATGGCGGACAGAGCCTTGAAGGCGTAAGGATCGCGTTTGAAACCTATGGCGCGCTCAATGATGCGCGCGACAATGCGATCCTGATATGTCATGCCACCACGGGCGACCAATATGTTGCCAGCCCGCATCCCATCACCGGCAAGCCGGGGTGGTGGAGCAAGATGGTGGGGCCGGGCAAGCCGATTGACACGGATCGCTTCTATGTGATCTGCCCGAATGTGCTGGGCAGTTGTATGGGCACGACCGGGCCGGGCAGTCTTGCACCCGATGGCCAGCCCTATGGCTTGCGTTTCCCCGTCATCACTATCCGCGACATGGTGCGCGCCCATATGGCGTTGCTCGACCATCTGGGGGTGGAGCGGCTCTATGCGGTCGTGGGCGGGTCGATGGGCGGGATGCAGGCGCTCTCGCTCTCGATCCACTGGCCCGAGCGCGTGGCGCGGGTGCTGCTGCTGGCCACGACGGCGGTGATGCCGGTGCAGAACATCGCCTTTCAGGAGGTGGGGCGGCAGGCGATCATGGCCGATCCCGACTGGCAGGGCGGGGCCTATTACGGGTCGGGCCGGGCGCCGGATGCGGGGCTGGCGGTGGCGCGGATGGCTGCGCATATCACCTATCTGTCGGAAGAAACGCTGTCGGAAAAATTCGGGCGGCGGTTGCAGGATCGCGATGCCAAGAGCTTTGGCTTTGGCGCGGATTTTCAGGTGGAGAGCTATCTGCGCTATCAGGGCAGCAGCTTTACCGGCCGGTTCGACGCCAATTCCTATCTCTATATCACCCGCGCGATGAGCTATTTCGACGTGGTGGACGAGCGTTTCGGGCCGGGCCACAATGCCCGCCTGTCCGAGGCCTTTGCCGGGGTCACGGCGCGTTTCTGCGTGGTCAGTTTCGACACCGATTGGCTCTATCCCACCGCCGAATCGCGCAAGATCGCCCATGCGGTCAATGCCGCCGGGGCGCCGGTGTCTTTTATGGAGCTGGCCGCGCCCTTTGGGCATGACAGTTTCCTGCTCGATGTGCCCGCGCTTGACCGGGTGATTACGGGATTTTTGAGCCGATGAACCGGATTATGGCAAAGTTGCGCCCCGATCTGGCGGTGATCGCCGGACATGTGGCGGCAGGCGCGAAAGTGCTGGATGTGGGCTGCGGCGATGGCACGCTGATGGCGGCGCTGCGCGACGAGCGGGGCTGCGATGTGCGCGGGCTGGAGATCGACCCGCATAATGTGGCCGAATGCGTGGGGCAGGGCCTGTCGGCCATTCAGGGCGACGCGGACACCGATCTGGCGCTCTATCCCGACGCCAGTTTCGATTACGCGATCCTGAGCCAGACCTTGCAGACCACCAAGCGGCCCGACATGGTGCTGGAGGAATTGCTGAGGATCGGGCGGCGAGCCTTTGTTTCTTTTCCCAATTTCGGCCATTGGCGGGTGCGCAGCGATTTGCTGTGGCGCGGGCGGATGCCGGTCACTCGGCTGTTGCCCGTGGGCTGGTATGAAACGCCCAACATCCACCACCTGACCATCGCCGATTTCCGCGATCTGGTGGCCCAGCGCGGGCTGAAGGTGGAGGGCGCGTGGTATCTCAACGGCGACAGCCTGATCAGCCCCGCGATGGCCAATTGGCGCGCGGAACACGCGGTCTATCTGCTGGCGAGATATTAGCCGGTTGCGCTCTGGGCATCCGCCCAGAGCTTGCGGCACCAGCCCTCTCCCCCGGCCCTGCCACCCACAGGGTACACTCAAATGGGTGGCAGGGCCGGGGGAGAGGGCTGGTGCCGCTGGCAAATCGCGGAGGCGATTTGCCAATACACAAAAGAAATCCCTGCCAACTTGCGATTCAGCCCCACCGCCCTACATTACATGGGTGTGAAAGGACGCGCCCCTCGATGAATGACGAACAGCCCAATGGAAACCCCTGGACGAAGAGCCTTTTGGTGTGGGGAGGGATCTTCCTCGCCCTGTTCTTCGCCGTATCGCTGTTCAGCGCGCGCAATGACATTGGCGCGCAGGCGATCCCCTATTCCGAATTCCGCGCCAAAGTCGCCGAGGGCAGCGTCTATGACGCGC
The DNA here is from genome assembly GCF_014196525.1 of Novosphingobium sediminicola. Lineage (GTDB taxonomy): Bacteria > Pseudomonadota > Alphaproteobacteria > Sphingomonadales > Sphingomonadaceae > Novosphingobium > Novosphingobium sediminicola. The sequence goes on along the minus strand of NZ_JACIDX010000001.1, from coordinate 519,273 downwards.
AGGTGGGCGAACAGCGCATCACCGGCAAGTTCAAGAACGGCGAGGCCTACAGCACCGTTCCCATCCCCAATGACGTGACGCTGGCGCCGCTTCTGGCCCAGAACAACGTGAAATATCAGGGCAAGGCTCCCGAAGAGCCGAACGTGCTGCTCTATATCCTGCTTCAGGCTCTGCCTTTCCTGCTGATCGTGGCGGTGGGTTTCCTCGCCATGCGCCAGATGCAGAAGGGCGGCGGCGGCGGCGCCATGGGCTTTGGCAAGAGCAAGGCCAAGATGCTGACCGAAAAGCAGGGGCGCGTGACCTTTGCCGATGTGGCCGGCATTGACGAGGCGCGCGAGGAACTGGAGGAAATCGTCGAGTTCCTGCGCGATCCGGGCCGCTTTTCCAAGCTGGGCGGCAAGATCCCCAAGGGCGCGCTGCTGGTCGGTTCGCCGGGGACCGGTAAGACGCTGCTGGCCCGCGCGATTGCGGGTGAGGCGGGCGTACCCTTCTTCACCATTTCGGGTTCGGATTTCGTCGAAATGTTCGTCGGTGTGGGCGCAAGCCGAGTGCGCGACATGTTTGAACAGGCCAAGAAAAACGCGCCCTGCATCGTCTTCATTGATGAAATCGACGCGGTGGGCCGCAGCCGCGGCAATGGCCTTGGCAATTCGAATGACGAGCGCGAGCAGACGCTGAACCAGTTGCTGGTCGAGATGGACGGGTTTGAGGGCAATGATGGCATCATCATCATCGCCGCCACCAACCGCCCCGACGTGCTGGACCCCGCGCTGCTGCGTCCGGGCCGCTTCGACCGTCAGGTCGTGGTGCCGGTGCCCGATATCGAGGGCCGTGAAAAGATCCTCGCCGTGCATATGAAGAAGGTGCCGTTGGCCCCCGATGTTCAGCCCCGCGTGATTGCGCGCGGCACGCCGGGCTTTGCGGGCGCCGATCTGGCCAATCTGGTCAATGAGGCGGCGCTGCTGGCGGCCCGGCGTAACAAGCGTCTGGTGGCGATGCAGGAATTCGAGGACGCCAAGGACAAGGTCATGATGGGCGCCGAGCGTCGCAGCATGGTCATGACCGAGGAAGAGAAGAAGATGACCGCCTATCACGAGGCGGGCCATGCTCTGGTTTCGGTGAACGAACCGGCCAGCGATCCGATCCACAAGGCGACGATCATCCCGCGCGGCCGCGCGCTGGGCATGGTGATGCGCCTTCCGGAGCGCGACAGCTATTCGTACCACCGCGACAAGATGCATGCGAACCTGTCGGTCGCCATGGGCGGTCGCGTGGCCGAAGAACTGATCTTTGGCTATGACAAGGTCTCGTCGGGCGCATCGGGCGATATTCAGTATGCCACGGGTCTGGCGCGCAACATGGTCACCAAATGGGGCATGAGCGACAAGCTGGGGCCGTTGCAGTACGAGGATCAGAACGAGGGCTATCTGGGCATGGGCGCCAGCCAGCGCCTGTTTGCCTCGGACGAGACCAACAAGCTGATCGACAGCGAGATCCGCACTCTGGTCGACAATGCCCATGTGCGCGCCACCGACCTGCTCAAGGCGCAGATCGACAAGCTGCACACGCTGGCGCAGGCGTTGCTGGAATATGAAACGCTGACCGGCGACGAGATCAAGCAGGTGGTCGAAACCGGCAAGATCGACCGCCCCGAAGCGCCCAGCGGCGTGCCTCTGCCCGCCGCGATCCGGGGCACCAGCGTGCCGCGCTCGGGCCGCTCCGGCGGTCTGGCCAGCGGGTTTGGCGGGATTTCGCCGCAGGGGGCCTAAGCGCGGGCCTAAGCCCTGGCATCACGAATGGAGGGGAGGCCCCGTCGGCAACGGCGGGGCCTTTTCTTTGTGCGACTAGCGCAGTTGCTCCAGCATCGGGCCGACCAGCGCCTTGGCGATCAGGGCATTGCCCGTAGCATTGGGGTGGGCGGCATCGATGAACAGCTTGTCGGCATCGGGCCGCTGGGCCAGTTGCGGGCGCACGACGACCACGCCATTGGCCCGCGCCCATGCGAAGAGCCGTTCGCGCCGGTCGGGCGCGGTGGTGGTGGGGTCGCGCATGTCCCAGTAAAGGATCATGAATTTGGCCCCCGATGCCATCGTCATCGCGCGGATGGACTGGACGGTGGCCTGAATTTCGGCCTCCGGTGCGATGTCGTTTTCTGCGGTCGAGCCGGGGTCAAAGGCGGCCTTGGTCAGATGCAGCCGTGGGGCCAGATAGCGCGTGACGATTTCATAAAGCGCGCCGGGGGGATTGCGGCTGGGGAAATTGGCATTGACGTCCAGCATCGAGGCGGGCGCAAAACCCTGCGTCAGATCGCTCTGGTTCACTTCAAGCACGACCAGATCCGCGCCGAATGCGCCATGCGCGCCCAGCCATCGCCGCTCGTTTTCCAATGCCCAGCCACCGGCCGAGGCATTGAGCATCTCAATCGGGCGGGGGCCCAAGGCGGCCTGGGTCAAGGCTGGAATGGTCTTGGCATCATCGGTCATCGTCGTGCCGAAGGCCACCGAATCGCCCAGCAGCAGCACGCGCTTTGTGCCGGGGCGGGGTGTTGCGCCGGTCGCCGGACCGCGCATCCCCATATCGTTGATCGTCACATGGTTGTTTAGCCGATGCACGCTTTGCCCCGGCGTCGGCTCATAGCCCGATGCGGCGGCGCGATAGAGCAGCGGGCGGCCGAAGCCCAGCGCGCGCCCTGCCAGTTCGGCCCCGCCAAGCCCGGCAACCAGCACAAGCGGCAGGCTCCAGCGCAGACGTGCTTTGAAAGACTGCGTTGTCATCTCGTCCTAAACCCTAGGGATTACCCTGTATGTGTGTTGCAGTACCTCCGATATTGCAAGCGCGAAAAATGCCAAAAGGCCCCGGAAAAGCCGAAGCTTATCCGAGGCCTTTTGTATCCATCGCGATTTAGATCCATCGCGATGCAACGAAATCAGCCGTCGTAATCCCCGCCCAGCGAGGTGTTACGCACCGGAGCCGCTGCGGTGATGCGCAGCGCCTCGGCCGATTGCGAGAGCGAGCCGATGTCATCGACATCATCGTCATCGTCGGGCAGAACGCGCTGCATCGAGGTGATGAGCGATTCCTTGAGGATCTTGGGACGGACAGTTTCCTCTGCGATTTCGCGCAGGGCCACCACCGGGTTTTTATCACGATCGCGGTCGATCGTCAGTTCCGCACCGCCCGAGATTTCGCGCGCGCGCTGGGCAGCCAGCAGCACGAGATCGAAGCGGTTGGGGATCTTGTCGACACAATCTTCAACGGTTACGCGCGCCATGGGCACTCCGTCTTGAATAGGGAAATTCCAGCGAACCTTGGCACCTAGGCGGCAAAGCGGCGAAAGTCAAGGATTCGTGAGGGAGAGGCCGCCTCACTCCTCCAGGTCATAGGAATAATTGGCCAGTTCCTCGGGCGCCAGATCGCTGAACTTGGTGATCTTGGCCTCGAAGCGCATGCGGACCTTGCCGGTGGCGCCGTGGCGCTGCTTGGCGATGATCAGTTCGGCCAGACCAAAGACGCGCTCCATTTCCTCCTGCCACTTGGCATGGGCCTCGACCACGGCGGGCGGATCGGTGGGGCCGGGTTCCTTGGGCTCGCGGCCCTTGACGTAATAATCCTCGCGGAACACGAACCAGACCATGTCGGCGTCCTGCTCGATCGAGCCGGATTCGCGAAGGTCGGAAAGCTGGGGGCGCTTGTCCTCGCGCTGTTCCACCGCACGGCTGAGCTGGGAAAGCGCGATCACGGGAACATGCAGTTCCTTGGCCAAAGTCTTGAGGCCACGGGAGATTTCCGAGATTTCGTTCACGCGATTGTCTGTCGCCCGCCCGCTGCCCTGCAGAAGCTGAAGGTAGTCGACGATGACCAGGCCAATGTCATGGCGCCGCTTCAAACGGCGTGCACGGGCGCGCAGGCCCGCAATCGTCAGGCCCGGCGTATCGTCAATATACAGCGGCAACTGGCTCAGGCGTTGGCTGGCGAAGGAGAGCGCCTGAAAATCCTCGCGGCTGATCTTGCCCATACGCAGCGCACTGGAGGAAATGCCCGATTGCTCGGCAAGGATACGCGTGGCCAACTGATCCGCGCTCATTTCGAGGCTGAAAAAGGCGGTGGCCGCGCCGATGCTCTTGGACGGATCAAGGCCCAGCTCGCGGTCGGTCAGCAGGCGGTTGGCCGCATTGAATGCGATATTGGTGGCCAGCGAGGTTTTGCCCATGCCCGGACGACCGGCCAGGATGATAAGGTCGGAATCATGCAGGCCGCCGATCCGCTGGTTAACCGAATCGAGGCCTGTGGTCTTACCCGCGACATGGCCGCCGCTGTTGAACGCTTTTTCGATGCCCGAAATGGCGGTGCGGGTGGCCTCGGCAAAGCTCTTGGCCTCATTCGCGCCGCCTGCGCCATCGGCCACCTTGTAGAGCGCGGCCTCGGCGGCCTCGATCTGTTCAAGCGGCTCAACCGATTCGCTGGTGTCCATCGCGCCCTGAACCAGATCGCGCCCCACGCGCACCAGTTCGCGCAGCAGCGCCAGATCGTAAATCTGTTCGGCCAGCACGCGCGGCGCGATCAGCCCCTGACCATCGGCGGTCAGGCGGCCCAGATAGGCCGTGCCGCCCAGCGCCTTGAGCGCCTCGTCGCTTTCGAAATAGGGCTTGAGCGTGACCGGCGTGACCACCGCCTTGCGGTCGAGCAATTGCAGGATGCGCTCAAAGATCCGCCCATGGACGGGTTCGAAGAAATGCGCGGGCGACAAAGGATTGGCCAGTTCCTCGACCACGCGATTGTCAATCAGGATGGCGCCCAGAAAGGCTGCCTCGGCCTCGATATTGGCGGGCAGGGCTTGCGCGCGCCCATCCTTATTGGCGCCGGAATCATTGGCGGGCGAAAACGGCAAAGCCGGGGCGAGATGGGTGTCAGATTGTGCCATGGATGGGCCCTCATGCGCTCAGCGGCGGGGCGGCGCAATGGGGTGTGTTGCAAACGACCCTGTGGATAATGGGGATTGGGGCGGGGGCTTGATGATAAATTCCCCCACTGGCTCATGCTATGGTTTGCACCATAGTTCCTTGCACCCCCTTGCCTGCGCCCCTCGCATTTGCGAAATGAGGCAGTCTTATGCTGTCCAACCTGCCTCCCGTGGCGCCATCCGCGCGCATTTCCAGCATCGATCTGGATGAAACGACGATTCTGCGTCGCAATGACGACATCGAGCAGGAGCGGCGCGTGGCGGTGTTCGATCTGATCGAGGACAATGTTTTCAAGCCCTTGCGCATTTGGGATTCGGGCTATCACGGGCCTTATGCGGTGCGCCTTGCTGTGCATGACGGCCGCCTGTCGATGGAGATCAGCGACGGGCGCGAAGGGCATGAGGGCGAGTTGCTTGAAACGATCATGCTGGGGATGGGGCGCTTCCGCCGCTCGATTCGCGAATATTTCGCCATTTGCGAGAGCTATTATCAGGCCATCCGCAAGGCTTCGGCCAAGGAAATCGAGACGATCGACATGGCCCGGCGCGGGGTCCACAACCATGCCGCCGAACTTCTGCTCGAAAGGCTGGAGGGCAAGGTGGAAACCGACTTCCCCACGGCACGCCGGTTGTTTACGCTGATTTGCGTACTGCATATCAAGGCCTGATGACGATTCGCGTTTCATGCGGACGGGCCATCACAAAGAACGTTGAATAACATGGCAAAAACCAAAACCCGTCCGCGCGGCAAGAGCCGTAGCGGGCGCCCTTCGCTTCTCTGGCGCCTGTTGGCGGTGGTGGCGCTGCTGGGCATTGCGGGCGGGGTCTGGGCGTGGTGGAGCATGCGCCATTGGCAGCCCGACCGCACCACTTTCCCGACGCAGGGCGCGCTGGTGGGCAGCGCGGATGGGCCGGTGGATTTTGTCGCGCTGAAGGCAATCGGCGCCAATTTCGTCTATATCGAGGCCTCGGCCAGCGCCTTTGCGCGCGACCCCGCTGTGGTCAAAAATCTGGACGCAGCGCGCAGCGCGGGCCTGCCATGGGGCGCTCTGCATAAATATGACCCGTGCCAGCCTGCCGACAAGCAGGCCGCCAATTTCGTTACGGTTGTCCCGCGCGACAAGAAGATGCTGCCCCCCGCGGTCGAGCTGGAGCAGCTGGCCGATCATTGCCCGGTGCCGGTCTCGGACGCCGCCGTGGTCAGCGAGCTGATGACCTTCCTCAACCAGATCGAGACGCATACGGGCAAGCCTGCGGTGCTGAAACTGGGGCGCGAATTTGAAAAGACCTATCCCATCGCCGCCACGCTCGACCGCGCGCTGTGGCTGAGCGCGGACCGGGTGCAGCCTGATTACGGCGGGCGGCCATGGGCGCTGTGGACGGCCAATTCGGGCTTGCAGACCTCGGCGGCTGAGCAGCCCTTGCGCTGGGTCGTGGTGCAGAGGTAAAAAGGCGCATGGACCATGATCGTGACACGTTGATCGCTGCTGCCCGCGCGGCTTCCGCCCGCGCCTATGCGCCCTATTCGGCGTTCCATGTCGGCGCAGCGCTGGGCTTTGCCGATGGCAGCGTGGTGACCGGGGCCAATGTCGAGAATGCCTCCTATGGGTTGGCGCTCTGCGCGGAAACCGTGGCCGTGTCGCGGGCGATGGCCGATGGCGTGCGCGGCGGACTGGTGGCTGTCGCGGTGATCGGCGGATCGCCGGGCGAGGATGGCGTGGCCCAGCCCGGACCGGGGCCGGTCACGCCTTGCGGGCGCTGCCGTCAGGTGCTCAACGAACTGGCGCAACTGGGCGGCACCGATCCGGTGGTGTGGAGCGCATCGGCCGATGGCGTGGCGGAAATGAAGCTGTCGGAATTGCTGCCTTTGGCCTTTGGTCCGGCGAACCTGCTCTAACCCTGCCTGAAATCCAGAGTGCCGCGCCGCTCGGTAAATTTCCATGCGCCCGATTCCAGCACCAGCCGGTCCTGATAGCTGCCCACCAGCGGCGGCTTGGGTGATTGCAGCGGCAGGCCCGCGCCATCAGCTTCGCCGGTGAACAGCAGGAGCTGGCTATAGGCGCTGGCGCTCTGGCCATCATCGGCCACATCCACCACGATATTGGCCACGATATGCCGACTGGCGCGCGGCGGGCGGGCCTGAAACGCGGCCAGAATGGCCTCGCGTCCGGTCGTGAAACTGTCGGGAGCGGTGGGGCGATTCATGCGGCCGTCCTGCGTGTAAAGCGCAGCCAGATCTTCCCAGCGCCCGGCGTCGTTGAGGTGGACGTAGCGCGTGATCAGGCGGGCGATGGCGTGTTCGGCAAGGAGGCGGTCGAGGTCGGTCATGGTGGGGGCTTTAGCAGGGTTTGCCTCCGGCGGGCAAAGGGACTTGTCCCTTTGCAATCCCGTTAATGGGGTGGTGTTTCGGGGGCATTGGGGGTGATTGGGATTAAAGCCTGCGGCGCGGAAAGCGCAGTCCCATCCGCGCCGCAGGCTTTAACAATTCAGCCATGGCGTCCGACACCTAACGCCGAACCCCATGGACAACAAAGACAGTAACCGGAGCGCGAGGGTCTAGACCCTCGCACCTGAAACTTAATCCTTAAACCCTTCCCGCGCCCGCGAATTGTCCAGCACGATGGGCGCGCCGGTCACGGGGTGGGGATAGTGGAACGGCACGGTATCGGTGGCGGGCCACAGGCGGGGCAGGGGATCGACCAGCGCGTCGGGGCCGAGCGGATCTTCGGGGAAGAGCGTCTTGGTCATCGGGATATAGTCGATGGGGGTCTTGGCCCAGCCATCGGCGAAGGTGCCGTGCCAGAAGGGATAGTAGCGCAGCGCCTTGATTTTCCAGACCAGTTCGCCCGCCTCATTGGCCTCGCGGACATATTCGTTTTCATAGAGGCCGCCTTCCCACCAAGCGCGCTGGTTGCCCTCGGCGCTTTCGTGCAGGCCTGCCTGCATCATCGAGCGGCCACGGACATGGGCGGTCTTGCGGTCGGGCGATACGTCGATCACCATCTGCAACTGGGGATGGTCGAGCAGCCAGCCGTAGCGCGGGCCATTGTGACCCTGCGTGAAATTGGTCTGGAACCGCTCGATATAGAGGCGGCGGACCCCGGCCTTGCCCTTGTAAATTCCGCCCAGAAACCACACTTCGCCTTCATCGGAGAAGAGGTCGACCACTTCATTATATTGTGATTTATCAATGAAGAAGCCATAGGTGTACTGGATGCGGCGGATCTGGTGGATATCTTGTTGAATGGCCAGATCGTGCTCAACGCGCTCAAGGCGCGCGGCAAGGTCTGCGAGGGTTGCTTCAGCCATGGTACTCTCCCGGAGAAACGAGTCTTGGGACTCTGTGAATCTTTGTCGTCCATGTGATAACTTCATGGTTGCGAATATCAAAGCAAGAAATATGTATTACATACAAATTTGGCCCGCAAAGAGGCCTCGGAGGAGGACGCTATGAAAGCCTGGGTTCTGCGCAAAGGGGCGACCAGCCTCGATGACCTGCATCTGGTCGAACGCGATGTGCCCCGTCCCGGCTGGGGCGAGGTGCTGATCCGGGTGCGGGCCTGCTCGCTCAATTTCCGCGATCAGGCGATTGTGCGCGGCGTCTATATCGGCGGGCCGGTGGCCGAGGATATCGTGCCCTTTTCCGATGGCGCGGGCGAGATCGTCGGGTTGGGCGATGGGGTGCATGATCTGGCGCTGGGCGACCGGGTGGCGGGAATCTTTTTCCAGCACTGGCTCGAAGGGCCGCCCAATCCGGGCGTCGGCCCCGCGCTGGGGGCCAGCGGGGCCAATGGGATGCTGGCCGAATATGTCGTGCTGCCCGCGCAAGGGGTTATCCGCATTGCCCGCACGCTCAGCTTTGAGGAAGCGGCCTGTCTGCCCTGCGCCGGGGTGACGGCGTGGAATGCCTTGATGGGCGGGCCGTGCCCTGTGCAGGCGGGCGACAATGTGCTGGTGCTGGGCACGGGCGGCGTATCGCTGATGGCGCTGCAGATCGCCAAGGCGGCGGGCGCGCGCGTGATCGCCACCAGCGGCAGCGCGGGCAAGCAGGAGCGCGTGGCGGCGTTGGGCGCGGACGCTACGGTCAATTATCGCACCACTCCGCAATGGGGCGCCGAGGCGGCCACCCATACCAATGGCGGCTTTGAGCATGTGGTCGAAGTGGGCGGGGCGGGCACGCTGGCGCAATCCATCGCGGCGGTGGGTTTTGGCGGCGAAATCGCGCTGATCGGCGTGCTGACCCGCGAGGGCGACACCAGCCCGCATGGGTTGATGATGAAGGGCGCAACCTTGCGCGGAATTTTCGTCGGGTCCAAGGCGATGGCGCTGGACCTGAACGCTTTTATCGATAGCAATCGCATCAGGCCGGTGGTCGATCGGGTATTCCCGATGGCTCAGGTCAAGGATGCCTTCGTCTATCAATCCTCGCCCGATCTGTTCGGCAAGGTCGTTATCGCGCTTTAAGGGAGCCATTATGCCTGAAATTACCGCTGCCGTTTGCCGTCAGCCCCATGGTGCGCTGACGCTTGAGACATTGCGCCTTGATGATCCGCGCGATGACGAGGTGCTGGTGCGGATCGTCGGCTCGGGCATTTGCCACACCGACCTTGCCGTGCGCGATCAGCAATTGCCCACGCCCATGCCGGTGGTGCTGGGCCATGAAGGGGCGGGCATCGTCGAGGCGGTGGGCGCGGATGTGACCCATGTGAAGCCGGGCGATCGGGTGCTGATGAGCTTCAACTCCTGCGGCACATGCCCGTGCTGTCATGCTCATGCGCCGACCTATTGCTACAATTTCTTCCCGCATAATTTTGCCGGGGCGCGGGCCGACGGCAGCTTTACCCTGCATGCGGGCGAGGAGCCGGTGCATGGCAATTTCTTCGGGCAAAGCTCGTTTGCCACCTACGCCTTGGCCACGGTGCGCAATGTGGTGCGCGTGCCCGACAGCGCGGGCGAGGTGCCTTTGGAGCGCCTTGCGCCGCTGGGCTGCGGGATGATGACCGGGGCGGGCGCGGTTTTGCGCAGCATGAAGGTGCAGGCCGGGATGCCGATTGCCATTTTTGGCGCTGGCGCGGTGGGCCTTGCGGCGGTGATGGCGGCCAAGATTGCTGGGGCCGATCCGATCATCGCGGTGGACCTGCACGAAAACCGCCGCGCTCTGGCGCTGGAGCTGGGGGCGACTCATGCGATCGACGGGCGCGATGATCCGTTTGGCAAGATCGCGGCGCTTTGTCCGCAGGGGCTGGCCTATGCCTTTGACAACACCGGCCTTAGCAGCATCATCGAGAGCGCCTTCAACCTGCTTGCTCCGCGCGGCGTGCTGGGCATCGTGGGGGCCAGCGATCCCACCGCCATGCTGACCTTCAACGAAACCGCCTTCATGGGCGGCGGGCGCACGGTCAAGGGCATCCTGGGCGGGGATTCGGACCTGTTCGGCTTCCTGCCCGAGTTGATCGAGCATCATCTGGCGGGGCGTTTTCCCTATGACCGGCTGATCGGGGTGTTTCCGTTCGAGCAGATCAATGAGGCGATTGAGGCTGGGGAAAGCGGGGCTGTGGTCAAGCCGGTGGTGGTGATGGAAGGGTAGAATTAGATGCGAGGGACTCGTCCCTCGCGCTCCCATTACTGTCTGCATTGCGCCACGGGTTCGACGTTTGGTGTCGGACGCACCCTTGGAAATTGAAAGCCTGCGGCGCCCAAAAGGATGCGTTCGCCGCGCCGCAGGCTTTAAGAATCCCATCCCACCTATAAACCCTCGCACTACCCCAAAATCGGGATTGTTAAGGGACAAGTCCCTTAACCCGCCGGAGGCACACTTCCTTCTTCACCCATCCGATAATTTCATATAGGAGAACGCAAAAGCCCGTCACAGGAGAGGACACATGCCCCATATCCGCACCACCCATGTCGGCTCGATGCCGCGTGGGGAGAACCTGACGCCGCTGCTGATCGCGCGGGACCGGGGCGAGCCTTATGATGTGGCGGAGTTTGACGCCAAGGTGTCGGCCGCTGTTGACGAGGCGGTGCGTCATCAGGTGGAATGCGGGGTCGATATTGTCTCGGACGGCGAGATCGGGAAGATCGGCTATTCGACCTATATGATCGAGCGCTTGAGCGGCTTTGGCGGCCATGTTGACCGCAAGTCCGCGCTCGATCTGGCCGAGCATCCGGCGCTGGTCAAGAAGCTGTCGGCGATGATGGGCAGCCAGGATTTCGTGCGGGCCAGTTGCATCGGGCCGATCAAGCTGGTCAATCTGGAGCCGCTGCACGAGGACATTCGCCGGTTCAAGGCGGCGCTGGCGCAAGAGGGGCGTGAGGGCACGCAGGCCTTTATGAATGCCGCCTCGCCGGGCCTGATCACCGCGTTTCAGGTCAACAAATATTACCCCAGCCACGAGGCTTACCTTGCCGATCTGGCCGAGGCGATGCGGACCGAATATGAAACCATCGTCGATGAAGGTTTCTATCTGCAGCTCGACTGCCCCGATCTGGCGATGAGCCGCCACACCGGCTATCAGGATCTGAGCGAGGCCGAATTCCTCAAGGTGGCCGAGGAGAATGTCGCCGCCCTGAACGCGGCCACCGCCAATATTCCGCCCGAGCGGATGCGGATGCACATTTGCTGGGGCAATTATGAAGGCCCGCATGACCATGACATTCCGCTGGAGCGCGTGGTCGATATCATCCTCAAGGCTCGCCCCGCCACGATCCTGTTCGAGGCGGCCAATCCGCGCCACGAGCATGAATGGAAGGTCTGGGCCGATGCCAAGATCCCCGATCACAAGGTGCTTGCGCCGGGTCTGATCGACACTTGCTCCAACTATGTCGAACATCCCGAACTGATCGCCCAGCGCATCGAGCGTTTTGCGGGCATCGTGGGCGCCGAGCGCGTGGTGGCCAGCACCGACTGCGGGTTCGGCACCTTTGCCGGTTATGGCAAGATCGACCCGGATGTGACGTGGAAAAAGCTGCGGTCTCTGCGTGAAGGCGCCGATATCGCCGGGGCGCGGCTCTGATCAGGGCTTTTACTGGGGCGTGGGCATTCTATAGGAGGGGGCATGGCTGACGCTGGAACTTCCACCTCGCATGTCAAATCGGCAATGCGCACGCTCGACATTATCGAATATGTCGTGGCGCGCGGCGGTCCGGCTGTGGCGCAGGAAATCGCCGGGGCACTGGCGATTCCGGTTTCCAGCCTGTCCTATCTCCTCGCCACGCTGGTCGAGCGGGGCTATCTGGCGCGGGCGGGGCGCAATTACCTGCCGGGGCCGGGATTGCAGCGTTTGCAGGCCCGGTCCGAGCCGACACTTGAGGATCGCGTGGCCCCGCTGGTGCGCGCGCTGCGGGTGCAGTTGAACGAGACGGCCTCCTTCTTTGTCCGCGATGGCTGGCAATTGCAGACGCTGGTGACCGAAAGCAGCGAACATGCGCTGCGCTATGCGATTGCCGTGGGCGCGCGGGCGCCGCTGCATGGGTTGGCGGCGGGCAAGGCGATTCTGGCCGCGATGCCCGACGCCGAGGTCGAGCGCTATCTGCGCGAGAGCCGCCGCGAGAGTTTTACCGAGGCCACGCTGGTGAGCGCGGCGGACCTGCGCCGCGAGATCGCCCGCACGCGTGAGCGCGGCTATGGCCGCACCGGCAGCGAATATTCGGTGGGGATTGAGGGTCTGGCCTGTGCGGCGATGGCGGATGGCGAGGTGATCGGCGCCTTTGCCGTGGCGGTGCCATCGGTGCGTTTCGATGCGGAGGTGGAGCAGCGCGTGGCCGGGCTGCTGATGCGCACGGCGGGGCTTTTTGAAGGCTGAGCCGCAGCCCCGCTTGCAATTACCCGACAAAGCTGTATGGGCGACCGCTTGCCGAATGAGGCGGGCTTTCCCGATTCTTTCGGTATTTCCGCGCGGGAGGGGCCTTCGGGCGCCGTTCGACCGCTTGATCTGAAGGGTCGGCCCGCCGGCTCGTACAGGATGAAAGGAGGCCATCATGGCCAAGAAAATTGACGGTTATATCAAGCTGCAGATCGCAGCCGGCCAAGCCAAGCCCAGCCCGCCGATCGGCCCGGCTCTGGGTCAGCGCGGCGTCAACATCATGGGTTTCTGTAAGGAATTCAACGCGGCCACCCAGGGCGTAGAGCCCGGCACCCCGCTGCCCACCGTGATCACGGTCTATTCGGACAAGTCGTTCTCGTTCGTGACCAAGACCCCGCCCGCCACCTTCTTCATCAAGAAGGCGCTGGGCCTGAAGTCGGGTTCGAAGCTTCCGGGCAAGGATTCGGCTGGCACGATCACCACCGCTCAGCTCGCTGACATCGCTCAGGCCAAGATGAAGGACCTGAACGCCAACGATCTGGACGCTGCTGTCAAGATCATCGCCGGTTCGGCCCGCGCCATGGGCATTCAGGTTGTGGAGGGCTAAGACATGGCCAAGCTGACCAAGAAGCAGAAGTCGCTCGTCGAAAAGCTGGGCGACAACCAGAATCTGCACGGCATCAACGATGCCATCGCGCTGCTGCGCGAACTCAAGAGCGCCAAGTATGACGAAACGCTCGAAATTTCGCTGAACCTGGGCGTTGACCCCCGCCACGCCGACCAGATGGTCCGCGGCATGGTCACGCTGCCCTCGGGCACCGGCAAGGACGTGAAGGTTGCCGTGTTCGCACGTGGCGACAAGGCTGAAGCGGCTCTGGCCGCCGGTGCCGACCGCGTTGGCGCTGAAGACCTGCTCGAAGACATGCAGGCTGGCAATCTCGACTACGGTCGCGTCATCGCCACGCCCGACATGATGGGCATCGTGGGCCGTCTGGGCAAGCTGCTGGGCCCCAAGGGCCTGATGCCGAACCCCAAGCTGGGCACCGTGACCCCGAACGTGGGCGAAGCGGTCAAGGCTGCCAAGGGCGGTCAGATCGAATTCCGCGTCGAAAAGGCCGGTATCATCCACGGCGGCATCGGCAAGCTCTCGTTCTCGGACGAAGCTCTGCGCGCCAACTTCGACGCTTTCGTTGACGCCATCGTCAAGGCGAAGCCGGCCGGCGCCAAGGGCAAGTATGTCCGCAAGATCGGCCTGTCGACCTCGCAGGGGCCGGGCATCAAGGTGGATCTGGCCGAAGTTCACGGCGGCTAATTCCATCGGTGGTTAATTCCATCGACGGCTGATCCGCTTCATCTTCGGATGGACAGGAATCAAGGGTCGGAAAGGGGAAACCTTTTCCGACCCTTTTCCTTTGCGGTCCAGAATTGACTGGACGTCGTTTGTGCGGCGCAGCATAGAAGGCCCATGCTGCATATCGCTGATTATGGCCGCCTGATGGACTGGATCGTGGACACTTTCGCGCCCACACAGGCCGACAAGATCGTCCACACCTATGTCGGTCTGGCGATCTGGCTGGGGGCGGGGGTGCTACTGCGGCGGCCTTTGGCCTCGCGCTGGCCGTTGATCGCGGTGATCGCGGCAGAGACCTTTAATGAGCTCTACGATTACTTCTTTCGTACGCTCTGGTCGTGGCAGGACACCAAGGGCGATATGCTCGCCACTTGGTTCTGGCCCTTTTTGCTGTTTGCGGCGCTGCGCTGGCTACCCTGGCTGACGGCGCGCGTGAAGGATTAACCTTCCGGCGTCTCGCCATATTTATAATCGATAAACCGGCTCTGGATCGCCAGCGCGTCCAGCTTGCCCTCGGCCAATTGGCGCGTCACGCTGTCCAGTTCCCCGCTCAGCCGGGTCAGGCTCTCGCTCAATTGCTGATCCGGGCTGCTGCCCGCGTGGGCCTGTCCACGCAGCGAAGGCGGCACGGCGGTATAGGCATTGACCAGCGTGGGCAGATGTTCGCCCACCAATTGCCGGACCTGCCCCACGGCGGGTGCATTTTCATCCACCCGATCAAGTTGAAGCGCCAGCCCGTCCAGTTGCCCGCCGATCCGCCCGACCAGATCGAGCGCCGGGGCGGGCAGGGCGGCCCGCTGCGCCTCCAGCCAGACCTGCGTTTGCCCGACCAACTGGCGCGCAGGCGCGGCGCGCAGCGTTTCAAGGCTGGGCACCGGCACCGCGCGGTTGCGCATCAGCATCCAGATCACCGCCACCAGCACCGCCGCCACCGCGCCATAGGACAGCCAGCCCAGCAGATGCACGATGCCGGAGAGCAGGCCGATCACCAGATTGACCAGCATGATCGCCACCACCACACTGAGCGCCAGCGCGGCGGCCTTGCGCTTTTGCCCGCTGCGGCGCAGCGCGGCTGAGCGCTGGCCGATGGGCTTGCCTGTGGCCACGCGCCGCCCGCCCGCCCGCTGATCGTTCAGCGAGGCGCGTGCGGCGGCCAGAATGGCGTCGCTGTTATGGGCGGAATTATCAGCCATGCTTATCCTTCAAGGCTGAGCAGCGAGGGGCCGTCATGGGCCACCTGCGCCGAGGACTGTCCCTGCGCGCGTGCGATATAGCCCTTGGATTTTTCCACCTCGGCCGACAGTGTGTTGACGGTCTGCTTCATCGAATCGAGCGCCTTCACCTTGAACGTGTCGATCGTGTCCATCGTGTCATAGATGTTCTGAAACGCGCGTTGCAGCGTTTCGACGGGGATCGTGCTGGCGGCGGCCTGAGCATGGATCTGCCCGGTCTGTTCCTTCAGCAGGGTGCTGGTCGAATCGATGATATTGGCGGTGGTTTCATTGAGCGCCGTGATCTGTTGCAGCACGAGGCGCTGGTTGGTCATCGCCTGCGCCACGGTCACCGCCGTGCGCAGCGCCGCGACCGTGGTCGTGCTGGCCCGGTCCACGCCCTTGACCAGCTCGACATTGTTCTTCTTGACCAGATCGAGCGCCAGATAGCCCTGCACCGTCACCGCCATTTGCGTCAGCAGATCCTGCGTGCGCTGGCGCGTGTAAAACAGTGCGCTTTCCCGCAAGGCCTTGGCCTTGGCCGGATCGGTAGCGTCCAGATCGCCCGCCTTTTCCTCGATCTTCTCGTCCAGCTTCTTGGAGATATGGATCATCTGCTCCAGATTGCCCATCGCCTCCCACAGCTTGGAGCGTTCGACGTCGATGGCCGCATTGTCCATCAACAGCTCGTCCTTGCCGCTGGCCAGCTTGTCGAGGATCGCCTTGATATGGCCCTGCGACGAGACATAGCCGTCGAAATATTTCTGCATCGAATTGCCGAACGGGATGAGGCCGAACAGCTTCTTGCCCGGCGACAATTTGCCCGCCTTGGCCGGATCGAGCGCCTCGACCGTGCGGCGCAATTCGATCAGATTGGCGCCCACGCCCTGATCCTTGTCCATCGCGCGCACCGGCCGGTCGAGAAAGCGGTTCGACATGCCCGATGCCGCCGCAATTTCCTTACGGCCCATGCTCGTCAACTGATCAACGCGCTTGCCGAATTCGGGCGAATTGGCGTCCTGCGCGATCAGGTCGGCGATGAAGCTATCGACCTTTTCATCCAGCTTGCTCTTCTGCTCGGTGGCCAGCGGGACAAGGCCCGCGGCCTGCGCAGGCGCCACCACCGGCACCGGATCGGGCGGGGTCAGCGTGATTGCCGGGCTTTCAAGCGTGCTCGCCATGACTATCCTCTTTGTTCAGATCTCGTGTATTATGAATATAACACGGTTGACGCAAGGCGCAAACCCTATGCCCGCCCGGTGACATTGGTCAGATGGGCCGGGTCGATCCCCTCGGCCCGCCATGCCGCGCTCCATCGCGCCTCAACCGGATGGTTGAACAGGATCGCCCCGCGCCCTTCGGCGGCATACCAGCCATGCTGGCGCATTTCGGCGTCCAGTTGTGCCTCGCCCCATCCGGCATAGCCCAGCGCGACCAGCCAGCGTGCCGGCCCGCGCCCTTCGGCAATCGCAGCCAGAATGTCGCGGCTGCCCGTCAGGCTCCACTGATCGCTGACCAGCAGCGTGCCTTCGCCCTTCCAGTCGGGGCTGTGCAGGACAAAGCCGCGTTGAGGCTCGACGGGGCCGCCGTGATGCACTTCGCAATCGGGGGCCAGCCCGGTGGGAATATTGAGATCATCGAGCAGATTGTGCAGCGTAACGCCTTCGAGCACCTGACCCACGCCAATGCCCAGCGCGCCATCCTTGTCATGCATGCACAGCGCCAGCACCGCTTCTTCAAAGCGCGGATCAGGCATGCCGGGCATGGCCAGCAGCAGGCGTCCGGCAAGGGATTGCGCTTCAATCATCAGCTAAAGGTAAGCGGGAAAGGACAATTCTGCAAGCTGCGCTATTTACCGATTACCGCAGGCGTATAGCATTCGACCACCAGCGCCAGCGGTGATCCATCGGGCAGGCGCAGCAGCGCGCGATGCGAAAGCACCGTATCACGCGGGCAACCGGGCGCCGCCCCGCGCACCGCCCCCAGTCTTTCGCGGGTAAAGCCCAGCGGGCCCGCCACCTTGCCAAAAGGCGTGTCGGTGGTGTCCAGCGTCTGGTTCATCGCCGGGGTCAGCCTCTGGCGCGCATACCAATTATGCGCCTCGGACAGAACCTTGCCGCCGCAGGACAGGCGGACATGGCGATAGGCCGGTTCCTGATCCTCGGAGAGCTTGAGCGTTTCGTCCAGATCGGGCGGGGGCATGGTGTCCTCGCCCTTGACCTGGGCGGCCTTGATGGTGGCCGGATCGGCCAGATGTCGGGCCTCGCACCATTGGCCCAGCGCGGCGGTCGCGCTGTCCTGCGCGGCCAGGGTCGCCTCAAAGGCCGACAGCGACCCGGCATGGGCCAGTAACAGTGCCAGCAGCATCAGATCCCGCCCAGCACCGGATCGCGCCCCATCGCCTCCAGCGCCGCCGATAGAGCCGTCACGCAGGCCGCCAGTTGCTCGGCATCGGTCGAGCGGATCACGAAATTCGAGCCCGTGCGCCCATCGCGGAAAAAGGGATAGGAGCCGATCGAGACGCCCTCGTGGTCCTTCTCGGTCTGGGCCAGCAATTGCACCACCTCGCTCTCGCCCACCCAGCAGCCGACCGTTTCGGCCAGCACCGGCAGGCCGCCTTCCAGCGATCCGGTCAGCGCATCGAGCATGCCCGCCGTAATCATCGGCACGCCGGCCATGATATAGATATTGCCCCAATGGATGCCCGGCGCCCCCGAATAGCGGTTGGGGATCAGCCCCGCGCCCTCGGGCACGCGGGCCATGCGCAGCCGCATCTCGGTCAATTCGCTGCCGCGTGAGGCGTAATAGTCGGCCAGAATCTGCCGCGCCTCGGGGTGGACCACCACGGGCACGCCCAGAGCCTGCGCAATCGCATCCACCGTGATGTCATCATGGGTGGGGCCGATGCCGCCGGTGGTGAAGAGGTAGTCATTGCGCACGCGCAAAGTGTT
Source organism: Novosphingobium sediminicola (assembly GCF_014196525.1). Lineage (GTDB taxonomy): Bacteria > Pseudomonadota > Alphaproteobacteria > Sphingomonadales > Sphingomonadaceae > Novosphingobium > Novosphingobium sediminicola. The sequence goes on along the minus strand of NZ_JACIDX010000001.1, from coordinate 500,995 downwards.
GACCGCCTCGACAATCGCATCCGTATCGTCGGCCACCACGCGCACTTCGCGCAGGCGGATGCCCTGAACCCCCAACCAGCTCGCGATCTGGGCAATATTCTTGTCCTGCGTGCGGCCGGAAAGGATTTCGTCGCCAATCACCACCAGCGCAGCGGTGAAGATGCGGGGCGAGGGAGAAGCTGATTCAACCATGGCCACAGGGGTAAGCAGACTGGCGCGGCGCGGCAAGGCGGGAAAAAGGGCAAAACTGTGCAAATCTTGCCAGAATCCAATGGAGGCTGCGGATTGCGGGCAAAAAAAACCCGGCCGGAGCCGGGCTTTGGAAGTTTTGGGAGAGGATGCCTAAAAGGCCCGCTCCTTAAGCCTGACAACGCTGACTATTGCAAATGCGAAAAGTGCGTCAATTGTTGCGCAAAACGCAAAGGATGGATTGCCCTTTACGCAATCACCCCAAAAAGGTCATGCGCATCAGCATCTTCGATCAGAACATCAACGATGTCGCCCGATTTCAGATCCTGCGGCACATCGCGCAAAAGCACCTGTCCGTCGATCTCGGGGGCATCGGCCTGGCTGCGGCCGGTGGCGCCCATGTCGCCATCTTCGTCGGGTTCGCCCACTTCGTCGATGATGACGCGAATCACGCGGCCGACCTTGGCCTGAAGCCGCGCGGCGCTGATCGCCTCGGTTTTTTCCATCAGGCGGGCGAAACGCTCCTCCTTGACCGCCTCTGGCACAGCGCCGGGCAGGTCGTTGGCGGTGGCGCCCTCCACCGGCTCAAACCGGAAGGCGCCCACGCGGTCGAGCTGCGCCTCGTCCAGCCAGTCGAGCAGATATTGGAAATCCTCCTCGGTCTCGCCGGGGAAGCCGACCACGAAGGACGAACGAATCGCCAGGTCGGGGCAGATTTCGCGCCATGCCTTGATGCGTTCCAGAACGCGCGCCTCATTGGCCGGACGCTTCATCGCGCGCAGCACATTGGGGGCGGCATGCTGGAAGGGAATGTCGAGATAGGGCGTGATCAGGCCCTGCGCCATCAGCGGGATGATCGCATCGACATGGGGATAGGGATAGACATAATGCAGCCGCACCCACGGGGCCTCGCCCTCGGGCGTGCGAAGCTGCCCCAGTTCGCGGGCCAGATCGGTCATATGCGCGCGGACCTCGCGGTCCTTCCACGTGCGGCTTTCGTGGCGAATGTCGACGCCATAGGCCGAGGTGTCCTGCGAGATGACCAGCAGTTCCTTGGTCCCTGCGGCCACCAGCTTTTCGGCCTCGCGCAGCACCGCGTCGATGCGGCGGCTGGCCAGTTTGCCGCGCAGTTGCGGGATGATACAGAAGGAGCAGGAATGATTGCACCCTTCCGAAATCTTGAGATAGGAATAGTGGCGCGGGGTCAGCTTGACCTCGCCGTCGGCCCCGGCGGGGATCAGATCGACAAACGGCCCGCGCGTGGGCGGCGCGGCCTCGTGCACCGCATCGACCACCTGCTCATACTGATGCGCGCCGGTGACGGCCAGCACATCGGGGAAGCGGGCGCGGATCACCTCGGCTTCGTTGCCCATACAACCGGTCACGATCACGCGGCCGTTTTCGGCAATCGCCTCGCCAATCGCGGCCAGAGATTCCTCCTTGGCCGAATCGAGGAAGCCGCAGGTGTTGACCAACACCACGTCCGCCCCGACATAATCGGGCGCAAACGCATAGCCATCTGCGCGCAGGCGGGTCAGGATGCGCTCGCTGTCGACCAGCGCCTTGGGGCAGCCGAGGCTGACCATGCCAACCTTGGGGGATTCGGGAATTTTTGTCAGCTTGTCACTCATGGGCTGCGCCCCTACGCTAAAATGGCGAATAAGGCCAGTTGCGGCGCAATCGCCCCGAACAAAGGAATAAGCGCATGGGTCCGGTAAACTGGTTGGCGATTGGCGTGGCGGCGCTGGTGGCGGGCCTGCTGGCGTTTCCGTGGTATGGGCTGATGCGGGCGGCGCGCAGCCCTGCGCCTGTGCGCCTGCTGGCGCTGGTGTTTCCGGCATGGCTGATCGGGCATAATTTTGCCCGGGTCGGGGCCGAAACGCTGGCGGCAAAGCCTTGGCTTTACTGGATGATGTCGGGCGGGTTTGCGCTGTTCATCGCCATTCCGGCGGGGGCGGCGCTTTATGGCCGCCACGGCATTGCCGGGCGCGAGGCGGCGGCTGACGCCGGTTATGTCTTTGTCGCCTTCATGGCGATGGGCACGGTATTTTGGGCCATGGCATAATCTTCAGTGCGCGCCATAGATCGAGGCGGGCATCTCCTCGCCATCGATCCGCATGATGATCATCCGACGCTCGTAACCTTCGCCCTCAAATGCATTACGCCGCACTCCACCCCGAATCGACCAGCCGCCCGCGTGCCATAGGAGGCAAGGCGTGTCTGGTTCAACGGGCGGGCTTTTTCGCGGCGGATGATGGCGTGTCGGATTTGCCGGGGGCCTTGCCCGCGCCCTTCTTGCCCTCGCTCAATGCCTTTTGCGCAGCGGCATCCTCCTTCTCGCCCTTGCCCGCATCGCGGCGAGGCAGCAGCGGCAGCGGGTTGACCGGATCGTCATTGCGGCGGATCTCGAAATGCAATTCGTCGCGCGTGGCCCGGCCCGAATGGCCCACAAGGCCCACCCGCTCATGCGCCTTGACGCTGTCGCCGCGCTTGACCGTCAGTTTGGACAGGAAGCCATAGGCGGTCTGCCATCCCTTGCCATGGTCGATTACCACCAGATTGCCGAAACTGTCAGGCTCACGCCCCGCAAAGAGCACCTCGCCCGGTGCGCTGGTGCGCACAGCCTCGCCCTCGGGCGCAACAATATCGAGCCCGTTGTGGAAATCGCCGCCGCCCATGTCGCGGCTCTTGGCCACGAAACCGCGCCGCATCCGCCCTTCCAGCGGCCAGAGGAAGCGAGGCCTGGCATCGGTCTTGGCCTCGCTATCGGGCGCAGCCTCATCGGCAGATTTATCCGCCTTGGCCGCATTCGTCTTGGCCATATCCGCTTTGCCCGCGCCATCGGGCTTCAGCACGGTGGGGATCAACAGCTTCTGTCCCTCACGCAGCCGAGCATTGGGCTCCAGCCCATTGGCCACCGCGATGGAAGGGTAGGATACGCCATAGCGATAGGCGATGTCGAAACCCGTTTCGCCCGCCTTGACCACATGGTGGCGCGTGCGCGGCAGAAACAGCTTTTGCCCGGCATGGACCGCGTAATGCGGCGGCTTGAGGTGGTTGGCCTCGATGATCAGGATCTTGGGCACCTTGGCCCGGTTCGCGATCCCGCCCAGCGTTTCGCCCGGCACCACCACATGCTCGCTCTCTTCTTCCAGCGGCAGCGGCGTGGGCAGATCGCCTTCGGCGCGGGGGCGGCTCTTGGCCGTCTGCGCCCAAGCACCGGGCGCGCCGATGATCAGCGAACCCGCCACCAGCGCGGCCATGCGCCAACGCGCTTTGCTCATTGAGCGAACCGCCCGGCCAGCGCGGCCAGCGAGGCGTCATGCGTCAGATCAAGCTGAAGCGGGGTGACCGAGATGAAGCCGTCGGCAATCGCCTCAAGATCAGTGCGGTGGCCCAGCGTATGTTCGATACCGTGCAGGCCGAACCAGAAATAGGGATAGCCGCGCGGGTCGACGCTTTCGACCACCGATCCGCGGGCGTAATCGTGAAAGCCCTGACGCACCACGCGGATGCCCTGAACGTCACCGGCGCGCAAGGGGGGGAAATTGACATTGACCAGCGTACGCGGCGCAAAAGGCGTGTCGATCAGTGGGCGCAGCACCTTTTCGCCCCATTGCTCGGCGGCATCGAAGGAAACATCGTCGCCCACGCCCTCCTTGGAATAGACCTGAGACAGCGCGATCGAGCGGATGCCCGCCAGCGTGCCCTCCATCGCGGCCGAGACCGTGCCCGAATAGGTCACGTCATCGCCCAGATTGGCGCCGCGATTGACGCCCGACAGGATCAGATCGGGCGCCTCGGGCAAGACCTTGCGCAGGGCCAGCGTGACCGAATCGGTGGGCGTACCGGTGACCGAAAAGCGGCGCTCGCCATGACAGCGCAGCCGCACCGGGCGCGTCAGCGTCAGGCTGTGCCCGGCTCCCGATTGCTCCTCGGAAGGCGCCACGATCCAGATGTCGTCGGAAAGGGTGCGCGCGATGGCTTCCAGAACCTTGAGGCCGGGCGCGTGAATCCCGTCGTCATTGGTCAGGAGGATGCGCATGCCTTGGCCCTTTCATTAAGAAATCAACCACCCGGCCTTACAGCCAAGCGCGCCGCCCCGCAACGAAAGCAGGACGGCGCGACAGGGATTTCTTGGTCGATTTGGCGGTCAGATTTCCAAAATGGGCCAGTCTTGGGGGTCAAATATGTTTTTTGGCCGCCTTGGCGGCATCATCGACCGCATCGTCGGCCTTGTCTGCGGCCTTGTCGATGGCTTTGCCGATCTGGTCGGCGGTGTGGTCGATGGCGTTGCTTTTGGCGGTTTCGCTGGCATCATACCGGTTAAACAGGACCAGCCCGCCCACCAGCACCGCCAGCAGCAGGATGACCAGCAGGATGGTGCCGGTGCTGCTTCTTTCGACCACGATGATCCGGGGTTCGCTCCGCTGTTCTGTCATGGTCCGCGCTCCTTTGCTGCCGATGCCTGATGGAAGAGGCACCGGCGGCAAAGGTTCCATGATCGGTTAGAGCGCGGTGATGCGATCCAGCCCGCCCATATAGGGGCGCAGCACCTCGGGAATGGTCACCGAGCCATCTTCGTTCTGATAGTTTTCGAGGATCGCCACCAGCGTGCGGCCCACGGCAAGGCCCGAACCGTTGAGCGTGTGAACGAATTTCGTGCCCTTCTCACCCGCAGGGCGATAGCGCGCGTTCATGCGGCGTGCCTGAAAATCGCCGCAGTTCGAGCAGGAGCTGATCTCGCGATACTTGCCCTGACCCGGCAGCCAGACTTCGAGGTCATAGGTCTTGCGCGCGGAAAAGCCCATGTCGCCGCTGCACAGCAGGATCCGGCGATAGGGCAGGTCAAGGCTTTGCAGGATATGTTCGGCAGCCCCCGTCATGCGCTCGTGTTCATCATCGCTTTGTTCGGGCGTGGTGATGGAGACGAGTTCGCACTTGTCGAACTGATGCTGACGGATCAGGCCGCGCGTGTCCTTGCCCGCCGCGCCCGCTTCGCTGCGGAAGCAGAGGGTAAGGGCGGTGAAGCGCAAGGGCAGGTCGCCGTCGAGGATCTGTTCGCGCACCAGATTGGTCAGCGACACTTCGGCGGTGGGGATCAGCCAGCGGCCATCGGTGGTGGCAAACAGGTCTTCGGCAAACTTGGGCAATTGCGCGGTGCCGAAAAGCGCATCGTCGCGCACCAGCACGGGGGGCACGACTTCCTGATAGCCGAAAGTCTCGGTGTGGGTGTCGAGCATGAATTGGCCGATGGCGCGGTTTAAACGCGCAATAGGCCCGCGCAGATAGGCAAAGCGTGCGCCCGAAACTACCTGCGCGCTTTCGAAATCGAGGCCCAGCGCGGCGCCGATGTCGAAATGCTCGCGTGCATTGGCGATTTCGACCGGTTCGCCCCAGCGGGCCACTTCGGCATTGTCATTCTCGTCCGCGCCCTGCGGCACTTCATCAACGGGCAGGTTGGGGATCGTGGAGAGCAGATCGACCAGCACCTTGTCGGCGCTCCGCTTGGCTTCTTCCTTGGCGGGCAGATCGAGTTTGATCGCCTCGACCTCGGCCTTGAGCGCGGCCGCGCCTTCCTTGTCACCCTTGCCCATCAGCGCGCCGATCTGCTTGGACGCGGCATTGCGCGTCGCCAGCATCGTGTCCACCGAGGTCTGAGCCGAGCGCGCCTGCGCGTCCGCCTCAAGAATAGTGGCCGAAAGCGGCTCAAGACCACGGCGCGCAAGGCCGGCGTCAAAAGCTGCGGGGTTTTCGCGGATGAATCGAATGTCGTGCATAGGGTAAGGCGGGTATGGGGTGGGCCGGTTTTGGTCAAGTCCCTATGGGGATTGCGCCATCAGCCCCGGCCATCCGGCCTGATACTGTGGGCGGGCGCTGAGGCCCGCCGCATCACAAAATTTTCAATCGCGGGTGCGATCGCAGAAGGAGCGCAGCCGGTCCTCATCCACTTCATTCTGAACATCGACGCGGATCTTGCCAAGGAAATTGCGGATTTCCACTTCGCCCAGATTATTGCCGTCACCGATCCACTTTTCGATGTCGGTAATCTGCGTGCGGTCAACGGTGAAAGACTTGAAAGGGATTGGCATGCCCATGGCAATTTCCTCGATGTTTTATGAAAAGGCTAAATCAGGATCATCGTCTGGCCATGTCTTGTATAGGTGATTCTGGTTACTAACGGATTAAGTGGTGATACTTATAGTTGGTGGGCAAGAGGTGCCTCCGGCGGGCAAAGGGCGGGGGCCCTTTGCAATCCCGTTAATGGGGTAGCGCTTTGGTTGGCACGGATGTGGATTGGGTGATCATTGAAAGCCTGCGGCGCGGCGATCTTGCGCTGTATGGCGCCGCAGGCTTTCATTTTCCCAATGCTGCGCCGATCCATGGCGGCTGATCCATAGGCGCAACAAAGACAGTATCGGGATTGCCAAGGGACAAGTCCCTTGGCCCGCCGGAGACAAACCCTTTTACCCCTTCAACGCCGCATCCAACGCCGCCTTATCCAGCTTCCCCTCCCAGCGCGCGACCACGACCGTGGCCACCGCATTGCCGACGAAATTGGTCAGGCTGCGGCATTCGGACATGAAGCGGTCGACGCCAAGGATTAGCGCCATGCCTGCCACCGGCACGGATGGCACGATGGAAAGCGTGGCCGCCAGCGTAATGAAGCCCGCGCCCGTCACCCCCGCCGCGCCCTTGGACGACAGCATGGCCACGCCCAGCAAGAGCGCCTGCTGGCCCAGCGTCAGGTCGACATTGCAGGCCTGCGCAATAAACAAAGCGGCCAGCGTCATGTAAATATTGGTGCCGTCGAGGTTGAACGAATAGCCCGTGGGCACGACCAGCCCCACCACCGCCTTGGGGCAACCGGCGCGCTCCATCTTTTCGATCAGCGCGGGCAGCGCGCTTTCCGACGAGGACGTACCCAGCACCAGCAGCAGTTCGGATTTGAGATAGGCCAGCAGGCGTAAAATCGAAAAGCCCGCAAAGCGCCCCACAATCCCCAGCACCACCACCACAAAGAGCAGCGAGGTCAGGTAGAAAGTCGCCACCAGCGCGACCAGATGGGCCAGACTGTGGACCCCATACTTGCCGATGGTAAAGGCCATGGCGCCAAAAGCCCCCAGCGGCGCGGCCTTCATCACAATGGACACCAGCCGGAAAAAGACCGTCGAAACGTCCTCCAGCACGCCCAGCACCCGTTCGCCAACCTCGCCCACCGAGGCCAGCGACACGCCGAACAGGATCGCCACCACCAGCACTTGCAGGATATTGCCCTCGGTCAGCGCCGAGACATAGGTTTCGGGCACCATCGCGTTGATAAAGCCCATGATTGAGCTTTCATGCGCCTTGGCGGCATAATCGGCCACCTTGCTGGCATCGAGGCTGGCCGGATCGATGTTCAGCCCCGCGCCGGGCCGCACCGTATTGGCCACGATCAGCCCGACGATCAGCGCCAGCGTCGAAAAGGTGAAGAAATAGGCGAAGGCCTTGGCCGCAACCCGCCCCACCGAGGACAGATCGCGCATCCCCGCAATGCCCGTGACGATGGTCAGGAAGATCACCGGCGCGATCACCATCTTGACCAGCTTGATGAAAATATCGCCCAGCGGCTTCATCGCCTCGCCCGCATCGGGCGCGAAATGGCCCAGCGCCACGCCGGCCGCAATCGCCATCAACACTTGCGCGTAAAGATGACCGTACCAGCGCTTGGTCGCCGGCTCGGCCAGAGTGGAAACGTCAGGAATATGCATGAGGGCCTTTCGCGCATCGGTTTGCCCCCATGATAGCGGCTGAACCCATGCGCGAAAGGGGGATGGCTACGCCTTATCGCTTATCCGCGGCGCAGCAGGAGTTTGCCGGGGCTGCGGAAATTGGACGAGGGCACCCATTCGAGTTGTTCCTCGACGCGGCTGAATTCCGGCACGGCGGTCAGGAATTCCTCAAACAGGATCTGCACCGCCACCCGCGCCAGCATCGAGCCGAGGCAGGCATGGACCCCGCCGCCAAAGCCCAGATGGCGTTTGGGCCGCCGGGTGATGTCATAGGTGTCGGGGTCGTTGAACACCGCGCTGTCGCGGTTGGCCGAACCATAGGCCAGCATGATGAAATCGCCCGCCTTGATGGTTTTCCCATACAGTTCAATATCCTGCGTCGCGCAACGCTTGAACCGTTGGGCCGAGGTGTTGAAGCGCAAGGATTCCTCTATGGCATCGGGCAGCAGCGAGAGATCCGCGCAGATTGCTCGCCGCGCATCAGGAAAATCGGCCATGTTCAGCGCGAACATGCCCATAAAGCCCGAGAGCGATTCAATCCCCGCCATAATCAGCGTGGTGACGGTAAGCTGCACTTCCTTGTCGAGCAGCTTTTCCCCGTCGATTTCGGCGGTGATGAAGTTGGAGAGCAGATCGTCGCCCGGATTGGCCTTGCGCTCCTCGACGATGCGCGCGGCATAATCAGCCATCCATTGAAACGCGGCCAGATGGGCCGGGCTCTTTTGCCGCGTGACCGGATCGGTCTGGACCATCAGCACCGCATTGTCGCGCACCTCATCGGCGTTTTCCGGCGGCAGGGCAAAGAGATAGAAGATGAGATCAAGCGTGACCGCGCCGCCCAGCTCGCCCACGAAATCGAACACATCCTTGCCCTCGATGGCCGCCAGATGCCGCCGCACCGAGGCGCGCGCCGGTTCGATCACATGGTCGAGCGCCCGCTTGGTCATCGCGCTTTGCACCAGCGCGCGCAGGCGGTCATGGCGCGGCGGATCGCTGCTGCCCAGCGTTGCTCCGGCGCGACCGGGGAATTCATTGATAAGATTGCCCTTGGCCGAAGAATAGAGCCGCCAGTTCTGCAAGGCGTTCAAAATATCCTCATGGCGCGAGAGCACCCACATGCCCGCCTCCTCGCTCCAGAAACAGGGATGCTCCTCGCGCAGGACTTTATAGGCGGGATAAGGATCGGCATCGTTTTGGGGAGAATAGGGATCGAATCGGAATGGTCGATTCAGCGTGATCTGGCTCATCTTGCATATCCTCTCATGGTTTCTATGCCGCCATGATTGCCATGGGCGCAGGCCCGGCGTGAGGGCCGCGCCGCGCAAGCTCTTGTACTTTTCGATCAATCGGCGCAGGATTCTGTCCCATGGCAAAACCGCATCAGATCCGCCGCTATGCGCTCTATGGCGAGGGTAATCATGCGATTGCCCCGGAATTCCTGCATATCGAAACGATCTCGGCCCGATCGAGCCAGCATGAGTGGACGATCTCGCCCCACGCCCATCCTGGTATTTTTCAACTCCTTCTGCTTGATGGCGGCCATGGCGATCTGGTCGATGATACCGGCGTCACCCGGCTTGACCCGGTCAGCCTTGTCGTGGTGCCATCGGGCTGCGTCCATGCCTTTCGTTTTGCCACCGATGCGCAAGGCTGGGTGCTCTCGTTGGCCGATGCGCTGCTGCATGATCGGCGGCTGGCGGGCTTGCTGGGCGATGGTGGGCTGGCCGGGCATGGCGCGCGTCATCGCCCATTGCCGCCCGGCCCGGCGGCTCGGCTCGGCTGGCTATTGGCCGATCTGGCGGCAGGCGCAGCACAGGGCGCGGGTATGCTGCCCACTTCGCTGGTGGCGCAACTGGCGCTGGTGCTGGCGCTGGCCGTCGAGGGACTGAGCGCCGCGCCCAACCTGCCGCGCAGCGGGCATGACGCGCTGATCGCCCGCTTCAAAGCCTTGGTCGAGGCGCATTATACCGAAGGCTGGAGCGTGCAGGATTACGCCGCCCATCTGGCCACCACCGCGCCCACGCTGACCCGCGCCTGCCGCGCCGTGCTGGATCAGGCACCCGCCGAGGTGGTCCAGCAACGCCTGCTGCTCGAAGCGATGCGCCTGCTCACCTATACGGCCAGCAGCATCGGCCAGATCGCGACCACATTGGGCTTTGCCGATCCGGCCTATTTCGCCCGCTTCTTCAAATCGCGCACCGGGCGCACCGCCTCCGATTTCCGCGAAAGCCGGGCATGGGTTTCAGCCTAAATATAATGCCGGATTTCCCGGATGAACAGGTCGACATCGACGGACGGCTGGGCCGTGCTCAGGCAGGCGGGGAAAAAGATTTCGGAAAAGAACAGGCTGCGCAATAGCAGACCGATCTGGCGCGCCGAGGCCGCCGGATTGGCCGAGCCCAGCCGGGCAAAGATCGGTTCCCAACGGGTTTGCCGCGCCAGCATGACATTTTCGACCAGTTGCATCAGCTCCGGATCGCGCCGCGCCATCAGGAAACACTCATAGCGCGCCAGCACGAATGTATCGCGCGCCTGACTGGCCACCCATTGCCACATTTCAAAGCAGCATTGCGCGACCACCTCGACGCTGGGCGTCTCGCCGCACTTCGCCTCGATGCGGTCGACGATCTGGTCCATCTGTTGGGCGTCGCGCGCAAAGACCGTGCGGATGGCCATGGCCACCAGATCCTCGCGCCGCCGAAAATAGGCCGATGTCGTGCCCTCGGGCAGGCCGAGATGGCGGTCGAGCGCGCGATGGGTGAACCCCCGGCTGCCATATTCGCCCAGCACTTCGAGCGCAGCCTGCGCCAGATCCTCGCGCCGGTTGCCTTTGGTTGCGCTTGTGGCGCGGGTGCGCGGGGGGGAGGGGGGCAGTTCGGTCATGTCACCCTCGTTTTGCCCTGCCCAACCTTGCTTGACAAGGATAGGTGTATTCTACAAATGTAGAAATGATAGAGCGGCGGACGAAACCCGCGAAAGGAGAGCGATGAAGAAGCACCGGATCGGCAAGGGGCTGGCCATGGCGGCCCTGATGATGGCGCAAGGGGCATGGGCGGCCGAATCACCCGCCCCGACGGTTTCGGGCAATCGCCTGGTCCTGCTGGGCACGGGCGGCGGGCCGGGCGGGCGGGTGGACCGCTCTGGCATCGCCACCCTGCTGGAGGTCGGCGGCCATCGCTATCTGATCGATGCGGGCGGCGGCGTGTCGCGCCAACTGGCGCTGGCGGGTGTGGCCGAGCGCGATGTGCCGCTGGTGTTTCTCACCCATCTGCATGACGATCATTACGCGGGCCTGCTCAGCCTTGCCAGCTTTGGCTGGTCGACGCGGGGGACGGGGATGCAGTTGCTGGGGCCGGCCGGCACGGTCGATCTCGCCCATGCGCTGGGCGCGGTGATGGAGGTCAATGCCCGCATCCGCAACGCTGAATCCGGGCAGGATCGCCCGGTTGCGGGGTTCCTTGCCGCACGCGATCTGACGCCCGAGGCGGGCTTTGCCGATGGTACGGTGAGCGTCAAAGCCATCGCCAACAGCCACTACACGTTGATGGACCACGCCCGCGCGCCCGGTGCGCAATCGCTGTCCTATCGTTTTGACATGGGCGGCAAGGCGGTGGTGTTTACCGGCGATACCGGGCCGATGGCGGGCCTGGCCGAATTTGCGCGCGGGGCCGATGTGCTGGTGGCCGAAATGGCGACGGCCGCCGACCGCGCGATGGTGCCGCCCCCGGTTCAGCGCCATATGGATGTCGAACATCTCTCGCCCGCGCAGGTGGGCGATCTGGCCACGCAGGCGGGCGTGCGCAAACTGGTGCTGAGCCATGTGGGCAAGGTGGACGAGGCCGATCTGGCGCAGGTGCGTGCCCATTATGCCGGGCCGGTCGTGCTGGGCCGCGATTTGCAGAGCATCGCATTTTGAAAACAACCGGCGCGGCATGACGTCCGCGCCTGGAACGGGAGATGATCATGGCGAAGAAACTGATGCTGCTGGCGGGCCTGCTGCTGGCGCAACCTGTCGCGGCCCAACCTGCCGGCACGCCGCCTGCCAAGGACGCCTATACTTGGGTGACGCTGGGCACGATGGGCGGGCCGATGCCGCGTCCGGGACGCAATGAACCGGCCAACCTGCTGGTCCGCGCGGGCGAGGCGCATCTGATCGACACCGGCGACGGCGCGATGACCGCGATGGCGGACGCGGGCGCCGACTATCCCAATCTGCGCACCGTCTGGATCAGCCATATCCATTTCGACCATCTGGGCGGGCTTTACGCGGTGCTGGGCCTGCGCCTGCAGACGCGCACGGTCCGGCCGCTGACCATCTATGGCCCGCCGGGGATGAAGGAAATCGTGGCGGGCCTGATCGCGGCGATGCGGCCCAGCGCGCGCTCGGGCTTTGGCATTCCGGGCGAGGTGCCGATCGATCCGGCCACCAATATCAACGTGGTCGAACTCGACGATGGCGCGGTGGTGAAACTGGACGCATTCACCGTTCGGGTGGCCACCAATTCACACTATAGTTTTGTTCCCGGCAGCCCCGAAGAGCATACCTATCGCTCGCTGTCCTATCGCTTTGATCTGCCGGGGCGCTCGATCATCTATACCGGCGATACCGGGCCCAGCGAGAAGGTGACGCAACTGGCCAAGGGGGCGGACATGCTGGTGACCGAGATGATCGATCTGGACAATACGCTGGCCCAGATGGACCGCCGTGTGCAGCATATTTCGCCCGAGGAAAAGACGCATATGGCCGAGCATCTGACGCGCCATCACCTCTCCACACAGGCCATCGGCCAAATGGCGGCGAGCGCGGGCGTGGGCCGGGTGGTGGTTACCCATATCGCGGGCGGCGCGGCGCAGGGTGGCGAACCGGCCTATCGCGAACAGATCGGGCGGCTGTTCAAGGGGCCCGTGGTCATCGCCAAGGATATGGAACGGTTCTGATGAAGGGATTTTTCCGGCCATTGCTGCCCTAAGGCATGGCCTAAACTGTGGCGGCCCCGGTTTTGGCCGGGGCCGCCAATCTTTGGCTTATGCCGCTTCCAGCATCCGGGCCAGGTCTTCCTTCGCATCGCCGGTCGGGCGGATGTCGAAGTTCTCCACCAGCACGCCCAGCACTTCGGGCGTCAGGAATTGCGGCAGCGTGGGGCCAAGGTGGATCTTCTTGATCCCCAGATGCAGCATGGTCAGCAGCACGGCGGTGGCCTTCTGTTCAAACCAGCTGATCGCGTAATGCAGCGGCAGGTCATTGACCCCGCAGCCCAGTGCGCCCGCCACCGCGACCGCCACCTGAATGGCGGAAAAGGCGTCGTTGCACTGGCCCATGTCCAGCACGCGGGGCACGCCGTTGATGTCGCCCATATCCTCGCGGTTAAAGCGGAACTTGCCGCAGCCCAGCGTCAGCACGAGGCTGTCCTTGGGCGTGGCGACCGCCAGATCGTGGAAATAATTGCGGCCCGGACGCGCCCCGTCGCAGCCGCCGATCAGGAACAGGTTCTTCACATCGCCCTTGCCGATCATGTCGAGTAAAGTGTCGGCCACGCCCATCACGGTGTTGCGGGCAAAACCGGCCGGGATGCGCTGTTCGGGGGCATCGGCGGCAAAACCGGGCTGAGCCAGAGCGCAGGCGATGGCGGGGGCGAAATCATGGTCGGTCAGATGCGGAATACCCGCCCAGCCCACCGGCCCTGCGGTAAAGATCCGGTCGGCATAGCCCTTGATTTCGGGGTTGATCAGGCAGTTCGAGGTCATCACGATGGCGCCGGGGAAGGCGTCGAAATCGCGCTGCTGATCCTGCCATGCGCCGCCGTAATTGCCGACCAGATGGGCATATTTCTTCAGCCCCGGATAGGCATTGGCGGGCATCAGTTCGCCGTGCGTATAGACGTTGACGCCCTTGCCCTGCGTCTGCTGCAGGATGGCTTCCAGATCGCCCATGTCATGGCCCGAGACCAGCAGCGCCTTGCCCGCGATAGGGGTCATGCGCACCATCGTCACTTCGGGATGGCCGAAACGGGTGGTGTTGGCCGCGTCGAGCAGTTCCATCACTTTCAGGTTCATCGCGCCCACCGCCAGCGATTGCGCGATCAGCGCGCTCATGTCGGTCGGGTCGCCCGCAAGAAAGGCCGAGATGCGGTGGAATTCGGCGCAGATCGCCGCTTCCTCATGGCCCAGCACGCGGGCATGTTCGCTATAGGCCGCTGTGCCCTTCAGCCCATAAAGGATCAGGTTGCGCAGGCCCGTGATGCTGGGGCCGTCGCGGTCCATAAAACGCTGGATCGCAGCAAAGGGCGCGGCCTCGGCCCATTCCTCGGCATTGGCGCCGGGGTTCCACGTGGCCGGTTCGGGCAGGTCCGACAGATCAGCACCCGCCGCGATAGCGCAGGCCTTCGCCCGCTCGCGCATTGCCAGCGCCTGCGTGATCAGCGCGTCGAAACGGCCCGCGTCAAAGTTCACATTGGTCAGCGTGGTGAACCATGCGTGGGGGGTAAAGGCATCGACCTGTTCATCGCGCGCACCCTTGGCGGCGGCGCGGTCGGCATAGGCCGAGACCCCCTGCATCAGGCGCAGCAGCACGTCCTGCATGTCGGCCACGGTCGCGCTCTTGCCGCAGGAGCCGATTTTGACAGCGCAGCCGCCCTTGTTCGATTGTTCGCATTGGACGCAGTACATGGGGGCTCTCCTGATAAGATGACTTTCAAAGCCCACTTATCGGCGGTCGAGAAAGATTCATTTGAGATGAATCAATTTGTCGCTTAACGCCCGACGATGCAATTGACCCGCCACACCGATTATGCGCTGCGCCTGTTGATCGCTCTGGCCCAGTCCGATGGTACACGTATGGCCATTGCCGATGTCGCCGCCGCGCAGGATATTTCGCGCACCCATTTGATGAAGATCGCCAACCAACTGGTCCATGCCGGTTTTATCGAGGCCACGCGTGGGCGGGGCGGCGGCATCCGGCTGGCCCGCGATCCGGCGGATATCAACATCGGCGCGGTGGTCGCCGCGATGGAGCCGGATTGCGGGATGGTTGATTGCGCAGGATGCGCGTTGGTGCGGCGCTGCGGATTGCCCGGTGTGTTTGCGCGGGCGCGGGGGGCCTTTGCCGATGTGCTGGGGCAATATTCGCTGGCCGATGTGATGGAGGGGTGAAATCATGCGCGTCATGAACAATCTCTTTCACTGGGTCGGTATTCAGAGCGCGCCTACGGCCTCGCGCCTGTGGACGGCAGGGCTGGGTGCGGCTTTCGGCATTCTGGCGGCGGGGCTGGCGGTGCGTTTCTGGCCTCAGATGGGGCTGGGCCTGCCTTTGCTGGTGGCGCCCATCGGGGCTTCGGCGGTGCTGCTCTTTGCCGTCCCGGCCAGCCCCTTGGCCCAGCCTTGGGCGATTGTCGGGGGCAATACGGTTTCGGCTTTATGCGGCATTTTCTGGATGAAGGTGCTGGGCGATCCGGCCTATGCGGCCTGCCTTGCCGTGGCCAGCGCGATTGTGGCGATGAGCCTTGCGCGCTGCCTTCACCCGCCCGGTGGGGCCTGCGCGCTGACCTGTGTGATCGGGGGCAAGGCGGTGGTGGCGGCGGGCTGGTCCTTTGCGCTGGTGCCGGTGGCGCTCGACAGCGCTTTGCTGGTGGCCTTTGGCGTTTTGTATAATTCGGCGGTGCGGGGCAATTATCCCCATCGCGCCGCGCAATTTGCCGCGCCGGGGCCTGTGCGGGCGGGCTTTTCGATGGCCGACATCGAATCGGTCCTTTCCCAATATGACCAATTGCTAGACGTCAGCAGCGAGGATCTCGACACGCTGTTCCGTCAGGTCGAAACCCGCGCCTATCGTCGGTTGCACGGCACGATCCGTTGCGAACAGATCATGCGCGAGGATGGCCTGACGCTGCGCCCTGAGGATGGGTTGGCGCGGGCGGTGGCGCTGTTTGGCGGGCATCGGATCGGCGCGCTGCCGGTGGTCGATGCCGAGGGGCGGCTCGAAGGATTGCTGCGCCTCGACAGCCTCGTCTCGGTGGGCGAGGAGGCGCGGGTGGAACAGGTGATGGACAATTCGCCCTGTATTGCCGCGGCGGACGCGCCCATCGACGAATTGCTGCCGATCCTGTCGGGCGGGATGTATCACGAGGCGCTGGTGGTCGATGCTCGCGGCCATCTGCTGGGGATGATTACCCAGACCGACCTGCTCTGCGCCCTGTGGCGCGGGCATATTGCCGAACAGATCGCCCTGCACGAAGGGGGTAAGGCCGGGTAAACCACGCGCGATGGTTGGCAAATTGTATCCACCATCGCCTATCGGAATGGGTTATGCGGTGGCCAACGCCGCTAGTGAGCCCGATCCGCATGAACATTCTTCTGGCCGAGGACGATCCCGATACGCGCCAATTCGTCGAGGATGCCCTCGGCGAAATGGGGCATGGCGTGATGGCCACGGCCAGCGGCGCGCAGGCGCTGGATTGGGCGCGCGATTCCGGCGCCGACATTCTGGTGCTAGACCGGATGCTGCCCGATATGGATGGCATCGCGGTGCTGCGCGCCCTGCGCGGGGGCGGGCATGGCCTTCCCGTGCTGATGCTGACCGCGCTGGGCCGGATCGAGGATCGGGTCGATGGGCTGGACGCGGGCGCGGATGATTATCTGGTCAAACCCTTTGCCATTAGTGAGCTGGTCGCGCGGATCAACGCGCTGACGCGGCGGACGGCCCCGGCGGAGGCCGGGCCGAGCTTTGGCGGCATCGCGCTTGATCTGCGCACGCGGCAGGTGATGCGCGAAGGGCGGGTGATCCTGTTGCAGCCGCGCGAGTTCCGCCTGCTCGAAGAACTGGTGCGCGAGGGCGGGGCTTTCGTCACGCGCAAGATGCTGCTCGAACGGGTGTGGGATTTCCATTTCGATCCCCAGACCAAGATCGTCGAAACCCATATGAGCCGCCTGCGTTCGAAGCTGAACGAGGGTTTTGCCGAGGACGCCATCGAAACGGTGCGCGGCATGGGCTATCGGGTGCGCGGATCATGATCTGGCTGCGGGCCAGCGCGGCGCGGCGCATCGCGCTGATCAGCTTTTGCGCCTATGCTCTGGCCATGCTGCTGGTGGCGGGCGCGGTCTATCTGGCCACGCATGCCGCCTTTTCCCGCCAGATCAACCTGAGCGTCGAACATGCCAGCGCCGCGCTGATGGCCGAATATCGCGACGATGGCCTGACCGGCCTGTCGCGCGCGGTGGCGATGCAGCAAAGCCCCGGCCCGATTGCGCTGGGTTCGGCGGTGTTTTCGGCCGACGGGCGGCATCTGGCGGGTAATCTTGCCACCTCCGCCCCCGCGCCGGGCTGGCAACGCATCACCTTTCTCGATCCTCTCGAAGGCCCCGACACCGCGCGGGCCAAGGTCACGCTGCTGCCGGGCGGAGAACGTCTGGTGGTGGCCGCCGATCTGGAGGATCTGCAGGCGATCGACCGCGCGATCCTGAGCATTTTTGCCGGGGCCATGCTGGTGCTGCTGGGCATTGGCGTGGGTGGGGCGCTGGTTCTGGCGCGCTATTTGCGGGTCAAACTGGCGGTGATCGAGGATACGGCCTCGGCCATTGTCGCGGGCGATTTCGCCCGTCGTGCGCCGGTGGGTCACAATGGCGATGAATTCGACCGTGTGGCGGTATCGCTCAACGCCATGCTCGATCAGATCACCTCGCTGATCGCCAATCTGCGGCAGGTCAGCGCCGATCTGGCCCATGATCTGCGCACGCCTTTGACGGGCCTGCGCAACCATCTGGAGCGCATGGCGACGCATGGCGGCGAGCAGGTCGCCACGGCGCTGACCCGCACCGACGAGGTGCTGGAGCTGTTCGAGGCGATCCTGCGCATTTCCGAAGTCGAGGAGGGCAGCCTGCGCCGCGCCTTCACCCGGCTCGATCTGGCCGCTCTGCTGGGCGAATTGTCCGAAACGCTCGACCTGCTGGCCGAGGATGCGGGCAAAAGGCTGGAGACGCGCTGGCATCCCGGCCTGATGGTGCTGGGCGACCGGCAATTGCTGGCGCAGGTTCTCATCAATCTGGTCGAAAACGCGATGCGCCATACGCCGCCGGGCGCGGCAATCGAAATCTCGGTGCTGGAGCGTGAGGGCCATGTTGTCTTGCAGGTGCGCGACAATGGCCCCGGCATTCCCGAGGCCGAGCGTGCCCGCGTGCTGCGCCGTTTCGTGCGGCTCGAATCCTCGCGTTCCACTCCCGGCCATGGCCTTGGCCTCAGCCTTGTGGCCGCGATTGCCGATGCTCATGGCGCGGCGCTGACACTGGGCGATGCGAGGCCGGGCCTGATCGTAACCCTTACTTTTCCGCGAAAGAGCGCGACATGAAATTGCTGAAATTGTCGATGGGGCTGGGGGCTTGCGGCCTGCTGGCGGGATGTATGCATGCCCCGCCGGTGCCGGTGGACCTGAATGCGCAGGTTTCCGCCGCCGCCAGTTCCACCTATGATCCCGCGCAGGTGGCCGCCGCCGCCCGCGCCATGGCCCCGACGGCCAAGGTTGCCCCCGATGCGCCCGACCGGCTTTCGCTGCTGGCGGCGCTGATGCTCTATGATCCGCGCATTGCCCAGGCGCAAAAGGCGCTGACCGTGGCGATGCGCGAGGCCGCCTCGGCGCGCAAAGTGGGCCAGCCCAGCTTTGCCCTGACCGGGCAATATTCGAACGACCCTACCACCGAGCCATGGCAGGCCAGCCTTGGCGCCAGCCTGCCGCTCGATTACGGCGGGGTGAAGGGCGCGCGTCTGAGGCGGGCCGATGTGGCGGTGCTGATCGCGCGTCATGATCTGGCCGAGGTGATCTGGGCCGAACGCATGGCCGCGCGCGGGGCTTTGATCGACCTGATGGTCGCCCGGATGCGCAGCCCCTTGCTGACCCAACAGGTCGCGATACGCGCGCAAATTTTGGACGCCACCGATGCCCGCCTGCGCGCGGGCGAAGGAGCCGCCATCGAGCGCGACAGCGCCCGCATCGCCGCGCGGCAGGCCCAGCGTGCATTGGACGACAATCGCGCCGCCATTGCGGATGCTCGCGCCCGGCTGGCCACCACGCTGGGCCTGCCGCAATCCGCACTGGTGGATTTCGGTTGGGCCGATTTTGCCGATCCGGTTGCCGTCGCTCCCGTGCCCGATGCCGCGCTGGCCCATGGCGCGGTGGTCGCGCGCGCTGATGTGCTGCGCAGCGTTTCGGCCTATGACCAGAGCGAGGCGGATCTGCGCGGCGAACTGGCGCGGCAATATCCGCAAGTCACCCTGCAACCCTCGATGACATGGGCGGGCGGGCCGATGACGGTTCCCTTTGGCCTTGGCCTGTCGATGCCCTCATGGGATGCCAATCGCGCCACGATCCGCGCCGCTCTGGCCCGGCGCGAGGCGGCGGGCGCCGCGATCCACACCGCCATCGCCAATGCCCTTGGCACGATAGATACCGCCGCGCAGGAAAGCCGCGCTGCGCGGCTGGCGCAGGCCCATGTGCAGAGCGGCGAATGGCCCGCCGCCATGGCCGCCGCCCGCCGCGCGCAGCAGCGCCTTGCCATGGGCGAGACGGCCCGCATCGAGGCGCTGACCATGCAGGCAGGCGCGCTCGATGCCCAACTGACCCTTACCGATGCGCTGGGGCGGATCCAGCGGGCCGATGCGGCGCTGGAGGATGCGCTGCGCCGTCCGCTGTCCGGCCCCGAAATGGAGATCAAGCGATGAAACAGCCTCTTGCCGTGGCAGGCTATATTCTGGGCGGCGCGCTGGCAGGCGCGGCGCTGCTGCATTTCGCCTCGGGCGCCAGTGTGCCGGATGATGATGATGCGCCCAAAAAGGAGGCTGCCGAACCGGCAGAAGCCGATGGCGCGCTGCATGCCGATGCCGAAAAACTCGGTCTGCAATTGGCCCCTTTGAGCGCAACCACGATCAGCGCAGGCCAGCAGGGCTATGCCCGCGCCATCGACCTGTCGCCTCTGGCTGCGATTGGGGCAGAGATCACCGCGGCGCAGGCAGCGGTGGCGGCCTCCGGCGCGGAGGCGGCGCGGCTGAATGACCTGGCGGCGCAGGACGGCAATGCCTCCCGCCGCGAGGCGCAGGCCGCCGGCGCGCAGGCCACCAGCGACAAGGCCCGCCTGACGCTGGCGTGTCAGCGCGTGGCGCTGGAATTTGGCGCGGGGCTGGCGCGGCTGGGCTGCAACGCGATACCGGGTCTGGCGCGCCAGGCGGCCGCCGGAACGCGGGCGGTGATCCGTATCGACATGCCCGCCGGGCCTCCGCCCACGGGCGCGATGGTCGAAGTGGGCGAGGGCGCGCAGGCGAAACGGCTGCGCGTGCTTGGCCCGGCGGTGGGCGGCGATGCGCAATTGCAGACCGCAGGCGTGCTGGCCATCGCCGAGGGCACGGCCAGCGTTGGCCGCGTCCTGCCCGCGCGCATGGGCGCAGCGGCCGGGCAGGCGGGCGTGCTGGTGCCGCGCGCGGCGCTGGTGCGCTCCGATGGCGCTTTGTTCGTCTATCGCGCGCGGGGCAAGGATGGGTTTGAACGCATCGCGCTGACCGGCGCGGTGGCGGGCGATGCGGGGTGGGCCGTGCCAGTGGGCGCGCTGCACGTGGGCGACCGTATTGTCGTGGAAGGCGCAGGAACCCTGCTGGGGCTGGAACATGCCGCACCTGCGGGCGGGGATGATTAAGCCATGCTGACCACGATTGTCCGCCAATCCCTGCGCTATCCATGGCTGGTGCTGCTGGCCGCGCTGACCTTGCTGGCCAGCGGGATCATGGTGCTGCGTCAGGCGCCTTTTGACGTGTTCCCCGAATTCGTGCCCCCGCAGGCCAGCGTGCAGACCGAGGTGCCGGGTTTTACCCCGCTTCAGGTCGAGCAACTGGTCACGCGGCCGCTCGAAGCGGTGATCAACGGGGCCAATGGGGTGGAAACGGTTCGCTCGGAATCGATTCAGGGCCTCTCGGTCATCAACATCACCTTTCGCGAAGGCTCCGACCCCTATCGCGCGCGCCAGCAGGTGTCCGAGGCGCTGGCCGATGCGGCGGCGCGATTGCCCGCCGGATCGGGGACGCCGCGCCTCACGCCGTTGGTCTCCTCGACGATGGATCTGCTCAAAGTAGGGCTGGTCAGCGACAAGATGACGCCGATGCAATTGCGCGAGCTGGCCGAATGGACCTTGCGGCCGCGTCTGCTGGCGGCGCATGGGGTGGCGCGGGTCAATGTCTATGGCGGCGATGAACGCCGGATCGAGGTGCGGGCGCGGCCCGAGGCTTTGTTGACGCGCGGGTTGACGCTGTCCGATCTGAGCTCGGCGGTGAGCCGGGCGGTGGCGGTCAATGGCGGCGGTTTTGCCGATACGCATAACCAGCGTATCCTGATCGATCCGGGTGCCAGCGCGACCACGGCGCAGGCCGTGGCCGATGCCGTGTTGAACCGTGCAGGCGGCGGCACGGTGCGGATCGGGGATGTGGCCGATGTGGCCGATACCGCCGCGCCGCGTTTTGGCGATGCGCTGGTGATGGGGCGGCCGGGGGTCTTGCTGACCGTATCGAGCCAGTATGGCGCCAACACGCTGGACGCCACGGCAACGGTTGAACAGGCGCTGGATGAATTGAAGCCTGCCTTGGCCAGCAGCGGGGTGATGGTCTATCCCGCGCTGCATCGTCCGGCCAATTTCATCGAGACGGCGCTGTCGGGCATCGGGCGCGATCTGGTGGTGGGCGCGCTGATGATCGCGGCGGTGCTGTTTGCCTTTATGCGCCGGTGGAAGGTCGTGCTGATCGCCTTCCTGTCGATCCCGCTTTCGCTGGTCGCGGCGCTGCTGGTGCTCAACGCTTTTGGCATGACGATCAATGTCATGACGCTGGGCGGCTTGGCGGTCGCGCTAGGCGTGGTGATCGACGATGCGATTGTCGACATCGAAAACATCGTGCGCCGCCTGCGTGAGGCAGGGGCCGGGGTTGATGCCCATGCCCGCCGCGCCATCATCGAACAGGCCAGCGTCGAGGTGCGCGCGCCGGTGGTCTATGCCACCTTTGTGCTGGGCCTGACGATGCTGCCGGTGGTGTTGCTCAGCGGGCTGCACGGGGCGTTCTTTGCGCCTTTGGGGCTGGCGTTTTTGCTGGCGACCATGGCCTCCTTGCTGGTGGCGCTGACGGTGACGCCTGCTTTCTCGCTGTTGCTGCTGGGCGCGGATGAACATGCCGAGGAGCCGCGCGCGCTGACCCGGTTCAAGGATCGGCATCAGGCGCTGGTGGCGCGGATCTGCGCGCATCCGGTGCGGGCGGGCTGGGCGCTGGCGCTGATCGGGGTGGTGACGCTGGGGGGCTTTTATGCGCTGAACAGCGAATTGCTGCCCGCCTTTCGTGAGCGGCATTATGTGCTGGGCATCAAGGGGCCGCCGGGTGCGTCCTTTGACTGGATGCGGACCACGGGCATCAAGATTTCCAAGCAATTGCTCGCCATCCCCGAAGTGCTGAGTGTTGAGGAGCAGATGGGCCGCGCCGAGGCTGGCGAGGATACATGGCCGCCCAGTCAGGGCGAATTCCATGTGCGGTTGAAATCCGTCTCGGCGGCGGGCGAGGAGCATGCGCTTTCGGAAATCCGCCGGATTTTGGCCGATACGCCGGGGATTGAGAGCGAGGCGACGACTTTCCTTGGCGACCGTATCGGGGAATCGCTCTCGGGCGAAACCGCCTCGATTTCGGTCAGCGTGCATGGCGCGGATCTCGATGAACTGGACCGCGTGGCGGCGCAGGTGGCGGGGGTTCTGTCCGCCACGCCCGGCGCGGTCGAGGTGCGCGTCAAATCCCAGCCCGGCGCGCCCGCGCTGGGGGTGGCGCCCGATCCGGCGCGCATGGCGCTGCATGGGGTCAGCGCGGGCGATGCGGGCGATGCGATCCGCGCCACCTTTGCCGGCATGAGCGCGGGGCAGATCAGCCTTGCCGACCGCACGGTGGATGTGGCCATCAGCGTGCCGCCCGCCCTGCGACAGGACCCCGAAGCGCTGGGCAATGTGATGGTGCGCGGGTCAGGCGGCAGCGCGGTGCGGCTGGCCGACATCGCCACCATCTCGCTGGGCACGGCGCGCGCTACCATCGAGCATGAGGGCGGCCAGCGCCGTCAGGTGGTGACCGCCAACGCTGCGGCCGGTGCCAATGTGGGCCAGATCGTCGCCAATGCGCAGGCGCAGATCGCGGCGAAAATCAAGCTGCCGCCGGGCGTTTACCTGTCATGGTCGGGCGCGGCCGAGGGGCAGGCGGCGGCCTCGCAGCAATTGCTGAGCCATGTCGCCTTTACCGCGATCGGCATGGTGGCGCTGCTGGTGCTGGCCTTTGGCGGATTGCGTCCGGCGCTGCTGGTGCTGGCGGGTTTGCCTCTGGCGATGGCGGGGGGCGTGGTGGCCGTGGCGTTGACCGGGGGCGTGGTGTCGCTGGGCGCGCTGGTGGGCTTTATCACGCTGTTCGGCATTTCGGCGCGCAATGCCATCCTGCTGATTTCCCATGCCGATCATCTGGTGGCCGAGGAGGGGGCGCAGTGGTCGATGGACACGGTGCTGCGTGCGGTGCGTGAACGCGTGACGCCGATCCTGCTGACCGCGCTGGTGACGGGTTTTGCGCTGGTGCCGCTGGCGCTGGAAACCGGGCAATCGGGGCGCGAGATTCAGGGGCCGATGGCGCTGGTCATTCTTGGCGGGCTGGTCAGTTCGCTGCTGCTCACGCTGCTGTTGCTGCCCGCGCTGGTGTGGCGCTGGCGGCACAGAACAGCGGCCTGAGCCTTAAGGGGAAAAAGGGGCCCGCGGATGCATGATCCACGGGCCCTTAGTCATCGGGTCAGGCCAGAGTCGGCCCGAGGGGTCTTCCGCCGGAGACGGAAAGGTAAACTGCTGCGTGGCCCGGCGATTGGGCCAGAGCGCGCACCGAAGCCAGAGCTGGCTGGCTCATTTTGAAAAAGCGTGGAAAAAAAGCTATTTGATCCTGCGGCCCCTTATCGGCAATTCCACCGATCTGTCATGAGCGCCGCCGGGCGCGCGTTGCCCTGCTATGGCTAGGTTCCAAAGGATAGGCTGGTTTTGCAATCGCTTCGTTTCCCATGGTCGCTGACACATATCGCCCGGATGCCCCATCCCGACATCAGCCGCGTGGCCGACGAATTTCTGGCCGCCGGGGGCGAAACCGGAAAACAGGGCGGGGCGATGGCACGCCGACATACGCTGGCCACCTATCGCCTTGTCATCCGCCTGTTGACGGAAATGCAGTTGCAGGGCGTGGTGGCGCTGGCGCGGCTGGTGGATCAGGATTATCTGGGCGGCAATGCGCTTGTCGCGCTGCTGGCCGAGGCCGGGCGGTTGCGGCCCAAGGCGCTGGAATCATCGGACTGTCTGCTGGATCGGCCGATCACGATCCGGGCCATGGCGCGGTCATTTCACCGCCCTTATGAGACCATGCGCCGCGCGCTGCACCGATTGTCCGAACTTGGGCTGGTGGATCTGGGCGAGGATGGCGTGGTGTTGGGCCGGGGCGTGGTCGAAAAGCCCGAGATCCGCGCATATCTCTCGCAAATGCATGACATCATGGTCACTTTCTTGGAGGACCTGTTTGTCTTTGCCCGTCTGCCCTTTCCCGAAACGCCCCGTTTCGATCCGGCCATGGCGAACCATCGGCAAAGTCTGATCACACTGGCCGCGCTCGATCTGCATCTGCTTTCGGTTGAAGGGATGCAGGGCATTTTCAGCGACTGGACCGGGCTGTTGCTGGCCGCCGCGATCACTGCAGGCAATATCCGCCATGTGACCTATCATCCCCAACTGGCCTTCACCTATGCGGCGGCAGACAGCATACCGCCGATGGCATTGCGCAGGCCGGTTCTGTTCAAGACGCTGTGCGACACGCTGCCGCTTTGCCCGACCACGGCATGGCGGCGCATCACGGTGATGAAAATGCTGGGGTCGATCCGCACCATCGACGGCGGACTGATTCTGGACAGCAAATGGCTGGGCCATCCCATGCTGATCGCCAATGCCTGCGAGCGGATCGAGCGGATGCATGCGATCATCAACCGTATGGTGCAAAGCGGGGTCGCGCTCGATGCGATCGGTGATCTTTATATCCGTGGCCGGGTCGATCCAATCGACCTCTAGACCAAGCAGGGAACAGGCGGTTTTGAACCAGCCTGCCCCCCACTAAGGCTTCAGGCCGTCAGCGGCAGCCGTTCCCAATTGGCCTGCGAGGCGATCTGGGCATAGATCGCGGGCAAGGCGCCCAATGTGCGAAGACGCAGGAAGGCTTCATCGGAAAGTTCGGCCAGCTTTTGGGCTGAAATCGTCTGGAATTCCAGCAGCAGCGTCGGCTGTTCAGCCCCCGGCGCGGTGTAATGCGATTGCTGACCCGCCAGCAGGTCATATTCGCGCAGCAAAGCGACCAGATTGCGGGTGCGGCCATCGGCGGCCACATAGGTTTCGCAGAAATCGAGCGCCTGACGCGTGGCTGCGGTCGGTTCGTCGCCTTCGAACAGAGGTACCGCACCGGCATCGCCCCGCTTGCCCACGCGCGAAGAGGCATGGTCGAGGCACAGGATCAGGCGGTCCGAATTTTCATCGCGCGCAAAAACGAAAGGATAGCGGCGCAGATAGGCCGGGATATAGGATCCGGTGCGGAACTGGCCATCGACGATGAACTGGTTGCGATCCGCCTCCAGCGAGGTGACGGCATAGGGCTGGGCGTCCTCGCCAAAGAATACGATGGGGTAATCCAGACCCGCCCGTTCGAATTCATCGACGGTCAACTGCACCATCGGCGCGCTTGCGGCAAAGGCGTAATCGCCCGCCCCCGTCAACACCGCCACGTCGGCATGGGTGCGCGAATGGACTGCGCGCGGCGAGGCATAGAGCGGCAGGCTGCCCGCCACATCGGGCCCTGCGGCCTCGGGTGCCTGGGCGGTTTTGTTCGCGGCCTTGCGGCTCTTTTCCTGCAGGTTGTCCATCTGTGCTGTAACCCCTCCCTCATGGATAGATTGTCGTTTCCGGTATCGCTGCGGGGTCGCTGCTTTGCCGGTTCGACCGGGTGTCAGATTACACGGTCGAAATATTTGCGCAATCTTGGGATGCCAATGAAATATTGGTGGAGAACACCGTTTTGGCTAAAATTTTTTTATGAACGTGGAACGTGCCTGTGTGCGGATAAAAAATCCATAATAAAAAAATATACATAAATATCAATATTTTAAAAAATTCAGTTTCAGCGACCAGTGCGAAAGGTTTCCAGATAGCGTTGATGGATAAGTATAAACTACCAATTCTGGCTATTGCCTTACTCTGCACACCGTCATAGCAATGAACCAATGGGGGTAAAGTATGTGTGGCCGAAGGGCGGCGGCGCAGACATATTCCTGCAATAAATGGGGGCCGTGATGCAAGGGCTTGGTCGAGTGGCTGTCGGCGCGAACGCGCGTGGCAAGGGTGGGCATTCGAGCAAGCGCAAGGCGCCCGCATGGCGCCATGCCAGCTCGCTCACCGTTATGGCCGGGATGATCGCCGTGGGCAGCGGGGGCCTCAATCCGGCATGGGCCGCACCGCCTCCGCCCATCGTCCTGCCCGCCGTGGGCCAAACTGTGTTCAATCCGGACACGGGCCAGAACGAAACGGTCGCCTCGCAAAATCCGCCTGCCTCGGTCACGACGTCGGCCAACAATCAGGTCTTCGTGGCCACCACCGTTGGCCAGAGCTTCACCGTTTCGGGCGTCACCTACACCGTCACGGCCGTCACCACCGGCACCGGCGGCGCGGTGACTGATGTCACCCTGCTCGATTCCAATTCGGTCAGCTCGACCACCCATGTCGTCACCTCGGTCGCCCCGGCCAGCAACGGCACCGGCTCGACCACGCTCAGCTATTCGGGCGGCGGTTATTACAACATCCAGCGCGGCGGCAGCGGCGGCAACGGCCATGCGGGCGCCCTGTTCGTTTCGGCGGGCGACGGCGGCGACGGCGCCAATGGGCCCAACATCACCGACACCTACAGCGGCCCCAACATCGCCACCAGCGGCGACCGCGTGCATGCGATCATCGTTCAGAGCATCGGCGGCAATGGCGGCAGCGGCGGCGACGGCTATCTGGGCGCCAGCGGCGGCAGCGGCGGTTCGGCCGGGCGCGGCGGCAATGTCAATTTCACCAATGCCGCAGGCGTCAAGACCACGGGTCAGGGCAGCTATGGCATCCTTGTGTCCAGCATCAGCGGCAAGGGCGGTTCGGGGGGCGACGGCTTCCTGTTTTCCTCGGGCGGCAGCGCGGGCGGTGCGCCCGGCGTCGGCGGCAATGCCACGGTCACCAACACCGGATCGGTGCTGACCGGCGATGTCGATGCCAATGGCAATCTGCTGCTCAACGCCAATGGCACGGCCCAGAATCCGTCTCAGGGCGCCGGCTCCATCGGTATTTACGCGCAGAGCCTTGGCGGATCGGCGGGCAGCGGTGGCAGCAGCTATGCCTCGATCGTTTCCGACCCCGGTTCGGGCAGCTTTGGCGGCAATGGCGGCACGGTTCAGGTTAATCAGAACGGCATCGTCAAGACAACCGGCATTGCCGCGCATGGCGTATTGGCGCAATCCATCGGCGGATCGGGCGGCGATGCGGGCACCAGCGCGGGCCTTGTTGCGCTGGGCGGATCGGGCGGCGGCGGCGGCAGCGGCGGCTCGGCCTCGATCACCGCCGACAGCACGGCGCTTACCGAAACCCATGGCAATTACGCCAATGGCCTGATGGCTCAGTCGATCGGCGGCGGCGGCGGCAACGGCTCGACCTCGGTGGGTCTGGTCGGGCTGGGCGGCTCGGGCGCGGGCGGCGGCTCGGGCGGTGCGGTGTCCATCGTCAATGATGGCGTCATCCGCACCTATGGCCAGTTTGCCAATGGCATCTATGCGCAGAGCGTGGGTGGCGGCGGCGGCAATGGCGGCGCATCGGTGGGTATCGGCGCCATCGGCGGCAGCGGTTCGAACACCAGCCCGGGCGGCACGGTTTCGGTGGTCAATGGCGGGGCGATCACCACGGCCAACATCGGCTCCATCGGCATTTTTGCCCAGTCGATCGGCGGCGGCGGCGGTGATGGCGGCGCGTCCATCGGCCTGATCAGCCTTGGCGGCAAGGGCGGCGGCGGCGGCGCGGGCGGCACGGTTTCGGTCAATAACAGCGGCTCCATCGCCACGGGCGGCACCGGATCGACCGGCATTTTCGCCCAGTCCGTGGGCGGGGGCGGCGGCAATGGCGGCACCTCGACCGGCCTGCTCTCGCTGGGCGGCAGCGGCGCGCAGGGCGGCGTGGGCGGCAATGTCACGGTCCTCAATTCCGGCGCGATCAGCACCTCGGGCGAGGCTTCGATGGGCATTTTTGCCCAATCCGTCGGCGGCGGCGGCGGCAATGGCGGCGGCTCGGGCGGCACGGTTGCCATGGGCGGCGGCGGCGGCGCAGGCGGCAATGCGGGCCGGGTGACTATCGGCGACACCGGCAGCATCAGCACCGGCGGCGACAATTCCGCCGCGATCTTTGCCCAGGCTGTGGGCGGCGGCGGCGGCAATGGCGGCGGCGCGATCTCGGGCGGTCTGTTTGCCAGCGCGGCCTTTGGCGGCACGGGCGGCAATGGCGGCGCGGGCGGGCTGGTCTGCGTCAATGCCAATGCGGGCTGCACCGGCATTCAGAGCAACCTTGGCAACACCACGATCTATACCACCGGCGACCGTTCGCGCGGGCTTTTCGCGCAATCCGTCGGCGGCGGCGGCGGCAATGGCGGCTTTGCGGTTTCGGCCTCGGCGGGGCTGGGCGCGACGGTGTCGATGGCCTTTGGCGGCACGGGCGGCAATGGCGGCTCGGGCAATAATGTGATCGTCGGCCTTGCCGGTTCGATCACCACACAGGGCACCCAGTCGGACGGCATTTATGCCAGCTCGGTGGGCGGCGGCGGCGGCAATGGCGGCTTTTCGGTGGCCGCGGGCGTCTCGCTGGGCGCCAGCTTCACCATGGGCTTTGGCGGCGCGGGCGGCGTGGGCGGCACGGGCGGCTCGGTTCTGGTCAACAGCCACACCGACATCACCACCGGCGATAATCAGTCGCGCGGCATCTTTGCGCAATCCGTTGGCGGCGGCGGCGGCAATGGCGGCTTTGCGGCCAGCGGCGGCGTGGGGCTGGGCGCGGTTAATTCGACCTTTGGCGGCGCTGGCGGCGCGGGTTCGGATGCCTCGACCGTCAATGTCACCTCGGTGGGCGCGATTGCTACGCAGGGCACCCAGTCGGACGCGATCTTTGCCGAAAGCGTGGGCGGGGGCGGCGGCAATGGCGGCTTTGCCGTGGGTCTTGCTGGCGGCGCGATCGGCGGTGCCAGCCTGACCTTTGGCGGCGCGGGCGGCAATGGCGGCGCGGGCAAGGCGGTGACGGTTGCCTCAAGCGGCGATCTGTCGACCAATGGCAATTCCTCCTCGGGCATCTTTGCCCAGTCCATCGGCGGCGGCGGCGGCAATGGCGGCTTTTCGGTCTCGGGCGCGGGCGGCGGGATCGGCGGCATCGCGGCCTCGTTTGGCGGCGCGGGCGCGAATGGCGGCAATGCGGGCACGGTCAATGTTTCCAGCGTGGGTGATATTTCCACCAGCGGGGTGACATCCTTTGGCGCGATGGCGCAGTCCATCGGCGGGGGCGGCGGCAATGGCGGCTTTGCCGCTTCGGCCTCGGGCGGCTGGGCCGGCGGGGTCAGCCTTGGCTTTGGCGGCGCGGGCGCGAATGGCGGCAATGGCGCGGCCGTCACGCTCAGCAGCACCGGCAATGTCAGCACCAATGGCGGCAGCGCGCAGGGTCTGTTTGCGCAGAGCGTGGGCGGCGGCGGCGGCAATGGCGGCGGCGTGGTCACGGCGGCGGGCGGTCAGGGCGGCGGAGCCAGCCTGAGCTTTGGCGGCGGCGGCGGCAATGGCGGTGATGGCAGCACGGTCACGCTGGGCAGCAGCGGCGCGGTTTCCACCAATGGCGCCAATTCCGACGCCATTCTCGCCCAGTCGCTGGGCGGCGGCGGCGGCAATGGCGGCTTTGCCATCGCGCTGTCGGGCGGTCAGTTCGGCGCGCTTAGCGTGGCGGTGGGCGGCGATGGCGGCAATGGCGGCACATCGGGCAATGTCGGCGTCACCAGCAATGGCGACCTGACCACCAGCGGCGATTTCTCGACTGGCGCGCGGGCGCAGTCGGTGGGCGGGGGTGGCGGCAATGGCGGCTTTGCCATCAGCGCGGCGGGGGCCCAGTTCGGGGCCGTCTCGCTTGGCTTCGGCGGCAAGGGGGCCAGCGGCGGCGTCTCGGGCAATGTCTCGCTCGATTCGACCGGCACTGTGTCCACCACGGGCGCCAATGCGCAGGGCCTGTTTGCCCAGAGCGTGGGCGGCGGCGGCGGCAACGGCGGCTTTTCCGTGGCGGCGGCGGGCGCGCAATTTGGTGCAGCCGCGCTGTCGTTTGGCGGCGGCGCGGGCAATGGCGCCTCGGCGGGTTCGTCCAGCCTGACCAATGCGGGCAATATCACCACCATCGGCGATTTCAGCGCGGGCGCGCAGTCGCAGTCAATTGGCGGGGGCGGCGGCAATGGCGGCTGGTCGGTGGCGGCGGCGGGCGCGCAATATGGCTCGCTGGCGCTGGGCTTTGGCGGCGCAGGCGGCGGCGGCGGCAATGCGGGCAGCGCCAGCCTGACCAGCACCGGCACGGTGATCACGCAGGGCGCGCAATCGGCGGGCCTGTTTGCGCAATCGCTGGGCGGGGGCGGCGGCAATGGCGGCTTTTCGGCCAGCCTTGCAGGCGCGCAATATGGCACGGCCTCGCTGTCCTTTGGCGGCGGCGCTGGCGGCGGCGGCGATGCCGGCGATGTTGACCTGAGCAGCACCGGCGACATTTCGACCGCATCGCAGATGTCCAACGGCATCGAGGCGCAGAGCGTGGGCGGGGGCGGCGGCAACGGCGGCTTTTCCATCGCGGCGGGCGGCGCGCAATATGGCGCGCTCTCGATGGGCTTTGGCGGCGCGGGCGGCGGCGCGGGCAATGCGGGCAATGTCACGGCCAGCACGATCGGCATGATCCGCACGCTGGGCGACCAGTCGAACGGCATTTTCGCGCAAAGCGTGGGCGGTGGCGGCGGCAATGGCGGCTTTGCCTTCAGCGGCGCGGGCGCGCAATATGGGGCCGCCGCGCTCTCGTTTGGCGGCGGGGCCGGACAGGGCGGCGATGCGGGCACGGTCACCGTGTCGAGCACCGGCGATATCGGCACCAGCGGCATCATGGCCAATGGCATTGTCGCGCAGTCGCTGGGCGGCGGCGGCGGCAATGGCGGCTTCTCGGTTTCGGTGGCGGGGGCGCAATATGCTGCGCCCAGCCTGTCGCTGGGCGGCGCGGGCGGCAATGGCGGCAAGGGCAGCGATGTTTCGGTCGATTCGGCGGGCAATATCCAGACCACCGGCATTCAGGCCTATGGCGTTCTGGCCCAGTCGCTGGGCGGGGGCGGCGGCAATGGCGGTTTTGCCATTTCCGGCTCGATCACTTTCAACAGCAGCGGCGTGGCCGCAGCCGTGGCCGTCGGCGGTCAGGGCGGGCTTGGCGCCACGGCGGGCAATGTCCATCTGGGCAGCACCGGTGATGTTTCCACCACGGGCGACAGTTCGGTCGGCCTGTTTGCGCAGAGCGTGGGCGGCGGCGGCGGCAATGGCGGCTTTTCGGGCGCGCTCTCGCTGTCGCAGGGCAATGCCGTGGGCGTGGGCATCGGCGGCACGGGCGGCACGGGCAATGCGGCTGGCAATGTCGATCTGGTCTCGGTCGGCAATATCACCACGCTGGGCAACAATGCCGATGGCATCGAGGCGCAGTCGATCGGCGGCGGCGGCGGCAATGGCGGGTTCAGCCTGACGGTCACCGGATCGATCAAGGGCCAGTCGATTGGCCGCAATTATGGCGGCGCGGGCGGCGATGGCGGTCTGGCGGGCGATGTTTCGGTGCAGAGCACCGGCACCGTGGCCACGCAGGGCAATCTGTCCAACGGCATTTTCGCGCAGAGCGTTGGCGGCGGCGGCGGCAATGGCGGCTTTTCGATTGCCGCCTCGCTTTCGCAAAAGGGCGGGGCCAATACGCAGGGCATCGGCGGCCTGGGCGGCGCGGGCAATGATGCGGGCGCGGTCACGGTCAGCGCCGATCTGGGCGCGAACCCGCTGATCGCGGGCTATTCGGTGGTCACGCAGGGCACCGGCTCCAACGGCATTCTGGCCCAGTCGGTGGGCGGGGGCGGCGGCAATGGCGGCTTTGCCATTGGCGGGGCTTTCTCGGCCGATTCGGACGCCACCAGCAATCAGGTCGGCGGCGGCGGCGGGGCGGCGGGCAATGCCTCGACCGTTTCGGTCACCAATATCGGCGGCATTTCGACGCTGGGCGCGACGGCCAATGGCATCTTTGCGCAGAGCGTGGGCGGCGGCGGCGGCAATGGCGCCTTTGCCGTGGGCGCGGGCGTTTCATTGAAGAAGGACGCTGATTCCTCGGTCGGCGGCGGCGCGGGCGGCACGGCGGGCAATGCCGATACGGTCTCGGTGGCCAATACGGGCCTGATCACCACGGTGGGCGCTTTCTCGAACGGTGTGCTGGCGCAGAGCGTGGGCGGCGGCGGCGGCGTGGGCGGCTTCTCGGTGGGCGGCGCTTTCTCCAAGGATGGCGGGGCCTCTTCGGATGTCGTTGGCGGCGGCGGCGGCAGCGGCGGCAATGCGGGCGACGTGACGGTTGACACCAGCGGCGGCGTTTCGACGCAGGGCATGGGCTCGAACGGCGTGTTCGCGCAAAGCGTGGGCGGCGGCGGCGGCAAGGGCGGCTTTGGCGTGGGCGCCACGCTGACGCTCAAGGAAGATGGCGATTCCACCTCGACGGTGGGCGGCGGTGCAGGCTCGCTGGGCGGCACATCGGGCAATGTTTCGGTCACCACGAATGGCACGATCACCACGGTGGGCGGCATTGCCAACGGCATATTTGCCCAATCGATCGGCGGCGGCGGCGGCTCGGGCGGCTTTGCCGCGGGCGGCGCTTTCTCCAAGGAAGGCGGCGCGGAATCGAGCGTGGTCGGCGGCGAGGGCGGTTCGGGTTCGACCTCGGGCAATGTCACCGTGGCGGCCACCAGCGACATCGGCACGCAGGGCCAAGGCTCGAACGGCATTCTGGCCCAGTCGATTGGCGGGGGCGGCGGCAATGGCGGCCTCTCGGTGGGGCTGGGCGCGTCGATCTCGGGCGAATCCTCGTCCAAGGTGGGCGGCGGCGGCGGCGGCACCGGGTCTGATGCGGGCACGGTTTCCGTCACGGGCAGCGGCATTATCGCCACCATCGGCGATCAGGCCAATGGCGTGCTGGCGCAAAGCGTGGGCGGCGGCGGCGGCACGGGCGGCCTGTCGGTCGGGCTGGGCCTGTCCAAGGATGCCGGCGCGGACAGCGAATCGGTGGGCGGCAGCGGCGGCGGCGCAGGCAATGCGGGCGACGTCACCATCGACCGCAGCGGCGCCATCGGCACGCAGGGCGTTCAGGCCAACGGCATTTTCGCTCAATCCGTGGGCGGCGGCGGCGGCAAGGGCGGCCTTGCCGTGGGCGGCGCTTTCTCGATGACGGACGATGCCTCCTCCTCGGTCGGCGGCGGCGCGGGCGGCACGGCGGGCGATGCGGGCGCGGTTTCGGTCACGCAGAGCGGCTTGATCCAGACCGGCAAGGACAGTTCGAACGGCATCTTTGCCCAGTCGGTTGGCGGCGGCGGCGGTTCGGGCGGTTTCTCGATCGGCGCGTCCTTCTCGAAATCGGGCGGCTCGACCAGCGACAGCGTGGGCGGCGCGGGCGGCAGCGGCGGCAATGCGGGCACCGTCAGCGTCAACACCAGCGGCGGCCTGACCACCAGCGGCAATTATGCCAATGGCGTGCTGGCCCAATCGGTGGGCGGCGGCGGCGGCAGCGGCGGCTTTGCCATCGGCCTCGGCCTCTCGCTTGAGGGCGAGGCGCAATCCTCGGTGGGCGGCGGCGCCGGGTCGAATGGCGGCACGGCGGGCGATGTCGATGTGGCCACGCAGGGCACCATCGTGACCACCGGCCTTTCTGCCAACGGTGTCTTTGCGCAGAGCGTGGGCGGCGGCGGCGGCAGCGGCGGCTTTGCCATCGGCGCGGGTTTCACCAACAGCGGCGGTTCGGCCAGTTCGACGAGCGTCGGCGGCGAGGGCGGCTCGGGCTCGACCTCGGGCAATGTGGTGGTCGCGGCCGACAGCGCCATCGGCACGCATGGCGACAATGCCAATGGCATCTTTGCCCAGTCGATCGGCGGCGGCGGCGGTCGTGGCGGCTTTGCCGTGGGCGGGGCCATCGGCATTGATGGCGATGCCAATTCCAGCGTCGGCGGTGGCGGCGGCGGCACCGGATCGGATGCAGGCGGCGTTACCGTGTCGGGCTCGGGGGTGATTGTCACCACGGGCGCGAACGCTTCGGGCATTTTTGCCCAATCCGTCGGCGGCGGCGGCGGCACAGGCGGCTTTTCCGTGGGCGCGGCTTTCTCCAGCGCGGCGGCGGCGGCCAGCGACAGCGTGGGCGGCACCGGCGGCGGCGCGGGCAATGCGGGCGATGTCAGCGTTACGCGCAACGGCAGCATCAGCACCAGCGGGGCCAATGCGGCGGGCATTGTGGCGCAATCCATCGGCGGCGGTGGCGGTCGCGGCGGCTTTGCCGTGGGCCTTGGCGCGTCGATTGATGCCGACGCGACCAGCTCGGTCGGCGGCGGTGGCGGCGGCACGGCGGGCAATGCCGGCAAGGTCACGGTCAGCGAGACCGGCGACATCACCACCACGGGCGACAATGCGGCGGGCGTCTATGCCCAGAGCGTGGGCGGCGGCGGCGGCAGCGGCGGCTTCTCGGTCGGCGGGGCCTTCTCCAGCAAGGGCGCGTCGAGTTCGACCAGCGTGGGCGGATCGGGCGCGGGCGGCGGCAATGCCGACGATGTTGCGGTCACGGTCATCGGCAATATCATGACCAGCGGGCGCCTGTCCGACGGCATTTTTGCCCAGAGCGTTGGCGGCGGCGGCGGCGCGGGCGGCTTTTCCATCGGCCTTGGCGTATCGCTGGAGGGCGATGCGGATTCGACCGTGGGCGGCGGCGCGGGCGGCACCGGCGGCAGCGCGGGCAATGTCACCATCGGCGGCAATGGCACGATCATCACGAGCGGCTTCAACGCGGCGGGCATCTTTGCCCAGTCGGTGGGCGGCGGCGGCGGTCAGGGCGGCTTCTCGGTCGGCGCGGGCTTTTCCTCGCAAGGATCGGCCGCGCATGACACGATCGGCGGTTCGGGCGGCGCGGGCGGCGCGGGCGGCGATGTCACCATCGCGCGCAGCGGCGCAATCGGCACGCAGGGCGATGGCGCCAACGGCATTCTGGCCCAATCGGTGGGCGGCGGCGGCGGCAATGGCGGCTTTGCCATCGGCGCGGCGCTCAGCCTTGGCAAGGAGGCCGAATCCAGCGTTGGCGGCAATGCCGCGGGCGGCGGCGGCGGCGCGGGCAACACCTCGGGCAATGTTTCGGTCACGCAATCGGGCATGATCGTCACGCAGGGCGTGGGCGCGAACGGCATCTTTGCCCAGTCTGTGGGCGGCGGCGGCGGCTCGGGCGGCTTTGCCATCGGCGCGGGCTTCTCCTCGGAAGGCACCGTGTCGAGCACCAGCATCGGCGGCGAGGGCGGCATCGGCGGCACTTCGGGCGATGTCACCGTCAACCAGACGGGCAATATTTCGACCATCGGCGCGCGTTCGGACGCCATTCTGGCGCAGAGCATCGGCGGCGGCGGCGGCAGCGGCGGCTTTGCCGTGGGCGCGGCGGCCAGCCTCAAGGGGCAGGCCAATTCCTCGGTCGGCGGCGGTTCGGGCGGCACGGGCGGCGATGCAGGCGCGGTCTCGGTCACCAGTGCGGGCCTGCTGACCACGCAGGGCTTCAATTCCAACGCCATCTTTGCCCAGAGCGTGGGCGGCGGCGGCGGCAGCGGCGGCTTCAGCGTCGGCGCGGGCCTCTCCTCAGAGGGCGGCGCGGCCATTTCGAGCGTGGGCGGCGGCGGCGGCGCGGGGGGCAATGCGTCCTCGGTGTCGGTGGCGCAGACCGGCGATATTGCCACACGGGGCGTTCAGGCCAACGGCATCTTTGCCCAATCGGTGGGCGGCGGCGGCGGCGCGGGCGGCTTTGCCGTGGGCGCTGGGGCCAGCCTCAAGGATGATGCCGAGTCCAGCGTGGGCGGCGGCGCGGGCGGCGCCGCCGGTTCGGGCGCCAATGTGACCGTTTCGGAAGCCGGGTCGATCAGCACCCATGGCGATGCGGCCAATGGCGTGCTGGCCCAATCGGTGGGCGGCGGCGGCGGCATCGGCGGCTTCTCGATCTCGGGCGCGCTCAGCCAGCAGGGCGGGGCATCCTCGGATTCCACGGGCGGTTCGGGCGGATCGTCGGGCGCGGCGGGCACGGTTTCCGTGACCATGACCGGCGACATCGAAACCACCGGCGCCCATGCGCGCGGCGTCTTTGCGCAGAGCGTGGGCGGCGGCGGCGGCGCGGGCGGCTTTGCCATCGGCGCGGGGGCCAGCCTTCAGGGCGACGCCAATTCCAGCACCGGCGGCGGGCTGGGCGGCGCAGCGGGCAATTCGGACGCGGTCAGCGTCAGCCTGCATGGCAATATCATTACCAACGGTCTGGCTTCGGCGGCGATCATCGCACAGTCGATCGGCGGGGGCGGCGGCGCGGGCGGCTTTGCCGTGGGCGCATCGCTGTCCTCTGACGGCGGCACTTCGGCCGAAACCACGGGCGGCGGCGGCGGATCGTCGGGCAATGCGGGCGCGGTCACGGTCAGCCATGTCGGCGGGATCGAGACGTGGAGCGACCAGTCGGGCGCGATTCTGGCGCAGAGCGTGGGCGGCGGCGGCGGCTCGGGCGGCTTTGGCGTGGGCGGCGCGCTCTCGGTCAAGGGCGCGGCCACATCGGGCGTGGGCGGCGGCTCGGGCGGCGCGGCGGGCGATGCCGATGCCGTTTCGGTCGATAATATCGGCAATATCTTTACCCATGGCGCCAATTCGGCGGCCATCACCGCGCAGTCCATCGGCGGCGGCGGCGGTCAGGGCGGCTTCTCGGTCGCGGCGGGTCTGACCACATCCTCGGCCGATGCGGCGGCCAGTTCGACGGGCGGCGCGGGCGGTTCTGCGGGCCGGGGTGCGGATGTGTCGGTGTCCTCGCTGGGCCTGCTCAACATCTATGGCGATCACAGTCGGGGCATTGTTGCGCAATCCATCGGCGGCGGCGGCGGCGCGGGCGGCTTCTCGATCTCGGGCGCGCTTGCCACCAGCGCGGGCGGCGCATCGGACAGCGTGGGCGGCGCGGGCGGCGCGGGCAATTCGGCGGGCAATGTCACGGTAACCTCGGGCGGCCAGATCCTGACCCATGGCGATGTGGCCAATGCGGTGCTGGCCCAGTCGATTGGCGGCGGCGGCGGCGCGGGCGGCTTTTCGGGCAGTCTGGCGGCGGCCCTTGGCGGCGGCGCGGCCAGCAGCTCGGTGGGCGGCAATGGCGGCGTGGGCTCGGATGCGGGCAACGTCACGTTGACGCTGACCGGACAGGTCGGCACGCTGGGCAACAATTCGGCGGCGGTGGTGGCGCAATCCATCGGCGGCGGCGGCGGCCAGGGCGGCTTCTCGCTGGGCGCGGGTTTTGCCTCGAACGGCACGGGCGCAAGCGATGTCACAGGCGGCGCGGGCGGCAATGGCGGCGTGGGCGGTGATGTGCTGGTGTTCAGCAGCGCGATCATCCAGACCCACGGCGATCTGTCGGACGGCATTCTGGCCCAGTCGATCGGCGGCGGCGGCGGCGCGGGCGGCTTTGCGGCCTCGGGCACGATGGCGCTGGGCGAAGGCGCGGCCTCCTCGGCCACGGGCGGGCGCGGCGGCACGGGCCAGAACGCGGGCACGGTCACCGTGTTCAACGCCGGTCAGGTCTATGCCTTTACCGCCGGTTCGGCGGGCATCGTGGCGCAATCCATCGGCGGCGGCGGCGGTCAGGGCGGCTTTGCCGGTTCCTTCGCCATTTCCTCGACCAATTCGGCGATCAGCAACGCGCTGGGCGGATCGGGCGGCGTGGGCGGCGATGCCGATCACGTCAAGGTGGTCAACACCGGCGATGTGCAGGTGAACGGCGACCGCTCGGTGGCGATCATGGCGCAGAGCATCGGCGGTGGCGGCGGTTCCGGCGGTTTCTCGCTGGGCGCGGCGGCGTCGCAGGCCAAGGCGGCCAGCGATGCGGTGGGCGGCAGCGGCGGCGCGGGCGGCAATGCCGGCGGGGTCGAGGTGGCCAATGGCAGCACTGGTACGATCCTCACCAATGGCGCCTTTGGCTATGCGGTCTTTGCGCAATCCATCGGCGGCGGCGGCGGCAATGGCGGCTTTGCGGCGGGCGGTGCGCTTTCGCTCAAGGATGGCGCCAATTCCTCGATCGGCGGGGGCGCAGGCGGTGCGGCAGGCGATGGCTCGACCGTGGCGGTCAACAATTATTCGCAGATCGAAACCAATGGCATCGGCGCCACGGCGGTCTTTGCCCAGAGCATCGGCGGCGGCGGCGGCGCGGGCGGTTTTGCCGCAGGCGCCGGCATCGCGGGCGGCACGGGCAGCACGCTGTCGAGCAGCATTGGCGGCGGCGGCGGTTCGGGCGGCAATGCGGGCGACGTGCGCCTGTTCAACGCCGGTTCGATCCTGACGCAGGCGGATCAGTCGGCGGCGGTGCTGCTGCAATCCATCGGCGGCGGCGGCGGGCGCGGGGCCTTTGCGGTCGGCGGAGCGCTGGCCAAGGGCGATACGGCCAGCCAGAGCGTGGGCGGCGATGGCGGTGCGGCCGGTTCTGCGGGCGCGGTCGATGTCGTCAATATTGCGGGCGGCACGATTGTCACCAAGGGCGCGCTGTCCAACGCGGTTCAGGCGCAGAGCATCGGCGGCGGCGGCGGCGCGGGCGGCTTTGCCGTGGGCGCGGGCCTTTCGCTGGATGGCGGGGTGGATTCGCATGTCGGCTCGGGATCGGGCGGCGCAGGCGGCAGCGCAGGCGCGGTGACGATCACCACCGATGGCGCGATCGGCACGATGGGCGATGGCTCGGTCGCGGTGCTGGCCCAATCGGTGGGCGGCGGCGGCGGCAGCGGCGGCTTTGCCGTATCGGGCGGCCTGTCGGCCAATGGCGCGGCCACCAGCAATTCGGTGGGCGGCGCGGGCGCGGGCGGCGGCACGGGCGGCGCTGTCTCGGTGCATAATGGCGGGCTGATTGAAACGCTGGGCGTCAATGCCACGGCGGTCTTTGCCCAGAGCGTGGGCGGCGGCGGCGGCGTTGGCGGCTTCTCGGCGGGCGCGGCGGCGGCCAACAGCGA
Organism: Novosphingobium sediminicola; assembly: GCF_014196525.1. Classification (GTDB taxonomy): domain Bacteria; phylum Pseudomonadota; class Alphaproteobacteria; order Sphingomonadales; family Sphingomonadaceae; genus Novosphingobium; species Novosphingobium sediminicola. Next base: position 461,620 of record NZ_JACIDX010000001.1, on the reverse strand, counting down.
TGGCGCGTCCAACGTGGTGGGCGGCGATGGCGGCGCGGGCGGCGCAGGCGGCGATGTCACGGTGGACAATGCCACCGGCGGCGCGATCCGCACTTCGGGCGCTTTCTCTGATGGCGTTTATGCCCAATCCATCGGCGGCGGCGGCGGTCAGGGCGGCTTTGCCGCAGGCGGCGCGCTGGCGATCAATGGCGATACAGCATCCAAGGTGGGCGCCGGATCGGGCGGCGGCGGCGGCGACGGCGGCCTGATCGGCGTGACCAACGGCGGCAGCATCGAAACCAGCGGCGACAATGCGCTGGGCGTCTTTGCGCAGTCGGTCGGCGGCGGCGGCGGCCAGGGCGGCTTTGCCGCAGGCGGCGGCATCAGCGCGCAGGGCGGCGGTATCTCGAACGTCACGGGCGGTTCGGGCGGCGGCGCGGGCGCGGGCGGGATCGTCTCGGTCGCCTCGACCGGCGCGATCAGCACGCTGGGCGCCAATGCCACGGCGGTCTTTGCCCAGAGCGTGGGCGGCGGCGGCGGCGCGGGCGGCTTTGCCGTGGGCGCGGCGGCCTCGCGCGCGGGGGCGGTGGCCAACAGCGTGGGCGGCAATGGCGGCGGTGGCGGCGCGGGCGGCGATGTCACCGTATCGAACGGCACCGGCATCATCACCACGGCGGGCACGATGGCCGATGGCGTCTATGCGCAGAGCATCGGCGGCGGCGGCGGTGCGGGCGGTTTCTCGGCGGGCGGCGCGTTGACGGTGGATGCCGACGCGACCTCTTCGGTTGGCGGCGGCAATGGCGGCGGCGGCGGTTCCGGCGGCGTGGTGCATGTCGATAATGCGGGCCTGATCGCCACCAAGGGCGCGGGCGCGCAGGCGATCTTTGCCCAGTCGGTCGGCGGCGGCGGCGGTCAGGGCGGCTTTGCCGCCGGTGGCGGCCTGACGGCGCAGGGCGGCGCGGCCAGCGATACCGTGGGCGGCAGCGGCGGTGCTGGCGGCGCGGGCGGTCTCGTCTCGATCACCACATCGGGCGCGGTTCAGACCGAGGGCGCGAATGCCACGGCGGTCTTTGCCCAGAGCGTTGGCGGCGGCGGCGGCGTGGGCGGCTTCTCGGCGGGCGGCGCGCTGTCCAAGGCCAAGAGCGCGTCCAGCAATGTCGGCGGTGAAGGCGGCGGCGGCGGCGCAGGCGGCGATGTTGAGGTGGACAATGCCGACGGCGGCGCGGTCACCACGCTGGGCGCGCTGTCCTATGGCGTTTATGCGCAGAGCGTTGGCGGCGGCGGCGGCAAGGGCGGCTTTGCCGCAGGCGGCGCGCTGGGCGTCGATGATGACGCAACATCGGTGGTGGGCGGCGGATCGGCGGGCGGCGGCGGCGCCGGTGGCCGGATCACCTTCAACAATGGCGGCGCCATCGGCACGGCGGGCGCAGGCTCCATCGCGGTCTTTGCGCAGTCGGTGGGCGGCGGCGGCGGCGCCGGCGGCTTTGCGGCCGGGGGCGGGTTGACCGTCAACGGCGGGGCGCAGGCCAACAGCATCGGCGGCGCAGGCGGCGCGGGCGGTTCGGGCGGCATTATCGCGCTGACCAGTTCGGGCGCGATCACTACGCTGGGCGACAATGCCACGGCGGTCTATGCCCAGAGCATCGGCGGCGGCGGCGGCGTGGGCGGTTTCAGCGTCGGCGGCGCGGGCGCGCAGGCGGGTTCGGCCACCGAAACCGTGGGCGGCAATGGCGGCGGCGGCGGCAATGGCGGCGCGATCAGCTTTGCCAACACCGCCACCGGGTCGGTGATGACGCTGGGCACCCTGTCCTATGGCGTCTATGCGCAATCCATCGGCGGCGGCGGCGGCAGCGGCGGCTTTGCCGTGGGCGGCGGGCTGACGGTCGACGGCGGGGCCAGTTCGAGCATCGGCGCGGGCAGCGGCGGCGCAGGCGGCAATGGCGGCGCGATCACCTTTACCAATGGCGGCACTATCGGCACGGCGGGCGATGGCTCGATCGCGGTCTTTGCCCAGTCGGTTGGCGGCGGCGGCGGCGCAGGCGGGTTTGCCGTGTCGGGCGGTCTGGCCGCCAATGGCGGCGCGCAATCCAATAGCGTGGGCGGCAATGGCGGCGGCGGCGGCGCGGGCGGCGTGGTCGATCTGGTCACCACCGGATCGGTCATCACGCTGGGCGCCAATGCCACGGCCATCTTTGCCCAGAGCATCGGCGGCGGCGGCGGCGCGGGCGGCTTCTCGGTATCGGGCGGTCTGGCCAAGGCGGATGCGGCGGCCAATGCGATCGGCGGCACGGGCGGCGGCGGCGGCGCTGGCGGCGTGGTCAGCGTGACCAACGGCGGCACGGTGGGCACGGCGGGCGACAATTCGCTGGCGGTCTTTGCGCAGAGCGTGGGCGGCGGCGGCGGCCAGGGCGGCTTTGCCGCAGGCGGCGGCCTTTCGGCCAGCGGCGGCGCGGCCAGCGATGTGATCGGCGGCACGGGCGGCGCAGGCGGCGCGGGCGGCAATGCCTCGGTGGCCAATGCAGGCCTGATCGAGACGCTGGGCGCCAATTCGACCGCGATCTATGCCCAGAGCATCGGCGGCGGCGGCGGCGTTGGCGGCTTCAGTGTCGGCGGCGCGGGCGCGCAGGCGAACAGCGCGGCCAATATCGTGGGCGGCACGGGCGGCGGCGGCGGCGCGGGCGGTATCGTCAGCGTGGGCAATACGGCGACCGGTTCGGTCGCCACCAGCGGCCTGTTTTCCTATGGCGTCTATGCGCAAAGCGTGGGCGGCGGCGGCGGCAGCGGCGGCTTTGCCGCAGGCGGCGCGGTGGGCCTGTCGGGCGATGCCAGCTCGACCGTGGGCGGCGGATCGGCGGGCGGCGGCGGCGCGGGCGGCAAGGTCGATCTGACCAATGCCGGTTCGATCACCACGGCCGGGGCCAGCGCCATTGCGGTGTTTGGCCAGTCGGTTGGCGGCGGCGGCGGCGCAGGCGGCTTTGCGGCGGGCGGCGGCCTGTCGGGCGGCGGCGCGGCGGCCAACACGGTCGGCGGCGCGGGCGGCGCGGGCGGCGCCGGGGGTCAGGTCACGCTGACCTCCGGCGGGATCATCGCGACCACGGGCGACAATGCCGATGCGGTCTTTGCGCAGAGCGTGGGCGGCGGCGGCGGTGCCGGCGGCTTCAGTGTCGGCGCGGCGGGCGCTCAGGCCGATAGCGCAGCCAATATCGTGGGCGGCACGGGCGGCGGCGGCGGCGATGGCGGCCTCGTCTCGCTCTCCAACGCGGCGGATGGCAAGATTTCCACCACGGGCAAGCTGTCCTATGCGGTCTTTGCCCAGTCGGTAGGCGGCGGCGGCGGTGCTGGCGGCTTTACCGCAGGCGGCGCGCTGACCCTTGGCGGCGATGCGACATCGAGTGTGGGCGGCGGCGGCGGCAGTGCTGGCGGCAAGGGCGCGGCGGTCACGCTGTCCAACCTTGGCCAGATCGGCACGGCGGGCGACGATTCCATCGCGGTCTTTGCCCAGAGCATCGGCGGCGGCGGCGGCGCGGGCGGCTTTGCCGTGGGCGGCGGCCTTTCGGCGGGCGGCGGCGCGGCCTCCAATGTCGTGGGTGGCAGCGGCGGCGCTGGCGGTGCGGGCGGTCTGGTCGGCCTCACCAATGGCGGCCTCATCCTGACCACGGGCCAGAACGCTACGGCGGTCTTTGCCCAGTCGGTCGGCGGCGGCGGCGGCGTGGCCGGTTTTGCGGCGGGCGGCGCGGCCTCGGATGCGGCGGGCGTGTCGCAGGTGATCGGCGGCGACGGCGGGGTTGCGGGCGCGGGTGGCAACATCACCATCGCCAACACCAGCGGCGGCACCATCGGCACCAAGGGCGCGATTGCTTACGGCGTCTATGCGCAGAGCATCGGCGGCGGCGGCGGCAGCGGCGGCTTTGCCGCAGGCGGCGCGCTGACCCTTTCGGGCGATGCCAGTTCGACCGTGGGCGCGGGCGCTGGCGGTTCGGGCGGCCGGGGCGGCACCATCGGCTTTACCAATGCCGGTAATGTCTACACGCTGGGCGATCAGTCGATTGCGGTCTTTGCGCAAAGCGTGGGCGGCGGCGGCGGTGCGGGCGGCTTTGCTGCAGGCGGCGGCATTTCGGCTTCGGGTCAGGCGCTTGCTTCGAGCGTTGGCGGGGCCGGTGGCGCAGGCGGTGCGGGCGGCGTCCTGACGCTGGACAACAGCGGCATCGTGGCCACCAGCGGCCAGATGGCCAGCGCCATTCTGGCGCAGAGCATCGGCGGCGGCGGCGGCGTGGGCGGCTTTGCCGTGGGCGCGGGCGCTTCGCAGGCCGGATCGCTGGCCGATGTGATCGGCGGCAGCGGCGGGGCAGGCGGGCTTGGCGGCGCGATCACCATCACCAACAGCAGCGCGGGCGCGATCTCGACGCTGGGCGCCTTTGCCTATGGCATTCAGGCGCAGAGCGTGGGCGGCGGCGGCGGCAATGGCGGCTTTGCCGCAGGCGGCACGCTGGCGGTGGACGGCGATGCGCGCTCGACCATCGGCGGCGGTGCGGGCGGCGGCGGCGGTATCGGCGGCGCGATCACCCTGACCAACGCGGGCACGGTGGACACCGAGGGCGCAGGGGCCATCGCGGTCTTTGCCCAGTCGGTGGGCGGCGGCGGCGGCGCGGGCGGCTTTGCCGGTGCGCTCAGCGCATCGGGCGGCGGCACGTTCGGTTCGGCCATTGGCGGCGACGGCGGCGCGGCCAGCATGGGCGGCGTGGTGAGCATCACCAATACGGGCCAGATCCATACCGGCGGCGCGAATGCGGTGGGCGTCTATGCCCAGAGCATCGGCGGCGGCGGCGGTGTCGGCGGTTTCTCGCTGGCGGCGGGCGGCGGCGTGGGCAGCCTGTCCAACGCGATTGGCGGCATGGGCGGGGCCGGCGGCGAAGGCGGCGCGGTCAGCGTCAGCAATGCCGGCGGGGCGACCATTGTGGCCGATGGCGCGCTCTCCTATGGCGTCTATGCCCAGAGCGTTGGCGGCGGCGGCGGCAAGGGCGGCTTTGCTGTGACCGGCACGCTGGCCACCAGCGGTTCGGCCAGTTCCAGCCTTGGCGCGGGCGCCGGGGGCGGCGGCGGCGATGGCGGCCTTGTGGGCGTGACCAATGACGGCGCGGTGCAGGCCAAGGGCGCGGGATCGGTGGGTGTGTTTGCCCAATCGGTCGGCGGCGGCGGCGGCGCGGGCGGCTTTGCGGGCGGCCTGACCATCGGCAGCGGCGGGGCGATTGCCCAGTCGGTCGGCGGCGAAGGCGGCGGCGGCGGCACGGGCGGCGTGGTTTCGGTGGCCAACACCGGGCTGGTTCAGACGCTGTCCGACAATTCCATCGGCGTGTTTGCGCAAAGCGTGGGCGGCGGCGGCGGCCTTGGCGGCTTCTCGATTGCCGGTTCGGGCTCTTCCGGCTCGGGCACGGCCACTTCGATTGGCGGCACGGGCGGCGCAGGCGGCAGCGCGGGCGATGTCACCATCACCAACAGCGGCCTGATCAATGCCAAGGGCAACCTGTCCTATGGCGTGTTCGCTCAGTCGGTTGGCGGCGGCGGCGGCGTTGCCGGTATGGCGGTGTCGGGCACGCTGGCCGAAGGCAGCGGCGGCCTGACCTCGGCGGTGGGCGGCACGGGCGGCGGCGGCGGCAATGGCGGCGTGGTGACGGTCAGCAACACCGGATCGATCGTGGTCGAAGGCGCGGCATCGGTGGGCGTTCTGGCCCAGTCGATTGGCGGCGGCGGCGGCGCGGGCGGCTTTTCGGGCAGCCTTGCGGCATCGGGCGGCACGCTGGGCAACCAGCTTGGCGGTTCGGGCGGCGCGGGCGGCAATGGCGGCAATGTCACGGTTACCTCGACGGGTTCGATCACCACGCTGGGCGACGATTCGGTCGCGGTGCTGGCGCAATCCATCGCGGGCGGCGGCGGCCAGTCGGCCTTTGCCATCTCGGCCCAGACCGGCTCGTTCGACGCGCTCAGCCTGCGTCTTGGCGCGCAGGGCAATGGCATCACCGGCACGCAGGGTCAGGTCATCGTCAATCTGTCGGGCGGCACGATCCGCACGGCGGGCGCTTTGTCCTATGGCTTGCTGGCGCAGGCGATCGGCGCGGGCGGCGGCAATGGCGCGATCTCGGTGCCGGATCCGCTCTCGGTGGGCGCGGGCGGGGTCACGCTGGCGGTCGGCGGCAGCGGCGGGGTCACGGGCGATGGCAATGTCGTCGATCTGACCAATGCCAATCCCATCGGCACGGGCGGCGCGGGGGCCATCGGCTTTGTCGCGCAGAGCGTTGGCGGCGGCGGCGGCATCGAGGGCGTGACGGGCGATGTCACGCTGGGTTCGGGCAATTCGGCATGGACCACAAGCGTTGGCGGCACCTCCACCTCGGCGGGCAGCGGCCAGTCGGTCACCATCGCCAATTCCGGCGCGATCAGCACCTCTGGCATCTCGGCCTATGGCCTGTTGGCGCAGAGCGTTGGCGGCGGCGGCGGCGTGGGTTCGCTGGCGCTGGGCGTGACCACGGGGTCGGCCTCGGCCATGAATCTGGCCACGGGCGGATCGCAGACCACACAGGGCGATGGCGGCGACATCACCTTCACCACATCGACCGGCGCGATCAGCACCACGGGCAAGCTGGCCTCTGGTCTGGTGGTCCAGTCGATCGGCGGCGGCGGCGGCGTGGCCGACATGACCTCGCTCAATGGCGCGGCGATTGGCTCTGGCGGCATTACGCTGGCCTCGGGCGGCACGGGCGGCGCGGGCGGCAATGGCGGGGCGATCACGCTGAGCCAGAACGGTGCCATTTCCACCACCGGCGCGGGCGCGAACGGCGTTTCGCTGCAATCCATCGGTGGCGGCGGCGGCGTTTCGGCCATGGATAACACCGGCGGCAGCGGCGTGGTTTCGGGTGCGAGCATCGGCGGCGCGGCCAGCGGCAATGGCGGGGCGATCAGCTTCAACCTTGCCGGAAATGTCACCACCACCGGCATCGGTGCGGGCGGCGTTTCGGTGCAGTCCATCGGCGGCGGCGGCGGCACGGTGGACAGTTTTGGCTCGACGGTCTCGGCGCCTCTGGTGCTGGGTTCGACCAATGGCGCATCGGGCAATGGCGGCGCGGTCAATCTGACCACCACGGGCGGTATCGCCACCAGCGGGGCGGGGGCAACCGGCCTGTTGGTGCAATCCATCGGCGGCGGCGGCGGCAATGCCACGGCCACGGACGCGGGCGGCGCGGTCCAGACCCTTGCGGTCCAGACGGCGGCGGGCGGCGGCGGCGGCAATGGCGGCGCGACCAGCGTGACCGTCGGCGGCGCGATCACCACCACCGGGGCCAAGGCTAATGGCGTGGTGGTCCAGTCCATCGGCGGCGGCGGCGGCCTTGTGGGTAATACATCGGTCGCGCTGGGCGGGATCGGTTCGGGCGGCGCGGTGGGCCTGACGGTCAACGCGCCGGTTGTCACCACGGGCACCGGCTCTTCGGCGCTGGTTGTGGGCAGCGAGGGCGGCAGCGGCGTCGGGGCGATCAATATCGCCATCGGCACTGTGGCCATCACCGGCGGCAAGGGCGGCAATGCGCTGCAACTGCATGGCGGGGCCAATAATACCATCACCACGGCGGGCACGTTGACCACGGCCGATGGCCAGACCGGCATGGTGATCACCGCCACCGGGGGCAACAATGCCATCACCAACACCGGCACGATTGTCGGTTCGATTGATCTGGGTTCGGGCAACAACAGCCTGACCAACGTTGCGGGCGGGGTGTTCCTGGCCGGGCCGCTGGTCAATCTGGGTTCGGGCACGTTCTTTAACAGCGGCACGATCGATCCGGGCGGGGCCAATGTGGTCAAGACGCTGGCCATCACCGGCAATCTGGCGACCACGGCCACCAGCCTTTATCGCAGCGATTTCGACGCGCGCACCAACACCGCCGATCTGGTCACGGTATCGGGCACGGCGGCGCTGGCGGGCACGGTCAATGTCAATGTGATGAACCCGGGCTATGCCAAATCGGGCGCGCATGACATCGTGATCCTGCGGGCGGCGGGTGGTATTACCAGCCATGCCGGGCTGACGCTGGTGGCGCCCAATTCGGCGGTGGCCACTTACAGCCTGACCTATCCCAACGCCAATGACGAGACACTGCATTACGTCATCGAATTCGCGCCGAACGGGCTGAGCGCCCAGCAGGCGCGGCTGGGTCAGCTCATCAACCGCATCCAGACCAATCCGACCGCCGCCTTTGCGCCGACCGCCGCCACGATCATGACGATCCCGACGGTCTCCACGCTGGGCGCGGTCTATGACAGTCTGAGCGGCGAGGGCGTGGTGGCGGCCAAGACGGCGGCCTTCACCGTTTCGACCAATTTCCACGATGCGATTTCGCTCCAGCGTGAATCGCGCCTGCTGGATGGCGGTCCGGGCAAGCCCATCGAGCGCTTCGGCAATCTGTGGCTGACCATGACGGGCGGCAATGAAACCGTGCGCGGGGCCAATGGCACGCATGATGTGGAGACCAACGGCTATGCCCTTCAGGGCGGCTGGGATATCCGCCTTGGCCGCAACACCGTGGCCGGGATCAGCGTGGCGGGCGATCCGCAGAACTTCCGCGTGGGCGGGGTCGGCACGGGCGGGCGGATCACCTCGTTCAGCGCGGGCGGCTATCTGGGCACGAATGTCGGGCCTTTGTCGCTGGGGGCCGATCTGGTCTACAGCAACTATGCCACGACCTATACGCGCTCGATGACGCTGCCCGGGACCAGCGAGCTGGCGCGCGGGGCCTTTACCATGAAGGCGCTGTCGGGCCGGATGCAGATCACCGGCAATTTCATGACCGGTTCGCTGCAGATGCGCCCCTTCGCCAGTCTGGATGTGACGCGCCTGTCGATTCCTTCGTTCCACGAAACCTCGGCCACCACATTGGGAACCGCAGGCGTGTTGGGGCTGGGCTTTGGCAAGGAGGCGATGGTGCGCAGCCGGACCTTTGCGGGTGTGGATCTGGGCCGCAACTTCGATCTGGGCGGCGGCACCACTCTGACGCTGGCGGGCAAGGCGGCATGGTCGCATGACTTTGATCCGCAGCGTTCGCTGATGGCCGGTTTTGTCGGGGTGCCTGACTACAGCTTCGAGACGCTGGGCGCCTCGGCGCCTGCGGATGCGGCCCGGCTGGATCTGCGCGGCGCGGTGACGCGCGGCAATGTCCAGTTCCGCTTCAACCTGGGCAGCACGATGGCCGCCCGTTACCACAATTTCGCCGCGCAGGCCGGTTTCCGGGTCGCGTGGTGATGATGCTTTCGACACTTAACGGGGGCCGTCGCGCCCCCAACATCTTTTGGGGCCGCGGCCTCGACGCATCAGGGGGAGACTTGCTGTGAAAAATGTCCTGAAGAGCGGAGCTTCGGCAATGGCGCTGATGCTTTTCACGCCGCAAGCCGCGCTGGCGGCCCCGGTCGGGGCCTGCGGCATCCCCGATACGTCGCAGAACCCCAATGTGGTGTCCTGCATATCGGACCCGACCAGCTATCAGAACGGCATCATCTATGATCAGAACACCTTTGCCACCCCGGCGGGGCTGAAGATCGATATTTACGGCACGGCGGTGGTCAACACCAATCTGGCCGGGGCGGCGGTGTCGGTGACCGGTTCGAGCGGCAATGCGGCCCAGATCGCGCTGCGTGCTGGCGCGCATGTGACCAATACGGGCATTGCCGCAGAGGCGCTGGCCTCGGGCACAGGCACTGCCTCGATTGATAACCACGGCATCCTTGCCGCCCAGACCGGCGGCCTGCTGGCCCTTGGCGACACCAGCGGGGCGGCGGGCTCGGGCTCGGTCATCAACCGGAGCGACGGCTCGGTCACGCTCATCCCTTCCTCGGGCACGGTCTATGGCGCGCTGGCGCAGGGCGGGTCGGCCAGCGTGGTCAACAACGGCGCAATCTCGCTGACCAACATCACCGGCACCGGCGCGTTCAGTGGCCTTGCCGCCGGTTCCTATGCCAGCGGCGGCACGCTCTCGATCAACAACACCGGCATTGTCTCGCTCGATGTGCGCGGCACGGTGGCGCTGACGGGCATGAATGTGATCGCCAATGCGGGCGCGGCCGCGCTGACCAATTCGGGCAGCGTGAGCGTGCATAGCGGTTCGGGCGCGGCCACGGGCATGTTGGTGAACAACGCGGGCGTAGGCGGGGCCACGACGCTGACCAACACCGGATCGCTGGCGGTGGCCTCGGATACGGGCACGGCCATCGGCATGGACGTTCAGCATGGCACCAGCGTCACGCTCAACAACACCCAGACCGTAACGGGCGGAACGAGCCTGACCGTGACGGGCGCGGATGTCATCGGCTTTCGCGTGGCCAATGCCACCGGGGCGGTGGCGCTCAACAATTCGGGCGTGGCGATCGGCCTGACGGCGGGCGCAGGCCATAGCGCGACTGCGGCGACGCTGAGCGGCGGCACCACCCAGACCGTCCAATTCACCGATGCCAAGCCGGGCAGCACGCTCTATTCGGGCGATGTTACGGTTCAGGCGGGCGGGAATGCCACCGGCATCGCGCTGAGCGGGGCGACCGGCGCGGTAAATGTCTCGCTGACCGGGGCCTCGCTCTCGGTGACCAGCACGGCGGGCAATGCCAGCGGCGTGTCGGTGTCGGGCGGGTCGAGCGTTCAGATCACGACGGCCTTTGACGCACCCAACGAGGTTGCCGCAAACATTGCGGTGACCGGCGGCGGCAATGGCGGCACGGCGGCCGGTATCGCCATTTCGGGCGCCACCGGCACCGAAACGGTCAATCTGGGCCAGAGCTTCTCGGTAACCAACACCGCCAATGGCGGCGGCGCGGCCACGGGCATCACGCTGGATGGCGGCACCGATGGCGCGATCACGCTGGCCAGAGGTCTGACGGTGACGGGCGCGGGCGCAACCGGCGTGGTCGCCGGGGCAACCACCGCCCAGTCGGGCAATGATACGCTGACCAGCAATGCCGCCTTTACGGTGGATGGCACCACGGGCAGCGCCACCGGCATCAGCCTGAACGCGGGCGGCGGCGCGTCGGCCACGGTGAGCCGCCTGTCGGTGACGGGTACGGGGGCGACCGGCGCGGCGCTGACCGGCGGCACGGGAGCGGTCAGCTTTACCGACAATGGCGCGCTTTCGGTTCTGGGCGGTACGGGCGCAGCCAGCGGCATCAGCACCACGGGCGGCACGGATCAGACCATCGCGCTGTTGCAGGGTGGCACGGTAACGGGCGCCTCGGCCACGGGCGCGACGATGAGCGGGGCCAGCGGGGCGGAGAATTTCACCGCTTCGGATGTCTTCACCGTCACGGGCGGTACGGGCAGCGCCACCGGCGTTTCGGCCTCGGGCGGCACGGCCCAGACGCTGACCTTTGCCAAGGCGCTTTCGGTCGGCTCGACGGGCGGCGTTGCCAATGGCGTGTTGACCAGCGGCTCGAACGCCGCATTGACGCTCAATGCCAATGACACGTTCACCGTGACATCGGGCACCGCCGGAGCAAATGGCGTGACCGTGTCGAGCAGCGCCAGCGCCAGCACCACCTATGCCAAGGGGCTCAATGTCCATGGCGGGGGCGTTTCCAACGGCCAGAACCTGTTCAGCACGGGCGCCATGACCACGGTGGCCAATGGCGCATGGTCGGTCATCGCCGACAGCGGTCAGGCCATCGGCGGGCAGGATTTCGGGGGCACCTCGCAATCCATCACGCTCAATGGCGCGGTGACGATCCAGGGTGTGACTTTCGCGGGCGGCTTTGCCACCAGCGGCGGCAGCGGGGCGGCGTCGATCGCCTTTAACGGCGGCCTCTCGGTCTTGGCCAGCGGCGGTTCGGCCGCAGGCGCGGCGCAGACGGGCGGCACCACCGAAACGCTCAGCGTGCTGAGCGGCGCCACCATTTCGGGTACGGCCAGCGGCACTTACGGCTTCCGCCAGTTCGGCGGTACGGATGCCACCACCTTTACCGGCACCGGCGCCATCGCCGTTTCCACCACCAGCGGCAGCGCTTGGGGCATCATCCAGTCGGGCGGATCGAGCGAGACGATCACGCTCAATGATGCGCTGAGCGTGAATGGCGCGGGCGGGAGCACCATCGGCCTGCAGCAGACGGGATCGGCCACGGGGCTTATCACCACCAAGGCGGGCTTTACCGTTGCCAACACCGGCACCGGCGCCATCGGCGTTTTGACCGCCAACAGCACCAGCAGCACGGCCAACATCAACGCCGGGATGAGCGTGACGGGCGGCAGCGGCACGTCCTATGGTGTGCAGATGACCGGCGCGGGCAGCCAGAGCGTCAATGTCACCGGCGACCTGTCGGTGACGGCTGACAATGCCATTGCCAATAACAATGCATGGGGCATCCTGCTGACCGGGGGCACGGCGAAATCGGCGGGCGTCACCGGCGCGCTGACGGTTTCGGCCAATGGTCAGGCGGTCGGCGCTTCGCTCAACGGCGGCAGCGGCGCGGCCGGTTTTACCGCCGGGGGGCCGGTCAATGTGACCTCGGTGGCGGGGTCGGCCTATGGCCTTTCGCTGATCAATGGCACGACGCACACGATCAGCACCGCCAAGACGGTCACGGTCAGCGGCGCCAATGCTGAGGTCTATGGCCTGCGCAGCAGTCAGGCCGGCGGATCGGTGGCGATCACCGCCGCCGATACGGTTACGGTCAGCAACAGTTCGGGCGTGGCCACGGGCATTCAGGTGCTGAACGGCGCCGATGTCACGGTTTCGGTGGCCAAGGCGGTGACCGCGACGGCAACGGGCACGGGCAATGCCTATGGGCTGGACCTGTCGGGCGCGACGGACATGACCACCGTGAATGTTCCGGCGGGCATCCTGATCAAGGCGGTGGCCAATACGGGCGCGGCCTATGGCATTTCGGCGGTCAATGGCGCGGGCCTGACCATCGATCCGCCAGACGTGACCGTCACCAGCGCGGGCGATGTCTACGGCGTTTACAGTTCCGGCCAGACCGGCGCGCAGAATGTGACGCTGGGCACGGTTTCGGCCACTTCGACGGGTGCGACGGCCAATGGCGTGTCGCTTTCGGGCAATGGTGCGATCACTCTGATCGATGCGGCCGGGATCACCGCCAATTCGGCCACCGGCGGCAATGGCGTCAACCTGACCCAGACCGGCACCAGCGGGGCGATCAGCGCCACGCTGAACACGGTCGCCACCACCGGGCCCGCCACCATCGGCGTCAATCTGGCCCAGAGCAATGCGGCGGGCACGACCGGCGCGATTGCCGCCACGATCCAGTCGGTGAGCACCACCGGCGCGGGATCGACCGGCATTGCGATCACCGGATCGGAAAGCGGGGCGGCCGCCCTCACGCTGGGTTCGGCGTCGCATACGGGCGGCGTGACCACCACGGGCGCGGGCGCGCATGGCGTGGTCTTGGCCACCACCAATGGCGCGGGCACGATCACCAACAACGCCACCATTGCCGTTTCGGGCAGTGGCAGCGAGGGCATCGTGGCCACCGGCGCGGGGCCGATCACCATTGCCAACTGGAACCTGACCACGGCGGCGGGCAAGGGCATTGACGTGACCGGGGCAGGCGGCGCGGTGGCGATCACCTCGACCACGGTGAGCGCGGCGGGCGGCGATGCGATCAGCGCGGTCAATACCGGGGCTGGGATCATTGGCATCAATGCCACCACCACCGGGGCCACCGGCGGGCGCGGCATCTATGCCAGCAGCGGGACGGGCGCGATCACCATCGCGGCCAAGACCACCACCGCCACGGGCGCGAACGCGATTGCCGTCTCGTCGACGGGCGGCAATGTCACGGTCAATCTGGCCGATGGCGGCGCGACCAGCAGCAGCACCGGGGCGGGTCTGAGCATCAGCACCGGGGGCACGGCCACGATCAATCTGGGCAGCGCGGCGACCTCGGCCACGATCACGGGCGCGACGGCGGGCATCAGTTCGACCGCCGCCGGGGGCCAGAGCGTCACCCTGTCGGGCATTGTGGGCGCGGGCAACAATGCCGCCGTGCTGCTGTCGGGCGGGGCGGTCACGTTGGTCAACAAGGGCACGATCAACGGCTATATGACGCTGTCGAGCGCGGGCAATACCGTGAGCAACAGCGGCACATGGAACGCCTTTGGCGGCGACACCACCTTTGGCGGCACATCGACGCTGAACAATTCGGGCACGATCAACATCAATCCGGCGGCGGTCGCGGCCTCCACCGCGCGTTTCCTCAACCTGACCTCGATCACCAACAGCGGCACGATCTCGCTGGCCAATGGCCATACGGGCGATGTGCTCGATGTTGGCGGGGCGGCGGTGACGGGCGCCTCGGGCAAGCTGGTGCTGGACGCCAATCTGGGCGTGGCGGCCGTGGGCGTCAGCGCTGCGCAAAGCGCCGACATGCTGCGCACCACCGGGGCCAGCGGCGGCACCACCACCATCGTCATCAACGACCTTGGCGCGGCGCAGGCCGGTCAGTTCAACTTCAACGGCATCCGCGTGGTCACCAATGGCGCGTCCTCGTCGGGGGCCTATGTGTTGCAGGGCGGGCCGATCAACAAGGGCTTTGTCCAATATGTGCTGGCCCAGGATTCCGGGTCAAACTGGAACCTTGTGGGCCTGCCCTCGACGGCGGCGTTTGAATTGGTGCGCACCGCATCGCAGGCGCAGAAGTTCTGGCGCCGTTCCGGCGATACCTGGGCCGAACAGGTCCGCGCCACCGATCTTTCGCGCGGTAATTCGATGTGGATGCAGGTCTATGGCGGCGGCCAGACCGACAAGTCCGCGCCGGTCTATAATCTGACGGTGCTGGGCAAATCGGTTGGCTTCAACCCCAATCTGGACATTCGCAACACATGGCAGGGCGTCCAGATCGGCTATCAACTGGGCCGCGAGAACTGGGGCGTGGGTCTGACGGGCGGCTATGGCGAACAGACCGGCAGGTTGAACGCCACGAGCGACCAGATCAAGATCAAGGGCGGCAATGTCGGCGCCTATCTGCGGCTGCTCTCGCAGGAAGGGCTCTATGCCAATGTGCTGGTCAAGGTTGATCGCTTCAGCGTGAATTACAACTTCAACGGCCTTGCCTCGGCGCCTTCGTTCAACGGTACGACCTATGGCGCCAATGTCGAGGTGGGCGCGCATCTGCGTTCGGGCACGATGTTCTTCGAGCCTTCGGCGGGCATTTCGGCCACGCATACTGATCTGGACGGCTTTAGCGGCGGCGCGGGCGGCATGGCGGTGCAGTTCACCAACAACGGCAGCGCCTATGGCCGGGTCGGCCTGCGGGCAGGGGTTGAAACCAAGTCGGCCAACTGGGTGGTGCGCCCCTATGTCGGCGTCGGCTGGGAAGGCGAACTGTCGGGTCAGGGCCATGCGCTCCTGTCCTCGGGCGGGACGGGCGTTGATTTTGCCGATGCATCGGAAGGCGGCCGCGCCCGGATTGAGGCGGGCATTCAGGGCGCCCGCACGAGCGGCCTGTCGATCTTTGCCAAGGTCGATGTGGTGGAAGGCAGCAAGGCCCATGGCGTGGCCGGACGCGCGGGCATCGCGCTGCGCTGGTGATGGATGGCGCATCGGTCGGCCCGGATACAGGGCCGACCGATGCAGCCGGATTTACGAAGCGTCGGGCGCGGGGCCGAAGGCGGCGGTGATGCGCGCCTCGGCCTCGCTCGCCTGCGCGATCATCAGGCTGAGCGCCTTGGCGGTGTCATGCATCAGGCCCGCGCTGATCGGCCTTTCGCCATTGATGAAGCGGCGAAGCGCCCTTTCATCGATCCCCAGCCGCCGCGAGGCCGCCGTGGTGCCGCCCAGCACCTGAATGCAATGGGCGAAATGTTCTTGCGGGTCCGGCATGGTGGATGATGCGGTCATGGTCCCCTCTTTCCTTCAGATGATGCGATGTTGACGCGCGATTGCGGCATGGCGGGCGGGCGCGTCAATCCCGGGATGTGCGAATGGATCTTTTATGGTTCAGTCCATGATTGCCGAAGTCTAAAACAGGCATAATAATCATGGGCTTTGACGTCATGCCCATCGCTCAGGCGCTTCCTTCGGGTGTGCGCGGATATTCGCCATGACGGGCAGGATCGATTCGGAAAGGGCGGTTCAGCCTATGGCCGTACAGGATATTGTCTTCATTCATCAGAATATGCCGGGCCAGTTCCGCCATCTGGCCATGGCTCTGGCAAAGCAGAAGGATCGGTTTCGCGTCTTTTTCATCACCTGTCGCAAGGGGGTGGATATGGCGGGGATCGAAACGCTGCGTTATGAACGGCCCCAGCCCAAGGAACGCTCGTCAGAGCCTTTCGCCCGGTCGTTCGAGGCGGCGGCGGGCTTTGGCCGGGCGGTGGCCGGTGTGGCGCTCGATCTGGCCAGGAAGGGGGTGCGGCCCGCTCTGGTCCTGTATCATCCGGGGTGGGGCGAAGGGCTTTTCCTGCGCGATATCTGGCCGGGGGCGCGGCTCTTGTCCTATGCCGAATATTATTATCAGCCGCGCGGGGGCGATATCGGCTTTGATCCGATCTTTCCGGTCACGCCTGCGGGTTTGTTCAATTCGCGCGCGATGAATGCCAATCTGCTGCTGGCGCATGAACAGGCCGATGTGCTGCTCTCGCCCACGCATTGGCAAAAGAGCCGCCATCCCGCGATCCTGCGCGGCAAGACGGCGGTGATCTTTGACGGGATCGACACCAATCGCGCCAAGCCCGACCCCAAGGCCGGCTTCAAACTGCCCGATGGGCGGGTGCTGACGCGCAAGTTCGAGGTCATCACCTATGTCGCGCGCAATCTGGAGCCGCATCGGGGCTATCATGTCTTTATGCAGGCCCTGCCCAAGCTGCTGGCCGTGCGGCCGCACGCGACCGTGCTGATCGTGGGGGGCAGTGATGTCAGCTATAGCCCGCGTCCGCGCGACGGCCATGCCGACTGGCGCGCCAAATTCGCTGCCGAGATCGATCTGGGGGCCGATGGCGCGCGCGTCCATCATTTGGGCAAGCTGCCTTATTCCGACTATATGGCGCTGCTCCAGATTTCCTCGGCGCATGTCTATCTGACCTATCCTTTCGTGCTCTCGTGGAGCTGTCTTGAGGCGATGGCGGCAGGCTGCATGCTGGTGGCCTCCGATACGGCCCCGGTGCGCGAGGTGATCAGGCATGAGGAAAACGGCCTTCTGGTGCCCTTCTTCGATGGCGATCAACTGGTGGCTGCGGTCTGCCGCGCTCTGGACGACAAGGCGTTGGCCCAGCGGCTGCGCAAGGCGGCGCGCGAGACGGTGGTGGCGCGCTATGAATTGCAGAATTGCGTTAAACAGCAGCTCGCGCTGGTCGAGCAATTGCTGGCCCCGCCGCCGCCCCGGCCCGCGCCCGCCCCGGCGCCTGTGGTGGCGTAGGGAGGTTGGGATTAAGGTAATTGCGCAGGGCAAAACCGCCTGCTGGTCAGGCAAACACAGACCCGCCCAGTGCGATGGCTTCATATCGGATTTTCGGATTGCCCGGGTCAAAATCCATCCATAAATTCCCGATTACTCAAGAGAATTTATGGTGGGCGCGACAGGGATTGAACCTGTGACCCCACCCGTGTGAAGGGTGTGCTCTACCGCTGAGCTACGCGCCCGCTGGCTTCGTATCAGCTTCGTTTCGAAGCGTCTCCGTTGCCGGGAGCCGCGCCTCTAAATGGGTTTGTTTGCGTTGACAAGTGGGTAATGCAATTTATTTCACGCATCCATGACTGACGCTGAAAACACCCTCGCCGAATCGGGCGCCGCTCTGGGCG
Organism: Novosphingobium sediminicola; assembly: GCF_014196525.1. Lineage (GTDB taxonomy): Bacteria > Pseudomonadota > Alphaproteobacteria > Sphingomonadales > Sphingomonadaceae > Novosphingobium > Novosphingobium sediminicola. The sequence continues at coordinate 443,867 of NZ_JACIDX010000001.1, read as the reverse complement.
ACACCCCGCCCGATCGCCTTGCCATCAACCCCAAGAGCCCGTTCTTTGACGCGGACAAGCTGCAGCGCGGCATTGGCATCCGTTTCAAGGGCGTGGTGCGCACCAATGTCGAGGAATATTCGATTTCCGAAGGCTGGGTGCGCGTTCAGGCCGGCAAGAGCTTTGACCGCAAGGGACAGCCGCTGACCATCAAGCTGAACGGCCCGGTCGAGGCGTGGTATGAAGATTTGGGCGACAATCCGCCCATCGCTGCCGCCTGAGGCTGAAACGAAAAAGGTCCGGGCGCAAACCCGGACCTTTCCCATCGACTGCTACTTCGAATTCTTACAGGTTTCAGCGGCGCGAATAGGCCGCGATGATCGCTCCGATGGGGTCGCCCAGATAGTGGCTCAGCACCGAGCCGTGATTGGCCCCGGCATAGGCGCGGGTGCCGCCCACAGGCGCGGCGGGCGTGTTATAGATAAAGCCCGAAATCGGCCAATGCGTCGTGCCCAGCCCGCCCAGCGGCTGATACCACACGCGCACCTCGCTCCAATCGCCGCGCGCCGACACGTCGGTTGCCAGCACATTGTCCTCGATCTGTCCGCGCTCGCCGCCCAGCGGGCTCCAGTTGGCATGGCGCAGCAAGACCCGGCGCGAATCGAGGATCCGGCTGACCGTGGCCACATGGCCCAGCACCATCGGCCCATAGGGCTTGAACGCCATCACCGCGCCCACGCGGGGGGTAAAGCCGCGCTGGTAACGCCCGGCGGCCTGATCCCACCATGTATGGGCATCGCCGCGCAATTGAATGCCCGATACCGTGCGCGCATAGGGCACGCATTGCAGGAAAGAGTTGCCCGGCGCGGCCACGACCTGCTGGCTGCGCGGGATGATCCGCCCATTCTGATTCGCCAGATCGACAAAGGCGATGGCAAAGCGCGGAGCGGACTGCGTGCGCCCTGCGGCAAGGGCAGGATGAGCCGTCATCACCGAGACCCCCATCAGCGCGATGGCCAAAGCCTTTGCCGTGATCTTGCCCGGCGATTTGCTGATGAGGGTTCTCGTCATACCGGGAAGATTACGCCCCACAAGTTATGCTGGGGTCGCAAGGTGTGGTTACCAACCCGGCAACCTTTTGCCGGATTAGCCCTTATCGGCCCAAACCGGCGGCAAAAGCGGGTCATTTCGGGGCGGGGCAGGGCGGGGACGCGCCGTTTTGCTTGCCAAATGCGCGTTCTTGTGAGCAGGGCTAATGCCATGTCCCGTCAGATTATCATTATTGGCCGACCCAATGTCGGCAAATCAACCCTGTTCAACCGCCTCGTGGGCAAGAAGCTCGCGCTGGTGGATGACCAGCCGGGCGTGACTCGCGACCGCCGCTTTGGCGAGGCGAGTCTGCTGGGGCTGGATTTCACCATTGTCGACACCGCCGGGTGGGAGGATGACGATCCATCCAGCCTGCCGGGCCGGATGCGCGCCCAGACCGAGGCCAGCCTTGAGGGCGCGGATATCGCGCTGTTCGTGATTGATGCCCGCGCGGGTATCACGCCTTTGGACGAGGAAATCGCCCGCTGGCTGCGCGAACAGACTGTTCCGGTTATCCTTTGCGCCAACAAGGCCGAAGGGCGCGCGGGCGATGGCGGCCTGTATGAGTCCTTCAGCCTTGGCATGGGCGATCCTGTGCCGCTCAGCGCCGAGCATGGCGAGGGCATGGGCGACCTGTTCGAGGCGCTGCTGCCCTTCTTTGAAGGCGACGAGGAAGAGGAGGAGTTCGAACCCTTCGATCCCGATGATGAAGAGGCGATCAACAACGCGCCTTTGAAGCTGGCGATCGTGGGCCGACCTAACGCCGGCAAGTCCACATTGATTAACGCTCTGCTGGGCGAGGATCGGTTGTTGACAGGCCCGGAGGCGGGGATCACCCGCGATTCGATTTCGATCGACTGGGTCTGGATGGACCCGGAAACGCATCTGGAGCGTCCGGTCCGCCTGATCGACACCGCCGGTATGCGCAAAAAGGCGCTGGTGGTCGAAAAGCTGGAGCGCATGTCGGTGGCCGATGCGCGCCGCGCGATCGACTTTGCCGAGGTGGTCGTGCTGGTGCTCGACGCGACTCGCGGGTTGGAGCATCAGGATCTCAAGATCGCCAGCATGGTGCTGGAAGAAGGCCGCGCGTTGATGATCGCCATCAACAAATGGGACGTGGCCGAAGACGCCTCGGGCCTGTTCAACGGCATCAAGGCGGCGCTGGACGATGGTCTGGCGCAGGTGCGCGGTCTGCCGCTGATGAGCGTTTCGGCGCGCACCGGCAAGGGGCTGAACCAGATGATCGCCGCAGCCTTCAAGCTGCGCGCGGCATGGAGCAAGCGCGTGCCCACCGCCGCGCTCAACCGCTGGTTCGACGACGCGCTGGCCGCCAATCCGCCGCCCGCGCCCGGCGGCAAGCGGATCAAGCTGCGCTATATCACCCAGGCCAAGACCCGCCCGCCTGGTTTCGTGCTGTTCGGCACGCGTCTGGACGATCTGCCGATGTCGTATCAGCGCTATCTGATCAACGGCATCCGGCGCGAATTGGGCTTTGATGCGGTGCCGGTGCGTTTGACGCTGCGCATGCCGAAGAATCCCTTCGCGCCCAAGAAGTAACAAAAAGGGCTGCTCCTGACGGGGCAGCCCTTTTCCAATAGCATCAGGTTTGCAGGATCAGCGCCCGCGCTGCGTCCGGGGCGTGGCCATGGCCAGAGCCCGACCTTGCGAGCCTTTGCTCTGTGCGGGCTGGGCCGGGGTCGCCTGAGGCAGATTGCTGGCATGGGCGAAACAGGCGCCGCCGCTCTTGCGGATCGAGGCGCATTTGTTCGTCGCGGCATTGGCGTTGAACCCGCGCACCGACACGCGCCAGAACTGGCGATCCTCGACCGTGGCCTTGGTCACTTCGACATCGGCGGCGGCAAAGGACTTTTCGCGGCTCAAAAAGGCTTTCTTGGCGCGCAGGGCGTTCTGCTCCGACAGGAATGCGCCCAGTTGCACGACATGCGTGCCCGAGGGGCTGCGCGCTTCGGCACTGGCGATGTTGAGCGCAGGAGCCGCCTTGGCCTTCACGCGGGGCGTGCGGACGGCCATGGTCGCCGGGCGCGCCATCGGGGCGGGCATGGCAATGGCGTGAAACACGGGCGCGGGCGGGGCGATCACTTCGTTTTGGGCCAAAGCAGGGGTCTGGGCCAAAGCGGGCAGTTCAGCGGCCGGAGCCGATTCGCTGGCCGCAACCGGAGACGCGGCAACCGGGGCGGTGGGCTCTGCATTGGCGGGTTCTGCCTTGACCGGGGCTTCGACCGGCGCGGCGGCGGCCACCATGGGCGCGGCCATCGGCGCGGGTTCGGCCGAGGCCATCTGCACCGGGCTCTCGCTCTTGTTCAGCGCCAGCTGCATGGGCTGGCCCGCATCAGGTGCCAGATTGACGCCCAACAGGCTGGCCACGCGCTGGCGGCTGGCTTCGGGGCGGGCGGCCTGCGCCCATTCGGTCATGCGCGCGTCCACCTTGTCGGCGGGCAGGTCCATGACCACAATCGTGCGCGACTCGGCCCAGCGGCCCGCCAGCGCATAGGCATAGCCCAGATTGGCGCGAAGCTTCTCGCTCTTGTCGCCCGCGCGCAGCGCATCGGCCAGCAACAGGCTGCCCTTGTCGCCTTCGCCCGCCAGCGCCAGCGCGAGGCCAAGGTCGGCCACGGGGATCACATTGTTGCCATTTTCCAGCGTGGCCAGCGCGGCGTCATTCTGCCCGCTGCCGATCTGGGCCAGCGCCAAAGCCAGCAGGGTCCGGCCCGAGGTGTCGCCCAGCGTCACCGCATCGGAAAGCGCGGTGGTCGCCGACTGAAAACGTCCGTTTTTCAAATAGGCCCGGCCCAGAGTGGCGCGCAGCGCAGCCTCACGCGGGCTTTGCGCCACCGATGCTTCGGCCAGCGAAACGCCGCGTTCGCCATCACCCTTGGCCAGCGCGGCCTCGACCGCCTGCGGCTTGGGTTTGGCGCGGGCCATCGCGGGCTGGGCCAGCGTGGCGGCCGCCAGCGCCAGAGTCAGGGAAAGCGGCACAGCAGCGTTAAGCGAAAAAGAACGGCGCGCGATCATGGTCGGCTCCTGCATCGGTTTACGGGCGCGCAAGGCGGGCGGCCCGGCGCGGCGAAATTGCCAGTTTCATCGGGCCAGCCCCATTTGCGCATCCCGACCCCATGGTGGGATTTCTGGGAAAAACTTCGCAGATCGTTCCTAAATTTAAGTTAACGGGACGGTAGTAACCCGCGTAGTAAACACGGGGGTAGCCAAGGGGCTGAGGGGGCAATCCGGCTCCTGCGGTCTTGGGCAATGGATTACGGGACAGGTATTGGCGGCGCGCTTTGCGTCGCAAGGGGGTCGGACGATGGGTTTCTCTTTGATGCGCAAGGGTTTGGTCGTTGCAGGCTTGCTGGGCGCGGCGGCATCATTGCCCGCGCTGGCCGATGTGAAGGCCGGGGCCGATGCGTGGGGGCGCGGCGATTTCCCCGCCGCCATTCGCGAATGGCAACCCTTGGCCGATAAAGGCGATCCCGATGCCCAGTTTAACATGGCGCAGGCCTATAAGTTGGGGCGCGGCGTGCCCCAGGACCTGACCCGCGCCGAAATGCTTTATGCCAAGGCGGCGGCGCAAGGCCACCTTCAGGCGGGCGACAATTACGGCCTGCTGCTGTTTCAGCGCGGACAACATGCCGCCGCGCTGCCCTATATCCGCGCCGCATCGGATCGGGGCGATCCGCGCTCGCAATATCTGATGGGGCTGGCCTATTTCAACGCCGATGGGGTTAACAAGGATTGGGTGCGCGCCTATGCGCTCGAAAGCCTTGCCGCCCAGCCGTCTTCTGGCGCGCCGGGCCTGCCGCAGGCCAAGGCGGCGCTGGGCGAGATGGACAAATATGTCGCCATCGAGGACCGCCAGCGCGCGATTTCGCTGGCCACCGAACTGGCCGCGCAGGTCGAGGCGAATCGCCAGCGTCAATTGGCCGCTTTCGATCTGGGCACGCCCAATCCGCCGGTGGTGGCCACGCCCGCGCCGGAGCGCCCGATGCCGGTGCGTGCCATGCCCACAGGCATGGCGGGCAATATGCGCCCCGTCACGGTCGCCACGCGTGAGCCTGCGCCGCGTCCGGCGCTGGCGACTCCGACGGGTCTGCCGCCTGCGCCTGCTCCGCGCGTGATGGCGTCCACGCCGCGTCCGGCCCCAATGGCGGTGGCCGTGGCTGCGCCTGTGCCTCAACCGATTCCGGCGCCCAAACCGACCCCCGCGCCCAAACCGGTGCCCCATGCCGCCCCCGTGGGCGGGCCGTGGAAATTGCAGCTTGGCGCCTTTGGCGTGGCGGGCAATGCCGATGCACTGTGGACCAAGGTCAAATCCATGCCCGAAATCGCCGGACATCCGCGCGCCAATGTGCCGGTTGGCAAGGTCACGCGCCTGTTGGCCACAGGATATAGCGAAGAAAGCGCGCAAAGCGCCTGTCGCAAGCTGACGGGGGCGGGTCTGTCCTGTATGGCGGTCAAGGATTGACGGCGTTCGAGGACTGACGATTTTGACCATGGAGGGGCGCGAGCGGATCATTTCGCTTGATTTGGTGCGCGGGTTTGCGGTGCTGGGCATTGTGGCGGTCAATGTGGCGGGCTTTGCCGGGCCGCGTCTGGCCACTTTGACGCCCGCCCATCTGGTCGTGCAGGGGGCCGGTTTTGCCTATGCGCCCGCTGCCCCGCTGGACGAGGCGGTGTTTGCCGCGATCCTCGTCCTGTTTGAAGGCAAGATGCGCGCGCTTTTCACCATGCTGTTCGGCGCCTCGATGCTGCTCTTTATCGAGCGGGCCGAGGCGGCGGGGCGTAATGGCCTTGCGCTCCAGGCGCGGCGGCTGGGCTGGCTGGCGCTGTTTGGCTATCTTCATTACGTGCTGCTGTGGTGGGGGGATATTCTGTTCCTCTATGCCGCCTGCGGCTTTGTCGCGCTGGGGCTTTGCGTGTTTTCCAATCGAGCCTTGGTGATCGGCGCTCTGGCTGGTTATCTGCTCTGGGCGGTGATGGGGGGCTTGGGCGGCCTGCCGCTGGTGCTGGCCGAAGAGCATATGCGCCTTGGCATCGCGGGCGCGAGCGAGGCGGCCAAGCTGAAGGCGGCTTTGGCCGACAGTATGACCATGCTGCGCGGCGATGTGGCGCAGGCGCATCTGGGCTTTGTGGCCATGGCGCATGACAAGTTGGTAAATGCGCCGGGCTGGCCCTTTGTCATGATCTTTGCCAGTTTTGGCGAGACTTTGCCGCTGATGCTGATCGGCATGGTGCTGTATCGTATCGGTTTTGCACAGGGTTTGGCCTCGCGGCGGGTGCTGTGGGGCGTGGCGGCGCTGGGGTTGGGGCTGGGGCTGCCGATGGCGCTGGGCATGGCGTGGTGGGCATGGGCGCGCCATTTCCCCCCGGTGGCGATGGGCGAGTTGATGGCCGATTGGGCCGCGCCCCAGCATTTGCTGCTGGCGCTGGCTTATTATGCGCTGATGCTGCTGGCCGCGCCCTGTCTGCTGCGGGGCAGGCTTGGGGTGCGTCTGGTGGCGGCGGGGCGGATGGCCTTTTCCAATTATATCCTGACCAGCGTGGCGCTTTCGGTGCTGTTCTATCGCGTGGGCCTGTTCGGGCGGATGGGCGATGGCGCGCAGATGCTGGTCGTGCTGGCCGTGTGGATTGCCATGCTGGGGTGGAGCAAGCCGTGGCTGGAGTATTTCCGGCAGGGGCCGCTCGAATGGCTGTGGCGCTCGCTGGTGGAGCGTCGTGCGCTGCCGTTCAAAAAGGTGACGCCGGGAGCTTGAGGCCCCCGGCGCCGTGATGCTTAATTGTCGTCGCCGCCCATCGGCGGCATGCCCGGAGGCGGGCCATCGCCCATACCGCCGCCGCCTTGGCCGCCACCGCCGCCGCGTCGTCCGCCACCCATCGGGGGCATCTGCATACCCCGCCCGCCGCGCATCGCGTTGATCTCTTCTCGGCTCAGGAACAAGTCCTTGTTGGTGTCGGCCTTGTCAAAACGGGCGCGTTCATAGGCCTGCAATTCGGCAAGGCTGATCCCGGCGTCATAATCGACATTGGCCTTGGCAATCGCCACCGGCCCCAGCGGCTCGACCGCCAGACGCAGCGCCATGTCGCGTTCGCCTTCGCCCAGGTCGGGGAAGATCGCGTCCGGCACGATTTCGGCAAATTCGCCGCCATCCTCGGCCATTTCCGCGCTGCTCTTGCGGCTTTCCCAGGCGATGAATTCTGCCTCGTCGATGCGCCCGTCGTGGTTGGCGTCCACATCGACAAAGCGCTTGTGGATCAGCGCATTGCGCCGCGCGGTGATCACGCTTTCAAATTCGGCCAGCGTGACCATGCCGTCCTTGTTGGCGTCGGCCGCGCGAAACATGGATTCCACCGCCGCCTCGTATTTTTTCAGCGGGATGGGCTTCATGTCCTTGGGCGCGCCGCCGCGCGGGGCGCCGCCATCGGGCGGGCCGCCCATATCGCCGCCGCCATGACGGCCACCCATGCCGCCACCGCCGCCCATGCCGCCGCCGCCCATGCCGCCCATTCCTCCCATGCCGCCCATCTGGGCCATGGCAGGCGATGCCGTCACCAAAGGCGCGGCCAGCAGCAAGGCTGTCAAAACTGTCAATCTGTTGCGCATATTACATCCCGGACCAATGCGAAGCCCTCCCCATAGCTGACCTGCCTGCGCAAAGCTTGCGCGCAGATGAACGGCGGCGTTTTTTGCATCCCCCCGTTTTGCATCATCGGCCGAATTGCTCTAGCCGGGGCCGATGCATATTCGCGCCCCCGCCATTTTGTGTTCGGCCCGCCCGCATGGCGAGGTAGGGGTGATCGCGCGCCTGATGACCGCCGATCACGGCATGGTGGCGGCCTATGTCGCGGGGGGGCGAGGGCGCGAATTGCGCCCGGTGCTGATCCCGGGCAATGCGATGGCGGTGGATCTGCGCGCGCGGATCCCCAGCCAGATGCCCGCCGCCAAGGTCGAACTGACCATCAGCCGCGCGCCTTTTCTGACCGAACCCTTGCCCGCGGCGGCGATTGGCTGGGTGACGGCGCTCTCGGCTTGCTCCTTGCCTGAGCGGCAGGCCTATCCGGCGCTTTATGATGCGCTGGGCGCGCTGCTCGATGCGGTGTGTCATGCGCCATCGGCGCGGGGCTGGGCGCCGGCCTTGCTGGCCTATGAGGCGCTCTTGCTGCGCGAACTGGGTTATGGCGAGCGGTTCGGGGCGGGAACTGATGGGCAACGTATGCTCGATGGCGGCGCGTGGGAGGCGGTTCTGGCCCGTTTCGATGCGCTGGGCCTGGCACTTTCGCGCTATCTGCTTGCTGATCGGCGCGGCGATGTTATGGGGGCGCGCGAAATATTGCGCCAGCGTTTGGGGCGCATGGCAGCTTGAAAGAGGTAGAGCCATGAAGATTGCGGTTTTCGCCGGTGACGGCATCGGCCCCGAAGTGACGGCACAGGCCGTTCGCGTGCTGGACAAGCTGGCGATTGCCGGGCTTGAAATGGTTGAAGGCGATGTGGGCGGCGCGGCTTATTACAAGCATGGCCACCCTCTGCCCGAGGCGACCAAGGAAATCGCGCGCGGCGTTGATGGCATCTTGTTTGGCGCGGTGGGCGATTTTTCCTGCGACCATTTGGAGCGCGCGCTGCGCCCGGAACAGGCCATTCTGGGCCTGCGCAAGGAACTCAGCCTGTTCGCCAACCTGCGTCCGGCAACGCTGTTCCCCGGCCTTGAGGGCTTCTCGGCCCTGCGCCCGGAAGTGGCCAGCCAGATCGACCTGCTGATCGTGCGCGAACTGAACGGCGATGTGTATTTCGGCGAAAAGGGCATGCGGACGCTGGAAGACGGCCGCCGTCAGGGCTGGGACATGATGTCCTATGCCGAGGACGAAGTGCGCCGCATCGCCCATGCCGGTTTCAAGGCCGCGCAGGGTCGCAAGGGCAAGCTGTGCAGCGTGGACAAGGCCAATGTGCTGGAAACCAGCCAGCTCTGGCGCGATGTGGTGATCGAGGTTTCGGCCGAATATCCCGATGTTGAACTCTCCCACATGTATGTCGACAATGCCGCGATGCAGCTCGTCAAGTCGCCCGGCCAGTTCGATGTGATCGTCACGGGCAATCTGTTTGGCGACATCCTCTCGGATCAGGCCAGCATGTGCGTGGGTTCGATCGGCCTGCTGGCTTCGGCCTCGCTGGGCACGCGCCAGACCGAATATGGCACCGTGGGCCTGTATGAACCCATCCACGGCAGCGCTCCCGATATCGCGGGCCAGAACAAGGCCAATCCGATGGCCACGATCCTGTCGGCGGCCATGCTGCTGCGCCATTCGCTGGGCCTTGAGGCGCAGGCTGCGCGGATCGAGGCGGCGGTGGCCAAGACGCTGGCCGATGGCATTCGCGGCGGCGATCTGGGCGGCGATGCCTCGACCAGCGCGATTGGCGATGCGGTGCTTGAACGCCTTTGACGCAAGGTTTTGCGCCCCTGCCATGATTTGAACAAGGTTGGGGCGCAAGAACCGCGCGTTTTCCGGGGGGCGATAAACCCGGCAACATGCCGAAGCGGGGAGAGTGTGGGGCTCTTCCCCATGCTTCGGCTTTTAAGCATCAGGAATTATGGTTCAGACTCTGCAACTTGCCATTGTCATGCCCACGCTGAACGAGAGGGGCAACCTGCGCCCGCTCGTGGCGCGGCTCGATGCCGCCTTGGCGGGCATCGCGTGGGAGGCGATCTTCGTCGATGACAACAGCCGCGACGGCACCGCCGATGAGGCGCGCGCCATCGCTTTGGAAGACCCCCGCATCCGCTGTATCCAGCGCATCGGGCGGCGCGGTCTGGCCAGCGCCGCCATTGAGGGCATGTGCGCCACCGCCGCGCCCATTGTCGCGGTGATGGATGCCGATCATCAGCATGATCCCAAATTGCTGCCCGGCATGCTGGCGGCGATTGAATCGGGTGAATACGATCTGGCCTATGCCAGCCGCTTTGCCGAAGGCGCCAGCACCGAGGCATGGGGCCGCCCCGATCGCGTCAAGGCCAGCGGCTTTGCCAATTCCATCGCGCGCAAGGTGACGGGCGTTGACCTGTCCGATCCGATGAGCGGCTATTTCATGCTGCCCACGGCCACGCTGCGTTGCGATGCGCATCGGCTTTCGGGCGTGGGTTTCAAGATCCTGCTCGACATTCTTGCCACAGTTGACGCGCCGATGCGGGTCAAGGAATTTCCCCTCGACTTTGCCGCCCGTGCGGATGGCGAAAGCAAGCTGGATCGGACGGTTGTGTTTGAATTCCTGATCGGTCTTTACGACAAGTGGCTGGGCCGCATCATCCCGACCCGTTTCGCGCTGTTCGGCACGGTGGGGGCGCTGGGTGTGGCGGTGCAATTTGCGATGCTCTGGCTGGTGCTCAGCGTGTTTCTGGGCGAGCGTTTCGTCTATGGCCACTGGTCGAGCGATGAGACGACCTTCAACATTGCCAACACCATTGCCGCACTGATCGCGATGACGTTCAACTTCGTGCTGAACAACGAACTGACCTATGCCGACAAGCGCCTGCGCGGGGTCTGGCCCTTGTGCAAGGGCTGGGCGCAATTCGCGCTGACCTGCTCGCTGGGTCTGCTGACCAACATCGGCGCGACCGCGGCGCTCAAGCGGATGCATATCCATGATGTGATCGCGGTGCTGGTGGGCATCGTGCTGGCCTCGGTGTGGAACTTTGCGCTGTCGAGCAAGTTCGTCTGGGGCAAATACGGGAATTGAGGCTGGGGCCAGTTGGCGTCATCAGCGCCAACTGGCCAGCCACATCCAGTCCTCGAAACTGGCCACACCCTTGGTGAGCGTGGCGGCCGAGAGGATCGGGAAGAACCACGCAAAGACGCCAAGCGACAGCACGAGAACACCAAAGGCCTCGTGCCGCCAGCGCTGCCCGCGCGCAGTCCATAATTCATCCACCATCAGCCCAAGCGCGCCCATCAGAAATGTACCGGGCAGCAGATAGTGGTAATAGAACTGCACCGGCTTGTTGCCCACGATCCACAGGCCCAGCGACGCACCATAAAGCGCGACCAACACCAGCGGCAGCCATGCCCCGCGCCGCATCCCGGTCCAGCCTGCCCAGATCAGCGCGATCAGCCCCGCGATCATCGTGAAGGGATTGCCGATCAGCATCACCCCACGCTGCGCCCCGTCGGTGACTTCATAAAGATACCAGATCGCGCGCCAGTTGATGATCCACTGGCTCCATACGCTTTGATAGGGATGGTGCTTGGTCACGCTGCTTTGCAGGTCGATCATGTGGCGATGCCAGCCCACCGGATCGAGCGCGGGCACTGCATCGCGCGCGGTGAAAAACCCCGGCAGATAGGTTAGCCAATAGGCCCCCAGTGGCAGCACAATCAGGCAAAGCACCAGTTCGAATGCCGATAGCGCGGGCAGGATCTTTCGCGCCCCTTTGGCAAAGGCCCACAGCCGCGCGCCCAGCACCAGAGCCGCCACCATGGCCCAGACCGGCAGCACGCTCCATTTCGCGCCCAGCGACAGGCCCAGCATCAGCCCCGCCGTCACCATTCGCCAGCGTGACCCATCGGCCCTGCTCATCGCCCCCGCGATCAGCCAGAGCGCCACCATCGCCAGCCCCGCCATCACCATATCGAGCATCGCGATCCGGCTTTGCACATACCACGCAAAATCCGTGGCCAGCAGCACCATGCCCGCCACCGAGGCCATCGCTCGCCCGCTGGCCCGCCACATGGCCCGGCCAAAGGCCCACAGGCCGATCACCCCCATCAGCGCCGAAGGCATCCGCCAGCCCAGTGGATTATCGCCAAAGATGCGGATGGACCCGGCGATCATCGCCTTGGCCAGCATCGGGTGTTCAGGATTGGCCGGATGGCCCGCCATCATCGCGCGGGCGGCGGGCACATAATGGATCTCGTCAAAATAAAGATGCGAGGGGATGGTCAGGCGCAGGAAAACCAGCCCGGCAAACAGCAGCGTGACAAGGATCTGGAACGCCCATGGATCGGCCTGATGCTTTGCAAACATTTGAACAGGCTAGATCCACCCCGAAGTCTGCGCAACCGCCCATGCGCCGGATGCGCTTGCTCTTGCGCCGTGCCGGTTATAGAGCAGGGCCCCATGAAAAGGGACACTGGACAGGATCGCAAGATCACCCGCAACTGGCGCAGCGCGACGCAGGCCGTGCGCGGCGGCACATGGCGCAGCGAACAGGGCGAAACCTCCGAGGCTATCTATATGACCTCGGGCTATGCCTATGACTCGGCCGAAACGGTGGCTGACCGTTTCGCGGGCAAGATTCCGGGCATGACCTATTCGCGCACCGCCAACCCCAGCGTGCAGATGCTGGAGGAACGCATCGCCCTGATGGAAGGCGCCGAGGCATGCCGGTGTCAGGCCAGCGGCATGGGTGCGATGTCGAGCGTGCTGCTGTGCCAGCTTTCGGCGGGCGATCATATGGTGATCGCCAAGGCCGCCTTTGGCCCGACGCGCTGGGTGACGGACAATCTGTTGCCGCGTTTCGGCATCGAGGTGACCGCCATCGACGGGCGCGACCTCAATCAGTGGCAGGACGCGATTCGCGACAACACCAAGCTGTTCTTTTTTGAAACCCCGGCCAATCCGACGATGGATCTGGTCGATATTGCCGAGGTTTCCAAGATTGCCCATGCGCGCGGCATTCGCGTGGTGGTGGACAATGCCTTTGCGAGCGTAGCCTTGCAGCGGCCTTTGGATCATGGCGCCGATGTGGTGGCCTATGCCGCGACCAAGCTGATGGACGGTTCGGGCCGGACGCTGGCGGGCGCGGTGGCGGGCGATGCCAATTTCATCAACACCATCCTGCATCCCTATACGCGCAACACGGGCAATGTGCTCTCGCCCTTCAACGCTTGGGTGGTGCTGAAAGGTCTGGAAACGCTGGAATTGCGCGCAAAGGCGCAGAGCGATGCGGCGCTGGATCTGGGCCGCTGGCTTGAGGCGCGTTTGCCGCGCGTGCTGCATCCGGGGCTGGAAAGCCACCCGCAACATGATCTGGTGAAAAAGCAGATGTATGGCGCCGGTTCGATCTTCTCGTTTGAGGTCGATGGCGGGCGCGAGGCGGCGATGAAGCTGCTCAACGCGCTGCAACTGATCGATATTTCGAACAATATCGGTGACACCAAATCGCTGATGACGCACCCGGCCAGCACGACCCATTCCTCGATCTCGCCCGAAACCCGTCAGGCGATGGGGGTGACCGAGGGTATGGTCCGCATCAGCGTGGGGCTTGAGGATCTGGAAGACCTCAAGGAAGACCTCGACGGGGCGCTGAAGGCGATTGGTCTTTAAGGACGTTTAAGCCTCGACCTTGAGTTCCCGCCCGGAATCGCGAAGGGCGCTGGCCAGCACGCGCGTGGTGGCCAGCAGACCCTCGATGGCGGGGGCCTGAGTCAAATCCTGCAAATGTTGCCCTGCCTGCGCCGGATCATGATCGGCGCAGGTCATCGCGCGCAGCAGCGCATTTTCCGCCGGCGTCATGCGCGAGGCGCAGCAGGGCGCGATCTGGATCGGTTTGCGCGTGGTCTGCGACACTTCCATCAACAGCGCACGCATCAGCACCAGCGGCTTGCGAAAATGCAGCCCGAAATGTTCGAACATCAACAGCGACGCGCTGGCATCATACAATCCGTGGATCGCCATGCGGCGCAGTGCCACCAGAAGCGCGCGCGGCGGGCCGTCGAGCGGGGCGGTATGGGGCAGGATGCGGGCCAGATGCGGTTCGTTCATGGGGACACTCCTTGGCGTGGAGTCTCATTTAACGCTATTGCGAGTGAGTATCAATAATGAGTCTGCATTTTTTGCGGTGGACCGTTGACCCTATACCCCCAAAATGCCCCCAAAGGCCCGTTGCGAAGCTCTAAAAGCAGCGCTAACCTATGCCCATGTCTGACCGATCCTTCATCAAGGAACTGTTCCAGCACGCCGCCACCACCAATGGCGTTACCGTGCGGGTGGCTGTTAACTTCCTGCCCGAACAATCGCGGATCGAGGCGGGCAAGTGGTTCTGGGTCTATCATATACGGATCGAGAACGACTCGGATCGCACGCTCCAACTGGTCACGCGCCACTGGCGGATCACAGACGGGCGCGGCGCGGTAAATCTGGTCGAGGGCGAGGGCGTGGTGGGCGAAACCCCGGTGCTTTCGCCGGGCCAAAGCCATGATTACGTGTCGGGTTGCCCGCTGGCCACGCCGCAGGGCAGCATGGAGGGCTATTATACCTTCCGCGAGATTCACCCCGATGGATCGCAGGGCGACTCGGTGCTGGTGCCGATCCCGCATTTCCCGCTGGCCGCGCCCGCCACGGCGGGATGAAGGCTTGACGCAGCGGGCGGCGGCGCGCAACAACCCGGCCCATGAAGCGTACCCATCTTCCCCTCAACGCCCTGCGCGTGTTTGACGCAGCGGCGCGTCACCTGTCCTTCACCCGTGCTGCCGACGAACTGGCCGTGACCCCGGCGGCCGTTGGGCAACAGATCCGCGCGCTTGAGGATCTGTTGGGCGTGGTGCTGTTTCGCCGCACGACCAAGGGGCTGGAGCTGACCGACGAGGCGCAGGCGGGGCTGGAGCCTTTGCGCGCCGGTTTCCTGCAATTTGAGGATGCGGTGCAGGCGATGCAGGCGGGGCAATCCTCGCATGTTTACACGATTGCCGCCCCGCGCGACATTTTCGCCGCATGGCTGGCGCCGCGCCTTGCCGCCTTCCGCGCGGCCAATCCCGACATCCGCGTCGTGCTGGTCGATGGCGACGCCACCGATTTCACCGAGGCCAACCTCGACCTTGCCATGCGCCTGTCCGAAGGTCCGGGCGATCTGGAAGGTGTGGCGATCGGCGAGGCGCAGCAGACAGTGGTGGGCGAAGGCGAGTGGATCGCATGGCCCAGCGACCCCAATCCGGCGGGCGAGGGGATCGAGGCGGGCCTGCATGTGGGCGATGCCGGACAGGCGATTGCCGCAGCCGCTGCGGGCCTTGGCCGCGCGCGCGTACCTTTGCTGCTGGCGCAGGGTTGGCGCGATCTGGGCCGCATCCCCGGCTTTGGTGAGGCGGAACCGGCGCGCAAGGCCTATTGGCTGGTGGCACCTCTGCCGCAATGGCGTCAGAAAAAGGTCAAGGCGCTGGTCGCCCATTTGACCACCTAATCGGATTTTTGCCGCTCCAGCGCCTGCAATTTTTCGCGCAGGCGGCGGTTTTCCGCGCGCAATTGGGTGATCTCGGTGCGTTCGCGCAGCGAGAGCGGCACCTCGCGCTGTTGCCTGACGATAAAACCCGAGACCAGCATCCGCCCCATACTGCCGATCCATGCCCCCATGGCCGCAGTCAGCCCCACCGAGGGCCGGGCGAGCGAGAGATGGCGGGGCAGGGGCCTGTCCTTCACCAGCGGTTCGGGCCGGGATGGCAGAGGCAGGGCAGGCGGACCGCCGGAGCCATGGTTGCGATCAATTTCCTGCACGCCCTGTTCTTGCGCCATCCGATCCCATCCCCCCGGGGATTACCGATACGGACCGGGCGGGAGACTATCCGCCGCGGCCCGCATCGATTGGGCCCTATCCACGCGCCCTGACCGGAGATTGGCAGACAAGCGCCTCGCCGTGAATCGCAATTGAATCGGCTTTGGACCAGACCCGATTCTTATTCCATGAACCACCCGTGGCTGGCGATCAGCGACTGCCCGGTCAGCGCGTTGGTGGGGAAGGAGGCGAAGAACAGTGCGACCTCGGCAATATCCTCGATGGTGGTGAACTCGCCATCGACCGTCTGGCCCAGCATCACCTTCTTGACCACATCCTCTTCGGAAATGTTCAATTCCTTGGCCTGCTGCGGGATCTGCTTTTCCACCAGAGGCGTCAGCACGAAGCCGGGGCAGACGACATTGGCGCGAATGCCCTTGGGGCCATTTTCGCGCGCAATCGTGCGGGCAAGGCCCAGCAAGCCGTGCTTGGCGGTGACATAGGCCGATTTGAGCGGGCTGGCGGTCTTGGAATGGACCGAACCCATCATGATGATCGCGCCCGAACCTTGCGCCTGCATATGCGGCAAGACCGCCTTGCTGGTCAGAAACGCGCCGTCCAGATGGATGGCCAGCATCTTCTTCCAGTCGGCATAGGCGAAATTTTCAACCGGATTGACGATCTGGATGCCCGCATTCGATACCAGCACATCGACCGTGCCCCACTTGGCCACGACCTGCGCCACGCCGGCATTGACCTGATCCTCGCTGGTCACATCCATGGCGATGCCGATGGCCTCGCCGGGGCCTGCCGCGTTCAATTCCGCCGCCGCCGCGCCGGCCGCATCCAGGTTGAGATCGGCCAGCGCCACCAGCGCCCCTTCGGCCACATAGCGCCGCGCGATGCCAAGACCAATGCCGCTGGCCGCGCCAGTGACGATGCAAACCTTCTTGTCGAGTTTCATTGCCGGTTTACTCCTCTTGTCATCTTCATGCGGCGCGTGGGCCGTCGGAGGGCTAACCTAGCCATCCTGAATGATGAATCAACTTTCGTATTGTCGCAGGCGATCCCTGTCCTGCGGTGTATCTATATCGCTGGTAAAACGCGAATGTTCCGCATCGTGCCAGACAATGCGCGAGGCGTGCCGCTCGATCCACGCGCGCGGGCTGACATCCGCAGGCGCCGCGTTCAGCCCAAGCGCCAGATCGCCCGGCATCAGCACCGGATTGCCCCTCACACCATCATGGCGCGGGATGATGACAGCATCGCGATGCTGGGCAAAATCCGCGATCAGCGCGGCAATATCCTCAGGCCTCAGCAAAGGCTGATCGGCCAGCGCAAAGATCACGCCATCCCAGTCCCTCTGGCCCCCGTCCAGCAGGCAGGCCGCCAGCCCGACCCGCGCCGAGGCGCCCTGTTCGCTGCCTTCATCGGAATTGGCCACCAGCCGCAGATCCAGCCCATCGAGCGCCCGCGCCAGCGCCTCATCGCGCGCCCGGCCCACCACCACCACCGGCAGGCCCAGCGCCAGATACAGCTGCGCCGCATGGCGCACCATCGGCGCCCCGCGCCACGGCAGCAGCCTTTTGTCCGCGCCCTCCATCCGCCGCGACCATCCCGCCGCGAGCAATATGACTTCAGGGCGCATCAGAAGCGGATCGCGGTGAACAGCCCCACTTCGTCATAGGTGCCATTGCCCTTGCACAGCGCCGAAGGACCGGAGACCGTGGCAAAGGCATTGGGCGTGGCCACCGTGCCGCAACCCACCACGCCATTGCTGGTGGCCAGCGAGCCGCCATTGACCGTCTCACGCTTATACACCAGAGCCAGATCGACATATTTCAGCGGCGAGAATTGCAGGCCGCCCACAAACAGATCGTCCTGCAATTCGCGCACCGTCATCCGGTTGGGGTGGACCTGATCATAGCGCATAAAGGCCCGCCACTGGCGCGACAGGTTGTAATGGGCAAAGCCCGACCAGCCGCTGGCCGTATCCTGCGACAGGGCAAAGAGCGCGGGATTGACCGCGACATTGTTCCAGTCGCGGGCAAAGAAATATTCGCCGCCGATGCCGATCACCGAATTCTTGTATCCGCCCATAAAGTCGATGCGCGTGGCAGTGCGGAAGGATGAGGCCGTGGTGCCCGCGATGGATTCGATGTCATTGCCCCGCTTGCCGTAATAGCCCCCGGCGGCGGCGTAAAAGCCCTTCCATGTGCCCGACAGGCGCGCCTCGATGTCCATGGATTTGGTCACGCGGGCCTGACGATAGCCCCCGCCGTTGACCACCGCCAGACCATAGGACAGGCTGGTATCGCCCTGACGCAGGAAGTCGCCGGAGAGGTGGACACCCCAGTCGGCCGGATTGCCATAGCCCACCCGTTCGAGCAGCGAGCGTTCGACATGGCGCTGGTTTTCCGCGCCCTCGGCATAGGAAATCCACGGCATTTCCGCCGCGCCCAGCCGGATGGTCAGCGCCGGGTGCAGTTTGACCTCGCCATAGGCATTGCGCACATAGACGCCCTTGCCCACCAGCCCGGAGGCTGAGGTGAGCGGGTTGACCGTGCTGGGCTGGCCGGTGACATTGTCGGCGTCCAGCAGGATTGCGGCCGAAACCTTGCTGCTGAAACGGTGGTTGACCCCCAGAAAGGCGCGCTTGAGATTGACGCCCACGCCGCTGGCCGGATTGTTCGCGCCGCCGCTGTGCTGGGTGATGTTGCTCAGGTTCAGGAACATCTCGCCCGAGATCGAGGTGTTGGCGGCCCATTTGGTGGCGGCCACGGCGCGCTGGGTCAGGGCGATGGCGCCCTGCGCCTTTTCCGCGCTGGCCAACGCCTGCGTGGCGGTGGCATCGGCATGGCGCGCGGTTTCGGCAGCGGCGGCTAGAGTCGGGGTTTCAGGCGCAGATTGCCCTTCGGCCAGCACGGGCGCGTCAGCCGGTTTTGCCGGGGCCAGCGCGGTCAGCTTCTTTTCCAGCGCGTCAATCTGGGCCTGCATGCGGGCCATTTGCGCCTGCGCCTGTTGCAATTGGGCCTGAAGGCTGGGGGAGGGCTTTGCCGTCTTTTGCGAGGATGCCGCCTTTTGCGGGCCCGCCATCGCCGCATCGGGCGCCAAAGCCGTCGATGCGAGAAGGGCCAGAGCAAGGGGCTTGAGCAAATCCATCGAACGAATTCCTTGTGGCATAAGCGTGGCATAAGCCATGTGGGCCGCGAGGCTGGCAGCCATTTCCGTGAACCGGCCGCCCCGATCGGATCGCGCCGGGACCCGGTCAGCGCGTCGATCTGATCGTGCCAGTTTAGGACCGCTGCGCGCATCGGGATAGATAGATAATCGTCGGTGGGGCGATAAAGCGCCGGGGCGCGAGGGGTGTGGTCAGGAAAATGACATTTCTATGACATTGCCTGCCGCATGGGGGCGGAAATGTGGGGCATGGCCTGCAATTCTTGCAGCTTGGGCCAAAATTGCGCGAAGGTGCCGAGGCTTGGCGATTGTCACAAAGTTGTCATATGGAATGTCTAGCGCCCGATGTGGGCGACCTGTGCCCATTGGTGGAGAATCGCCCATGTTTCGCAAAACCGTGCTGGCGTTCGGCCTTGGGCTGGCGATGATTTCGCCCGCCATGGCCGAATCGTTCACCGGCGCGGGGGCCAGCTTTCCTGCCTCACTCTATCAGGCATGGGCCCGCGAATATGCTGCCGCCAGCGGCGATCAGCTGAATTATCAGTCGATTGGCTCGGGCGGCGGGGTGCGCCAGATCATCGCCCATACGGTCGATTTCGGCGCCACCGACAAGCCGTTGAAGCCGGAGGAGTTGAACAAGGCTGGGCTGGTCCAATTTCCCGCCGCGATTGGCGGGGTCGTGCCGGTGTTCAATCTGCCGGGCATCGGGCCGGGGCAATTGCGCCTGTCGGGCGGACTTCTGGGCGAGATTTTTCTGGGCAGGATCAAGCGCTGGAACGATCCGCGCATTGCCGCGCTCAATCCGGGGCTAAAATTGCCGCCTTTCCCGATCACCGTGGTGCATCGCGCCGATGGTTCGGGCACGACTTTCCTGTTCACCACCTATCTGGCCCAGACCTCGCCCGATTGGGCGCGCATTGTGGGCGCCAGCGATGCGGTCAAATGGCCTGCCGGGATCGGGGGCAAGGGCAATGACGGCGTGGCGGCCTTTGTGCGCCAGACTTATGGCGCGCTGGGCTATGTCGAATATATTTACGCCCGCAAGGGCAAGGTCAGCTATGCCCGCGTGGAGAACGCCTCGGGGCAATTCCCGACGCCTGAACCGGCCAGCTTTGCCGCAGCTGCGGCGGCGGCGCCATGGGGCCGGGCGGCAGGCAATTACGTCCTGCTGCTTAACCAGCCCGGCGCCGGGACATGGCCGATTTCGGGCGCGACCTTTATCCTGATGCACCGCGAACAGGAGCGCCCGGAAAAGGGCCGCGCGGTGCTGCGCTTCTTTGACTGGGCTTTTGCGCGCGGCGATGCGACGGCGGCGCGCCTGTCCTATGTGCCGCTGCCCGCCTCGCTCAAAGCCATGGTGCGTCAGCAATGGCGCGCCATCGGAGGCGGCAAATGAGCGTGGAGACCGCTGGCCCCTCGCGCGCGGCGCGGCAGGATGCGTTTTTTCAGGCGCTGTGCTTTTCCGCCGCCATGGTGCTGATGGCCACGCTGGCCGGGCTTCTGATCGCGCTGGTGATCGGGGGCTGGCCCGCGCTGGCGCATTTCGGGCCGAAATTCTTCATCTCCGCCGCATGGGACCCTGTGGCCGAGGATTATGGCGCGGCAGGACCCATTGTCGGCACTCTGGTGACGGCCGGGCTGGCCATGGTGATGGCGCTGCCGCTGGCGGTGGGGATCGCGGTGTTTCTGGTGGAATTCTGCCCCTCGGTGCTGGCCAAATATGTCAGCATGGCGGTTGAGCTGCTGGCGGGCATTCCCTCGATTGTTTACGGCATGTGGGGCCTGTTCGTGCTGGCGCCTTGGTTTGCGCTGCATGTGCAATTGCCGCTGTTCTACGTGGTCGATCCCGACAGTTTTTGGGGCCATCTGTTCGAGGGCATCCCCAATGGCGCGAATATCTTCACCGCCGCGATGATCCTGGCGATCATGGTGCTGCCCTATATCGCCACGGTGCTGCGGGAATTGCTGCTGTCCGTGCCCACCCATGTGCGCGAGGCGGCCTATGGCATGGGCTGCACCCCCTATGAGGTGGTGAGCAAGATCATGCTGCCCTATATCCGGCGCAGCGCGATCGGCGCGGTGATGCTGGGGCTGGGGCGCGCTCTGGGCGAGACGATGGCGGTGACGTTTATCATCGGCAACAGCCATGAATTTCCGCGCAGCCTGTTTGCCAGCGGTTCGACGATTGCCTCCACCATCGCCAATGAATTTGCCGAAGCGAGCAGCGATCTGCATGTCTCGGCGCTGCTGGCGCTGGGACTGGTGCTGTTTGTGATTACCTTTGCCGCGCTGGTGGGCGCGCGGCTGCTGATCGGGCGGGAGAAGGCGTGATGGCATTCAACCGGCATCTTTTCGACCGCCATGCCCGGCGCAAGCTGGTCAATTACGGCTTTGTCGGCCTGACCATGGCGGCCACCGCCGTGGCGGTGATCGCGCTCTTGCTCATCCTGTGGTCGCTGGTGGCCAATGGGCTGGGCGGGATCTCTCTGCATATCTTCACCATGGACCAGCCGCCGCCCGAAATGCCGGGGGGCTTGCGCAACGCCATCCTTGGTTCGCTGGAAATGTGCGCGATCGGCATGGTGATGGCGGTGGTCATCGGCATTCTGGCGGGCACGTGGCTGGCCGAATATGGCGAGGGGAGCAAGCTGGCTGAGGTGGTGCGGTTTTTGAACGACGTGCTCCTGTCGGCGCCCTCGATCCTGATCGGCCTGTTCGTTTATGAACTGTTGGTGCGGCCGCTGCATGGCTTTTCGGCAGGGGCGGGCGCGGTGGCGCTGGCCTTTGTGGCCACGCCCGTGGTGACGCGCACGACCGAGGACATCCTGCGCCTGCAATCGAACCAGTTGCGCGAGGCGGGCATGGCGATGGGCGCGGGCAAGAGCTATGTCATCCGCGCGATCATCTGGCGCGCTTCGCGGCCAGGTCTGGTGACGGGCGCTCTGCTCGGCTTTGCGCGTATTTCGGGCGAAACGGCGCCGCTGCTCTTCACTTCGCTGGGCAATCCCGACCTGTCCTTTGCCCTGACCCAGCCGATGGGCGCCTTGCCCACCACGATCTATCAATTCGCGCTGTCGGCCTTTGACGACTGGCGCGCGCTGGCATGGGTGGGGGCGCTGTTGATTGCCATCACCGTCCTTGCCGCCAACATCATCGGACGCGCTCTGGCGCGCGGGAGCCATCAGTCGTGAATTTTGACGCCAAACAGGCCGATGTCGGCAGCGTGATCCTGCCCCCGCCGATGGAGCAGCGGGTGCTGGATGTGCGCGGGCTCAACTTCTTCTATGGCAAGCATCAGGCGCTGTTCGGCGTTGATCTGCCGGTGGCGCGGGGCAAGATCACCGCGCTGATCGGGCCTTCGGGCTGCGGCAAATCGACGCTGCTGCGCACGCTGAACAAAATCTATGACCTTTATCCGGGCCAACATGCCGAGGGGCAGATCCTGTTCAATGGCGAAAACCTGCTGAACCCGCGTGAAGCGGTCGAGGATGCGCCGCCCGCCGCAGGCCTCGCGATCAACGGCGACAATGCCCGGTTGCGGGCCCGTATCGGCATGGTGTTTCAGCGGCCCACGCCGTTCCCGATGTCGATCTATGAAAACATCGCGTTCGGCGTGCGCCTGCACCGCAATGTCTCGCGCGCGCAGATGGATGAGATCGTCGAAACCTCGCTGACCCGCGCGGCGCTGTGGGACGAGGTCAAGGACAAGCTGGACAAGTCAGGCCTGAGCCTGTCGGGCGGGCAGCAGCAGCGCCTTTGCGTGGCGCGCGGGATCGCGGTGGAGCCGGAAGTGCTGTTGCTCGACGAGCCTGCCTCAGCGCTCGACCCTTTGTCCACGGCGAAGCTGGAAACGGCGCTGATCGAACTCAAGCAGAGCTTCACCATCGTCATCGTCACCCACAACCTGCAGCAGGCGGCGCGGATTTCGGACTACACCGGCTTTATGCTGATGGGCAAAATGGTGGAATTCCGGCCCTCGGGTGAGGCCTTTGTGCGGCCAGCGACGGCGGCGATGCGGGATTATGTGACGGGTAGGTATGGGTAAGAAAAGGGATGATGCGAGGGTCTAGACCCTCGCGCTCCCGTTACTGTCTGCGTTGTGCTATGGGTTCGGCCAAAGTGTGTCGGACGCGAAGTTCCATAATTAAAGCCTGCGGCGCTTTTGAGTCCAAGCTCTCCGCGCCGCAGGCTTTCAAATTTTATTCAATGAACTCCGCCAATCCGGCACCACCCCCTTAACGGGATTGCAAAGGGACAAGTCCCTTTGCCCGCCGGAGGCATAAACTCGCTTTAAGCAGCCAGCTTCAACTCCAGCCGATCCCAGATTTCCACCAACGCCGAGGTCAGATCGCGCATCATCGCCTCGGTATGCTGCGGTCCCGGCGTAAAGCGCAGACGCTCGGTCCCGCGCGGCACGGTGGGAAAGTTGATGGGCTGCACATAGACGCCATATTCGGCCAGCAGGATGTCACTGATCTTCTTGGCCTTGACCGGATCGCCCACCATCAGCGGCACGATATGGGTGGTCGAATTCATCACCGGCAGCCCGGCCTCGCGCATCATGGCCTTGAGGCCCGCCGCCGCCGCCTGCTGGCCATCGCGCTCAACGCTCGACGCCTTCAGATGACGAACCGAGGCCAGCACGCCCGCCACCAGCACCGGCGAGAGCGAGGTGGTGAAGATGAAGCCCGGCGCATAGGAGCGGATCACATCGACGATGCGCTTGTCCGCCGCGATATAGCCGCCCATCACGCCGAATGCCTTGCCCAGCGTGCCTTCGATAATGTCGATGCGGTGGGCGGCATTGTCGCGGTCGGTGATGCCGCCGCCGCGCTGGCCATACATGCCCACGGCATGGACCTCGTCGATATAGGTCAGCGCGTTGTACTTTTCCGCCAGATCGCAGATTTCGTGGATCGGGGCGATATCGCCATCCATCGAATAGACCGATTCAAACGCCACCAGCTTGGGCACGTTGGGATCGGTTTCCTTCAGCAGTTCTTCCAGATGCTCGACATCATTGTGACGGAACACCTTCTTTTCCGCGCCCGAATTGCGGATGCCGGCAATCATGCTGGCATGGTTCAATTCGTCGGAAAAGATCACGCATCCGGGCAGGATCTTGGCCAGCGTGGAGAGCGTGGCATCATTCGACACATAGCCCGAGGTGAAGAGCAGCGCGCCCTGCTTGCCGTGCAGGTCGGCCAGCTCTTCTTCCAACTGGATATGGTAATGGGTGTTGCCGCCGATGTTGCGCGTGCCGCCCGAACCCGCGCCCACGTCATGCAGCGCTTCTTCCATCGCGGCGATCACCTTGGGGTGTTGCCCCATCGCCAGATAGTCGTTGCTGCACCACACCGTGATCGGCTTGGGGCCGTTATGTCCGGCAAAACAGCGCGCGTTGGGATAGGCGCCCTTGTTGCGCAGGATGTCGATAAACACGCGATACCGCCCTTCGGAATGCAGGCGGTCGATAGCTGCGTCGAAAATCTGGTCGTAGTTCACTGGCTCTAATCCTGAACGGCACCGTATGGATCCGGCTTTCCGGCTCTCCCCCCTTAGAACATATGAGGGGATGCATAAAATGACCAGAGTCAAACAGTGAGATAGGGCATTCTGTCCAAAAGTAGTATTCGTCTTTGTCGCAGACCGATCATTAAGGCGATCAGAACACGGCGATCCGCATCAGCCCGCGCTGGTGCAGCGCCGGCTCCAGACCGGCGATGCCATCCCCGCTGGTGAACAGGGCGAGGTCCTCGGTATTGCGGCTAAACTCCTGACCTTGGGTCAAAAAGGCGATGCGGCGTGCGATGCCGTCGGCCCCGTCGATAAAGCGCACGCCCGGACCAAATGCCTCGCCCAACTCCTGCACCAAGAGCGGGAAATGGGTGCAGGCCAGCACCACCGTATCGATGCGATCCCCGCCCTGTTGATCGCGCAGCCCCGCAACCGCCCGCGCAATCAACCGGGAATCGACCGGCAGGCCCCGCAATTTCGCCTCCGCCGCCTCAACCAGTTCGGGCGCACCATGGCGCAACAGCCGTTTACCGGCGGCAAATTCATGCTCCAGTCGATCCACATAGGCCTGCCGGATCGTCGCCTGCGTACCCAGCAGGCCGATCACGCCGGTCTGCGTCATCGCGGCGGCAGGCTTGATCGCGGGCACGGTACCGACAATCGGCACCTCCAGCACCTCGCGCACGCTCGACAGGGCAATCGTGCTGGCCGTGTTGCAGGCGATGCAGACAAGGCGCGGGCGCAAACGCTCGGTCATCCGCCCCAGCAGGCCCGACACGCGCGCCGCGATCTGCGCCTCGCTCTTGGTGCCATAGGGCAGGCCCGCATTGTCCGCGACATAGATCACCGGGGCTTGCGGCAAATGGCGGCGCAGCGCGTCGAGCACGGTCAACCCGCCGACGCCGGAATCGAACAGCAGGATGGGGGCGGAAGGGGCGATCAGTTCGTCGGGAGTCGGGGCCATGTCAGTCCCTCTTTAGGAGGGATTGCGGCAAAAAGGAAAGAGAAGGGGGTTCGACAAAGCCTCCGCTGCGACTAAAGGAGGGGTGAACGCGCCCTTTGGTTAAAACATCGGGCGCCAACAAGGGTGAATGCAATGTCTTTGATGGTGGCCTCGGTGCTGGGTTACGCGCTGGGTTCGGTGCCTTTTGGTCTGCTGTTGACGCGGGCCTTTGGCGCGGGCGATCTGCGCTCGATCGGATCGGGCAATATCGGGGCGACCAATGTGCTGCGCACCGGGCGCAAAGGTCTGGCGGCGGCCACGCTGCTGCTCGACGGCGGCAAGGGCGCGGCGGCGGTGCTGATCGCGGGCATGCTGCCTGCCGGGCAATTTGCCGATGGGGCCGCCGGGGCGACATGGCTGGCGCTGGCGGGCGGGGCCGGGGCGATGGTGGGCCATTGCTTCCCGGTGTGGTTGAAATTCAAAGGCGGCAAGGGCGTGGCCACCATGCTGGGCGTGGCGCTGGGGCTGGCATGGCCGGTCGGGCTGCTGTGCCTGCTGGCATGGGTGGGCATGTTCAAGCTCTCGCGCATTTCCAGCGTGGGCGGCATGAGCGCCGCGTTGGCCGCGCCGATTGGCGCGTTGGCGCTGGGGCATGTGGCGATGGTGCCGGTACTGGCCGCGCTGGCGGCGCTGGTGCTGTATCAGCATCGTGAAAATATCGCCCGCCTGCGCGCCGGGACCGAGCCGAAAGTGGGCGCAAAAAAGGGATGAGCGAGCCGGGCGACGAGGCGCAGTCGGGCGCAGGTTTCACTCTGACGCGCGAGGAAGGGCTGGCGCGCATCCGCCTGATCCGTTCGCCCAACATCGGTCCGGTCACCTTCGGGCAATTGCTGCGCCGTTTTGGCGATGCGCGCCGCGCGCTTGACGCTTTGCCCGATCTGGCCGCCAGAGGGGATGGACGCAGCAGCGCCAAGGGCCGTAAACCCTATCGCGCCATCGACATTGGCGTGGTCGAGGCCGAGATCAAGGCCGTCCGCGCCGCCGGTGCGCGCTATATCTTTCACGATTCGCCCGATTATCCTCCCTTGCTGCGCCAGCTCGATTCGGCTCCGCCTTTATTGATCGCGCGGGGGCGGGCTGATCTGTCGCGGGCCGCGCCCGTGGCCATGGTGGGCGCGCGCAATGCCAGCGCGGGTGCAATGCGTCTGGCCCGTGAAATGGCAGGCGCGCTGGCCGAAGCAGGCTATCCGGTGGTTTCGGGCCTAGCGCGGGGGATTGACGCTGCTGCGCATCAGGGCGCGTTGGCCGGCCGCGGAGAGACCTATACCAGCGGCTGCACGATTGCCGTCATCGGCGGCGGCATCGACGTCGCGTACCCACCCGAACATGCCGCGCTGCAATCGCGCATCGCCGAGGAGGGCCTGCTGTTGACCGAGGCGCCCCCGGGCGTCGAGCCGACACAGCGTCATTTCCCGGCGCGCAATCGCATCATCGCCGGGATTGCGGCGGGCACAGTGGTGGTCGAGGCCGCGTTCAAGTCCGGCTCGCTGATAACCGCGCGGCTGGCGGGCGATTACGGGCGCGAGGTGATGGCGGTGCCCGGCTCTCCGCTCGACCCGCGCAGCCATGGCTGCAACGAAATGATCCGCGAGGGGGCCATCCTGATCCAGCGGGCCGAGGATATTATCGAGCTGATCGCCAGTTTCGACGGCCTGTCGCGTTCGCATTTCCATGAAGAGGATCACGCCCCGCTCGATGGCTTTGGCGGTGATCGCCTGCCAGAGGCGGATGAGGCCGGGGATGAGGCCGAGGAGGGTGGCGCCGATGCCAATGACCGGATCGCCGCGCTGCTTGGCCCGGCGCCGGTGGGGGTGGACGAGATCGTGCGCCAGTCGGGCCTGAGCGCCGGGGGTGTGCAGATGGCGCTGATCGAGCTGGAGCTGGGCGGGGTGATCCAGCGTCATGCCGG
The DNA here is from genome assembly GCF_014196525.1 of Novosphingobium sediminicola. Taxonomy (GTDB): domain Bacteria; phylum Pseudomonadota; class Alphaproteobacteria; order Sphingomonadales; family Sphingomonadaceae; genus Novosphingobium; species Novosphingobium sediminicola. The sequence continues at coordinate 416,707 of NZ_JACIDX010000001.1, read as the reverse complement.
GGGGCGGGTCAGCCGCATTGTGTGATTTGTCCATGGCGCGCTCCGTAAATCTGCGTGGGATTTTCGGCCCGGAGCGCCCGCGGGTAAAGTTGCGATAGTTCCGAAACGAACCTGCCGCTGTCTTATGGCTGTCAAAATGCCATGAGAATGGACCCGCCACACGCCCTCTTGACGAAGGCACGCCCGCCCCGCCACCATCGCGCGTATACGTGAGGCCCGGCGCTCTAAGGGGCAATCGGGCTTCACAAGCCTTTCAATTGGGGGCATGGCCGCATTGTCGGCCCTGCGGCCATCGCGGCCAGAGCGTCCCTCTTAGATAGTACAAGAGAAACCATGCAGCTTGTTATTGTCGAATCCCCGGCCAAGGCGAAAACCATCGAGAAGTATCTCGGCAAGGATTATCGGGTGCTGGCCAGCTATGGCCATGTTCGCGACTTGCCGCCCAAGGATGGATCGGTGCGGCCCGATGAAGATTTCGCGATGGACTGGGAACTGTATGGCGACAAGCAGGCCCGCGTGCGCGAGATTGCCGACCTTGCCAAGCAGGCCGACCGACTGATCCTGGCGACTGACCCTGATCGCGAGGGTGAGGCGATTTCGTGGCATGTGCGCGAACTGCTGGCCAAGCGGCGGGCGTTGCCCAAGGAGGTTGAGCGCGTTACCTTCAACGCGATCACCAAGGATGCCGTCACCACGGCGATGAAGCACCCGCGCGAGCTGGATCAGGATCTGATCGATGCCTATCTGGCGCGGCGCGCGCTGGACTATCTGTTCGGGTTCACGCTCTCGCCGGTGCTGTGGCGCAAATTGCCCGGCGCCAAATCGGCGGGCCGCGTGCAGTCGGTGGCGCTGCGCCTGATTGTTCAGCGCGAGCGCGAGATCGAGGTCTTCAAGCCCGAGGAATATTGGCAGGTCATCGCGCGCATGATGCACGACGGCTCGCAATTCCCGGCGCGTCTGGTCAAGTTTGAAGGCAAGAAGCTGGAGAAGCTGAGCCTTGGCGAGGCGGGCATTGCCAATCGCGCCAAGGCGGCGGTGGAGCAGGGCGCCTTCCGCGTGGGGGAGGTGGAAACCAAGCCGGTCCGCCGCAATCCCTATCCGCCATTCACCACATCGACGCTGCAGCAGGAAGCCGCGCGCAAGCTGGGCTTTTCGGCCAGCCACACGATGCGCGTGGCGCAAACGCTGTATGAGGCGGGTGCGATCACCTATATGCGTACCGACGGCGTGCAGATGGACCCCAGCGCCATTTCCGCCGCCCGCCGCGAGATTACCGAGCGTTTCTCGGGCCATTACTGCCCGGAAAAGCCGCGCCACTATGAAACCAAGGCCAAGAATGCGCAGGAGGCCCACGAGGCTATCCGCCCGACCGAGTTTGGCCGCGACCATTACGGCAGCGGCGACGAGGCGCGCCTCTATGACCTGATCTGGAAGCGCGCGCTGGCCAGCCAGATGGCTTCGGCGGCGCTGGAGCGCACCACCGTGACGATGCGCGACGGCACAGGCCAGCATGAGCTGCGCGCGACGGGGCAGGTGGTCAAGTTCCCCGGCTTTATGGCGGTCTATGACGAAAGCCGTGATAACAAGGCCGACGATGATGATGATGCGAACCTGCTGCCTCTGATGAACAAGGGCGATATGCCCTTGAAGCAGGGCGTGGAGGCCACCCAGCATTTCACCCAGCCGCCGCCGCGCTATTCCGAAGCGTCGCTGGTCAAGCGTCTGGAAGAATTGGGCATCGGGCGTCCTTCGACCTATGCGGCCACGCTTCAGGTGTTGAAGGACCGCGCCTATGTGCGCACCGAGAAAAACCGCTTCTTTGCCGAGGAAACCGGGCGTCTCCTCACCTCCTTCCTCGAACGTTTCTTTGACCGCTATGTCGCCTATGAATTTACGGCGGGCATGGAGGATGAGCTGGACGACGTTTCGGGTGGGCGGGCGCAATGGCGCACGGTGCTTGAGGCGTTCTGGAAGGATTTCAAGCCCAAGTCCGACGAGGTGATGGAGAAGAAGCCCTCGGAAGTGACCGAGGCGCTCGATGAGTTCCTCTCCGATTATCTGTTCCCCCCGCGTGAGGATGGGACGGACCCGCGCAAATGTCCGCAATGCGAGGCGGGGCGTCTGTCCCTGCGCGGCGGCAAGTATGGTGCGTTTGTCGCCTGTTCGAACTATCCGGAATGCAAATTCACCCGCAAATTCGCGCAGCCGGGCGGCAGCGCCGATGCGGGCGAGGAAGGCGAACTGGGCAAGCACCCGGAAACTGGCGAGCCGATCATGCGCAAAGCGGGCCGCTTTGGCCCCTATATCCAGATGGGCGAGGGCGACACGCGCAAGATGGCGTCGATCCCCAAGGATATTGGCGAGATGACGCTGGACTGGGCGGTCAAGCTGTTGTCCTTGCCGCGCACCATCGGGCCGCATCCCGAAAGCGGCGAGCCGATCACCGCGAGCATTGGCCGCTATGGCCCTTATCTGGCGCATAATGGCAAATATGCGCGGTTGCGGGCCACTGCCGAAGTGTTCGAAACGGGCATGAATCTGGCCGTGACCAAGCTGGCCGAGGCGGCGGCGGGCGGCGGGCGCAGCCGCAATGCCCCTGCCGAGCCGCTCAAGGTGTTTGGCGCCCACCCCACCACCGGGGGCGAGATCAAGCTGCTGGCGGGACGATACGGCGCCTATGTGACCGATGGCACGACCAATGCCACGCTGCCCAAGGCGGTTGAGCAGGACAAGCTGACGCTGGAACAGGCGATCGCGCTGATCGACGAAAAGGCGGCCAAGGGGCCGAGCACCAAGGGCAAGAAGAAGGCCCCCGCGAAAAAAACCGCGCCCAAGAAGGCAGCGGCCAAGAAAGATGATGGCGAAGCGCCTGCCGCCAAGAAGCTTGCCGCCAAGAAGGCTCCGGCCAAGAAGGCAGCCCCGAAGAAAGCTGCGGCCAAGGCCTGATTATCGGCAGTCTGAGTTTTGCAGACAAAGAAAAGGGCCGCGCCGGACATCTCCGGCGCGGCCCTTTTCGTTTTGCCCCTTATGGCCGGTTGTTCAGCCGATAGATCAACAGATCGCGCCATCCGACATGCACCAGACCGGCCAGTTGATAATCCCGCCTGAGATGCTGGAACATCACATTGCGCGTGTGCCAGTTCACCGGCAGCGACGAGGGCTCAACCGTCATCACCACCACCTGCGGGCGCTTGGCCAGAATGTTGCGCACCTCTTGCCCCGCATCGACGCCCAGCGCGTTGACATCGACCATGCCGTTGAGATGGTTGGGGAATATATAGCGCGTGACAAAGCAGGCATTGGCCATGTGATAGAGGATCGGATCGCCCTCGTTGATATAGACGCAGCCCTGCCCGGTGGGCGTTGCCGCCGCGTTGCGGATGATGTCGGCGGCCACCTCGACCTCTTCGGAGGTGCCATGGTGACGCGTGTTATAGATCGTCACCACGGCGGCTGCGACCATGCCGATGCCCAGCATGAAATGCGTGTACCAGCGGAACGGCCGGGCGCGCCCCAGCGCAGGCGCGGCCAGCGCCATCAGAGGCACCAGCAGCGGTGCGACATAATGGTCATACCACGTGCCAAAGATCAGGAACCCGGCCACCGCCACCCCGGCCCAGATCCGCAGGAAACCCTGTGCCGGGCGCGCGGCAAAGCGCAGCGGCGGCATCTTGCGCGGCGCCCAAAAGATCGCCGCCCAGACCGGCGACAGCGCCAGCGTTTCCTTGAACAGGCGGAACAGCGAACCGTCGAGATCCTCATGCCGGCCAAAGATCGAGAGGAAATTGGCCTGCGCAAAGGCCATGCCATGGCCCATCGCAATATAGACGCCCCATGCCGCCAGCGTGGGCAACAGCGCCACGCCCGCCCAGCCGGTGGCCGCTGCCATCACCCGCCCATGCGACCAGCCCAGCGCCCGCGCGCGGAACATCAGCATCAGCCCAAAGGCCAGACCTTCGAACACGACCGTGTATTTGATCTGAAGCGAGACGCCGACCACCGCCATGATCGCCAGACCATGCAGGAACAGGCGTCGGTCGGTCTTGGCCGTCCACACGCCCATCATGCCAAGGCCCGCCAGAGCCATCAGTAGATTGTAGAAAACCGGCGCCTGTCCGCCAAAGCAGAAGAAGGCCGAGAGGAACATCTGATAGGCAACACCGGCCCACCACGCGCCCATCGGCGAGGCGATTTCGCGCGCCATGCGATAGATGACCAGCGACGTTCCCGCCACGCAGGCCAGCGCCACCAGTTGATATTGCAGGATTCCGTCGCCCCCCAGCAACCGAATCGCAGCATAGAGCAGGAACAGGCCAACCGGCTTGCGGTCCCAGATGTCCACAAAGGGCACCGCGCCATGCAGCATGCGGTCGCCCACGAGCAGATAGAATTGCTCGTCGATATGGATAACAGGAAAGCCCAGCGTGGCGCCGCGCAGCACCAGTCCCACCGCCAGATAGGCAAAGCCCATTAGCAGCAGATTGACTCCGCGCACCGCGCCCAGCCCGGCCCTTTCGGCCACGCCCTGCAAGGGCTGGCTGATCTTGGGAGCTTCCGCTCTGGCTGCACCCCGCAGCCGCGCCGGAAGTTCTGCGATATATTCGACCATCAAACACTCCGTCCGTCTGATCGCCTTTACAAACCGCAACAGACCCCCATCTGCATTGCGGTCAGGCCATCAACCCCCGATGCCCAGTTTCGATTCTGTGCTTTCACTTCATGGTTTCGAACCAAACTGTCTTGTCGCAGCTTTCAGCCGATTTGCCATAACCTTTGCCATAATCTTTGTACGCCTGTCTCACAATAGATCAGGCAAGGTGCTTGAGCACACCTGATAGGTTGCCGGGCGCGCCTCAGCGCACCCATTCCAGCCCGATCTCCTCGTAGATTTCGCGCGCATCGGCCCAGTTTTCGTCAACCTTGACGTGCAGGAACAGGTGAACCTTGACCCCCAGCAGTTGCGCCAGCTCGGTCCGCGCCGCCTCGCCGATCGCTTTCAGGCGCGCGCCGCGCTTGCCCAGCACGATGGATTTCTGGCTTTCGCGGGCGATCACGATCTGCTGGCGAACCTCGACGCTGCCATCCTTGCGGTGGGTATAGCTTTCGGGGCGCACGGTGCTGTCATAGGGCAGCTCGTCATGCAGTTGGCGATAGAGCTGTTCGCGGGTGATTTCGCAGGCCATCAGCCGTTCCGAGGCGTCGGAAACCTGATCCTCGGGGAAATTCCAGGGGCCTGCGGGCATCAGGTCCGCCAGACGGGCCTTCAACTGTGCCACGCCATCGCCGGTCGAGGCCGAGATGAAGAAGACCTCGGCAAAATCGACCGCTTGCGTCAGTTCCTGCGCCAGAACCAGCAGCGGCTCCTTGGGGCACAGATCGACCTTGTTGAGCGCGAGCAGCTTGCGCTCCGGGCGGCCCTTGAGCGATTCGAGGATTTCTTCCAGCCCCTGCCGGTTCTTCTTGGCGGCATCGACGACCAGCAGGATGGCATCGGCCTCGCTGGCGCCTTCCCATGCGGCGGCGACCATTGCGCGGTCCAGACGGCGGCGCGGGGTGAAAATGCCGGGCGTGTCGGCCAGAATGATCTGGCTGTTATGCTTGTCGGTCTGTTCCAGCGCGATGCCCATCAGGCGCGCGCGGGTGGTCTGCGCCTTTTGCGAGACAATCGCCACCTTTTGCCCGACCAGCGCGTTAACCAGCGTGGACTTGCCCGCATTGGGGGCGCCGAGCACGGCCACGAGGCCACAAGATTCTGCGATTTCACTCATCCAAATTGCCTTAAAAATGCGGCGGCCGCCTGGGTTTCGGCCTCCTGTTTGCTGTTGGCCACGGCTTCGACCTCGCCCACGCCCTTGACTGCCACGGCGACGGTAAAGCGCGCGGCATGATCGGGACCTGAACGATCGACCAGTCGATATTCGGGCGGCTTGCGGCGATTGCCGGCGGCCCATTCCTGAAGCGCGGATTTGGGATGCTTGGCTTGCCCCGCCCGCCCGCCGACCTCTTCGGCCCACAGGCTGCGAATGAGGGCGCGGGTGGGTTCAAAGCCGCGCGTGACAAAGGATGCGCCGATCAGCGCCTCCATCACATCGCCAAGAATGTTCTCGCTGTCGGACCCGCCATCATCGCGCGCCTGTTTGCCAAGGCGGATATGTTCGCCAAGCCCGATCCCGCGCGCGATGGTCGCGCACATCTGGCGGCTGACCAGCACGTTCAAACGCTGCGAGAGGCGACCCTCGGCCGCGCCCTCGCTTTGATACAGCCATTCGGCAATCGTCAGGCCCAGCACCCGGTCGCCCAGAAATTCGAGTCGCTGATAATCTTCAAGACCTTTGCCGCGCGCGCCGTTCTGGGCCGAAAAACTGCCATGGGTCAGCGCGGCGGTCCATTCGGGCGCGCCATCGGGGTCAACGCCGATCACGCGGGTCAGAAACGCACGCGTGGCATCAGGAAGCGCCGGATTGTTGACAGGCCTTGTCGTAAGGGTCTTGCTCAAAAGGTGCCCCCGATCCGGTTCCAGCGCGCGGCGGTCAGCCATGTCCAGGGCTTGTACCACGAAACCGATCCGTCGGTCGACCACATCACGATGGTGGCGCGGCCCACCAGATTGCCCTGCGGAACATAGCCGATGCCGCCCACTTCGACGGGGAAACGGCTGTCCTGCGAATTGTCGCGGTCATCACCCATCAGGAACAGCGCGCCCTCGGGCACGATATAGGGCAGGGTATTGTCCTGCGGCGTGACCTCCATGTCGAGCACGTTATACGACTTGCCCGGCTTGCCGTTGTCGGACGGCAGCGTTTCGCGATATTGCGGATAGTGGCAGATGGTTTTGCCATCCTTCACCGTCTCGTAATTCACGCTCATGCCATAGCGCGGCTGATAGCAGGAGGTGTTGGGCGAGACAGCGATCTCGAAATCCTCGATTCTTTGCTTGGGCACGGCATTGCCGTTGATATGCAAAACGCCTCCCTTCATCTGGATCGTATCGCCCGGCAGGCCGATCACGCGCTTGATCCAGTCATCCTGATTGGTCGGCGGGGCCTTGAAGATCACCACATCGCCGCGCTTGGGCTGGGTGGCCAGAATGCGGCCCGGCAACAGCGGCAGGCTGAAAGGCATCGAATAGCGGGAGTAACCATAAGGCCATTTTGCGGCCAGCAAATAGTCGCCATTGACCAGACGCGGCAGCATCGATTCGCTGGGGATGTTAAAGGGCGAGAAGATGAAGCTGCGGAACACAGCAACGATCACCACCAGCTTGATAAGGAAAACGAAAAAGTTCTCCTCCTGTTTTTCCGGTTTGGCGCCGGGCTTGGTGGCGGGTTCGGCTTGGCTCATCTTTGCTCATCCTTGAATCTGGCCGTGCTGCCATGTTGGCCAAGAAGCGCTGCGTCAAGCCATGGTTTGGCTGAGCAGGGGATGAACCGTGCATGTTTGGGCCATCCTTGCGTCACAAAACGTATTCAGCGGCGCGATAGAGGTAAAAATGCTGCGGCGCACCCTTGGCCAATCCTTGCGCAAAGGGCATAGGTTCGAGCCAATTATTGATCGCATCTGCAAGACGGGAGTGAAGCGAACGTGTCCACCAACCAATCGGTCAAGGCTGCATGGGATCATCTGGCGGGCCTGCCTCGCCCCACGCTGGCGGAATTGTTCGCCGGCGATGCTGATCGTCTGAGCAAGCTGTCCACCCGTTTTGAACTGGGCGAAGGGCTGGGGGGCATCCGCTTCGACTGGTCGAAAATGCATCTCGATGATGCGCATATCGCCGGTTTCGAGGCTTTGGCCGCGGCGCAGGATTTCGATGGCCGCCGTGCACAATTGTTTGGCGGTGAAAAGATCAACAACACCGAAGGCCGCGCCGCCGAACACACCGCCCAGCGCGGCATCGGCAAGGACAGCTCGGTGGAAGAAGCGCAGGCGCTGCATCAGCGCACCGCCTCGCTGGTGGCCGCGATTCATGAAGGCGCGCTGGGCGAGGTCAAGCACCTGATCCACATCGGCATCGGCGGTTCGGCGCTTGGCCCGGCGCTGGCGATTGACGCGCTGACCCGCGACGGCTGCGTGGTTGAGGTGCATGTGGTCGCCAATATTGACGGCTGCGCGCTGGAGGCCGCCTTTGCCAAGGCAGACCCGGCCACCACGATGATCGCGGTCGCCTCCAAGACCTTCACCACCATCGAGACGATGACCAACGCCAAATCGGCTCTGAACTGGCTGAAGGAAAACGGCGTCGATGATCCCTATGGCCGCGTGGTGGCGTTGACCGCCGCGCCGGAAAAGGCGGTGGAATGGGGCGTTGATGAAACCCGTATCCTGCCTTTCCCCGAAAGCGTGGGCGGGCGTTATTCGCTGTGGTCGTCGATCGGCTTCCCGGTGGCGCTGGCGCTGGGCTTTGAGGAATTCGCCGAATTTCTTAGCGGTGCGGCGGTGATTGACGAGCATTTCGCCAATACGTCGGGCGCGGACAATCTGCCGCTGCGCGCGGCCTTTGCCGACCAGCTCTACACCCATCTGCGCGGTTGCCAGACGCGCGCCTGCTTTGCCTATGACGAACGCCTCGCGCTGCTGCCCGACTATCTGCAACAGCTCGAAATGGAATCGAACGGCAAGAGTGTGACCTTTGACGGCGCGCCTCTGGACGGCCCTTCCGCGCCGATCACCTGGGGCGGCGTGGGCACGGATGCGCAACATGCCGTGTTCCAGCTTCTCCATCAGGGCACGATCACCGTGCCGGTCGATTTCATCGCCAGCATCGCGCCGGGCGACCAGCTTGACCCGGCCCATCACCGCATCCTGCTGATGAACTGCTTTGCGCAGGGCGCCGCTTTGATGGCGGGCAAGGATTCGGCGGATAAATCGCGCTCCTATCCGGGCAACCGTCCCTCGGCCACGATCCTTGTCGACGATCTCTCGCCCGCCAGCCTTGGCGCACTGATCGCGTTCCATGAACATCGCACCTTTGCCAATGCGGTGCTGCTGGGCATCAACCCGTTTGACCAGTTCGGCGTGGAATTGGGCAAGCAAATTGCCAATGCCATCGATCAGGGCGAGGCCGTGTTCGATGCCAGCACCACCGCGCTGCTGGCCGAGGCCGGTTTGGCCTGAAGCATTAGTTAAACGTAAATATCAATGGAAATCGCGCCGTTTCTGTCAAGAGATGGCGCGATTTTTGCGTAAAAATTCATTGAGTCATCGTCTTTTTCCCGGCTATTCTTGGGTCAGATCCGATATCGGACCCAAATATAGTCGAAAGCGGGGGCTTCATGACGAATTACTGGCGTGGCCGGGGTGTTGGCCATGCGTTGTCGCTGGCCATGGTTTGCAGCATGGCGGGGCAGGGTTTTGCCCAGACGACGCCATCGGCCCAATCGGCGCAGGTCCAACCTGTGCAGGCCCAACCTGTGCAGGCCGAAGCGGCGGCCGCCGCCCGGCCCGCCTTGATTCCTACCGAAGTTTTTGCCGAACGTCCGTTTATGACGCGGCCCCGCCTTTCGCCCGACGGGATGCATATTGCGGCGCGGATGAATGTAAAAGGGGTGGAAAATCTGGCCATCCTTTCGGTCAAGGGCGATGCGCCGCTCATGATCCCGATCGGTCAGAAAAAGACCGATCCCGATTTGCGCTGGTATCGCTGGGCCGGCGACAACACGCTGTTGATCAGTGTGGGCAAGCTGGTGCCGTGGGATGGCGATGAGGCCTTGCTGACCCGGCTTATCGCTTATGATATCGTGACGAAAAAGATGATGTTTCTTGGCAGTTCGACCGAGGGGCTGACGGGCGATGATGTGCTGTGGGTCGATCCCGAGGGCAAGAGCGCGCTGATGGCCTATCAGGCCACGATCTATGAATATCCCAGCATCTATCGTGTCGATATCGCCACCAACAAGCGCAAGCTGGTGCAAGCGGCCGAGGATCGCGTGTGGGACTGGTATGCCGATAATGCGGGCGTGGTGCGCGTGGGATACCGGATGAAGGATGGCGGCAAGTGGGACATGCTCTATCGCGCCAAGGATGGCGATCCCTTTCGCACGGTGGTGCGCGCCAAGAGCCTTGAGGATGAAGATGCGCAGATGAGCGCGGTGCATTTGTGGAGCGGCACCGACCTTGGCTATCGCATATTGAAGAATGAGAAGACCGGGCGCGATGCGCTCTATCGCTATGATTTCGCCAAGCGCGAGAAGGGCGAACTGGTCTATGAAAGCGCGAAGAACGACATTGAGGATTTCGACCTGAGCGAGGATAAGGGCGAACTGGTCAGCGTTTCCTATACTGACGATCAGTATCGCACGCATTGGTTCGACAAGGATCTGGCCGAGTTGCAGTCCAGTCTGGACAAATCGGTGGGCAATCGCCGGGCGTGGGTGGCCACGAAAAACCGCGATCGTTCGATGATGATCGTTCATGTCGGCTCGGCCTCGGATCTGGGCAGCTACTATCTCTATCAGGTGGCCGATGGGGTGATGCACCGGCTGGCCTATGTGAATGACAAGCTGCCCTCGGCCAGTCTGGCCGCGCCGCGCTATGTTTCCTATAAGGCGCGCGACGGGCTGGAGATCCCGGCCTATCTGACGCTGCCGGTGGGGCGCGAGCCTAAGAATTTGCCGCTGATCATCCTGCCGCATGGCGGCCCCTATGGCGTGCGCGATGATGGCGATTATGATGACGATGTGCAGTTTCTGGCCAACCGCGGCTATGCCGTGCTTCAGCCGCAATATCGCGGGTCGAGCAGCTATGGCGATGATTTTTATCAAAAAGGTCGTGGGCAATGGGGCCGCGCGATGCAGGACGATCTAGACGATGGCATGGATTGGCTGGCCAAAGACGGGGTGATTGATCCCAAGCGGGTTTGCATCGTGGGTTCGTCCTATGGCGGCTATGCGGCGCAGTGGGGGGCGATCCGCAACCCGGAACGCTATCGCTGCGCGGTCAGTTTTGCGGGCGTTTCCGATATGCCGCGCAATCTCAAGTTCCAGTTGAGCGACATGAGCAATCTGAAGCGCGGGGCGGCCGAGTGGAAGAAGACCGTGATGGGGCCGGAGGATTTCGACCTCAAGACGATCTCGCCGCTCGTCTTTGCCGACAAGCTGAAAGTGCCGCTGATGTTGCTGCATGGCGACAAGGATCAGCGCGTGCAATACAAGCAATCCACCCTGATGGCCGATGCGCTGAAGGCGGCGGGCAAGGACTATGAGTTCTATGGCATACCGGGCGAGGGGCACGGCTTTTCCAAAAGCGTGAATGCCAAGCTTTGGTATGACAAGTTGGATGTGTTTTTGAAGAAGAACAATCCGGCGGATTAATATTGTCAGTGTTACATACTATCTATTGGCAAAATGTGTGGCTGGCCCCATATCGGCGCGCAATGACATGTCCCCCGGTGGAGTTTGAAAATGGCCGAATTTGACTACGATCTGTTTGTGATTGGCGCCGGGTCGGGGGGCGTGCGCGCCAGCAGGATCGCGGCCGGCCATGGCGCGCGCGTGGCCGTGGCCGAGGAATTCCGCGTTGGCGGCACCTGCGTGATCCGGGGCTGCGTGCCCAAGAAACTGCTGGTTTACGCCAGCCAGTTTGCCGAGGAACTGCACGATACGGCCAAGCTGGGCTGGACGCTGGGCGAGAAGAGCTTCGACTGGGCGGCGCTGCGCGATTTCGTGGCCAGCGATGTGGATCGGCTGGAGCGGGCCTACACCTCCACGCTGGACAACAATAAGGTCGAGCATTTCCACGAACGCGCCACCATCGCCGGGCCGAACACGGTGCGGCTGGCCAGCGGGCGCGAGATCAGCGCGAAATTCATTCTGGTGGCCGTGGGCGCGTGGCCGGTAATGCCCGAATTTCCGGGCAATGAACATGCGATCACCAGTAATGAAGTGTTCCATCTGGAGAGCTTCCCCAAGCGGGTGGTGATTCAGGGGGCGGGCTATATTGCGCTGGAATTTGCAGGTATATTCAACGCTCTGGGCGCACATGTCACGGTGGTGAACCGGTCGGACAAGATCCTGCGCTCCTATGATTCGAGCCTGACCGACCGCCTGCTGACGATGATGCGCGCGCGCGGGATCGAGTTCCGCTTTGATGCGCCGATTGAGAGCATCATCAAACAGGCCGATGGCTCGCTCTGCGTCAACACCAAGGGTTTCCTGCCCATTGAGGCGGACGCGGTGCTGGTTGCCACCGGGCGCAAGCCCAAGACGCCGGGGCTGGGGCTGGAAAATGCCGGGGTCGAACTGGGCGCGAACGGACAGATCCCGGTGGATGAATATAATGCCACCTCCTGCCCCTCGATCTATGCCGTGGGCGATGTGACCGACCGGGTGCAATTGACCCCCGTGGCCATCCGCGAAGGCCATGCCTTTGCCGACACCGTGTTTGGCGGTAAGCCCCGCACCATCGCCTATGACCATATCCCCAGCGCGGTGTTTAGCCAGCCTCCGCTGGGGGGCGTGGGCCTGACCGAGGCGGCGGCACGCGCGGCGGGGCATGAGATCAAGATTTATACCAGCGATTTCCGTCCGATGAAAAACATGTTCCACGCGCGGGCGGAGCGCGGTTTCTATAAGCTGATCGTCGATGTGGCCACCGACAAGGTGCTGGGCGTCCATATGATCGGGCCGGATGCGCCGGAGATCCTGCAGGCCGTCGCCATCGCGGTGAAGGCTGGCCTGACCAAGGCCGATTTCGACGACACGGTGGCGTTGCATCCCTCGATGGCCGAGGAATTGGTGTTGATGCGGTAAGAAGTAGGAAGGGATTATATCACGAGGGGCTAGCCCCTCGTGGCTCCCCGATACTGTCTTTGTTGCGCCATGAGTTCAACCCCGCGCGAGATTTCACCGCCGGAGGCTATTCATTGCCTGCGGCGCTTCCACCTTGAGCCTTGGGATAGGTTGAGCGCAACGCAGACAGTAATGGGAGCGTGAGGGTTATGACCCTCGCATTTTTACCCTTCCAATTCTTCCGTCAAAAACGCCGAAACTTCCTCCAGCGTCACATCCTTGGTCAGGAAAGTCCCGCCGATTCCGCGCATCAAGAGGAACGCTAACCGCCCCGCATCGACCTTTTTGTCATGCAGCATATGGGCGGCAAGCTGCGCGCCCGACACATTCAGCCCCAGTGAACGCACATCCGCAGGCAGGCCGACCGCCGCAATATGGGCCGCCACGCGCGCGGCCTCATCCGCGCCCATCAGCCCGCGCCGGGCCGAAAAACGCGCCGCCAGCACGCAGCCCAGCGCTACCGCCTCGCCATGGAGCAGGCGGTCGGAAAAGCCGGTTTCGGCCTCCAGCGCATGGCCGAACGTGTGGCCAAGATTGAGCAGGGCGCGCAGACCCGTGGTCTCGAACTCGTCCTGCGCCACGATGCGGGCTTTGGCCGCGACCGAATAGGCCACCGCATATTCGCGCGCCGCCCGGTCGCCCGAGAGCATGGCCTCGCCATTGGCCTCGCACCATGCGAAAAATTCCGGGTCGTTGATCAGCCCGTATTTTACCACCTCGGCATAGCCCGCCGCCAACTCGCGCCGGGGCAGCGTGTCCAGCGCATCCAGATCGGCCAGTACCAGCGAGGGCTGGTGAAAGGCGCCGACCAGATTCTTGCCGGCGGGCGTGTTGATCGCGGTTTTGCCGCCCACGCTCGAATCGACCTGCGCCAGCAGCGACGTCGGCACCTGAATGAAATGGCACCCGCGCTTGAGCATACTGGCCGCAAAGCCGGTCAGGTCCCCGATCACCCCGCCGCCCAGCGCGATAATATGGTCGCCCCGCTCCACTTCCAGCGCCAGCAGTCCATCGACCACCGCCACCAGATTGGCCCAGCTTTTGGTGCTCTCGCCCGCAGGCAGGATATGCCATGCCGCGCTCTTGCCCGCCGTCGCCAAGGAGGCATCGACCGCAGCGCCCCAAGCCTTATGCACATTCACGTCCGTAATGATCGGCACCACGGGTTTGCGCAAACGCGCCCCCGCCTCTTCGGCCAGACGCGCGATCAGCCCGGCGCCCACGCGCACTTCATAGGGGCGGCCCGCAATATCGACAGGAATAATCGGCATCGTTCAATCAGCCTTTCGCGCCATGGGCATCAAGCCATTCGTCCAGCGAGACCATCAGACTGGCCAAGGTGCGCGAATGGGGCACGTTGCCGCTCATCACCTTGATCGGGGCCTGCGAATAGAAAGGTTCACGGCTGGACTTGAGATTGGAGAGAATTTCGCGCGGGTTTCCGGTTTTCAGCAAAGGTCGGTTGCCCTTGCGCGCGGTGCGGTCAACCAGCGTTTCCAGCTCCGCATCCAGCCACACGGCAATCCCGCGCGCGAGAATCAGTTCGCGCGTGGCGTCATTCACAAAGGCCCCGCCGCCGGTCGACAAAACCTTCAGCCCAGCTTTGCCATTGCCCGCGTGAGGCAGCTTCAGCCCCTTGATCGCATCGCCCGGCGTGTTTTCGCCCAGCAGCCGCGCGATCACCCGCCGCTCGCCCTCGCGAAAGAAAGCCTCGCCGTAAGTGGCGAAAATATCGGGAATCGGCATATGCGCCGCCTTCTCGATCTCATCATCGGCATCGACAAAAGGCACGCCCAACAGTGCGGCCAGACGCCGCCCAAGGCTGGTCTTGCCCACGCCCATCATGCCCACCAAAACGATGGGGCGGTCGATATGCGCCAGAACGGCGGCCAGATGAACGGCCTCGGCTGCGCTTTCGGAAAGAGTGTGATCTTCATCCATTGCCGGGTTGCCTATACTTTTGCTAACCGGCGGCGCAAGCATAGCATGATGTTGGCCCGCTTCGGGGCGCTGTTTCGAGGATTTTGACGTTGAGTATCACGATCCGGCGCGATGGCGGCAAGAGTGCGGGCAGGAACAGAGCGGCCAAATCGCATCGCGGGCGGTGGCTGTTCTGGTGGCTGGTGCTGGCCTTGATGGCGGCGGGCGGCGTTGCGGCGCTGGCGTGGATCAAGGGCGGGCCGGTGCAGATGCGCGAAGTGGCGGTGGAACTTTCGGCCAGACAGGTCGGCGTGAACGGACAGGTGAAGTGATGAAACGGATTGCCAGACCTCTCCTTGTTTGCTCCGCGCTGGCCCTGTTGGGGGCGGGCGGCGCATGGGCGCAGGGCGGCCCCGAATCGCTGCTGCCCCCCGGTTTCGACCGGCCCGCGCCGCGCCCCAGCCGCGCGCCGGTTGCGGCCGCCGCCCCGGTTCGCCCCGGCCAACCGCGCGTTGACATCGCGCCCACGCCCGAACCCACCATCGCCGCGCAGCCCGTGGTCGAGGCCTCATCGGGCATTGCCGCCATCGGCGTGGCAACGGCAAGCGGGCCGGTGGTGCTGCCCCAAGGGATCAGCTCGTTCGAACAATTGATCGCGCTGTCGCCTGATAAGCTTGACCGGCTGCTGGGCCTCATTCCCAAATATGACATTCCCCCCGGCGCCCAGCGCGCGATGAAAGAGGTCGGGTTGCTCGATGCGGGCGAGGGCGGCATGGCGCCGCAATCGCTGGCGGGGCAGAATGCGGGCCTCGTGCGCGCGGTGATGGCGGGCAACAATGGCCAGATGGTGTCGCGCTGGGGCCATATTCTGGTGCGCCGGGCGCTGGCCTCGCGGCTGGATGCGCCCGCCGAGATGGCGCCTGCCGAATTTGCCGCCCTGCGCGCCGCCCTGCTGCTGCGTATGGGCGAAGGTGTGGCGGCGCGCGCGCTGGTGCAGGATGTCGATCCGGTCAATTACGACGCTTCGCTGACGCAGGCGGCGATGGATGCCTATATTGCGACGGGCGATTTCACCGGCTTTTGCCCGGTTCTGCAGCTCAATGCCTCGGCGCGCGATGATGTGCCGTGGCAGGTAATGCGCAGCATTTGCCAGACCTATGGCGGGGCCACCGCCACCGGCCAGTCCGAACTCGACCGTCTGGGCAAGGCCAAGGCGCTTTCGGGCATGGATATGGAGCTGGCGCAGAAATATGCAGGCGCCGTTGGCGGCGCGCGGGCGCGTGCGGTCAAGATCGAGTGGGACAATGTCAATGACCTGACCCCGATGCGCCATGGGCTGACGCTGGCGGTGGGGCTGGCCCCGCCCGATGCGCTGCTGGCCAAAGCCGGGCCGATCTATGCCGATATGACCGCGCTTTCGCCGATGGCGGGGCTGGGGCTGCGCGCCGATGCCGCCGATGTGGCGGGCGCGATGGGCGTGCTGTCGGGCGCGGCGATGGTCGATCTCTACAGCCAGATTTACAGTAATGACGACATCACCGGCGGACCGGCGGAGCGCGCGCTGTTGCTGCGCGATGCCTATGTGGGCGTGGCCCCGGCCGACCGCGTGGCCGCGATGCAGCAATTGTGGGATGGGGCGGCCAACCCTTATTCGCGCTATGCCCGGATGGTGCTGACGGCCTATGCGGCGGCGCGTCTGGCGCCCTCGGCGGATCTCAATGCGCAATCGGGCGATCTGATCGCCTCGATGCTGTCCGCCGGGCTGGATGGCAATGCGGCGCTGTGGCGGCCGGTGGTCGAGGCCGGATCGCCGGGCTGGGCGCAACTGGCGCTGGGTCTGCCGATGTCGGGCGAGGCAGATACGGGGGCGATTGAGAGCTTTATCGGCAATGACAAATCCGATGGCCAGCATCGCAGCGCCATGCTGATCGCGGCGCTGTCGGGGTTGGGGCGGATCAAGGACAGCACGCGCGATTCGCTGTTGGGCAAGGTCAAGGGCAGCGTGGCGGGCCAGACCCGCTGGACCGGTGCGATCGACACGGCGGCGGGCGTCAACAATCCCGCGCTGGTGGCGCTGTTGGCCGGATTGGGCATGCAGGGCGACAGTTGGGCCAAGATGACGCCGCGCTATCTCTATCACATCACCTCGGCGCTCAATCGCGTGGGGATGGGCGCCGAGGCGCGGATGATCGCGGCCGAAGCGGTGGCGCGCGGGTGACCCGGGCGCCATCGGTTGCGGTGGCGGCGTTTCTGGCCATGCTGGCGGCGGAGCGCGGCGCGGCGGCCAATACGCTGGCGGCCTATGAGCGCGATTTGCGCGGGGCCGAGGATGTGCTGGGGGATATCGAAACCGCCGATGTGGCCGCGCTGGAAAGGCTGGCGGCCACATGGGGGCATCTCTCGCCCGCCAGCGTAGCGCGTAAATCCTCGGCTTTGCGGCAATTCTACGGTTTCCTGATCGACGAGGGCTGGCGCGAGGACGATCCCAGCCCGGCCCTGCCGCGCGTGGCCCAGCGCCGACCTTTGCCGCGCATTCTGGGGCATGAGGATATCGCCATCCTGTTCGCCCGCGCCGAGGAAGAGGCCACAGGCGACAGGCGCGAGCCCTTGCGCACGCTGGCCTGTCTGGAATTGCTCTATGGTTCGGGCCTGCGCGCGACCGAGCTGGTATCCCTGCCGATCCGTTCCGCGCCGCGCGATGCGCCCTTGCTGACCATCACCGGCAAGGGCGGGGTGCAGCGCATGGTGCCGATCAGCGCGCGCGCGGGCCATGTGCTGCGCCGCTGGATCGCGATCAGGGGCGCGGGAGCGGATTCGCGCTTCCTGTTTCCCTCCACCGGCAAGGATGGGCATCTGACGCGGGTGCGCCTGTTTCAATTGCTGCGCGAATTGGGCGCGCGGGCAGGGTTGGACCCCACGCGGCTTTCTCCCCACGTGCTGCGCCATGCCTTTGCCACCCATCTGCTCGAAGGGGGCGCGGATCTGCGCGTGGTGCAGACGCTGCTGGGCCATGCCGACATCGGCACGACCCAGATCTATACCCATGTCGATGCCGCCCGTCTGGTCGAATTGGTGAACCAGCGGCACCCTTTGGCGGCCAGAACGGTTGGCTGACGGCTGAAAGGCTTGCCCAAACCTGCGCGGCGCACTAGGGCCATGCCCCATGGTTTCCTATCTCGAATTTGAAAAGCCGGTGGCCGCGCTTGAGGCGCGCATCAAGGAATTGCGCGCAACGGCGGCCGAGGGCGACCTCGACATTTCCGCCGAGGTGGGGCGGTTGGAGCGCAAGAGCGCCGACCTGCTGGCCAGCACCTATCGCGCGTTGACCCCGTGGCAGAAGACGCAGGTGGCGCGCCATCCGATGCGCCCGCATTTCGTCGATTATGTCGAAAAGATCTTCACTGATTTCGTGCCTCTGGGCGGCGATCGCCTGTATGGCGAGGATCATGCGATCATCGGCGGTTTTGCAACGCTCAATGGCCGCAAGGTGATGCTGATCGGCCATGAAAAGGGCCATGATACCGCCACGCGCATCAAGCATAATTTCGGCATGGGCAAGCCGGAGGGCTATCGCAAGGCGATTCGCCTGATGGAACTGGCGGGCCGATTCGGGCTGCCGGTGGTCACGCTGGTCGATACGTCGGGCGCGTTTCCCGGCGTTGAGGCCGAGGAGCGCGGTCAGGCCGAAGCCATTGCCCGTTCGACTGAGGCCTGCCTTGCGCTGCGCGTGCCGATGGTGGCCGTGATCGTGGGCGAGGGCGGCTCGGGCGGCGCGGTGGCTCTGGCCAGCGCCGAGCGCGTGCTGATGCTCGAACATGCGGTCTATTCGGTGATTTCGCCCGAAGGCTGCGCCTCGATCCTTTGGCGCACCGCGGAAAAGGCGGCTGATGCGGCTGAGGCGATGAAGGTGACGGCGCAAGACCTTCTGGGCCTCAAGGTTATCGACCGGATCGTGCCCGAACCGGTGGGCGGGGCGCATCGCGATCCTGATGCAGCGGCCAAGGCGCTGGGCAAGGCGATTGGCGAGGAGCTGGACAAGCTGCTCAAGATGGATGCCAAGCAATTGCTGGCGATGCGCGAAGAGCGTTTTCTGGCGATCGGCGCCGAATAAGGCGCAGCTCCTTAAGCGGGATACAGAAAAAGGGCGCGGCCTTCGCAGGCTGCGCCCTTTTTGCTGGTCATGAGCGTCTGCCGGTCACAGCGCTCATATGGGGCGGGCGGCAAATGGCTCAGCCGCCCTTGATTACCCCCATCAGGCAGCGGCGTTGGCGGCCGACATCTGCGACGAAGTGGTGTTGAAGGTGGTCGAGAGCTGATTGCCCATGCCGTTCATGGCGGTGATCGCGGCAACGGCGATCAGAGCGGCGATCAGGCCATATTCGATGGCGGTGGCGCCGGCTTCGTCACGGATCAGTTTGCTGAAGAATTTCATGGTCGGTCTCCGGTCTCGTCGAGCAACTTGTTTCTGCCGACCCCCGGAGGAATACTGATAAGGTGTTGATAAAGCGATACCAAAAAGATAGTTTTACTTATGGTAACCTTAAAAATGTTCGTCGTATTTTTGAGATGATCAGGCCGATATTGCGCGCACGCAAGAAGGGCGACAGGTTGCCCTGTCGCCCTTCTCATTACCTCATAAATCGCGCCCGACCCCGTAGTCAGGCCGGCGATTAGGCAGCGGCGTTGGCGGCCGACATCTGCGACGAGGTGGTGTTGAACGTGGTCTTGAGCTGGTTGCCCAGGCCGTTCATGGCGGTGATCGCGGCAACGGCGATCAGAGCGGCAATCAGGCCATACTCGATAGCGGTCGCACCAGCTTCGTCGCGGATCAGCTTGTTGATGAACTTCATGGTCAGTCTCCTGTAGCAGTCTTTCCGCCCTGCCAGTTTTCCCGTCTCAGCCCGGCGGTCCCATCGTCCTAGTCGAGATGTCTTAACAATCCGTCAGCGCCCCGGATTCCTCTGCGGAGAATGCGGATGGCGCGGGTAAGTCTTGCGCAAGGCGCCGAAAGGGGGAGCGGGGCGGCCTGGCAAAATGCAAAATGAGGAGAAGCGAAGTGGCCCTAGCCGCCCGTCGATTGCTGAACCGCGGTCTGGGCCTCGGAGCTGACGTGATTCCATGTCTGGCCGATCACATTGGCCATGCCGTTGAGCGAGGCGATCATCACCAGCACAACCAGTCCGCACAGCAGCGCATATTCCACCGCCGCCAGCCCGCTTTTGTCCCGATGGAGCCGGGCCAGGATTTCTGTAATAGACATGACCTTGCCCGCCCAATTTCGTTGCGGTGTTATTGTGCAGGCGTTCGGTTAATAAGATCTTGAACGGGAATGGTGGAATTTCCCAGACGGTTAGGAAAGGTCGTAGAATGATTCTGCCCGTGGTGGCCGTGGCGCTGTTGCGCGAGGACGGGCATATATTGATGCAGCGCCGTCCGGAGGGAAAACAGCACGGCGGCCTTTGGGAATTTCCCGGCGGCAAGATTGATCCGGGCGAGGGGCCGATTGAGGCTGCCCTGCGCGAGATGGATGAGGAGCTGGGCGTAGGGCTGGAGGCGCGCGCGCTGATGCCGGTCAGCTTTGCCCATAGCGATGAGGTCCATAGTGATGAGAGGCACCGGGTGCTGCTGTTGCTTTATATGGCGCGGGCGTGGAGCGGCGATCCTGTGGCGCGGGAAGGCCAGCAATTTGCGTGGGTTGCGCCTGATGCGTTGCCGGATCTGGATATGCCGCCGCTCGATATCCCGCTGGTGCGCGACCTGTTGCGCTGGATCGGGGCGGGGGCAACGCAGGGAAAATAATTAGTTTTTACAAAATGTCATTTTCCTCTTGCCAAGCCGGTGCTGTCCCCTTAGAGGCGCGGCTCCAAGGCACCCGTAGCTCAGCTGGATAGAGCATCAGACTACGAATCTGAGGGCCGGGCGTTCGAATCGCTCCGGGTGCACCACTCCCCTTTTTGGGGGAATGGTCGGTCTTTTACAAGGCCGTTTGGGATATTGTGTTAGTGTGCACCCGTAGCTCAGCTGGATAGAGCATCAGACTACGAATCTGAGGGCCGGGCGTTCGAATCGCTCCGGGTGCACCAACACATGATCCCATGAATGCCCCTTCGGGCTATCCTTCTTAAAAGCGCGAATTGTTCTTGCTTTGGCCGGCATATGGGCCGAAAGCGAGCGCCGTATCGGGGCATAAGCTCCCGTAAACCATGCTGGCCCGAAGCCGCGCTGACGATGCCGCGAGAGGACTCCTCCTTGACGCCCCGACAGCCGGTGTGGCGCAGGATGCCGGAGTAGCGCAGAATGAACGAGATCAGCGAAAATTTCGACCTGCATGACCACGATCATGCCGATGACGGCAAGCTGCCGGTTCCCAACGAGGTTCAGGAGGCGATTCGCACGCTGCTGCGTTGGTCGGGCGATGATCCGGCGCGCGAAGGGCTGATCGACACGCCCGCGCGCGTGGCCCGCGCGTGGAAGGAATATTGTCAGGGCTATAATGAGGACCCGGCGGTCCACCTCTCGCGCCAGTTTGAGGAAGTTGGCGGTTATAACGAGATCGTCCTGCTCAAAGACATTCCGTTTCAGAGCCATTGCGAACATCACATGGCCCCGATCACCGGCAAGGCCAGCATCGCCTATCTCCCGCGTGAGCGCGTGGTGGGAATTTCAAAGCTGGCCCGCGTTTTGCACGGTTTTGCCCGCCGTCTGCAGATTCAGGAGCGCCTGACCGCGCAGGTGGCCCAGTGCATCTGGGACAATCTGGACCCCTTCGGCGTGGCCGTCGTGATCGAGGCGCAGCATGGCTGCATGACCGGGCGCGGGGTGAAAACGCCGGGCGTGGGCATGGTGACCAGCCGGATGATGGGCGCGTTCCTGTCCGACCCGCGCAGCCGCAAGGAAGTGCTGAGCCTGATGGGCTATTGATCCGGCGCGATCCGGGTGAGAGGGTGGGGCATGACCGCTCCCGCTCTTGCCCGCCGCGCCCTCTGGGCTGCCTGTCTCCTTGCACCTTTGGCATCGGCGGCAGCCAAGCCATTGCCTGTGCCGCCCGCGATTTACACTGATCCGGCCCATGATGCGGCCCATCCCGCGCGGATGGAGGTGCTGCACATTCCCTCCGGCGGGGTGGAGATCAATGGCGTTGCCTATCTGGCCTCGGGCGCCGCGCCCCGGTCCACGGTGGTTATCTGCCACGGTTTTCCGGGCAATGAGAAGAACCTCGATCTGGCGCAGGCGCTGCGCCGCGCCGGGTGGCACGCCATCACCTTCAACTATCGCGGATCATGGGGCAGCCCCGGCACCTTCCGCTTTGCCCAGAACCCGCAGGATTTGCAGGCGGTGCTGGCCTATCTGCGCGATCCGGCCCACGCCAAGGCTTTGGGCATCGACACCGCGCATATGGCCGTGGTGGGCCACAGCATGGGCGGATGGGTGACCGCCATGGCGGGGGCGCAGGACAAGGGACTGGTCGCGCTGGGCCTGATTTCGGCGGCCAATTTCGGACAGATCGGCCAAATGGCGCCCGAACCGCGCGTGAAGATGATGACCGAAAACATGGAAACGCTGGCCAGCACGCCTCAGGCCCTGTCCGAGGAACTGGGCGCGCATGTGACGGACTATGATTTCACCTCGCGCGCCGCCGCGCTGGCGGACAAGCCTTTGCTGGTGCTGACGTCCGATGACGGGCTGGCCGGTGAAGTTGCGCCGCTGGTGGCCGCGATTCGTAAGGCGGGGGGCAAAAAGCTGCAAACCGGGCATGGGGCCACTGATCACAGTTGGTCGGACCGCCGCATTGATCTTGAGGCGCGAATCATCCGGTTTCTTACGCCCTATTTGCGCAGCGGGGCCTGATTCGGGAGACGATTCGGGCCGGGAATAGATTCGGAATTGAACCGAGTTTCCTTCGACGAAAACCGTCATGGACCGCAAACTTGGCCCCATGACGATACGCAACGCAAACGAAACCCTCGCCCGCTGGTTCCGCATGGCGGTCTGCCTGCTGCTGGCCCTGTTGTTTCAGGCGCCCCCGGCCCATGCGCTGGTGGATCAGACCTGGATCTCTTCCGAAGGGCTGGACAGCGGGGGCTGCCTTGCGCTCGCCCCCTGCGCCACGCTGGCCTATGCGATCCGCCAGACATCGGCGGGGGGGACGATCTCGGTGATGGACAGCGGCATCTATGGCACGGCCACGATCGACCGCAGCCTGACCATCCGTTCCGAATATGGCCAGATGTCGATGGTCGCCTCGATCACGGTCAATGCGGCCAGCACGGATAAGGTGATGTTCGACAATGTGGCGCTGGAATGCATCGCCCCGGCGCGCAGCATCGCCTATGGCTATGGGGTGCAGGTGCTCAAGGCGGGGGATGTCCTGTTCAACCGCGTTTCGATCAAGGATTGTCTGGCCAGCAGCACCGTTGGGGCGGGGGTCTATATCTATTCCACCACCAATTGCCGGGTGACGCTCAATGATTCGGTGATGTTCAACAATCGCGTCGGCGTTCTTGTGTCCAGCACCGACGGCATGGCCCATGCCAAGATCTATCGCACGCTGTTTCTGGCCAACAGCGAATCGGGCGTGCGCGTGATCGGCACCGGCAATGATGCGATCATGGCCGATAACAATATGCTGGGCAGCACCAAGTCGATGGACCTGCAATCGGGCGGGGCATCGCGCAGCTTTGGCAATAATTCGATGACCAGCGGCGATACGCCCATCCTCATGTCGCAATATTGAAGTAGCATTCGGGGCCGGTTCGATCCCATTTTGGACCAGCCCCGATTCCTCCCTTGCGCAATCCGCCACCATGCGAGAGGTCGAACATAGGGCTTAAGAGTCCTTTAACCACTTCGAGCATGCAGGATCATGGCGGTCATCGCGGTTTACAGTTCCAAGGGCGGCGTGGGAAAGACGACGCTGGCGGTCGATCTGGCCTGGCGGTCGGCTGCCTTGGGCGGGCATCGCACGCTGCTGTGGGATCTGGACGTGCAGGGCGGGGCCGGGTTTCTGCTGGGCATGGAGGAAGCGCCAAGGATGCGCGCGGCCAGCCTGTTTCAGCGCGAGGGGCGGCCTGAACAATTGATCGAGCCGACGCCTTATACGGGTCTTTCCCTGCTGCGCGCCGATGACAGCTTGCGCGGATTGCCGGTGCATTTGGCAAGGTTGGGGCAGAAGAAGCGGCTGGCGCAATTGACATGGCCGCTGCGGCGCGAATTTTCCCGCATCATCCTCGATTGCCCGCCGATGCAGAATGAGGTGAGCGAGCAGATCATTGCTGCGGCCGATGTGCTGATCGTACCCTTGCCTGCTTCGCCGCTGGCGGCGCGGGCGCTCGATCTGCTGCGGCGTGATCTGTTGCGGGAGAATGGACGGCATCCGCCGCTCTTGCCGGTGCTGTCCATGTATGATGCACGGCGCAAAGGGCATCGCGCCGCGCGCGAGGGCAAGATGGCGCCTTTCCCGGTGATCCCCATGGCCAGCATGATCGAGCAGACCGCGTTTCGCCGCGCCCCCATCGGCACATTCGCGCCCAATTGCGAACCGGCCCGCGCGCTTGACCGGCTGTGGCGCGCGATCGAGGTGAAGCTGATGGACGAGGAGGCGGCCTGATGGGCAACAAAAGACCCCGGCACCATTGCGGCACCGGGGTCTTTTGTTGCGACCGAAAGGTCAGCGGAAAATCAGAGGTTTTCCAGCACGTATTCGGCGCTGGACACCTTGAATTCGCCCGGACCTTCGACGAAAACCTTTTCCACCACGCCGTCATTGACGACGAGGGCGAAGCGCTGGCCGCGCTTGCCAAGGCCCGCGCCCGAAGCGTCGAGCGTCAGACCCAGAGCGGCGGCGAAGTCGCCATTGCCATCGGCCAGCATGGTCACGTCGGCGCTGCCCTTTTGCGCGCCCCAGACGCCCATCACGAAGGGATCGTTGACGGCGGTGCAGACGATCTCGTCCACGCCGGCGGCCTTGAGCTCAGCGGCCTTTTCCACGAAACCGGGCAGGTGCTTGGCCGAGCAGGTGGGCGTGAACGCGCCGGGCACCGAGAAGACGACGGCCTTCTTACCCTTGAAATATTCGGCGGTCTGAACGGGTTCGCGCTCGGAATCGGTGGACTTGACGAGCTTGACGTCGGGCAGGCTGTCGCCGGGGGCGATGGTCATGGCTTTCTCCTTATGCGGGGCGGGCGTTGCGATTGTCCGCCTCCTGTCGCGCACAGATATAGGCCGCCCTTTCGCAGTCGCAACCACGCATGGGCCTGCGCGCAAGAATTTATCCCTGATGCACCGTTAACCTTAGCATTTGGGGGCGGGTAAAGGGCTTTTTCGCAATCTGCAAAGCTGGCGGGGCGCCACAAGAACACATGCGGCCAAAGCGCCGCAACCATCGGGGAGGATGGATATGAGGAAGGGATTGAGCATCGGGCCATATGCGGCGATTTTGGGCGCGCTGGCCATCGGTTGGCCGCAGGGCGCACAGGCCCAGATGGCGCAGCGCACGATAGAGCAGACGATTGAACAGAATCATGCGGAGTCCGATTTCTCCGTGCCGGATTTTGCGCGGCCCGTGCTTGCCCCGCGACAGGACGAGCACCCGGTCAGCGCGGCGGAGAAACTGCGCAAGCTGGATATCATGCTGATGGTCACGGGCCTGCGTTGCCGCACCACGGCGGACAATTTCCTTGAGGATTTTCAGGCCTTCGAGGCGGCGCATATGTCTGAATTGAACGCGGCGGCGCGCGATCTGAAAACCCAGATCGCCGCGCAGGAAGGTAAGGATGCCGCTGAACGTGCGCTCGACCGGATTGGCGTTGGCATGGCCAACCAGTTCGGCGGCGGGCATCCGTGGCTCGATTGCCGCGCGCTCAAGGAACTGGCCCATGCCCTGGCCGTTACGCAGGGGGCGGCGGTGTTGCAGGACGCGGCCGATCTGGCGCTGGGGGCGGGACCAAGGCTGGCCTATCGCCCCTAGATCGGGGCATTTCCGCGGGGGACCCATAAGGGATATAAAGGTTCCTTTATATCCCTTGCGCGGGGGCGGGGGCTGGGCTAAAGGGCGACCATGATTGGCGCCCCTTTGGCGCCCACTCTCTAAGGAGCCTTTTCGTGACCACGCTGGAAGCCCAGAAGGACTATGTGATCGCCGACATCGGCCTGGCCGATTATGGCCGCGCGGAAATCGCCATTGCCGAAACCGAAATGCCCGGCCTGATGGCTCTGCGCGCCGAATATGGCGCCTCGCAGCCGCTCAAGGGCGCGCGCATCACCGGCTCGCTGCACATGACGATCCAGACCGCCGTGCTGATCGAAACGCTGGTTGCTCTGGGCGCCGAAGTGCGCTGGGCCACCTGCAATATCTTCTCGACGCAGGACCACGCCGCCGCCGCCATCGCCGCCGGCAACATCCCTGTCTTCGCGGTGAAGGGCGAGAGCCTTGCCGAATATTGGGACTATGTGGGCCGCATTTTCGACTGGGGCGATGAACCCTGCAACATGATCCTCGACGATGGCGGCGACGCCACGATGTTCGCCCTGTGGGGCGCACGCGTTGAGGCAGGCGAAGACCTGTTCGAGCCCAGCAACGCCGAAGAAATCGAGTTCGTGCGCGCGCTCAAGAACTTCCTCAAGGAAAAGCCGGGCTATCTGACCGCCAGCGTCAAGGCGATCCGCGGCGTTTCGGAAGAAACCACCACCGGCGTCCACCGCCTCTACGCCCTTGCCAAGCAGGGCAAGCTGCCGTTCCCCGCGATCAACGTGAACGACAGCGTGACCAAGTCGAAGTTCGACAACCTCTATGGCTGCAAGGAATCGCTGGTTGACGCGATCCGCCGCGCCACCGACGTGATGCTGGCCGGCAAGGTCGCTTGCGTTGCCGGTTTCGGCGACGTGGGCAAGGGCTCGGCTGCTTCGCTGCGCAATGGCGGCGCCCGCGTGATGGTGACTGAAATCGACCCCATCTGCGCGCTTCAGGCCGCGATGGAAGGCTATGAAGTCGTCACGATGGAAGAAGCCGTGAAGCGCGCTGACATTTTCGTGACCGCCACCGGCAACGAAGACGTCATCACCGCCGAGCACATGGCCGCGATGAAGCCCATGTCGATCGTGTGCAACATCGGCCACTTCGACAGCGAAATCCAGATTTCGGGCCTGTCGAACTATGCCTGGAACGAAGTGAAGCCTGGCACCGACCTCGTGACCTTCCCCGATGGCAAGCAGATCATCATCCTGGCCAAGGGCCGTCTGGTGAACCTGGGCTGCGCCACCGGCCACCCGTCCTTTGTGATGTCGGCCTCGTTCACCAACCAGACGCTGGCCCAGATCGAGCTGTTCACCAAGGCCGATGAGTACAAGAACGACGTTTACGTCCTGCCCAAGCACCTCGACGAAAAGGTCGCCGCGCTCCACCTCGAAAAGCTGGGCGTGCAACTGACCCAGCTCTCGAAGAAGCAGGCCGACTATATCGGCGTGCCGCAGGCCGGGCCGTTCAAGGCGGATCACTACCGCTATTGATCCTTACGGGTTGATGTAAAAAAAACGCCTCGCGGGGGAGATCCTTCGCGGGGCGCTTTTTTTGGGGTTTAGGGTGCCTCCGGCGGGCAAAGGGCGGGGGCCCTTTGCAATCCCGATACTGTCGGTGTGGCGCTATGGGTTCGGCCTTGGATGTTGGGCGCGGCGTTGCAGATATAAAGCCTGCGGCGCTTTTGGTGTGAGTTGGCCGCGCCGCAGGCTTTAATAACCCATTGCGCCACGCAGCAAACCTCCCACCACCCCATTAACGGGATTGCAAAGGGACGAGTCCCTTTGCCCGCCGGAGGCATCTCCAAACCTTCCGCCGGAGGCACCCTGCCCCCCCTTAAATATCATCTCCCCATTGCCAACCGCCCCCCGCCCGCTTAGCTGATAGGCAATGCAATGGACCCCTCTTGCCATGGTTGTCATGGGCTTGCTGCTGGCTGCTTGGGCGGTGGCGGCTGGCTGGGCTGTGCTGTCCTCGCTGGCGCGCGGGCGGGCGGCGGCGGGGGCTGTGCGTCAGGCGCGGCGGCTGGCCCGGATGGTGGAGGAGAGCCCTGCGCAATTGCTGATCGTGCGCAGCGACGGGCGGATCGAGGGTTCGCCCCGGCTGGCTTCGTGGCTGGGTTTTTCGGCCATGCCGCAGTTTTTGAGCGAGTTGGATGATGGCAAACCCGATCGCGGATTGAGCGCCGAGCAATTGGCGCAATTGACCGAGGCGGTGCTCTCGGCGCAGCGCACCAGCCGTTCGTTCGATCTGGCGCTTTCTCCGCGTGGATCACGCCGGTCGTTGTCCTTGCGCGGCGGTCTGGTCGATCCGCAGGTGGCTCCCGCCGGATCGGCGCAGGTCTGGGTGTTTGACGCCAGCGAGGCCGAGACACAGATCGCCCGGATGCGCGCCGAAACCGCGCGGTCGAAGAGTGATTTCCTTGCGCTGGTGGGCCTGATCGAGGCCGCGCCGATCCCGATGTGGTTCCGCTCGCCGCAGGGAGAGCTGCGGCTGGTGAATTCGGCCTATGTCCGCGCGGTGGGGGCGGAAAATGCGGAATCGGTGGTCAATGGCGGGCTGGAGCTGGTCGAGCGGATTGATGGCCAGACCCCGGCGCAGGTGGCCGCCCGCGCCATGCTGGAAAAGCGCCCCGCCGAGCGTATCGTTGCCGCCACTATCGGCGGTCAGCGCCGCGCGCTGCGCGTGTCCGATCTGCCGCTGGGCGATGAGGGCGTGGCGGGCTATGCCATCGACATTGAGGAGATGGAGGAAATCTCCCGCGCTTTCCGCGCCTTCCGCGAAGCGCAGCGCTCGATGCTCGATCTGCTTTCCTCGGGTGTGGCGCAATTCGATGCGCGCCACCGCCTGACCTTCGCCAATCAGCCGTTCCAGCGCCTTTTCGCGCTATCCCCCGCCGATCTGCACGATGCGCCGTTCGAGCGCCTGCTGGATGCCGCGCGCGAAACGGGCCGGGTGCCGGAAATGCGCGACTATCGCGCATGGCGCAAGGAGCGCGCCGAATGGTTTGCCGCCTCCGAAGCGCAGGAGGAGGCATGGCCGCTTTCGGACGGCACGCATCTGCGCGTGGTGGCCCAGCCGATGCCCGATGGCGGCCTGCTGCTGGTGGTCGAGGATCGCACCGAGACTTTGCGGATTTCTGCCATGCGCGACACGCTGCTGCGCACGCGCACGGCCACGTTTGACAGTCTGTTCGAGGCGGTCGCGGTCTTTGCCCCCGATGGGCGGCTGCAATTGTGGAATCGCCTGTTCGCCAGCGCATGGGGGCTGGAGGCCGAGGTGCTGGACGCGCATCCGCATGTCGATGATGTGATGAAGCGGATCGCCGCGCAACTGGCCCGCCCGGATCAGGCGCAGGCGGTGGGCGACGGCGTGCGTGCGGCCACGCTGGAGCGGCGCCAGACCGGCGGGCGCGTGGCGTTGGCCGATGGGCGGACGCTGGAATATGCGGGCGTGCCGCTGCCCGATGGCAATGGGTTGCTGACGGTGCTGGACATCACCGATTCGCAAAAGGCCGAGGAAGCGCTGCGCGAACGCAATGCCGCGCTGGTCGAGGCGGATCAGCTCAAGACCCGCTTCCTTGCCAATATGTCCTATGAATTCCGCACGCCGCTCACCTCGATCGGCGGTTTTGCTGAATTGCTGGAGGCTGGCCTTGGCGGCGATCTGTCGGAAAGCGGGCGCGAATATGTGGCCGCGATCCTGACCTCGGTCGGGCGCCTGACCGATCAGATCGAGAATGTCCTCGACCTCTCGCAATCGGAGGCCGGGATGCTGCCGCTGGCGCTTGAGCCGGTCGATCTCTTCGCCCTTATGCGCGATCTGGTGCAGGAGCGCGAGGCGGTGGTGACGGAAAAACACCTCGAACTCGACCTGCGCGGCAGCAGTCTGAATGCGGGCAAGATCGAGGCCGACCCGCGCCGTCTGGGCCGCGCGCTGGCGCATCTGCTCGACAATGCGCTGGACGCCACGCCGAGCGGCGGGCGCATTCTGGTCGAGGTGGGGCGGCATCGTTCGCGCCAAAAGGATGGCAAAAACGGCGATGGAAAACAGCGCGCCCGCGTGGTGATTTCGGACAATGGGCCGGGCATGGACCGGGCCGCGCTGGCCCGCGCCTTTGACGGTTTGCCGATCCAGCCGACCAGCCCGGACGCCAAGGGCGCGGCGCGGCGGCAGGGGTTGGGCCTGCCTCTGGCGCGGCAATTGATCGAGGCGCATGGCGGCAATCTCGAACTGCTGTCTGAACCGGGGCAGGGCACGGCGGCGATTGTGGAGCTGGACTGATGGAAATAATGCTGCCCGATCTGGCCGCGATGGAGCGGTGGGGCATGGCCCTTGCAGCCGCTTTGCGCCCCGGCGATGTGGTTGCTCTAAACGGCGGGCTGGGCGCGGGCAAGACCACGCTGGCCCGCGCGATCATCGCCGGATTGGGCCATGAGGGCGAGGTGCCTTCGCCCAGCTTTGCGATCATCGAGCCCTATGAGGACTTGCGCTTTCCGCTGGTTCATGCCGATTTCTACCGCCTGGCCGATCCGTCCGAGGCCGAGGAGCTGGGGTTGGACGAATATCGCGAGGGCGGGGTGCTGATTGCCGAATGGCCGCAGATGGCGGGTGGCTTTGCCCATGAGCCGGGATGCCTGTCGATCACACTCGAAACTGCGGATGATGGGCGGCGGGCCATTGTCGAACCGGGGGCCGATTGGCTAGGGCGCGTACCATGCTGAACAATCTGCCCGATGGTCTGACCGAATTTGCCGCCTATGCCGGTTGGGGCGATGCCGCTGTGGAGCCTTTGCCCGGCGATGCCTCGTTCCGCCGCTATTTCCGCCTGCGCCGCGGAACGGGCGAAACCGCGATGCTGATGCATGCTCCGCCGCCACAGGAGGACCCCGCGCCCTTCCTTGCCGTGGCCGGTTGGCTGGGTGATAACGGCCTGCGCGCGCCCGCCATTCTGGCGCAACAGGCGGCGCAGGGCTGGGTGCTGCTCGAAGATTTCGGCAATGATCGGGTGCGCGACTGGCTGGATGAACGCCCGCAGGACGAACGCGCGGTGTATGAAGGCGCGCTGGCCCCGCTGGTGGCTTTGACGCGCCTGCCGGGCGGGCCTTGGACGCCCTATGACTGGGCGGTTTACCTGCGCGAAGTGCGGCTGCTGACCGAATGGTATGCGCCCGCGATGGGGCTGAGCGTCGATGAGGCAGGCTATGATGCCGCGTGGGAGGAAGCTCTCGCCCCGATGATTGCGCGCCAGATGGCGTATAACGCGACCGGCGGCGTCACGGTGCTGCGCGATTATCATGCCGAAAACATCATGCTGCTGCGCGGCGGATTGGCCGATCAGGGCCTGCTCGATTTTCAGGACGCGCTGGTCGGCCATCCGGCCTATGATCTGGTCAGCCTGCTTCAGGATGCCCGCCGCGATGTCTCGCCCGAAATCGAAAGCGCGATGATCGAGCATTACCTCGCCGCCACCGGCTTTGACCGTGAGGCTTTCCTTGCCGACTATGCCCTGCTGGGCGCGCAGCGTAATGCCAAGATCGTCGGCATCTTCGTCCGTCTGTGTCGCCGCGATGGCAAGCCGCGCTATCTCGACATGATCCCGCGCGTCTGGGCCGCGATGGAGCGCGATCTGGCCCATCCGGCCTTGGCCCCGGTGGCGCGCTGGTTCACAGACAATATCCCGGCGGACATCCGCGCGGCCCATGGCGGAAGGATCGCAGCATGAAGCCTCTGGTCTCCGATACGGCGATGGTGCTGTCCGCCGGCCTTGGCAAGCGGATGCGCCCCCTGACGGCCACGCGGCCAAAGCCCATGGTTCCGGTGGCGGGACGTCCGCTGATCGACCATGCGCTGGACAAGCTGGTCGAGGCGGGCGTGGCGCGCGCGGTGGTCAATGTGCATTACATGGCCGATTTTCTTTTGGCACATATGGGCAAGCGGCAAAAGCCGGTCGTCACCATTTCGGACGAGCGCGCCATGCTGCTGGAAACCGGCGGCGGGATGGTCAAGGCCTATCGTGAGGGCCTTCTGCCGGATCCTTTCTTTGCGCTCAATTCGGACAATGTCTGGCTCGATGGACCGGTCGATGTGTTCCATGACCTGTCCTCGGCATGGGATGCGGATCGTATGGACGCGCTGCTGCTGATGGTGCGCCATTCGGACGCCAGCAATTATCGCGGCATGGGCGATTTCCGCCTCGATCCGCTGGGCCGGGTGGCCCGCCGCGCCCCGCGCAAGGTCGCGCCTTTCATCTTCACCGGCATTCAGATCGTCTCGCACCGCCTCTTGCGCGATGCGCCGGAAGGGCCGTTTTCCACCAACATCCTGTGGAATCGCGCGATGGAGGAGGGCCGCCTTTATGGCCTGGTCCATACCGGCCAGTGGTTTGAGGTGGGCACGCCGCAATCCATCGCGCCGACCGAGGAAGCGCTGAACCGTGTCTGATCGGGTCACGGCCCGGCTCCCCAAGGTTTATTCGATTCCAGCCCATCGCGGCTTTGCCGATGCTTTGGTGGCGGGGCTGATCCCGCGCTATGCGGATCCCGATCTGGGGCTGGCGCGGCTGACGCTGTTGCTGCCCAATCAGCGTGCGGCGCGTAATCTGACCGAGGCCTTTGTGCGCGCCGGGACCGATGGGTTTCGCGGCGGGGCAGGCGGGTTGCTCTTGCCGCGCATGGTCATCGTGGGTGATCTCGATCTGGACGAGGCGCTGGGGCCTTTGCTCGACCCCATCGGGGCGTCTGACATTCCCCCCGCCGCTGATCCCACTCGCCGCTGGCTGCGTCTGGCGCAGATTCTGGCGCAGGTCGAAGGGGCCGAAGGCGCGCAGGGCGGGGCGGTGCGCCTGCGCCGCGCGGCCGAGATTGCGCAGAGCATCGACCGTCTGGCCGTTGAAGGCATCGCGCCTGAGGATTTGCTGAAAGAGGATGTGCTGGCCATCATTGGCGAGCAGGCCGAGCATTGGCGCCAATCGACCCGCGCCTTTCTGACGGTGCAGGCCCATTGGCGTGCCGAACTGGATGCGCGCGGCGAGGTGGACCCGCCCGTGCGCCGCAACCGCCTGTTCGACCGCGCGGCGCAGGTGTGGCGCGACAATCCGCCGCCCCATGCCGTGGTGGCCGCGGGCATCACCAGCGCTTCGCCTTCGCTGGCGCGGTTTTTGCGCGTGGTGGCGGAGTTGCCGGGCGGGGCGGTGGTGCTGCCTGACCTCGATCTGTCGATGGATGATGAGGTTTGGGAGGAACTGGGCCATGCAGGCGTCGCGCCCGAATTGGGCGATGCCCCCTTTGGGCGCGAGGATGCGCTGACCCATCCGCAATATCATTTGAAACTGCTGCTCAACCGCATGGGCGTGGCGCGGGGCGAACTGGACCTGTGGCATCGCGCCGGGCCGTCGGCTGCCCCGCCCGAACGCAGCAAGGCGATCTCGAACCTGTTCCTGCCCGCCAAGGCTTCGGCGCGCTGGGTCGATCTGGCCGAGCGGCAAAGGCGTCTGGCCGCCGTTCGTCTGATGGAAAGCGAGCATCCGGGCGAGGAAGCCCAAGCCATCGCCATCCTGATGCGCGAGGCGCTGGAAACGCCCGAAAAGCGCGTGGCGCTGGTCACGCCCGATCGAGGTCTGGCGAGCCGGGTGGTGGCCCATCTGCAGCGCTGGGGCATCAAGGCTGATGATACGGCGGGCCGCGCCTTGCCCCAGACGGCGGCGGGGCGGCTCCTGCTCCTGCTGGCCGAGGTGGCGGGGGAGGGCGCGCCGCCGGTGCCGCTGATCGCGCTGCTGGGCCATCCGATGGTGGGCGGGACAGAGGGGCGTGCGCTCTGGCTCGATCATGTGCGCGTGCTCGATCTGGCGCTGCGCGGGCCGAGGCCGGATGCGGGGCTGGCGCCTTTGCGCGCGATCATCGAGCGGATCGAGGCCAAACGCGGGCCGGGACCGCTGAGCGCATGGTGGGACGAGGTCGAGGGCATCCTTGGCCCCCTGATGAGCCTGCCTGAGGAAGCCCCCTTGGCCGATCTGCTCGACGCGCTGGTCGCGGCGGGCGAGGCCTTGTGCGGCGAGGAATTATGGGCCGAGGCGCCGGGGCGTTCGCTCTCCTCCTTCGTTGAAAATCTGCGCCTTGCCGCATCGGCCGAGGGCACGGTGCTTCAGGTCCGCGATCTGGCCTCGGTGCTGCGTCATGCGATGGACAAGGTGGCCGTGCGCCCGCCATGGGGCGGCCATCCGCGCGTGGCGATCTATGGCTTGCTCGAAGCGCGCATGACGCGCAGTGACCTTATCATCTGCGGCGGCCTGACCGAGGGTTCATGGCCGGGCAGCCCTTCGCCCGATCCGCTGCTGCCGCCTGCGGTGCTGCGCCATCTGGGCGTGCCGGGTGCCGAGTTTCGCATTGGCCTTGCCGCGCATGACCTTGCCGGATGCCTTGGCGCGCCGCAGGTGGTGCTCAGTTGGGCGCATCGCGACGAGGGCGGGCCGGTCATCCCCAGCCGCTTTGTCCTGCGCGTGCAGGCGATGCTCGGCAAGGATCTGGCCGAGAAACATGCTGAGACGGACGCGGTCACCTATGCCCGCGACATTGACGTGGGCAAGATCGCCGCGCCCCATCCGCGCCCGCAGCCCATGCCCAGCGCCGAGCAACGCAAGGTGGACATTCCCGTCACCGCGCTCGACCGGCTGCGCGCCGATCCCTATCAATTCTATGCGCAGGCGATCCTGCGGCTGAAAGCGCTCGACCCGCTGGACGCAGAGCCCAGCGCGGCATGGCGCGGCACGGCGGTCCATGCGATTCTTGACGCGTGGCACAAGGATGGCGCGCCGCGCGGGCGTCTGGTCGAAACGGCCAACAATGTGCTGGACGGGATGAGCGCGCATCCGCTGGAACGCAGCCTGTGGCGCCCGCGCCTGCTGGCCGCGCTGGAATGGATCGACGAGGAAGTGACCGAATTGGCCGCGCAGGGCCGCCGCGTGCTGGCCACCGAAATCCGGGGCGAGATGCGCATCGACGGCATCCGTATCCATGGCCGCGCCGACCGCATCGACCGGATGCCCGACGGCAAGCTGGCCGTGGTGGATTACAAGACCGGCGGCCCGCCCAGCGGCAAGATGGTCGAGGCCGGCTTTGCGCTGCAATTGGGCCTGATCGGCATGATCGCGGCGGATGGCGGGTTCAAGGATGTTGAGGGCGTGCCCAATGTCTTTGAATATTGGTCGCTTTCCCGCAGGAAGGGCAATCCCGGCTTTGGCTGGCGCGACGAACCCGTGCTGGAAGGGCGCAAGAAATCGGGCATCCCGCGCGAGGAATTCCTGCACAGGACCGAGGAATATCTGACCGACGCCATCGGGCAATGGCTGTTGGGTCAGGCGCCTTTCACTGCGCGGCTGCGGCCCGATATTCCCTCTTACAATGATTATGACCAACTGATGCGGCTGGACGAATGGATCGGCTGGATCGGGTCGGAAGAGATACCGGAGGACGAGGCGTGAGCGGGGCCCAGAAACTCCACGGCCTGCATGGCAATCAGGCTCGGGCGGTTTTGCCGGATGAAACCGTCTGGCTGTCGGCCAGCGCGGGCACGGGCAAGACGCAGGTTTTGTCCTCGCGCGTGTTGCGCCTGCTTTTGACGCCCCATGTGCGGCCCGAACAGATCCTATGCCTGACCTTCACCAAGGCGGGCGCGACCGAAATGGCAGAGCGCATCAACAGCAAGCTGGCCGGATGGGTGCGGGCCGAACCCACGCAACTGGCCGCCGAACTGGGTGCTATCGGGGCGGACATATTGCCCGATGTGCAGGCGCGGGCGCGCACGCTCTTTGCCTCGGTGCTCGATTGCCCCGGCGGGGGGCTGCGGATTGATACGATCCATGCGTTCTCGCAATGGCTGCTGGCGGCCTTCCCTGAGGAAGCGGGATTGAGCGCGGGCGCGCGGCCGATGGAGGAGCATGAAAAGACCCTGCTGGCGCGGCAGGTGCTGGCCGAATTGCTGCTCGACGCGGAAAAGCGCGGGGATACGGGGCTGTTGAATGCGCTGGCCTCGCTGTCGCTGCGGATGGGCGGGGATGCGGTCGAGGGCTGGCTGATGCGCTGTGCGGGCGCGCGGGGGCTGTGGTTTGGGCCGGGGGCGTGGCAGGTTCCGGTGGCGCCGCGGGTCAAGCAGGCGCTGGGTCTGCCCGCCGATGCGTCGATGGCTCAGGTTGTCGCCATGTGCGAGGACGAGGCGTTTGACGTGCGCTCGGTGCGCTGGTTGCTCGATGTGGTCAAGCAGTGGACCGACAAGAAGGGCAACATGACCGCCACGGCCGAGAAGAAGGCCAATGCGATCTGCGACTGGCTGGAGGCCGGGGCGGAGCAGCGGCTGGAGCGGATCGGCGATCTCTATTCGGCGCTGTTTACCAAGGAGGGCGTGCCTTCTTATCTGAAAAACCTCGACAATATCGCGCCGGATTATGGCGAGTACTGCTATCGCGTCGGGCTGAAGATTGATGCGGTCAAGGCGCGGCGGGCGCTGATCGCGCTGGCGGGCTGGCTGGCCCCGGCGCTCGAACTGGGCCGCGCCTATGCGCTGGCGTGGGAGGAGGCCAAGGCGCGCGAGGGCCTGATCGATTTCGACGACCAGATCGCCCATGCCGCCGACCTGCTAGGCCGCGCCGATATGGCCGACTGGATCCGCTATAAGCTGGACCGCCGGTTCGACCATATTTTGGTGGACGAGGCGCAGGACACCAATGCCGAACAATGGCGGATTATCGAAGCGCTGACCGAGGAGTTTTTCGCGGGCGAGGGCGCTCATGCCGAGGCGGTGCGCACCCTTTTTGTGGTGGGCGATTTCAAACAGGCGATTTTTGGTTTCCAAGGCACCAGCCCGGAAAACTTCGCCGCCGCGCGCGAGAGGGTCAAGGGCCGGATGGGCGGCGCGGCGGACAATGCCGAGGAGATCCGGGGAGGGCCAAAGGCGCATCGCCTGATGGAGCTGGGGCTGGAGCGGTCTTTCCGTACAGCCGCGCCGGTGCTGGATTTCGTCGACCGGGCGATTGCCCATCTGGGCGCTCCGGCCTTTGGTCTGGACACCGCGCCGGAGCCGCATCAGGGCGAGGCGCGACCCGGATTGGTGACGCTGTGGCGCCCCGTGGGCGGGGCCAATGGCGGCGCGGGCGAGGATGAGGAGGCTGAGGACAGTTGGCTATCGCGGCCCGAGCGTGAAATGGCCGATCGCATCGCGCGGCAGGTCAAGCACTGGCTGTTCTCGCCCGATGGCTTTCCGCTGGTCAAGGGGCTGAAGGTCCCGCGCCGGGCCGGGGCGGGCGACATCATGGTGCTGGTGCGCAAGCGGCGCGAGCTGGCCGGGCTGATCGTGGCGAGGCTTCATGCGGCGGGGGTTCCGGTGGCGGGGGTGGACCGGCTGCGGCTGGGCGCGCCGTTGGCGGTCAAGGATCTGGTGGCGGCGCTGCGCTTTGCCGCGCAACCTTTGGATGATCTCAATCTGGCCGCGCTGCTCGTCTCGCCTTTGTTCGGCTGGTCGCAAGATCAGTTGCTCGAACATGGCTATCGCGAGGGGCGGCTGTGGGCGCATTTGCGGCGCAGCGATGCAGCGCTAGCGCGCGATGCGGTGGCGCAATTGAACGAATTGCTGGCGCGGGCCGATTTCGAGCCTGTGCCGGTGCTGATCCATTGGTTGCTGGTGGGGCCGTGGCGCGCGCGCGAAAGGCTGGTGGCGCGGCTGGGGCGCGAGGCGAACGACCCGCTCGATGAGCTTATCAACGCCGCCCATGCCTATTCGGCCACTGCCACACCCAGCCTTGTCGGGTTCCTTGCATGGTTTGACGCGGGCGATGGCGAATTGAAGCGCGAGGCGGGCAAATCCGACGGGCTGGTGCGGGTGATGACCGTGCATGGTTCCAAGGGTTTGCAGGCGCCGATCGTCATCCTTGCCGATGCCACCGGCGATCCGGCCAAGAGCAAGGGCTCGCCGCTTTCGGTCGAGGACCCCAGCGCGGCGATCACTGGCGACCGGCGCGTGGTCCCGCTGCCCAATCTGGGCAAGGAGGAGCGGCAGGGGCCAATTGCCGAGGCCGCCGCCCGCGCGGCCAAGGCCGAGGGCGAGGAACATTGGCGCCTGCTCTATGTCGCGATGACGCGGGCCGAGGAGGCTTTGTTCATCGGCGGCGCTCTGGCCGCGAATGAGAAGGAACCGGCCAAGGGGAGCTGGTTTGCCCGCCTTGCCGAGACTTTCGCGCCCGAGGATTGGCTGGCCGATCCGCTCTGGGGCGCGGAGGTGCGGTTTGGCGCGCTGGCCGAGGCGCCGCAATGGCAGGCCGAGACGATGGAACTGGGCATGGAGGCAGGCAAGCCGGGATGGCTGACCCGCGCTGCGCCCGAGGAAGCGCGCCCGCCGCGCCCGCTTGCGCCTTCGGCGCTGGGCGAGGATACCGCCGCCGATCCACCAACCGCCCTTGGCCCCGCGCGCGCGGCCGCCGCGCGGCGTGGCACGTTGATCCACGCCTTGCTCGAACGCCTCAGCGGCGCGGCCGATCCGATGAGCGCGGCGCTGGCATGGCTGGGCCGACAGGCGCGCGATTTGGACGAGGTGGCGCATCGCGAAATGGCCCAGGCCGCCATCGACGTGCTGGCCAACCCGGAATGGGCTGATCTGTTCGGGCCGGACGCTCTGGCCGAGGTGCCGATTGCCGCCACCGTGGGCGAGCAGGTGGTGGCGGGCACGATCGACCGATTGCTGATTACGCCCAACCGCATCCGCCTGATCGATTTCAAGACTGCGCGGCGTCCGGCCACCAGCGCGGCGCAGGTGTCGGTGGCGATTTTGCGCCAGATGGCCGCCTATGTTGCAGCCCTTGAGGTGACCTATCCGGGGCGGCGGGTCGAGGCGGCGCTGCTCTATACCACCGGGCCGCATCTGATCGCCTTGCCCGAAAGCATCCTTGCCCCGCACAAGGCCAGCTTGAGGCCCAAGCAGGAAAGCTTGACGCTCTAGGGTGGTTGCGCAAGGCCGCGCATCGACTATCTTAAAGACAACATTTCAGGAGATTTCAGGCCATGGCCACGATCAAGGTAACCGACGCAAGCTTTTCCAACGACGTGCTGGCTTCTGACAAGCCGGTTGTGGTCGATTTCTGGGCCGACTGGTGCGGGCCTTGCAAGATGATCGGCCCGGCTCTGGAAGAGCTGAGCGAGGAATTAGGCGAGGAAGTGACCATCGCCAAGGTGGACATCATGGAAAACACCGAGATCGCCAGCCAGTTCGGCGTACAGTCGATCCCGCTGCTGCTGGTGTTCAAGGATGGCAAGCCGGTGGCGCAAAAGCTGGGCGCCGCGCCCAAGAGCCAGCTCAAGGCTTGGATTCAGGGCGCGCTCTGAGGCGTTTAGACCTTATCCGATGGGCAAAGGGGGGCGTCCGAAAAGGCGCCCCCTTTTCTTTGGGCGGGGATGAGATAGGTTTTTCCCATGCGCCATACTCTCACCTTTTTCTCCGACGCTTTTCCGATGATCCCGGACCCGACGCCTGAGGGAGAGGAACCATGGGAAGACATCGATGAGGTGAACCCCGGCCTATTCGGGCGTAGACTGGCGGATTTTGTGGTGCGGGGCTTGTGTGCGGCGGGGATCGCAGCGGACGAACCGGGGGTTGAGGATTACGGCTGGTGGGTCAATCTGCCGGGATGGGGGCATCGCTCTTTTCTGGTTTGTACTGGCGGTTGGGGGGAACCGGGGCAGTTCCACATTACCTTCTATCCGGCCAAGCCCAAAGTTTGGTGCTGGTGGCGATTTGTCGATGCCCGGCCCTGTAACGAACAGATGACACAGGCAGTGGAAAAGCTGATGCGTGAAAGTGGGTTGGTCCGGGATATGACCTGGTCAGATTAAGACGCGAACCACCCGATCAGCCCGATCTGAACCAGCGCGATCAGCCAGAGATAAGCCGAAAACGGCTGCTTACGCGTCTTGTGCCGAAACATCTGCCGCGCGACCAAGGCCCCCGGCGTGCCGCCAACCGCCGCCATCAGCAGCAGGCTAGCTTCGGGAATCCGGCGGCGACCTGCTTCGGCATAGCGCTTGTCCATCCAGAACAGTTGCATGGTGCGCGCATTGACCAGCAGGAGGGCGAGAGGAACGTAGCCGGAGATCAAATCCCGGCCATTCGCGCGGCCAGTTCATCCCATAAAGCGGGGCTGGAGGCCCCGATCAGGCCTCGGCGATCCTCGTCCACGCGATAGGGGGTGCCGTCGAAACGGGCCGCCTTGCCGCCTGCCTCGTTCAGGAACAGCACGCCCGCCGCATGATCCCATGCCAGTGTGCGTTCAAAGATCGACACATCGTTCACGCCCGTGGCCAGACGCGGGTATTGCTCGGCAGCGCAGCGGGGGATGTCGACCATGCGGTAATGCGGGGCGATATGGTCCATCAGCGCGATGCGGCGCGCCGGATCGGCAAACAGCACCGAAATCGCCGCCACCGCCGGGTTTTCGCCGCTGGTCCGCGCGGTCAGGCGCTCGCCGTTGAGATAGGCCCCTTCGCCGCTGCGCGCATGACAAAACCGGCCCGAAAGCACGTCATAGATCCAGCCGCCAATCGTCTCGCCCCCCTGCGCCAGCGCGACAAGGATGCCGAAGGGCGGGCGGCCATGGGCGAAATTGTTGGTGCCATCCAGAGGGTCGATGATCCAGCACAGATCCGAACCCAGCCGCGAAAGGATCGAGGGATCGGCAAAGGCCGCTTCCTCGCCCACAATTGCCGCCTCGGGCAGGATGCGGGCCAGACCTTCGGCCAAAATCGCCTCGCTCTCCTTGTCGGCAATCGTCACCAGATCGTCGGAGGCTTTCTCGATGATGTCGGCGGCGGCCAGATGCTGATAACGCGGGGCAATGGCGCGCGCCGCCGCATCGGCCATCACATCATGGACGGCTTCGCTCAAAGTATCGGTCATGCTCGCGCCTTTCAGGTGAGGGGGATGGCGACATATTGGAAGCCGGGACGGGCGCTCACGCTCTCGAACCAGCGGCGGATATTCGGCACATCGGCTTGCGCAAAGTCCAGCTTGAACCATGTGTAGGCATAGGCGCCCATGGGAATATCGGCGATGCCGAAAGCCTCGCCGGTCAGGAAGGGCTGCTTGGCCAGCGTCTCTTCCATGATCAGCATCAGCTTGTTTGTTTCGGCAATGGAGCGCTCGATCCTGGCTGTATCGCGGTCCGCCTCGGCCACGCGGACCATTTGCAGGAAGCCATCGCGCTGCGCATCGGCAAAGGCGAATTGCCAGTCCATCCACTTGTCCGCCAAAGCCCGCGCCCGCAGCCCCTGCGGCCACAGATGCGGCGCATGGGCATCGGCCAGATAGCGCAGGATGGCGTTCGATTCCCACAGCGAGAAATCATCCTCCACCAGCGTGGGCACCAGCCGGTTGGGGTTCATCGCCAGATATTCAGGGCTGTAGCCAAACGAGCCGCCAATATCATGGCGTACCCATTCCTGACCCGTTTCCACCGCCGCCCAGACGACCTTTTTGACATTATGCGAGTTCAATCGACCCCAGATAGTGAGCATGGGGCTTAGCTCCGGTAATCGGCGTTGATCGAGATATAGCCATGCGTCAGGTCGCAGGTCCAAACCGTGGCGCGCCCTTCGCCAAGGCCGATATCGACCTCGATGCTGATCTCCTGACCCTTGAGATGGGCGGCCACCGGGGCCTCGTCATAATCGGGCAGAGGCTGGCCGTCCTTGGCCTGCCACACGCCGCCAAAGCCGATGGAGAGCTTGTCGCGGTCGGCCGGTTCGCCCGCCTTGCCCACGGCCATGACGATGCGGCCCCAATTGGCGTCCTCGCCCGCGATGGCGGTTTTGACCAGCGGCGAATTGGCAATCGCCATGCCGATCTTGCGCGCGCTCTCATCCGAAACCGCGCCGGTGACGGACACGGCGATGAATTTCTGCGCGCCCTCGCCATCTTTGACCACCAGATGCGCCAGTTGGCGGCACACATCGCTCAGCGCGGCGGCAAAGGCATCGGCGCCCTCGCAGCCTTCGCAATTGATGATCGTGTTGCCCGCCCGGCCCGTGGCAAAGGCCAGCACCGTGTCGCTGGTCGAGGTGTCGCTGTCCACCGTGATGCAGTTGAAGGTCTCGTTCGCGGCCTTGGTCAGCAGTTCCTGAAGATAGGCCGGATTGATCGCCGCATCGGTGAAAATATAGCCCAGCATCGTGGCCATATCGGGGGCGATCATGCCCGACCCCTTGATAATGGCGGAAAACGTCACGGTCTGCCCACCGACGATGGCGGTGGCGGTGGCGCCCTTGGCAAAGGTGTCGGTGGTGCCGATCGTGTTGGCGGCATCTTCCCACGAACAGGGCGCGGCGGTCAGGGCGTTGTCCACGCCTTCCTTCGCCTTGTCCTTGGGCAGGGGGACGCCGATCACGCCGGTCGAGGAGACGAACACCTGTTCGCGCGCACAGCCCAGATGAGCAGCGACCTGATCCATGATCTGTTCAACCGCCTCGCGCCCGCGATAGCCGGTGAAGGCATTGGAATTGCCCGCATTGACGATCAACGCCCGCGCGCGGCCCTGCTTGACGTTCAACCGGCCCAGCTCAACCTCGGACGAGCAGCAGATGTTGCGCGTGAAGACGCCCGCCACGGCGGTGTTTTCGTCCAGCTCGACATAGGTCAGGTCGCAGCGGTCCCATTCCTTGTATCGCGCGCGGGCAACGCGGGGCGTGGCGCCGGCAATCGCGGGCAGGGCGGGAAAGGGCGAGGCGAGCGGAGAGATGGCGTGTGACATGCCAGCGGGTTAGCGCCTGATGCGCGCTACTTCAACCTTTCCGGCGCACAGGAATCCCATGGGCCAGCGGGCTGATCGCCAGCAGGCCCGCCAGCGCCAAAACGGCGCCCACCGTCAGCGGCCGGATCAACGCAGCCTGCGCCCCATGGCCATGCGCCAGCGATGCGCCCCAGATCAGCACCGGCCCGTGGATCGCATAGGCCGGATAGGACAATCGCCCCAGCCCATCGGCAATTTTCAGCGCTCCGCCGCGCAAGGCCACATGCGCCGCGCACCACAAGGCCACCGGAAAGACCGCAAAGGCCGCCAACAGATCGCCCGCCACCACGCCCAAAGGCCACCATGGCAGGCTGAACAAAGTCAGCGGCAGCAGCAATCCGCCCGCCCATGCCGCAGCCGGGGAAACCGGCGCGCGGCCCGCCGCAAATTGCCGCCCCATCCACACGCCCAGCCCATAGCCAAACCCGACCCGCGCAAAGCCGCCCCACCAGTTGCGCCCCGTATCGCCCAGCCCCACCGAGCCCCACGCATAGGCGCACCACGCCAGCAGCCCCGCACAGGCCAACACGAAGACCAGCAGCAGCCGATTTTTCAGCCGCACCAGCACCAGCGCATGGATGGCATTGGCCAGCACCTCATAGGCCAGCGACCATTGCGGGCCGTTGAGCTGAAAGATCCCGCCAGCGCCCCGCACGATGGGCCACAGCGCCAGCCCCGAGAGCGTGAGCAGCCACAATTGCCCGGTGAACCCGATCGAAAGCCGCCATCCCGCCCCGATCAGCACCCCCACCGCCAGTACCGGCCACAGCCGTGCCACGCGCCGGATCATGAAGTCGGCGGCATTCAGGCGGGCTTCCGTTTGGGCGCGCAATTTCGGTTCAAAGGCCAAGGTCAGCACAAAGCCCGAAAGCATGAAGAAGAAATCCACCGCCAGATAGGCGCGCGGAAACAGGCCCGGCGTGCCGTAAAGGGGCGCTTCATGATGCAGAACCACGCCCAGCGCCGCCACCCCGCGCAGGGCATCGAGCAGAGGCAGGCGGCCGGATGGCGCGGCAGAACGAGCGATTTCGGACATGGGGCGCGGACTTGGCCCAGAATGGGCGCGCAGACAAGCTCGGCCTTGTACGTGGTGGGCGCAGGATCTAGTCTCGGTCGGGCTTAGGGAGTGATGGTTATGCTGGCTTTGGGGTTGATTCTCTTGCAACAAGTCGTGGGCGCTTCTCCGGTGACGGCCGTGCCGCCTGCGCCGCTGATGCCTCCTGTGCCGATGCCTGCCGAGACTTTGCCGCGCGGGCCCCGGCCCAAGAACGGTCCGGCGGGATGGATTCAGACCGGCGATTATCCGCCCATGGCGGTCAAAAACGGCGAATCGGGCACCACCGGCTTTACGCTGACCATCGATGCCAAAGGGGGCGTGACCAATTGCGTGGTGGTGGCCACCAGCGGGTCGGCCGCGCTCGACCGGGCGACCTGTGATCTGATGCGTGTGCGCGCCACTTTTGACCCGGCTCTCGACAGTGCGGGTAAACCGGTGGGGGGCAGCTATACCAACCGGACGCGCTGGGTTCTGCCCGCGCCGGGGCCTTTGCCGCAGCCGGGTGAATTCATCTTTCACTATGTGGTCGAAGCCGACGGGCGCCAGACCGAATGCCGCGTGGAAAAAGCCACCGGCGCGATGGAGCCGCGGCTCAAGCTGTTGGGCGAGGGGTGTCCGGCGGTGCATTTCCGCGAACCCTATAAGGATGAGCAGGGCAATCCGGTGCGCCGCCATGTGACGGTACGCCAATCGCTGGTGGTGGAACCATAAAGGATACGCCCTAGACGCCGGCGATAGTCCTGCCTATATCCTGCGCCATGCTTCGGCTGCTGTTATCTTTTCTGGCTTTGGTGTCCGGTCTTGCCGCAATGGCCCCGGAAACGGATGCGCGCGCCTTTGCCGCGCGTCCGGCCATTGCGGCCACGATGCAGGGCGCAGGCGCGGCGCGGGTTTCGGCCCATGTCGTGGCCCATGCGCGCGAGATTACGCGGCCCGCACAGCCCCGGCTGATCGAGGCGGCGCGCGCGCCTTTGCGCATGGCCTATTCTGCGCCTGCGGTGCGGATGCGGGTGGATCGCGCCCGCGAATAAGGCGCCTCTGCGCTTTTCCTCATGTCCTT
Organism: Novosphingobium sediminicola; assembly: GCF_014196525.1. Lineage (GTDB taxonomy): Bacteria > Pseudomonadota > Alphaproteobacteria > Sphingomonadales > Sphingomonadaceae > Novosphingobium > Novosphingobium sediminicola. The sequence goes on along the minus strand of NZ_JACIDX010000001.1, from coordinate 372,058 downwards.
TTTCATGGGCGCGCGCCGCATGTGCCGGCGCCCCCGTGCCCCTATCTGTCTTCAGGAATTTTCCCATGTTTTCCAAGCTTGCCAAGTCGATCTTCGGCTCGTCGAACGATCGTTATGTGAAGTCGCTCGACAAGATGGTGCGCCAGATCGGCGCGTACGAATCGCAACTGGCCGAGATGAGCGATGAGGAATTGCGCGGCATGACCGCCAAGTTCCGCGAGGAAATCGCGGGCGGGCGCACGCTGGACGACATTCTGCCCGAAGCCTTTGCCGTGGTGCGCGAAGCCTCGAAGCGCTGCATGGGCATGCGCCATTTCGATGTGCAGATGATCGGCGGCATCGTGCTGCACCGGGGCGAAATCGCCGAAATGCGCACGGGTGAGGGCAAGACGCTGGTGGCGACGCTGGCGGTTTACCTCAACGCGCTGGAAGGCAAGGGCGTGCATGTCGTTACGGTCAACGACTATCTGGCTCGCCGCGACGCCGAAACGATGGGTGTGCTGTATAATTTCCTCGGGCTTTCGGTGGGCGTGATCGTGCCCAATCTGAACGAGCTGGAGCGGCGCGAGGCCTATAATTCCGACATTACCTATGCCACCAACAATGAGCTGGGTTTTGACTATCTGCGCGACAATATGAAGCATGATCGCGATCAGATGGTCCACCGCCCGTTCAATTACGCGATCGTTGACGAAGTCGACTCGATCCTGATTGACGAAGCGCGCACGCCTTTGATCATTTCCGGCCCCACCGATGACAAGAGCGACCTCTATGTCTCGGTCGATGCGGTGGTGCGTCAGTTGATTACCGATGACAGCACATTCGAGGCCGATGAAAAGTCCAAGAACGTCACGCTGACCGAGGATGGCGTGGAAAAGGCCGAGCGTCTGCTCGAAGGCGCCGGGCTGCTGGAAGGCAGCAATCTGTATGCGATTGAAAACACGCAGGTTGTTCATCACCTTGATCAGGCGCTCAAGGCCAATGTCATGTTCAAGCGCGACATTGACTACATCGTCAAGGACGGCAAGGTCGTCATCATCGACGAGTTCACCGGGCGCATGATGGACGGCCGCCGCTGGTCCAACGGCTTGCATCAGGCGGTCGAGGCCAAGGAAGGCGTCAAGATCGAGCCGGAAAACCAGACGATGGCCTCGATTACTTTCCAGAACTATTTCCGCATGTATCCCAAGCTTTGCGGCATGACCGGCACGGCGGCGACCGAAGCGGCCGAATTCTTCGACATCTATAAGATGAACGTGGTGACCATCCCCACCAACGTTCCGGTGCAGCGCATCGACGAGGAAGACGAGTTCTATAAGAACACGCTCGACAAATTCGCCGCGATTGCCAAGCTGATCCGCGAAAAGAACGAGATCGGGCAGCCGGTGCTGGTGGGCACGGTGTCGATTGAAAAGTCCGAACTGCTCAGCGAATTCCTGACCAAGGAAGGGGTGGTGCATAATGTGCTGAACGCCCGTTTCCATGAAAAGGAAGCCCATATCGTCGCGCAGGCGGGCCGTCTGGGCGCGGTCACCATCGCCACCAACATGGCCGGGCGCGGGACGGACATCAAGCTGGGCGGTAATCTGGAATTCCGTATCGAGGATGAATTGCGCGATACGCCCGAAGGGCCGGAGCGGGACGCCATCATCGCCGGTTTCAAGGCCGAGATCGACGCCGAAAAGGAAAAGGTGCTGGCCGCGGGCGGGCTTTGCGTGATCGGCACCGAGCGCCACGAAAGCCGCCGCATCGACAACCAGTTGCGCGGCCGTTCGGGCCGTCAGGGCGACCCCGGCCTGTCGAAATTCTACCTCTGCCTTGAGGATGATCTGCTGCGCATCTTTGGCCCGGACACGATGTTCTCCAAGCTGATGAACAGCAATCTGGCCGATGGCGAGGCAATCGGCTCGCGCTGGCTCTCCAAGGCCATCGAGACCGCGCAGAAGAAGGTGGAAGCGCGCAATTATGACGTGCGCAAGCAGGTCGTTGAATATGATGACGTGATGAACGACCAGCGCAAGGTTATCTATGAGCAGCGCGCCGACATCATGGATGCGCAGGCGATGGACGAAGTGGTCCATGACATGCGCCACGATACGGTCAATGCGCTGGTCGCCACGGCTTGCCCGCACGGGTCCTATCCCGAAGTGTGGGATATCGAGGGCCTGACCAATGCGGCGCTCTTTACGCTGGGCATCAATGCGCCGATCGCCGATTGGGTCCATGCTCAGGACGGGATCGAGCCGGAAACCATCGAGGAGCGTCTGGCCGAGATGGCGGACGCGCATATGGCCGACAAGATCGCGTGCAACGATCCGGAAATCTGGCGTCAGGTCGAAAAGAGCGTGCTGCTTGAACGTCTTGACCATCACTGGAAGGAACATCTGGCTACGCTCGACGCGCTGCGTCAGGTGGTGTTCCTGCGCGCCTATGCGCAAAAGACGCCAATTAATGAATATAAGCAGGAGGCTTTCGGCCTGTTTGAACGGATGATCGAACAGATCCGCGAGGATGTGACGCGCATCCTGTCGACCGCCGAGTTGCAGTTCTCGCAACCGGAACCGGCGGCATTGCCCGAACTGCCCGATTTCCTGACCACCCATATCGATCCGTTCACCGGCCAGAATGATGCGATTCCCGCAGCTTTGCCCGGTTTCGATCCGTCGCAGATCGATCCGGCCTATTCGCGCAATGCGCCTTGCCCCTGCGGGTCGGGTCAGAAATACAAGCATTGTCATGGGGCTGTGGTCTGAAGCAGCGGGGCGGGCGCTGGTCGCTCGCCCTTTTGTCGCAAGTTCGGGGCACAGTGCAAAGGACTGTATGCCTCGCGAATTAACTAAATTGCAGGAATTGGTTGGGGCTAAACCGCCACATTTCGCACTTATTGGCTATTGCGGAGCCGATGTTCATAACCGCTTTACCATTTCCTGCAATGTATAGGAGGCAACCTGGGGAAACGGTTTTGCCTCTTTTCCCTGTCGGCAAACTATCGCAGGTGGATCAATCGGTGAGTCAAGACGTCTTCCGTCCCGAAATGACAGCGCATTCCGCGCCTGAGGTCGGGCAGGCGTCTGGGGCCGAACTGCGCGGTGCGCCGCGCTTCACGCTGCTGGTGCGTTCGGCCAAGCTGATCATCGACGGGCGCGAATATCTTTGCGTGCTGCGTGATGCTTCGGCCACCGGGTGCAAGGTGCGTCTTTTTCACCCGTTGCCTTCCTATACGTCGCTGGCGCTGGAAACATCGAGCGGCGAGCGCTTTGCCATGGAATTGATGTGGAACCGTGACGATCACGCCGGTTTCCGTTTCTTCGACATGATCAATGTCCAGCGTCTGCTGGATGACAAATGCGGCCTTTATGCCAAGCGGCAGATCCGGCTGAAAACCGATGCCGAAGCCATCGTCTTTGCCAATGGTCAGCAGATCCGCGCGATGATGCGCGATATTTCCCAGCAGGGCGCCTGTATCGAATGCCCCGAAAGGCTGATGCTGCGCCAGCCAGTGCGGATCGAAACCGTGGGCTTTCCCCCGATCTACGCCAAGGTGGTGTGGCGCCAGCAGCCACGCCATGGGCTGGTGTTCGACCGGGGCTTTCTGATGGAAGAACTGGCGCAGAACATTGCCAAGATGCATGAGGCGCAAGGGTCAACCCCTCCGGGCCGGTTCCGCGCCGCCTGCTAAAGCGCAGGCGGGCTTTTGCCTTCAAACAACGTTTGCCTTCAAGCAATGCCGCGCAGGTCCTTCCGATGCCGCCTTGCGCCCTTATGGTGGCGGTGATCGCGCAGAATCAGCGTCGTCCCTTCCTCGCCAATCGCGTAATCCTTGCAGGCCTGCTCGATCAGCGCATCGACATCTTCCTCGCTGGCCGCAGGGTTGATGGGGATGCGCGCGATGGTTATGCCTTCGGCGGGATCATCGACCGAGAGAAAGAAACTGGCCGCATCGCCCAGCGTGTCGATATTGAACCCGCCATTGATATGCCATGTCGCTCCATCGACGCTGAAGATCGGGCGGTGGCAATGGTTGCAATGGGCGTAAAAGGCCCCGTCAACGCGCTCTCTGGGCTTGTGATCGGGTGAATGTCGGCGGGTAAACCAGCATTGTGTGAGCGCAAAAGCGGACATGGCGGAGCCCTGGGCCAAGAGGGAACGAGCCACCAGTCTATGCCCAATCGCTGATATTGTGGTTATTTTGAATTAAGCAGTCCGCCCGGGACAAACCCCTGTGTCGTTGATACTTACGGCCCGGTCTGGCGCTGTTCGGCCTGTTCCACATCGCTCGTGACGCCCGTCAGGCGGCGTTTGACGCGCACATAATCGCCCGCCATGGTTCGGGGCAATCCGGTGCGGATTTGCCGACTTTCGCTGCCTGATGAACCGGGCTGCACATGCATGTCGATGGATTGTTCGCTCGAATGCAAACGGGTGCATTCGCTCTGGGGAGAATCCTCCTCGGGGCAGGCAAAGGCCTCGGTCCAGGTGTTAACCGTGACGATGGCCGATTCTGTGCCGTTATAGACCGTTACGGGCAAATCCAGCACCAGTTCGCCCCCGGTGATTGCGCCCCTTGTGCCCTCGGTCTCCACGTGCACGCTGCCCTCGACGAAATGCTGGCGCGCCGCCATGATCCGCCATGCCGCCGTGCCCCCGGCCAGCAAGAAAAGCACCAGCAGCAGATGGGCCGGGCGCCATTGCAGCAGGTTGCGTGGATGATGCGATTCGAGGGATTGCGTAGGCATCGGATGTCCTGACTGGGTCTGGAGCCATCCTATGCTTCACACCTTGTTAAACAGGCGCTGCAAAATGGGGTGAATGCAAATTAAGGCTGTTTTTGCGCGGCAGGCGCAGAATGGTCCGCGCCATGGCTTTACGCTGAATTTTGGAAAGGGTGGCTCCCTGAGTAGGATTCGAACCTACGGCCGCTCGATTAACAGTCGAGAGCTCTACCGCTGAGCTATCAGGGAACAGGCCGGCGATGCCGGGCGGTTATGTGTCCATCACAAAGAGCCTTGGCCCAAAGTGATGAAATGGCTCCCTGAGTAGGATTCGAACCTACGGCCGCTCGATTAACAGTCGAGAGCTCTACCGCTGAGCTATCAGGGAACAGTCCGGCGAACCGGGCAGGTGCGCGCCAATAACATCTTGTCCGACTTTGACAAGCCCGCATTGACGCAGAATGGAATTTTTTTGCCTATCATGTGGAAAAGTCGGTGGATTTATTCGCGCGATCAGACCTGAAACTGCTCGGCAAAGATTCGCTCGTCCAGACTCGAATGGCGGTCGAACAACAGCGTGAGCGTATGTTCACGATGCGCGGCCACGCGGACATGGGCGATATCGCGCACTTCCTTCTGGTCGGCCACGGCTGCCACAGGGCGCTTGTCGGGCTCCAGCACGCGGAATTCGACCGTGGCATTGTCCTTGATGATCGCCCCCTTCCACCGGCGCGGGCGAAACGGGCTGATCGGGGTCAGCGCCAGAATGCCGCTGCCCATCGGCAGGATCGGGCCATTGGCAGACAGGTTATAGGCCGTCGATCCGGCAGGCGTTGCCACCAGAATGCCGTCGCAGGCCAGTTCGGCCAGCCGCACCTTGCCATTGACTGAAATCTCGATCTTGGCCGTCTGGCGCGTTTCGCGCAGCAGCGAGACCTCGTTGATCGCATAGAAATGCTGCGTCTCGCCCGCCCATGTGGTGCAGGTCATCTCCAGTGGCGCCACCGCCAGCTTGCTGGCTTTGGCCACGCGCGTGGCGATATGCTTGGTCGATTTGGGCTTGTTCATCATAAAGCCCACCGTGCCGTGATTGAGGCCATAGGCCGGGATCACGCGCCCCGCGTCCAGCATTCGGTGCAGCACGGTCAGCATGAACCCGTCGCCGCCCAGCACCACCACCACATCGGCTTCTTCGAGCGGCACCCATGGGTGATCGTTGGCCAGCACTTCGGCCGCCGCCATCGCCTTGGGCGTGTCCGATACCACCAGCGCCAGGCGCAATTCTTCTGTCATTGCCGAAAGTTCCGCTCCGCACATTGAGACTGCCGGGCTGATGGCTGGCCCTTGAGGGCCTCATAGGCGGGCTTCTTGCCAATTGCCAGCGCGGCCTTTGTGATAAGCATCAATCAAGAGAAGGTTTTGGCAAGAGCTTGTCGCCTATGTTAAAGCCTTGTTCGAACAAACAGCGTGAAAGCACCGATGCCCTTTCGCCACAATTTGCCCGCCGGGATTATACCTGCGGTGATGCAGGATCATGACGAAGCAGGGCGCGATCCGCTGACCGGCCTGTTGACGCTGGATGCCTCGCGCGAACGCTTGGCCGAATGGGTCGAACAGGGCAAATCGGGGGCCGAAACAGGCGGGGGCATTCCGCGCGTCCATGCGATGCTGATGGGCATCCGCCGGTTCGAAACGATCAATCTGGCCTATGGCGAGGCGACGGGGGACGCCGCGCTGATCGAGGTGGCGACGCGCATCGCCCGGCTGGCGACGGAGAGCCTGAACGGCCCATGGTTTGCCGCGCGCGGGCCTGGGGGCACGTTTCTGCTGATCGTGGACGAGGCATGCAGCCGTGAGCGCTGGCACGCCTTTGCCGATCAACTGGCCGACCGCATCGCCCAGCCGATCCAGCGCCGGGCAGGCACCTTGCGCCTTTCTCCCCGTATCGCCCTGCTGCGCGTGCTGGTGGGCGAAAGCGCGGAAAGCGCGATGGACCGGCTGGCCCAGACGCTGGCCGTGGCGCAGCGCGATGTGGCGCGCCGGGTGGTCTGGGTTGATGGCGAGACGAACCGGGCAGGGCGCACAGCGGCCCAGCTTGAGGCGGACCTGCTGCATGCCATCGACAAGGGAGAGATCGAGGTCCACTACCAACCGCAATTCGCGCTGGACGAGGAGGGTAACGAGCATCTCTCGGGCGCCGAGGCGCTGGCGCGGTGGAACCATCCGAAACTGGGGAGGATCGGCGCGGCGGCTTTGTTCGCCATTGCCGACCGGGCCGACCATCTGGCGCCGCTCTCACGCCATATTGCCGAAACCGCGCTCAATGCCGCATCGGCATGGCCGGGGCATCTGCGGCTCTCGCTCAATGTCACAGCGGCCGATCTGGCGGCGGTCAGCTTCACCTTTGATCTGGGCAAGGCGCTGGGCAAGAGCGGCTTTCCCACCGACCGGCTGACGCTGGAGGTGACCGAGCAGGTGCTGGTGGCCGATATGTCGCTGGCCGAAAGGTCGCTGTCCGATCTGGCGCGGCTGGGGATCAGGATCGCGCTGGATGATTTTGGGGCGGGCTTCTGCAATTTCCATTATCTCAAAACCCTGCCGCTGCATTATTTGAAACTCGACCGCTCGATGGTCGATGGCATTACCGATGATCCGCGCGATCTGGCGGTGCTGCGCGCGATTGTCGCCATGGCCAAGGCGCTCGACCTTGACGTGGTGGCCGAGGGCATCGAGACCGAGGCCCAGCGCCTGACCGTGGCACGTGAGGGTTGCTCGTGTTATCAAGGCTTTGTCCGCGCCCAGCCGATGCCCGAGGCGGCCTTTCTGGCGCTGGTGCGCGGCTGATCCTCATACCCTGAGCGCGCGCGGCCTTATCCCTTCGGCCAAAGACAAACTGCCCCATCGGCTTGATTTGCTTCCATGACCGGCGCGCGCCTTGGTGCGACATATCCTGTCATCACGGCGGCACAGCTTGCCGACCATTCGATGATGGAGATCAGGGTGATGAATAAGCTCTCTCGTTTGCTGCTCGCTCCCGCGCTGTTTGCGCTGGCCGTTCCCGCCATCGCCGCGCCCCATGCCAGTTCGAGCGAGGCGCAGGGCCTGCTCGACCGCGCCGTGGTCGAATTGACCAAGGAAGGCCCCGCCAAGGCCTTTGCCGAATTCAGCGATCCCAAGGCAGGCTTTGCCCAAAAAGACCTCTACGTCTTCGTCTTCAACACCAAGGGCGTCTATGAAGCCACCGGCGCCAACCCTGCCCTGATCGGCACCAGCGCCATCGACATGACCGATGCCGAGGGCAAGCTGCTGGTTCAGGCCATCATCGCCTCGGTCAAGGATCAGCCGCAGGGCCGCGTCGATTACGTCTGGCTCAACCGCGCCGACAATCGCGTCGAGCACAAGGTCTCGCTGGTGCGCCGGGTGGGGGATCATATCGTGGGGGTGGGGTATTATAAGGGGTAAGGTTTGAAGGTGATGCCTCCGGCGGGTTAAGGGCGGGGGCCCTTAACAATCCCATTACTGTCGATGTTGCGTTATGGGTTCGGCGCGGCGCAAGGTTGCCGCGCCGCAGGCTGTTAAACCGCTTCGCGGATGGATGCTTCCTCGCCAAGGGAGCGCCACCCCAATACGGGATTGTTAAGGGCCCTAGGCCCTTAACCCGCCGGAGGCATCCCTTACGCCTTCTTCTTCCCCTTGCGCGCCACCGCGCTCAACCCCTTGGTCAACTGGAACAACCCGTTCAATCGAGCCTTGGGATCGCCCCATGCGCGCTGGACCACCAGCTTGGAATCTGGCCGCAGCTTGATTACCCCGCCGACACGTTCGACATAGGCGAACAGCCCGGCCGGATCGGGGAAGTTATCATTGTGGAAGGCGACCAGCGTACCGCGCGGCCCCACGTCGATCTTGGCGATATGGGCCTCGATGGCCTGGCGCTTGATCTGGATAAGCTGGATGAGGTTTTCGGTGGCGCTGGGGAGCGGCCCGAAGCGGTCGATCATTTCGGCCGAGAGCGCCTCGACCTCGCGCGTATCCTCGGCATCGTTGAGGCGGCGATAGAGCGCCATGCGGACCGCCAGATCGGGGACGTAATCCTCCGGGATCATGATCGGCGCGTCCAGCGTGATCTGGGGCGAGAGGCCCTTGGTGCTTTCGCGCTCCAGCCCATATTCGCCCGCCTTGGCGGCCAGAATCGCATCCTCCAGCATCGACTGGTAAAGCTCGAAGCCCACCTCGCGGATATGGCCCGATTGCTCGTCGCCCAGCAGATTGCCCGCGCCGCGAATGTCGAGATCGTGGCTGGCCAGTTGGAAACCCGCGCCAAGGCTGTCCAGATCGCCCAGCACCTTCAGCCTTTTCTCCGCCGTCTCGTTCAGCGCCCGGCCCGCAGGCGTGGTGAGGTAAGCATAGGCCCGCAGTTTCGAGCGCCCCACGCGCCCGCGCAACTGATAGAGCTGGGCCAGACCAAAGCGATCCGCCCGGTGGATGATGATCGTGTTGGCCGAAGGGATGTCGATGCCGCTTTCGACAATCGTGGTCGAGACCAGCACATCATAGCGACGCTCGTAAAACGCGCTCATGCGTTCCTCGACCTCGCTGGGGCTCATCTGACCATGGGCGGCGATATATTTGACCTCGGGCACGGCGGCGTGGAGCCAGTCCTCGATCTCGGCCATATCGGAAATGCGCGGCACGACGATAAAGCTCTGCCCGCCGCGATGGTGTTCGCGCCGCAAAGCCTCGCGCATCACCACCTCGTCCCATTCCATCACATAGGTGCGCACGGCGAGGCGATCGACAGGCGGCGTCTGGATGGTGGAAAGCTCGCGCAGGCCCGACATGGCCATCTGCAACGTGCGCGGGATGGGCGTCGCGGTCAGCGTCAGCATATGAACGTCGGCGCGCAATTGCTTCAGGCGTTCCTTGTGGTTGACGCCAAAGCGCTGCTCTTCGTCAACGATAACAAGGCCCAGCCGCTTGAACTTCACATTCTTGGCCAGCAAGGCATGGGTGCCTACCACAATATCGACCGTGCCATCCTCAAGGCCCGCGCGGGTCAGGCTCGCCTCCTTGTCGGGCACGAGGCGCGAGAGGCGGCCCACCTCCAGCGGGAAACCGGCGAAACGCTCGGTAAAGCCCTTGTGATGCTGGCGCGCGAGCAAGGTGGTGGGCGCGACCACGGCCACCTGTTGCCCCGCCATGGCGGCGACAAAGGCGGCGCGCAACGCCACCTCGGTCTTGCCAAAGCCCACATCGCCGCAGACAAGCCGGTCCATCGGGCGGCCGCTGGCCAGATCCTCGATGACATCGGAAATCGCCGCTTCCTGATCTTCCGTCTCCTGCCACGGAAAGCGGTCACAGAAAGGATCATAGCTGGCCGGATCGGACAGCAGCGCGGGCGCGGTTTTCAGAGCGCGCAGGGCGGCGGTTTTCAGCAATTCATGCGCGATCTCGCGGATACGCTCGCGCAGTTTTGCGCGCCGCTTCTGCCAGCCTTCGCCGCCCAGCTTGTCTAGCGCAACGCCTTCACTTTCGCTGCCAAAGCGCGAGAGCACATCGAGATTTTCCACCGGCACATAGAGCTTGTCGCCCCCGGCATAGGTGAGCATCACGCAATCATGCGCCGACCCGCCGACCGGGATCGACTGGAGGCCCTCATAGCGCCCTATGCCATGCTCCATATGCACGACCAGATCGCCCGGCGTTAACGCTGCCAGTTCGGCAAGGAAAGCGTCCGCTGACTTCTTGCGCTTTTTGCGGCGGACAAGGCGGTCGCCCAGCAGGTCCTGCTCGGTGACCAGTTCGATATCGGCATTGGCAAAACCGGTGTCGAGCGGCAGGACAATGGCCGCCACGCGCCCGGTCCCGGCAATGCCCAGCGCCTCCTGCCAATTGTCGGCCATCGTCGGCCCGGGAGACTGCGCCTCGGCAAGGATCGAGGTGATGCGCGCGCGGCTGCCGGTGGAATAGGCGGCAAGGATCGCGCGGCGGCCGGATCGCGCGGCGGTCAGCAGGTGCTTGGCGGCGGCCTCATAGGCATTGTCACCGCGTGCGCGTTCCGGAGCGAAATCGCGGGCATTGCCAAAGGCGAAATCGACCGTGGCCGCGCCATCAGGCTGTGGGAAGGGTTCCGCCCGGTGGACGGGCCATGCGGCCAGCCGCTGCGTCAGTTCATCCTGCGTCAGATAGAGCGAGGCAGGTTCGAGCGGGCGATAGGAACCCGGCGCCTTGCCTGCGGTGTCCTTGCGGGCGGCGTAATAGTCGGCAATGTCGGTCAGGCGCTCTTCGGCGGAATGGGCCGCCGAGGCATCGACCACCAGCAGATCGTCCGCCGCCAGATGGTCGAAAATCGTGACCAGCCGCTCCTCCAGCAAGGGCAGCCAATGCTCCATCCCAGCCAGACGCCGTCCGTCGGTGATCGTCTGATAAAGCGGATCGGAGGTGGCCGTCGCCCCAAACATCTCGCGATAGCGGGTGCGGAAGCGCTTGACGGTCGCGTCCTCCAGCATCGCCTCGCTGGCGGGCAGCAGCAGGTGCTGGTCCACCGTGCCCACGGTGCGCTGGGTGTTGGGATCGAACAGGCGCAGGGTCTCGATCTCGTCGCCAAAGAAATCGAGGCGCAACCCGTGATCCAGCCCCGAGGGGAAAATGTCGAAGATCGAGCCGCGCACCGCATATTCGCCCGCATCCGCCACGGTATCGGTCCGCGCATAGCCCGCGCGCGACAGCAGCGAGGTCAGCGTCTCGCGCCCCACCTCGGCCCCGGATTTGAGCAGGCGCACCGATTCGCGGATGCGGAAGGGCGTAAGCACCCTTTGCAGCACGGCGGCAATCGTGGTGACCAGCAATTGCGGGGACTTTGCCGGATGCTGCAGCCGATGCAACGCGGCCAAACGGCGCGAGGAGACCGACAGCGCCGGGCTGGAGCGGTCATAGGGCAGACAGTCCCACGCGGGAAATTCGATCACCTCCAGTTCGGGCGCAAAGACATGGGCGACATCGGCAATACCGCGCATCGCGGCCTCGTCGGCGGCCACAAACACCGCGCGCCCCCCCTTGTGCGAGGCGGCCCGTGCCAGATCGGCCAGCACCAAAGGCTGGCTGCCGCGCGACAGGCCCGCCAGCGTCAGGGGCGATTTGGCGCCAAGAATGCGGGAGATATCAGCCATGTTCAATCCGTGTCCAAACAGCCCCATGGGCAACAGCAATCGCCCGCCGCACCGATTCGGTGGGCGGGGGGGCGGGTCGCTTGGCGCTTTAGGGGAGATTGAAGAGGGATGAAAGGGAAGGCATTGGGGCTGCCCCAAAGAGAAGGGATGATGCGAGGGTTATGACCCTCGCATCATCCCTTAAACCTCATCAACGCGGAATATCGACGTAATCCAGCTTTTTCAGCGCCGCCATCATCGCCCCTTCATATTCGGGCGGGGTGGAGAGCGAGCCGAGCGCCCAGCCCAGGATGTCCACGTCCTCCTCGTCGATCAGCTTTTCGAACCAGACGAGTTCTTCCTCGCTCCAACCGGCGTGGAAGGCGTCGAAGAAGCCGCCGATCATGTAATCGGCCTCACGCGTGCCGCGATGCCATGCGCGGTATTGCAGGCGTTTCAGGCGGTCCTGATGGGCTTGGTCAATGGAGTCGGTCATAGCGCCTCGGTTAGGGCAGGGCGGGCCGCAGATCAATGTCTGATGCGGCCCGCAAGCCTGTCAGCGCCCGCGCAGTTGCGCGAGGATTTCGGGCGCTTTGGCCTCGCCCAGATCCTTGGCCAGTTCGCCCAGAAGCGCGCTTTCGAGGCCCTTGGTATAGGCCTTGCGCAATTCGCCAAGGCTGCGCGGGGCGGCGATCACCACGAGATGTTCGATCCGGTGGCCCTGCACCTCCTGCGCCAGCCATTCGACGGCGGCGGTGGCATGGGCGTCATGGGCCATGGTGACGGTCGATCCATGATGGCTGCCGCCCGAATGGTTATGCGTGTCCAGACGCGGCGTATCGGCCTCGGACAGTTCCGGGTTGGCCTCGTCGCCAATGTTGCGGAACAGGCGGAAATTGCGCGCGTCGATCACGGCGATCACGGTGCCATGGGGCAGAAGCATCTTTGTCTCCATATCCTCCCGGTGTTTGGTTCCGGGAATGGGACAGGACGCCGATTTTGCCCGCCATTCCATGAGCAAGGTCAAATTTGAGCGCAACAAAGATTCGGGAGTGGCACCTTTTGTTCCATGCGCTAATAGCTTGGCCATGCGTCCCGATTTGCTCAATCCGCTGTTTGCCGAGGCCGGGGGCCTCAAAGGTGTGGGGCCGGGTCTGGCCCGCCCGCTGGAAAAGCTGGGGCTGAAACGGATCAGGGATTTCATTTATCACCTGCCCGACCGTTTCGTGCATCGTCGCGCGATTGCCGATCTGGACGAGGGCAGCATTGGCGAGCAGGTGGTGATCGCGCTGACGCCGGTGGAATATCGCGGTGGGCCATCGCCCAAGGCGCCGTTCCGCGTGATGGCCGAGGATGCCAAGGGCAATCTTTGCACGCTGGCCTATTTTGGACGCAATGCGGGTTGGGCCAAAAAGCAATTGCCGCTGAATGAAAAGCGCTGGGTGGCCGGGCGGCTGGATCAGTTTGGCGCGAATTTGCAGATCGTCCACCCCGACCATGTGAACCCCGAAGGCGCGGCCATGCTGGGGCAACTGGCCGAGGCGATCTATCCTTTGTCCGAAGGTTTGACTCAGGGCCGGATGGCGGCGTTGGTGCAACAGGCGCTGACCCACGCGCCGGACCTGCCCGAATGGTGCGAGCCGGGCGTGGTGGATCGCATGGGCTGGCCTGTCTGGCGCGAGGCTTTGACGCAGGCGCATCGCGATGAACACAAGCAGGCGCGCGACCGGCTGGCCTATGACGAATTGCTGGCCAATTCGCTGGCGCTGCTGCTGGTGCGCGCCAGCAATCGGCGGGCGCAGGGACAGCCTTTGCGCGGGGACGGGCGGCTGCGCGGCGCTTTGAAACTGCCCTTTGCGCTGACCGGCGCGCAGAAGCGCTCGATTGCCGAGATCGAGGGTGATCTGGCGCAGGCCGCGCCTATGCTGCGCCTGCTGCAAGGCGATGTGGGCAGCGGCAAGACCGTGGTGGCGCTCGAAAGCCTGCTGATCGCGGTGGAGGCTGGGGCGCAGGGCGCTTTGCTGGCCCCGACCGAAATCCTTGCGCGCCAGCATTTTGAGACCCTGTGCCGGATGGCCGCGCCCACGGGCGTCAACATCGCGCTCTATACCGGGCGCGACAAGGGCCGGGCGCGCGAATCGATCCTGATGGGCCTGATGGATGGCAGCATCGACATTGTGATAGGCACCCATGCGATCTTTCAGGACGCAGTGGTCTATCGCAATCTGGGCCTTGTCGTGATCGACGAGCAGCACCGTTTTGGCGTGGGCCAGCGCCTGATGTTGACGCAAAAGGGCAAGGGCACGCATTGTCTTGCCATGACTGCCACGCCCATCCCGCGCACGCTGACGCTGGCGCAATATGGCGAGATGGATGTTAGTCGCCTCGACGAACTCCCGCCGGGGCGGCAGGCCATCGACACGCGCGTGGTGGCGCAGGAACGCTTAAGCGATGTGGTCGAGGCGCTGGCCCGCCATTTTGCAACTGGCCAGCAGGCCTATTGGGTTTGCCCGATGGTGCGCGAGAGTGAAGTCACCGACCTTGCCGCCGCCGAGGAGCGCCACGAGATGCTCTCTCTCCGCTTTGGCGAGGATGCCGTGCTGGTCCATGGCCAGATGAAGCCCGAGCAGAAAGACGCCGCGATGGAGCGTTTCGCCAGCGGGCAGGCCAAGCTGCTGGTGGCCACCACCGTGATCGAGGTGGGGGTGGACGTGCCCAATGCCACGCTGATGGTGATCGAACAGGCCGAGCGTTTCGGTCTGGCTCAGCTCCATCAGCTGCGCGGGCGCGTGGGGCGGGGCAGCGAGAAATCGACCTGCCTGCTTCTGCGCGGGGAGACGCTTTCGGAGGTGTCGCGCGAACGGCTGGCGCTGATGCGCGAAACGCAGGACGGCTTCCGGCTGGCCGAGGAGGATCTGCGCCTGCGCGGTGGGGGCGAGTTGCTGGGTACGCGCCAATCAGGGGATACGCCTTTTCGGGTGGCCTCGCTGGATCAGATCACGCGGCTGCTGCCGATGGCGCATGATGACGCGCGGCTGTTGATCGAGCGCGATGGCGGCCTGACTGGCGAGCGAGGGGCGGCGGCGCGGGTGTTGCTCTATCTGTTCGAGCGGGATTGGGGGGTGCAGTTGTTAAGGGGGGGGTAGTTTTGCCTCCGGCGGGCAAAAATCAAACGCCCGCCAAAATCCCCATAACCTCTGCCACCGGCGTCAGCGCTCCCTTGCCCGAAAACCAACTGACCAGATTATCCACCACCAATTGCCCCATGGCGGCCCGTGTCTGCACCGAGGCTGAGCCGATATGCGGCAGCAGCACCAGTCCGGGATGGTCGATCAGCTCCTGCGGCACGCGCGGTTCATCCTCGAACACGTCGAGCCCTGCTGTCAGGATTTTCCCCTCGCGCAGGGCGGCGATCAGCGCCTGCGTATCGATCACGCTGCCCCGCGCCACGTTGATCAGTACACCGTTCGGCCCCAGCGCCTCCAGCACGGCCCCATTCACCGTATGGCGCGTGGCCGCCCCGCCGGGGATAAGCACGATCAGCACGTCGACCGCCTCGGCCAGCGCGAGCGGGGTGGGGTAATAGGCATAGGGCACGTCCTGCGGGCGGCGACCGCAATAGGCGATATCGACCGCGAAACCTTCGAGTCGCCGCGCCACCGCCTTGCCGATGTCGCCAAGGCCCAGGATGCCCACGCGCCGCCCGCGCAAGGATGCCGAGAGCGGAAAGGAGCGTTCGAGCCATTTCCCCGCGCGCAGATGGCGTTCGGCGGCGGGGATCTGGCGGATCGTGGCCAGCAGCAGCCCCAGCGCCAGATCGGCGGTTTCCTCGGTCAGCACGCCGGGCGTGTTGGTGACCACCACCCGGTGGGCCAGCGCGGCATCGACGTCGATATTGTCATAGCCCACGCCGAAACTGGCGATGATTTCGGCATGGGGCAGATGCCCCAGCAGATCCTCGCCCACCCGGCCATAGAGGGTCGATGTTGCCACGCCGCGAATGCGTGGCCCGATTTCGCGCAGAAAAGCCTGTTTGTCCGAAACCTCCCAGAGATGGTGCGTTTGGAAGCGCTCGCCCAACTGGGAAATGACGGTTGGCAGCATCGGGGCGGTGATTAGAATTTCATCCGGAATCATGGGCTTTCCAATGTAAATGGTGCTATTTTTGCCACGGGTGTTTCGCGAATGCAGCATGAAATTTCGTTTTATCGTTGAAAATGGAATATTGATACGCTAATCACCACGTGTCGGACACGAGACCCAAAGACGTTTTAGCGTCAGGATGGCTTCGGTTGCGATTGCAGGCGGGACGACATCTCTTGTTCAGGGTGGAGTCCACATAATGAAGGCACACAAGAATTTCCGCGCGCTGGCTGGTCTTGCCGGTATGGCTCTGGCGCTCAGCGCTCAGGCTGCCAAGGCTGAAGACGCCGCGCCCGCCGCTCCCAAGGAATTCACCGTCACGGGCAGCGTCTCGGTTCTCAGCGACTATCGCCTGCGCGGCGTTTCCCAGACCGACCGCGGCAAAACGCTTCAGGCCGGCGTGACCGTAACCCACAAGAGCGGTTTTTACGGCAGCGTGTTCAGCTCGAACCTAGCCGGTTGGGGCACGTTCGGCGGCCCGAACCTCGAATTCGACCTCATCGGCGGCTATGCCAAGGCGGTTGGCCCGGTCACGATCGACGCCGGTCTGACCTGGTACATGTATCCCGATGGCGCGGCCAAGACCGACTTTGCCGAACCCTATATCAAGGTTTCGGGCGCGGTTGGCCCGGTCAGCTATCTGGCGGGCGTGGCCTATGCTCCCAAGCAGAAGGCGCTGGGCAACTATTCGAACACGACCTACAGCTATGGCCAAGCCTACGATAACCTCTATCTGTGGGGCGACACCTCCTATGTCATCCCCTCGACCAAGCTGAAGCTGAAGGGCCACCTTGGTTACTCGAAGGGCAACCCTGGCCTCGGCCCGAACGGCACCTCGGTGGCGCCGACCGGTTCGTATTTCGACTGGCAGGTGGGCGGCGAATATCCGGTTGGCCCCTTCACCTTCGGCGTGTCCTGGGTTGATACCGACATTACGGCTGCCAAGTCGGCCTATCTGCAGCCCAACTTCTCGGTCCAGAACGGCCGCCTGAAGGGCGCCAGCATCGCCGGCAGCACGGCGCTGTTCTCGGCCACCGTATCGTTCTGATGATCTGATCCCGGGGGCGCCTTCGTGAGGGATGGCGCCCCCGAGACAGCACGAAACGCGAAAAGCGCGGGAGAGGGATGACCTCTCCCGCGCTTTTTCATTTCTTGAGGCCGATTTCGCGCAGGCGTTCCTGAAGATAATCATCCGCCGTGATCGAGACGGGATAGCGGTCCGGGTTTTCCGGCGTGATGCATTGCTCCAACGTCTTGAACGGAAAATCGCTGCGCAGATGCAGGAAGTAGGGCATCGAATAGCGGCTGTGGGCGGCGCGCTCAGCGTCCGGGTTGCGCACGCGGTGGGTGGTGCTGGGCAGGACATGGTTGGTCAGGCGTTGCAGCATGTCGCCGATGTT
Organism: Novosphingobium sediminicola; assembly: GCF_014196525.1. Lineage (GTDB taxonomy): Bacteria > Pseudomonadota > Alphaproteobacteria > Sphingomonadales > Sphingomonadaceae > Novosphingobium > Novosphingobium sediminicola. The sequence continues at coordinate 354,655 of NZ_JACIDX010000001.1, read as the reverse complement.
GATGACGATGGCGCCCTCGGGCGGGGCCACGCCCACCCAGCGGCCATCCTTGGTCAGCAGCTCCAGACCCGCCTCCTGCGCGCCCAACAGCAGGGTGATGAGGTTGATATCCTCATGGGCGCCCGCACGAATCGCGCCGCCCTCGGCATCGGCCACCGGCGGATAATGCAGCAGGCGCATCACCGAATTGCCATCCTCGATAGCCGGATCGAACCAGTTCTCGTCCAGCCCCAGATGCAGCGCGATGCGCGACAGGATCGTCGCGCCCGCCTTGTCGAATTCGGCATAGAGGCGCGAAAAGACATCCTGAAAGCCTTCGGGCGAATCGGGCCAGACATTGGGCGCCATGCTCGCGGCCAGCGGCGAACCCTCGGGCAGATCGCGCCCGACATGCCAGAATTCCTTCAGGTCATGCATCTTGGCGCCCTTGGCGATCTCCGTCTTGAACGGGGTGTAGCCGCGCGCGCCCGCAATGCCGGGGATAAAATACTTGCGCTTTTCCTCCTCGGGCAGCGCAAAGAATTGCGCGGTCAGCGCCCATGCCTGATCGATCAATGCAGAATCGATGCCGTGATCCTTGACCAGCGCAAAGCCATATTCGCGAAAGGACGCGCCAATCGCGCGGGCAAAATCCTGCGGGGCATCGGAAAGCGAGAGAACGGGAAGTTTGGCAAGATCCATGGGTGGTTCCGTGTTGTAACAGGCGCTAAGCTCGCGCCATCCATGAAGCCTCTTTAGGCGATCCGAGACGGGGACGCATGACCAAAATCAAATCCTATTGGCTGATGAAGTCCGAGCCCGATGCCTATTCCTATGACGATCTGGTCAAAGAGGGCGAGGGCACGTGGGACGGCGTGCGCAACCACCGCGCGGCCAACAATATGCGCGCGATGCAGCCGGGCGATCTGGCCTTCTTTTACCACTCGAACATCGGGCTGGAAATCGTGGGGATCATGGAGATCAGCCAGTCGGGCCTGACCGATCCTTCGGATGAAACGGGGCGCTGGGCCTGTGTGAAGGTGAAGCCCGTGCGCAAGTTGAAGCGCCCGGTGACGCTCAAACAGATCAAGGCCGATCCGTCGCTGGCCGATATCGAAATGCTGCGCCTCTCGCGCCTGTCGGTCAGCGCGATCACGCCGGAGGAATGGGACTATATTATCGCGCTTTCAGGGGGTTAATCAGCTCCGGCCCCTGTCCCGATCTGGGGCAGGGCGCAGCCGTCCCGAATTGGGACGGGTTAACCATTGTGGCACGCTTTCGAAATGGTGAACAAAATCTTAAGCCTTGGGCATGAGACGTTCACTGGTTCTGGGTGACGAGAGCGCCCATCATCCTTTTCTGCAAACGCTGCCCCCCCATGTGCGGGTGGACCGGCCGCTTGCATCGCCCCGGCACGAGGCGCCCGTCCCGGCGCCCAAGGCCGTGGCGGCCGGCTGGCTCAAACGCCAGGCCCATGCCGCGCCGCATATGGCGATGTCCCGCTTGCGCCATTGGCGCCGGGGCCTGACCATGCAGAATCTGCGCGAATTCCTGCTCGCCTATTGCGCCTGCTTTGTCGCGGTGATGGCCTTTATCGCCTGAGCGGCGAAAGGCCTATTCATCAGGCGAAAGGACGGGGGCCGCCGTGGATCTCGGCCTCGCGTTCGGCGCGGACCAGCAGGAATGCCAGCCATGCCGAAATCAGGCACATGGCCGCCGAAATCAGCACCAGATCGACGATCTCGACCCCCGCTGCGCCAAGGCCCACGGCAATCGCAGCGCCCACCACCATCGCGCCCGAATTGACCACATTGTTGGCCGCAATCGTGCGCGCGGTTTGGGATTTGTCGACGATGGTGGTCAGGAACGCATAGAGCGGCACCACGAACATGCCGCCCGCCACCGCGATCCCGCCCAGCGTGGCCAGCAGCAGCGGGGTGAGCGGATGGTGCAGGAATTCGCCGATGCTCATCAGATGGCCATCGACCGTGGGGGCAAAACGGGTGCAGACCTGTTGAAAGGCCACGACGAACAGCGCCATCACCAGCACCGAGGGCGGCGAATAGCGCGCCGAGACCTTGCCCTTGAGCAGCGCGTTGATTGACACCGAGCCCAGCGCCACGCCGATCGAAAAGATCACGAGGAACAGGCTGGCCACTTCCTTGCTGGCGCACAGGACGCGCTTGGCCAGCAGCGGGAATTCGATGAACAGCACCGCGCCCACGGTCCAGAAAAAGCTGATCGAGGCGATGGCGAGGAACACGCGGCGATCATGCATCGTGTTCTTCACCAGCTGTACCGAGGCGCGCAGGATGTGGAAATCGAGGGGCTGGGCCTCTTCCTGCGGCGGGGCAGGGGGGACCGAAAGGCAGGTGGCATAACCGACCAGCGCGGTGACGAACACGCCCGCCGCCGCCCATTCAACCGGAATGAACCCGGCCAGAATCGTGCCTGCCAAAATCGCGATATAGGTGCCGGCCTCGACCAGACCCGTACCTGCGAGCACTTCCTCGGATTTAAGATGCTGGGGCAGGATTGCATATTTGATCGGACCGAAAAAGGTCGAGTGGATGCCCATGCCCAGCAAAGCCAGCAGGATCAGCGGCATGGCCACCGGCATCAGCAGCATGTCCTGCCACGGCTCAAGCATGCCGTGCTTGGCCTGCCAGGCGATGACCAGTCCCGCGCCGCCCGCGATCATGATGCCGATTTCGGCCAGTTTGACCCAGCGGATGATCTGCGCCTTGTCGCGCATATCGGCCAGTTGCCCGGCCAGCGCCGAGAGGATGAAAAAGGGCACGATGAACAGCGCCGAGGCCACCGCCGAGAAAATCGCCTCGGACTTTTCCGAGTTGAACACGCCATAGACCACGAAGAACACCGCCGCGTTCTTATAGAGGTTGTCGTTGAACGCGCCCAGCAATTGCGTTGCGAACAGGGGCAGGAAGCGCCGCCGATGCAACAGGTGGGTGGATGTCGTCATGCTGTCTTGTCGATCCTTGTTGTGCGCGCTGTCCTAGCGAAACACACGGATGGGGCAAGAGGCGTGATGGGGTGTCGGAAAATTCACCCGAGAGGCGAACAGACGCATCGACCCGCGCTTTTGCCGGTTTCGGCCCGCGCAAATGCTACGCTGTAGGGGGCGCGTGGGGACAAGGTGCAGGCAAACAACGACTCTTGAGCTGCCATGTCTTTTTTGCGTTGCGGTTAGCGGCTATGGCGATTCGGCCATGCTGACTTTGCCCAACCTGCTCACCCTTTCCCGAATCGTTACCGTGCCCGTGCTGGTCTGGTTGCTGTGGTGGCCCGAATGGACCACCGGCTATGCGCTGGCCTTTGGCGTTTATTCGCTGATGGGCATTACCGACTATTTCGACGGCTACCTCGCCCGTGCGCAAGGGGCGGTCAGCAAGCTGGGCATTTTCCTCGACCCCATCGCCGACAAGATCATGGTCGCCGCCGTCATCCTCGTGCTGACCGCCAAGGGCGTGCTGACTGGGCCTTATGTGGGCGAGCTGCATGTGATTGCGGGCCTCATCATCCTGTTGCGCGAGATCGCGGTGTCGGGCCTGCGCGAATTTCTCGGCGGGATTCAGGTGTCGGTGCCGGTGTCAAAACTGGCCAAATGGAAAACCACCTTCCAGATCCTGTGCCTCGGCGCGCTGATCCTTGGGCGGGCGATGCCGTGGTGGCTGGTCGATGTGGGCGGCTATGTGGTGAATTTGCCCCATACCGTCGGGTTGACGACCCTGTGGGCCGCTGCTGCGCTGACGATGATTACCGGGTGGGATTATTTGCGCGTGGGGTTGAAGCATATGGATTGAAGGGGTTTTTGCCTCCGGCGGGCAAAGGGCGGGGGCCCTTTGCAATCCCGTTACTGTCGGCGTTGCGTTATGGGTTCGGCCTTGCGCGACATTGCCGCGCCGCAGGCTTTTAAACCGCTTCGCGGATAGAGCTTCGTTTGCCAGTCTTGCACCACCCCATAATGGGATTGCAAAGGGACGAGTCCCTTTGCCCGCCGGAGGCATAATCTACCCGATCAAACCTCGCTCCGATACCGATCCGGCCTGTGCCAGACCAGCACCACCCCATTCATCACCAGCGCCGCCACCAGCGACCAGAATCCGCGCTCGAAGCCCAGCACGGCGAAGGCAGAGGAGACGATCACCGCGTCGATGGCCATGCAGATCGCGCCGAAATGCCAGCCTTTCCATTGCGATAGCCAGCGCGCGATAACGGCCAGCCCGCCCACGCCCGTGGCATGGCGCGTGACGGCCAGAATGCCGATGCCCAGCGCCGTGCCGCCGACGATGGCGGCCATGGGCATGGAGATGCGCGCGATGACCAGATTGGCCGCGACCACATCGACCAGCGCCATGATGGCCAGCGTGGCGATGGTCGTGCGTAAGATGTAGGCCGTGCCCAGCCGCGACCAGAACAGCGCGAAGATTGGCAGGTTGATCCATGTGAACAGGCTGCCCGGCGGATAGGGCAGGACATAGGACAGCAGCAGCGCCACCCCCGCCACGCCGCCGGTAATCAGCCGTGCCTCGTGCAGCAGGTCGAGTCCGAGGCCGATCAGCAGGCAGCCGTTGGCGATGCCGAAAATGTCTTCGACAAGCGTGTGGGGCACCGTGGGCGAGGCGGCGGATTCGGAAAGAGGTTCTGTCATGATATGTCTTAATCATGACAGAATATTGCGCATCATGCAAGATACCTCACCCCGCGCGCAATTCCTCGGCCAACATGCGGAACTCCTCCGAACGCGGCGATTGCCGTCGCCAGACCAGCGCGATTTCGCGGTTCGCGCTGTCCGAACGCAGGGGGCGGGCCACCACATTCGTCCCGTTCAAAATCCCCGCATCCAACGCCATTTCGGGCAGCATGGTCAGCCCCAGCCCATTATCCACCATCTGCACCAGCGTGTGCAGCGAGGTGCCGATCATCGTCGCCGAAGCGCGCAATTCGGGCCGGTTACAGGCCGCCAGCGCATGTTCCTTCAGGCAATGTCCATCTTCCAGCAGCAGCAGGCGGTGCTCGTCGATCAGGTCGGGGCTGATCTCGGCAGGCGGGTCGCGCGGGTCGTCCTTGGGGAAGGCGACGAAGAGCGCGTCCAGCTCGATGGTTTCCTTCTCCACCTCGCCCGTGGCAAAGGGCAGGGCCAACAGCACGCAATCGGCCCGCCCGTGATGGAGCGATTCGATGGCCTGCGCGCTGGGTTCCTCGCGCAGGAAGAGTTTGAGATTGGGCCTTTCGCGCCGCAACCGGGGCAGCATGCGCGGCAGGAGGAAGGGCGCAATCGTGGGGATCACGCTCATCCGCACCTCGCCCGACAAAGGCTGGGACGAGGAATGGATGAGGTCGGACAATTCCTCGGCCTCGCGCAGGATGCGGTGCGATTTGGCCACCACCGCATTGCCCAGCGGTGTGAAGCGCACATTGCGCTTCGTCCGTTCCACCAGTACCACACCCAGCAGCGTTTCCAGATCGCGCAATCCCGCCGAAAGCGTCGATTGCGAGACAAAGCACGCTTCCGCCGCCCGGCCGAAATGGCCATGTTCATGCAAGCCGACCAGATATTGCAACTGTTTGAGCGTGGGCTGGTAAACGCTCATTCTTCCTCGCCCGCTTCCTGTTCTGCGGCGGGCGCTTCCGGATTGGCGCCTTCGGGATTGGCTTCCCGCATGTCGCCGTGCAATTCGTCGACATGGGTCATTTTCAGCCGCCCGTTGACCACGGCAAAGGCCAGCTTGCCCTCGACCAGATCGAGCGCATCGCGGCCAAACACGCCAAAGCGCCAGCCTTCCAGCACGCTGACCCCCTTGCGCACGCCGGCCGCCAACAGTTCCAGATCGTCGCTGCGGGCCAGCAGGCGGGCCGCCACGTCGATTTCGCGCGCACGAATTTTCAGCAGGAGCTTGAGCAGATCGGCGACCAGCGCGCCTTCCTTGCCCAAAGGCGCCCCGCGCGGGGCCTTGGGCGGCATTTCGGCCTCGGTCAAAGGCTGGGCATCGGCCAGAGTCTGCATCAGTCGCTTGCCGATGTCATTGTCCTTCCAGCCGGTGGAAAGCCCGCGCACCTTGGCCAGATCGGCCTGAGTCTTGGGCGGGTGGCTGGCAATATCGGCCAGGGTTTCATCGCGGGCGATGCGGCCGCGCGGGATGTTCTTGTCCTGCGCCTCATATTCGCGCCATGCCGCAAGGCCGCGCAAACGGCCCAGCATGGCCGGATTGCGCCCCGCCGCCTTGATCTTCAACCATGCGTTCTGCGCATCGTTGCGGTAATTGTCCGGGTCGGCCAGACGCTCCATCTCCGCATCCAGCCATTGCCCGCGCCCGGTCTTGATCAGGCGTTTCAGGATCTTGGGGAAAATCTTGGAGAGATGGGTCACGTCGCCGATCGCATATTCGATCTGGCGTTCGGTCAGGGGGCGGCGGCTCCAGTCGGTGAAACGCGCGCCCTTGTCGATCACCAGCCCCAGCCAGCTTTCGACCAGATTGGAGTAGCCGATCTGCTCGCTCTGGCTGATGGCCATCATCGCGATCTGGGTGTCGAAGATCGGGTGAGGGGTCTTGCCGGTCAGGTTGTAGATGATTTCCACATCCTGCCCGCCCGCGTGGAAGATCTTGAGCACGTCCTCATTGTCCACCAGCAGGTCGAGCAGCGGGGACAGATCGAGGTCGGGCGCTTTGGGGTCGATGGCGGCGGCTTCATTGGCATCGGCGATCTGGATCAGACACAGTTCGGGCCAATAGGTGCTCTCGCGCATGAATTCTGTATCGACGCAGACGAATTCTGATTTCGCCAGACGGCTGCAAAGATCGGCCAGCGCGTCGGAAGTGGTGATGAGCTTGTGAATCTTCATCGGTTTCTTTTCTATGCGCCAACCCCTAGAGGTCGGCTTGATGGTTGGCCCGGATGCGGGCCGGAGCCTGCCGACAGCGCGAAAAGCGCATATCAGCGGGCGGTTTTGGGCCGGTCTTCGGCCCTGTCGGCTTGACAAAAGCGCGGCCATCGCCTGTTAGCCGCGCATCAGCCTGTCCAGCAATGGGCAGGAATCCCCTATCCCTGCCCGATTGGCGCAAGAATGGAAAGAGTTGTCATGTCCTCGCCCAAAACACAGGCGCATCCCTATCGTTCGCACACTTGCGTTGCGCTCAATTCGGATGCCGTGGGTCAGAATGTCCGCCTCTCCGGCTGGGTCCACCGCAAGCGTGACCATGGCGGGGTGCTGTTCGTCGACCTGCGCGACCATTACGGCATCACCCAGATCGTGGCCGACAGCGACAGCGCGGCGCTGCCCGTGCTTGAATCTTTGCGCGTGGAAAGCGTGGTAACGATCGACGGTGTGGTCAAAGCCCGCAGCGAAGGCACCGTGAACCCTAACCTGCCCACCGGCAGCATCGAGGTCTTTGCCCGCGAGGCCACCGTGCTGAGCCGCGCCGAGGAACTGCCGATGCCGGTGGCCGGCGAGCAGGAATATCCTGAGGAAATCCGCCTCAAGTATCGCTTCCTCGACCTGCGCCGCGAAACGCTGCACGCCAATATTGTGAAGCGCACCAAGGTCATCTCTTCGATGCGCCGCGCGATGGAAGACATCGGCTTTACCGAATATTCGACGCCGATCCTGACGGCTTCGTCGCCCGAAGGTGCGCGCGACTTCCTCGTGCCCAGCCGTATCCATCCGGGCACCTTCTTCGCGCTGCCGCAGGCGCCGCAGCAGTATAAGCAATTGCTGATGGTGGCCGGTTTCGACCGCTATTTCCAGATCGCCCCCTGCTTCCGCGACGAAGATCCGCGCGCGGACCGTCTGCCGGGCGAATTCTACCAGCTTGACCTCGAAATGAGCTTTGTCACGCAGGAAGAAGTCTGGGAAACGATGGAGCCGGTGATCGGCGGCATCTTTGAAAAGTTCGCTGACGGCCGCAGCGTGACGCCGACCGGCAGCTTCCCGCGCATCGCCTATGACGATGCGATCCTGCGTTATGGCAGCGACAAGCCCGACCTGCGCAACCCGATCCTGATCTCGGACGTGTCGCATCACTTCACGACCAGCGGCTTTGGCCTGTTTGAAAAGATCGTCGGCACGGGCGGCGTTGTGCGCGCCATTCCGGCCCCGAACACGGCGGACAAGAGCCGCAAGTTCTTTGACGAAATGAACGAATGGGCGCGCAGCGAAGGCCATGCCGGTCTTGGCTATGTCACCCGCAAGGGCGGTGAATTCGGCGGCCCCATCGCCAAGAACCACGGCACCGAAGGCATGGAAAAGCTCTATGCCGAACTGGGTCTTGGCGCCGATGATGGCCTGTTCTTTGCGGCGGGCAAGCCCGATCAGGCAGCCAAGCTGGCAGGCGCGGCGCGCACCCGCGTCGGCACGCTGCTGGGCCTGATCGACGAGAGCAAGTTTGAGCTGTGCTGGATTGTCGACTTCCCCTTCTTTGAGGAAGGCGAAGAGCCGGGCAGCATCGACTTTGCCCACAATCCCTTCTCGATGCCGCAGGGCGGTCTGGAAGCGCTGACCGATGGGCGCGATCCGCTGTCCATCAAGGCGTTCCAGTACGATCTGGTCTGCAACGGCTTTGAAATCGCCTCGGGTTCGATCCGTAACCAGCACCCGGACCTGATGGTCAAGGCGTTCGAGACGGTGGGCCTGTCCAAGCAGGACGTGGAAGACCGCTTTGGCGGCATGTATCGCGCGTTCCAGTATGGCGCCCCGCCGCATGGCGGCATGGCCGCTGGCGTCGACCGTATCGTCATGCTGATCTGCGGCGCGCAGAACCTGCGCGAAATCACGCTGTTCCCGATGAACCAGCGCGCCGAGGACCTCCTGATGAACGCGCCTGCTCCGGCCAGCCTGAAGCAATTGCGCGAGCTTCACATCCGCGTGGTGGAACAGCCCAAGGGCTAAGGTTTCCGTCTTAAATCACGGTTCAAGCAAGGACTGGTCGAGCGTGATGCGTTCGGCTAGTCCTTCTTTTTGCGCCCATGCCAAAACCTCGGGCGAGAGGCGGTGGAAGCGGTCATAGGCTTCCTCCTCGGCGATGGCGTCGCCCAGCACGCGCCATGCCTCATGCCCCTGAATCCAGCGGTGGCCCCCGCCATAGGGCGTGGTGCCCGTGCCATCGCGCCGCCGGTTCCACAATGCCCGCCAGCGTTCGAGCGTGATGCAGTTGAAATGCAGCAAAAGCGTGCCCTCCGGCTCGCCCACCGGCAGTTCGGGCGCCTCGACATGATGGATCGCCAGGCGCTGAACCGGAGAGGCCACCCGCACCGCCACCTTTGACGCGATATGGCCGCGCAGCCAACGTTCGCCCACGCGCAGATGCTGGGGCACGCGGGCGGGAATGTCGGCGGCGGGAATGGAAATCCGAAACCAGTCCGATGCAAAGGCATGGGGCGCGACGCCGGGCGGGGCAATCGCCTCACGCAGGGCAAAGCGGGCGACATCCTGCTCCATCGCCTCCAGAATGGCGCCGATCGGACGGCCGTCGGTCAACACCAGTTCGTCGCTGTCGATATGCGCCAGCCAGTCGGCCCCCTCGCGCCGGGCCATGTCCAGCGCGAGATTGGCATTGGCGATCTGGCGCAGGTCGATCAGCTCCGGCTTCCGGCCCGTCAGAGCGCGCCAATGGGCCGCATCACAAGCGATCACCGTCACATCGGGCTGATTTTGCAGGCCTTGCGCCCATGAATCATCGGGATCGTCGAAAAACAGGATCTGGCGCGAAAAGCCCATTGAGCGATGAAATCGCACGAATCGCCCCATTTCATCCCCCACCGGGCGAACCGTCGAGGCCAGCCAGACTTGCGTTCCCATGATAAGCCCTTTCGTACGAGGGAGCAAAAACACGGCTAACATCGCTCTGGAAGGGCGGCAATCGCAGCAGGAAGGGGGGCGCAACGGTTGTGATGTGCAATCCCGCTTGCCAGTCTGCGCGCCACCCATTAGGGGCGCGCATTGAGTTTCACAATTTCGCCGCTTTTCGTAAGGGGAATATCATGAGCACCATCGAGGCGCAGGTTAAGAAGATTGTTGTCGAACACCTCGGCGTTGAAGAAGACAAGGTCGTTGCCGACGCCAGCTTCATCGACGATCTGGGCGCTGACTCGCTCGACATCGTTGAACTGGTGATGGCTTTCGAAGAAGAGTTCGGCGTGGAAATTCCCGACGATGCTGCCGAAAAGATCGCCACGGTCAATGACGCCATCGCCTTTATCGAGGCGAACAAGGGCTGATTTTGCCAAAGGGCCGGTGGGGCTGACGCGCCCGCCTGATGAATGGGCGGGGCGATGTCGTCCCACAGGTCCTGCGTCGAAATGGGATGATGGCCTTGGCCGGAATCTGTATTCGGCGTCGACCTTCGGGGTCATGATCAGGCCCGGTCCGCTTTATCGGGCCGGGCTTGCTTGTTATCGGACATTTGGCCAGAATAAGCGCCTGTTGGGTCGCTGTTGGTTGCCGCAACGGCTTGGTCGGTATGGTCTGTCGATGCGGTAGAGGGAGAATCGAGAATGCGTCGTGTTGTCGTCACCGGGCTTGGTCTGGTCACCCCGCTGGGCGCTGACGTGGAAACCGCCTGGGCAAATATCCTTGCCGGCAAATCTGGCGCGGGCAAGATCACCAAGTTCGATGCGTCGGCGCAAAAGTGCCATATCGCTTGCGAAGTGAAGCCTGCCGACCACGAATATGGCTTCGATGCGGGCAAGCGCGTCGATCACAAGATCCAGCGTCAGGTCGATCCCTTTATTGTTTTCGGCATTGATGCAGCGGGTCAGGCGCTGGAAGACGCCGGTCTGGTGGACGCGCCCGAAGAAATGCGCCTGCGCATGGGCTGCTCGATCGGCAGCGGCATCGGCGGTCTGCCCGGTATCGAAAGCGAATCGCTGGTGCTGGCCAACAAGGGGCCGGGCCGCGTTTCGCCGCATTTCGTCCATGGCCGCCTGATCAACCTGATCTCGGGTCAGGTTTCGATCAAGTATGGCCTGATGGGGCCGAATCATGCAGTGGTCACGGCCTGCTCGACCGGCGCCCATTCGATTGGCGATGCCGCGCGCATGATCCGCGACGATGATGCCGACATCATGCTGGCTGGCGGCGCGGAATCGACCGTGTGCCCGATCGGCATTGCCGGTTTCGCTCAGGCCAAGGCGCTCAATTGCAGCTTTAACGACCGGCCCGAACAGGCCAGCCGCCCCTATGACAAGGACCGCGACGGTTTCGTCATGGGCGAGGGCGCGGGCGTGGTCGTGCTGGAGGAATATGAGCACGCCAAGGCGCGCGGCGCGAAGATCTATGCCGAAGTGGTCGGCTATGGCCTGTCAGGCGATGCCTATCACGTGACGGCGCCGCATCCGGAAGGTTTCGGGGCATTCCGCTCGATGGAAATGGCGCTGAAGAAGGCGGGCATGACGCCTGCCGACATCGATTATGTCAACGCGCATGGCACCTCGACCATGGCCGACACGATTGAACTGGCCTCGGTCAAGCGCCTGTTCGGCGATGACATTGCCAATGTCTCGATGTCCTCGACCAAGAGCGCCATCGGCCATCTGCTGGGCGGCGCGGGCGCGGTGGAAACCATCTTCTGCATTCTGGCCATCCGTGACCAGATCGTGCCCCCTACGCTCAATCTGGACAATCCGGATGAAGGCACCGAGGGCGTTGACCTGGTGCCCCACGTGGCCAAGAAGCGCCGCGTGCGTGCGGCTCTCAACAACAGCTTCGGCTTTGGCGGGACCAATGCCAGCGTTGTTGTGAAGGCGCTGGAAGACTAAGCAGGACACTTGGAACGGGGGCTTGCCATCGGGCGCCCCCGTTCCCACCTGAAAGAACAGAGATGGCGGGCGCCTTTGGGGGCTCGCCTGATCTGTATTTGGCATCAGGCAGAAGAGAGCCGGAAGCGCCCATGAAGAAACCCGTCCTGATCGTTCTTGGCGTGGCCGCGCTGGCCATTGGCGCGCCGGTGGCCAGCCTGCTGCATGGCTGGTATGGCGCGGGGCCTTTGCCGCAGGATCGGCCCTTTACCGTGCCCGATGGCGCGGGGCTGACGGTGGTGGCGGCCAAGCTTCAGCGTGAGGGTGCGATCTATTCGGCGCGGGCGCTGCGTTTCCATGCCAAGCTGATGCGGGCCGGGGCGGGCATCAAGGCCGGCGAATTCCTGCTGCCCAAGGGCGCCAGCGAGCAGCAGATTCTGGCGATCATCACCGGCGATCAGGTGCTGCGCCGCTTTGTCACGATTGCCGAGGGTCTGCCTTCGGTGATGGTGCGCGAAAAGCTGCTGGCCAATGCGGACCTTGTCGGCACGGTCGATGCCCCGCGTGAGGGCAGCATCCTGCCCGACACCTATGACATCAAGAAGGGCGCCACCCGCGCCTCGGTGGTGGCCACGATGCAGGCAGCGATGACCAAGGTGCTGGCTGAGGAATGGGCCGCGCGTGGCCCCGACACGGTGGCCAAGACGCCTGAAGAAGCGCTGACGCTGGCCTCCATCGTCGAAAAGGAAACCGGCAAGCCCGAGGAGCGCGCGATGGTGGCGGGCCTCTATTCGAACCGCCTGCGCCAGCATATCATGCTTCAGGCCGACCCGACGATCATCTATCCGATCACGCAGGGCAAGCCGTTGGGCCGCCGCATCCGTCAGAGCGAGATTGCCGCGAAGAACGACTACAACACCTATTCGATGGTGGGCCTGCCCAAGGGGCCGATCACCAATCCCGGGCGCGATTCCATCCATGCCGTGCTGCACCCGGCCAAGACGCAGGCGCTCTATATGGTGGCTGACGGCACCAAGGGTCATGCCTTTGCCAACACGCTCGAAGAGCATAACAAGAATGTCGAACGTTGGTTCGCCATCCGCCGCCAGAGGGGAGAGATCTAGCTCAGCAGGTCGCGCCCGGCCGCTGCATGGGCATAGGCCATCGAGCCCAGCGCAATGGCAAAGATGACCGCAGGAAAGGCGATCACGCCCGGCCCCTTGGCCGCCACCAGCGGCGAGAGGACCAGCGCATAGCTGAACTGCGCGACGATGCCGATGGTGGAAATCGCAAACAGCCACACCGCCGCCCGCCTTTGCAGCAACAGCGCCACAGCGCCCAGCAGCCCGCTCCACGTGCCCACCGCATAGGCGATCCACGCCCAGAGCGGCATCGCCTGCCACACCTCGATCTGCACCTTGTCGCCTTGTGCCAGCGTTTCCGGGCTGGTGCTGGATTGCAGCGCCCACATGGCCACGCCCACCGCGTTCCACACCGTCAGGATGATGGCGATCATGCGTTGCCTTCCGGCGGTTTTCGGCATGGGCTGTCTCCCCCGTATTTTGCCCGGAATGTGACAGAGGGCCCCGCTATGCGCAAGCATCTCCATCGTGCGGGGCGGAGGTGCCGGAAGGCGGTTTTGCCCTCTGACAAAAAAATTTCACCAAACATGCAATGGGCTGTTGACGCCTTTGCCCGTCGTGGCTATTCGGCCCGCCTGCACCGGGCAATGGTGACCGACACGGTCGCCGCCAGTCATGGGGCGGAGTAGCTCAGCAGGTTAGAGCAGCGGAATCATAATCCGCGTGTCGGGGGTTCGAGTCCCTCCTCCGCTACCACCTTAACAGTTGTAGGCACCGCCTTTGCTGTTTTGGTATTGGCCAGAGCCAGTGCGGCTTCCAGCGATCCTAGGATTTCGACTTTGCATTTGCGCTCGCCCGGCGAGACGTGAACCGTGTGGATCAGCGCGCGGATTTGGCCTGAGGCAGAGCTGTCGGTGATCTCCTCGGTGCGTAGGCCGGAGAGGAGAGCCTTTACCCTTTCGCGGTAGGCTTTGGCCACCTTGGGGTTGAGCGACAGTTCGGGCATGGGCGGCTCGTCGGCCAATTCGGCTCGAAGGCGTTGCTGTTCGAGCTTCTTTTCGTTCAGCACCGCGCGGATCTCGGTGAAGTCGGCGCCGCCATCAGCGATGGCCGACACCAGACGGGCAATCGCAGCCTCGGTCTCGCGCAGTCGCTTTTCTTTCGAGGTGCGCGTTTTGCCGCCTTCCCGCAGGCGCCGGTCGCGTTCGGTCTGATATTGCTTGAGCAGGAGCGCCACGGCATCGTCGGCGAGCAGCTTGTCCTCAAGCCCGGCCATGACGCGGGTCTGCAATTCCTGCACGGTGATTGTGCGGTTGTTCGGGCAATTGCCGCCGCGTCGATGGCTGTTGCAGCCAAGGCGGTTGGCCGAATAGACGGCAAAGCCGCCCTGGCACACGCCGCAGCGGACCAGACCCGAGAGCAGGTGGCGGGGGCGTTTGGCTCGAACAAGGGGGCCATTTGAGCGCGCTGTGCGGATGGCCGTGACCCGATCCCACAATTCGTCGCTGATGATCCGCATTTCGGGAATGTAGGTCTCGGCGTGTTCCTCGACATTGTTGACGCGGCTCACCCGATTGCGCGTTTCCGGGTTACGGACCATCTTGACCCGGTTGTAGACAAAGCGTCCGGTGTAGATCGGGTTCTGGAGCAGGCCGATCCGGCGGCTTGCCGAGCCGACAATGGCCGACACGCTCCATTCGCCGCCATTGGGGGACGGGATGCCTTCGGCATTCAGGCTGCGACAGATAGCCTTGGGGCCACGGCCATCGGCATATTCTTCCATGATGCGGCGGACAATGACGGCCTGTTCCGGGTTGATGGACCGCAATCCGCGATCCAGCTCACCCCGGTCGTTGAGCTGTCGAACCACGTCATAGCCATAGGTCCGCCCGCCGGGGATGCGCCCGCGCGCCACCGAGCCGCGCTGACCACGGCGGATTTTGTCCGCCATTTTCTCCAGCTCCATGGCATCCATCGTGCCTTTCAGGCCGATGTGAAGCTGTGAGATTTCACCAGCAGAGAGCGACCAGATGCGGGCGCCTGCGAAGCGGACACGTTTGAAAATCCCGGCCACGTCTTCAAGATCGCGCGCGATGCGGTCGAGATCCTCGACCAGCAAAGTATCGAAGCGGCGTTCCTGAATATGAGCCAGCAGTTGGTTCAGGCCGGGGCGCCGGTTGTTTGCCCCTGACATGGCAAGATCGTGATAGGTTTCGACGACCTGCCAACCCTTGCTTTCGGCAAAGCGGGTGCATTCGCGGATCTGGTCTTCCGCCGAGGTTTCGGACTGTCGGTCGGTTGAGAAGCGGGCGTAGATGGCGCAGCGATGCATGGTTCGGTTTCGTCTTTGATGTTCTGGAAGAGGTTTTCGTCGGCGGCCATTTCGCGGGCAAAGGCAAAGATGATTTCCGCGATTCGATTCGGAACGGGCGGATCGGTGCTCGGCATCAGGCGGCCTTTCTGTTCTTTTTCTGCGCCTCGACATGGCAATCGCGGCAGCGCCATGGGCCGTGCGATCCGTTGAGGCTGTGGGTGGGGTGGAGCAGGCCGCAATCGGCGCAGCCTTCGGGTTTCCATGGGCGCGTCATGCGGTGACGCCCGGCAAGGGTGCCCCGACCGCGCCTTGGGCGCTGATCGGGGCGGTGCGACCCGCAGGGCGGGGAAGGGCGGTGAGTTCGGCCAAGGCTGCGCCGGAGAGGGCGCCGAGCAGGAGGGCGATGCTCCAGAGAAAGGCGCCGCGTGAGGGCGGCTCTGGGCAGGCCATCACGCGTTGAGGCAGGCAAGGGCGCTGCATTGCACGGCGCCCGCGATCACGCGGTCAACGGCCAGCAGCGCGGTGGTGAAAAGCAGGGCGGTCGTGGCGATGATGAAAGCGGCTTTGGGCATGGTGGGCCTCGCTGTCAGGAGGGATCGAACATGGAAATTTGCCCATCGTCGGCCTCCTCACGCGGGGGCGGCAGGACGTGGGGGATTTGATCGCGCGGGCAGGCCTTGAGCTTGAGATCGGCGCGGTCGAGAAGGCCGGGATTGAAGAAGTGGACAAAGACCAGCTCAAACATGCCGGTCATGGTGCAGCCGGTGTTGGTGCAATGGGCATCGATATGTTTGACGGTCTCGGTCTGGCGTTCGGACCGGCGGATGAACATCGGCGCATCGCATTTGGGGCAGGTGATGAAAGCCTTGCCCTTCGCCTGTCCCCCGCCCGAGCGCAGGCGGAATTCGAGCGGCGCATAGACCAGCGGGCGATGGCCCAGCGCGCCTTCGCCGCTCATGCGTGGGCCTCGCGGCTTTCGATGCCGGCCACACTGGCATGCAGGGCGTGGATGGCATCCTCGGCTTCCTTGCGGGCGTTGCGGATACTGGCGCGGTCGCCCGTTTGGGCCGCGATGATCAGGGCCGAGACGGCTTCGCCCGCTTCCTTGGCCACGATGGCCGTGAGCGTGGTCAGATCGGCCAGCCCGGCATTGGCAGCCATATCGGCAATATCCAGACGCATCGTCATCAGCCGGTGAAAGGGCCGGTGATCGCCGCCCGCCTCGATATAGGCGCGGTCGAGCCTTTCGGCGTCGATCATACGGATCTGTTTCTGGCATTCCGGTTCGGCCCAATAGCGCGCCGAGCGCGAGGACACGCCGCAGATGCCCGCGACCGTATCCCAGCCCAGCACCTTGGCCACGGCCAGCATCGTGTTTTCATAGGTGAGCGGTTCGCGGCGCAGGGTCATGCCGAGGCTCCGTCACGCAAAGCCGTGCCGCGATTGAACGCGACGAGGGAGGCGCCATGATCTACGTCCAGAAAGCGGGCCGGAGCGGCGGGGATTTCAGCGGGATAGATATCAGGGCGCAGGTGATGGCGGGAAATCCCGGTGGCGGTTTCGACAGCCAATACATGGATCGGTGGGAGGCGGCGGGTTTGCAGCCATTTCCAGACTGTGGGTTGCGAAACGCCGCAAATGCGGGCGAGGGCGGATTGCGAGCCAGCCTTGTTAAGCGCGGCTTGCAGGGCTTCAAAGGGTGTGGGCGCGTTGGACATGTCCGCATGGGTATTTCAAAAGCTATAGGTAAGTCAATATCAAATACGATATGGCGAGCTATAGCTGTTTCTATAGCTCAGTTTGTGTGAGCATCGGGGACCGAATCAATAGCCAATTGAAGGCGCTTAATCTGTCTCAGGCAGAACTGGCGCGCCGTGTCGGCGTCGCACAGCCGACAATCAACAATCTGATTAATCGTAATAAAGTGGGGACAAAATATCTCCATAAGATCGCGGCGGAGCTGCGGACGACACCTGCTTATTTGTCAGGTGAAACTGACGATCCTAGCGAAGGCTATGTCGCGCCGCCTTCCATTGAGGTTGTGGCTGAAGACTTAGGGCTTGTACCTGTTCGCGAGTTCGATCTCACGCTGGGCATGGGGGCGAGTTTTCTCGACAGCGAGCCAAACTACAAGGTTCAGCATTTTCCGCGCGAATGGCTGCGTGCCTTTACCCATAGTCCGCCAGAAGATCTGTTCTTCGCCCATGCGGTTGGAGATTCCATGCAGCCGACCATGGTGAGCGGCGACATCGTCCTGATCGACCGGCGCCAGCAGGTGGTGGACAATGCCGATCTGATCTGGGCCATGACCTATGAAGGCATGGGTATGATCAAGCGTATCGGCCCGGCCCGTGGAGGCCAGATCGAAATTATTTCCGATAACCAATCCGTTCGCTCGCGCTTCGTCATGCCGGAAGATGTTCACATAATCGGCAGGATTGTCGCGGTGGTTCGGAAGATGTGACGTTTTGCTCAGACCCGTTAGCACTGACGGGGTGAGCAATAATTGGGAGCGATTAGTGACTGGTGCTAAGGTCGGACCAGTCGGTCTCATCTGGGACAAAATCCCCACATAATCTGCTGTTAGTTCTGCCTACGCAGACGCCTAAAGTCAGTGCTTTTAGAAGTACCTAAATCTCTCAACTGTTTAATTTAATATATTAAGTCCTGTTTGCCATAGGCGCCAGCATATCCGCCACCAATCGGCCGAGTGCGCCCGCTAGTGGCGGTGGGACTGCGTTTCCTATTTGGCGCGCAATTTCTACCTTTGTTCCGATGAACCTAAAGTCATCAGGGAAACCCATCAGTCGTGCCGCTTCGCGATGAGTGATCGGGCGGTGAGCCTCTGGATGAAGGTAGCGACCCTTTTCAGGCTTATAAAACTCAGTTCGAATGGTAACCGATGGGCGATCCCACCACAGCCTTCCAAATAGATCTGTACCACCTGATGTTTTCCGTATCCAGCAGCTTGGAGTGAGTTCTGGAGCATTGCGATGGAGGTCGAAACGGTTCCCTCCGGGGGGGACAGCTTCATACCGTGCTATGCTTTTTTCCGTTGGTGTCCTCCGAATATGAAGGTTCAGAGGTGCGGGTCCCCCAATTTCTAATTTAACAGGCGCAGGCAAGTCTGCGATCGCATCACGCACGGTACGCCATGGCGGTAAATTCAAGCCAAGACTTGGTTCGGCATGAGTTTTTAGTGGAGGAAATTCAGGCTGCCAAAGGCTATCCTTCCATCCTACAACAATTGTGCGTCGACGATTCTGCGGCGTACCGTAATCTGCTGCATTTAAAATAGCAGCCTTCGTTTGAAAGCCAAGTTCAACAGCACGGCTGCGAATTCCATCCAGTTCGCCAGAACGAAATAGTTCTGCAACATTCTCCATAACGAAGATGCGAGCATTTGAACGAGCAACAACATCCAGAAAGGGCTCCCAAAGGGCGCGTCTGGCATCCCCGCTGCGCTTCATGTTGAGGAGGCTAAACCCTTGGCATGGTGGCCCGCCAATCACTACGTCGGCAAGCGGCACATCGGAATGTTCGAGCCAGTCTGCGATATTGCCGCACACTGACTCACCGTCAAAATTTTCTTGATGAGTGGCGATCGCAGCAGCATCGCTGTCAACCGCGACCACGCTGCTGAAACCTCCGCAGAAACGGGGGTCCGTGAAGCCCAGCGACATACCGCCAGCCCCACAAAATAGATCGATCAATTTCCACGTCATTAGCCCCCTTGACACGAAATTTTACCCACATGCAACCAGCCAGAGCAGCTTCTCTAGGGCCTTTGGTCAAGAGTAAGGGCCGTTATCCGTCAGACCCAGATTTTCCATATCGCACATAATCGACACCAATGCGGGACTGGTGACCACCTGCTAAATGCTGAAAGCGCGCAGCATAGTGCGGTCGCAACTGACTGACTGCGAAAACTTCCGTGCGCACAGAGCGTAGTTCATCCTCATTCGGTTTTAACTCGTGGAATGCGAAGCCATACTTTTGCCAAACATCGTGACCAGTAAATCCATTTTTCTCAAGCAAGCAAGTGATCGGACGTGGTTGCCGTGTCTTTGCCTCTGTCGCACGAAGAAATATGTGATCTTCCCCTACAGTAACAAAAATTGCTGCTCCCTGCTCGGCTTCTGCGAGCACGCTACTAGGGCGTCCTTTTTCAAGCTTTAACAAGGTCATTGGCCTGAATGGATGCACCGAAAATTGCCAGCTAAATTCATCACTGTGTTTACGTGGCACCATGTCGCAGGCAGGCGAGACACACAGCCACCAGTGGTCTTTGCTCGCATCGCACAAAATGGAGCCAACCGTGACGTGGCCGCCTCGGAATGGATCTGCAGAGAGATATTCGTTTAGGGCATGCAGTACCTCACATGGCATGCTTTCATTGAAGTCCAAGCCAGCAGCGGCAACTGCATCCCTAACCAAATCGATTTC
Organism: Novosphingobium sediminicola; assembly: GCF_014196525.1. Classification (GTDB taxonomy): domain Bacteria; phylum Pseudomonadota; class Alphaproteobacteria; order Sphingomonadales; family Sphingomonadaceae; genus Novosphingobium; species Novosphingobium sediminicola. The sequence continues at coordinate 335,080 of NZ_JACIDX010000001.1, read as the reverse complement.
TGACTTGGTTTCAAGATCTCCGAATGGAGTTACTGCAAGCTGAGTTACACATTGCCCAAACCGACTCAGGTTCGATGTCGGAACGGACATTTGTCCACGGATAGACTCTTCAATTGTCTCGATTAAGCGCAGGTTTAGCGCCTCCAAAACTGCTTCTTTCCCTCCATCAGCTCCGCAATGCATGCGAAGCATATGGTACATCCAACCAGCCTTTAGCTTGTTGGATGGCATGCGGGAGTGGTCGAATGCATACGAGTGGTGCTCTAGCTCATTTTGGAGTTCAGACACCAGAAGTTGTAAGACGCTCGGGTTCCAAGTGACCAGAGCCCGGTCCAGGTGATCAAAAATGGTTTGTTCAGCCTGCTCATCTCCGACAGGCTTAGATACTAGACAAACAAAGAGGCTCCCAACATTGATGTAGCGGGAATTTCCGCCGGGGCTTCCTTCGATCACCCGAGCGCATGAGCCGTCAGCTAAAGCGCCATGCCGTTTGATGGCTGCTCGATGAATCAGAATCGTAAGCAGCTCAGATCCTGATTTGGCTGGAATACCGGTTTGTTTTACGAGGTCATTAATTAAATCCTTGTAATTTTTTATTTTCTTTAATCCTCCTTGAACGAAATTTTGCAGCATTTCATCAGTAACGAAATTCACATGACCATCTGGATCGATATCCTCCAATAATTGATCCAAGTCTTGGCCGCCGAGATCAAGATCGTTTCCGAGATCTTCTTTTTCACGCCAGCCGCCATGCAAGCGAACTGCGGAACGCGTCCAAACTTGATCTAGTTCGTCGCGGGTGTAGATTACAACTAAATTAAAGTGCGGGCTAATTGAAAGTCCGCAGAGGACATTGACGGCGCTTTCGCAATCTCCATGATCATTAGGATTTAAATTCCAGTCGAGTACCACCAGATCACTCTTCCGGATCTTTTCCAAGAACGCATCATCCACATGTCCAACAACGTTTTCTACGTCACAGACAATCTTATTTTCATGCATAAGGCGGTAGAGGCGCCTAGCATCATCCACGTCTTGAAAATTTTCACGAATTTCATCTTGGTCCTGCATGGCGAGCAGGTCGATGTAAGTCGGAAAGCGATCATCGATCAAGATGGCAGACTGCACTGCTCTTTTTCGCAGGGTTTCAACTATTGCGTCTTCGTAGGTGGCTAGCTCAGCCATGGGTCATGCCTCGAAACTCTATGATAAAATTGGCACCGGGCAGGATTTTTGGATCATCTTGTCCAGCATAACGGATGTCATGATGTGATACAGCAAGGTTCAGTTTGCAAAGATGTAATCCTACACCGCGTCCATTCGTACGGCGTGTAAAGAACAGATCAAAGAGGTTGGCTACATCGTCGGGATCAACGCCTAGACCGGAGTCCGCAAGCACAACGAGGTCGTTCACACAGTCGAGCGTAATTTTCCGATTATCGACAAATCTCACCCAATATAGCGCGTTATTAACTAGATTGATAAAAACCGGAAGGAGTCGAGACCTTAAGTCTGTCACTCGGATGGAGCGAAATGATTTCGTTGCTTCAAAAATTATCCGATCATCTTTAAATCGGCGCTGAAAGAAGTTCTCAACGAAATTTGCTACAAACTCACCGGTGATTGTCTCCCGAGAGCGGTAGCCTGCAAGTCTTAAGGGGGCTAAAAATCGGAGGCGTTCGGTAATCGCAGTGTGTGCCTCAAAGGCTAGGCGAAACGCATCACTTTTTTTAATTTCCTGTGGAAGTCGGTGCAGATTACGGCGTACTTCAGCATCCATTGTATCAAGCTCATGCCCGATGATTTCGATCGCGATTCCCATTTGTGCCAGAACATTGAATTCATTGACACGGCGATCTAGCTGTACACGCTCATTCTCGGTGACAGTTAAGGCTCCATCTAGGTCGATGTCATTGCGCAGTTGTTCTAGTGCTCTCAAAAACGGCTCATAACGGGCCGCAAAGTCTTCATCGAGCTCGGCAGCGATGGCATCTAATCCATTCAGCACTGTTGATAGACGTAACCCATTCCCAAGATCCCCTAATAGAGGACTGGCGCGCAGATAGTATTGCTTGAAATCAGATTCCGCCTGTGAGTGCCATTTGCCACGCAATTCGACCATCTGCCCATCGATCGTGCGACGGTAACGGTCGATTTTTGCGCTTAACCTCGATTGGTTGCTGTGCAACCTTCGTGTTGCAACATCTTCTGGATCCTCGACGCGAAGGCTTTCCAAGGCCGCAGACAACTCGCTCCCTAGAGACTCGCTAGTGGCACTAAGTGCCCGATAATCGTCTCTGTAGCGTCGGTAGGCAACCTCTTGATCTCCCAGGCGGGCTGGAAGTGGCGGAAGTCGCAAGCGGTCGCGATCTTGTTGAAGCTTTTCGACTTCATCAGCGATGATTGCAACTTCTCCTGCGTCTTGGACTTCTATGGCGACCGCGAGCCGTTGGCGAAGTGCAACTGAATGCGCAACCGCATGGCGGGTCGCGTCGGCATTTTCTTTTAAAAAACGCCTGAATGTCGAAGATCTAGCGCGAGTGGACTTATTCGCGGCTTCCTTTGCCAGTTTGTTACGCTTTTGAATTTCAGGCAATTCATCATTACGTATGTCAGAATCCGTGCCAAAATACCTTTTGCCCACGGTGCTTAGCAAATCCGTTACAAGTATTTGAAGTTCGCGAAATGCGCGATTGTCGACCAATCCCTCGCGACCAGCCTTGTCACGTAGGTTAGGGTTATTTTCTCTATTAAAAGCAGTGCGCCCAAAACTGCGGCGATGTGACCAGAAGTTACGCCCCGCGTGTCTAGATCGCCTCTCTTCGATTTGATATAAGTCGGCCTCCGGATTTCCGTAGGGCATAATTCGCAAATTATCTCGATAGACGTAAACGCCGCCGTATTTTTCCGCCTTCGCGTACATGGCTGCATGGATCTCATCGGAATGCGTCGAACTATCAGCCATTACTTCGAATGTGCCGATACAGAATGAGAATGGGCCTAAGCGCTCACGTGCAGCGCGTGGAGGTGGCCTGCGGGGGACGTGGACGATTTCGCCTCTATCTTTGCCAAAAACTCTCAACTTTCCCCGAAACACACCCGCTTCGTCAAAGTCCCCTTCGATCGAGTGTTCAAGTGAACGAAACTCATCAAGGCCAAATACGTCATTTGCACTTACCAATGATCGCCGAAATCCACCTTGATGAATTACCACCTCGTAATCGAATGCCTCGCGGCGCTCTTGAAATGGGTCAGTGAAGCCGGTCAGCGTCCTGATCAAATCCAAGCGCACGGTCTGAATCTCTGCATCGTCATCCGAAGCAGAGGTGCTAACCTGTACAGAAAGCTCGCGGTGGACGCCTAGCAAGAGAATTGCGGTGCCTGTCTCTTTGGCGCCTCCATAAGCTGGCCAATCTAGCAAATGACGATCTGAGATGACAACGTCTTGGAATGATAATATTCGATCTGATGTAGTCTCAACAAGACCGATAGATCGTTCATAATCGTCAAAACGGGTCCATGCATCTACCAGTCGATCACAGCGAGGGTCATCGTTACTAGGGGCTACGTTCGCTGCAAGTGTCGATCGCATCGATGTCAAAAGCGGAGTGAGCTCATCTAAGCTCTTGAAGCTTTCAACGGCGACTGCAATGTCTTCAAGTGCAAGGAACGGATTTTCGAATAAACGCCAGTCGACCATTACTGCCGCAAAATCGTGCTCCCTACGTTTCGATAGAATGAGGGTAACAGGAGCTAAAAATGCAGCTGATAAGCGCCCGATGCCTTTTTCACCTTGGCGTGGGCGGGGTAAATGTCCGGGCGGTATATCTGTGCGATCGGAGTCATTACGAATTTTTGAGTCAGTTCCGACAACCAACCAGCGCTCGAGAAAATCTTCTCTGGACATTCCAATGCCGTCGTCAAAAATCGCGGCAATTGGAGTTGCGCCATCGTAAATATGCAAAGACACAGCATCAGCATAAGCATCGTATGCATTCTTCCAAAGCTCGCTAACGGCTGTCGGACAGTCAGCTATCTGCCCGCGACCCAGATGGTCGATTGTCCTCGCTCTAGTCTGAAAGGTAATACGCGACGGTGTCATTGTGAGGTGGGAGCGACCTGCTCCAAAAATGCAATTCCGAACACAAACTATCTCCCCATGTCATACGGACCAAAGCATTGGTATGATACGACTTCACTGCACATTATTGAACAGCACAAAATTGGCGAGAATGCTAGGATTCTTCGTGGTCAGATTGACAAAAATTACCAGATCGGTTGCAATCGGCAGTCGGACTCTGTTTCGCTCGTAACTGAGCGGCATGCTGTGTTCTATCCGTTCAAATTTCCTGCCGGTGACAAGTCGCAAAAATGGTGGTGTTAGCCGCAACATGCATGGCAGTCCCATTGCGTTTTTTGACCAGTGGCTTCCTATTCAGCGTGGTTGTCATCGCCTTAGGCGCCGGATAAAGGAGTGCAGGCGGAAATGTCTGGAATTTGATACTTCATCTTGTAGGTATTATTGATTTTTCAAATGGTTAGCGAAATGCCGATAAAACTTCCATGGCGTCGAAATGCCCATGGAGTTTGTTGGCAGGGCCGCCCCCGATTTGCGCCTTCAGACAATGGAGTTAGCGAAGGAGAAATTTGGATACCTGAGGCTTTTGGTTGCTGCATACGGAAGCAGCTAACCAGTAGGGCATAACATTGGCTTCACTCGCCACTGAATGTTTGCCAGCTCGCCACGGATCGATGTGATCGCGGAGATGTTAATATAGGGGCACTACGCCCCCTCCAACCTGACCATCTGCCGCAGGCCCTTGTCCGCCATCGTCGTCTCGACGCTCTCTATCAGCCACTTGGTATCGCTGACCGCCTTGCTCCAGCCTTTGAGCGTCACGCCCTGATTTGGCCGCAACCGGCAATCGGCCACAGCCAGATAATATTCGAACTTGCTCTTGGCGCGCAGGCGCTTGGCGAGGTTGGATTTGGCGGCGCGGGTGGCGCTGCTCTTGCTGGCGTAGATGTGTTTGAGCCGGTAGGCATCGCCTGCCCCCTGCGAGACCGTCTTGCGCGCGCCGGATGCGCCATCGTGATATTGCGCCTCGACGCCCTTCTGCCCGCCTCGCTCGGCGCGGATAAAGCGCCAGTTCCAGCCATCCTGCCGCGTCAGGGTGATCGTCGGAATGCTCTTCCCGCCCGCCGTGGTGGTTCCGCCCTTGGGCAGGATCAGGATCTTGCGGTCTTTCCATGTCGCCACCGCATCGAAGCGTTTGCCCAGATCCTGTACCAGCGCCATGTCGGACTTGTTGTGCTGCTCCAGCGCCTCAATGGGCTGGGCGGCCAGATCGGGGTGGACGCGGGCGGTGATGCCGTGGCGCGCGGCGATTTCACTGATCAGCGCGCCCAGCGTGGTGTCATGCCAGACGCGGTTGCGGCGCTTGGCATAGGTGCCGGCCAGATCCGCCGAGCGAGCGCGGATGACAATCTGGTCGGGCGGGCCGCTCTCCTCGACCTCATCGACACGGAACCGGCCCTTGTCGACAAGGCCCACCGGAAAGGCATCGAAGCGACTTTCCCAGCCCAGCGCGAGGCTGAGGATCTGGCCCGCGCTGGGCACGGCCAGCTTGCCGTCCGCATTTTGCAGCGAGAGCGTCAGCTCGTCGGCGGAACCATCGCGCTTTTCCACCAAGGTGAGCGAGAGGAAGCGCGGGTCGATCTTGTCGGCCAGATCGGTGCCATTTTCGAGCTTAAGGCGCAGGCCCGCTTTATTCGCCGCCATCATTCCACCCGCGAGAGTTCGAGCGAGAAATCCACCATGCGCGGGATGCCGCCCGCCATGATGACCTTGTGCGCCTGGTCGATGGCATCGATGCGATAGAAGCCCCAGAGCGTGCCAAGGCCATCGAGCAGCGGGAAGGCGTCGCCGGTATCGCCCATCTCGATCAGGAAGGTAAGCGCGCCGTAATGGCCCGCGACCTCGGGAATGATCGTGCCCGCGATGCTGACATGATCGTCGCCCGGCCCGGCAAACTGGCTGACAGGGCGGGCAAGGAAGCGGTCATTCTGCTCATGCCGCCAGTTGATGCGCCGCGAGAGCTGGTCGTAAGCTGCCTGCTCCATCCCAAACGTGAACAGGCCCAGCGACATCAGCACGGCGGGCGAGAGCAGGTCGCGCTGGCTGATCGTGACCGGGTTGCCCAGATCGGTCAGGCTGGTGGAAGTCAGATCGGCCATCAGCGACCATCTCCTGCGTTCATGTTGGATCGTGCCGCCACGCCCTGCGCATGGTCCATTTTGAGCATCACGCGGCGGGCGATTTCTTCCTCGCTCTGGCCGGGGGCGGGATGGACGTTGATGGTGACCGGGCCGCGCCCGGCAGCGCCAGCGCCAACACCGGCGGCAGCGGGCCGGATCGGGGCGAGAGCGGGGAAGGGGTTAGCAGGTTTGGCCCCGGCCCAATTGGCTTTGGGGGCGGGGGCCTGCGCGCCGGGCTTGGGCGCGCCGCCCAGCCCCAACTTTTCCTTGATCCAGTCCCAATTCTGATAGGCGGCCACGCCCGCGCCCACGGCCAGCAGGAACCAGCCTGCCGGATTGGTGAGCATGAAGGCGGCCAGCCCGCGCAGGGCCACCAGCAGGCCGGTGATGATGCCGGGCACCGACGCAGCGGCGCTGCCCAGAAAGGACATGCCGCCCGCAAGCCGGGGGAAGATGGCGACCACGCCGCCCAGCGTCTCGAACTGCTTGAGCAGCCGATAGCCGGTGGCTACCGGGCCGAGCAGACCGCCAAAGGCAAATTGGAGCGCGCCAATGCCGATGCGCGCGGCCACCAGACCGCCCAGCAGCGTCATCAGGGTCGAGGTGAGGCCGGGGTTGGCCTGCGCAAAAGCGACCACCCGGCTGATCATGCCATCGGCGGTCGTGAGGAAGCCGGTGGCAGCGGGCAGGAAGCCATTGCCCAACACAATGCCGAGACGCTGCACCGCGCCCATGAAGTCGCGCCATTTGATGCTGGCGTCCTGCGCCTCGCGCTGGGCAAAGGCCTTGTCCACGGTGCCGCCGCTTTTGGCGATATCGGCGCGCATCTTGCGGAAGTCGTCCATGTTGAGGATCAGCGAGCGGAGAGCCCCTTGGGCCTGCATATCCTCGAACAGATTGCCCATCTTGGCCGTGTCGCCCTTGGTGGCCTTCTGGGTCAGATCGGCGATGGTTTCCAAGGGCGTCTTGCCCTCGCGCGCGGCCTTTTTGAGCGCCTTGGGCAGGTCGATGCCGAATTTGGCGAATTTCTTGACCGTCTCGGGCGACTGGATCTTGGAAAGCAGGTTCTGGATATTGTTGGCGGCCTGATCGGCGTCCCCCGCGCCGCGCCGGGCGATCTGGAGCGCGGCGGCCAGATCCGCGACCGCAGGCGTGCCCTTTTGCCCCAGCGCCTGCATCTGCGCGGTGAGCGAGGGAAACCAGCGGGCCATATCCTTGACCTCGAAGGCCCCGGCATTGCCCGAGGCGGCCATGATATCGAGCGCGCGTGCGGTCTCACCCAGCGGCACTTTCAGGTTGTTGAGGTTGGAAAAGGCCGCATTGGCGCCATCGGCCAGTTCGACCTTGAAGGCGGTGCCGAGGCGACCGATGGGGCCGATCATTTCGATGGCCTTGCGCGGATCGAGGCCGAGGCCCGCGAGCGTGTCGATGCCGCTGCGCATATCCTCGGGCAATTGGTGAGCTACTTTCGACAGGTCGAGAATGCGCGCGGCCATGCGGGCGGTTTCCTCGTTCGAGAGTTCCGCCTTCTGCTGGATATCGACCATGCCGCTGGAGAAATCCATCGCGGCCTTGCTGGCGAGGATGAAGGGGGTGGCCATGCCGACGCCGCCCAGCACATTGTCCTGCCCGCGCTGGCGCAGATCGGCGCCGCGCCGGGTAATCACATTGGCATCGGCGCGGATCGCGGCCAGCCTCTTCTGGCGCTCGAGCTGGCGGTTGGTCTGGGCAAGCTGCGCCTCGAGGGCGCGTTCCTTCTCGATCAGTTGCGTCATATTGCCCGCGCCCTTGGCCATATCGGCCTGCACCGCGCGCAACTGATTATCGAGCTTCTTGGTCTCACCGGTCAACGCCTTGATCGATTTGGAGCCATCGCGGCCAAGGCCCACGATGTTCTTCATCACCCCGGTCATCTTGTCGATGCCGATGAAATTGACCAGCAGCGAGAGCTTCTTGTCGCTCATGCCTCACCTTCCTTGCCCGCCCACATGCGGTCCCAACTGGCGACGGCAAGGCCGCGCCAGAGGATCAGTTCGTCCAGCGTGAGGGCCGCAATCTCGGAGAGCGGCCAGTGGAAGATGGCGGCAATATCGGCCATCAGCTCTTCGGCGCGTGCTGCTCGATCATCATCTCCAGCAGCTTCCTCTCGCCCTGCGTCATAAAAAAATCGCGGATCGCGCCCCCGATTTCCGCAAGGTCTGCCGGGTCGAGGTCATCGGCTTCGGCCTGCGTGATGGGCGGCATGGTGATGCGCGGGGTGACGGTGAGGATGGCGGTGATGTCGAGCGAGAGCAGGCTTTGAAGCGAGAGGCCGCGCAGTTGGCCTGCGCTGGGCTTGCGGATGGTCAGGCTCTCGATCGAGGTCTCGCCGCGCTTGATCGGGGCGACGAGGGCAAAGGTATGGCTGGCGGAGCTTTCGGACATGAGCGGGGCTTTCAGGATGCGCGGGGCGGGGAAGGGGCCGGTGGCAGGGGATGGCGCCACCGGCCCACCGGCATGCACGGCGCCCCGCAAAAGGACCGCGTGCCGGATCTGGAAAGGGGGCGGATTACCCTGCGAGGATGGCCATGATCTCGGCATAGCGATCGACGCCGCCGACAATGTAGATGCCGTTGATCATGTCGATTTCGACCTCGACCAGGCCATTCACCTCGCGGCGGTAATAGGTGAGGTCGGCCTTGTATTTGTGTTCGGTCTGCTCGCCCGGCTTGTCCTTGCCGAAGTCGATCTCGTTGAAGCTGCCGCGCATGTAGATATCGACGGCCTGCGGGGCGCTGTTGCTGTTGGCCTGATAGGCGCAGACGAGGCGGATGCGGGTGTCATCCTGCCCAAACTGGCGGACAAGGCCGGTCTCATGGCCGCCGAAGGTGAGCGTGGCCTCCATGGCTTCAAGGCCATTCTTGACCTTGACGGTGCCGGGCATGCCGCCGCCGCGCCAGTCATTGGTGCCCTCGGCAAGTTTGGGCTGTTCGAATTCGCCGATGACGCCGCGATAATCGACGCCATTGACGAAGCTGTTGAGGTTTTTGAGGGTGCGAGGCAGGCCCATGGGACGCTCCTGTCAGAAGGGGGACGAAAGGGATCGGGCGTGATCAGGCCGCGACCTGCGAGGCGAAGTCGCTGTAGAATTCCTCGGTGATGGCAAAATCGACCGTGGGATTTTCGAAAGGCGCGCAGGGGGTGAAGCGCAGCGCAAACTTGGGACGCCCGGCGGCGAGTTCCGCGCTGGTGTTGCCGGTGGCGGCGAGTTCCACCTTGGCGCCCATGATCCACCCATCAGTGGCCAGATCCTTGAACTTCATGTTGCAGCTTTCGAGCAGATCCTTGACCAGCGCGACCGTCATCGGCTTGTCGAAGGACGGGCCAAAGGCCTCGATCACGATATCCTGCAGCGCGTGGAGCGTGCGGACGGCGCTTTCGAAGCGATATTCGCTATGATCATCGCCCGCGCAGGTGGTGTTGCCCCAGAAGCGGAAGCCGCCGAATTCGCGGATGATCGTGACGATATCGGCATCATTGAGGGTGCCCGCCTCGGTGCTGCTGTCCAGCAGATCGAAGGCAATGTTGCGGATCGTCGCGGTAACGCCATCGAGCGCGACATTGCTGATCGTCTTGTGCCAGCCCGTCTCTTCATCGATCCGCGCGCGCAGGCCCAGTGCGCGGGCGGTGGCGTCACCGATGAAGGTCGGCGAGGTGTTGGGCCAGATCAGCGTCAATTCGCGCGCCGAGTAGCTTTCCCGATAGGTGATGACCTCGGCATCACTCTCGCCGATCGCGCGGGCATAGGCACGGCCCCGCAGGCGTTTGGCGGCGATCGCGAGTTGGGCGGTGACGGTGGCGGTATCGAGGCCGGGGGCGCCGAGGATGCGCGGGCGGACGCCCACCGCGCTCTTGGCCGCGATCAGGGTGGGCATGGCGCCGATCACGTTGGTGCTGGTCTCGGTATCGTCCTCGCCTTCCTCCACGCGCAGCACCACCAGAACCGGGGTGACCTGATCGGCGATGGCCTCGAGCGTGGGGAGCAGGGTGCCGCCGGTGCCTGCCTTGCCGATGGCCTCGGCGATGTTGGTGATCAGCACCGGCGTGCCCAGCGGAAAGGCCGCATTGAGCGCGGTGGTGGCCACGCCTGCCGCCGCGCTGGCGGTGGCGATGATGCCAATCACGGCCATACTGGAGGTGGCGAGGCTGCGCGCCCCGCTGGTGGATTCGGTGAGGGTGAGGCCGTGGGGCATGGCGGTTCCTTTGCGTCAGGCGGCGGTTCAGAAGGTGATGGGGGAGAGGGTGGCGGGCCTGCCGGTGTCGGCGCGTTGCCCGCTGATCTGGATGGTGAGCTGGCCCAGAGCGGGCGCGCCGAACAGGCGGACGCGGGCGATGGAGAGGCGCGGCTCCCATTGGCGGATGGCCAGCACGGTGGCGGCGCGGATCAGCATGGGGGTGGCGGCGTTGATCGGTGCGTCGATCAGGCTGGGGATCAGCGATCCGTAATCGCGCAGCATGATGCGCGAGCCGATGGGCGTGGTGAGGATATCGACCACCGACTGCGCCAGATGCGCATCGCCCGAGATGGGCTTTCCAGTCGTGGCGTCCATTCCGTTCATGGGGAATGGGATGCCTGCCCGCGCGCGCGGGGGCCAGCGGGGGGCGAGGTAAGGGGACGGTTTACCGGGGTGTCAGGTGGGGCGGGGTACACCCATTTTGTCACTCAGGACGCACAGCTTTGATTCCAGAAGAAACAATTCTGAGTGACGTGCGGTATTCTCTCTGCACGGACTTAGCCTGAATTCGATAATGCGGATAATTGCCATTGCGCTGAGCGCTCATTAACCCCATAAACGATTCATGGCTGAAAAACGGGTCAAAGTCTCTGTTAAGAAAAAGCGCGGCGTGCTGGCTAAGCGTGGCAAGGGCAAGTTGCTCCAAGTCGCATCATCTGGCGCTCCATTTTTTGTATATCGTGGCCTAAAGATTAAGCCTAGCTTCAAGAGCGATGAGCGGGCCAAAGAGCTGGAGCTATTGATGCGCGAATATGCCTCGAGGGCTCATGTCTTCTCGGAATGATTCGCTAAACCAGCTGGTTTTCATCAACTGCCCTTTTGATTCAGAATATCTGGAGATATTCCGAGCGATCGTTTTCACCGTCAAAGCGTGTGGCTTTACGCCAAGAACGGCACTGGACGTGAGTGATTCAGGCGAGACGCGCATCAAAAAAATCGTCGATCTAATCGCGGAATGTGATCGAGGAATTCATGACATTTCTGCGGTCACGCTGGATAAAATGACCAGTATGCCGCGTTTCAACATGCCACTTGAGCTTGGTATGTCTCTGGGCTTGAAAATGAAGGGCAATCATAGGCAGCGCCGAAAACGCATTCTTATCTTAGATGAGAAAAAGCATCAGTATGACATGTCCACGTCAGATATTAGCGGTCAGGATATTAGCGCGCACGGAGGCAAGCCTGAGAAGGCCATAACATGTGTGCGTGATTGGCTAGCTCAGGACCGTGATTCCGCTTTGGCCCCCTTACCTGGCGGCATGGCGTTGAAAGATGATTACGATATCGTTCGAAAGCTCATTGATGCCATGATCGCAGAGCATCGGCTAGATCTATGGGAGAAGCTTAGTCACCCAGACTATCTGCGTTCGCTTGATTCCGGCCTTGCCGTTCTGGCAAACCCGCCCAAGCTTGATGACTAGGTTATCTTAATCGGATGACTGTCAGATTTTAATCATGATCGCTGGCTAATCGCCTTTCAGTGCTGCAGAAACAGAGGATCGTTTTCAAACATCGCGTTTACGACCGCTGTCGATCATTTTGGTCGCACAAGTGCTTCTATAGCAATAAAAGATTTTGTTCTATGCTGTCCTACACGCGCGAGATCTGCCCCGCCGCGTCATTGATCCGGTCTCTGGCGCGATCGACCGCGCTTTCGATCTGGGCGACCTTGGCTGTCAGCGCGGCGAGCTGGGCGACATGCTTGTGATAGGCAGCGACCTGCGGGGCGATCTGGGCCGTGATGAAGTCGGTGATCCATGTCACGATCTTAGCGGGGTCAATCGTGGGCGGATTGAGCAGGGCCAGCAGCGGTGAGAGCATCTGGATCTCCCAAGCGATGATTTCGAGCTGGCCGGTGATGGGCTGAACCCCGTCCTCGACCGCCTGTTGCAGGTCGGACAGGGTCAGAGCGGTATTGATGCGCGCGATCAGGGCATCAATGTACTGCTCGGCGATCAGCTCGGTGCCTTCGATATTCATCGCAAACCTCAATTGATATTGGTGATGAGGCCAGAGACGACATGGATCGTCTTGCCCGACGCGGTGAAGACGCCGGTTGCCCCGGTGCCGCTCGACAGGTTTTGGCTGGCCGCGACAGAGCCTTCGACCAGCAGCGGGCCGACGATCCTGACGCCGCCCGGCGCGGTGATCGCGACGGAGCCGCCCTCGGGCAGGGCGGCGGCCAGATGGTGGGTTTCCGGGTCATAGGAGAGGATGGCGCCATCGGCGAAGGCGATCAGTTCGGCCAGCGTTGAAGCCGGTGCCGGATGGTTGTCATTGTTGAGGCCGAGCAGCGCCACGCCATTGCCGATCTGGCCATCGGGGCAGAGCAGCACGCATTCCTCGCCCACGGTGGGCGCAGACCATCGCCGCGTAGCGCCAGCGCGCAGGGCGAGCCAGCGGATGGGCGGGCTTTCGATATCGCCATCGTCGGCATCAGGATCGCCAAAGCGCACCCGGCAGCGGGGCGGCGAGAGCGTGACGGCGCTGATCACACCGAGGCGGATCAGCGTCGAGGGATCGAGGGGGATATCGTCGTCTTCGTGAGCCATCATTCGCCGACCTTCTTGGCCCAATCATGGGCGGCCTGCGCATAGGCCCAATCGGCATCGCAGGTCAGCCAGTCGGAGCGGGTGACCCAGACGCGCGAGATGTCCGCCATGATGGCGTCGGGGGCAGGGCTTTCAAGAAGCTGGGAATCGTCGGCTTGTTCGGGGCTGGCGCGATGGGGGGCGTTTTCGCGCAGGCTGTGGCCAGCAGCAGCATAGGCAGCAAAGCGGGCATCGCCGCCTTGGACAAGCGCGGTGTGGTTCTTGTCGCCATCTTGGGCATCCTTTTTCGATTGGGCTTTGGCGGCGCGTGTGGCGGCCTGCGCTGCGTCACGTTCGGCGGTGAGGGTGGCCGCGAGTTTGGTGGCCTGACCCTGCCACTTGTCGGCGGCGCGATGGCTCGACCATCCCCAGATGGCCAGCACCAGCGCCAGCGCCGCCATCGGATGCCGCAGCAGCCATGCGGCCAGATCGGCCAGCTTGCCCCATCCGCTCCACAGGCGGATCGCGGCCAAGGCGATGCGCAGCAGCTTCATGCCGCATCCTTTCGGCAGATCGCGGCCTCGCGCTCGCGGCGGGTGACCAGACCGTCGAGCACGCGGCCACCGGCGCGGTTGAACCATGTGAGCGAAATGCAGGCCGCGCGGATCTGGCCCGCGTTGATCTGCTTGCGCATGGTACTGGCGCAATAGGTGGGCCAACCGATGTTATAGGCGAGGCTGACAGCGGCAAAGCGCACGAAATCCCGGCCCACAATGGTCAGCGCAAGGCCGGGGGTGCAGGCCATGACATGGCTTGCCGTTTCGGCAAGGCGGGCCTCCAGCAGGAGCGCGCATTGGGCCTCGGTGAAGGTCTTGCCCAGCTTGATATCCGCGCCGGTCAGGCCGTCGCAGGCCGTCGCCACCTTCACCACATCGAGGTAGGCTTTGAGGTACTGCGGCCCGCTGATATGCTGGATCGTGGCGGTCCGGGCTTGAGGCGAGACTGTGACCGCCACTTTGCGACCAGACTCTTCCATGGGCACATCGGTCAGCAGCAGCTTGCCAGTGATCGGGCCGACGATGGCCAGCAAGGTGCCCGCCAGAATGATGATCGGGCTGCGGGACTTGCCCTGCTGGGTTTCAGACAGACTGGCCATGGCCGCCTCCCTGCTGCACCAGCCGCGCGATGGTGGGCGCGGCAAACACCACGATCCCGGCCAGCGCCGAGGCCACCGGGCGCCATTGTTCCGGCACATAGGCGACAAGGCCGGTCAGGATCTGGGGCTGGGCGACCAGCGCGCCCGCCATCACCCCGGCGAGCGCTGCCATGTGCACCGACCACCAGCGCCAGCATTGGCGCACATCATCAACCAGCGTCATCGGAGGACTCCTGCTTTGCGCGGCGGGGGTTTCTGATCCACCCCAACTCGATCAGTTTCTGGACAGCGGTGAGGCAGACCACGACGAGGCCGCCCAATTGGATGAGGTGAGGCAAAGCCTCGGAAAAGCGGGCCAGAGCCATCACCGTGATGGTCAGCACCGCATCCCACCAGCGGCCCGCCTCGACTGGCAGGCGTGAGGTCAGATGGGGCGCCAGATGAGGTGGAAGCGTGGACAGATCGGTCATGACAGCCCCAGAGTTTGCGTGGCGAAAGTGGCAAGGGCGGCGCGCAGGGCCTCGCATTCGGCAAGGCTCCAGCCTGAGCCGATGGCGACAAAGGGCAGCGTCTTGGTGCAGAAATTGAGCGATCCGGCAGCGTTGCGGCCCGAAAGGACAAGGGGATAGGTGCTGGGCGCGGTGCTGGAGCTGGCCTGTGTCGATTGCGCGCTGGTGACAGCCATCGACGCGGACAGGGCAGCGGCCAGCGTGCCGTGCATCAGGTCATAGCCCGCGCTCGCCTGCCGGGTCATGGCGATGACATGGACTTCCCCGCCCACGCCCGCGAGCGGCAGGGCGCTGGTGGTCTTGCCCCCGCTGTTGTGGCAGCGGCTCAGGATCGCACCAGTGTTGGTGACGCCCAGATAGAAGGCGTCATTGCCTAGAATGTAATCGGTGCCGGTGGCCAGCAGGCCATCATCAGTGTCGGGATTGCGCAGGGCATAGCCCACCAGCACCGAGGCCGCGTTCTGGCCAAGGCCCAGCGCCGAGGGCGTCCATGCCGGATCGCCCAGCGTGAACTGGTTGGTGCTGCTGCCCGCAAAGCCAAGCCGCGCGGCCCAGCTGCGCGGCGTGTTGCTCTCATGCAGATCGATGGCGCCGGGCGCGGCCCAATTGATGCCCGCATCGCGCCGGTCGGCAAGGGCCGCTGGGATATAGAGACCATGGAGCCGGGCGAAGAAGGTGCCGCCGCTGATCGCCTTGATGGCGGCAAAGAGCGCGTCGATGGCGGCAAGGTCGCCGCTACCGGGCAGGGCATACATGGCGCGCACCGCCGCGCGCGCCTCGGCATGGGCCATGGCGGCATAGGCTGGGGCAGCGGCAGGCGCGGTGATCGTGATGGTGGCGGCCAGATCGCGGGTGATGGCGGGCGCCTCGCGCACCGCCGCGCGCAGGGTGCAGGCAAAGCTGCCCGCATCGCTGGCCACGCGCCCGCGCTGGAGCCGGTTGCCCACGATCTGCACCCGCCCGCCCGCGTCATCGAGGAGATAGGCATCGACAATCCAGCCCGCCTCGATGCCAGGCAGGTCGATCACGCCCAGCTCTGCCCCGCGCGGCGCATCGGCGGCAAGGCTCATTGCCCCGGTGATGACAATCGCGGGCAGCGGGGAAGGGAGGGCAGGCCGGGCGTAATAGCCGGGCGAGACATAGCCAAAGCCGGGGACGCCAAGGCCGGGCGCATCCCACGGCGCGGGCGAGGCAGCAGGCGCGCCGAAGGTGACCACGCCCTTGATGCTGGCGGTGGGGTGGGCGTTGAACCATGCCTGCTGCGCGCCGCCGACATGCTCGATCACCGCGCCAAAGGGCAGGCCATTGACGCGCGAGCCGGTCTGGGGGCTGATGATCTGGCCCAGCGTCCGCCCGGTCCTGCCGGTGACATGGACCTGATAGCATTCGGCCTGGGCAAGGCGGCGCCCGCCCGTGGCCGAGACATGGCCGCCCGCTTCTGTGTCATGATCGCCCAGAAACAGCGAGATCGAGCCAAAATCCTGCGGGTCGTGATCCTGATGCTCAAAGAAGCAGCGCGAGAGGATGGCCGAGGTCGAACCCATGCCGGTGGTCATGAACTGGCCGATAATCGCACCGGGCTGGTAATTGCCGCGCCCATGCACCCGGTCCATCAGCACCGCGCCGATGCGCCCGGTGGAATAGACCTGCAGCGTATCGGCATGGAGGCCCAGCGTTGCCCCATCGAGCCGCCAGAGCGTGCCGCTGGCGCCGGTGCCATTCGCGGGCATAGGCACAGCATGGGAATTGGCCAGCACCAGCCGCTTGGCGCCTTCATCGATGGCGGTGACTTCCCAATTGCTGGCAAAGGAATTGTCGGAATTGCCGACCGCGACGATCACTTCATCGCCGACCTGAATGGCGCTGGGGCTGGTCAGGCTGTCCACGGTGCAGGAGAGGGTGCCGCCCGCCATGGTGATCGATGGCATGGCGCGGCCTGCGTCATGGGCCAGATTGGTGCCGAAGACCCCGCGCATATGGACGCATTGCACATAGAGATTGGGGCGAGTGCCGCTGGTGTTGCCCAGCACGCCCATGGCGTCGGTTTCCGGGGCCAGCGCGAAATCGCCGCGCAGGCCCTCGATCATGATGCTGCGGCAGGTGGGCAGCGAGGCGACCAGGCGCAGGCCCGAGACGCCGGTGGTGCCGGTGAGATCGCCCCCGACGATGCGGGCATGGCGCCAGTCCTCGATGGCGACGCGGCCTGTGCGGGGGCTGGCGCTGCCATCGGGCAGGCCATTGCCCGATGCGCCACCGTTCTGCGTGGCCGCGATCAACAGATCCTGCGTTCCATCGCCGATGATCTGGGTAAACAGGCCAGTGATGGCGGGAATGCCGGTGCCGCGCCCCGGATAGGCGGGATCGAAATTGCTGCCCGGTTCGAGCGGATTGACCAGCGTGGGCGGGGTGAAGGCCAATTTGGCCGAGCCAAGCCAAGGGGCCGACAAAGCATGGTTGCGCCTGCTGCGCAGGGCGGCGAGCGACCCCAGCATCAGATGCCGCCCGCCAGCACGGCATGGCCAACCGCATCGACCCAGAGCGTGCCCATCGCATAGCGCGCCGCCGAGGCCATGCCGCCATTGTCGGAATGGATGGTCATGCCCGCCCCCGCGACAAAGGAGACGGTGCCGGTCCCCATTTGCGCCCATTGGCATTCAAAATCGGCGGGAAGATCCGCCGGGACCGTGACCGCGCAGGCATTGGCAAACACCAGCCGATAGGCGGCATGGGAGGGATCGAGCGTGAGCGTGGCGGCATCGACATCGAGCCGGGCGAAGCCTCCACCGGCGCCGCCACCTGCCGAACCACCAGCGGCGGCCACCAGCGCAGAGACTTGCGCGCGTTTGGTAACGCCGCCCGAGACGACGGGGATGGTTTCGGTGCCGATGGGATTGGCGAGCAGGGGAAGTTGCGAGATTTTCATGGCTGTTACCCTTCACCGATCGCGCGCCAGAAGACCGCGCGGTCGAGGTCGTCCGAGAAGACGTTGAATTGGGTGACGCTGAGCTTGTTGCCGCCCACGCTGTTGCCATTGGTGGCGCCGGGGTTGGGGCTGCGCGCGGTCACCTGCAGGTTGATGCTGTCGAAATCGGTGAAGGGGATGGGGAAGTTTTGCGCGGGCGGGCTGCCGCTCTCGCCAGCGGTCAGTTCGCCCCATTGCTCGATCAGGCCATCGGGCATTTTGCGCCAATAGCCATTGGCATTCGAGCCATAGGAAAACTCGGCGGCATCCTGCGGCGTGTAGCCGAGGCGCGCGGCGATATCGGCATACCAATCGCCATGGTGGCCATCGAGGAGATCGGCATCGAGATCGCTGTCTGCGCCATCAACCGTCTGCAGGCGGCCCAAAATCTCGGCGGCGGTGAAACTGGCCTGATTGAGCGGGGTGTAGCCAAGGCGGCCCACGATATCCGTGAAATAGGCCGGGGGCAGGCCGTGGAACAGATCGGCGTCCACCCCGCTTTCCGCGCCATCGACGCGCAGCAGCATGGCCAGCAGCGCGGCCTGCATCGCCGCCGGGGTCAGCACGCGCTGGGTATCGGTGCCAGCCCGCGCCTCGGTGATGGTGGCCAGTTCCACCACGCCCTGCCGGGTGGTAGTGGCGGGCGGGTTTGAGAAATTGGTATCGCCGAAACTGATGTTATCGGCCTGCCCCTCGGCGAGCTTGATATCCAGCACCAGCCATGAGGTGCTGGTTTCTGCCTTGGCGGCGATGGGGCCAGCCTGACCATAGACGGCAAACAGCGTGCCATCGGCCAGATAGAGCGCAAAGCCGCGATAGGTGTAGGTGGCCGCCGAAGCGTCGAGGGCGTTGAGGTGCAGTGTGTCATCGCCGACCTGCTGGCCGGACACATCGATCCGCTTGAACTCGCCGGGCAGCGCCTCAAGCGTGGAGGCGACGGTGAAGGTGGCATCAGTCAGGCCGAGCTGGGTGATGACCACCGGGCCGAGCGAGGCTGTGTCATCGCCGACAATGGCCGAAAGCCCCGCCTTGGTGAGGGTGATCAGCAGCGGGTCCATCAGATATACTCCCATGCGGCGCCATCATCGCCCTCGAGCGGTTCGCCATATTCGGTGGTCAGTTTGAGATCGTCGGCAGGATCAGGGCCGATCATCGTGGCCATGGCGCGTTCCATCGCCCATGCACGGGCGACCGCGGCCATCGGCAGGGCGGCCTTGGCGGTCACCTTCTGGCGCAGCTGGAAATGATCGCGGGCAGGTTTGACGCGGACGAGATCGCGGTACAGCTCGGCGGCGAATTCCGCCGTGGCCATAGTGTCGAACGTGCCATCGAGCGGCAGGGTGACGAAGAAGGTGAAGGGCACGCCCGAGCCGCCCGCCTCATACCAGAGGGTGAGCGTGATGCGCGGATCATAGTCGGCGATCACAGCGTCGGCGGCGGCACGGCTGCCCCGGATCTTGGCATTGGGGATCGCTTGCGCGGTGACGTCGCGGCGTTGCGCCTCGTTCCAGCTTGGGCGCCAGCGCTTGATCGACAGGCCCCATGCCAGCCATGGCAGGATGGTGGCGGGGATCGCATCGGGCCGCACCAGCGCGGTAAGTGGCGTCGGGATCGCGCCAATGCGCGCGGTGGCGCTGGCCAGCGCGTGTTCGAGCGGGCGCGCGTTGGGCGGCAGGAGGGAGGGATTATTCGCCACGGCCCGTCACCGTCAGGTTGATGCCGAGGCAATACCCGCATTGCGTGTCATCCATCGGCATGTCGGCGTCGGGGCCGGTAAGCGCGACATTGGAAATGCCCGCCACACCGATGGCGGCAAAGATATTGGCGCGGTTGATGTCGCGCCCGATCTTTCGGGCGGCGGCGACAAAGCCTTGCGCCCCGGCCAGCGCATTGGCCAGCACCACATCTCCATCGGGGCCATCGAACAGGGTGAGCGCGGCGGTGAGCGTGTAGGGGATGATCTGGACCGACTGGACGATGACCTGATCGGTCAGCGGGCAGACGCCAGCCAGGGCGGCCTCGACATGGGCGATCTGGGTGTCGGATGCCGTGCCATCGCCCGAGGCCGAGAGGATCGAGACCAGCACCACGCCGGGGCTGGGGCTGGTGACTTTGGCGTCAGCGATGGTGCTGTCGGCGGAGCGCGCGTGGAATTCGTAAGCCGATTCCGGCCCGGCCACGCTGAAGGCATCGGGGGCAAGCTGGATGCGCGCCTTGAAGGCATCATCGCCTTCATCGGTGAGGCGGGCCACGCCCAGCAGCGCGCCAAGGTGGTCAAGGTTGGTGTCGGTGGCATAGGCCAGCAGGCATTGCCGCGCGCGTTCGTTGAATTGCTGGCGGATCAGCAGCTCGCGATAGGCGGCCACCTCCAGCACCTTGATCGCCGGGTCGCTCTCGACCGTGGCGTCCCATGTGGGCAGCAGTTCCTGCACATCGGCGACCAGATCGGCGCGGATCGAGGCATAGTCGAGCGCTTCCACCACCGTGGGGGCGGGGAGCTGCGAAAGGTCGATAGCGCTGGTGCTGGTGGACATGGCCCCCTTGTGGAGGGCCTTCGCGCGCGCGGGGAGGGGATGGCAGGGTAAGGGGGCGGTTTACCGGGGGTGGATATGAAGGCCTAGAGATGACTGCTATGGCCCGAACTTGATTGTCAAATCAGCGAGATCTATTCGGGACGGTGAGCCTAACCGGCTCAATTACCCCATCTTGGCCATCCTTCGGTGCTCGGCCCTGTGGCAATTGGCGCAGAGGCACAAGAGATCAGAGATCTTGGTCTTGTGCCCCTGGTCCATTTTGCTGAGCGGAATGGTGTGATGCACGTCGAAGACTGCATCGGCGATCTTGTCGCCATAGATTGCGTACCAGTCGGTATCACAATGCTCACAGGCCAAGCGGCCATCATTAGCCGCTCGAATGGCCGCCCGCTTTTGGTTCGAAGCGTCACTGTTGCGCTGGCGTTCAACCCGAAGGTGGGTTGCCATTCGCTTATCGCCTTCGATCCAACTGCGTTCCTCGTTGTCAATGCTGACAGTGGCTGCTGCGCGATCGATTTCAGCTTTTTCAGCCTTGGCGCGTTTGCGTCGCTTGGCCTCTGTCTGTGCATCTGCTTTGTCAATGATGGCATACCCTGCCGCTTGGAGCAGTTCGAACGACGGTTGGCCCCATCCGGCTCTGAAATGATAGGGCGTGGCCTCGATTACGACACCTGCGATCTCGAGAGCCCGACCGAACACCTTCTTCGGTGCAAGCAGATCACCGTCGGCAGTCACTAGGTCATAGTCCCGCGAAGGGTCAAAATTCGGTGCATCTTTACCCGCGAGCAGCCCCGCAACGGCTTGATGGATATGCTTAGGCTGGACTCGGCGTTGCTGGTCGGATGGCAGACGCATGTTCCGTTTCGAATGAGCGGTGTTCGAAGTGGGGGTGGACGAGTTGTGAATCCTCAGATTGAGATCCGAAATGAGCGAGGAGTGCAGTCGGTCGGTTTCGATCCTCACCTGCTTTGTCGAATTACCCCCCTTGGTGCCCGGCGCCTGATTGAAGGCCTTTGCTCTTTTCCCGATCTCGGCAACCACGGAATCCGGCTCGCTAAGCGCGGCGATCTCTTGACGTGTAAGAAGGACACGCAGGTCTGGATCGGGAAAACTGCTGCGTGCCTTTTCGCTGTCGATTAGAACCCGCTCGATTTGCTGCGGCCCCTTCATTAGCCCTGCAACTATTAGGCGCAGAGCTTGGCTGTATTCGGTATTGCGAGGAGGTTGCCCCTTTGTTGCACCACCTCTACTGTGCAAGATCACTGCCCGATCATCTATCTCGACGTTGGCATCGATCTTGTTGCCGGCGAAATCAAAGATGCGAAAGATCGTCATTCGATCAACAGCGCTCGATGCTGTAGCGATATTGGCGCATGTCGGATTCCTAGTTCGAGATAATGCCTTGCAGCTTAATCCAGACCGTCAGATTTGCACAGTTCATTAACAATCACGAGTGGCCAAAGTAGGACAATTGGGAATCCAATCACCAACCCCTACTCCCATCTGGCTCCAGCATCTCCCCCGCCACCTCCAGCGCGATCCCTTCATCCTCGCGTGAGAAACCCAGCAAGCGGCGCTCTTCATATTTGGCGCGGATGGCGCGGCCATTGCGCAAGCGGCCCACGGTCACGGTCTGGCTGAACTGGCTGACCGAACCCACGCGGTCGGCGGTGTTTGTGGCGGGGCGGATTTCCACGCCATCGGGGGCGGCATCGACGCGCCATTTGGCCAGTTTGCGCAGGCCCTTGAACATCTTGCCGCGCGCCTTCTGGCGCAGGCGGCCTTGCAGATCGCGGCGGGGTTTGCGCGGGGCAAAGGGGGCGCCATCCGGATCGACGTTGGCGCCGATGCGCGCAAGGTTCGAGCGGCGCAGCAGGCGGCCCAGCTTGAGCGTGGCCTTGCGGCGCTGGGCCGGTTCCATCCCGGCGAGGATCTGGCCGAACCATTCCTCAAGCCGGGAAAGGTCATTCGCCATCGACCATGCTCCATGGCGGCAGATCCTCGCCATTGACGGTGATGGATGTCAGGATCGGATCGGCATCGAGGCCGCCAAAGGGCAGGTCATCGACAAAAAGCGGGGCCGGTTCGGGCAGATAGCTGGCCTTGGCCCCTTGGGGCGTGATGGCCACCGTCACGTTCTGGCGCAGTTGCAGGCGGATCTGCAGATCGACCTTGCCATTGTCGAGAATATCGACCTCGAAGTCGAAGGCGTCGGCTCCAAGCGCGAACAGATCGGGCTGGTTGGTGCGCAGCCAGATCAGGATGGCAAGGGCAAAGGTGGCGATATCGCTCGCAAATTCCACCAGCAGGACGTTGAGCTGGAATTCAAAGGCAAAAGACAGATCGGCAGTGTCGCGCGACAGCGCTTTGCCGCGATCCACCCACATGATGAGGTTCTTGGGCGCGGCCTTGAGTTCGGGCATGGCCTGCATCAGGGCATCGCGCAGAAGGTCGATCTTGAGCATCGGCTTAATCCCAGAGCTGCACGATATCGAGGGTAGCGACCTGCGCGGCGGTGGCGTTGGGGAGCGTGACGCTGGTTCCGCCGGGCAGGCGTGGCCCCAGCTCGGCAAGGCCGGGGTTCATGTCCAGCACCTGTTCGGTGACAGCCGCCGTCTTGCCGAGGATGCGGTGACAGATTTCATCGACGGTTTCGCCGTCCATGGCGGTGGCGGTTTGGGTCACAGCATTTCCACCCGGTTGCGCGCGACCAGACTGGCCCCGATCGAGAGCAGGTCGGCAATCGCGGCATGGCCTTCGCGCCGGTATTCATCGGCCAGCGCGGCCTTTTCCGAGGCGCGGGCAAGGCCGCTGTCGGAGGAGGCGATATCGCGGTTGCCTGCGGCCAGATCAGCGGCGGCGTAATAACCCACCGCGCGGGTCCAGAGCAGCTCTGCGCGGTTCTTGCCGTTCAGGGTATCGGCAGTCACACCGGCAAGGCTTGCCGCCCCGGCCAGCGCGCGGGAGGTGCGCCATGCGGCCAGTTGGCGCAGGGCCGAGAGCATGCCGCCCTCGATCGCCAGCGTGAGCTGGAGCTGCGTGATCGCGCCGCCGCCGATGTTTAGCCCCTCGCGCACATCGGCCAGTTTCACCGGTGGGAACCAGCCATCGGCCACCACCTGCGCATCGGGATCATCGGGCGGGGCGATGGGGGTGGCGGTGAAGCTGCTCATGGGCGGGGCCTTTCATCAGGGCAGGGCATCAAAACGGGGGGTGGGGATGGTGTGGGCTGGCTGTCACATCTGTGCGCCGTCCGCGCCAACCGCCCCCCGCCGCCGTGGGGCGAACTGTTATGCGGTCTCGTTGCTTGTCCCATCCTCGGGGCCGAGTTTGCGCAGGGACTTCTCGAGGCTGCGGATATCGGATTTGACGCCGATGCTGCTGTCGAGCTGGTGGGCGCGGTTGGCATGGTCGAGCGCTTCGGCAAGATAGGCCGCCTTGCCACCGGCAGGTGCATTGTCGGCGGCAGGATCGAAGGCATCAGCGCGGCGCGTGAAGGACCGGGCCAGCGCCTTGTGCAATTTGGCTTTGGCCGGATCGGGCATGTCATGGCCCTCGATCAGCGCCAGCACACGGCACAGCACGTCATGGGGCACCGCGTCCTGCTGATCGAGGCTTAGCTTGGCGATATCCTCGCCCACAAAGCAGGGGATGGTGCGGTTGTAGCGCTTAGGCGAGGTCAGATTGAAGCGGATGGCATGGGCGGCAAGGCGTAGGGCATAATCCCAATCGCGGTAATCGATGGCCCAGATCAGGTTCCATACAAGGATTTCATCCTGTGCGGCCTGTCCCTGTTCGCCCGCCTGCAGCACGCCCTCGATCCATGGGGCAAAGGCGCGGGCCATCTCGATCTTGAGGGGCCCACGCGCCTCGATGCTGGCAATGTCGGACAGGGATCGCAGATTGTCATGGAGCGCCACGCGGAGAGCCGCGTATTCCTGCCCCAGCGGTGTATCGATGGCGCGTTCAGGCGCGCTGGGCCGGGCCGAGGCATCGGCAAGCGCGGCGCCCGATTGCAGGGCGCGCACGCGCATCTGGTGGCGGCGAAAGGCGGAGACCATGGCGGGACTTTCGGGATGACCGCCCACCGGCGCGCGGGCCAGCGGGCGGGAGTGTCAGCAAGACGGGGGGTGTTACGGACGGGCGCCGAAGGTGATGTTTTCGGCCATGGTCATGTAATCGGTGCTTTCGATCACATAGCCCTCGTTGACGCTGTTATAATCGACCAGCGCGGCCATGTTTTCCGGCTCATCCTTGATGTAGCGGCGGCGCGAACCTTCCTGATAATAGAGCGAGAGGTTCGAGCTGTCGGTCGCATTGGCGCGGCCCAGCGGGGTGATGGCCATCGTGCCTTCGGGGAAGAAGGGCGCAATCGCCGCCGGGCGCCCGCCGATCTGCTTGGTCGACATGATGAGGTCGGAGACCACCTGATCGCTGGTCGAGCGGCCACCATCGATCGTGTCGGAGAGCGGGCGGTTGATCATCGGGAAGTATTTCTCGTCCACCAGATCCTGGCTGACGATCACGACATGATCGGTGCTGGCCCGCGCATAGGAGGGCATGCCCGCGATCAGCTCATAGGCAAGAGCATCGATATTCTTGTAATCGCCCTCGCTGTGGTTGCTGTCGGGGCCGATGTAGATCGGGGCCGCAGCGCCCGTCGCGGTGGTGATGCCGCCGCTGGTGACGGTAGCGCGGCCCATCACATGGTCGGGGCGTTCAAGGCGCAGCTTGTGCAGCCAGCCAATGTTGACATCCTCGCCCAGCGGGTTGTCCTCGGCATCGGTATCATCCGCCGCCTCGACCCCGTTGAAGCCCACCGAGATCCGCGACAGGCCGACCGAGACCGCGACATGGCGGGCATAGCGGGCGGCAAAGTCGGGGAATTTCGACCAGGCATCGATCACTTCCCACGGCAGCATCGTGTCGAACAGCGTCGAATAGAGCTGATATTTGCGGTCCTGCATCTGGCCGACATAACGCGGCTTGCGCGGCAGGGTGCTGCGGCTCTGGCGGCTTGCGATCATGTTGGCGGTGCCAAGGCCGATCACCTGCCCCTGAAGATCGCGCATACCCATCACGTTGACACGCTGGAGGAAGCCGACGCTCTCGCGCTGGAGATCCTCGAGGCGCTGTTCGCTGGTGGGCGAGAGCGCAAAGTTGCGCGCCACATTGCGGGTGCCGTTGGCATTGCCGATGGCGGCAAAGAGCTGATCCAGCGCGCCGCGCCCGCGATCAGAAAGGGTGTAGATTTGCGACATGGTGGGATGATCCTCGGATGAATGTGCGGGGCGAAGGGGCTGTGCGGGGCGGATGGAGGGATGGAGCAGGCCGGTCAGAAGACGTATTTGCTCTCGACGCTGCTGTTGCTGCCGCCATCGGAGATCGGGCGGCGCTGGAAGTGGGGCGCTGGGGTGCCTTCCTGCGTGTCTTCCAGCTTCTTGAGCTTGAGGGCTTGCGCGTCGGCCTCGGCGCGGAATTCGCTGCGCAGGCCATCGACGGCGTTGGCGAAGGTCTGGCCCATTTCCTCAAACATCGGGCGCAGGGCGGTAAAATCCAGCGTGGCCGGCTGCTGGCTTTCGGGCTTGATTTCAGGCTTGTCATCGCCCTTGGGCGCGGGGGCAAAGCTGGCGGTGAACTTGTCGAGCATGCCTTTCATGCTGTCGAGCAGGCCCTTGGCGCTTTCGTTGGTGGCGCCGTCCTCGGCAAATTCGAGCGTGGTGGCGGTCTCGCCCGCCAGATTGATCGAGCCGGGCAAGGTGCGGTTGAATTTCAGACGGTCGGTGGCAATCGCCGCCGGGCTGTCGGTCAGCGCCACGCCGCCCAGATAGGCAAAGCCCTTGCCCCCGAAATTGTCGAGGATCTCGATCGAGGGATAGACCTTCTGGCTGGCGTCATTGAGCGCCTTGGCATTGTCGGTCACGTCCAGCACGCCGAACAGGCCTTTGCGCTTTTCCGTCTTGCCGTTGAAGTCGACCTCGACATCGCCGACCGTGAGTTCCAGCACATCGCCGTAAGCGTTGAACGGGGCCTGCCCGCTGATGCCCCGGATGTGCTCGATATTCACCCGCGCGCCATAGGTCTTGGGGTTATAGCTGGAGGCCATCTGTTCAAGATCGCGTGCATCGATGGTGCGGCCATCGACCGTCGAACCGGCGGTGGCGAGCAGGAAGGGCTTGGTCTTCATAGGGTTACTCCGGGCGGGGCGTCAGGTTGAAAGCTGCGTTTTCAGTCATCCCCAGATGATCGGTCGGGGCGGTCTCGCGCAACGCGCGGGCGCGGTAAGGGGGCGCTTTACCTTGCCAAATCAGGCCCAGACCGCCCCGGCCTCGGCCGCGCGCCGCGCCTTGAACGCATCACCCATGGGCGCGGCGAGCTGGCAGGCATATTGCGACGGGTGAACCCCGCGCCCGCTGACAGCCGCGACCGGGTTGCCGTCGCCGGGCAGAACGCGGATGACGGCCCGGCCTGCGGTGCGGGTGGGATAGGTTCCCGACAGAGTGCCGTCACTCTGCACCGTGACATGGGTGAACGTGCCATCGCCATTGTCGGTGACGGAGGAGACCGTGCGGGTGCGCCCGCCGGTGCTGTTGGTGGCGTCGGGCATGAAGACCGCATCGCCCAGATCAAAGCGGGTGCTGGCGATGAAGGTTGCGCCCGATCCGCTGTCCGCTGCGGCGATCACGCCCTGCTTGCCGCCATTGGCCCATTTGTCGCGGTTGCTTCCCTGATCCCATGCGAAGTAGGGAATGGGATCGAGGAAATATTCAAAGGCGCCGCCGCAGGCATTACTCACCATCGCCTCGCGCAGGGCAAAGCGCACCCCGGTGGAATTGTTGGCATAGGCGGGGGCATATTGCGCGACGGTGAGGACCGATTGCTCCTCTGCCGTCAGATAGCCGGTCTGCGTGCCCGCCTTGGGCATCGGGCCGATGCGGACATGGGGCACACCGGGCCAGAGCGCGCGGATATAGTCATGCTCGGCTTTGATCAGCGCCGAGGCCTTGGCGACATTGTCGGTATAGGGCGAGCCTTCGTCATTGTTCCACCAGTTCATGCAGATCAGCGTGAAAGGCAGCGTGCCATCGGCATTGAGCGCGCGGACCTGTTCGACCAGGCGCAGCCGCATGGCCAAGGCCGAGGGCGCGTAGCTGGTGCCATTGGTGGGATCGAGGTTCTGGCCATAGCTGGAGGACTGCGCCAGATTCATGGCGGGGCGCATGTATTGCCCGGCTTGGCGCCGCGCGATGTAGTCGGGCAGGCCCTTGATGCCATAGGCCGAGATCGCATCATTCATGCCCGCGCCAAACACAAGGCTGTCGCCAAATTCGAGGCAGACATCGCGCCCGTCCAACCCCATGCCCGCAATGCCGACAGGGGCATAGAGAAAGCCCCCGATCGTACCCGACGTGGAACCTGACAGCGTCGAGATCGTCGAGCCGCCGGTGACCGTGGCGGCAAAGGAGCTGCTGGCATGATAGCGGCCCAGCTCCCCGGTGTTGGTGTTTTGCGAGCGGTTGGCGATCAGCCCTTGCCCGGCCACAGACAGGCGCAGGCCCACGCTGATGTCGATCACCGTGTCGGCGGGCAGGACACCGGTGTGGCGCGTGAAAATGCAGGCGTCCGAACTGCTCGCCGCCAGCAGCCCGCCATTGTCGATCGCGCTGGCGGCAAGCGTCGTGCTGCCCCATTTGATCCGCGCCGCTTCGATCCATGCGTCTGCGGGGATCGCCTTCTCGCTGGTCGCGCTGTTGCTCTCGTCCATGTAAAATCTGGCCCAGATCAGCACCGGGTTGAGGATCGGGAAGCTGGGCGTCTGGAGATAGACGGTGTTGGCAAAGTAGAGCGCGCTGCCCGGCGAGGCGCCGCCGGTGAGGGGCGAGGATTTGTTGCAATTCCTAAGCCCCCCGCAATGGGCGAAGTAGTAGCGGTCGGGCCGGGTGAAGCCGGGGCGGCGATGCGCGCGGGCGCCGCCCGCCGAGGCCGGGTTGTGCGCCGCGCGAAAGGTGCCGGAGAGCGCGGGCATCAGGCCACCGTATAGCCGGAATTGACCGCCACAGCGGTCTGGGCCGTGGCGCCATTGACCAATTTGGTGCGGTGATAGCGCCACAGCACCGGCACCTGCAGATAGAGCGGGGTGGCGGCCACCAGGGTCGCGCTGGTCGCGGGATACCACGTGTTGCCGTCGGCGGAGACCTCGATGCTGGCGACGCCTGCCTGATCGGCATAAAAATAGGCCGAGAAATAGGCCAGCCCATGGGCCGCGCCCGGCGCCACGCCGGTATCGCGCGCTGTGCCGGTATAGGTGGCGCTGGCCGCCAGCGCAGCGGTGGTGCCGGTGTAGAAGATCGCCAGTTTCTGATTGGCGGCAATGGCGGCAAGCGAGGCGTTGCCGGTATCCTGTTTGGCAGCGGTGGACGCGCCATTGGGCAGCGGGGCGATGGGGTTGATATCCGCCGCGCTGGGCGAGGCGGCGAGCTTGGCGGGCGGGGAGGCCGTCACGTTGAGCCAGAAATCGGCCACGGTGACGCCGGTGGCCGGATCGGCGGTGACGATGTGGGAAAGGTAATCGCCAATCGCATAGGCGCCCGCGCGCGCGGCGCTGGCCTGATAGCGGGTGCTGTCGACGATCAGGCTGGTGCCGCCAGCGGGCCGGGCGCCTGCGCCGGGGGCAGAGCTGGCCGTGCCATCGACATGGGTCCAGCTGATCGCGGTGCCGCTGTCGAGGCGGATGAAGAAGGCGCCAGTGTCGTCGGTCCAGATCGTTTCGGAGATACCCGAACCGCCGCCGCTCGAGGCAGCGGGCACAAAACGGCAGCCCAGACGCCCGGCGGAATTGGCCGAGGCCGCCAGCGCGATGCGCGCCCAGATGTGGCTGGCCTGTCCGGTCGAGATATCGCAATCGCGCAGCAACTGGCCCGCACGGCGTTGGCTGGGCGCCGCCGCGCCGCCCCAGACCAGTTCGATCCTGCCGCCCGGATATTTGCATTGCAGCTCGATCTGCTGGGCGGAAAGTTCCGGGTGGGCAATGGTGAGATCGACCCAATTGGTCGAGGTGATCTGGATATCGGGAATGAGCGTGGTCGACATGAGTGGCCTGCAGCGTTGCGTAAAAGGTGTGACGCTGTTGGGCGGGAAATGGTGAGGCAGGACAATGGGAAGCCACGGTAAGGGGCCGCTTTACCCGCGCGCGCGGTAGCCAAAGCGGGGTAATCTGTTGGTTTAGCAGGCATGATGCCCGCACAGACTTCCCCCGATGATGCCCCATCGGCCCAGAGCCGACAGGTGACGCGCGCCAAAGCCCGCGAGGCCAAGTCGCTGTTCCATCGCGGCTGGGGGCTGGCGGATATTGCGCGCGAGCTGGGCGAGAACGTCAACACCGTGGCCAGTTGGAAGCGGCGCGGGGATTGGGATGCCGACAGCCCGCTTGAGGTGGTCGAGGATCATCTTGAGGCGAAGCTCGCCACCTACCTGTGCAAGGAGCCTTTCACAGAAGGGGACATGAAGCGCGTCGAGTTCCTGATGCGCCAGATGCAGACCGCCGCGCGCATCCGCAAATACAATGAGAGCGGCAAGGAAGGCGACCTCAACGAGAAGGTCGGGCGCCGCAATGATGACAGGGCCAAGGCCAAGCGGGCGGACAAGCGCAAGAATTTCCTGACCCTTGAACAGTGGGAAGCGCTGCTCACCGACTTCCACGAATGGTGCGATACCTATCAGGAAGGCTGGTGGGAGCAGCGCGATCAGCGCACCCGCAAGATCCTCAAGAGCCGCCAGATCGGCGCCACCGCCTATTTCGCGCGTGAGGCATTGGCCAAGATCGGGCAGGCGGTTCTCGATGGCGAGCAGCCCCGCAACCAGATATTCCTCTCGGCCAGCGAGCGGCAGGCCAAGAAATTCATCCGCGAGATTACCGGATGGGTGAAGCGCGTCACCGGCGTGGACCTGAAGGGCAATCCGTTGATGCTGGATTTCTCTGGCCTGCATCCCGCCGATGATGACGCGGGCAGGGAAGAGATCCGGCTCGACGGCGTGGGCCTCTATCCGCTCTCGACCAACAGCAACACCGCGCAAGGTGAGAGCGGCGACTTCTATTTTGACGAATTCTTCTGGGTCAACAGCTTCGCGCGCCTGCGCAAGGTGGCCGCCGCGATGGCGACGCTCACGATCTACAAGCGCACCTATTTCTCGACGCCCAGCACCAAAACCCATGAGGCCTATGCCTTCTGGAGCGGGGAGGAATGGAACCGGGGGCGCAAGAAGGGCGATCAGCGGCCCTTTGACATCAGCCACAAGAACCTGCGCAAGGGCGCCATCATGCCCGATGGTTCATGGTGCCAGATGGTCACGCTCGACGATGCCATCGCGGGCGGGGCGGGCAGCCGCATCGACAAGGAAGAACTGCGCGCCGAATGCAGCGAGGAGGAGTTCGAGAACCTCTACAATTGCCAGTTTGTCGATGACAGCGAGAGCAGCTTCCCCTTCAGCCGGATCGCGTCAGCGCGGGTCGACAGCTTTTACAGATGGCGCGACTTCGCCCCGGCCAAATTCGACATTCCCGGCGGGCGGCCCTTTGGCGAGAAGCCGGTGTGGCTCGGCTATGACCCCAACAAGCAGGGGCGCGATGATGCGGCCCTTGTGGTGCTGGCGCCGCCCGAGGTTCCGGGCAAGGGCAAGTTCCGCGTGCTGGCCAAGTACCGGCTCAACGGGCGCGATTTTCAGGGGCAGGCCGATTTCATCAAGGATATCGCGGCCCGCTACAACGTCACCGATATCGCCATCGACACCACCGGCGCGGGGCAGGCGGTCTATGAGCTGGTGGTGGGTTGGTTCCCGCGCGCGCGGCGGATTGAATATTCGGTGGCCAGCAAGACGGCGCTGGTGGTCAAAGCCCAGAACGTCTTCAACTCCGGCCGCATCGAGTTTGACGAGAACTGGACCGACCTGATGGCCGCGCTGATGGCGATCCGCCCGGCGCTGACCGGCAGCGGGCGGGGCGTCACCTATATCGCCCGCCGCAATGGCGAGATCGGCCATGCCGACCTTGCCTGGGCGCTCTTGAACGCCCTTTCCAATGAACCGCTCGATGCCGGGGCCGCCAGCGGCGTGACCCAAGGCCGGGTGGCGACGTCCGATGATTGAGGAGCCGATTGATGAGTGATGCGCCCAAGACAGAACTGGCCCTGATCGAGCAGGAGGAGAAGGCCGCGCCCCTGCGCCCGGAGGTGTTCACCTTTGGCGATGCCGAGAGCGTCCTCGATCGGCGCGATCTGTCGGCCTATTTCGAGGTCTGGCACAATGGGCGCTGGTATGAGCCGCCGATGCCGATGGGGCGTCTGGCGCAGGTGTTCAACGTTTCGCCCTATCATCGCAGCGCGGTGGCGCTGCGGGTCAATCTGCTGGTTTCGCAGATGGTGGCCTCACGCTGGCTGGGCGCGGATGATTTTGAGCGGTTTGCGCTGGATTTCGTGCAGATGGGCAATGGCTATCTGGAAAACGTGCCCAACTTCTCGGGGCGGATTGCGGCGGCCAAATACAGCCCGGCAGTGCATACGCGCGCGGGCGTGGCCTCGGACACCTATTGGTTCGTCAATGGCGCGCTGGGGCAGGAGCATCAGTTTGCGCCTGGTCGCGTGTTCCACCTGATGCAGCCCGATGTGGCGCAGGAAATCTATGGTCTGCCCGAGTGGCTCTCGGCGCTGCAATCGGCGCTGCTCTCGGAGAATGCCACGCTGTTTCGGCGCCGCTATTACATCAACGGCAACCATGCGGGCTTCATCCTCTATATCAACGACCCGCTGGCCGATCAGTCGATGGTGGACGATATCACCGACAAGATCCGCAAATCGAAGGGCGCGGGCAATTTCAAGAACATGCTGATCTATTCGCCGGGCGGGAAGAAGGATGGCGTCCAGATCATCCCGATCGGCAATATCACCGCCCATGATGAGTTTACGGCAGTCAAAAGCATCAGCCGTGACGACATGCTGGCCGCGCACAGGATGCCGCCGCCGCTGATAGGGATCATCCCGCAGAACAGCGGTGGCTTTGGCAAGGTGAGCGAGGCGCTCGACACATTTTACCTGACCGAGATCATTCCCATCATCCGCCGGATGCTGCGCATGAATGATTGGTTCGGGGTGCCGATCCTGTCTTACCGTGATTGGACCTGCGCCGATGGGCGGCTGATCCAGCAGGACGGAACAATCGTGCCCGCCGGTGGCACGGGCGGGGCGCGGCGCCCCTGATATTCCGCCCGCCGGGTGGCGGGGGATGGGGCGTTGGCGCGCCCAATCCGACGAGGGATCTTCGTCATGGCCCAATCGGTCCCGCCTTGGGACCATCCCGCCTGCCGACTCGGCGTGGGAACGTATATGGAACAAATGCGATGATGTCGAATCTCGAATGCCCCCTTGCGTCTGTTGCGCCAGTGCGTCCGCTGGCGCCTTATATCGGCGGGAAGCGCAATCTTTCAAAGCGCTTGGTGGAGCGGATTAATGCCACCCCACACAGCGCCTATGCCGAGGTCTTTGTCGGCATGGGCGGGGTGTTTTTCCGGCGCGACCGGCGCCCGAATGCAGAGGTCATCAACGATTGGAGCGAGGACGTTTCGACCTTCTTTCGCGTGGTGCAGCGGCATTATCAGCCCTTCATGGACATGCTGCGCTGGCAGGTGACGAGTCGCGCGGGGTTTGAAAAGCTCTCCGCGATGCCGCCGGAAAGCCTGACCGATCTGGAGCGGTCGGCGCGGTTTTTGTATCTCCAGCGCTGCGCCTTTGGCGGGAAAGTGGCGGTGCGCAGTTTTGGCACATCGCCATCCACCCCCGCGCGATTCGATGTGTCGAAGCTGGGTCCGATGGTCGAGGCGGTGCATGAACGTCTGTCGGGTGTGGTGGTTGAGCGCCTGCCCTGGGCAGAGTTCATCGCCCGCTATGATCGGGCGGGGACGCTGTTCTATCTCGATCCGCCCTATCACGGCTGCGAGGGCGATTATGGCAAGGGCATGTTCGGGCGCGAGGAGTTCGAGCATATGGCGCAGGTGCTAAGTGGGATTTCCGGCAAGTTCGTTCTGTCCTTGAACGACCGGCCCGAAGTGCGGCGGATCTTCGCCGGGTTCCAGATCGAGGAGGTCGGCGTGCGCTACACTATCGGCGGACAGGCCAAGGCGATGGAGGCTAGGGAGGTGATTATTAGCGGATGATGGGATGAGGGGGCATCCGCCAGCCATGCCTAAAGGCGTTTGACTGGCGGTCTGCCGCTAGATCGATAAAGTCTTCCAGCCCCAAAATCCAAGCACGCTGATTCTCCTTATAGGTTTGGTGAAGGGGTGTTGGCACAACCAGTTGCAGCAATCTGGCCTGCATCTCGTTGGTCTGATTTTCGGAGATGGCGGGCTCCAATGTCAGGAGATGTTTGGTCTCGATGCGGTCTGCCTCGGACAAGACTTGGCGCCACCGATCCTTTACCGTTGATTTTGCCCCAAGCATGGTCAGGTCTGCGGCAGGATATGCGAAATTGCGATATTCATCCTGTCCCGGAAAGAGGAAATCCGGCTTGTTGCGGTTCTCGGTTTGGGCTCCGCGTGCGTATCGTATCGAATGGGCTTTGAAGATTGCTTCCAAATGGTTCTCCAGCGCGTGACCCACGCGCGCCTTGCGTCGGTTTTGGACGCTGAGGGAAAAGGCGATGAAGCCATCGACGTCAGCGTGCCCATTGCTGTTAAATCCGTCGTTGATCCGCTTGGCCACGATGCGCCGCTCCAGTTGGCGGAACATTTGCTCTTCACGATCCATCCAGGCCACCAGAGCCTGATCGGGATTGTCATGAGCCGAAACCTCGGGCAGCGAGGCACGCGCTAGGTCAGAAAATACGCGGGTTTTGGGGAAAACAAGGCCAAAGCGTTCAACTAGGCGATCAAGCAGCTCAGCTTCCGGCTCTGGCAGTTCGATGCCCAGCTCGTCGAGGATATAACGCGCAGTGAAGTTGAGTTCGTTGGAATTTCCGCCCTCGATTTCCTTGTAGGTGATGGTAGTGCACAAAAGATCATCGACGCCGAATAGCCAGTGGAGCTGGTTGACAATGGTGCTCTCACCCGGCGCGATGACCGCCAGCAGGTTCCCGGACCTCTCCTGCGCAAGGAACAGGATGTCGCCGATCTGCATTGCCTCGGTGACACTGTTGCCTGAATAATAGAGGTGGTATTCCGGCGCGCGGGGCTTGCCCTTGCGCACATTTGACCAGCTCATGAAGCCCTTTTCCGATACTGCTTCCTCGCCGTCAGCGATTCGGATAAACCGGGAGGGAATTTGCCTGCGATCCTCATCGCCAAACAGTTGACGGAGATACTTCGTGCCCTGAAATTCATGCTGGTTTGATTTTTCGGTGACGGTTTCCACCAGCGTCAGGCGTTTGACGACAATGCCGTCGAAATAGTCGGAAAGCTGCCCGCGTCTCACTCTGCCTGTCCCCGTATTTGGCCAACCTGTTGATTCGAAACCAGCCAATCAGCGCAGGCGGCAAGGATATCGTCAAGGGGGCGGCGCTGCTTTCCTTTCAGTGCGCATTCCCAAACTTCCATAACTCGCCAGCCCTGATCGAGTAGGCCTTGGCGGGTGCGCGCATCGCGCGCAATGTTGCCTTCGATTTTCAGGCGCCAGAATTCCACGCGTGTTCCGGGCCAGCGGAAGAGTGTGCAATCATGGCCATGCCAGAAGCAGCCATGGACGAATATGACCGCCTTCCTGCTGGCAAAGACCAGATCGGGCCGTCCGGGAAGCCCTTTGCCATGCAGGCGATAGCGAAAGCCGCGTGCATGCAGGCCGCGCCGGATGAGAAGTTCAGGCCCGGTATCGACCGACCTGATCCCCGCCATCATCCGGCTGCGGACCTCCTTTGAAACTGTGTCAGGCAACGGCCCTGAGCATCGCTTGCGGACGCTCCATTGGTTTCAGCCCCAGAATGTCCGAAATATAGGGTTCCATATACTGTGCGATGGTTTCGACCACCGGTACCACCACGGCGTTGCCGAACTGGCGATAGGCCTGCGTGTCAGACACAGGGATGTGCCATTCACGCTCGCCATATTCGAATCCCATCAGGCGCGCGCACTCGCGTGGCGTCAGGCGGCGGGGGCGTGCGTCCTTCTGGGCAATCAGGATTTCGGAGCCATCCTTGTGATAGCGGGCCGAGAGGGTACGGGTGACATCGCCCGGGCCGAACATGCTGTAGCCAAAGCCGTTGCCTGCCTTCTCATGCTTGGCGCGATATTCCTGCAGATATTCCCACAGTCGGGGGGTCAGGGTGTATTTGGCATCCACCTCGTTGTGGGACTGCAGGATCGAGTACAGAGTAGGCCAATCCTTGCGGGGCGGGATCAGCGCGTCGAAGCCGGAGAATTTGAAGCCTACATCCTTGCGGAAACCGGCAATGAAAATGCGTTCCCTTTTCTGGGGCACCCAAGGCTCGGAACTGACAATTTTGGTGTCGATCGCATAGCCGAGGTCATCTTCCAGCGTGCGGCGGATAACCTCGAAAGTGCGCCCTTTGTCGTGGCGCTGGAGATGCTTGACGTTTTCCAGCAGAAAGGCTTTCGGCTGGTGATGCCGGATGATCCGCTCGATCTCAAAGAACAGGTTGCCCTGCTTCTCGTCGGCAAAGCCATGGGCGCGGCCCAGCGAGTTCTTTTTGGAAACGCCTGCCAGTGAAAAGGGCTGGCAGGGGAAGCCCGCGAGCAGCACGTCAAACTTTGGGATCAGCGATGGATCGGCTCCATAGGGCCGGATATCGCCCGCCATCACATGGTCGTCACCATCGGCAAAGTTGCGGCGGTATGTCTCGTTTGACCAGCGGTCCCATTCGCTGGTGAACACACAACGCCCGCCGATGGCTTCGAATCCGAGGCGCAGGCCACCAATGCCTGCGAACAGGTCGACAAAGCTGAACCGGGCAGGGGGGCGGTCGGCGATACGCCTTGCCGCGATGTCACGAACCCGTTCCCGAACCAGCTTTGGCGCGTCGATCAGGCCAGCCTGATATCGTCGGATCTGTCGTTCCGATATGCCCAGCTCAGCTTCTGCGTCCTCAAGCGACAATCCCGATCGCGCGAACAGGGCTGCGAAACTGTCTTCGTTCACTTTGTCACTCCTTGACCGTGCGTGTCGCTGGGTCATTTTGTGACGTAATGGCAGCTCGATTCCCGCAGTGCAATGCTATTTGTTCTATATATGTTCTTTTTAACCGAGTTATGCACAATGGCCTTGGGGGTCGGGGTTGGCCGGACCTGCCCGCGCCGCCGCGCCGCGCTGCCCCCTGCCGAAACGCCCTCGCCCCCACGCCTCGCTTTCGCCTTTTTCATCGGAAAATGTGCATAATGGGCGGCGGCTATACGGTCGGAAAGGCCCAAAAACCGCACATTTCGATGTGATGGCCGGGGTGAGGCGTCCGTGCGTTTCTGTGCGCAAAACCTCTCCCCGCTGGTGACGTCCGCCAGCCTGGCGCAAACTTTGCCCGCTTCCCCTCTGGGAAGCCCAGGAGCGGCTATGCCGCTCCGTTCAACGGTGCCGTAAGCACCGCCGCATAACGCGAATTTGACCTGTCCGCGCGCGCTTTATCGTCCAATCACGCATGATGCAGCCCTAAGCTGCATCATTCCTTTTCCCCTTTAGATTCTGGGGTGGGGTACTCCCTAGTGGCTGAACTCGCAGTCTGGCCTTCGAAATGAACCCCGAGGCGGTCGAGTTCCTTTGCCAGTTTGGGGGCGTTGGGCAGCAGCAGGCTCCCCAAGCGCGAGGTAGGGGAGGCCAGAGCCTCGGCGCGATCCTGCGCCTCGCGGGTCTTGGCCTCGCGGATTTCCTGCGCGCGCTTGCGACCGCCGATCAGTTGCTGGAAACGCTGGCGCACCTTCTCTTTCAGCGCGACGGCGAAGGCATAGGCATTGCTGATCTGCTCGCGCTGAGGGCCTTCGGTAGGGCCGCGTCCGGTCTTGCGGGTGCGGCGCACCTTTTGCAGGAATCCGTGGGACTGCAAATTGGTGATGGCGCTGACGACCGTGGCGCGGGCCAGCTTGGCCTTGGCGCAGATCGTGTCGAGCGCAGGTTCGCATCGGCCCGAGGCAAAATCGACCAGCGAGAGCAGGACTTCCAGCACCCAAAGGCCATTGCTGCCCAGCGGGCCTTCGCGTTCGCCCTTGCGCTTGTGCAGCGTGTTATATTCGCGCGCCACCTGGATCAGCTTGTCGCGCCAGCGCAGGGCCTCCGCCGTGCGCCCGCCGCAGATTGGGCGGAAGATCTGCGCGCGGCGGTCGTTTTCGTCATAGCTCTCGCGGCGGACGCGATCACCGATCCGCCCGCCTTTTTCCAGCGCCTTGACCTGCCAGCCGACCAGATCGCCAATGGCATAGCCGCTCATGCGCGGCCTCCCTTGGCAAAGAACTTCGATGTCTGAATTTTGTTGTCTGCGCGGAACATAGCGCCACCCTGATTTCGGGATTTCTTTGGGTGCGTGGCGCCACTCTAAAAATGGGCATATCATCACGCGCGGCTTGCCGAATCATGCGCCTCAGGGTGGGGCGCGTGATGGCTGGCAAACCGCAGATCCGGGCCTTGCTGGCCGGATCAAACTTCAATTCGGTAAACCTTACTGTTAAGGTCGCAGCGTTCCTCCGCTACCATATAACAGGTACTTAGGTGCGTAATAGAAGGGCGGTTTACACCTCGGTGTAAACCGCCCTTCTGCGTTTCCGCAGCCACGCCCAACCTTTTCGCGCTGGCGCCTGTTCTCGTTAAGGGTAGGTCTGAAGCAGCTTCCCGCGATCCTGATGTTTCAACGCGGCATATTTTAATAGTGATCTTCTGTAGTTGAATGATCCTGCATCACATCGATTAAAATCCCATGCTTTCTATCTAAAATCGTGCGAGCATATTTGCTGTATTGCGCTGGACAGGGCAATTGATGTGGTGGAATATGGTCTCGATAAAGAGACTGCCCGATCAGTTTACATGAATACCGCATTCGAAAAATAGTTCGCAGCAATTGGGGGTGTTATGAGGATCATTGCCCGCGCGCTACTCATGGTTAGCCTACTGGTTGCTCAGCCTCAACCTCTGATGGCGGCGCCGCTGGTTCTCAAGGCGGGGAGGCTGCTCGATGACGCCGGAGAAGCCGCCAATGCAGCGGCCAAGGCCGCCAAGGCGACCCGTATCGCGCGCAAGGCCGCCGCGCTTGATCGTTTGTCCGCCCTGTCCTCAATCGGCCGTAAGGGTGCCTCTGCCTATCTGACATTTGGCGATGATGGCGCGGTTCTGGTCGATGCTCTGGGCAAGGAATTCAGGCTGGGCGGCCAGTTCGACGATCTGGGCAAATTCCGCTTCAACAATTCGGCATCAGATACGCTTCACCAGCTCGACCTGTTGCTCGATACGGATGATCTGGCGAAAATCGATCTCGACAATCTGATGGGCAATGTCCGTTCGCTTGCCTTGCAGCGGGGCGAGAAAATGCATCGGATCAAGCAGTTCCGCGTCGGGGAAACGCCGGTGATCGGCTTTGAGGAATCGCCCGGCCTCTTTCTCGATATCGGCGCCAAGGGTCTGGACGACATCCGCTGGATAGTCGATCGGCCATTCTTTCGGCACGATATTCAGGTCATATCGCTGTTCGATCCCCTTGATGTCGATATGCGCCATTCTCTCGGCGCGGCTCTTGGCGAGCTGCACAAAGGCTTTTCGGGCAGTCTGGATGAACTGCTGGCTATGATTTCCGGCCGAAGCGACAAGACGGTGGTCATCGTCGGCCATGTGGAGAACGGTGCTTTCGTGATGCGCGACCCGCTTGGCCGTGAGACCGGGCGATTTGTTATAGCCGATATTGAGCGGGCGAGCCGGGAAGCGGACGGGACTGTCCTGTTTTTGGGCTGTGAGGCGGCCATCGCGCGGGCGGTGACCGGCTTTACCGGCTGTGTTCGGGGGGATCGGGTTGCCGCCTCGCTGGCGCAGGCGGTCGGGCAGGATACGATGGGCGGCTTTCTGGGTGCCATTGCCCGCGACTCAGGCGAAATGCTCATCCGGCCCGACTTTTCCGTGGCCGAGCGGGCCCGGTTTGAAGCCTTGCAGGTGCGGCCGAGCGGCGGCGCCGCGACTTCGCCGCTGTTCAGTTCAGTTGGAGGTGGAACGCTTTCATCCGCCCGCGCGGCGGATCTGTCATGGCGGCTCATTCCGGCGCTGCCTTGGTATTGGCCGGTGCTTTATCTGGGCGGTGCGGTTCTACTGATGCTGGAGCCCAGAAAGAGCTGGGCCAGGTGGAAGGATCGATGGTGGGATGCGCCCGACCGCGCAATCGCCCCTGTCGGCCATCTGATCGGGGTAATCGGACGGGCGCTTTCCTTCTTCGTGCTGGGGCCTGCGCTGATTGCCTATCGCACGGTCATCCACGTTGCCCCGTGGGGCCTGCTGCTCTGGATGCTGTTCGTGGCGCCCTTGCCAATCCTGAGTGTGCCGTTCCTGTGGGTTTGCCTCATGGCCAACGGCGCGGATAAAAGTGACGGTGGCGAAACGCAGGTCAAGGAGGCTAATGGCCACGCGACGGGGCTGGTGACGCTGTTGGTGGCTGGCGGCTTTCTCTGGCTCTGGTCGGTGCTGTTTGGCCTGCCGGAGCCTTATCATTTCTTCACCGACCGCAATACGACGGCTTTTACGCTTGTTTCGCTGGTTGGTTGTGGGAGTGTCACCTTTGCCATCGCGCGGACCTTGCGCAAACGCGGCATCGATCCGGCCGTGGTGAAGGAGAGCATTCTCGATCTGCCGATGACGGCATTGCGCGGCGGCTTGGCCGGGTTCAGCAAGGGGGAGGGCAAGTATGGGGCAGAGCGCGCGCGATAATCTGGCGGCGCAGGCCGTCGTCGATCTGATCGAGCGGCATGATCCTTCCTTTTTGGCGAGCAGGCGCGAGGCGTTTCCGGTTTTTCGGGATTTGCTGACCGCCGGCAAAAAGCTTGGCGGCGATGCGGTTGCTGCTGATGGCGATGTGAACACGGTTTTGCGCGATCTGGTGGTGCGTGCGATCCCCATCGCCCGCGCGGATGGCGAGCGCTGCCTCGACAGGCTCAGAGACAGATTGCGCTCGATTGCCCGCTTTCGTTATGCCAGCGGCGCGTTGACTTCGGCCACTTCGCTTGGCCTGCTGGGGATGGTGCTGGGCGATACCAGCTCGTGGGCGAAGATCGCGGCGGCAGGGCTTACCTTCGTGGGCTCGTTGATGACTCTGGCGGCGCAATATCGCGAAGAATATGTCGGCGGCAGTGAAGCCTTGCCCGCTTTGCGCACTGACCTGATCGGCTGCATCGTCGAACTGGCCGAAATCGAGGGGGAATTGCGGCTCATCACCCTTACCGGGGCCGATCAGAATTTGCAGGATCTGATCAAAAGGCTCAATCTGGTCGTGACGAAGATCCGCAAAGTGGAACTTTCCGCGCGGTAGGAAGGCTTTGCCGCCCGGTGCGGGGCGGCTTCATGCCCGCCGCCCCGCATCATTTCCGTCTGCGACCATTATTCCGCAGCAGGCAGGGCGCCCATCGGCAGCCGTTCCTGCGCCCTTTTGGCCAATTTGCGGCCAAACAGGATCATCGGCCTTTCAATGGTCAGATGAAGCCCCCACGCCAGACCGATCGCGGCGGCATAGGTGGCGATAAACAGCGGCCATCCGGTGATCGGCAGATGCCATTTGCCAAGAGCCATAACCACCGCATGTTTGGCCAGATTATGG
Source organism: Novosphingobium sediminicola (assembly GCF_014196525.1). Lineage (GTDB taxonomy): Bacteria > Pseudomonadota > Alphaproteobacteria > Sphingomonadales > Sphingomonadaceae > Novosphingobium > Novosphingobium sediminicola. The sequence continues at coordinate 294,099 of NZ_JACIDX010000001.1, read as the reverse complement.
ATCAGATAGATCGCATAGGTCAGCCTGCCGAGCCATGCCAGCACGCATGTGGCGAAGAATTTCGCCAGCCATTGGTGAGGGGCCAGCCAGATGCTGGCGATCATCGGCGTGGCCAGCGCGGCCATGGCGATGTTCCAGATCGTCCAGCGCGCCACCAGCACCGATCCCAGATAGGGCAGGACCATCAGGGCCAGCGCGATGGCTCCCACCGGTCGCCGTTCCAGCCATGCGCCCAGTGCCGGTCGGCGCTCGACCAGCACAGCCATTGCCGTGCCCAGACCAAGGCCGATATAGCCGCGCATCAGAAACTCCATCTGGCCCACGTCAGATGACAGCATCAGCAGCAGCGTGATGCAGACGATGGCCGCAATGGCCGCGCGTATCGGCCGCGCGCCCAGCATCAGCATGATGGCGGGCCAGATCAGGTAGAATTTTTCCTCAATGCCCAGCGTCCATGCCTGACCGAAGAAGTTGCCGGTGGTGCTGGGGCGATATTCGCTGCTGAATGTCGCGATATAGGGCAGGGCCGGCACCATCTCGGCCAGTTTTACCGGGTCGCGCGTGGCAAGGGTCGACACAATGTAGAGGCCCAGCGTTATATAATAGAGCGGCATGATCCTGAAGATTCGGCGGATATAGAAATTGGACAGAGAAATCGTCCCGCTGTTTCTTTGCTCGACGATCAGAAAGTGGGTGATGAGCCAACCGCTCAAGGCAAAGAATACGTCAACACCGACCGATCCGTTGATAAATGTAGGCAGACCTTCAACGTGATTGGCTATTGTAAATATAATACAGAACGCGCGCACACCATCGAGTTGAGGCCGATATTTTACCTGCTCCATAGTGTCTCCAAAAAATGATGGGGAAGGACATAGGGATGCCGAAAGCGTGTCGCGCGCTATCGAGAAATTGGCAATCAACTAAAATATTAACATTATATTAATTGATGTATAGTCAAATTTTGATCATTATATTGAGAATAGTTCGCACCGCTACAGGTTGTGGCCAGAACCCCGTGATTTTTTCACTTTTATGGACAGAGCCGTGAGGGTTTGTGCGAAAGCCTGCGTATGAAGGGTAAATCCCTTTGCGCAGGAATGACCCGCCGATGCATTTTCCGCCGATGAACCGCCGCCATCTGTTGCAGGGCAGCGCCGCTCTGGCCCTGTCATGCGTCGGATTCGCCCCCGTGGCCCATGGCGCGACCATGCCCGCCACCCCCGAACTGGCGGGTGAGGAGATCACGCTGCGAATCGGTCAGACCACGATTCAGATTGACGGTCGCCCGGCGCGCGCGGTGGCGATTAACGGTTCCGTTCCCGGCCCGACGCTGCGCCTGCGTCAGGGGCAGAAGCTGCGCATCACGGTGATCAATGAGTTGACCGAGGACACCTCGCTCCATTGGCACGGGCTGGAATTGCCGTTTCAGATGGATGGCGTGCCGGGCGTGTCCTTTCCGGGCATCCCGGCGCTGGGCCGTTTCACCTATGAATTCGCCATCACCCAGCACGGCACCTATTGGTATCACAGCCATTCGGGCCTTCAGGAGATGATGGGCTGTTACGGCTCGATTGTGATCGAACCAGCCGCAGCCGACCCGGCGCCCCCGGCCCACGATCACGTTATGGTCCTGTCCGACCACAGCTTTGTCCACCCGGCCGGCATCCTGCGCAAGCTGAAGGTCGATCCGGGCCATTATGCGCGCTATCCGCAAACGCTGGCCGGATTGATCGCGGGGCGTGATCAGCCGCTGAAAACCCGCCTCGAATTTGCCCAGATGCGGATGGACCCGGCCGATATTTCCGATGTGACCGGCAAGGTGTTCCGCTATCTGATCAACGGGCGCGGCATGGCCGACAATTTCACCGCCCCGATCACGCCCGGCGCGCCCACCCGCCTGCGCTTTATCAACGCGGGCAGCATGACCTTCTTCAACGTCCGCATTCCCGATCTGGCGATGAAGGTGATCGCCGCCGATGGCCAACCGATGGTGCCGGTCGAGGTCGATGAATTTCAGATGGGTCCGGGCGAGACCTATGACGTGATCATCACGCCGCAGGACCGCGCCTATACCGTGGCCGCCGAGGCGATGGACCGTTCGGGCATGGCGCGGGCCACGCTGACCCCGCGCCCGGGCCTCATCGCGCCTGTTCCGCCTTTGCGCGCGCCGGTGCGGCTGACCATGCGCGACATGGGGATGGATATGGACATGTCGCATGGCAGCGGCTCGATGGATATGTCGATGCGCAGTCAGGCCAATGCGCCCGATGTCAAATTGGGGCCGGGGGTGGATATGATCGCGCCCATGCCGGTGGACCGCACCGGCGATCCGGGGCTGGGTCTGGACAAGATCGGCCACCGCGTGCTGACCTACCGCGATCTGGTCGCGCCCGAACAGAACCCCGACCCCCGCGCGCCCCAGCGCGAGATCGAGATGCATCTGACCGGATCCATGGACCGCTATCTCTGGTCCTTTGATGGCGTGACCATGAGCGAGGCGCATCATCCCGTCACCTGGACCACAGGCGAGCGGCTGCGCATCACATTAATCAATGACACGATGATGGGCCACCCGATCCACCTGCATGGCCATATCTTTGAACTGATGACCGGCCATGGCGACCGTTCCCCGCGCAAACATACTGTGATTGTTCAGCCCGGAGGAAAGGTGAGTTTCGACGTGACAGCGATCGAGGGCGACTGGCCGATGCATTGCCATCTGTTCCTGCATATGGCGATGGGGATGATGCGCGTGGTCAAGGTGCGGGGGGCATGAAGATGCGGTATTTTCTGAGCCTTGCGCTTGCCCTCTCCGCCACCGGCCTGCACGCGCAGGAGACTGGCACCGATCAAAGCCCCGGCAGCGCGCCTGCGCCCGCGCCCGCGCATGACCGGCTGGCCGACCGATACTTTGACCCCGCCGCCATGGCGCGGGCCGAGGCGGTTATGATGAACGAGCATGGCAACCTGACCTACAGCCAGTTCCGCGCCGATCTGGCCGAAGTGCGCGTGACCGGCCCGGACAAGGGCTATCATTTCGAGGGCGAGGCGTGGACGGGCAATGTCAACCGCTTCGTCGTGGCCACGCGGGGCGAGGGCGACTTTGACAGTGGCGCGGAAAAGGGCCGCTTCAAGGAGGGCGAGGTGCAGGCGCTCTATGCCCGCGCGCTCGGCCCATGGTGGAACCTGCGCGGCGGCCTGCGTCAGGACTTCGGCCCCGGACCCCAACGCACCCATGCCATGCTGGCCATCGACGGCCTCTCGCCCTATCGTTTCGACATTCAGGGTGCGCTGTTCCTCTCGCAACGCGGCGAACTGACCGGCCGCATCGAGGCCGCTGTCGATGAGCGCATTACCCGCCGCCTCGTCCTCCAGCCGCGCGGCGAAGTGAACTTTTCGGTGCAGGACCAGCCCGACCGTGAGCTTGGCAGCGGGCTGACCAGCATCGAAGTCGGTGCGCGGCTGCGTTATGAGTTTACCCGCCAATTCGCGCCCTATGTCGGCGTGCTGTGGACCTCCTCGCTGGGCCGCACCGCCGATTATGCGCGGGCCGAGGGGAAATCGGCATCGTCTGCCAGCCTCGTGCTGGGGGTGAAATTGTGGATGTGATCGGGAGTTTTGCCTCCGGCGGGCAAAGGGCGGGGGCCCTTTGCAATCCCATTATGGGGTGGTGCTTTACCGGGCAGAACGCGCTTTTCCGCGAAGCGGTTTAATAGCCTGCGGCGCGGCCAGCTCCCCCAACGTCGAACCCATGGCGCAACACGGACAGTATCGGGATTGCAAAGGGCCCCCGCCCTTTGCCCGCCGGAGGCACCTTTCCCTTGATATCGCTGTAACTCTACGAACGGCGGGGGCCACCTTTAGATCCAGCGCAAAGACATCGCCTTAGATCTGCCGCCACATCCCGGGCTTGCCGGGCGCGTCCCTCGCGCCTAACCTTTCTGGCAAAACAGAACCGAGGATGACATATGACAGCGCAGCCCCCGCTCTCGATCACCTTTCACGGCGCGGCCCAGACCGTGACCGGCTCCTGCATGGAACTGGCGCGGGGGGATGGGGGCAAACATATCCTTGTCGATTGCGGGCTGTTTCAGGGCAGCCGGACGCTCGAAACGCTCAATCACGGGCAATTGGGTTTTGACCCTTCCGATATTGCCGCCGTGGTGCTGACCCACGCGCATATTGACCATTGCGGGCTGCTGCCGCGCCTGATGGCGATGGGGTGGCAGGGGCCGATCTGGTGTACGCGCGCCACGGCCGATCTGCTCGAATATATGCTGGCCGACGCCGGGCGCATTCAGGAAGGTGACGCCACCCGCCGCAACCGCCGCCCCGACCGGCGCGGCGCGGCCCATTTCGAACCGCTCTATACCGAGCGCGACGGGCTGGCGGCATGGCGCGCGGCGCGGCCTGTGCCTTTGGACACATGGTTTGAACCGGCCCCCGGTTTCCGCGCCCGCCTGTGGCCTGCGGGGCATATTCTGGGCAGCGCCTCGGCGGAAATCGAGGCGGGGGGCGTGCGTCTGCTGTGTTCGGGCGATATCGGCCCGGAAAACAAGGAATTGCAGCCCGATGCAGAAGGCCCCTGCAACCTTGATTATGTCGTCTGCGAAAGCACCTATGGCAACCGGGTGCGCGAACATCTGACGATTGCCGCGCGTCGCGATGCGCTGGAAACCGAGATCAAGCAGGCGCTGGTGCGCGGGGGCAATCTGGTGATCCCGGTCTTTGCGCTGGAGCGCACCCAGGAATTGCTGACCGACATCATCCATCTGGTCGAGGCCAATCGCATTCCGGGCGTGCCGATTTTTGTCGACAGCCCGCTGGCCAGCCGCGCCACCCGCGTATTTGCCGTCCATGCCGATGAGCTGGAGGACCTCGACGGCATCGACATCGCCCGCCACCCCTCGGTCCATTATGTCGAGGATCCGGTCGATTCGATGCATCTCAACACGATTTCGGGCGCGATCATCATGGCGGCCAGCGGCATGTGCGAGGCCGGGCGCATCCGCCACCATCTCAAACATAATCTGTGCCGCCGCGAATCCACGGTGCTGTTCGTGGGCTTTCAGGCGGCCGGGTCGCTGGGGCGGGTCATTCTGGAGGGGGCACCGCGCGTGCGCATTTCGGGCAATGAAGTGTCCGTACACGCCCGCATCCGCCGCATCGACACCTATTCGGCCCATGCCGATCAGAGCGAATTGGCCGCATGGATCCGCGCGCGCAAACCGATCCGAGGCAGCCTGATCCTGTCGCATGGCGAGCCCGAGGGGATCGAGGCGCTGGCCGCGCTGATGCAGCAGGAGGATGCGGCGCTGTCGATCATCCGCCCTGCGCTGGGCGAAACCTATGGCCTGACGCCGGGCGCGCCCGCCAAACGGCTGACCACCGGGCGCACCGATATTCAGCAGGCGATGGGCCACGACTGGCAGAATGACTATGCCGCCTTTGCCGCCACGCTCAAGGATGAACTGAGCCATATCAAGGGGCAGGCCGAGCGGCAGCGCGCCATCGAGGCGATGCGGCGCATTTTGTCGCAGGCCCAAGGATAAGCCCCACTCAACATGGCCGGGCCGCTTATTGCCATACGCAATAAGCGGCATAGGACGCGGCGCGGAAAATGGCACATTCGCGGCCATGGGCGCATGGAAACAGGATGGGGCGGCGGGGGCCGCGAATGATGACGCTGTAAACAGGGCGTCGGGGGCAACAAAACGCCGCTGGCTTTTGGCGCTGGCGGCATGTCTGCCGCTGGGCGTTGCGGGCTTTGCCCCGGCCATGGCGCAGGACACCGCAGGCGGCACCACGAATGTTCAGATCTCCGCCGAGGGCAAGCAGGTTTACGAGGAAATCTGTCAGGCCTGCCACATGGCCGACGCCAAGGGCGGGGGCGGCGCGGGGGCGGTGATCCCGGCGCTGGCGGGCAATGCCAAGCTGGCAGACAAGGATTATCCGATCACCCTGCTTTTGAAGGGGCGCGGCGGGATGCCGTGGTTCACCGAGATCCTGACCCCTGAACAGATGGCCGCTGTCGTCAATTACGTGCGCGGCCATTTCAACGATTACCACGACATTGTGACCGTTGCCGATGTGAAGCGTGTGGCCACCGGCCCTGTGCCCAAGCGCGACTGTCTCAACGCCTGTGGGCAGTAATTCAGGCGACCAGCAAGCGCCGACCATTCCCGCAATAAAGGACGCATCATGATCAGCGATCTTTCGCCCCAGACCCGCCGCGACCTGTTGACGATGATCGGCCGTGCGGGGGGCGGCCTTGCCATGTATCAGGCGATGACGGCGCTGGGCCATGCGGCCGAGACGCAGTTTTCCGGCCCGCCCGCGCTGTCGGGCGCCCGCGCCGGGGCCAGCGTGCTGGTGCTGGGCGCTGGGCTTGCCGGGATGCTGGCGGCCTATGAGCTGACCAAGGCGGGTTACAAGGTTCAGGTGCTGGAATATCAGGACCGCCCCGGCGGCCGCAATTATTCGGTGCGCGGCGGGGACAAGATCGTCGAGGTGGGCGGCGCAACGCAGAATGTCGCCTATCAGCCGGGCAATTACCTCAACCCCGGCCCTTGGCGCATCCCGCATCATCACCGCACCTTGCTGCATTACTGCAAAGCCTTCGGGGTGGAACTTGAGCCGTTTATCCAGCTCAACCACAATGCCATGGTCCACCGCAAGGACGCCTTTGGCGGCAAGCCGCAGCGGTATAAGGAACTGGCGGTGGATTTCACCGGCCATGTGTCGGAACTGCTGGGCAAGTCGCTCAATGCCGGCGCGCTCGACAGTGCCGTCAGCAAGGAGGACAAGGAAAAGCTGATCGCGGCGCTGCGCGAATGGGGCGCGCTGGACGGCGATCTCAAATTCACCAGCAACCTGGGTGTTTCCAGCCGCCGCGGCTATGACCGCGCGCCGGGCGGGGGCGTCAATGGTGCGCCCACGCCGTCGAAGATCAACGGCCTGTCCGATGTCCTGTCCAGCCATGTCTGGACCCAGATGAGCTTCTATTTCAACTATGTGATGCAGACCACTATGTTCCAGCCCAAGGGCGGCATGGATATGATCGGCAAGGGTTTCTATAAACAGATCGCCAAGCTGGTGCGCCTGAACACCAAGGTGACGGGCATCAAGCAGGATGACAAGGGCGTGGCGGCGACATGGACCGACACCGTCACCGGCAAGACGGGCGTGGCGACGGCGGACTATATGGTCTGCACCTTGCCCGCGACCATTTTGGCCCAGATGGACATGCAGGTTTCGGACGCCAAGAAAGCCGCGATCAAGGCGATTCCCTATAGCGGTCAGGTCAAAATCGGTCTGGAAATGAAGAGCCGCTTCTGGGAAGAGAAATATTCGATCTATGGTGGCCACAGCTTCACCGATCAGGCGATTGGGCTGATTTCCTATCCCAATTACGATTTCTTCAAGGACAAGCCCGCCGTACTTCTGGGCGCCTTTGCCAATGGCGCGGGCGGATACATGCTGGCGGGCATGACCCCGGAAAAGCGGATCGAGGCCGCGCTGGCGCAAGGGTCTGTGTTCCACCCGGAAGAATACCGCCGCGAATTCATGAATGGCGCCTCGGTGGCGTGGAGCCGGATGCCGTGGATTTTGGGCTGCTGCGGCATGTGGACCGAGGAAAGCCGCGAGGCGCATTATCAGAATTTCGTCTCGATGGACGGGCGCATCGTTCTGGCGGGGGAACATGCCTCTTACTACGGCTGCTGGATGGAAGGCGCGCTGCTCTCCTCGCTTGATGCGATCACGCGCCTCCACAAACGCGCTCTGGCGGCATAAGGGGTGACCGGGATGAACGAACCTGTCATGCCCATGACCAAGCGCGATCTGCTCTCGATGATCGGCACGGCGGCGGGCGCTTCGGCGATGTATATGGCCATGTCCAGCATGGATCAGGCCAAGGCGTCCGATTTCAAAGGCCCGCCCAAGCTGGAGGGCGACAATAAGGGCGCCAGCGTTTTGATCCTGGGCGCGGGCGTGGCGGGGATGACCGCCGCGCTCGAACTCTCCCGCGCGGGATACAAGGTGCAGGTGCTGGAATATAACGACCGCGTGGGCGGGCGTTCATGGACGCTGCAGGGCGGCGACACCTATACCGAACTGGGCGGCGCGACCCAGACGTGCCAGTTCGCGCCGGGCAATTACATCAACCCCGGCCCGTGGCGCATTCCATGGCATCACCATGGTCTCATTCATTACTGCCATGAACTGGGCGTCGCGCTCGAACCCTTCATGCAGGTCAATTACAACGCCTATGTCCATAATACGCAGGCGTTTGGCGGCAAGCCGCAGCGCTATCGCCATATTCAGGCGGACTTTTACGGCCATGTCGGCGAATTGCTGGCCAAATCGGTCAATGCCGGGGCCTTGGCGCAAACGGTCAGCAAGGAGGATGGCGAGATCCTGCTCGAAGCGCTGCGTTCATGGGGCGCGCTGGATCGCAACATGCGCTATGTGAAGGGCGCGGCCAGCAGCGGGCGGCGCGGCTATGACAAGGAGCCGGGCGGGGGCCTGTCCGCCGTTCCTGAGCCTTCCGATCCGATTGATGTGCAGACCTTGCTGCGCTCAGGCCTGTGGCGCTCCATCGGCGGCAATTTGCAATGGGATCACCTCTCCACCATCTTCCAGCCGGTCGGCGGCATGGGGCAGGTGGCCAAGGGCTTTGAGCGCGCCGTGGGCCATATGGTGCGCAAAAACAGCAAGGTGACCGCGATCCAGCAGGACGAGAAGGGCGTCACCGTCAGTTACAAGGACACCAAGAGTGGCGCGGTGATGAAGGCTTCGGCCGATTACTGCCTCTGCACGATCCCCTTGCCGGTGCTGGCCCAGATCGAGATGAATGTCAGCCCCGAGCTGGACGCCGCGATCCGCGCCGTGCCCTATTCCACCAGCGTCAAGGTAGGCCTCGAATTCAAGCGCCGCTTCTGGGAACAGGACGACCAGATTTACGGCGGCATCACCTATACCGACCTGCCCAACAGCCAGATCTCCTATCCCTCCACCCGCTATGGCGACAAGGGGCCGGGCGTTTTGCTGGGCTGTTATGTCGGCGGGGCGGCGGGCTATGAATTGACCGCCAGCACGCCTGCGCAGCGCGTCGAAAAGGTGCTGGAATGGGGTTCGCAGATCCATCCGCAATACAGGGGCGAATTTATGAACGGCGTCTCCGTGGCTTGGCACCGGGTGCCCTTCACGCTGGGCTGTTTCGGATCATGGACGGAAGCATCGCGCGCCGAGCATTACAAGAACCTGTGCAAGTTTGACGGGCGCATCCTGTTGGCGGGCGAACATGCCTCGTACTACGGCGGCTGGCAGGAGGGGGGCATCACCTCGGCCATCGACGCGATCACGCGGCTGCATCAACGGGTTATCGCGGGGTGAGAGACATGAGAAAACTGATCTTGAGCATGGCACTGATGGGGCTGGCATCGAACGCCTATGCGCAGGCCCCGGCCCGCGCCGCCGCCTCGGCTGGCGATGCAGCCTTTGGCGCGCGGATGCTGGGCGAGGCGAGCGGCGAGCAGATCTTCACCCGCGTCTGCGCTGCCTGCCATATGCAGGACGCCAAGGGGGCCGAAGGCGCGGGGCGTTATCCCGCGCTGGCGGGCAATGCCAAACTCGCGATTGGCGCCTATCCGGCGATGGTGGTGGTCAAAGGGCTGAACGGCATGCCACCGATCGGCGCGATGCTGACCGATCAGCAGGTGGCCGATGTGGTCAACTATGTCCGCAGCCATTTCGGCAACAAGTTCAAAGGCGCGGTTAAGGCCGAGGAGGTCAAGGCGATACGCTGATGGGGCGCGGCCTTGACGCCTCATCTTGACGCAGGGCCGCGTTTGGGCCAAAGCCGCGCCCAAGGCGATGGATTTCCGCCGGGCCTTTGGGCCGAACCGCCCGGCCCTAGGGCAACTTGGGGTGACAGGCTGATGATTCCTACCTTTCGCTGTTTTGGCAACAAGGTGGGTCTATGCGCGCACTCCTCTCCCGTCTGATCGTTCTGCTGCCGGCCTTGCTGGCGATGGCCTGTGTGGTGGGCACGCTGTGCGCCGCCTTCCTGTGGAGCCTCGATGCGGTCACACGGGCGCGTTTTGATCACCCGTGGCTGCTGTTTCTGCTGCCGTTGGGCGGGGCGGGGATCGGCTGGCTCTATCACCGCGTCGGGCAAAGCGTTGAGGGCGGCAACAATCTGATCCTTGACGAGATCCATGAACCGGGCGGCGGCGTGCCTTTGCGCATGGCGCCGCTGGTGTTCATCGGCACGATGGCCACGCATCTGCTGGGCGGTTCGGCCGGGCGCGAGGGTACGGCGGTGCAACTGGGCGGCAGCATCGCCAGCGCGGCGGCGCGGATCGCACGGCTGGATGATGCGGGCGTGCAAATCCTGCTGAAAGCCGGGATTTCGGCTGGCTTTGGCGCGGTGTTCGGCACGCCTCTGGCGGGCGCAGTCTTTGCGCTGGAGGTGCTGGCCATCGGGCGGGTGCATCTGCCCAGCCTGTTGGCCTGCGTGATCGCGGGCTATGCGGGCGACTGGGCCTGTCAGGCTTGGGGTATCCATCATACTTCCTACGCGATCCACTATGCTGGGGGCTGGAACGGGCTGCTCCTGCTCAAGGCCACCATCGCGGGCGCGCTCTTCGGCTTGGCCAGCCTTGCCTTTGCCGAGGCGAACCATGTGCTGGGCGGGTGGTTCAAGCGGCATGTGCGCTATGGCCCGGCGCGGCCCTTCATCGGCGGGCTGGTGCTGATCGCGCTGACCTATGCGCTGGGCACGCGGGCCTATCTGGGCCTTGGCGTGTGGTCCGCCGACCCCCACGCGCCAACGATCCCCGGCTTCTTCACCGGCCCGATCGATGGCTGGAGCTGGGCGCTCAAAATGCTCTTCACCGTCATCACCCTCTCCACCGGCTTCAAAGGCGGCGAAGTCACGCCCCTGTTCTTCATCGGCGCTGGGCTGGGCAATGCGCTCTCCGGCGTGCTGGGCGGGCCGGTCGATCTCTTCGCAGGCCTCGGCTTCGTCGCGGTCTTTGCCGGAGCCGCCAACACACCGCTCGCCTGCATCCTCATGGGCCTCGAACTCTTCGGGCCGGGGCCGATCCTGCCCATCACGCTCGCCTGCTTCGCCGCCTACGCCTGCTCCGGCCACAATGGCATCTACCTCTCCCAGCGGGTCTGGCGGCCAAAGTTGCTCTATCCGGGGGTGGAGGCGGGGGTCTCGTTGCGGGCGGTCCGCGCGGCGCGCAAGGGGGGTGTTAAAAGATAAGGATGCCTCCGGCGGGCAAAGGGCGGGGGCCCTTTGCAATCCCGGTAATGTCTTGGTCGCGTCCGATGGGCGGTGTTGCGTTTGGGGGCAGAAGAGTGGTGGTTATGCCGCTTCGCGGGAGGAAGGAGGCTGTCCGGGCAGGATACCCTAGCGGACATGATGAGGTGGCGGCGGCGGCGGCTGTGTCGCTTCCCATTCTGACATCGAATATTCCACGCAAATTCGGTTTGGGCCGCATTTCATACGCTGTGATACCGCTCGCCTGAGAGCAGCTACCCTCGTGCATGACGTTGAAGGTGAAACGATCAGAACGAAACCGCCCCATTGGCTGCGAGACGCCTTGATCAACATGCGCTGGAGGCGGCTTTCGCTAACGATGGACTCGTTCCATGTGGAGTGTGCTGGAGTTACACTTATTGCATTAAACCACATCAATTCGCCGAACTGACTGCCTTGCGGCATCCAGCTTGATACGGCTGGTGCGCATTTATTCTTGCCGTATTTATCAGGTGCCGAACCTGCCCAAGCATTAGTGCTGGCGTAGCCTATGCAAAAACCCAGAGTTACGTAGTATAACCGGCGGATTAGCACTGGCTCATTCCCTGTATGGGAGGGGAAATCTATGCTGCGGACAACCTCTACTGACTGCAAGCTCTAACTTGGCCGACATCCCCCGCCGCGCAGCGGCCTTCAAATCCGACCTATCGCGCCAAACGCAACGTCGCCGTTCTGGCACGACAAAGACAGTAACGGGATTGCAAAGGGACAAGTCCCTTTGCCCGCCGGAGGCATCACAAAACCCCCGCCGGAGGCATCAAAAAAGCGCCCGCCGGAGGCATCAACAACCCCTCACGCCCCTCTCAAAACACCCCCGGCACCAGCCGATAGCGCACCTTGCCCATGAAGGCCTGATAGGCGGGGTCTTGGGATAGGAGGGCTTCTTCGGCGCGCAGGCGCAGGATCTGGGCCCACCAGCCGATGGTGTAGAGGACGAGGTTGAGCAGGCTGGGCATGAGGATCATGATGCCGATGTGGACGGCGAGGTAGCCTGCGTACATGGGGTGGCGGACGAAGCGGTAGAGGCCGTCGCTTTTGACGCCGCGGTTGGCCGGCGCGATGCCGAAGCTGCGGCGCAGCGAGAGTTTGGCCAGCGCCTGCACGACGTTGCCCAGCAGGACCAGCGCGATGCCAAGGGGGGCGATCATCGGGAACATGTCGAGCCCCGGCTGGATCATCAGCGGGGCGGCGGTGGCCGCGATGGCCAGCAGCCAGTCGCCGAGGCGCAGCGAGATATTCTGCGTGGGACGGCGGATGAGGGTGAAGGCCATCACCGCCGTTTCGGAAATCAGCACCAGCGGCGCATAGCCATTGATCGAATGGGCCACGCGGTTGACCAGCGCCAGCCACAGCACGAGGATCAGCCCCTGTTCGATCCGGTCCAGCACGCGCGGATTGGCGCGGGCAAAGGCGCGGTCGAGCGGGCCCTGATCGGGGGCGGGAATGGCGGCGTTTATGGTCAAAACTGCTGGCCCTATGCGCGGGGTGGGGGTGTCCCGCCCGATGCATCAAGGATTACGGCCTCGATGGTTAATAACCCCCTAGGAACGGGGCGCTTGACTCTGGTTCCGCATCTGCTAATGGCGCCCCGGAAGTCAGCGGGCATGCCCGCAGGCTCATCCGTCCGAGACAGTTGGTGTGGGGAATTGGCCTCACTTAATTTCCAGCCTAGACGGGGAAAAGAGATTATGGGCGTTTTCGCCCCTATCGCGGCTTATCGGCCATGCTCCTTTGGGGCGGCCTGTCGCAACTCCTTCCCTTTGTCACGGACCCAACCGCCCCTGCGGATGCGCTTTTGCGTGTCCTGCATGGACAAAGTAGCCGGCCCGGAGGCTTTTGCCGATGGGCCATTTGTGAAGGAGTAAGGCATGGATCGTTCGCAGAAAGCCGAATCGGTCGCCCAGCTCAACGCGGTCTTCAACGAGGTCGGCGTGGTGGTTGTCACCCGCAACCTCGGCCTCACCGTGGCACAGTCGACTGTGCTGCGCGGCAAGATCCGTGAAGCCGGCGCCACCTACAAGGTTGCGAAGAACCGTCTTGCCAAGCTTGCTGCCCAGGACACCGACTACGCTGGTATCGGCGACCTCCTGACCGGCCCCACCGCGCTTGCGTGGTCGGTCGATCCGGTTGCCGCTGCCAAGGCTGTGGTGGACTTCGCCAAGACGACCGACAAGATCGAGATCGTCGGCGGGTCGCTGGGTAACGTCGTTCTCGACGCCGATGGTGTTAAGGCTCTGGCCTCGATGCCCTCGCTCGACGAACTGCGCGCCAAGCTTATCGGCCTTGTTCAGGCACCTGCCACCAAGCTGGCTCAGCTCACGACCGCTCCGGCGGCCAAGCTGGCCCGCGTGTTCCAGGCCTATGCCGACAAGGACGCTGCGTAAGATTTGCGTCGGGCCCCGGCCCGTCCATCTCTGTGCAGGTAAGACTTTTGAACCCTATTTATCCGGGTTTGGCGGATCCGCCGCCCGGTAAACAACATTGGAGTAATTATCATGGCTGATATCGCCAAGCTCGTTGAAGACCTGTCGGCTCTGACCGTTCTGGAAGCCGCTGACCTCGCCAAGGCTCTGGAAGAAGCCTGGGGCGTTTCGGCTGCTGCTGCTGTTGCTGTTGCTGCTCCTGCCGCTGGCGGCGAAGCTGCTGCTGCGGTTGAAGAAAAGACCGAATTCGACGTCATCCTGACCGGCGACGGCGGCAAGAAGATCCAGGTCATCAAGGAAGTCCGCGCGATCACCTCGCTCGGCCTGACCGAAGCCAAGGCCCTCGTTGAAGGCGCTCCCAAGGCCGTCAAGGAAGGCGTGTCGAAGGCTGAAGCCGAAGACATCAAGAAGAAGATCGAGGAAGCCGGCGGCACCGTCGAAATCAAGTAAGATTTCAACGATCGCCGGTCGGATCTTCCGACCGAACAGGAAGGGCGGCTCCTATGGGGCCGCCCTTTTTGCGTTTGTCGGCGGTTTCGGGCAGGCCTTTGATAGAGTCTGCTCTTTCAAACTCTGCCACATTTACTTGCCGCGCAGCGGCTTTCAAATCCCGTAACCTCCCGCCAGCACATAACGCCCCTTCGATGGCGCCAGGCTCACAGTACCGGGATTGCAAAGGGACGAGTCCCTTTGCCCGCCGGAGGCAGGTTTTTACGCCACCGTCCCGTTCACAATCACCCGGTTGCGCCCTTCGCGCTTGGCCTGATAGAGCGCCACGTCGGCGGCCTGAATCAACGCCTCGCCATTGCCGTCCATGCCGGAGGCCCAACTGGCGATGCCGAAGGACATGCTGATCAGGCCCAGCGTGCGGCCTTTCTGGCGCACAGTGATTTCGCCCACGGCCTGACGCACCTGTTCCACGCGGTCCATCAACACCTGCGCGGTGGTGCCGGGTGCGATGATGGTGAATTCCTCGCCGCCAAAGCGGCAGATGACATCACCGCTGCGGAACTGCTTTTTCAACTCCGCCGCCACGGCCTGCAATACGGCGTCGCCCGCATCATGGCCAAATTCGTCGTTGAAGCGCTTGAAGTGGTCGATATCGCACATCACCACGCTGAGCGGCACGCCTGAACGGGTGGCGCGGGCGATTTCCAGCGTCAGCGTCTCTTCCATATAGCGCCGGTTGAACAGGCCGGTCAGCGGGTCGCGGATCGTCTGTTCGCGCAACGAGCGCTGCAGACGATGGTTGACCAGCGCCGAGGCGATGTTTTCGGCCAGCACTGTCAGGCGAAAGCGCGTTTCATCCTCGACCGTGCCATGCAGATAGAGGACGCCGATCACTTCGCCGCCTGCCAACAGCGGTTCGCAGTGATAGATCTCGTCGGGATCGGCGTGGCTGCACACGATATCACTGCCCACTTCGCGCAGAAAGTGGCTCTGGCCCCGGCGCAGCGCCCAGCATTGCTCGGGGGCAAAGCCTTCCTTGTCGGCCTCCATCCCGCCCCATCCGGCAATCGGGATCAACAGATTGCGCGAATTGTTATGAGCATAGAGCGCGCCCGGAATGCCGGGCAGCACGCGGGGCACGAAAACGCGGATGATCTGGGCCAGTTCATCATCGGTGCGAGCCGCCTGCATCCGGTGGGCCATCCCGCCCAGCATCTCGATCACCCCGCCGCGCTGGCGCAGGGTTTCGCTGTTGCGCTGCAATTCGGCATTGGCCTCCTGCAATTGCGTTTCGCTCGACACCTGATCGGCCACCGCGCGCTCCAACTGGTTGGCCATGGCATTATAGCTTTGGGCCAGTTCGGAAAATTCGCGCGATCCCATCGCCTCGCCGATCCGCGCCGAACGCTGGCCATTGCCCAGATCGGTCATCACCCGCAGCACGGCGGCCAGCGGGCGGTCGATGCCGCGGATCAGCAGCAGGAAGCCGATCACCACCAGCAGTGCCACCAGCCCCGCGCCCCCCAGCGTCAGCCCCTCGGTCCAGCGCAGGCGCTCGTTCACTGCCTCGGTGCGACTGGATTGCAGGGCGCGCTCATTGTCCAGAAAGTTGCGTGTACGCACCAGAACGGCATCCATCAATTCGCGACCCTGCCCATTGGCGATCTTGGCCTGCGCCTTGGAGAAATCGTCGCGGCGGCCCAGATCGACCGATTGCCGCAGCATCTCGCAGCGATCCTTGATGAGTTTGGCCAATTCCTGCGCGCGACCATACTGGGCCGGATTGTCGCGCGTCATGGCCACGACACGACCGATATTCAGATCGGCGTTGTTCACCGCTTCATCAAACGAGGTGGCAAAAGTGGGCGAGCGGGTCAGGATATAGCCGCGCGTGCCCGATTCGGCCGAGCGCAACTGGTTGAGCGCAATTTGCGTGGTTTCGATAACGGCCGAGGAATGGTTGGCCCATTGCACGGCCTCGCCCGCCTGCCGCGAAGAATCGACCAGAATGGCCGCAAAAGAGGCCAGCGCCAGCAAAACCAGGGCGCCAAGGGCATAGATGCGGGCGGAGAGCGATGCAAACATAGGGCCAACTAACAAGCTTATGTTATAAGATGCTTAAAATGAGATTGAGTTGGCCCTGCGTAATCCTCCGCTTTTTGCATCATGGCGCGGCGTTGAAATAACCCCCCGTGGTCAGCGGGCCCGGCTGATAGGTGATGGTCCGGCGCCCGAACCAACCATCGGAAACCACCATCACCTGCTGACCCAGCCGTGCCTTGACCTCGGGCGCATAGGGCAGGTGGGTGCAATCCATCACCGGGTCCTTGCACGGCAACTCGCGGTCATTCTTTTGCCGCAGCCAATAGGCGGGCCGGTCCCATGGCCTGTGGCTGGGCCCCAGATGAGCGCGCTCGCCCAGAGCGCCCAACGCAAAGCGCAAGCCCGGACGCGTGCCGTCGTCCAGCCCCAGTTGCGCGGCCATCCAGTGCAGCGTGATGGTGGCCAGCGCGGCATTGTCGTCGCGGTCCTCATAGCCGCCGCCGACATCGGCATGGGCGCCCGCAAACAGGCATTGCACTACCCCATCGCGCGGAGCCCATAGGGTGGGGGTGAAATCGCGCCGCCGCTCGTCGATGGCCACGGCATGCAGGCCATGGCGGACCTTGTCGCTCAGCTTGTTGTCGACAAATTTGAGATAATCGTGGCGCGCCTTGCTCATCAAAACCGGTTTGGGAATGCCCAGCGCGCCCACCGTATCCCACACCGCAATCGTGTCGATGGAAACATCGGCAACATAGCGCGGGGTCAACTCGCCGGCATCGCGGGCCTGATCGTCGCCCTCGGCAATCATCGCCTGTAACGCGCCGAAGAGGCCGACGGGCGGCTCCTCGGATTTTCGCAGGACCATGTAATTGTGCCAGGCCGCGCTGGCATAGCGGTGACCCAGCGCATTGTTGGGCGTGTTTTCCAGCCCCAGCCCGGCCCAGTCGAGCAGCCCCATCCGCGCGATCAGCCCGCCCAGCGCGCGCACCGTATAGGCCCCTCGGCTGAAGCCGATCAGATAGATCCGGTCGCCCGGCTGATACTGGCGGCTGATGAACGTATAGCCGCGCAGCACGCGGAAGATCAGCCCCGCGCCAAAGGCCCCGCCCACCAGATTACTCCACCAATTGCCGCCATCACCCACGCCGTGAATATATTTGGCGACATGAGGGGGCGCATCATCGGACCCGGCAAAAGCCTTCTCCTGCTCATCATCGCGTAGCCCGCCCAGCGTATTCTCGCCCGCCAGCGCCTGAAACAGGGTCAATACATTGGACTTGCTGCCGCTATCGGCGCCCTGCCATGTGCCGTCGGCAAAGAACAGAATGGATTTCGCCATAAATGCCCCCTTTGTTTGAAGGAGAGGGTCTCATTGTTACTATGAGGCGTCAAGATGGCTGGAGTTATGAAGAAGTACAGGGAAGGGTCTAAGGCTTGCCTCCGGCGGGAAAAGGCGCTTATCCCTTTGCAACCCCGTTTGCGTTATTGGGGCGGCCTGATGTGTGAGGACATGTTTTTAAAGCTTACGGCGCCAATCAGCGCCAGATCGCCGCGCCGCAGGCCTTTGAAACCATAGCTTTTGACGCAACATTGCCGACGCCCAACCACCCCAATAACGGGATTGCAAAGGGCCGCCGCCCTTTGCCCGCCCGAGGCATCGTCTTTATCTTCCCATCCCACCCAAGTTTTTCTTCCTTGCCGCCTCGCCCATGCCTTCGCACATTCGGGGCATGACTGCTTTCTTTCTGACCGCCCCATTTTTGGCGGCAATCGCGCAATATCCGATTGATGATCTGGCCGATTGGGCCGCCTATGAGGCCAAGCTGCGCCGATGGGTGGGCGAAGCGGCGGGGCAAGGGGCGGGTTTGCTGGTCTTTCCCGAATATGGCGCGATGGAGCTGGCAGCGTTGGACCGGGCGCGTAAGTCGGATCTGCATGCCGGCCTTGGCGCGGTGTCGGACCTGCTGCCTCGGGTGGACGCGCTGCATGGTCAACTGGCGCGTGAGCACGGCGTCCATATTCTGGCGGCCAGCGCGCCCTGCCGAGCAGGGGATCATTACGTCAACCGGGCGCGCTTCTTTGCACCTTCAGGGGCGATGAGCCATCAGGACAAGATCATGATGACCCGTTTCGAGGCCGAGCAATGGGGCGTTTCCCCCGCCGGCGCCATCGGGGGCGGGCTGCGGCTGTTCGACACGGCGCTGGGGCGGATAGGGATCACCATCTGCTATGACAGTGAATTCCCCCTGCTGGCACGCGCACTGGCGCAGGCCGGGGCCGATCTTATTCTCGCGCCTTCCTGCACCGACAGCCTCCACGGCTATTGGCGCGTGCGCATCGGCGCGCAGGCCCGCGCGCTGGAAAATCAGTGCTTTGTCTTGCAATCGCCCACGGTGGGGGATGCGCGATGGTCGCCCGCGGTGGATGTCAACCGGGGCGCGGCGGGGCTCTATGGCCCGCCCGATGCGAAGCCCGCCGCCGGGGTCGATATGCCCGTCGATGGCGTGCTCGCGCTGGGCGAGGAAGGGGCGGCGCAGTGGGTCTATGCTTTGGTCGATCCGGCCCGCGTGGCGGATTGGCGGGCGGATGGTTCGATCCTGACCCATCGCGACTGGGCGGTTCAGCCGGGGGCTGGGGTATTGCCTGAGGTCGAGGTGGTGGTTTTGCGGTAGGAGAATTTTGCCTCCGGCGGGCAAAGGGCGGGGCCCCTTTGCAATCCCGATACTGTCATTGTTGTGCCAGAACGGAAGCTTTGTGGCTGGGTATATGCTTGTAAAGCCTGCGGCGCCTATCAGCGCACGTTCGCCGCGCCGCAGGCTTTTGAAACCATCGCCTTTTGCTGCTAGGCCGCAAATCCTGCACTACCCCATTAACGGGATTGCAAAGGGACCAGTCCCTTTGCCCGCCGGAGGCACAAACTTGACCCACCCCCGCATCAAAATCTTCTTCGACGGCGGCTGCCGCCCCAACCCCGGCGCCATCGAAGCCGCCGTGGTCATTCGGGGCCATGCCCACTGGTTCGACCTTGGCCATGGCAACAATCAGGATGCCGAATGGCTGGCGCTGATCGAGGCGGTGAAACTGTCGCAGGCGCTGGGTCTGGAGCATGTCGAACTGATCGGCGATGCGCTGGAGGTGGTCGATCACGCCAACCGGGCGATGCGCGATGGCGCCCGCGAGCAGGGTCACGCCGCCACTTTCGCTGCGCTTGTCGAAAACCGCCCTCCGGCCCGCATCCGCTGGATCAAGCGCCAGCAAAACCTCGCCGGCATCGCGCTGGCCTCAAGGCACCCGCGCTAAGGCCGTCAACCGATCCCGTCCCACATCAGCTTCAGCCCCACCACGATCATCATCGCATAGATGATCCGATAGAAGCGCGCCGCATCCACCCGCCGCACCACCCAGACTCCCGCCCATGTGCTGAGCAGCGCCAGTGGCATCAGCATGGCCGAATGCACCAGATTGGCCCGCGTGAACTGCCCCAGCGCCATATAGGCGGGCACCTTGATCCAGTTCATATAGGCAAAGGCGATGGCGGTCGTGCCCACCAGCACATCGCGCTCCAGCTTTTTGGGCAGCACATACATCTGAAACGGCGGCGCGCCCGCATGGGCGATATGGCTGACAAAGCCGGAGAATGTGCCGAACAACACGCCCACCCACCCCGGCGAATTCGAGGGCAGGGCGCTGCGCCCGCCACGCTCGTTCCACATGCGCTGCACCCCGAACAACAGCGACACTACGCCCACCGCCAGCAGCACCGCCTTCTCGCTGACGCTGCGCGAAAACAGCCAGCCCAGCGCCACGCCCAGCGTCATCCCCGGCATCATCACCTTCAACACCGCCCCCGACCAATGCCGCCGGAACGACCACACGCTGACCGCATCCTGCACGATCAGGATCGGCAGCATCACCGCCGCGCTTTCCACCGGCGCATTGGCCAGCACCATGATCGGCATCGCCAAACCGCCAAGCCCGGCAAAGCCCCCCTTGGCCATGCCCGACACCACCACGGCCAGCACCGCGCAGACAATCGCCATCGGGTTATCCAGCACGATCAACACCTTTTATCCGGGGGAGGGAAACCGCCTCATAAGGCCAACCCGCAGGCATGGCTATCCCGAACCGGGCACTTTGGCGCGCGCTCCATTAATGATCGAACATTCCCATGCGCCCGGATTGTGCCTGTGGTGATGACGACAGGCGCGGGTTTGATGTCTCACGCAGAAGTGCTTTGAAGGTTTGTGCGCGACTCTATATGAGCGCCGGATTCGTTGCTTCAGCCTTGTCGCGCTCGGCTTCCGCGCCCGGCAGCGCGTATAAAGGCAGATCATCAGGATTTCGTATCACCATGAATTATCGCCATTCCTTCCATGCAGGCAATAGCGCCGATGTCGTGAAGCACAGCCTGCTGATCGCCCTTGTGCGGGCCTTGCAGCAAAAAGAGGGGGCGCTGACCCTGATTGACACCCATGCCGGCTGCGGGCTGTACGACCTTCACGGCGATCAGGCTCAGCGCACCGGCGAATCCACGCAGGGCGTGCTGCGGGCCTTTGCCGACACGAACCCTTTGCTGGACGACTATCGCGCCGCCGTACAGGCGGTGAATGTCGAGGGCGAGCAGCGCCTCTATCCCGGATCGCCGCGGTTTCTGGCGCAGCTTCTGCGCCCGCAGGATGTGCTGATCCTCAACGAAAAGCATCCCGAGGACGCCTATGCCCTGCGCGGCGTCATGCGCGACACACAAGCTGCCGTGCATGAGCGCGACGCCTATGAGCTTTGGCTGGCGATGGTGCCGACGCGGACGTCTCGCGGCGTGGTGGTGGTCGACCCGCCCTATGAGCAGACGGACGAACGCGCCCGTATCACGGCGACGCTGGCCGCCGCTCACCGCAAATGGGCGCATGGTGTGACGGTGATCTGGTATCCGCTGAAGGAGCGCCCCACGCATGCGCAGTGGAAACACAAGTTGCGCAGGCTCGGCATACCGAAATTTCTGACGGTGGAGCATTGGTTGTACGACAGCGATCAGCCCGGCATCTATAACGGCGCGGGCCTGTTTATCGTCAACCCGCCCTACGCCTTTACGCAGGCGCTGCCGCCTCTGCTGGAAGCCCTGCGCGCCGCGCTGGCGCCGGAGGGGCATAGGGGTGAGCTCACAGCCGATTGGTTGAGCGATTAAAAGCCTACGTCGCCCCACGTATGCGACGAACCGCCTAACGCCTCACCGCATCCCGCTTGCGCCATGCACGCCCCGCCAGATATTCCCCGGCCCATCGGGTTTCAGGGAAAAACAATCATGAAAGCATATCTGGCGGCTTGTGCGATGATGGCGGCGGCGTTGTCGCCGGGGGTGGCGATGGCGGATGATCCGCATGATCCGGCGATGCGCAGCGCGGCGGCGCGGGCGCGTGACAAGGCTGAGATTGCGCGGTTGAACCGCAATCAGCTTGCCTATGTGCGCAAGCGCGATGCCGGTTATGCCAAGGACTGGGCGGCCTATCGCGAGGCCCAAGGGCAGGGCCAGGGACAGGGGCGCTCCGACTATGAAGAGACTTCGTATGAGTCCGGCTATGGTGCGCGGCGCGATGCGGCCGATTATGCGCAAAGCCGCCGCGACTATGAGCGCGACCTTGCCGAATGGCGCTATGCGGCGGGCCAATGCCGCGCCGGCAATTACGCCTATTGCGCCCGTTAAACGCGCCGCAGGCTTTAAAACACCATAGCCATACGGCCCCTCGCCGCGATAAACCACTACCCCCGGGCCTCCCCATGCCCTAAGGCAGGTTGGCATTATGGAGGCATCATGGCGGATCTTTATTTGAAAGCGCTGGAATCCGAGCGCAAGAAGCTGTGGGCCACTTGCCGCCTGAAGGGCTTGGCCAAGGACACGCCGGAGCGGCAGCGCATCGCCGAACTGGATGAATTGTTGCGTGCGCATAAGGCAAAATCGGCCTGAATGGGGTAGGGGGCTGGGGCGTGGGTTGGGCTCGGACCCCGGCTGTGCCCCGCAATCCTTGACCTGCGCGGCAAATAGGCGTAGGGCGCGCCCATTCTTGCGGGGTGTGGCCTGTCCATGCCTCGGCATAAGAGAGCTGAACATTGCCGGTGCGTGTCGGGTTTTGCGGGGTATCTCGCTGAAATCCTGATGTAATCCGTCAAAGTAACCCGGCGCCTTTGGGTGGGGTGGAGCGTTTCGGTTCGTTTTTGCGTGGCTTGGCGCCTTTGCGCCGGCCGATTCGCATTGGCGGGTTCGTTTCCTTCATCCATGCACAGGGCGCCAGATGGCCATGTTGCCTTCGGGGCCCATGGCTTGTTCGCACCGGAAGAGCGTTGCCATTGGGGTGCGCATCGGAAGGGCGCTTTTGTGGCGGCGTATCGCCGTCATGCAAACAAGGTGAAGAGATTCAATGCCTACTATCAACCAGCTGATCCGCCACGGGCGCGAGCCGCAGAAGGCCAAGAGCAAGGTTCCCGCTCTTGAGCAGAACCCCCAGAAGCGCGGCGTCTGCACCCGCGTGTACACCACGACCCCGAAGAAGCCGAACTCGGCTCTTCGCAAGGTGGCCAAGATCCGTCTGACCAACGGTCGCGAAGTCATTTCGTACATCCCGGGTGAAGGCCACAACCTTCAGGAGCACTCGGTTGCTCTGATCCGCGGCGGTCGTGTGCGCGACCTTCCCGGCGTGCGTTACCACGTGCTGCGCGGCGTTCTCGATACGCAGGGCGTGAAGAACCGCAAGCAGAGCCGTTCGAAGTACGGCGCCAAGCGTCCGAAGTAAGGCCAAACGCCTTTCTTTTTGGTCTTACAGATTTAAGGAATACAAACGATGTCACGTCGTCGTCGTCCCGAGAAGCGGGAAATCCTGCCTGATCCCGTCCATGGTGATCAGGTCCTTTCGAAGTTCATGAACAACCTGATGCTCGACGGTAAGAAGTCGGTTGCGGAAACCATCGTGTACAGCGCGCTGAACACCATGCAGACCCGCGCCAAGGCTGACCCGGTGCAGCTGTTCCATGACGCCCTGAACAACGTGAAGCCGCAGATCGAAGTCCGCAGCCGCCGCGTTGGTGGTGCGACCTATCAGGTTCCGGTCGAAGTGCGCCCCGAGCGCGCCCAGGCTCTGGCGATCCGCTGGCTGATCACGGCCGCTCGCAACCGCAGCGAAACGACGATGTCGGCTCGCCTGTCGGGCGAACTGCTGGATGCGGCCAACAACCGCGGCAGCGCGGTCAAGAAGCGCGAAGACACGCACCGCATGGCGGATGCGAACCGCGCCTTCTCGCACTACCGCTGGTAAAGGCTTTGGGACGGAGCCGTTTTGGCGGCTCCGTCACAGGTTTGTCACTATTCCGAACCTAAGGGCGGGGATCATCCTCGTCCGAAACCAAGGAAAACCCCATGGCACGCAGCCATCCGCTTTCGATGTACCGTAATATCGGCATCATGGCGCATATCGACGCTGGCAAGACCACGACGACCGAGCGTATCCTTTACTACACCGGCAAGTCCTACAAGATCGGCGAAGTCCATGACGGCGCCGCCACGATGGACTGGATGGAGCAGGAACAGGAACGCGGCATCACGATCACGTCGGCCGCGACGACCTGCTTCTGGAACGACCACCGCATCAACATCATCGACACCCCCGGCCACGTCGACTTCACGATTGAAGTCGAACGTTCGCTGCGCGTGCTCGACGGTGCCGTTGCGTGCTTCGACGGCGTTGCCGGCGTGGAGCCGCAGTCGGAAACCGTGTGGCGTCAGGCTGACAAGTACGGCGTTCCCCGCATGTGCTTCATCAACAAGCTGGACCGTACGGGCGCCAACTTCAAGTACTGCGTGCAGTCGATCATCGACCGCCTGGGTGCGAAGCCGGCCGTGCTGTACATTCCGATCGGTCTCGAAGCCGATCTGAAGGGTCTGGTCGATCTGGTGAACAACCGCGCGATCATCTGGAAGGATGAATCGCTGGGCGCCGAATTCTTCTACGAAGAAATCCCCGCCGATCTGGCCGACGAAGCTGCCGAGTACCGTTCGCGCCTCATCGAACTTGCTGTTGAGCAGGACGATGACGCGATGGAAGCCTATCTCGAAGGCAACGAGCCCGATGCCGAAACGCTGAAGAAGCTGATCCGCAAGGGCACGCTGAACCAGTCGTTCGTCCCCGTGTGCTGCGGTTCGGCGTTCAAGAACAAGGGCGTTCAGCCCCTGCTCGACGCCGTGGTCGACTATCTGCCTTCGCCGCTCGACATTCCTGACGTCCAGGGCGTCAAGATGGACAGCGACGAGAAGGACAGCCGTCCCGCCACCGACGAGGCTCCGTTCTCGGCTCTGGCCTTCAAGGTCATGAACGATCCCTTCGTGGGCTCGCTCACCTTCATCCGCATCTATTCGGGTACGCTCACCAAGGGCACCTACCTGAACTCGGTGAAGGATAAGAAGGAAAAGGTCGGTCGTATGCTGGAAATGCATGCGAACGAGCGTAAGGACATTGACGAAGCCTTTGCGGGCGACATCATTGCTCTGGCCGGCATGAAGGAAACGACGACCGGTGACACGCTGTGCGCCGAACGTCAGCCGATCGTGCTGGAACGCATGGAATTCCCCGAGCCGGTGATCGAACTGTCGGTGGAACCCAAGACCAAGGCTGACCAGGAAAAGATGGGCGTTGCGCTCAATCGTCTGTCGGCTGAAGATCCCTCGTTCCGCGTGTCGACCGATCACGAATCGGGCCAGACCATCATCAAGGGCATGGGCGAACTTCACCTGGACATCATCGTCGACCGTATGCGTCGCGAGTTCAAGGTCGAAGCCAACGTCGGCGCTCCGCAGGTGGCTTATCGCGAATATCTGGCCAAGCCGGTCGACATCGACTTCACCCACAAGAAGCAGTCGGGTGGTACGGGTCAGTTCGGTCGCGTGAAGGTCAAGGTGTCGCCGGGCGAACGCGGCAGCGGCATCACCTTCAAGGACGAAATCAAGGGCGGTAATATTCCCAAGGAATATATCCCCGCGATTGAAAAGGGTTTCCGTGAAACGGCCGCCACCGGCTCGCTCATCGGCTTCCCGATCATCGACTTCGAAATCGTGCTGTATGACGGCGCGTACCACGACGTCGACTCGTCGGCTCTGGCGTTCGAAATCTGTGCTCGCGGCGCCATGCGCGAAGTGGCTCAGAAGTCGGGCATCAAGGTGCTGGAACCGATCATGAAGGTCGAAGTCGTCACCCCTGAGGAATTCATGGGCGACGTGATCGGCGACATCAACAGCCGCCGTGGTCAGATCCAGGGCACCGACAGCCGCGGCAACGCACAGGTTGTCGAGGCCATGGTGCCGCTGGCCAACATGTTCGGTTACGTGAACCAGCTGCGTTCGTTTACCCAGGGCCGCGCCCAGTACTCGATGCAGTTCTCGCACTATGACGAAGTGCCGGCGAACGTTGCCACCGAGCTGAAGGCCAAGATGGCCTGAGCTTAAGTTGATGCTGTCGGGGCTGGGGTGCAACATGCGCTTGCCAGCGCCGACAGATCAGGCTAGGGGCGGCGCCTGAATTTCAGGCGAGTCTGGCAGGTGCCGTCTCGTGCAGAAATCTCATTTGAACGAAAAGAAGGTTTGAAACATGGCTAAGGCTAAGTTTGAGCGGACCAAGCCGCACTGCAACATCGGCACCATCGGTCACGTTGACCACGGCAAGACCACGCTGACCGCTGCCATCACCAAGGTGCTGGCCGAAACCGGTGGCGCGACGTTCACGGACTACGCGAACATCGACAAGGCTCCCGAAGAGCGCGAGCGCGGCATCACGATCTCGACCGCCCACGTGGAATACGAGACCGCCAACCGTCACTACGCTCACGTCGACTGCCCGGGTCACGCTGACTATGTGAAGAACATGATCACCGGTGCCGCCCAGATGGACGGCGCGATCCTGGTGGTGAACGCTGCTGACGGTCCGATGCCGCAGACCCGCGAACACATCCTGCTCGCTCGCCAGGTCGGCGTGCCTGCTCTGGTCGTGTACATGAACAAGGTCGACCAGGTTGACGACGAGGAAATCCTCGAACTCGTCGAACTGGAAATCCGCGAGCTGCTGTCGTCCTACGACTTCCCCGGCGACGACATCCCCGTGATCCCGGGTTCGGCTCTGGCCGCTCTCGAAGGTCGTGACGATGCCATCGGCAAGCAGTCGATCTACAAGCTGATGGAAGCTGTCGACAGCTACATTCCGCAGCCCCCCCGTCCGACCGACCGTCCGTTCCTGATGCCCGTCGAAGACGTGTTCTCGATCTCGGGTCGTGGTACGGTTGTGACCGGCCGCGTCGAAACCGGCATCATCAAGGTTGGTGAAGAAGTCGAAATCATCGGTCTGAAGGCTACTGCCAAGACGACTGTGACCGGCGTGGAAATGTTCCGCAAGCTGCTCGATCAGGGTGAAGCCGGCGACAACATCGGCGCTCTGTGCCGTGGCATCAAGCGTGAAGACGTTGAGCGTGGCCAGGTTCTGGCCAAGCCCGGCACCTGCACGCCGCACACCAGCTTCGAATCGGAAGTGTACGTGCTGTCGAAGGACGAAGGTGGCCGTCACACGCCGTTCTTCGCCAACTATCGTCCGCAGTTCTACTTCCGCACCACCGACGTGACCGGCTCGGTCACGCTGCCCGAGGGCACCGAAATGGTGATGCCCGGCGACAACGTGAAGCTCCAGGTTGAGCTGATCGCGCCGATCGCCATGGACGAGGGTCTCCGCTTCGCTATTCGCGAAGGCGGCCGTACCGTCGGTTCGGGGGTTGTGGCGAAGATCACGAAGTAATATAGGCCGCGCAGCCCGGAGGTGATTCGTCGCTTCCGGGCTCCGGTTTTCAAGGGTAGCCCTTTGCTGTAGCAGCGAAGGGCACTCTTTCTTTTTTGGCTCTTTCTCATCGGTAGCAGGACATGGAAGCTCAAAACATCCGCATTCGCCTGAAGGCATTCGATCATCGCGTGCTGGATCAGGCCACCGGCGAGATCGCCGACACCGCCCGTCGCACGGGCGCACTCATCCGCGGGCCCATTCCGCTGCCGACCAAGATCGAGAAGTTCTGCGTTAACCGCGGACCCCACATCGATAAGAAGTCGCGCGAGCAGTTTGAAGTTCGCACCTACAAGCGTCTGCTGGACATCGTTCAGCCCAACGCCGCGACCGTCGATGCGCTGATGAAGCTCGATCTCGCTGCAGGCGTCAACGTTGAAATCAAGCTGGCATAAAGGGATTGCGTCTGCTAAGGGCGCGACCTCTGGCCGATTTTGATTCGGCTGTTTGCCAGAAATGGTGCCTGCGCGGCTAAGCCTGCAAAGGAAAATGGGATACCTCCGGAAGTCTCGCTGGTCCTTGGATCAGCACTTGTTCCGGGCAGCGTCCCCCGTCTTGCTGAGCCTGAGATGGCCTGGCACTCGACCCGGACGGGGTCCGCTTCGTACATTGGGTTGAACACGCCTGTGGGGGATGGTCCGCTGCAGGCCTCTGTAAGGAGTAAAAGGTCATGCGCACCGGCGTGATCGCTAAGAAGGTGGGGATGACCCGCCTTTTCCAGGAAGATGGACGTCACGTTCCTGTGACTGTTCTGTCGCTGGAAGACTGCCAGGTGGTTTCGGTTCGTACCGCTGAGCGCGACGGTTATGTCGCTCTGCAGCTGGGTGCGGGCGCCGCCAAGCAAAAGAATGTCAACAAGCCGCAGCGCGAGCACTTCGCCAAGGCTGAAGTTCCGCTGAAGATGGAAGTTGCCGAATTCCGCGTGGCCGATGACGCCGTGCTGGAAGTTGGTTCGACCATCGCCGCCTCGCACTTCGTGTCGGGCCAGCTGGTTGACATCACCGGCCACACTCAGGGTAAGGGCTTCTCGGGCGCTATGAAGCGCTGGGGCTTCGGCGGTATGCGCGCCACCCATGGTGTGTCGATCTCTCACCGTGCGCATGGTTCGACGGGTAACCGTCAGGATCCGGGCCGCGTCTTCAAGAACAAGAAGATGGCCGGTCATCAGGGTGATCGTCAGCGCACCCAGCAGAATCTCGAAGTTGTCCGCACCGATGACGCGCGCGGCCTGGTTTTCGTCAAGGGCTCTGTGCCCGGCGCGAAGAACGGCTGGTTGCTCGTCCGCGATTCGGTCAAGGTTGCTCGTCATGCCGACGCTCCGTACCCCGCCGCGATCAAGTCGGCTGTGGTCGATGCTGCTCCGGCTGTCGAAGCTGCCGAAGGTCAGGAGGGCTAAGTCGTGGTCAAGGTAACTCTGCAAAACCTCGACGGTTCGGCCGCTGCTGGCGAAATCGAACTGAACGATGCGGTGTTCGGCCTCGAGCCGCGCGCTGACATTCTCCACCGTGTTGTCACCTGGCAGCTGGAAAACCGTCGCGGCACCGCCCGCGGCGCTCGCGAGCGCAGCGATGTGGCCCGCACCGGCAAGAAGTTCGGCAACCAGAAGGGTGGCGGTACTGCCCGTCACGGCGACCGCAAGGCTCCGATCTTCATCGGCGGTGGTAAGGCTCATGGTCCTCGCGTCCGTGACTTCAACATCTCGCTGAACAAGAAGGTCCGTGCGCTTGGTCTCAAGCTGGCCCTGTCCTCGAAGGTCAACAGTGGTCTGGTGATCGTTGAGAACCTGGAACTGGCCGAAGCCAAGACCAAGGCTCTTGCTGCCACGCTCGCCACGGCCGGCTTTGCCGGCAAGGTGCTGGTGATCGACGGCGAAGCGGTGAACGAAAACTTCGCTCGCGCTGCCGGCAACATCGTCGGCGTGAATGTTCTGCCCGCCGTGGGCGCGAACGTTTACGACATCCTGAAGCATGACACGCTGGTGCTGACCCGCGCCGCTGTCGAGAAGCTGGAGGCCCGTTTCAATGGCTAAGGACAGCATCGACACGCGTCATTACGACGTGATCGTGGCGCCCCACATCACTGAAAAGACCACGTTGCTCTCTGAGAACAACGCTGTTGTCTTCAAAGTGGCCGAACGCGCGACCAAGCCTGAAATCAAGGCTGCGGTCGAGGCTCTGTTCGGCGTGAAGGTGACGGGTGTGAACACCCTGACCCAGAAGGGCAAGACCAAGCGCTGGAAGGGCAAGCCCTACAAGCGCACCGACGTCAAGAAGGCCGTTGTGACCCTGGCTGAAGGCCAGTCGATCGACGTGACCAGCGGGATCTGAGGGCGGTAGAACATGGCACTCAAGAGCTATAACCCGACCAGCCCGGCCCGTCGTGGCCTCGTCCTGGTTGACAAGAGCGCCCTGTGGAAGGGCAAGCCGGTCAAGGCGCTTACCGAAGGTAAGAGCAAGACCGGTGGTCGTAACAACAAGGGTCACGTGACCAGCCGCGGTATCGGCGGTGGCCACAAGCAGCGCTATCGTTTCATCGATTTCAAGCGCCGCAAGTGGGACCAGCCGGCAACCGTTGAGCGTCTGGAATATGACCCCAACCGCACCGCGTTCATCGCCCTCGTCAAGTACGAAGACGGTGAGCAGACCTACATCATCGCTCCCCAGCGTCTGGCCGTTGGCGACACCATTGTCGCTGGCGAAAAGACCGACGTGAAGCCCGGCAATGCCATGCTTCTGTCGCAGATCCCTGTCGGCACCATCATCCACAACGTGGAAATGAAGCCGGGCAAGGGCGGTCAGATCGCTCGTTCGGCCGGCACCTATGTGCAGGTCGTGGGCCGTGACCGTGGTCTGGTGATCGTTCGTCTGAACTCGGGCGAACAGCGCTACCTGCGTGGCGATTGCATGGGCACCGTTGGCGCCGTGTCGAACCCCGACAACGCCAACACGCACCTTGCAAAGGCCGGTCGTAACCGTTGGCTTGGCCAGCGTCCGCTTACCCGCGGCGTCGCCAAGAACCCGGTCGACCACCCGCATGGTGGTGGTGAAGGCCGTACTTCGGGCGGTCGTCATCCTGTTACGCCGTGGGGCAAGCCTACCAAGGGCGCTCGCACCCGTCATAACAAGAAGACTGACGGCATGATCATCCGCTCGCGTCACGCGAAGAAGAAGAGGTAATCGACAATGGCTCGTTCCGTCTGGAAAGGTCCTTTCGTCGACCTGCACCTGCTGAAAAAGGCCGAGGTCGCCCAGGATGCTGGCAACCGTGCCGGCCCGATCAAGACCTGGTCGCGTCGGTCGACGATCCTGCCGACGTTCGTTGGTTTGACGTTCAACGTCTACAACGGGCATAAGTTCATCCCCGTGTCCGTGAATGAGGACATGGTCGGCCACAAGCTGGGCGAATTCGCGCCGACGCGCACGTTCCCCGGCCACGCCGCTGACAAGAAGGGCAAGCGCTGATGAGCAAGCCTAAAGCTCCCCGTCGCGTTGGCGACAACGAAGCCCTGTCGGTCGGTACGCAGATCCGCGGCTCGGCTCAGAAGCTCAACCTGGTTGCGGCGCTTATCCGCAACCAGAAGGCTGAAGATGCGCTGAACATCCTGACCTTCTCGAAGAAGGCCATGGCGGTTGACGCTCGCAAGGTGCTGGCTTCGGCCATCGCCAACGCCGAAAACAACCACAACCTCGACGTGGACAGCCTCGTCGTGGTTGAGGCTTCGGTCGGCAAGTCGATCACGATGAAGCGCTTCCACACCCGCGGCCGTGGCAAGTCCACCCGCATCCTGAAGCCCTTCAGCCGTCTGCGCATCGTGGTGCGCGAAGTTCAGGAGGCTTGATCCATGGGTCATAAGAGCAACCCCATCGGTCTGCGCCTGCAGATCAACCGCACTTGGGACAGCCGCTGGTATGCGGAAGGTCGCAGCTACGGCAAGCTTCTTGAGGAAGATCTCAAGATGCGCAAGTTCATCTTCAAGTCGCTGCCGCAGGCCGCGATTTCGAAGGTGGTGATCGAGCGTCCCGCCAAGGTGTGCCGCGTGTCGATCTTCGCTGCTCGTCCGGGCGTGATCATCGGCAAGAAGGGTGCAGACATTGAAAAGCTGCGCCTTCAGCTCGCCAAGTTCACCGGCAGCGACGTCAAGCTGAACATCGTCGAAATCCGCAAGCCGGAAGTCGACTCGAAGCTTGTCGCTCAGGGCATCGCTGATCAGCTGATCCGCCGTGTTGCCTTCCGCCGTGCAATGAAGCGCTCGGTTCAGTCCGCGCTGCGTCTTGGTGCCGAAGGCATCAAGATCACCTGCTCGGGCCGTCTGGGCGGCGCTGAAATCGCGCGTATCGAATGGTACCGCGAAGGCCGCGTTCCGCTGCACACTCTGCGTGCTAACATCGACTATGCCGAAGCCGAGGCGTTGACCGCCTATGGCATCATCGGCATCAAGGTGTGGATCTTCAAGGGCGAAATCCTTGGTCACGATCCGATGGCGCAGGACCGTCTCATGATGGAGGCCCAGACCTCCGGCGTGCGTCCTGCACGTTGAGGTTGAGGTAACAGATCATGTTGCAACCGAAGAAGACCAAGTTCCGCAAGGCGTTTAAAGGCCGTCTGCACGGCAACGCCAAGGGCGGCACCGACCTGAACTTCGGTTCCTATGGCCTCAAGGCCATGGAACCGGAGCGGGTTACCGCTCGTCAGATCGAAGCTGCACGTCGTGCCATTCAGCGTCACCTGCGTCGTCAGGGCCGCCTGTGGATCCGCGTGTTCCCCGATCTGCCCGTCTCGAAGAAGCCTGCTGAAGTCCGTCAGGGTAAGGGCAAGGGTTCGATCGAATATTGGGCTGCTCGCGTCAAGCCGGGCAAGATCCTGTTCGAACTGGACGGCGTTTCGGGCGAGCTGGCCGCTGGTGCGTTCGAGCGCGCCGCGATGAAGCTGCCGATCAAGACCAAGGTTGTTGCCAAGCTTGGCGACACCTCGCACCTGGGAGGCGAATAATGTCCAAGATCGCTGATCTGCGTGGCAAGAGCGATGACCAGCTGGTTGCCGAGCTGGGCGATCTGAAGCGCGAGGCTTTCAACCTGCGCTTCCAGGCCGCCACCAACCAGCTTGAGCGTCCTGCACGCATCAAGGAAGTGCGCCGTGATATCGCCCGCATCAAGACGCTTCAGAGTGAGCGTTCTGTTGCAGCGAAGGCGTAAGGAGGAAACCATGCCCAAGCGTATTCTTATCGGGACTGTGGTTTCCGACAAGACCGACAAGACCGTGGTCGTGAAGGTCGAGCGTAAGGTGAAGCACCCCCTTTATGGGAAGATCATCCGTCGTTCGAAGAAGTATCACGCTCACGACGAAGACAACGCCTTCAAGGCTGGCGAAGTTGTCCGCATCGAGGAAACCGCCCCGATCTCCAAGCTGAAGAGCTGGAAGGTGATCGAGCGGGTTCAGGCGGGCAAGGGCGTCGCTGTCGAAGCGGACGTCTAAGGTCGTTGAAAAATTCTCTGGCGCTCTGACCCGAATCGGGTTAGGGCGCCGGACCGCTTCACGGTGCCCGTTTGCGCGGGCGCCGTTTTTTGGAACTGCCGGACTTGTTCCGGCAAGCCTAACGTAAGGAACCGGATCCATGATCCAGATGCAATCCCAGCTTGACGTTGCTGACAACAGCGGCGCCAAGCGTGTCCAGTGCATTAAGGTGCTGGGCGGATCGAAGCGTCGTACCGCTGGCGTTGGCGACATCATCGTGGTGTCGATCAAGGAAGCCCAGCCCCGCGCCAAGGTCAAGAAGGGCGACGTTCACCGCGCGGTGATCGTTCGTACCCGCAAGGACGTTCGCCGTCCCGACGGTTCGGTTATCCGTTTCGACGGTAACGCGGCTGTGCTGATCAACAAGAACGCTGAGCCCATCGGCACGCGTATCTTTGGCCCCGTGGTTCGCGAACTGCGCGCCAAGGGCTACATGAAGATCATCTCGCTGGCTCCGGAGGTTCTGTAATGTCCGCTGCTAAGATCAAGAAGGGCGACAATGTGATCGTCCGTTCGGGCAAGGACAAGGGCCGTACCGGCCAGGTTCTGTCCGTCCTGCCGAAGGAAGGCAAGATTGTGGTTGCCGGCGTGAACGTCGCTGCCCGCCATCGCAAGCCGACCCAGGTGAACCCGCAGGGTGGCATCGAGCGCCGCGAAGCGCCGATGGCTATCAGCAAGGTTGGTCTCGTCGATCCGAAGACCGGTGCGGCCACCCGCATCCGCTTCGAGGAAAAGGACGGCAAGAAGGTCCGCGTGGCCGTGAAGTCCGGGGAGGCTATCGATGGCTGATAAGTACACTCCGCGTCTCAAGACCAAGTATGACGCCGAAATCGCTGCTGCGATGACGGAAAAGTTTGGTTACAAGAACGCGCTCGAAATCCCGAAGATCGAAAAGATCACGCTCAACATGGGTGTGGGTGAAGGCACGCAGGACCGTAAGAAGGTCCAGACCGCTGCTGCCGAAATGGAAGCCATTGCCGGTCAGAAGCCGGTGGTGACCCGCGCCAAGAAGTCGGTTGCGCAGTTCAAGCTGCGTGAAGGCATGGCGATCGGTTGCAAGGTCACGCTGCGTCGCGAGCGCATGTATGAATTCCTTGACCGTCTGATCACGATCGCGATGCCCCGCATCCGCGACTTCCGTGGCCTGAATCCGAAGAGCTTCGACGGCCGTGGCAACTATGCCATGGGTCTGAAAGAGCAGATTATCTTCCCGGAAATCAGCTACGATCAGATCGACAAGGTGCGTGGCATGGACATCATCGTCACCACCTCGGCCAAGACCGACGAGGAAGCGCGCGAACTGCTGCGTCTCTTCGGTTTCCCGTTCACTGCCACCGCCGAAGCCAAGCAGGCGGCGTGAGCGAGCAAGATTGAGAAAGAGAGCTTAAGTCCATGGCGAAACTGAGTTCGATCAACAAGAACGAGCGCCGCAAGGCCCTCGTCAAGAAGTACGCAGCTAAGTACGCGAAGCTGAAGGCTGTTGCTGACGATGAATCGGCTGATGAAACCGAGCGTCTGATTGCCCGCCTGAAGCTGGCCGAGATTCCCCGTAACGGGAACCCGACCCGCGTGCGCAACCGTTGCGCCACCACCGGCCGCCCGCGCGGCTACTATCGCAAGTTCGGCCTGTGCCGCGTTGAGCTGCGTGATCTTGCCAATAAGGGCATGATCCCCGGCGTGACGAAGTCGAGCTGGTAAGGAACAAAGCGATGGCATTGACCGATCCTCTGGGTGATATGCTCACCCGTATCCGCAACGGCCAGCAGGCGAAGAAGGATTCCGTCCTTTCGCCGGCTTCGAAGCTGCGTTCGCGCGTTCTCGAAGTGCTCCAGCGCGAAGGCTACATCCGTGGTTATTCGGAGGACGCCACCGGCGTTCACCCGCAGCTGCGCATCGAGCTGAAGTATTTCGAAGGCGAGCCCGCGATCAAGCATCTCGCTCGCGTCTCCAAGCCGGGTCGCCGTGTGTACTCGGGCAGCAAAGAACTGCCCGTGGTGCGTAACGGCCTTGGCATCACCATCGTCTCGACGCCCCGCGGCGTGCTTTCGGATGCCGAAGCGCGCGCTGCCAACGTCGGCGGCGAAGTGCTGGCGGAGGTGTTCTAATGAGCCGCATTGGTAAGAAGCCTGTTGCCATTCCGGCGGGCGTCTCGGCGAATATCGCCGATGGCGTGCTGACCGTGAAGGGCCCCAAGGGCGCGCTGACGCTGAGCCTGGCTAATGAAATCAGCTATGAGCTGGCCGACGACACCATCAAGGTGACGCCTGCCAATGACACCAAGCGCGCTCGCGCGTTCTGGGGCATGCAGCGCACGCTGGTCTCGAACCTGATCACCGGTGTTACCGAAGGTTACACCAAGACCCTGCAGATCACCGGTGTGGGCTATCGCGCCACCGCTCAGGGCAAGGTGCTCAAGCTTCAGCTGGGTTACAGCCACGACGTCAACTTCGACGTTCCCGAAGGCATCGAAATCAAGACCCCGGATAACACCACGGTCCTGATTTCCGGTATCGACAAGCAGAAGGTGGGTCAGGTTGCGGCCGAGATCCGTCGCTGGCGTAAGCCCGAACCCTATAAGGGCAAGGGTATCAAGTACGCTGGCGAGTTCATCTTCCGCAAGGAAGGGAAGAAGAAGTAATGGCCAAGCTGTCTCTGTTCGAGCGCCGTCGTCGGCGCGTTCGCACCGCTCTCAAGGCTCGTGCCGGTGGGCGTCCTCGCCTCTCGGTGCACCGTTCGGGTCGCCACATCTACGCCCAGATCATCGACGATGCTGCTGGTCGTACCCTCGCTTCGGCTTCGTCGCTGAAGAAGGGCAGCAAGGATATCGGCGCCAACGTCGTTTCCGCTGTTGCTGTGGGCAAGGAACTGGCGGAAGCCGCCAAGGCCGCTGGCGTCACCACTGTCGTGTTCGATCGCGGCGGTTTCCTGTTCCATGGTCGCGTCAAGGCGCTGGCCGATGCCGCCCGTGAAGGCGGGCTGGAGTTCTGACAATGGCTGACGAAACCAACCTTGAAGCTGCGGCTCCCGCTGCTGTTGAAGCTGCCCCCGAGGGCAACGAGCGTGAAGGTCGTCGTGGTCGTGGTCGCGGTCGTGATGGCGAACGTGGCGATGGCCGCGGTCGCGGTCGCCGCGATGACCGTCGCGGCAAGCCTGACGAGGAGCAGGGTGAAGAGCTGATTGAAAAGCTCGTTCACATCAACCGCGTCAGCAAGACCGTGAAGGGCGGCAAGCGCTTTGGCTTTGCAGCTCTCGTCGTGGTCGGCGATGGCAAGGGCCGCGTCGGCTTTGGTCATGGCAAGGCGCGCGAAGTGCCTGAAGCCATCACCAAGGCGACTGCCTCGGCCAAGAAGAAGATGGTTCGCGTTCCCCTCAAGGAAGCGCGCACCCTTCACCACGACGGCAAGGGCCACTTCGGCGCTGGCAAGGTGAGCGTACGTTCGGCCCCGGCCGGTACGGGCATCATCGCCGGCGGCCCGATGCGCGCTGTCTTCGAAAGCCTGGGCGTTCATGACGTGGTGACCAAGTCGGTCGGCACCTCGAACCCCTACAACATGATCCGCGCCACTTTCGACGCTCTGACCAACCAGTCGAGCCCGAAGTCGGTGGCGCAGCGTCGCGGCAAGAAGGTCACCGACCTGCTGAACCGCGATGGGCATCATCACTCTGAGGCGCAGCTTGAAGCTGCTGCCGCTGCGATTACGGAGTAAGCGCAATGGCAACCATCAAGATCAAGCAGATCGGTTCGCCGATCCGTCGTCCCGAAGCTCAGCGCAAGATGCTGATCGGTCTGGGCCTTAACAAGATGAATCGCGTTGTCGAACTGACGGACACCCCCGAAGTTCGCGGCACGATCGCTCGTTTGCCGCATCTGGTGGCCGTGGTCGACTAATCGACCCCGCGCTTTCAGATTGAAGCACAGGACAAGGCCTCGGAGCGATCCGGGGCCTTTTCTTGTGGCCATTTGTTAAGTCTGAGCGGCTAGAAGCCTGAGGCATGCAGACCGGGGCGACATTTTGGATAGGGGCGGGGCGCTTGCTGTGGCCCTCCGGTCCCGGCGCGTTCCGGCTCTGGCTGGCGCTGATGGTGGTCGTCCATCACATTACGCGGATCGAGGTCGGCAAGGCGCCGGTTCTCGTGTTCTTTGCGCTGAGCGGCTATTGGGTCCGCCTTGTCTGGGCCTCGCGCTATGTTCATTGCCGCCGACCATGGCTGACCTTTATCATCAGCCGCTGGTGGCGGGTGGCCCCGGTGACGGTGCTGGCAAGTGGGCTCAGCCTGCTGGTCTATTGGGGGTTGAACCATCCTGATTGGGGGCTGATCCGGCACGATGGGGCGGTGCAGGCGGTCGCGCCTTTCGCTCTGCTCGGCTATGGGCAATTGGCGATCAAGCCGTTGGGCTCTGCATGGTCGCTGGATGTGGAGATGCAATTCTATCTGGTCGCGCCGTTGCTGATCGGCATGGTGGGGCGCTTGTCCGCTGTCAGCGTGGTGGCCCTTGGCGCGCTGTGCTTTATATGGGCGATAGGCATGCATTGGGTGGCCGTGCTGCCTGTCTTTCTGATCTTTTTCCTGCTGGGGCTGTTGGCTGCACAGCATGCATGGCGCGTTTCGGCCGCGATGGGCGGAGCCGGGATGGGCGTGGCGCTGGGCTGGCTGTTGCTATGCGCGTTGGGGCCGGATCGTCATCGCTGGCTGAGTGAGGGCGGGGATCTGTCCTCGTTTCTCAATTTGGGGCTTGGGGTCTGTCTGCTGCCTTTTGCGCTTTATTCGGTCACCGGGAAATCGGACCGGGGTGACCGGGCGATGGGCGATTCTTCCTTTCTTCTCTATCTCTTGCACTGGCCGCTGATCCTCGTGCTGCGATATGGCCCGTGGGCTGAGAGCAGCGTGTTGTTGGGAGGCATCGTGATCGCGCCGCTGGCGGTTTATAGTGTGTGGCGCTGGTATGATCGCCCGCTTGACCGGCTGCGCGCCAGCTGGGTCAAGTCGCGGATCTTGCGGGACAATGGCGCGGGGCAGGGCGCTGCGCGGAAAAAGGGTGACACGCCAGCCCATTTCGCCTAAGGGCGCGCCTTCCATCAAGCGCGATAAAAGCGAAAGCGAGTGCATAATATGACCAAGTTGAATGATATCCGTGACAATGCTGGCGCCCGCCACCGTCGTATCCGCGTTGGCCGCGGTATCGGTTCGGGCAAGGGCAAGACCGCTGGCCGTGGCCAGAAGGGTGCCAAGGCGCGTTCGGGCGTGTCGATCAATGGCTTCGAAGGCGGTCAGATGCCGCTTCACATGCGTCTGCCGAAGCGTGGTTTCAACAACCCGTTCGGCAAGGACTATGCTGAAGTCAACCTGGGCATGATCCAGAAGGCGATCGACGCAGGTAAGCTCGACATCTCGGCTGTTGTGGATCACGAAGCGCTCAAGGGCGCCGGTCTGGCCCGTGGCGGCAAGGACGGCGTGCGTCTGCTCGGCAAGGGCGTGTTCAGCGCCAAGGTCAGCTTCAAGGTTGCCGGCGTTTCGGCCGGCGCCAAGTCGGCTGTCGAAGCTGCTGGCGGTTCGGTCGAAGTGCCGGCCGTGGCTGCTGCTGCCGAGTAATTTGGTTTGGGCTTGCGGGCGGGGGTTGTATCCCCGCCCGCAGTCCTTATCCTTTCCCACCTATGGGTAAAGGTCCGCCGCCCATTTTGGCGGCCAGGGTCAGGGTTTGAGCAATCCTATGGCATCGCGCGCCGATAATATCGCCAGTACACTCAGTCTCGCCAATTTTAACAAGGCGACGGAACTCAAGAGCCGCATCTGGTTCACCGTCGGGGCGCTGATTGTCTTCCGTTTTCTGAGCTTTGTCCCGCTTCCGGGCGTCAATCCGCTGGTGCTCCAGCAGCTTTACGCCAAGACGCAGGGTGGCATTCTCGACATTTTCAACACTTTCTCGGGCGGCAGCCTTGAGCGCATGAGCCTCATCGCGCTTGGCGTCATGCCCTATATCACGGCCTCGATCGTGGTTCAGCTCGCCGCTTCGCTGCATCCGGCGCTGGCTTCCTTGAAGAAGGAAGGCGAGAGCGGGCGCAAGAAGCTGAACCAGTGGACGCGCTATGGCGCGGTGCTGCTGACCGCGATTCAGGGCTGGGCGATTGCTTCGGGTCTTGAGGCTTACGGCACTTCCGCCGGGCTTCAGGCTGTGGTTATTCCGGGCATGCTGTTCCGCGTCTGTGCGGTGATTTCGCTGATCGGCGGGACGATGTTCCTGCTGTGGCTGGGCGAACAGATCACCAGCCGCGGTATCGGCAACGGCACCTCGCTGATCATCATGGCCGGTATTGTGGCCCAGATGCCGCAATTCTTCATCCAGCTGTTTGAAGGCGGTCGTTCCGGTTCGGTCAACGGGCTGACCATCTTTGCGATGGTGGCGCTGGTGGTCGGCATGATCCTGTTCATCAGCTTTATGGAACGCGCCACGCGCCGCCTGCTGATCCAGTATCCCAAGCGGGCGACTCAGAACGGTATGATGCAGGCGGATCGCAGCCATCTGCCGCTTAAGATCAACACCGCGGGCGTGATCCCGCCGATCTTCGCCAGTTCGCTGCTGCTGCTGCCGCTGACCATCACGCAATTTGCCGGCAAGTCGGTCGCGCCTGATTCGACGCTGGGCAATGTGATCGTCACGCTCAACCAGTATCTGGGTCACGGCAAGCCGCTCTACATGGCGCTTTATGCTTTGGGCATCGTGTTCTTCTGCTTCTTCTACACCGCTGTGGTGTTCAATCCGGAAGAGACGGCCGACAATCTCAAGCGCAACGGGGGCTTCATTCCGGGCATTCGTCCAGGCAAGAACACGTCGACCTACCTCGACTATGTTCTGACGCGAATCACCGTAATCGGCGCTGCCTATATTACCATAGTCTGTGTTGTGCCCGAGTTCTTCATGGAGCAAACCGGGCTGCGGCTGGTGGTGGCCGGCGGCACGAGCTTGCTGATCGTGGTGAACGTGACCGTGGATACCATCACCCA
This sequence comes from Novosphingobium sediminicola, assembly GCF_014196525.1. GTDB lineage: Bacteria > Pseudomonadota > Alphaproteobacteria > Sphingomonadales > Sphingomonadaceae > Novosphingobium > Novosphingobium sediminicola. Next base: position 254,479 of record NZ_JACIDX010000001.1, on the reverse strand, counting down.
GATCCAGTCGCATCTGTTGGCTCACCAGTATGGTGATCTGATCAAGAAAGCGAAACTCAAGGGGCGGATGCGCTAACGCGCGCCGCCTTGGATGGTCTGAACGGAGGGGAGAGACCAGTGAATATCATTTTGCTTGGACCGCCGGGGGCCGGTAAGGGCACTCAGGCCCAGCGCCTTGTCGAGCGTCATGGCTTTCGCCAGCTTTCGACCGGCGATATGTTGCGCGCGGCCGTCAAGGCGGGCACGCCCGTCGGCCTTGAGGCCAAGGCTGTCATGGAGCGCGGCGAACTGGTGTCGGACGCGATTGTTTCGGCGCTGATCGGCGAAGAGCTGGACAGCATGGGGCCCGAAGCTGGCGCGATTTTCGACGGTTACCCGCGTACGGCGGCGCAGGCGGAATCGCTCGACGCCATTCTGGGTGAGCGTGGCCGCAAGCTGGATCATGTGATCGAGCTGGACGTTGATGAAGATGCTCTGGTCGAGCGCATCACGGGCCGCTTTACCTGCGCCAATTGCGGCAAGGGCTATCACGACAAGTTCGAGCAGCCCAAGGCCTTTGGTGTTTGCGACAAGTGCAACGGCACCGAATTCAAGCGCCGTCCCGACGATAATGAGGAAACGGTGCGTACGCGCATGGCCGAATATCGCGCCAAGACCGCGCCGATCCTGCCGATCTATGAGGCTCGCGGCATTGTTGCCCGCGTGAATGGCATGGCTGAATTGTGCCATGTCACCGATGCGATCGAGCGGATTATCGCTTAAGGTAATTACCCGTCCTTGCGGCTCTACTGGCAGGCGAGGGCGGGTTTTTCCATTTTGAAGAGCAGCGCGGAAGGGGCGGAATTTTCCGGTTTACCTTTCCGCAAAAATTTGATCGCTCGCGTTGACTTGTCAGGCGAATCGGTCTAGGCGCGCTCTTCGCATGTCGAAAACGGGTAAGTCCGGCAGGAGGCACTAATGATTGTGCGCCCGTCGGGCTTTTTGCCGTCAAGGTGATCTGGCTTTCGTCGTTGTGAAAAAGCGTTGAGATGGGGGTGTGTGGCCTGTTGCTTCTTTGAGGCGGCCTTGCTGCATATCCCTGTGGAGCATGGAGAAAAGAGTGGCTCGTATTGCCGGGGTTAATATCCCCACCAACAAGCGCGTTATCATCGCGCTGACCTACATTCACGGTATCGGCTCGTTCAAGGCCAAGCAGATCGCTGACAAGCTGGGCATTGATCACAGTCGTCGCGTTCAGGAACTGTCGGACGCCGAAGTCCTGCACATCCGCGAAGCCATTGACGCCGAACACACCGTGGAAGGCGATCTTCGTCGCGAAACCGCGATGAACATCAAGCGTCTGATGGATCTGGCCTGCTATCGCGGCCTGCGTCACCGTAAGGGCCTGCCCGTTCGCGGCCAGCGCACCCACACCAACGCCCGCACCCGCAAGGGTAAGGCCAAGCCCATCGCTGGTAAGAAGAAGTAAGCGGTTCCCGCTAGCTTCATCTATTTGACCAGAAGACGAGGATAAGATCCCATGGCACGTGAACCCCAGCGCCTTCGCAAGCGGGAACGTAAGAATATTTCGAGCGGCATTGCGCATGTCAACGCCAGCTTCAACAACACGATGGTGACCATCACCGACGCTCAGGGCAATGCGATCAGCTGGTCCAGCGCCGGCATGATGGGTTTCAAGGGCAGCCGCAAGTCGACCCCGTATGCCGCTCAGGTGGCTGCGGATGACGCCGGCAAGAAGGCCGCCGAACACGGCGTTCGTACCCTGGAAGTCGAAGTCAAGGGCCCCGGCTCGGGCCGCGAAAGCGCTCTGCGCGCTCTTCAGGCTGTTGGCTTCACCATCACCTCGATTCGCGATGTGACCCCGATTCCGCACAACGGTGTGCGTCCTTCGAAGCGTCGCCGCGTCTGATCGTGCTTGCGCGGGCGGTGTTTTGCCGTCCGCGCAGCCACAAGGATCGACCGCGGCCCGCATCGTGCGGGAACGCCGTGGTCGTTCCCGCCAGTAGAGAAATCAGGGGAAGTCCATGACTGTCAACATCAAGAACTGGCAGGAACTGAAGAAGCCCAACAGCCTCGAAGTCAAGCCGGGGAACGACCCCAAGCGCCGCGCGACCTTCGTCGCCGAACCGCTGGAACGCGGTTTCGGTCTGACGCTGGGCAATGCGCTGCGTCGCGTCCTGCTTTCTTCTCTGCAGGGCGCCGCGATCACCTCGATCAAGATCGAGAACGTGCTGCATGAGTTCAGCTCGCTGACCGGTGTGCGTGAAGACGTTACCGACATCGTTCTGAACGTTAAGCAGATCGCGCTCAAGATGCAGGGCGAAGGCCCGAAGCGCCTGCAGCTCTCGGCCACCGGCCCGGGCGAAGTGCGCGCTGGCGACATCGCGGTGACGGGCGACATCGAGGTCATGAACAAGGACCTCGTGATTTGCCACCTCGACGAGGGTGCGACGCTGAACATGGAACTGACCGCGGACAGCGGCAAGGGCTATGTCCCGGCGGTGCAGAACCGTCCGATTGATGCGCCGATCGGCCTCATCCCGGTCGACTCGCTTTACTCGCCGGTGCGTCAGGTCAGCTACAAGGTTGACAATGCGCGTATCGGTCAGGAACTGGACTATGACAAGCTGAGCCTTTCGGTGGAAACCGATGGCACGGTTACGCCGGAAGACGCGGTGGCCTATGCTGCGCGCATTCTGCAGGACCAGTTGGCGTTGTTCGTCCACTTCGAGGATATCGCTCCGGTTGGCGCGGCTCCGATGATCGGCGGCATTGCTGCTGCCGCTCCGGAAGAAGGCGACACCAACCAGCTCAACCGTTACCTTCTCAAGAAGGTGGACGAGCTGGAACTGTCGGTTCGCTCGGCCAACTGTCTCAAGAACGACAACATCATCTACATCGGCGATCTGGTTCAGAAGACCGAAGCCGAGATGCTGCGCACGCCGAATTTCGGCCGCAAGTCGCTCAACGAGATCAAGGAAGTGCTTTCTTCGATGGGTCTGCGTCTGGGGATGGATATCCCCGGTTGGCCGCCTGAGAACATCGAGGAAATGGCCAAGAAGCTCGAACAAGAGCTGCTGGGCTAAAAGTTTCGGCGGGGCTGGGAAACCGGCCCCGCCAAACGGTTTTGGCGGCAGCCGTCAAATGTCGCCTGGATCGGGGTACCTGAAACGGCCCCCCTACGAACGCGAAGGAATATACAATGCGTCATAAGTACGGCCAGCGTAAGCTGAACCGCACCAGCCAGCACCGCCAGTCGCTGCTGCGCAACCTGTCGGCTTCGCTCATCAAGCATGAGCAGATCCTGACCACTGTTCCCAAGGCTAAGGAACTGCGCCCCTACCTCGAAAAGCTGATCACGCTGGCTAAGCGTGGCGGTCTTTCGAACCGTCGTTTGGCGCACGCCCGCCTGCAGGACGATGCTCAGCTGGTTAAGCTGTTCGACGTTCTGGCTTCGCGCTATTCGGATCGCAACGGTGGCTACACCCGCGTGATCAAGGCCGGCATCCGTGCATCGGACGCTGCGCCTCTGGCGATCATCGAACTGGTTGACCGTGACGTGGCCGCTAAGGGCCAGGACTCGGGTCCGGTTCTGACTGCGGATGAAGGTGAGGAATAATCCTCGCTGATCTTCCAAAGGTCGCAATAAAAAACCGCCGTGGCAGATGATGCCACGGCGGTTTTTCTTTGCCTGTAACGGGCGATCAGCGGAATGGCGGCTCGCGGAAAGCACGCAGCTTGCGTGAATGCAGCCGCTGACCTTCGGCGCGCAGCAGATCGACCGTGGTGGTGCCGATGGCCAGATGCGCGGCGATGGCCTCCTCATAGAAGCGGTTCGCCTGTCCCGGCAGCTTGATCTCGCCATGCAGCGGCTTGTCCGAGACACATAGCAGCGTGCCATAGGGAACGCGGAAGCGGTAGCCTTGTGCGGCGATGGTCGCGCTTTCCATATCAATGCCCACCGCTCGGCTCAGGCTGAAACGCTGGGCCGAAAGCGTGTAGCGCAATTCCCAGTTGCGGTCGTCGGTCGTCACCACAGTGCCGGTGCGCAGGCGCTTCTTCAGGTTCGCGCCGGTCTGGCCGGAAATGATCTCGGCGGCATGTTCCAACGCACGCTGAACCTCGGCAATGGCCGGGATGGGAATTTCGGGGGGCAAGACCGGATCGAGCACATGATCGTCGCGCAGATAGGCGTGAGCCAGCACATAGTCGCCGATCTTCTGCGTATCGCGCAGGCCGCCGCAATGGCCGATCATCAGCCATGCCTCCGGGCGCAGCACGGCGAGGTGGTCGCAGATCGTTTTCGCATTGGAAGGGCCAACGCCGATATTGACCAGCGTGATCCCGCTGCGGTTCGGGCCGATCAGGTGGTAGGCGGGCATCTGATGCCGCCGCCAGGCCGTGTCAGAGAGCAGCACACGTGCATTGTCATGCCGCTGGGTCAGATATAGCCCGCCCGCGCCAGACAATGCCGTATAGCCGTTCTCGCCCAATTGCTGGCCCGCCCAATCGACGAATTCATCGACATAGCGGTGATAGTTGGTGAAAAGAATATAGCGCTGGAAATGGCTGGGGCTGGTGCCCGTGTAATGCGCCAGACGCGCAAGGCTGAAATCGGTGCGCAGCCCGTCGAACAGGGCCAGCGGCATGACCTGCCCATCCTGACCCATATCGACCAGCCCGTCGGACAATTCATCACCGATCAGCGCCAGTTCGGTGGTCGGAAAATGCTGCGCCAGTTCCCATGGCCGGGCCGAGGTGGCGTTGGTGGCATCCAGCACATAGGGAAAGGGGATCTGTTGATTCGACCGGGCGACCTCGACCGTGATTTCATAATCCTCGGCCAGCGTCTGCAATTGCTCGTCAAGATAGCCTGCAAACAGGTGGGGCTTGGTGACGGTGGTGGCATAGGAACCGGCATCGCTGAGGCGGCCAAAGGCGCGACTGGCATCGGGATGGGTCTCGTGGCCGGAATAATGGACCCGCAATTCAGGATAGCACCAGGCGTTTTCGGCAATCCGCGAGGCGGGCGGGATCGTGCCATTTTCGGCAAAGGCCGCAATATCGGCCCGCAATGTGGCAACGGCGGCATCATAGATGGCGCTCAATTGGGTGATGATTTGCTCTGTGTTCATGGGGTAAAACTATCGCACTTGCGCTGCGCTGCAAGAGGGGGCGAAGAAATGGCTGACTTGACGGCGTAAGATTGGCGCGCAAGGATGACGATGCGGGCGCGAAACAGGGAAGGCGCCCCGACATTTCATCCCATGGGAGAGAGAGAATGCGCAAGACGGGCCTGCGAGCCGCTTTAACCGCATCCATGCTTGGTAACGTTTTCATGATTGGTTCGGCCATGGCCCAGAACGCCGCAGGCGACCCCGGTCCGGTGATCGACGTACATATGCATGCCGGGGAATTTGCCAGCGGGGGCATGCCGATGTGTCCCAATGCCGACCGTTTCCTTGCCTCGGACCCCGCCGATGGGCCGGAGGCGCCGTTCGGCTGGTCGAAGGAGGATTGTACGCCGCGCCTCTATCCGGCGGCCAAGGGGCAATATATGCCCGAGGTGCTGGCCGAGATGAAGCGGTTGAATGTGACCGGCGTGTTCTTCGGCGATCCGGCCGAGGTGAAGAAATGGCAGGCCGCCGCGCCCGAGCGCGTGATCCCCGGCACAGCCTTCAAGAGCGTAACGACCCCCGATCAGGCCGATCAGTTGAAGCGGCTCGAAGTATCCTTCACCAAGGATGGCTTCAAGGTGATGGGCGAAATCGGCCTGCAATATGAAGGCATTTCGCCCAGCGACATGCGCGCCGAACCCTATTTCGCATTGGCTGAGAAGCTGGATATTCCGGTCGCCATTCACATGGGCACGGGCGGTTCGGGGCGCTCGAATGTCTCGCGCTCAACTTTCCGCGGTTCGATGGGTAATCCGCTGCTGCTCGAAGATCTGCTGGCCCGCCATCCCAAGTTGCGGGTGCAGGTGATGCATGCCGGCTATCCGATGGCCGAAAACATGCTCACGCTGCTTCAGGCCAACAGCCATGTCTATGTCGATATTGCCGGTCTGATCTGGTCCTATCCGCGCAAGGAAGTGAACCGATATATCCAGCGTCTTGTCGAGGGCGGATTTGGCGACCGGGTGATGTACGGCACCGATCAGCTGCTCTGGCCGGGGCTGATGGCCTATTCGATCGGCATCATTCAAAACGCCGACTATCTGACGCCTGAACAGAAGCGCGATATTCTGTATAACAATGCCGCGCGCTTCCTGCGGATCAAGAAGTAACCCATGAAAAAGGGGGCGCGGTTTCCCACGCCCCCTGATTCTTTTCCGACCGAAGGCCGCGAAAACCGATTACTCGGCTTCCGCTTCGCCTTCCAGCAGGTCCGACGGAATTTCGCCGGGTTCTGCGTTGGGGTCATAGGCTTCGGTGAAGCCGCCTACAGCGTTGTCGAACAGCGCTTCGGAGATGTTCACACCCTGAGCCTGCAGTTCGGCTTCGTCGGGCGAACGGGCAACGTTCACCTTGACGGTCACCGAGACTTCGGGGTGCAGAGCAACGCGAACGTCATAGATGCCGATCGACTTGATCGGGCGTTCCAGAACGATCATCGCCTTGTTGACCTTGGCGCCTTCGGCGTTCAGGCCATCAGCGATGTCGCGCACCGAAACCGAGCCGTACAGGTGGCCGGCGTTCGAGGCGGCGCGGATCAGAACCACGCTCTTGCCTTCGACGTCGCCCGACTGGCCTTCGGCAGTTGCCTTGGCTTCGGCGTTCCGCTTTTCGATGTCGGCGCGCTGGGCTTCGAACACCTTGCGGTTGGCTTCGTTGGCGCGCAGCGCCTTCTTGTTGGGCAGCAGGAAGTTACGGGCGTAACCGTCCTTCACGGTGACAACGTCACCGATGTGGCCCAGCTTCTCGATACGTTCGAGGAGAATGATCTGCATGGATTTTCTCCCTTACTTCACGAGGTAGGGCAGCAGGCCCAGATGGCGGGCGCGCTTGATCGCCTGGCCCAGTTCGCGCTGCTTCTTGGCAGAAACGGCGGTGATGCGGCTGGGAACGATCTTGCCACGTTCGGACATGAAGCCCTGAAGCAGGCGGATGTCCTTATAGTCGATCTTGGGAGCGTTCTTGCCCGAGAAGGGGCAGCTCTTGCGACGACGGAAAAATGCACGAGCCATGGATCAAGCCTCCTCGCGTTCGCGGCGACGGCTGCGCTCGCGATCGTTCTTGCGCATCTGGACCGACGGGCCAGCTTCCAGTTCATCAACGCGAACGGTGATGAAACGGATGATGTCTTCGTTGATACCGATCTGACGCTCCAGCTCGGCGGTGACGCCGGCGGGGGCTTCAACGTTCAGCATCACAAAGTGAGCCTTACGGTTGCGCTTGATCTTGTAGGCGAGGTTCTTGAGACCCCAGGTTTCGGTCTTGGTGACCTTGCCCCCGTTGGTTTCAATGATCTCGGTGGCGGTGGCGGCAAGCGCATCAACCTGCGCTTGGCTCAGATCCTGGCGAGCCAGGAACACGTGCTCATAGAGAGCCACGGCAGCTTCCTTTTCATCCGTTAACCGATCGCTGGCTTGTCCGCACGATTGCGGGGCCCCTCCGGCTTTCTTCGCATATCATGTGCGCGGGCTGCGAATCCGCACTTTCAGAAGATGCGGCCCTTAGCGAAATTTGGCCCCAAGGCAAGGATTTTCGCGCGAATGCATCCGGCCGGGCCTGTTGCAAACCGTCGCTTTGCGAAAGGCTAAGTATTTCGACAGGGCAATTCGATACGACGCGCCAACCACTCCTTGTTACGGTGCAATCGCGTCCAGGCAACGGGATTGAAGTGGCATGATCGGTGACAAGGCTAGAATTGGCAGTCGGCTGATCTTTGCCGTCGTTGGCCTTGCCATTATTCTGTCGGCCGCCGCGATTTTCCAGATCCGTTATGGCGGGCCGATCTATCGCAAATATGCGCTTCAGGATGAATTGGTGGCCGATATACTGCCGCCGCCCGCCTATGTCGTCGAACCTTGCCTCGAAGCCTCGCAGGCGATGCTTCATCCCGAACAGGCGGGGCTGCATCTGCAAAATCTGGCCGCGCTGGAAAGGGACTATCTGGCCCGCAAAGCCTATTGGCAGACCGCTCCGATCCCGACTGATCAACTCGATGTTCTCAAACAGAGCCAGACCCATGCCGATGCCTTCTGGAGCGCGCTGAACACCCGGTTCGCCCCGGCGGCCCGTGCGGGCGACGAGGCGGTCATGCGCCGGGTCTATGACGAGGAACTGGCCCCGGCCTATGCCCGTCAGCATGAGGCTATCCTGCGACTGGTCAAAATGTCCGCCGATTTCCGCGAGGCAGAGCATCGTTTCGACGATCCGCTGGTGATTGCGGCGCTGGCTCTGGTGGGCGTTATGATGGCGCTGGTGGTCGGCGCGATCGTGATGGCCCGCCGGTTCATCGACCATGGTATCGTCTCGCCGCTTCACGCCACCGCGCAGGCGATGGGGCGCATGGCGCAGGGCGATTATTCCTTTGAGGCCGAAGGGCGCCAGCGCGGCGATGAAATAGGCATCATGGCACAGGCCATGGAAGTGTTCCGTCAGGCAGGCCTTGCCCAGAAACAGGCGCAGGTCGAGCAAAAGCAGGTGGTCGATGCGTTAAGCGGCGCGCTGACTCAACTGGCCGCCAAGGATCTGGAACACCGTCTTCACGATGCCTTTCCGCCCGAATACGAGGCCCTGCGCGAGAATTACAACCATTCGGTCTCCTCGCTGATGAATGCGCTGGGCACGGTTCGCGTGGGGGCGGGCGGGGTGATGCGCTCGGTCAAGGAGATCAAGGCCGCCGCCGACGATCTGGCCAGCAGGAACGAGACGCAGGCCGCCAGCCTTGAGGAAACCGCCGCCTCATTGCGCGCGGTGTCCGAAACGGTTCAGGCCTCGGCCCAGACCGCCGCCGTGGTGCGCGCCGCCACGCAGGAGGCCCATCGTCAGGCCAGCGATGGCGGCGATGTCGTGGCCCATGCGGTTACTGCCATGGCCGCCATCGAGCAATCATCACAGCAGATCAGCCAGATCATCAACGTGATCGATTCCATTGCCTTTCAGACCAATCTTCTCGCGCTCAACGCCGGGGTCGAGGCGGCGCGGGCGGGCGAGGCGGGGCGCGGCTTTGCAGTGGTGGCCAGCGAGGTTCGCGCCCTGGCCCAGCGCACAGCGGATGCCGCGCGCGACATCAAGAGTCTGATCCACAATTCTTCCACACAGGTCGAGGCCGGCGTCGATCTGGTCGGGCGCACCGGCGAACGTCTGCAGGGCATTGTGGCAAAAGTTTCGGAAATCAGCGTGCTGATCGAGGAAATTGCCGAAAGCTCTCAGCGGCAGGCGACCAATATTCGCGTGGTCAATGACGCCGTGGGCGATATGGACCGCATGACCCAGCAAAATGCGGCGATGGTTCAGCAATCGACCAGTTCGACCCACAATCTCTCGCAGGAGGCCGAGAAGCTGACTCAACTGGTGTCGGGTTTCCGCACCCGCGATGCGGCGGTCCGGCGCGAAAGGAGCGATGATCCGGTGCCTTTCCGCCGCCAATCCACATTGCAACGAACCCGCCCTGCACCCGAAGTGCGCCATCGTCCTTCCGGCATGGCCAAGGCCGTCGGCGATGACTGGAGCGAATTTTAGCCTCTGGGCAAAGGCTTGGCGGGCGGATAGAGCCATAGGCCAAGGAGGCGCCCCCATGGCCAAGGCAACGCGCGCAACGCAATTTCTCGACCGTGCGGGCGTGACTTTCACGCTGCACACCTATGATTACGACCCCGACGCCGACAGCATCGGTCAGGCCGCCGCCGCCGCTCTGAGCGAACCGGCGGGGCGGGTGTTCAAGACGCTGATGGTGCTGGCCGATGGCAAACCGGCCTGTGTCATCGCGCCCAGCGACCGCGAGGTGGCGATGAAAAAGGCCGCCGCCGCGCTGGGCGTGAAACAGGCGGTGATGATGAAACCGGCCGATGCCGAGCGGATCACCGGCTATAAGATCGGTGGCATCAGCCCCTTTGGCCAGACCCGCAAGGTTCCCGTGGTGCTGGACGCCAGCGCGCAGGAATGGGAAAGCATCTATATCAATGGCGGCCAGCGCGGGCTTCAGGTCCGTCTGGCCCCCGATGACGCGATAAGCGCGCTGGGGGCCAGACAGGCTGAAATCGCGGTTTAACCGACTTTCAGGCCACCCTTCCACAGGGCCAGAACGCGCCCCTGCACGCCCTGACCGTCAAACGGCGTGTTGCCCGCCGCCGCCGCCATCTTGTCCGAGGAAACGATCCACGGGCGATCCGCGTCGATGATGGCGATGTCGGCCTGAAGGCCCACCTCCAGCGCGCCCGCATCCACGCCCAGCAAGCGCGCAGGGTTGGTGGCCAGCAGGCGGAAGGCGGTGGCCATGTCGATCACCTCGTCGCGCACCAGATTCATGGTCAGCGGCAAGAGCGTTTCGGCCCCTGCCATGCCCGGTTCGGCATCGGCAAAGGGCAGACGCTTATCCTCCGGCCCGCGCGGATCGTGGCCGCTGGTGATCACGCTGATCGTGCCGTCGCCAATCGCCTCGATCACCGCCTTGCGGTCATCCTCACGGCGCAGCGGGGGTGAAAAGCGGCAGAAAGTGCGGAAATCAGCCAGCGCCGTGTCCGACAGCATGAAATGCGCAGGCGTCACGCCTGCCGACACCGCCACACCGCGCTTTTGCGCCGCCCGGATCAGATCCAGCGCGCCGCGCGTGGTGATCTGGCGGAAATGCAGCTTTGCCCCCGCCATTTCGGCCAGAGCAATATCGCGCGCCACCGCCAGCGCCTCGGCTTCGACCGGGGCGCTGGGCAGGCCAAGCCGGGTTGCCATCTCGCTGGCCGTGGCCACGGCATTGCCGGTCAGGCCGCTGTCCTCGGCATGGGTGATGACCGTCATGCCCAGCATCGCGCAATAGCGCAGCAGGCGCAGCATCGTGCCCGAATCGGCGATCCAGTGGCGCCCGGTGGCCACAGCCTTGGCGCCCGCATCGCGCATCAGGGCGATTTCGGCGATGTCGCTGCCCTCCAGCCCGCGCGTGGCGGCGGCAAGCGGATGGACCCAGAGGTCGGGCTTGCCGCTTTGCGCGGCATAACGCACGGTTGAGGAGCGATCCAAAGGCGGGTTCTGATCCGGCATCAGCGCCGCGCGGGTGATCCCGCCGAAATGCAGCGCGGGCTTATCAATCGCAAACACGCCCAGATCGACCAGACCCGGCGCAATCAACTTGCCGCGCGCGTCCTCGACCCGGTCGCCTTCCTGCGGCACGACATCGGCGCCGATGGCAACGATCCGGTCGCCGTCGCAGCGGATCGCGCCCGAAACCGGCGCGCCCTCGCGGCCCACGATCAGGCCGTTGGTGATGGTCAGAGCTGCCTGTTTCATTGCCAGCCCTCCAGCTTGCGCGCTTTTCGAGTCAACACTTCCAGACAGGCCATCCGCATCGCCACGCCCATTTCCACCTGCGTCGTAATCAGGCTGCGCCCCGGCAGGTCGGCCACGTTGGAGTCGATTTCCACGCCCCGGTTCATCGGGCCGGGATGCATGACGATGGCATCGCCCGCCGCCCGTGCCAGACGGTCCACCGAAAGGCCGTAAAGATGGCGATATTCGCGCGGCGAGGGGATGAACTGGCCGGTCATGCGCTCATTCTGAAGGCGCAGCATCATGACGACATCGGCGTCTTTGAGCGCGGCGTCAAAGTCATGATAGGGGGTCACGCGCATCCGCTCGATATCGGCGGGCATCAGCGCGGGCGGGGCACATACGCGCACATCGGCGCCAAGAGCCGTCAGTGCAAGAATGTTCGAACGCGCCACCCGGCTGTGCAGAATATCGCCGCAGATCACGACTTTCAGCCCGACGAACTCGCCCTTGGCCCGCTTGATGGTCAATGCGTCCAGCAAGCCTTGCGTGGGATGCTCATGCTGGCCATCGCCCGCGTTCAGCACCGGGCAATCGACCTTTTCCGCGATCAGCCGCACCGCGCCCGAGCTGGCATGGCGGATCACGATCGCATCGGCGCGCATGGCGTTGAGCGTCATGGCCGTGTCGATCAGCGTCTCGCCCTTCTTCACGCTCGACTGGCCCACCGACATGTTGACCACATCGGCGCCAAGGCGCTTGCCCGCGATTTCAAACGACAGCAGCGTGCGCGTCGAATTCTCGTAAAAGGCGTTGATGATGGTCAGCCCGCGCAGGTGATCGACCCGCTTGGTCGGCTGACGGTTCAGCTCCACCCATTGCTCCGCCTCGTCGAGCAGAAAGAGGATCTCGTGCGGGGCAAGGCCGGCAAGACCGAGCAGCCCACGGTGCGGGAAGGCCAGAGAGCCCGCAGGGTAGCGGCTCCGGCTGGAGGAGTTTGCTGATGTCATTGAAGAGAGCGCTCTAAACCTGTGGTCGGCCCGGCTCAAGAGGAAAGGGCCGTTTGTCCACTTCTCTGTTGGGCAAATCCTTCGTAGGGTGGGCGGGCAAGACAACGGAGAAGACATGGCTTTTGCAAAATCGGTGTGGCGGCTGCTGGTGGCCATCAAGGATGGGCTGGTGCTGGCCTTGCTGTTGCTGTTTTTCGGCTCGCTCTATGCCGCGCTCTCGGCCCGGCCCGCGTCACCGCAATTGCGCGAAGGGGCGCTGCTCATCGAGATGAAGGGCGCGGTGGTCGAGGAATTGCAGAAGACCGATCTGCAAAGCGTGCTGACGGGCAATGTGGGCGACCCGGAATTGCGCGAGCGCGATGTGATTCGCGCGCTGCGCGGGGCGGCGACCGATGAGAAGATCAAGGCCGTGGCCATCGACATGAGCAAATTCGGCGGCGCGGGCTTTGTCCATGCCGTTGAAATCGGCGATGCGATGGATGTGGTGCGCAAGGCGAAGAAGCCGGTGCTGGTCTATGGCACGATGCTGGGGGATCGCGGCCTGCTGATCGCCTCGCATGCCAGCGAGATCTGGATCGACCCGCTGGGCGGGGCCTATGTCGAAGGGCTGGGCGGACAGAACCTCTATTTTGCCAAATTGCTGGAACGGCTGAAGATCTCGGCCCATGTCTTCCGCGTGGGGACGTATAAGGATTTCGTCGAACCCTATATTCGCGATTCGATGTCCGAACCCTCGCGGGAGGCGCGCAAGGCGCTGCTCGACACGATCTTTGCCCAATGGCGCGAGAATGTGCTGAAGGCCCGTCCCAAGGCGCAGGTCGACAAGGTGGTGGCCGATCCGGTGGGCTGGTTCAAGGCTTCGGGCGGGGATGCGGCCAAGGCTTCGCTGGCGGCGGGGCTGGTCGACAAGATCGGTACGCGGGCCGAATGGGGTGATGCGATTGCCAAAATCGCGGGCGAGGACAAATCTGGCGATGAGGTGCCCGCCCCCGGCAGCTTTGCTCATACAACGCTGGCGGCTTGGCTGGCGGGCCATCCGGCCAAGAAGGATGGTCGCGTGATCGGCGTGGTGACGGTGGCGGGCGAAATCACCGATGGCAAGGCAGGCCCCGGCAGCGCGGGCGGCGAGCGGATCGCCAAGCTGATCGATGCTGCCTCGACCAAGAAGCTGGCCGCGCTGGTGGTGCGGGTGGATTCGCCGGGCGGGTCGGTAACGGGTTCGGAGGCCATTCGTGCCGCCATCCTGCGGCAAAAGGCGCGCGGCGTGCCGGTGGTGATCTCGATGGCCAATGTCGCGGCCAGCGGGGGCTATTGGGTCTCGACCTCCGGCGCCAAAATTTTTGCCCAGCCGGGCACGATCACCGGCTCGATCGGCATCTTTGCCGTGATCCCCAGTTTCGAGCGCGCGCTGGAGGGCTGGGGCGTCAAGGGTGATGGTGTCCGCACCGGGCCTTTGGCCGGGCAGCCCGACGTGCTGACCGGGCTGACGCCCGAGATCGAGCAGATTTTGCAGGCTAATATTGAATCGGGCTATGGCCGGTTCGTCGGTCTGGTCGCCGCCTCGCGCAAGAAAACGCCCGAGGAGGTGGATCGCATCGCGCAGGGCCGCGTCTGGGATGGCGGCACCGCGCATCAGATCGGGCTGGTCGATGGGTTTGGCGGGCTGGATGCCGCGCTGGCCGATGCGGCTGGGCGCGCCGGGATCAAGGATGGCGCGTGGCATGCGGTCTGGCTGGGCGATGAGGTTGGCCCGGTCGATCAGATCCTGCGCCAGTTCGGCGCGCAGGATAATGAGGCGGGCGATGATGATGCCGCCGTCGATTGGGTCGGCATGGTGACCCAGCGCCAGCGCGCGCGTCTGGCTTCGGCGGTGGTCGGGGCGCAGCGGTTGATGGCGGTGCGCGGGGCGCAGGCCTATTGTCTGGAATGCGAGGCGGGCGTTGTTGATCGCTCTGGGGGTGGCCAGATGGGCCAGACCCGCTCGTGGCTGATGGTTCTGGCCCGCTGGCTGGCGGTCTAGGGCTTACTGGGTGGAGCGCGAATGGGTCGCCTCGATTTCGGCCAGAACGACGAGGCGGTCCTGACGCGCCGCCTCGCGCAGGGCCAGATCAAGATCACCCAGAGCGCGGTTTGCCGCCTGTTTCACATGGCGATTGTCGGCGTGGCAGGGGCCGTAGAGCGACCCATTCGCCTTTTTGACGACGGGCAGGCGGCTTATAAAAGCGCCATCGCCCAAGCGTCGCTCGACGATCAGCCGCGCCTGCCAATGGCATGAGCGTTCATGACCGCGGGTAGGGGCGTGGACGCCCATCGCCACCGTGCGCAATTCGATATGGGCGTTGTAATGCAGTTCTATCGCCTTTTCCCGATAGGACAGCGTTTCGGAATGGGTGGCGGTTCCGGCAAGCGCCGCCGCCAGCAACACGTGAAGCATAATCACCTCCTGCTTATTAGCCTGTATGGTTTGTTGTCTCAGGCCTGATCCGCAGGTAGGCTTGGCGTGTTGCTCGCCCGTTGCTGGACGGTTTAAAATGCCGCTTGGCGGGCTTGTAGCGGGCTGGGAGGCGGTCAAAGACGGTGCGGATACGCGGTTTGCGCGAGATCTGCGTTTGGGTGCTTGCCCTTTTGGTCCAAGCTCTCTAAGGCCCCCCATCTGAATTTGACGTAGCTTCGTCTTCATGCGGGCGTGGCGGAATTGGTAGACGCGCTGGTTTTAGGTACCAGTATCGTAAGATGTGGGGGTTCGAGTCCCTTCGCCCGCACCAGTCTTCCGCCCCGTGCAAGCGACAGTTGCGAGTTGGGAAGGCGTTGAATTATCATGCAGATTGTCGAAACCACCAATGAGGGTCTGAAGCGCGGCTTCACCGTGACGATCCCCGCCGGCTTCATTGCCGAAAAGATCGAGAGCGAAGTCGTCAAGATCGCTCCGCAGGTGCAGCTGCCCGGTTTCCGCCCCGGCAAGGTGCCCGCGAATCTGGTCAAGAAGCGCTTTGGCGCGCAGGTTCATCAGGATGTGCTCTCGCAGACCATCCGCGAAGCGCTGGACAAGCTGGTCGCTGACCACGCTCTGCGTCCCGCCACGCAGCCCGATGTCGCGCTGGGCGAAGGCTATGAAGAAGGCAAGGACGCCGAGCTGACCGTCAGCCTCGAAGTGCTGCCCGTGATCTCGGCCCCCGACCTGACGGGGCTCAAGCTGGAAAAGCTGGTCGTTCCCGTCAAGGACGAAGCCGTTGACGAAGCCGTCACCCGCATCGCCTCGTCGGCCAAGCGTTTCAACGACGCCGAAGAAGGCAAGGAAGCCGCCACCGGCGACCAGCTGATCATTGACTTCGTGGGCAAGCTGGACGGCGTTGAATTCGACGGCGGCAAGGCCGAAGACGCGGCGCTGGAAATCGGCGCTGGCCGCTTCATCCCCGGCTTTGAAGAACAGCTCGTCGGCGCCAAGGTTGGCGACGAGAAGGTCATCACCGTGACTTTCCCTGAGGAATATCAGGCCGCTCACCTCGCAGGCAAGGAAGCCACCTTCGACATCACCGTCAAGTCGGTGAAGGTTGCCGGTGAAACCGTGATCGACGACGAATTCGCCAAGAGCCTGGGCCTGACCGATCTGGATCAGCTCAAGGGCCTGCTGCGCGGTCAGCTGGAAGGCGAGACCGAAGGTCAGACCCGCACCCAGATGAAGCGCCAGCTGCTCGACATTCTGGCCGATGGCGCCGA
This sequence comes from Novosphingobium sediminicola, assembly GCF_014196525.1. Lineage (GTDB taxonomy): Bacteria > Pseudomonadota > Alphaproteobacteria > Sphingomonadales > Sphingomonadaceae > Novosphingobium > Novosphingobium sediminicola. Next base: position 238,326 of record NZ_JACIDX010000001.1, on the reverse strand, counting down.
ATTTGACGTGCCCCCCAGCATGGTCGAAGCCGAATTCAACCAGATCTGGGAACAGCTGACCCAGGAAGCCGGTCGCGAGGAAGATCCCGCTGCTGCTCTGGCCGAAATCGAAGCCGAGAAGGAAGACTATCGCAAGATCGCCGTGCGCCGCGTGCGCCTCGGCCTCCTGCTGTCGGAAATCGGCCAGGCCAACGGCGTGGAAATCACCGCCCAGGAATTCCAGATGCTGGTGTCGCAGGCCGCGCAGCAGTATCGCCCGGAAGACCGTCAGCGCTTCGTCGAATACGTCCAGTCCGAACCGATGGTCGCCGCCCAGCTGCGCGCGCCGCTCTATGAAGAGAAGGTCGTGGACTTCCTGTTCGACAAGGCCGAAGTCACGACCCGCGAAGTGACCAAGGAAGAGCTGCAGGCCGCGATCGAAGCCGAAGAAGGCGAAGCCGGCCACGTCCATGGCCCGGATTGCGACCACGACCACGGCCACGAAGAAAAGCCTGCCGCCAAGAAGAAGGCTGCGCCCAAGAAGAAGGCTGCTGCCGAGGGCGAGGAAGCGGCTGAAGCTGCTCCCAAGAAGAAGGCTCCGGCCAAGAAGAAGGCTGCTGAGGAACCGGCTGCTGAATAAGCGGCTGGCCCCGACGGGCTAAAGAAAAGGCCCGCCTCCCTGATCGGGGAGGCGGGCCTTTCTCGTTTACGCCTCAGGCAAAAGTGGCATATTTGCGATCATCGCACCAATTGCCGTGCAGGCCCGATTTCAGGCGGAAGGGCAGCTTGGCGCGACCCACCGGCCCATCCTCCAGCCTTTGCGCGTCCAGCACCACCAGATCGGAATAATTGGTCACCAGATTGTCGACCACGGCGATGATCCAGCCATCGCCTTCCGGGGAATCGGGGCTGCGCGGGACGAAGCAGGGTTCTTGAATCATGCAATGCGGCCCGGCCCACCAGCTGTCCTGCGCGCCAGTGGCGTGGTCGATATGGCCGATGCGGTTCATGCGGAAGCCAGAGGCGCGCGCGCCGGGAAAGTCCACCGGCATTTCCGGGTCCATCACCAGCATATAGCCGTGGCGGTAGGGCTGACCGACATAGCGTTCGTCGATGCGGGGGAATTCGTCGATCCAGTTCGAGAGTTGCTCGACCTTGAGGAATTCATCCGACTTTGACGCCAGGTCGACCGTCCAGCGCGTCAGGAAGGGGCGGGCGGCCATCGGGTCAAACGGCGCGCCATGGATGTCGGGGAAGAAGGGGAAGCAATTGCCGACCGCTTCGGGCGTGTCGAAATGGATCTTCGTGCCATCCTCAAAAGCGTTCATCACATGGCTGGCAAAGATCGTCTTGGGCGCCTTGAACCAGCGGATGTCCTTGCCTGTCACGCCCGGCCCGCGCGGCAGGATGCCAAGGTAAACCGGCAGCGTGGTGTCAAAGCCGAAATGCGGCAGGCCCGCTTTCAACCGGTCCCAATTGCTGGTCGAGGGTACGATATGGAACACGGCGTAATGCTCGGTGATCGCATAATCGTGCATCATGCAATAATAGGGCGCCTCGAAGAAGGTCTCGTAGAGGACGTTACCCTGCGGATCGATTTCGAAAAACGAGCAGTCGCGCGTCAGCAATCCCGTGGCGGCATAGCCGAAATTGCAGAAATTGCCGGCGACCGGGTCGATCTTGCCATGGGCGGAAAAGGTCTGGTTCTTCAGCTTGCCGTCGAAGAAGGTGAAGCCTTCGGTCTCAAGGCTAAGCGGGTCCATGACAAGGGCCGGGCCATCTTCCTTCATTGCAAGGAGTTTGCCCGCGTGGACCATGACATTGGTGTTGGTGGTCGAGCGGATCTGGCCCTTGACCTCATCGTCATCGGTCAGCGGGTTGCGATAGGCGCCGAACAGGGCGCGGCCCGCGGCGCGCTCCAGTTTGAACTTGTCGGTATGGGCAAAGCGCTGTTTGAAATCGACCTTGCCGCCGCGAAAACGGAACAGGCTGACCATGCCGTCGCCGTTGAAAAACTGGTCGTCAGCAAATTTCGGGGGAAATTGCGAATCGGGATGTACGCGGTGAAACGTGCCGTTCATCGATTCCGGGATTTCGCCCTCGATTTCCATGTCCAGAATGTCGCATTCCAGCCGGACCGGCCGCAAAATGCCGGTAAAGCTGCGGGTGTCGGGGAAATGGGCCATGTTTTTCCTCTCCGGTTCGGACCGTTCGTGACGGCATTTTGTATGTTATACATATAATATCCGACCATCGGGTCAAACCTCATCTAGGGCAAATGGCAAAAATGACCGGCATAATTGTCCATTACAGGCCATGCCGGGGGGAGAAGATTAACCCAAAAGCAGTCCCTGATCGTTCAGGGTGGGGTTAAGCCACTTGAACATTGCGGCGCGAGACGCGACATAGGCGTGGCAGACAAAGAGGAAATTTCATGATCGATCTGTTCGGACGCAACGATGCTCAGGGCAAATTCAGTGTTGATCCCGTGACCGGCGCGTTGATCCCGGTGGTGGTGGAGCAATCCAGCCGGGGCGAGCGCAGCTTTGACATCTATTCGCGCCTGCTGCGCGAGCGCATCATTTTCGTCACCGGCCAGATCGAAGATCACATGGCCAGCGTGATCGTGGCCCAGCTTTTGTTCCTCGAATCGGAAAACCCGAGCAAGGACATCAGCATGTATATCAACTCGCCCGGCGGCGTGGTGACGGCGGGCCTGTCGATCTATGACACGATGCAGTATATCAAGCCCAAGGTCTCGACCGTGTGCATCGGTCAGGCCTGCTCGATGGGCAGCTTCCTGCTGGCTGCAGGCGAACCGGGGCAGCGAATCGCTCTGCCCAACGCGCGCATCATGATCCACCAGCCCAGCGGCGGCGCGCAGGGCATGGCATCGGATATCGAGATTCAGGCCCGCGAAATCCTGCGCATCCGCGCCCGGATGAACAATCTTTACGTGAAGTTCACGGGTAAGAGCCTTGAAGAGATCGAGGCCGCCATGGATCGCGATACCTTCCTTGAGGCTGATGAAGCGCTCAAGTTTGGTTTGATTGACAAGGTGTTTGAGCGTCGCCCCGATGCGGATGGCGCAACGGCCTGATGATGAAACCCGCGATGGTGACACTGTTTCAGCTTGGGATGGTGCCCATCGGGGGTATTGAATTTGGCGCTCGCGTGGCTAGGTTGGCATTGTTGTCAGGCTCCACGCGGGCCATTTGGGAAAAAGCATGACGAAACTGAGCGGATCCGACGCCAAGAGCACCCTGTACTGCAGCTTTTGTGGCAAGAGCCAGCATGAGGTGCGCAAGCTGATCGCGGGCCCGACCGTGTTCATCTGCGATGAGTGCGTCGAACTGTGCAATGATATCATCCGCGAGGAAACCAAGGGCGGCATCGCAGGCAAGCGCGATGGCGGCGTGGTCAGCCCGCGCGAGATTTTCGAGACGCTCAACGATTATGTGATCGGCCAGGACCGTGCCAAGCGCGTGCTGTCGGTGGCGGTGCATAACCATTACAAGCGTCTGAAGCACAGCGGCAAGGGCGGCGATGTTGAGCTGTCCAAGTCGAACATCCTGTTGGTGGGCCCCACCGGTTCTGGCAAGACGCTGCTGGCCCAGACGCTGGCCAAGACGTTCGACGTGCCTTTCACCATGGCCGACGCCACGACGCTGACCGAAGCCGGTTATGTGGGCGAAGACGTGGAGAACATCATTCTCAAGCTGCTGCAGGCTAGCGACTATAATGTCGAAAAGGCGCAGCAGGGCATCGTCTATATCGACGAAATCGACAAGATCAGCCGCAAGGCCGAAAACCCCTCGATCACGCGCGACGTGTCGGGCGAGGGTGTTCAGCAGGCTCTGCTCAAGCTGATGGAAGGCACCACCGCCTCCGTTCCGCCTCAGGGTGGGCGCAAGCATCCCCAGCAGGAATTCCTGCAGGTGGACACGACGAACATCCTGTTCATCTGTGGCGGCGCCTTTGCTGGTCTGGAAAAGATCATTGCTGACCGTCTGCAAAAGCGTTCGATCGGGTTTGGCGCGCATGTCGCCGATCCGGAAAAGCGCAAGGTGGGCGAACTGCTTCAGAAGGCTGAGCCGGAAGATCTGCAGAAGTTCGGTCTGATCCCCGAATTCATCGGCCGTCTGCCGGTGATCGCTACGCTCAACGATCTCGACATTCCCGCGCTGGTGCAGATCCTGCGCGAGCCGAAGAATGCGCTGATCAAGCAATATGCCAAGCTGTTCGATCTGGAGAACGTGAAGCTGACCTTCACCGACGATGCTCTCGAAGCCATCGCCAAGAAGGCCATCGAGCGTAAGACCGGCGCGCGGGGCCTGCGTTCGATCGTCGAAGGGCTGCTGCTCGACACGATGTTCGACCTGCCGACCGAGAATGACATTGCCGAAGTGGTGGTGGACAAGGATGTGGTCGAAGGCCGCAAGGAACCTGTCCGCGTCCTGAAGGGCAAGGAAGAGGCGGCCTGATCTCAGGCTGACCGACGATAAAGAAGAGGGGCGGGGCCGATATGGCCGCCGCCCCTTTTGTTTACCCCTTACCGCCGCCGCCACATATCCCAACTGAACACCGCCAGCGCGACCCAGATCAGCACGAAACTGGCCAGTTGCGCCGATTGCAGCGGTTCTTGAAACAGCAGCAGGCCCTGAAAGAACACCAGCGTGGGGGCGAGGAACTGGACGAAGCCGAGGATTGAATAATTCATCCTCTGCGCCGCCATGGCAAACAGCACCAGCGGCACCGCCGTGACCACTCCCGACATGGCCACCAGTGCGTCATGCGCAGGCTGTCCCTGACCCAGCGTGATGCCCAAAGGCCCATGGCCCAGCGCGATCATCGCCACGGCGGGCAGGGTCAGAATCCCCGCCTCGATCGACAGGCCGGGCAGCGCGGCCACCGGCGCCTTTTTCCGCACCAGGCCATAGCCCGAGAAAGTCGCCGCCAGCGCAAGGCTCCACCCCAGCGTTTCGGGCGCGCCCGAGGCCAGAATAACCACGCCCACCGCCGCCAGCGCCACCGCCACCCATTGCGCCCGGTTCAACTTCTCGCCCAGCAGGAACGTGCCCAGCACGACATTCATCAGCGGGTTGATGTAATAGCCAAGGCTGGCGGCAAAGATATGCCCTTGCTGGATCATGACCACATAGGTGGTCCAGTTGGCCCCGATCAGCAGCGCCGAAGCCGTCAGCGCCATCACTTTGCGCCCATCGCTCAGCGCGGCGCGCAAGGCCGCCCCCTGACGCAGAACGATGATCGCCAGCGCGCAGGCGGGCAGGGTAAACAGGGTGCGCCAGCCCACGAATTCGAACGGCGGCACATCATGCACCTGTCGCAGATAAAGCGGCAGCATCCCCCAGATCAGATAGGCGGCAATCGCATAGGGCATGCCATCGTTACGGGTCTCGGGCTGCGTCATGTTCAATCCTTTCGCCCTGCTCCATGGCGCAAGTAAAGGATCAACGCATCCCAAAATCGGTGATCAAATCAGACAAATGTCAGATTTCGGTCTTAGATTTCGGGGGCAAAGCCGGTGCCGATCATCGCGCGCGGGTGGCTCATTTCGGCCGAGCTGACCGGATAGGCGCAGGAATCGGCCTCGTAATAACCGCCGGGGCGAAAATTGCCCGACAGGCCCACGCCGCCCGATGGCACGCCGGGCAATTCGGTGATTGTCGCCCGGTTCCAATGGGTCAGGCCCGTGCGCACATTGGCCCAGAAGCGGTTATATTCCTCCTGCGTCCCCCCGATCAGCGCCGAGACCAGCCCATAGCGCGTGGCATTGGCCTGGGTGATCGCCGCGTCGAAATCGGGCACGCGGATGACCTGCAGCAGTGGACCGAACAATTCGACATCGGGCCGCTCGCGCATGTCGGTAACATCGATGATCGCCGGGCTGATAAAGGGGTGCTGGGGATCGAGGCGGGCCATATGCTTGATTGGCCGCCCCCCGCGCGACATCAGCCAGATGAAGCTCTGCACCAGCCCATCGGCCACGCGATTGTCGATGAGCGGCCCCATAAAGGGCGTGGTTTCGTCGTTGGGCGCGCCGCAGACGATCCGGTCGGCCAGACGCTTGACCGCTGCCAGCAGAGGTTCGGCCATCGTCTCGCGCACGATCAGGCGGCGCGCGCAGGTGGCCCGCTGGCCCGAGGCGGTGAAGGCCGATTGTACAACCAGCATCGCGGCATCCTCGATCTGGGGCGTATCCCAGACGACGATGGCATTGTTGCCGCCCATCTCCAGCGAGAGCAGCTTGCCCGGGCGACCGGCAATCCGCCGCGCCAGATTTTGCCCCACCTGAGTCGAGCCGGAAAAGAACACGCCATCGACGCCATCATGCGCCGCCAGATCCATCGCGGCCTCGCCCTGCGCCACGGCGATCTGGACGATATTGGCGGCAAGCCCGGCGCGCTTGATGCAATCCTCGATCAGCAAAGCAGTGGGCAAGGCACGGCTGGAGGGTTTGAAGATAACCGCATTGCCGGCCAGAATCGCCGGAGCGATATGCGAGAGCGGGGTCAGCATCGGCTGACAGAAAGTGGTGATGACGGCCAGCACGCCCATCGGCTTGTGCCGCACGGCCACTGCGCCATTGGCCCCGCCTTCATGCCGCCGGTGGGCGCAGCGGTCGGCATAGGCGCGCACGCAGCCATCGACGCGGGCCAGCGCGGCCTCGACCTCGGCAAAGCAATCCCACATCGGCCGACCGGTGTCGCGCGCAATGGCCTCGGCAAATTCCTGCGACCGCTGGCGCAGCGCACCGGTCAGGCGGCGCACCGCATCGACCCGCGCCGACAGCGGCTGACAGGCCCAGCCGGTATAGGCGATCCGCGCGGTGGCGATCTGGGCTTCCAGATCGGTGGGATAGGTCTGCATCAGCACCGCGCCGGTGGCCGGATCGCGCGAGGTCACGGGATCGGGTGTGTCATCGGGCAAGTTGGCAAGGGCGATGGCTGACAAGATGGCTTATCCGAAAGGGGGCAGGCGGCGTTGGGGCGCCACGATTGCCAAGTCTAAACCAATCTAGGTTGGCAAATTCTTAATGCCCCCTTCCGTCTATCGGCTCCGCTGTCGCTTAAGTCATTGATGCGGAAACATGTCCTGCAGGGATGGGTGGTTCGCCCAACGCATCGCCCAGCGCCCGTATGGCCACGATGTGGCGATGGAGCGGGCCCCAGTCATCATCGCGGTCGATGGCGAGCCAGAGGGCCTCGACGGTTTCGATGTGGTTGTCAGGGGCGGGGGCCTGCCATGCGGGATGCGCACGGGCGTCGGCAACGGGCGTATAATCGCCCAGCACCCCGCGCAGCGGCGACCCTTCGCGCAGCAGCGACACGGCCTCGTCCGGCGCACCGCGGAACAGGTGGAAGAAAGCATCGGGCGACATCTGCTCTTCGCGCATATGCGCGCCCGCCGCCGCCAGCAGCGCGCCGTCCTGTTCATCGCCCAGCGGTTGCAGCCCGATCCGCCACAGCACCCGCCGCGCCAGCGCCGCCTGATACAAGCCGTCAAACCGATCAAGCGCGGCGATCAGCGGCGCGGTATCCTCCGCCAGCAGGCGCAGCGACACCGCCAACTGTCCGCAATTCCACTTGATCGCCTCGGCCTGTTTGCCAAAGCGATAGCGGCCCGCATGGTCGAAATAGGCAGCGGTAAAATCGGCATCCCAGCGCGGCAGCCATCGCCACGGGCCATAGTCGAAACTTTCGCCCGAAATGTTCATATTGTCGGTGTTCAGCACGCCATGGACAAAGCCCGAGGCGACATAGGAAGCGGCCATATCGGCAAGCCGCTCGACCACCTGATGCAGCAGGATGATCGCGGGTTGATCGCGGCCCGGCGCATCGGCGGGCGGCAGCGGGCCGGGGAATTGCGCCAGCGCATAATCGACCAGTTCGGCCATATGCTCGGCCTCCTCCAGCACCAGCAGGCGTTGGAACGTGCCGATGCGGATATGGCCATGGCTCATCCGTACCAACACCGCCGAGCGTGTGGGCGAGGGTTCATCGCCGCGCCACAGCGCCTCGCCGGTTTCCACCACGCTGAACGTCTTGGAGGTATTCGCGCCCAAAGCCTCCAGCATCTCGGTCGCCAAAATCTCGCGCACCGCACCTTTCAGCGTCAGACGGCCATCGCCCTGACGGCTCCATGGCGTCTGCCCTGAACCCTTGGTGCCCAGATCGATCAGGCGTCCGGCGTCATCACGCAACTGGGCGAACAGAAACCCGCGCCCATCGCCAAGTTCCGGATTATACACGCCAAACTGGTGGCCATGATAGCGCAGCGCCAGAGGCTGGGGCAAATTGCCTTCCAAAGGCGCGAACCGTCCGAAATGGGCAACCCATCCCGCATCGTCCAGCCCATCGAGCCCCACGCCCCGCGCCCAGCGGTCGTTGCGCCAGCGCAGACGCGCCTCGGGAAAGTCAACGGGCGCAACCGGATCGCCCAGCCATGAGGCCAGACTGAGGATTTGCGGATCGGGGGCGTAGGCATTCGCTTGCGGTTCATGGCGCATGGGGCAATAAGTGGGCGCACAAGCGGCGGGGCGCAAGCCATGCCTGCGCAAAATTGCGATAAGGAAGCGCCCGCAAGGCCATGAACAGTTTTACCGATCAATTCTGGCAAAGCCCGGATGGGCTGCGTTTGCACTATCGAGATTACGCCGGACCCGAGGATCGCCCGGTGGTGGTCTGTCTGCCGGGCCTGACGCGCAATGCGCGCGATTTTGAAGGGCTGGCGGGGCGCATCGCGGGGCAATGGCGGGTGATCTGCCCGGACATGCGCGGGCGCGGCGATTCGCAATATGCCAAAAATTCCGCCACTTATAATCCGCTGCAATATGTTCAGGACATCAACGCGCTCTTCGATGAATTGCGGATTGAGCGCTTTGTCGTGGTCGGCACCTCGCTGGGCGGGCTGATGGCGATGCTGTTGGCGATGATCGACGCGAAACGGATTGCAGGGGCGGTTCTGAACGACATCGGCCCGGTGATCGAGCCATCCGGCCTTGCCCGCATCCGCGATTATGTGGGGCAGGGGCGCAGTTTTCCCACATGGATGCATGCCGCCCGCGCGCTGGAGGAGGAGCAGAGCGCTTCCTTCCCCGATTACGATGTGCATCAATGGCTGGCCATGGCCAAGCGGGTGATGACCGTGGGACAGAACGGCCGTATCGTCTATGATTACGACATGAAGATCGCTGAGCCTTTCGAGCGCCCCGGCGGCGAGGCGGGGGTCGATCTGTGGCCCGGCTATATGGCGCTGGCGGGGCGGCCCTTGCTGCTGCTGCGCGGGGAATTGTCGGATCTGCTCTCCACCGAAACGCTGGGCGAAATGGCGCGGCGCATTCCCGATGCCGTCGCGGTCAGCATTCCCCGGATCGGCCATGCGCCGACACTGGATGAGGCCGGGGCGGTCAAGGCTATCGAGCGCCTTTTGGAACGGGTGGTATGAGTTCGAATCCCTTGCGTATCCTGCATCTCCATTCCAGCTTTAACCCCGGCGGCAAGGAATTGCGCTGCGTCCAGCTTATCAACGCTTTTGGCGCGGGGGCGGCCCACACGATCGTTTCGGCCATGCCCGATGCGATGGAGGCCGCGCGCCGCATCATGCCCGGCATCCGCTGGCAGGCAGGCACCGATTTTCCCTCGCTTCAGGGCAAGCCCAGCCCCAAACGCCTGATCGCTCTGGCCAGCGCGATGTCGGATTATGACCTTGTGCTGACCTATAATTTCGGCGCGATGGATGCTGTGCTGGCCCACACTCTGTTTGCCCAGATCCTGCGCCTGCCGCCCTTGGTTCACCATGAGGACGGGTTCAATCAGGACGAGGTGGTCAGCCTGAAGTCCAGCCGCAACTGGTATCGTCGGATCGCGCTGGGCCGGGCCAGCGCTCTGGTTGTCTGTTCGCAAAGGCTGGAGGGTATCGCGCGCGGCGTGTGGCAACAGCCAGAGGGCAAGGTCCACCGCATCCCCAACGGCATACGGACGGCGGCCTATGCGGCGCAGCCCCGGCCGGATGCCCTGCCCCGCGTGATCAAGCGCAAGGGCGAATTGTGGCTGGGCACGCTGGCGGGGCTGCGTCCGGTGAAGAACCTGCCGCGTCTGGTGCGTGCCTTTGCGGGCCTGCCGGAACCGTGGCAGTTGGTGATCGCGGGGGATGGGCCGGAGCGCGAGGCGATCCGCGAGGAGGCTCTGCGCCTCGATATTGCGCATCGCGTCCATCTGCCCGGTCATGTCGGCGATCCGGCCAAGGTGGTGGGTCTGTTCGACCTTTTCGCGCTTTCTTCTGACAGCGAGCAGTTTCCGATCAGCGTGGTCGAGGCCATGGCGGCGGGGCTGGCCGTGGTCAGCCCGGATGTGGGCGATGTTGTGCCTATGCTCTCGGCGCAAAACCGTGCCTTTATTGCGCCCTCGGGCGATGAGGCCGGTTTCGTAGCCCATCTGGCGCATCTGGCGGGGAACGCGGATCTGCGCCGCGCGGTGGGCGAGGCGAATCGCGCGCTGGCCATCGCGGAATATGACGAAAAGACCATGGTCGATCGTTACCGCGCGCTTTACGCCGGGGCTATGGGACGCAATAGTTTCCCTTAATTGCCGATCTGTTGCCGGACCGTCTCGCCGATTGTCTCATTGGCGTTGAAAAGCCCGGCCCATCCGCTAAACGGCAGTTTCGTTTTTTTACACGCGGTGTGACTTTTTCGCCCGCATCGATGATCAGGAAGTGAAGTCCCTTGGCCCTGCGTCCTACTCCTCCTCAGACCCGCGCCCAGCAGTTGGCCGCACAACAGGCCCAGCAGGGCGATGCCTTCCTGCGCGAGGTGGATGACGCGCTGCGCGAGGATCAGATGATGTCTGCGGTCCGCCGCTATGGCAAGTCGGTCGGCGCCGGGCTGGTGCTGGGGCTGGCGGCGCTGGGCGGTTATCTGTGGTGGGGCCATTATCAGGATCAGCAGGCTGCCACGCGCGGCGAGCAACTGACCATCGCGCTGGACCAGATCGAGGCGAGCCGCCCGGATCTGGCCAACAAGACACTCGATGGTCTGGCCGCAGGCAGCGATTCCGGCTCGGCCGTAGTGGCGCGGCTGGTCGAGGCGGGCCTGCTGGCCAAGCAGGGCAAGGTGCAGGATGCCGCCACGCGCTATGCCGCCGTGGCCGCCGACGCCAATGCCCCGCAGACCTATCGTGATTTCGCCACGCTGCGTCAGGTTTCGCTGAACTATGACCAGATGAAGCCCGATGAAATAGTCGCCAAGCTCAAGCCTCTGGCCGCGCCGGGCGCGCCGTGGTTTGGCGCGGCGGGCGAATTGCTGGGCATGGCCTATCTGAAGCAGGGCAAGAAGGAGCTGGCCTCGCCGCTGTTCGGCGCGATTGCCAAGGACAAGGACCAGCCCGAATCTCTGCGCGCCCGCGTGCGCCAGGTTGCCAGCCAGTTGGGCTTTGACGCGGTGGACGATGTCGCCCGCCCGATTGAGTTGAACACGCCCCAGCCGGGCGCCGCTCCTGCGGCCGCCGCGCCGGTTGAGGCCGCCCCCGCTCCTGCACCGGTCGCGGCCCCTGCGCCCGCCAAGGCGGCAAAGCCCAAGGCGGCCACGCCCGAAATCCCCCTGATGGTGGGCAAGCCCGGCGCCGCGACGCCTGCGGCTCCCGCCCCCACTCAGCCCTGATCCATTCCTGACGGACCTTAAGGACCTGCCTCATGAAGTCTCTTGCCTCCTTCCGTCGTAATCCGGGCCGTGCGCTGCTGTCGGTGGCGCTGATCGCCGCGCTGTCGGCCTGCGGCGGCGGGCCCAAGCTGGGCCGCAAGCCCAAGCCGACCACGCCCACCACCGGCAAGCGCGAACCGATCCTGAGCCGCGTCGAATCCTCGGCGCAGGCGGATATGGACATTGCCACGATGGCGGTCGTGCTGCCTCTGGCCCAGCCCAATACCGAATGGGCGCAGCCGGGCGGTTCGGCTTCGAAGAGCTACGGCAACCTGACGCTGGGCGAGAGCCCCAAGCCGATCTGGGAAGTGCGCGTGGCCGGCTCGAACGAGCGGCGCCGTCTGGGCGCTTCGCCGGTGATCGGCGGCGGCTCGATGTTTGTGTTCGACACCGATGGCGTGCTGCACGCCTTTGATGCTGCCACGGGCGCTCCGCAATGGACCCAGACGCTGCAGGTTACGGGCGGCGCGGGCGAGGCGGTGTTCGGCGGCGGCGCTTCGTATGATTCGGGCCGCGTCTATGTGACGACGGGCGTAGGCGATGTTGCCGCGCTGGATGCCAAGACCGGCAAGATCGCATGGAAGGTACGCCCCGCAGGCCCGCTGCGCGGATCGCCTACGGTGGCCTTTGGCGCGGTCTATGTGATGACGCAGAATAACGAGATCCACGCGCTCAAGATCGAGGACGGCACCGGCCTGTGGCAGGAAGCGGCTTCGCTGGGCGCGACGGGCGTGTTTGGCGTCGCTGCGCCGGCGGCGGGTCAGGGTTCGGTGGTCGCCGGTTTTTCGACCGGGGAACTGATCGCCTATCGCTATGAAAATGGCCGGACCTTGTGGAATGACGCGCTTTCGCGCACGTCGCTCTCCACCTCGGTGGGCGTGTTGACCGATATTGACGCCGATCCGATCATCGACCGTGGCCGCATCTATGCGCTGGGTCAGGGCGGGCGTATGGCGGCCTATGAACTCGTGACCGGTCAGCGCCTGTGGGAGCTGAATCTGGCGGGCATTTCCACCCCGGCGATTGCGGGCGACTGGATCTTTACGCTGACCGACGAAGCCAAGCTGCTGTGCATTTCCAAGGCCAGCGGCAAGGTGCGCTGGGTGGCCCAGCTCAACCGCTGGACCAAGCCCAAGAAGAAGGAAGGCCCGATCTTCTGGACCGGCCCGGTGCTGGCGGGCGACCGCCTATGGGTAGCCAACAGCCGGGGCGAGGTCCATGTGGTGAGCGCGATGGACGGCGTTTCCAAGTTCTATACCGAGGTCAAGGCGCCGATCACGCTGGCTCCGATCGTGGCCAACGGCATCCTTTATCTGCTGGACGATTCCGGCCGGATTACCGCGTTGAAGTAAGAACGTTTCCGCACTCTTAACCAGTGGCTGTTAGGGCTGGCGGAATGGATTGTTCCGCCAGCCCTTCTGTTGTGGCCAGACCGCAAAGCGATGTTTCCGCCGGAGTCGGGCTGGTGGGGTTGGCCGTGTTGGTGGCCTGGGTGATGGTTTGCCGGTCATGGCCGATGGTGGCTGCCGCGCTTGATCTGGGCGGGCCGCGCGAGCCTTTGGCCGGGCCCTATGCGGCGGTGATGGCGCTGGCGCTGACCTCGGGCGCGATGGCCCTGTGGTCGGTGCTGGTGGATAACGTGCATCGGCGGGTCTCGACCGGCATCGACTGGACTCATCCTCGCCCCTTGCGCGATGTGCTGGGCATCAGCGCGGTCAAGCTGGTGGGCCTGTGGGCGACATGGGCGGTGATCGGCACGGCCTATTGCCTGTTCCGCTTTTATTGGCAGGAGCCTTGGCTGTTCGGCATCCGCCTGATCGGCTTGGGCGTGGTGCCGCTGGCCTTGCTTTCGGTGCCCTATGTCTTGTGGCTGGACCGGGTGCTGATCGATCCGCGCGATGGGGCGTGGCATTGCGGAGCGTGGGTTCTGGGCCGGGATGGGGCCGATGGGGGGCAGGTGCTGCTCCATGCGCGGCGCTGGGCGGTGAAGGGGTTTTTCACGGCCTTTATGCTCTCGATCCTGCCGGGCGGGTTTGCGGCGGTGGTGCATTTCGACGGGGCCGGGTTGGGCGATCCGGTGGCTCTGACCAACTGGCTGATTACGTGGCTTTTCATGATTGACGTGCAGATCGGCACGGCGGGTTATCTCTTCACCCTGCGCCCCTTGGACGCGCATATTCGCAGCGCTAATCCCTATCTCGATGGCTGGGCGGCGGCGCTGGTGTGCTATCCGCCCTTCATCATGATGGGGGGCAATGGGCCGCTCGATTATCACCCCGGCACGGCGGAATGGTCGCAATGGCTGGCCGGGCATGAATGGGCGCTATGGGGTTGGGGAGCGTGGTTGGTGGCGCTTACGGGCGTTTACGGCTGGGCGACGATGGTGTTCGGCCTGCGCTTTTCCAATCTGACCTATCGCGGGGTCATTACCCATGGGCCTTATCGGCTGACGCGCCATCCGGCCTATGTGTCTAAAAACCTGTTCTGGTGGTCGGTGACGCTGCCCTTTCTCAGCCCCACCGGATCGCTGGTAGATTGCATGCGCAATACCGCGATTCTTGCGATGGTCAGCGCGGTCTATTGGTGGCGGGCCAAGACCGAGGAGCGGCATCTGTTGGCGCAGGACACCAAATACCGCCAATATTGGGTATGGGCCGAAACAGGCGCGCCGATCACGCGCCTGCTCAAGCGGATAGTTTAGAAGCTGGCTTCGTCGTAAACGCGGCTGAGGTCGCCGCCCCATTCGCCATGATAGCGGTCCAGCCAGAGCTGGGCAGGCACCTTGCCGCTGGCCACGATTTCGTCGAGCGGGTCGAGATAGCGGGTTTCATCCGCGCCCTCGCCGTTCAACCGTGCGCGTGATTTCAGACCGGCGCGGGCAATCGCCAGCACTTCGCCCGCGATGTCGCCCAACCGGCCCCCGGCAATCGGCGCATCCAGCGCTAGCTTGGGCACGCCGGAACGCAGGATCTCGCGCTCCTCCATGCTCCAGCCCTTGACCAGATCCCATGCGGCATCCAGCGCGCCCTGATCGTAAAGCAGCCCGACCCAGAGCGCGGGCAGCGCCACGATCCGTTCGACCGGCCCGCCATCGGCGCCGCGCATTTCGAGGAAGCTCTTGAGGCGAACTTCGGGGAAGGCGGTCGAAAGGTGATCCTGCCAGTCGCCAATCGTCGGGCGCTCGCCGGGCAGGGCGGGCAGTTGGCCATTCAGGAAGTCGCGGAAGGACTGGCCCGCAGCATCGATATATTTGCCATCGCGGAACACAAAATACATCGGCACATCAAGCATATAATCGACATAGCGCTCGTATCCGAAACCATCCTCGAACACGAAGGGCAACATGCCCGTTCGCGCCGGATCGGTGTCCGACCAGATGTGGCTGCGATAGGAGAGGTAGCCGTTGGGCTTGCCTTCAAGGAAAGGCGAATTGGCGAAAAGCGCGGTGGCCAAAGGTTGCAGGGCCAGCGAAACGCGGAACTTCTGCACCATGTCGGCTTCGCTGCTGTAATCCAGATTGGTCTGGATGGTGCAGGTGCGCAGCATCATGTCCAGCCCCATCGACCCCACGCGCGGCATATGGCGCAGCATGATGTCATAGCGGCCCTTGGGCATGATCGGCAATTCGTCGCGCCGCTTGTCCGGGTAAAGGCCAAGGCTGAGGAAGCCCAGATCGCTGGCCGCGCCCACGGCCTTGACCTGATCGAGATGGCGGCGGGTTTCGGCGTCGGTTTCGTGCAGATTTTCCAGCGGTGCGCCCGACAATTCGATCTGACCTGCCGGTTCAAGGCTGACCGCGCCATCGCTGCCCTTGAGGGCGATGACGTGATCGCCCTCCATGATCTCGCTCCAGCCATAGGGCTTCAGCCCCATCAGCAGGTCGCGAATACCGCCAGCCTCGTCATAGGCCGGGGCGTGGCGATCCGCGCCGCGATAGACAATCTTTTCATGCTCTGTGCCGATGCGCCATTGGGCGCGCGGTTTCTCGCCCTCCTGCATCGGATGGGCAAGTTGATCCAGCCCGGAAATCAGGGGATCATGCTGGTCGGTCGCTTCGCGAGTGCTCATGGCGCGACTTCCTAGTGGGCCAAAACACTTTGCGCCAGCGAGAAAATCTATTCACCTTACGTTGTCAGTCGGTCGACCAGTCACCCATGCCGCCCATCCACAGGGCGGTGGCCGCGATACAGGCCGTTTCTCCCCGCAAAATGCGCGGTCCCAGCGTTATCGCACGGGCCGATGTATGGGCGCGGATGGCGGCGCGCTCCTCGTCGGTAAAGCCCCCCTCCGGCCCGGTCAGCAGCGCGGCAGGGCCGGAATGGGCGGCAAATGTGGCCAGTGCGGGCGCGCCGCCCTGTTCATCGGCAAAGAACAGGGCGCGCGGCGCTTCCCAGTCGCGCAGCAAAGCATCCAAACGCATCGGCGCGGCAATCGTGGGCAGGGCGGTGCGCGCACATTGTTCGGCCGCCTCAATCAATGTGGCGCGGGCGCGATCGAGGTTCAATTTATCCGCCACGCAGCGCCGCGTCAGCACCGGCTGAATATGGCGTACTCCCAGCTCGCAGGCCTTTTCCAACACCAGATCGAAGCGGTCCTTTTTGAGCAGCCCTGCGCAAAGCGTGAAATCGGGCACCGCCTCACGCCCGCGCAGCAGGTCCACGCATTCCAGCACCAGATCGCGCTTGCCCACCGAGATGGCGCGCGCTGCCCATTCGCCCGACACATCATCGCACAGGATGACCGCATCGCCCGGCCCCACGCGCATAACGCGGCCCAGATAATGCGCCTGCGGCCCGTCGATGCTGACCTGTGCCCCTTGCGAGAGGGGCGTTTCGACAAACAGGCGCGGCGCGCTGCGCGGGGGCCAAGCGGGAGTAGCTGGAAGATGATCGCTCATAGGCTCGCGCTCTAGCCGATTGCGGAGCGTCGCGCTATGGCATGGCGCATGAGCGAAACCGTCCAGATCGTACCCGACAGCGAGCATCGCGGGATCATGGGGCTGCTGCCCGCCGCGGCGCGCGATTATGCCTCTCTGGCCCGGCTGGATCGGCCGATCGGCTGGTGGCTGCTGTTCTGGCCCTGCGCGTGGGGCGTGTTGCTGGGCGGCGGCGCGGCGCGCTGGGGCCTGCTGCTCTGGCTCCTGCTGGGCAGTGTGGCGATGCGCGGGGCGGGTTGTGTTTACAACGATATTGTTGATGTCGATATCGACCGCCGCGTGGCGCGCACGGCCCTGCGCCCGATTGCCAGCGGGCGGGTGAGCAAGAAATCGGCATGGGCATGGCTTATCGGTCTGTGTCTGATCGGCCTTGTCGTGCTGCTGCAACTGCGTTGGCAGGCGCAATTGGTGGCGCTGGGCTCGCTGGCGCTGGTTGCGGCCTATCCCTTTATGAAGCGGATCACCGGCTGGCCGCAGGCGTGGCTGGGGCTGGTCTTCACATGGGGCGCGCCGGTCGGCTGGGTCGAGATGCGCGGGTTCGAAGGGCTGGGCGCGCTGGGCATGCTCTATGCGGGCTGCTGGGCGTGGTGCATGGCCTATGACACTATCTATGCGCTGCAGGATCGCGAGGACGATGCGCTGGTCGGCATCGGTTCCTCGGCGCTGTCCTTTGGGCGGCATGTGCATGCGGGCGTGGGCGCGCTTTATACGATGGCGCTGGGCTGCTGGGCGGGGGCCTTGTGGATGGCGCGGGGGGATGCGCTGGCCTTGCTGGCGCTGCTGCCGGTGGGGCTGCATTTCCTGTGGCAGGTGTGTACGCTGAAACAGGATGATGGCGGCAATGCGCTGGCGCGATTTCGGTCGAACCGGTTTGCCGGGTTCCTGATGGCGCTGGCCTGTCTGGTGGTCGGAAACGCTTAGCTTGCCTCAGCCAGCAATTGCTCGGCCGCGCTCAGATCCACACTGACCAGCCGCGACACGCCGCGCTCCACCATGGTCACGCCAAACAGGCGGTGCATCCGGCTCATCGTCACGGCATTGTGGGTGACGACCAGATAGCGCGTTTCCGTCTCGCGCGTCATCGCCTCCAGCAGGTCGCAGAAGCGCTCGATATTGGCATCATCCAGCGGCGCGTCCACCTCGTCCAGCACGCAAATCGGCGAGGGATTGGTCAGGAACAGCGCAAAGATCAGGGCCACCGCCGTCAACGCCTGTTCACCGCCCGACAGCAAAGTCAGCGATTGCAGCCGCTTGCCCGGCGGCTGGGCGAAAATCTCCAGTCCTGCCTCCAGCGGATCATCCGAATCGACCAGCGCCAGATGTGCCTGACCGCCCTGAAACAGCGTGGTGAACAGGCGGCGGAAATGGCCGTCCACCGCCTCAAACGCCGCGCGCAGCCTCTCACGTCCCTCGCGGTTCAGATTGCCGATCGAGCCGCGCAGCCGGTTGACCGCCTCGGCCAGTTCAGCCCTCTCGCGGATCGATTCGCCCGCCCGCTCCTCGGCTGCGGCCAGTTCCTGCGCCGCGACCAGATTGACCGGACCCAGCCTTTCGCGATCTGCCGCCCATCGGTCCATGGCGCGGCTTTCCTCGCCGGCCGCGCCCACCTCGGCCTCGGCAAAGCCAAAGCGCGGGGGCAGCAGCGGGGGCGGGCATTGGAAACGCTCGCCCGAGGCGCGGTTGAATTCGGCGCGGCGTTCGTTTTCATTCTCTGACCGCGCCAACGCCCCCGCGCGCGCCTCACGCGCGGCCAGAAGTGCCTCCTGCGCGCCCGCCAATTCGCGCTCGGCCTCGGTGGCTTCCCGCCCGGCCTGTGTCATCGCGCTTTCGGCCTGTATCTGGGCTTGGCTCAGCGCCTGCTGCTCTTGTTCCAGCCCATCCATCTCGACACGGATCGCCGCCGGTCTGGCGGCATGGACGGCGCGTTCCTGCGCGATTTCTTCGATCCGCCCCGCCATCTGCGCCAGCCTCTTGGCCGCATCGCTGGCCCGGTTCTGCCAGTTGCGGATCTCGCCCGATTGCGCATGAACCCTCTCGCGGGCCACGGCCATATTTTGATCCTGCGTGGCCAGCAGGGCTGTGGCGGATTGGTGGTTGCTGCGCGCTGCCTCATGCCGCAGGCGCGCCGCCTCCAGCATCGCCCGTCCCGTATCCGGCGCGGGCAGGGCAGAGCGGCGTTCCAGCGCGGCCTCCTGCTCGCCCCTTGCCGCATCGCGCTGCTGGGTCAGGTCAAGCGCGGCGGTCTGCAATTCGGCACGACGGGCGGCGGCGCGGTCGCGCGCGGCCTCGGCTGCATCCATCGCGCGCAGGGCGGCGCGCTCGGCATCGACGGCGGCGGCCACATCGCGCTCAAACCCGGCGGCCTCGTTCTGCGCCTGTGCCAACGCCCCGGCCACCGCGCCCGCCTCGGCCTCGGCCCGCGCCAGCGCCTCGCGCAATGGCGGGATCTGCGCCTCCAGCGCGAGGAAGCGGTTGTCCGCCTCCATCCGTGCCGCCTCCGCCGCGCCTTCGCCCCGCGCGACAAAGCCATCCCAGCGCCGGACATGGCCCGCCCGCGTCACCAGCCATTCGCCGGGCGCAAGGGCACGCCCATCGTCATCCTCGTCCACCCAGACCAGCGCCAGCCGCGCCGCCAGTTCCTCCGGGCAATCCGGCACATGCGCGGCCAGACTTTGCGCCACCGGCACAGGCGGCGCGGCCCCGGTCCAGAACCGCCCCTCGGCCCCGGCCTCGCCCAAAGGCGCCTTGGCATCGCGCCCCAGCACGGCGGCCAGCGCGCGCTCATAGCCCGGCGCGGCCCGCACATGGTCGAGCGCGAGGCGGCGTCCGGCGGCGTTCTTCTGCGCCTTGGCGCGGGTTTCGCGGTCGCGCTGCAAGGCCTGAAACTCGCGTTCGATCCCGGCCAGATCGGCGCGGGCCGCCGATAGCGCGCTGGCGGCGGCATCGCGCTGGCTCAACAAGGCGGCGCGCCGCTCCTGCGAGGCATTCAATTTCTCCCGTGCCTGTGTCAGCCTTGCCCCCGCCTCATCCCGCCGCGCGGTGGCCGCGGCCAGATCGGCCAATGGATCGCCCGCCCGGTCCAGCGCGGCCAATGCCTCGCCATTGCGCGCCAGATCGGCCTCGGCGCGGGCGCATCGGGTTCGGGCCTGTGCGATCTCGGCTTCGGCCACACGCCATTCGGCCTCGACGCGGGCCTGCTCGGCATTGGCCTGCGCATAGGCGATTTCGGCGGCGCGGGCGTTGCTGTCGGCCTCCTGCAGGGCCTGCGCCATCGCGGGCCGCTCGGCCTCGGCCTGCGCCAGTCGCGCGCGCGCTTCGTCCAGTTCGAGTTGCAGCCGTTGCAAGGCCTGCGCGGCATCGTGCGTCAGCCGATCCGCCTCGCTGCGGTCGGCTTCCAGCCTTGCCTGCTGACGGTCGAGGTCGGTTAATTTCGCCTGCGCCGCCTCCCACTGGCTGTTCAAAGTGGCAAGGCGGTGGGTATTGGCGCTGGCCGCCTCGCGCGCGATGCTCAGCGCCTCACGCGTGGCGATGGCGGCCTGGGCGGCTTTGGCCTGCGCGGTTTGCGCGGCATCGGCGCGGGCCTGCGCGGCGGTGGCGCATTCCTCGGCCTGTTTCGCTTCGGCCCTGGCGTGATCGGCCGCCTGCGCCGCCTCGCGCCAGCGGGCAAACAGCACGCGCGCCTCGGCCACGCGGATCTGTTCGGACAGGTGGCGATAACGCTCGGCCGTCCGCGCCTGACGCCGCAGCCCGGCGATCCTTGCCTCCAGCCCCGACATCAGGTCTTCCAACCGCGCCAGATTGGCCTCGGTCGCGCGCAACTTCTGCTCGGCATCACGGCGGCGCACATGCAATCCCGCGATGCCCGCCGCTTCCTCCAGCATGGCGCGGCGTTCGGCGGGGCGGGCGTTGATGACGGCGGCGATCCGGCCCTGACTGACCAGAGCAGGCGAATGCGCGCCGGTGGCCGCATCGGCAAAGACCAGCGCCACATCCTTTTGCCGCGCATCGCGGCCATTGATGCGATAGGCCGAACCCGCGCCGCGCTCGATCCGGCGCACAACCTCCAGTTCCTCGCCCGCGCTGTCATGGGCGGACAGGATCACTTCGGCAAAATCGCGCGGCGGGCGGGTGGCTGTGCCCGCAAAGATCACATCCTCCATCCCCCCGCCGCGCAAGCTCTTGGGGCTGCTCTCGCCCATCACCCAGCGGATGGCCTCGAGCAGATTGGATTTGCCGCAGCCGTTGGGGCCGACCACACCGGTCAGCCCCGGCTCTATGCGCAGTTCGGCGGGCTCAACAAAGCTCTTGAAGCCTGAAAGTTTGAGCCGCCGAAACCGCATGAAAGCCTATCAGGCGCCCGCAGCCTTCAGCGCGGCTTCGACATTCTTCCACTCTGCGCCTTCGACCTTGTTGCCGTTGATGAAGACGGTCGGGGTCGAATTGATGCCCTTGGCGCTGATCGCCTCGGATGCCTTGGCCACGGCTTCGGCGCGGGGCAAATCGGCAAGGCACTGGCGCTGCTGCGCTTCGGGCAGGCCGCGCGCCGAGAAGAAGGCGGTATAGCCCAGCGCGTCGGCAATGGCCGGATAACGCTGTGCGGCGGGCAGTTTCATCGCGGCCGAGGCCTGATCATACTGCTCCTTGGTCTGCGAATTCATCGCGTCGAAATTGGTGTAAACCTGTTCGATCAGGCCGAAATAGGCGTCATCCCCGCCGCAGCGCGCCAGAACCGTCAGCGGAATATCCTGCGGGTGGATGGCGAAGCTGCGGAATTCGAGGCTCACCTTGCCGCTGGCGATGTAATTGCCGGTCAGCGCGCTCATCCCGTCCTGCGCCAGTTTCGCGCAGTGGGGGCAGGAGAGCGAGCCATATTCCACCATCTTCACCGCGGCCTTGGGATTGCCCACGATGATGCCGTCGCCATCCTCGGTCTTGGCAAAGGTTTCGGCCCATGCCTTGCCCGCAGGCGGCGCCACGGCGGCCACGCTGCCGGCGGGCGCGGTGGCGGCGCCATTGTCCGACTTGTTGCAGGCGGCAAGCCCCAGCGCGAGCGGCGCCATGGCCAGCATGGTCAGGGTACGGGTGGAAAGCGGGGCAAACATCATCTTGCGACCTATCCTTGGGCAAAGAATGAAATGGGGGGCAAAGAATGAAACGGATTTACTTGAGAACGGCGGCCAGCTTGGGCTGCAATCCGGCCCAGTCATGTTCTTCGAGCATCTTGCCGTCCAGCGTGAAGGTGGGCGTGCCGGTCGCGCCCAGTTCCTGTGCTTCCTTGGTCTGGGCGATCACGCGGCGCAAGGTGGCCTCGTTGGCGAAACAGGCGTCGGCCTGCGCATGGCTCAGACCTGCGCTGGCGGCGATGTCATAGAATTTCAGGTCCGAGGCGATCGCGCGCATCCGCTCGGGCATCTGGCCTTCGTTCCAGCGCTTGGTCTGCGCCTCGGTTAGCTTTTGCGCGGTGGCGATCCACTTGTCCTGTTCGATCAGAAACTTGTGGTGCAGCGGGAAGAATTTCACCGGCGGCACGCAATTGGTCAGCATGGCGATGGTGATGTCGAGCGGATCGCGCACCAGATGGCGCACCTCGAACGACAATTGCCCGCCGCCCACCGGCCCCATGCGCAGCGGCAGCGCCGTCTCGGCCTCGAAATGGGCGCAATGCGAGCAGGTGTAGCTCATATATTCGATCAGCTTGTGCGGGGCGGCGGTATTGCCCTGAATATGCCCGCCAACCGGGCTGATGGCCACCTTGGCGCCCCATGCACCGCCGGTTGCGGCCGGTTTTGCGGTTGCAGCCTGCACCGGCGCGGCGCTCAGCCCAAGCGTCAGAGCAACAGCGGCCATCATGCGGAAGGGAAGAAGCATCCAGAGTCCTTTGCTGAAAACAGAATTCGTCACGCTTCGTCCTGATGGGCGATGCTGCGGGCCAGCGATTCAAGAACCGCCTTCAATTCGGGATCGCCAATATCGCGCAGCGAATCGCCAAGCTCGATCGGGATCGGTTTCAGGCTGGGCGGCGCGGCGCGGGCCGGGCTTTTGGGGCGGGCCATCACTTCCCCCTGCCGCATCTTGACCTTGGACACCGCCTGATAGCCAAAGAAGCGGTTCACCCGCTCAATGATTTCGGGGATCACATGGGTGATGATCGGCGCATGGGCGGGCAGAACCACCAGTTGCAATATGCCGTCGCTCTTTTCGCCGGGCGGGAAACGGATCGCCTCGGGCATGCAGACATTGGCGTGGATCGGCCCGACGATTTCGGGCCAGCGCGTCACCACGCTGGATTGCACAAAGCCGAAGCGGCGAAAGGCGGTGCGGCCAATATCGGGCATCAGTTCGGCAATCGGGCGCGCCTGGCCGCCGCGCGGGCGTTCATAAGGCTGGCCCACGCGCGATTTCGCACCGCCCGCTTTATCACTGCGCGACGCGACAGGGCTTTTGCTGCCCCTTGGTGTATTTGGCCTATCCCTTTCCATACCTGTCCAGCCATGCCATAGCCGCCCCATGGATGCCAGAGGCCAGAGCGCGAAATGCGGTAAAGTCGATGACCCGCGCGCAGGATCAATCGCGCCCGCGCTGCTGGGCTGGTATGATGCGCATGCGCGGGCCTTGCCTTGGCGCGCGCCGCCCGGCGCCAACCGGGCCGATCCCTATCGTGTGTGGCTGTCCGAGGTGATGCTGCAACAGACCACGGTGGCGGCCGTCATCCCCTATTTCGAACGTTTCACCACGCGCTGGACCGATGTCGCCGCGCTGGCCGCCGCGCCCGAGGAAGAGGTGATGGCGGCATGGGCGGGCCTTGGCTATTATTCGCGGGCGCGGCGATTGGTGGAATGCGCCAGGGTCGTTGCCGATCGCGGCGGCTTTCCCGAGGATGAGGCGGGCCTGCGCGCGCTACCGGGGTTGGGAGCCTATACGGCGGCGGCGGTGGCGGCGATTGCCTTTGGCCAGCGGGCCGTGGTGGTCGATGCCAATGTCGAGCGCGTGGTGGCCCGCCTGTTTGACATTGACGAGCCTTTGCCCGCCGCGCGCGCCGCCATCCGTGAGGCCGCCGACGCCATCACGCCCGACGCGCGCAGCGGCGATTTTGCGCAGGCGATGATGGATCTGGGCGCGGGGATCTGCAGCGTCCGCGCGCCGCAATGCCTGATCTGCCCCTTGCGCAGCGATTGTCGGGGACAGGCGCGGGCCGAGCAATTGCCGGTCAAGCCGCCCAAGAAGGCCAAGGCCCAGCGCGTTGGCCATGCTTGGTGGATCGAGCGCGACGATGCAGTCTGGCTGATCCGCCGCCCGGCCAACGGGATGCTGGGGGGGATGCGCGCGCTGCCCGATGATGGCTGGAATGCAAGGCGCGACGGGTCGGGTAATGCGCCGCTCGATGGCGGCTGGCAGGAGGCGGGCAGGGTGGCCCATGTCTTTACCCATGTCGCGCTCGATCTGGCCGTGATGGTGTCACAGGGCGATGATAGGCCGGAGCGTGTCAACGAATTGGAAGAGGGCGAATGGTGGCCGCTGGCCCGGCTTGACGAGGCAGGATTGCCCACGCTCTATGCCCGCGCCGCAGCGGTCGCGATGGCCAGAAAAGGATAGATATGCGTCCCCCCATTACCTTTACCGGCAATCCTCTGGACCGCGCCGATGCGGTGCGTTCTGATCCTGCGCGTCTGGCGGCGTTGTGGGTGCGGGGCGGGCGGCTGTTGCAGATGGAAGGGCTCGAGCCCAGCCTTGCCAGCGGTGCGCTGGTGTGGAGCGAGGTTGCTGCGCCCGAGGGCGAAGCGGTGTTCCTTGGGTTGGACGAGGCCGGGATCGGTCATTTCGCCCCGGTGCCATCCCCCGATCAGGCCAGCACGGCGCCTCCCAGTTTCAACCTGTGGCAGGCGCTCAACGGCATGGATGACGGTGAGATCGCGATCTATGGCGCGGCGCGGGCGCTGGTGGGCTGGCATGCGCGGCATCGGTTCTGCGCGCGTTGCGGCGCGGGCACGGTGTTGGCCAAGGGCGGGTGGCAGCGCGATTGCGAAGCCTGCGGGGCGCAGCATTTCCCCCGCACCGATCCGGTGGTGATCATGTCGGTCGAGCATGAGGGGCGGCTTCTGCTGGGCCGCCAACCGCGTTTTCCGCCGCATCGCTATTCCGCGCTGGCCGGGTTTATCGAGCCGGGAGAGAGTATCGAGGAAGCCGTCGCCCGCGAGATTTACGAAGAGGCAGGCGTCAAGGTGCGCGATGTGCGCTATGTCGCCAGCCAGCCATGGCCGTTCCCCTCCAGCCTGATGATTGCGGCCCATGCCTTTGCCGATGATCCGGCGCTGACCGTCGACCATAGTGAATTGGAAGACGCCCGCTGGTTTACCCGCGAGGAGGTGGTCGAGGCCATGACCGCGCGCGACCGGGGCGAGGATGGGGTGGCTTTCAGCGCGCCATCACGCACGGCGGTGGCGTGGCACTTGCTGGCGGATTGGCTGGAGGATTAGGTCATGCGCGTTCTGGTGCTGGTCAAGGCGACGCAGGAAAGCGAAGCGGGACAGTTCGACCCGGCCTGGACGCAGGAAATGATGGCGGCCATGGGGCGCTTCAACGATGCGCTGCGCGAGGCGGGCGTGCTGATCATGGCCGAGGGGCTGGCCGCATCGGATCAGGGCAAGCGGATCGTGTTTGACGGTGCAAGCCGCGAGATCCTCGATGGCCCCTTCATGCCCAGCGAGGAACTGGTCGCCGGTTTCTGGCTATGGGAAGTGAAAGATATGGATGAGGCGGTGGATTGGGGGCGCCGTTGCCCCAATCCGATGCCGGTTTCCAGCGTGATCGAGATCCGCCCGATCCACGAGCATCGCTAGGATTTAAACCAGCCCTAATTTCGCCAGTTCCGCCGCCACGCTGGCGGGCAGGACATCGCCATTATCGCCGCTGGCCAGATCGGCCGGAGCGTCCTTGGCCTCCAGATAGCGCCAGCCCTGATGCGCGCGGCGCGGGGTGGGCACAACCTCGATCAGCTTGGTGGAAATCAGGATCGCGGTGCGCCCGCCTTCATCTTCCTCGAAAGCCAGAATTTCGCTGCGCGCCACCAGTTGATGTTTGAAGATCCAGAACAGCGAGCCGCCGATCATTTCCTCGGCCCGCTTGGGCCGGTTGCGCGTGGTCAGGCGGGCGACCTGCGCCCCGCCGCGCCGTCCTTCTGGCGAGAACCATTCGTGGATTTCGGCCATGGATTGCGCGCCATAGGCGACTTTCGTCATATTAAGAGGCATCAGGCAAGTCCGGTCAGAACGGCAAGGCCGAGGAAGGAGAAGAAGCCCATGACATCGGTGGCCGTGGTTACAAATACGGCCGAAGAGACGGCTGGATCAATCCGCAAACGGTCGAGTGTCACCGGCACCAGAATGCCCGCAAGGCCCGCCACCAGATTGTTGATCACCATCGCCGCACCGATCACCGCGCCCAGATGCGGATTGCCAAACAGCAGCGTTGTGCCCGAACCGATCATCAGACCCAGCGACAGGCCATTGGCAATCGCGATGCGCAATTCGCGCAGGACCATGCGGACCGTGTTCGAACTGGTCAATTCATTGGTGGCAATCGCGCGCACCACCACGGCCAGCGTCTGGGTGCCCGCATTGCCGCCCATGCCCGACACAATCGGCATCAGAACGGCCAGCAGCGCGAATCGCGCAATCGCCCCCTGAAACAGCCCGACCACCGACGAGGCGATGATCGCCGTGCCCAGATTGACCACCAGCCATGACAGGCGCGTGCGCACCGTCATCAGGATCGGCTCGTTAATGTCGCCATCGCCCGCGCCCGACAGGCGCAGGATGTCCTCGCTGGCTTCTTCCTGAATGATGTGGACCACGTCATCGACCGTGATCTGGCCCACAAGCCGCCCGCTTTCATCAACCACGGCGGCCGAGATCAGCGCGTATTTCTGGAAGCGCAGCGCCACTTCTTCCTGATCCATGCCCACTGGGATCAGCGTCTGGTCACGCTTCATCACATTGGAGAGCGTGACATGGCGATCGGTGCGCAAAATCCATGAAAGCTGGCACGTGCCGACCGGATGGTGGCGCGCGTCCACAATGAACACTTCCCAGAATTCGGTGGCCAGATCCTTGTTGTCGCGCAGATAGTGGATCAGCTCGCCCACGCTCATATGCTCGCCCACCGCGATATAATCGCGGCTCATCAGGCGGCCGGCGGTCTCCTCGGGATAGGCCAGCGCGGATTCGATGGCGGCGCGCTCTTCCGGCTCCATCTCGGCCAGAACCGCCTGTTGCTCCTCAGGCTCAAGGTCTTCGAGCAGGGCGACCGCGTCGTCGGTCTCCATCTCCTCGGCAATGTCGGCAATGTCCTCGGCCGACAATTCATCGACCAGCCCTTCGCGGACGTGATCGTTGAGTTCGGCGAAAACCTCGCCGCCCATCAGGTCGGAGATGGCGTCGGCCAGCGCGGGGCGTTCATCCGCGTCGATCTGTTCGAACAGATCGGCAATGTCGGCCGGGTGCAGCGGCTCGACCAGCGCATAGACCGCATCGACCTCGCCCGCATCCAGCGCATTGCGCACACGGCGAACAAAGTCGCTCTTTAACTGGTTGTCTTCATCCAGACTGTCATGACGCGTGTTTTCCTCCACCGCCTCGATTTCGGCGTTGGGGGCATCGGCAAAGAGAGGATCGACAGGCTCGACAGTCATGAGGGAGGGGATTAGGCATTAAGCGAATAAAAGCAACCGTGCAGGATGCGTTTGACGCAAGCGGTCGCACAAACTGCTGGCCTTGGGCGCGGGGCCCCTTTATCAGCGCGGCCAGAAAAGGGCGATGATGGCCAATCCTCGCCATGTCCATACAGGAGCTTTACCCATGGCCGACGAAATTCTCACCTTCACCGTGGATACCGGCAACGGCATCGGCGATGTTGTCATCAAGCTGCGCCCCGATCTGGCCCCCGGCCACGTTGAACGCATCAAGGAACTGGTCGGCGAAGGTTTCTACGACGGCATCGTTTTCCACCGCGTGATCCCCGGCTTCATGGCCCAGGGCGGCTGCCCCAACGGCACCGGCACCGGCGGCAGCGACAAGCCCGACCTGAAGGCCGAATTCAACGCCGAGCCGCATGTACGCGGCGTGTGCTCGATGGCGCGCACCTCGGCGCCGCACTCGGCCAACAGCCAGTTCTTCATCTGCTTTGACGATGCCACCTTCCTCGACCGTCAGTACACGGTGTGGGGCGTGGTCCAGTCGGGCATGGAATTCGTGGACGCGCTGCCCAAGGGCGAACCGCCGCGCAATCCGGGCAAGATCGTCAAGGCTGTCGTTTCGGCCGCCTGATCCCATGGACTGCCCCGGCGCTCTCCTTGTGTAAGGGCGCGGGGGCAGTCCTGCCTTTTGCACCAACTGTTAACTCTTGATCAGGGCGCGTCCCTAGGCATCGGTTCAACCGATCTCCATTGCTTGTGAACGATAGTAAACGGACAGTTTCGAGAGGATAGTCCGTGCTCGCTCGCGCAAAAATCAGCACACTTGTCGCCGCAGGCTCGCTTTCGCTGGCGGCCATCATCGGCTTGGGGGCCGGGCTGGCTGTTCAGGGCGCAACCGCCATGCGCACCGATATGGCCTATGTGGCGTCCAATTCGGTGCCCAGTGTAGATAAACTCAATTCAATCATCATCGATTTCGAAATCGCTCGAATCCGCATGTCGCGTCTGATTTTGGCGCAATCGCCCGATGAAGCGACCAAGCAATCCGAGTCACTCGACAAAGCTCTCGCCAAGGCCGAACGGGGCATTGCCGATTATAAAAGGCTGATCAGCGATAAAGAGGATGCGCGGCTTTACGAGGATTTTGTCCGGCGTTGGCAGTTGTTCCGGCAGGACCTTGAGGCCATTCGCTCCGCCGAATTGAAAAATCAGCATGATCGCGCCATTACGCTGTTTAATGGTGATATTGTGGACCATTCGCGCGCGCTGCAGGCCGCGATTGAGGCCGACAAAGATTACAACGTTAAGCTGACCGATGACATTTCGAACCGCGTGCTGGCGCAGGCCGATACCGCAATCCAGCGCAACATCGTGCTGGGCATTCTGGGGGTGGGCATCGGTCTGCTGGTGCTGCTGATGTTTTCGATACGTGTGTCGCGCCCTGTTTTGCAATTGAAGAATGCGATGGGCGATATGGCGGCGGGTGATCTGGACCGCGACATCCCCGGCATCGACAAGAGCGACGAATTGGGCGACATCGCCCGCGCGCTGGAGGAGATCCGTCAGTCGGTGGCCAATCGCAGCCGCGCCGAGGCCGAGGCCAAGCTGGAAGCCCAGCAGCGGATCACCGGGGCGCTGGAGCGCGGTCTGGCCGCGCTGCGTCAGGGGCGGCTGGATGAACGGCTCGATGAAGAGTTTCCGGTTGAATACGAGCAATTGCGCAATGATTTCAACGCAACAGCCGCCTCGCTCTCCGAACAGATTTCGGCCGTCTCGGTATCCTCCAACGCGGTGCGTTCGGGCGCGGGCGAGATTTCCTCGGCGGCGCAGGATCTGGCCCATCGCACCGAGCTTCAAGCCGCCTCGCTGGGCAATACGGCCAATACCGTGCGCGAACTGGCCCATTCGGTGGCCCAGACCGGGCAGGGCGTGACCAGCGTGGCAGGTTCGGCCCATGAGGCCGAGCAGGAAGCCTCGAACAGTGGCGAACTGATGCGCGGCGCGGTGGCGGCCATGCAGTCCATTGCGGCGACCTCGGACAAGATGCGCTCTATCGTCGAGATCATCGACGGCATCTCGTTTCAGACCAATCTGCTGGCTCTGAACGCCGGGGTCGAGGCCGCGCGGGCAGGGGACGCCGGGCGCGGCTTTGCCGTGGTGGCCACCGAGGTGCGCAATCTGGCCGAGCGCAGCGCGCTGGCGGCCAAGGAGATCGGTGCGCTGATTGTCCATTCGGGCGAGGAGGTGCGCGCGGGCGTCGATATGGTCAGCCGCACCCAGTCGAGCCTTGAACGCATTGTCGAGCGTTCGACCGAGGTCGCGGGCATGCTTTCCACGCTGGCCACCAATGCGGCCCAGCAGTCCGAGGCCATCGCCGGCGTCAATCAGGTTCTGAACGAACTGGATATGGCCACCCAGCAGAATGCCGCGCTGGTCGAGGAATCGACCGCCGCCTCGCGCTCACTGGCCCATGAGGCCGAGCGTCTGTCGGGCGTGGTGCAGCGTTTCACGCTGGCCCGCCGCTCCACTCGCGGCGGGTTGCGTCATGCGGCTTAAAGCCCGGCCTTGATCAGCCAATCGTGGAAAATCCGCACCGGGCGCGTTTCCAGCGCGCGCGGGCGGCACACGAACCAATAGCTGTAGGGGCTGTCGATATCGGCGTCGAACAGGCGGACCAGACGGTCATCGCCGGGACGCAAAAAGTGGTCGTCATGGACGATGGCGATGCCCAGCCCCTGAACCGCTGCGGCAATGATAAGCTGGGCCGAATCGAAATGGTCGATCGCGGCCGGTTCCAGCCGCTCCAGTCCCAGCGCACCTTTCCACACATCAAGGCTTTCGGGCAGATCGGTAGAGATCACGAAAGTCTG
Source organism: Novosphingobium sediminicola (assembly GCF_014196525.1). Taxonomy (GTDB): domain Bacteria; phylum Pseudomonadota; class Alphaproteobacteria; order Sphingomonadales; family Sphingomonadaceae; genus Novosphingobium; species Novosphingobium sediminicola. The sequence goes on along the minus strand of NZ_JACIDX010000001.1, from coordinate 208,132 downwards.
CTTTGACAGGCGGGCCAGATCGGGTGTCGCGCCAATCTCGGCGGCCAGCGCGGGCGAGGCGAAAGCGTGGATCTTGTTATGATCGAGCCGCACCGAATGGAGCGCGGGGTCAGGCTCCTTGGACAGCACGATGGCCGCATCAATCGAATCGCCCAGTTCCGATTCGAGCTGCGCCCCGGTGTCAAAGTCGATATGCAGCCGCGGATGCAACTTGCGCAATTCGGGCAGGCGCGGAAACAGGCGCGTGCCCGCAAACAGCGCGGGAACGCCCAGATGCAGGCGCATCACATTGCTGGCCTCCATCTGCGATTCGACCGCCTCGGCCAGATCTTCCAGCTTGGGGCTGACGGCGGCATAAAACGCATGGCCGTCATCGGTCAGCTTCATTGCCTGATGCTGGCGCGTAAACAGGCGCTTGCCCACGAAATCCTCCAGCGCGCCCACACGCCGGGACAGCGCCGAAGGGCTCAGGCCCAATTCGCTGGCCGCGGCCTTGGCCGATCCAAGGCGGACCGTGCGGACAAAGGCTTCCAGCGCGCGCAAGGGGGGAAGGCGGCGGGTGGCGGGCATGATCGATCAGTCCTCTTGTGCGCCATTGCTGGCAGGCGGATGCAGGCGAAGGCGAATCACGTGGCGCTCGTCGGCCTCGGTTACTTCGATGATCCAGCCGCTGGCATGCGCGATTTTCGCACCCACCGGCGGCACATGACCGGACAGCACAAAGGCCAGCCCGCCCAGCGTATCAATATCTTCCTCGACTTCGGCGAGGCGCGGATCGACCCGCTTGCCCACTTCGTCAAGTTCGACCTTGGCATCGGCGTCCCATAGACCATCGTCGAGGGCGCGCAGCAATTCGGTGGGAGCATCATCATGCTCATCCTCGATATCGCCGACGATTTCCTCGACCAGATCCTCAAAGGTGATGATGCCCTCGGTGCCCGAATATTCATCGACCACCACCGCCAGATGCACCCGGCTGGAGCGCATATCGGCCAGCACGTCGAGCGCCCCGCGCGCGGTCGGCACGAACAAAGGCTGGCGCATCATGCGCGTCCAGTTGCCCTGCGGCTCCTCGCCGCGCGCCAGATAGGGGAAGACATCCTTGATGAGGATCATCCCGATCACTTCATCCAGCGTTTCCCGGTAAACCGGCATTCGCGAATGGCCATGTTCGGCAAAGGCGGCCAGCACATCGGGCCATGGCGCATTATGCGCCAGCGCGATGATCTGGCCGCGCGGGATGCAGACATCGGCCGCGTCCAGTTCGGAAAAATGCAACAGGTTGCGCAGCATCTGTCGTTCAAGCATCGAAAGGTCGCCCACATTGCTGCGGCCGCCTTCTTCCTCATGCTCGTCGATGATGTCTTCCAGATGGGCGCGCAGCGACTGATCCTGATCGCCCCCTTCAAAGAAGCGCAGAACCGAGCGCCATAAAGAGCGCTTACTGTCCGGCTCTCCGAGGCCGGAATCCCCTGTTCGGCCCATGTCGGCCACTTTGTGCATTACTCCGATTGCAAGAAAGTCAAAGGTGATGGTCGCCATATGGGTCGGCAATGCCGATCAGCGCAAGCGCCTTTATTTCCAAAATTTCCATCTGACGCGCGTCATCCTCGGAAATTTCGTGATCCAGCCCCGCCAGATGCAGCAAGCCATGGATAATCAGGTGCGAGGCATGATCGGCCAGCGCGATGCCCTTGTCCATCGCCTCACGCGCGCAGGTCTCATAGGCCAGCGCAATGTCGCCCAGCAATTCGGGCGGGCCATCATCGGGCAGATCGAGCAGATCCTCGCGCGCCAGCATGGGAAAGGACAGCACATTGGTCGGCTTGTCCTTGCCCCGCCATTCGGCGTTGAGCACCTGCACCTCGGCGTCCGAGGTAAAGATCATGCTGGTGCTCAGGCATTCCTTGGCCAGTTCCGGGGCGACCACGGACAAAGCCCCCGCCGCGCGGGCGGCAAGGGCTTCCCAATCGGTGGATTCCGGCCAAGGGGCTTCGATGTCGATTTCAAGCGTCAGCATAGGTTGCGGTCCCTAGGCGCTGGCAGCGCGAATGTCGAAGCCTAATCCTGATCCCTATTCCGGATCTTTGCCTTCATAAGCCTCGACAATGCGGCCCACGATCGGGTGGCGCACCACGTCCGATCCCTTGAAGCGAACCGTGGCAATGCCCTCGACGCCTTCCAGCCGCACGACCGCATCGTTCAGCCCGCTGGCGGCGATGCCGCCGGGCAGGTCGACCTGTTTGGGGTCGCCGCAGATGACCATCCGGCTGTTCATGCCGAACCGGGTCAGGAACATCTTCATCTGCGCCGCCGTGGTGTTCTGCGCCTCGTCAAGGATGACGAAGGCATCGGCCAGCGTGCGCCCGCGCATGAAGGCGATGGGTGCCACCTCGATCTCGCCATTGGCCAGACGCCGCTCGACCTGTTCGGGCGGCATGCAGTCATAGAGCGCATCGTACAAAGGCCGCAGATAGGGGTCGACCTTGTCCTTCATATCACCGGGCAGAAAGCCGAGCTTTTCGCCCGCCTCGACCGCCGGACGGCTCAGGATCAGGCGCTTGACGCTGCCGGTGATGAGCTGCGACACGGCCTGTGCCACGGCGATATAGGTCTTGCCGGTGCCTGCCGGGCCAAGGGCAAAGATCACATCATTGCGGGTCAGTGCGCGCATGTAGTCGATCTGGGTCGGGCTGCGCGGGACGATGGTCTTGCCGCGTGTGCGGATCATGATCGGGGGATGGGCCTCATCGCCGGTGATGATGCCTTCCAATGTCGGCTCGACTGACATGGCGATCAGCGATTCGACGGCGCCCGCATCCACTTCCTGCCCGGACAGCAGACGACTGTGCATGCCCTGAAGCACTTCGCGCGCGCGGGCGACGTTGTCCTCGTTGCCTTCGATCAGGATACGATTGCCCCGTGCCGAGATATAGACCCCCAGCCGGTTTTCGATCAGCACCAGATTAGCGTCAAACTGGCCAAAGAGCGCGCCTAATATGGTCGGCTCGTCAAATTCCAGCTCGGTTCGCGCACGTCGGGAGGGGTTGGCGCGAGCGTTCGGGCTGCGGAAGGAGGCCACATCTTCGATGGGGTCAAAAGCGGCGCGGATCTGTTTGCGGGCCATGTGCTCCTTGTCTGTGGCCGGAGTCTCAAGACCGGCTCACAGGGCAAAGATATGCCTCATCATGTCATCCGCCAAGGGGGCCTGCGCGCCGCAGTGGTGGAAAAGCGTATCCGGCGCATCTGCCTGCCGTCAGCCTACTACAAATTGATACAAATCTGACTGAGATCTGAGCATCCAATTCCAAATGGGTTCATGGCGTCAGGCTCATAAGGGCTTCATCGGGGCTGGTCCTGTTCCTCAGGACGATCCCACCGGAGTTTCATAGGAGAGCAAGATGCGAAAGATCCTGATGCTGGCGCTGGCCGCCGCGACTGTCGTTCCCACGGTCGCCTCGGCCCAGAGCGCCCACGAATTGCGCCGCGATCAGCGCGACATTGCCCGCGAACATCGCGAAATCCACCGCGACATGGTGCGCGGCGATTATCGCGAGGCCCGCCGCGACATGCGCGACCTGCGCAATGCCCGTCAGGAATATCGCGAGGACTGGCGTGATTATCGCCGCGCCCATGGCGATGTGTTCCGCGGCCCCGCCTATGTCGGCCCGCGCGGCTATGCCTATCGCCCCGTCGCGCCCGGTTATCGCTTTGCGCCCGATTACTACCACCGCCGCTATTGGATTGCCGATCCCATGGCCTATCGCCTGCCCCCTCCGGGCATGAACCAGCGCTGGGTGCGCTATGGCCGCGATGTGGTGCGGGTTGATCTGCGCACGGGCCGCGTGGTGCAGGTTTACGGCTCGTTCTTCTACTAATTCAGCGCGCTTCGGTCGGGAAGCTGTGCTGGGCCGCCCCTTCCGCAAGGAGGGGGCGGCTTTTTATGCGCTTCAGGCAATCACCCGCCCCGTGAGCGAATTGGGCCCGGCCTGCACCAGTTCGGCGCGCAGGATGTCGCCCACGCCGTAATCGCCCTGAAAATGTACCGATTGCAGCCACGGCGATTTGCCCAGCCACTGACCCGGCAGCTTGCCCTTGCGCTCGATCAGCACGTCGCAGGAGCGGCCAAGGCTGGCCTGATTAAAGGCATGTTGGTCGCGGTTCAGGGCGGCTTGCAAACGCTGCAACCGGTCGTCCATCACTTCGCCGGTGATCTGATCGTCCATCGTGGCGGCGGGTGTGCCGGGGCGGGGTGAATATTTAAAGCTGAAGGCCTGCGCGTAGCCCACCGCGTCGATCAGCGCGATGGTCTCGGCAAAATGCTCCTCGCTCTCGCCGGGGAAGCCAACAATGAAATCGCCCGAAAGAGCAATATCAGGCCGCATCTCACGCACGCGTTCCAGCAGGCGCAGATAGCTTTCGGCCGTATGGCTGCGGTTCATGGCCTTGAGGATCGCATTGCTGCCCGATTGCACCGGCAGGTGCAGGAAGGGCATCAGTTTCTCCACCTCGCCATGGGCGGCGATGAGGCCATCGGTCATGTCATTGGGATGGCTGGTGGTATAGCGGATGCGCGCCAGACCGTCGATCGCGGCCAGATCGCGGATCAGCCCATCAAGGCCCACCTTCTGCCCCTTGCCGTTCTCGCCATCCCACGCATTCACATTCTGGCCCAGCAGAGTGATTTCGCGCGCGCCCGCCTCGACCAGACGATGTGCTTCGGCGATCAGATCTGCATAGGGACGGCTGATTTCCGCGCCGCGCGTATAGGGCACCACGCAATAGGTGCAGAACTTGTCGCAACCTTCCTGCACGGTCAAAAACGCCGTCGGCCCCACGCTGCGCCGCTTGGGCAGGGCGGCGAATTTGGCGTCGGCGGGCATGTCGGTGTCGGTCACGCGCTCGCCATCGACCGCCCGCGCGATCATTTCGGGCAGGCGGTGATAAGCCTGCGGACCCACCACCATGGTTACGGCGGGCGCACGCGCCATGATTTCCTCTCCCTCGGCCTGCGCCACGCATCCGGCCACCGCGATCAGCGGCTGCGTGCCATCCTCGCGCCGCGCATCCTTGATGATGCGGCCAATGTCGGAATAAACCTTCTCGGCGGCCTTTTCACGGATATGGCAGGTGTTGAGCACGACCAGATCGGCCTGCTCGCCCTCGGGCGCGGGGGCAATGCCCTGATGGGCCAGCAATTCTTCCATGCGCTGGCCGTCATAGACATTCATCTGACAACCAAAGCTCTTCACGCGATAGGTGCGCGGGGCGGAAACAGGCGAGGTGCGGGGGGTGGAAATGGCAGACATAGCGGGCGCCGTTACGCCAAAACGCGGCAAAAATGAAGGGGCGATGCAGGCGCCTGTCCGGTTATGCTTGCATGGGCGGTGTCTTACTCTAGAATAACACCTGTTACCCGATCAATTCAGGATGCGTGCCATGTTTGATTTCCTGCGCAAACAGTTCATCGATGTGATCGAATGGCATGAGGCGCCCGGACAGGTCGCATGGCGCGTGCCCACCCATGGCAACGAAATCAAGAATGGCGCGCAACTGACCGTGCGCGAGGGCCAGATCGCGGCCTTTATGAACGAGGGTCAGGTGGCCGATTATTTCGGCGCGGGGCTGCATGTGCTGGAAACGGCCAATCTGCCGATTCTGACCAATCTGATGAATTGGGACAAGGGGTTCAACTCGCCCTTCAAATCCGATGTCGTGTTCATCAGCCTCAAGGAGCAGGCGGGCCGCAAATGGGGCACGCCCCAGCCGGTGACGGTGCGCGACGCTGAATTTGGCGCCATCCGCCTGCGCGCCTTTGGCACCTATTCGTTCAAGATCGCCGATCTCAAGCTCTTTGTCGAAAAGGTGCTGGGCACGATGGGCGAGATCTGGGCCGACACGCTCGACAATCAGCTGCGCAGCGCCATCGTCACCGCCATCGCCACCGCGCTGGGGGGCAGCAAGGTGCCCTTCCTCGATCTGGCCGCCAATCAGCAGGCGATGTCCGATACGATCAAGGCCGAGGTTGACAAGACCTTTGCCCAATGGGGCCTGTCCTGCACGAGCTTCTTTGTCGAAAGCATCAGCCTGCCCGACGAGGTTCAGGCCCATCTCGACAAGGGTTCCTCGATGCGTGTGCTGGGCGATATGGCGGGCTACACCCGTTTTCAGGCAGCGCAGGCGCTGGACAACCCGGCCTCCGACAGCGGCCTTGCCGGAATCGGCGCAGGGATGGCGGCGGCCAATATGCTGAGCGGCGCAATGAGCGGCGCTTTCGGCCATAGCGCACCTGCCAGCGCCGCCCCGGCTGAAGACCCCTTCGCTCTGCTGGAGAAGCTGCATAAATTGTTGACCATCGGGGCGATCACGCAGGAAGAATTTGACGTCAAAAAGGCCGAAATCCTCTCGCGGGTGAAGTAAGAGAACCTCCATGGCCAATAACACCTGCCCGCAATGCGGCGCGCCGGTGCCGATGCGCTCCGGCGCCATGCCCTATGCCGTGTGCGGCTATTGCCAGACGGTGATCGCGCGCGACGGTATGCGCGATATCGGCAAGGCCGCGCTGTTGCCCTATGACATTTCCCCGATCCAGCTGGGCACCGGGGGCGCGGTCGATGGCGCACGCTTTACCGTGGTGGGCCGTGTACGCTGGGGCTGGGCCGATGGCGCGTGGAACGAATGGCTGCTGCAACTCTCGGACGGCTCGACCCGCTGGCTGGGCGAGGCGATGGGGCAGTTTCAGATATTGGCCGAGCGCGAGGATGTCGCGGCCCGTCTGCCAGCCGACATTGCGCTGGGATTTACCATCGATGTGGATGGTCAGAGCCTGACCGCCAGCGACATAAAAACCGTCACCTGCCTTGGCGGCGAGGGCGATCTGCCCTTTCCCACGCCCATCGACTGGCAGGTGGAGAGCATCGACTTCCGCTCGCCCACCGGGGCCGCCCTTTCGGTCCAGCGCGACCGGGTGGGGGCCAGCGCCTATGTGGGCCGCTATGTCGAGCTGGCCGAATTGCGCCCCAGCCGGTTGCGCGCGGTTGAGGATTGGGCGATCCCCGACAATCTGGCGGAGACGGGCCGATGAGCGCCCAAGGTTCCAGGGCGATCCTCTGCCCCTCCTGTGGCGGTTCGATCGAGGTCAAGGCGGCGGGTTACACGGTAACTGTGGCCTGTCGCCATTGCGGCAGCGTGCTGGACGTGGCCCAGCCCGATGTGGCCATTATCAAGGAATATCACGAAAATGCCGCCAAACTGCCCCTGCCGCTGGGCAGCCGGGGTGTTTTGTTCGGCACGCAGTGGGAGGCCATCGGCTGGCTGCGGCGTGAGGCGGGGGGTTATTCCTGGGGCGAATATCTCCTGTTCAACCCCTATGCGGGCTATCGCTGGCTGGTCCATTCCGACGGGAAATGGCAATTCGGCACGATGCTGACCGACATGCCGCGCGAAACGGGTCAATGGGGGCAGGCGTCATGGCGCGGCGAAACCTATGCCAGTGAGGATGAGCCTGTCACCATCACCACCACGCGCGTGATCGGCGAGTTTTACTGGCGCGTTCAGGCGGGTGAGATGTGGGTGGCGCGCAGCTATGATCGCGGGCCTGCCTCGCTCTCGCGCGAATGGCGTGAAGGCGAAGAGGTGCAGTGGACCCATCTGGTCGGCGTGCCTCAGCGGTTGATCGACGCCTTTGTCCGCCCCCAAGGCCCCGATCTGGCCCGGCCCGAGCCGGTGCGTCCGAAAGCCGATGGGGCAAAGCCCGGCTTCTTCGCCCGCTTTTGGCAGGATTCGGCCGGACAGCGGACCAGCCTTTGGGACATGGTCAAGCTGGTTTTGATCACCATCGTCGCTGCCTTCCTGCTGCTCTCCTTTCTGACCGCGGGCGGCACCGGCGTGCGGGGCGATGGGCAGGTGGTGGTCGATGGCCCTACGGCGCGCATTACAGTCGGCCCGGTCAAATTGACGCGCGCCTATCAATTCGTCACGGTCAAGGTGGCGGCCAGCAATTTCACCAACCGCTGGGTCGATCTGGACTATCTGTTGGTCAACCGCGCCACGCAGGCGACAATTCCCGCCAGCGCCACCATCGAATATTATGCCGGGCGCGATTCCGATGGCTATTGGTCCGAGGGCAGCCATGAAACCAGCACCCGTTTCGCCGGTGTGCCTGCGGGCGACTATGACCTGCTGGTCGAGGCCGAGGCCAAGCGTTGGAATGACCCCAGCGCCAGCAATTATAACCCCCTGACCGGCGTCGAAAACCCATGGGGCATTGGCGGCGCACAGGACGCCCCCGCGCCTGAGCAGGAAGTGATCGGCCTCGGTTTCCTTGTTGAACCGGGTGGGCTGCCTTTGGGCCTGTGGTGGCTGATCGTGGCGCTGGCTTTGCTGCCGGTGTTGTTCCTCTATGCCTATCGCGCCAGCAGGACCGCCGTTTACGGGGAGGATGCCTGATGAGCCGTGGCTTGTTGCTTTTTGCCGCATGGTGTCTTGCGCTGCTGGGCCTTGCCGGATGGGCGGGCTGGGCCGCGTGGGACCCGTTTGCGGATGGTTCGGCCCAGCACAGCGGCCCCGCCGAACGCACCCATCACCATGGCGGGGCGGGCGGTTTCTGGGGCTTTGGGCCTTCACACAAATAAAAGGGGAGGGATCGTCATGCTTTCGACCACCGTCATCGCCGCCACCTTGTTCTATGCGCTTCTGGGCATCGTCGTCTTCGTCGCCAGCTTCATTCTGGTGGACAAGCTGACGCCGGGCGAATTGTGGAAGGAAATCATCGAGCGGCAGAATTTGGCGGTGGCCATTCTGGCGGGCGCGGTGGCGTTGGGGCTGAGCATGATCATCGCGGCAGCGATCCACGGCTGATGGACGATTCCGGCGATTTTACGGGCCCCGCGCGCGCCCATGCGGCCATCCTGCTGCTCTCGGTGCTGGTGGTGGCCACCTGCGGGCTGATCTATGAATTGCTGGCGGGCACGCTGGCCTCCTATCTGCTGGGCGACAGCGTTACCCAGTTTTCGACCGTGATTGGTTCCTATCTGTTTGCGATGGGGGTGGGGTCTTTTCTCTCGCGCTATGTCCGGCGTGATGAGATCGGCGTGTTCATCCGCGTTGAGATCATGATCGCGGCCATCGGCGGGTGGAGCGCGGCGGGCCTGTTTCTGGCCTTTCCGCTTGCCGCTGATTTTCGGGTGCTGCTCTATGCCATCGTGCTGGTGATCGGGGCGCTGGTGGGGCTGGAAATCCCGCTGCTGATCCGCATCCTGCGCTCGCGCTTTGCGTTCCGCGATCTGGTGTCCAATGTGCTGACCTATGATTATGTCGGCGCGCTGATTGCTTCGCTGGCCTTTCCGCTGGTGCTGGTGCCGCAATTGGGGATGATTCGCACCGGCTTGGTGTTCGGGCTGGCCAATGTGGCGGTGGCGGTGGCGCTGCTGTTTGTGCTGCGCGGTACACGGCGGGTGGCGGGCGATATGACCGTGGCGCTGATGGTGGCGTGCAGCCTGATCGCGGGCCTGTTCATGGCCGAACGCATCCAGCGCTTTTCCGAAATCGCCTATTATGGCGAGGGGGTGATCCATGCCCGATCCACCCCCTATCAGCGCATCGTGCTGACCCGCCGGGGCGAGGACTTGCGGCTCTACCTCAACGGCAATCTGCAATTTTCGTCGCGTGATGAATATCGCTATCACGAGGCGCTGGTCTGGCCGGTGCTGGGACGGGTGGCCAATCCGGCGCGGGTGTTGATCCTGGGCGGGGGCGATGGGCTGGCCGCGCGTGAGGTGTTGCGCGATGGGCGGGTGCGTTCCATCCATCTGGTCGATCTGGACCCGGAAATGACGCGGATGTTTCGCGAAACGCCGCAATTGGCCGCGCTCAATCGCGGCTCTCTCTTGAACCCGCGGCTCAGTGTTGAAAATGCCGACGCCTTTCGCTGGGTCCGCGCGGCGCGGGGGACGTATGACGCGATCCTGATCGATTTTCCCGACCCCACCGAATATTCGCTGGGCAAACTCTATACCGTCAGCTTCTATGCGCAGGTGGCCCGCCTGCTGGCGCCCGATGGGGTGATGGTGGTGCAATCGACCTCGCCGCTGGTGGCGCCGCGTTCGTTCTGGACGGTGGCGCAAACGCTGGAGGCGGCGGGTCTGCAAACGCGCGGCTACCACACCTATGTGCCCAGTTTTGGCGAATGGGGTTTTACGCTGGCGGCGCGCACGCCGCCCACGGGGCCTGCGCATTTGCCCGCTGGCCTGCGTTATTTGAATGCCGTGTCCGAACCGTTGATGTTCGATTTCCCCCCCGACATGGCCCGCCGCCCGACCCCGGTAAACCGCCTCGACAATCAGGCGCTGGTGCGCAGCTTTGCCGAGGAATGGAGCCATTATGAGGGCTGAGGTCCGGCGGCGCGACCTGCTGGCCGGGGCGTTAGCCTGCGGTATGCTGAGCGGTTGCGGGCGGGCGCAGGCCGCGCCTTTCCCCGGCGCGTTGCTGGGGCCGGATTTGGCGCGCGGCCATGCGATCCGCGACGGCAAATTGCCGGGGCCGACCGGGCCGGAGGAACGCATCCCGCTGGTCATCGCGGGCGGCGGCATTGCAGGGCTGGCGGCGGGCTGGCGGTTGGCCGAGGCAGGTTTTACTGATTTCGCCCTGTTTGAACTGGAGGATGTCGCGGGCGGCAATGCGCGAGCCGGGGCCAACAGTGTCACCGCCTATCCATGGGGGGCGCATTACCTGCCCATCCCGAACCGCGAGGCGCGGGCGCTGATCCATATGCTGCGCGGGTTTGGCATGATTACCGGGACGGATGCGCAGGGCGCGCCCGCCTATGATCCGTTTCAGCTCTGCGCCGACCTTGAGGAGCGCCTGCTCTGGCGCGGCAAGTGGCAGGAGGGCCTTGTGCCCACTACCGGCCTTTCGCCGCAGGATGCCGCGCAATGGCGCCGTTTCGATGCGGCCATGGAGGTGTTCCGCAAAGCTGTCGGCCGCGATGGCCGCCCAGCCTTCGCCAGCCCCTCGGCGCTTTCCAGCCGGGACGAGACCTATGCCGAGCTCGACCGCATCAGCTTTGCCGCGTGGCTGGCGCAAGAGGGCTACACCGCCGCCGCCCTTCTGGCCCATTTGCGCTATTCCACCCGCGACGATTATGGCAGCGAGCCGGGGGCGATCTCGGCATGGGCGGGCATCCACTATTTCGCAGGACGGCGCGGCTGGGCCGCCGATGGCGCGGGCGAGAGCGAATTGACATGGCCTGAAGGCAATGCCCGGCTGGCGCGGCTGATGGCCGGGCGGATCGGTGCGCGATTGCGCCCGCGCCACAGCGTCACCCATGTTGCCCGCGACGGGGATGATGTGCTGGTCGATGTCTTCGATCATCAGGCAGGCGCGGCGCGGCGGATCAGGGCGGGGGCGGTGGTGCTGGCCATGCCCGATTTCGTCGCGCGCCATGTGGCGCCCGCATTTGCCGGGGCTTCGCGTTTTTCCTATGCGCCATGGGTGGTGGCCAATGTGGCGGTGTCGCGCATGCCATGGGGGCCGGGTGCGGGGCTGGCGTGGGACAATGTTTCCAGCACCAGCGCCAGCCTCGGCTATGTCGTGGCCAATCACCAGACCTCCTCGGCGGGCGATGGGCCGGGGGTGCTGACATGGTATCAGGCCCTGTCCGATGCCGACCCGGTGGCGGCGCGCAAGGGCCTGCTGGAGCGCGGGCTGGGCGAATGGCAGCGGGAAATCGCGGCGGATCTGCTGGCGATGAATCCCGAACTCGACGGGCGGATCGAGCGGATTGATGTCTGGCGCTGGGGCCATGCGATGGTGCGGCCGACGGTGGGCTTTCGCAGCGATCCCGCGCGCTTGGCGGCGCAGGCGATGAATGGCCCGGTGTTTCGCGCCCATTCCGATCTCTCGGGCCTCTCGCTGTTTGAAGAGGCGCATTATCACGGCGTTCTGGCCGCCGAACGCGCGCTGGCCCATCTGGGGCGCGGCGGGGAGAGCCTGTTGTGATGCCCGCTCCTGCCACGGGCCTGCATCTGATTGCCGATCTGGCGGGGTGTCATGGCCTTTGCGATGTGGCCCTGATCGAGGCGGCCTTGCGTGAGGCCGCCGCCGCCGCCCACGTTCATGTGCTTTCGGTCCACCTCCACCCTTTCGGGCCGGAGCAGGGGGTGACCGGGGTGGCGCTGCTGGCCGAATCGCATATCTCGATCCATTCGTGGCCCGAGGAAGGTTTGGCCGCGATCGACATTTTTGTCTGTGGTCCGCTGGCCGATGCCGAGGCGGCGCTGGCGGTGATCGCGGCGCGGCTGGGCGGAACGGTGCGCTATCGGCAGGCTATCCCCCGTTTGGGTGCCAGAACCGGTGCAACACTGGCGCCTTAGTCATCACCCTGTCATACGGGGCGGCTTGGGACGCGTTTTGCATCGGGGGATCGGGTGAGTTTGGACAAGTTGGCGCGCTGGCCGCGATATGGACGGATGGCGGTGGGCGTGGCGCTGTTTCTGGTTCTGGCGATGCCATGGCTGATGATGCCTGCCGGGTGGCGGGCGAGGCGTTGTCTGGCGGTCATGGCGTGGCGGGTTTTGCTGCGCAGCTTTGGCATCACCGTTGAGGTCCATGGCGCGCCGATGCCCGCCGCAGGTACGCTCTATGTGGCCAACCATATCAGCTGGACCGACATTCCGGTGCTGGGGCTGGTCACGCGCGCGGCCTTTGTGGCCAAGGATGACATGCGCGGTTGGCCGTTGATCGGGCGGCTGACGGCGGAATATGGCTGCGTCTTTGTTGAGCGCGAGCGGCGCGGCAAGGTGGGCGCGCAGGCCGCCGAACTGGCCAGTCATCTGGAGGCCGAGCGCGGGCTGGTGCTGTTTCCCGAAGGCACGACCGGGCTGGGCGATGGCGTGTTGCCGTTTCGCTCCAGCCTGTTTGCGCTGGTGCCCGGCGTGGGCGAGGGGACGGCGCGGGTTCAGCCGATCACGCTGCGCTATGTCCATGCCGATGGGCGCGTGTTTAACGCACAGGAGCAACGGCAGATCGCGTGGATCGGCGATGATGAATTGCTGCCCCATGCGCTTACTTTGGCGGGCATGGGGCGCATCCGGGCCGAGGTGTGGTTTGAGACGCCCATCGAGGCGGGCGACCGCAAGGCGCTGGCCCGCGCCTGTGAGGCCGCCGTGGTGGCGCGTTTAGGGAGCTGCGCCTAGGCGCTTATGCCGCCGCGCTGAAACGTGAAGCATAGCGGTCGGCGATCAGATCGACCGGCATGACCACGAACACATCGACCGTGTTGAACGCATGGTCGATGAATGCGCCATCGCCAAACCGCGCACCCACCCGCATATAGCCCTTTACCAGCGGGGGAAGCTGAAACATCGCGCGGCGCTCGTCATAGGTGCCGCGCTCAAGGCGCTCCATTGACACGCCTTTGCCGGGCAACACGCGGGGGCATTGGTCCGGCGCGGCCAGATGGTGGTGGTAAAGATAGGACAGGGCAGGCGCGTAAAGATCAGGGTCGGTGCCGGGAAAGCTGGCGCAGCCGAACATCAGGCCGATCTGGTTGGCCTTGATATAATCGGCAATCCCGCGCCACAGCATCGAGATCGTCGCGCTGGTGCGATATTGCGGCAACACGCAGGAACGGCCCAGTTCGAGCAATTCCTTGCCTTCATTCTCGCGCGCCATCAGCGCGGAAAGGTCATATTCCCCGCCCGAGTAAAAGCCCGAATGCGCGCGCGCCACTGTCTCGCGCAGCAGGCGATAGGTGCCGACCACCGCATCGGCAGGCGCTGCACCCGCATCCAGCAGCGCCTCATCGATCACCAACAGATGGTCGCACAGCGCATCGTAAGCATCGCGATCACAGCGCAGCGCGGCATTGGCAGGATCGGCATCGGCGCCCATTTCTTCAAAAAACACCCGCCAGCGCAGATGCTGCACCGCATGAAGATCATCGCCATCGCGGGCAAGACGGACGATCAGGCGGCGGGTCATCAACGACTTCTCAAGCATCTGGGCGGTCATGGCGTCTCCTTCCGGCCCTGATAGGCGATGGAGGTGACATGCACGTGGCGGTTGCGTGATGCTTGTGTGACACCCGCGAGAGGAAAGGGGGCCAAACGAAAAGGGCGACGCCGCAGCGCCGCCCTTCGTTGATTGCGTGAAACGCGAAGGATCAGAATTCGAGGCGGATGCCCAGATTGATGCCATGCGCCATGTAATCGCTGCGATAGGTGCCCTGATAGCCGACGAACAGCGCGCCCGCATCGTCGAACACAAAGTTGACACCGACATTGGTGTCAACCTGGCTGTTGCCCTGGGCCAGCCCCGTCACGGTGAACTGCGTGTCGGCCTGACCGTTCATGATCGCCGTCACGGTGTTGCCCGCGCCGGTGATCTTCGAGCGATAGGTTGCGTTCACATAGGGGCGCAGCATGCCCTTCGAACGGATCAGCGACACACCCGCCAGCCATTCGGTGCGATCCGCACTGATGCTGTTGACGGTCAGATTGGCAGCGCCCGCGCCGGTTTCGGTGAAGCCCTTGATCTTGCCCTTGTTGAAGTCGATCCCGACAAAGGGTTCGGCGGTCCAGCCATTGGCCTTCAGTTCAAAGCCGACCTTGCCGGTGGCCTTGAACAGGTCTTCGCCAACCGAGGCGGTGGCGGTGCGGGTGTAGGCGCCGATCGTGATGATCTTGGTCGCGCTCACCTTGCCCATATGATAGCTGGCGATACCGGTCAGATGCAGCGGGCCGAAGTTCTTGCCCGCATAAGCGGCCACCGCATAATCGCGGTTCGTGCCGTTCAGATTGCCCGGCGCATACTTGAGCTTATCCCACGACAGGTTGACCGCGGCGCCATAGACATGGTTGGGGCCCGAGAAGTCATAACCGGCGGCAATCGCGGTGATCTGATCGCGGGTGCGATAGCCGCCCACGGTCGAGGCGGTCGAGGAGAAGCTGCCCTGCGCCATCGGCGTCAGCCACCAGCCATCTTCGGGATGGGTGCTGTTCTGATCCTTCAAACGCATGTCGATGGTGCGGTGGAACAGGTTGGCCTGATCGCGCAGCGCCGTTGCATAGGCCAGATAGCCTTCGGGCGAAATCTGGTCGAGGAACAGCTTGGCGTCCGAAGCGCTCAGAATGTCCACCGTGCCCAGCAGCGTGGCGGCATCCGAACCGGTGCTTGCCGTGGCGGTGGCCAGCAGGCCGGTCGTGCCCGCAACCGTGCCGTCGGTGTGGCCCAGCGCCTTGGAGATGGCGATCTGGTTGGCGTTGGCGCCATTGGCGGCCATCACCGTGTCATAGGAATTATGCGTGGCGACGAACTGATAGTCGGTGCCGCTGGTGCTGGTCACCGCGCCGACCTTGGTAAAGGTGGTGAACAGCAGGTTGGTGCCGTTGTTGACCGTGATGGTCGAGAAGTCGCCCGAGATGCCGCCATCGGCATGGATCACGCTGAACACGGTGCCGGTGGGATAGAAGCCCGCCGTGACGTTCAGGTTCAGCGTGCCGCTCAGCGATGCGGTGCCGGTGGTGTAGAGCTGGCTGTAGTTGGTGCCGGCGGCGGTGGTCGCGCTGCCCGCCGGATAGATCGGGATATTCAGCGTGCCATAGGCACCCTGAGTATAGCTGCCATAGATGGTGACCTTGGCAGGCGCCGATGCGGTGCCGATCCAGAGCTGGCTGTTGGCCGAGGAGGTGCCGTTGTTGACCACCGAAGAAGTGCCGCCGGTCGTGTAATAATAACCGATCGTGCTGCCCGAATAGAGATACATCGTACCGGCGTTGGTCAGCGTGGTCGTGTCGCCCGAGGCGAAGATGCCGGTGAAGGTGCCGCTGACATCGTTGGTGAAGGACACGGTGTTGCTGCCCGAAACGGGCGACTGGCTGAACGTGCCGGTAAAGATGCCGTTGTTATAGGCCGTGATGTTGCCGCTGGCCGTCACCGCGCCGGTAAAGCCGTAGGCGGTGTTGTAATTGTAGAAGTAGGCGCGGTTGGTGCCGGTGTTGGTGCCATAGACAATGTTGCCCGTGACAGCGGCGGTGGCCGAGGTGTTGTTGATGAAGGTGCCGTTGACGCCGAAATTGACCGCGGGCGTGCCCGCATAAGCGGTCAGCACGCCATTGTTGGTCACGGTCGAATTGGCACCCACGGTGATCGCGCCCGCACCCGAGGTGCTGCTGGTCGAGGTGATCGTGCCATTGTTCGTGATCGTGGCGCCATCGCCATATTGCACGCCATAGACCGCGCCTGTGTTGGTGATCGTGCCCGCATTGGTCAGCGTGCCCGATGTGCCGATCACCAGCGGTGAGGTGACGCTGGCGCCCGAATTGACGGTGACATTCACGCCCGAGGCCGTGTTCGTATAGGCAGCCGACGTGCCCGAACAGGTGACGGTGGTGCCGCTGGCCGTGCAATCGGCCCAGGCAACACCAGGCGTCATCAACGCGGTGGACGCAAGGGCAATGGGCGCGAAACGGCGCGCGCGGGTGGTGCGGCTGAGCAAGTTAATCGACCGGGCCATGTCCGTGTCTGTCCTTCGTCTTTCGAATGTCTACCCCGAATGGGGCGAGTGGCGCTCGCGCAGTGAACGCCGGATGAATAGGGTGTTGCGGGAGGTGCAGGGAATAGCGGCCAAAGGCAAGGGGGAATAAGATGAACCGAGCCGGTTGACCCCTTGAAGAAGTGCGGAACTCTACAGTATGCGCGATTTTACAAAGTAAGATTCCTTGCGCAGCAACAGTTTTAGGGCATTTTTCCGGTTCACCGCCGATGGCGCGCAAACAGGGCAATGAGAGGCACGACATGACGTTGGAAGTGATCAGCAGCAATCGCAGCTTTGGCGGCACGCAGGGGGTCTATGCCCATGATTCGCAACAGACAGGCACGCGCATGACCTTCTCGGTCTTTGTGCCCGATCATGCGCCGGACGAGCGTCTGCCCGTGCTGTGGTATCTCTCGGGCCTGACCTGCACCCATGCCAATGTGACCGAGAAGGGTGAATTCCGCCGGGCCTGTGCCGAAGCGGGGGTGATCTTTGTCGCGCCCGATACTTCGCCGCGCGGCGATGATGTGGCCGATGATGATGCCTATGACTTTGGCAAGGGCGCCGGTTTCTATGTCGATGCGACGCAGCAGCCATGGGCGCCGCATTTCCGCATGCGCTCCTATATCGAGGCCGAATTGCCTGCCTTGGTGGCCGAGCATTTTCCGGCGGATATGGGGCGGCAGGGCATCACCGGCCATTCGATGGGCGGGCATGGCGCGCTGACCATCGCACTGCGCAATGCGGAGCGGTTCCGATCGGTTTCGGCCTTTGCGCCGATCGTGTCGCCGCTCAACTGTCCCTGGGGCGAAAAGGCGCTGGGGGGTTATCTGGGTGATGATCGCGGGGCATGGCGCGAATATGACGCAGTGGCGTTGATCGAGGACGGGGCGCGTCTGCCCGACCTGTTGGTGGATCAGGGCGAGGCGGATGGTTTCCTTGAGGGGCAGTTGAAAACGCATCTGCTGGTCGAGGCATGCGACAAGGTAGGCCAGCCTGCGACGATCCGGATGCAGCCGGGCTATGACCACTCCTACTACTTCATCTCGACCTTTATGGCCGAGCATGTGGCTTGGCATGCGGAAAGGCTGAAGGCGTAAATAATGGGGCGGCGTGCCTTGGGTGCGCCGCTTTTGACTTAGGGGGGCAGGCAGGCCCTGAACTGGCCTACGATCCCATTGCTGTTTTGAAAAACTGGAGCGGGCGGAGGGATTCGAACCACTCAAGCGAAGCCGCTTGCGGCGCAGCGCATCAAAGGAATCAGAGGGTTCCCTCCGGCAGGCCCTGAACCGGCCTGCGATCCCATCGCTGTCATGAAACTTGGAGCGGGCGAAGGGATTCGAACCCTCGACCCCAACCTTGGCAAGGTTGTGCTCTACCCCTGAGCTACGCCCGCTCGGGCGGGTGCGCCAAATGGCAACACCGGAAAATTTGGAGCGGGCGAAGGGATTCGAACCCTCGACCCCAACCTTGGCAAGGTTGTGCTCTACCCCTGAGCTACGCCCGCTCGGGCTTGGCCAAACCCATAAGGGCCTGACCGGGTGAAACTTGGAGCGGGCGAAGGGATTCGAACCCTCGACCCCAACCTTGGCAAGGTTGTGCTCTACCCCTGAGCTACGCCCGCTCTGGCGTTTCTGCAATGGAGCGGGGCGCTCCGTTGCGGGGTGAGGCGGCCCTTTAACGAGGCTATTTCACCTTGCCAAGCACAATCTTCACATCTTTTCATTTTCATGGGTAAAAGATTGCAGGCACCCGTTTCCACATCACCTCGGCTTTGGGCTGAAACGCGCTTTATCCCTTCACAAATGCCGCGAAAGGTCCACATAGGGGCCAAGGCGCCCGATGGGGCGCACAGACGGATGGAGTACCGCGTGGCAAGTCTTGGCCTGAGCATCGAAGAACAGAAAGCCGTTGATCGCTTCCGCAAGGCGGTGGTCGAGCCTTCGATGACGCAATTGGTGATTCTCGATTTCTGGGCCGAATGGTGTGGCCCGTGCAAGGCGCTGACCCCGGTGCTGGAAAAAGTGTCGGCCGAATATGCCGACAAGGGCGTCGTGCTGGCCAAGGTCAATGTGGACGAGGAGGGCTTTATCGCCAGCCAGTTTCAGGTCCGCTCGATCCCGACCGTCTATGCGATCTTTCAGGGGCAGCCGATTGCCGACCTGACCAATGCGCGCGGCGAATCGCAGTTGAAGGCGATGCTGGACCAGTTGCTCAAGCAATTGCCGATCCAGCCCGCGGGCGACCCCGCGCCCGACCTCGAACCGCTGTTGGCGATGGGCGAGGAAGCGCTGGAGGCAGACGATGGCGAGCGCGCGGCCAATATCTTTGGCCAGATCGCCGAAATCGCGCCTGACAGCGCGGCGGCCCACGCCGGGTTGATTCGGGCGCTGGTGCTCTCCGGTCAGGTTGAGGAAGCCGAAGCTGTGCTGGCCGCGCTCGATCCCGCGCTGGCGGCCGATCCGGCGGTGGAGCGCGCCAAGGCCGCTCTGGAACTGGCCAAGGATGCGCCTGAGGATGGTGAGCTGGCCGGTTTGAAAGCCGCGGCGGAGGCTGCGCCTGACGATCATCAGGCCGGGTTCGATTATGCCAGCGCGGCCTTTGCGGCGGGCGACCGCGATGCGGCGGCGACCACGCTGCTGCGCCTGATTGCGGCGGACCGGACGTGGAACGATGGTGCGGCCCGCGCCAAGCTGCTGCAGATCTTTGAGGTCATCGGCCTTGAGGATGCATGGGTTTCGGCCCAGCGGCGCAAGCTGTCGACCATCCTGTTTGGCTGAAACGATGCGGGTCTCGATCTTTCCTCTGTCCGGCGCGATGCTCTATCCGGGGCTGAGCCTGCCGTTGCATATCTTTGAGCCGCGCTATCGGGCCATGGTGTCCGACGCGCTGGCTCGGGATCGGCGCATCGGCATGATCCAGCCGCACAAGGCGGAGGATGGCGCGCCGCTCTATGATGTCGGCACGCTGGGCCATATTCAGGAGGTTGAGGCGCTGCCCGATGGCAGGTTCAACATCGTGCTGGTGGGCGAGGCGCGTTTTCGCATCCTGCGCGAGATGACGGTGGTGACGCCTTTCCGTCAGGTCGAGGCCGAATTGCTGCCCGAGGCCGAACATCAGATCATCAGCGCGGTCGAACGCGCGATGTTTGAGCGCGAGGCGCGTCATTTTGCCGATGCGCAGGGCTATGCCGTCGATTGGGAGCAGGTGACGCGGCTGGACGATCAATCGCTGATCAATGGCGTGGCCCAGATCGCGCCCTTTGACGCGGCCTCGAAACAGGCGCTGCTGGAATGCGGCGATCTGGGTGAGCGCTGCGAATTGCTGGTGCAGCTGATGCAATTCTATGGTCGCCGCGATGGCGACGAGGGCGCGGCTACGCTTCAATAGGCGTCAGGCGGCGCCGGACTATGTTCCCGGCGCCGCCCAATTCCTTACGGTCGCCCGATGGAGGAATATTCGAAGCCCTTTGCGCGAGCGTCAGCGGGGTCGAAGACGTTGCGCAGGTCGATGAGGACGGGGGTGTTGAGCGCGCCCTTCAGCCGCTCCAGATCGATGGCGCGGAAGGCGTCCCATTCGGTTACGACCACGGCCACATCGGCCCCGGTCACCGCCTCAAAGGCGCCGCCCACCATCTTGACCTCGGGCATCAGGGGCGCTGCGGCCTCCATCCCTTCGGGGTCATAGGCCACCACATGCACGCCCGCGTCCATCAGCGTCTGGGCAATCGCGATCGAGGGCGCATCGCGCATGTCGTCGGTGTTGGGCTTGAACGTCAGGCCCAGCAGCGCTGCGGTCTTGCCGCGCGCTTCGGTCGGCCCGCCCAGCGCATCGACTACCTTGCGGCCCATCGCGCGCTTGCGGCTGTCATTGACCTTGACCACGGCCTCGACGATGCGGGTCGGGCTGTCATAATCCTCGGCGGTTTTGAGCAGCGCCAGCGTGTCCTTGGGGAAGCACGAGCCGCCGTAACCCGGCCCGGCGTGGAGGAATTTCGAACCGATGCGGTTGTCCATGCCGATGCCGCGCGCGACATCCTGCACATTGCCGCCCACCTTTTCGCACAGGTCCGCGATCTCGTTGATGAAGGTGATCTTGACCGCCAGAAACGCATTGGCGGCATATTTGATCATTTCGGAGGACCGGCGGCTGGTGAACAGGATCGGCGCCTTGTTGATGAACAGCGGGCGATAGACCTCGTTCATCACGCCTTTGGCCCATTCGTCCTCGACCCCCACGACGATGCGGTCGGGGCGCTTGAAATCGCCGATGGCCGCGCCCTCGCGCAGGAATTCCGGGTTCGAGGCCACGCCGAACTGCACCTTGGTGCCCGTCTCGGCGATGATGCGCTCGACCTCGTCGCCGGTGCCCACCGGCACGGTCGACTTGGTCACGATCACGGCGGGCGTCTTCAGATTCTCGCCCACTTCCTGTGCCACCGCATAGACATAGGACAGATCCGCATGGCCATCGCCGCGACGGCTGGGCGTGCCCACCGCGATGAAGATCGCCTGCGCGCCCTCGATCCCCTCGGCCAGGTTCGTCGTGAACGACAGCCGACCCGCCTTCACATTGCCCGACACCAGTTCGGCAAGACCCGGCTCGTAAATCGGCATGATGTTGTTGTTCAGCCGCTCGATCTTGCTCGGATCCTTGTCGATGCAAACCACATCGTGACCAAAATCGGCAAAGCACGCGCCTGACACAAGACCAACATAGCCCGAGCCAACCATTGCTATCTTCATATAAATCTACTCCTTTGGCGCTTTGCAGACTCGCCGGAATTCGTTCATTTTTCGAGACAAATGCTGATTTTGTCTTCGTTAACCATGGTGGAAAGCAGTACTTTCTCCTCGCCTTCCAGCACCAGCGCGGTCAGGCGGCCCGATTGATAGGCGCCTGTGTCGATGCCGATCCGGTTATGGCGGATTTCGGGCGCTTCGGTGATTGTGTGGCCATGGACAATCGTGCTGCCATGGACCTGCTCGCTCGACAGGAAGGGCTCGCGAATCCAGCGCAGATCGGCGGGCGTCTGGGCATCAAGGGCAACGCCGGGGCGGATGCCGGCATGGACAAAGGCGTAATCGCCAAGACGCAGGCTGGCCTCAAAGGTGCCAATGAAATCAATCCATTCCTGCGCAACAGCCTGCTGCATCAGGATCTGCAGCTCTTCCCACGAAGCGGCTGCATAGGTCTTTTCGTCGATCCCGAAGCTGAGCAGCGTTTCGCGCCCGCCATGCTGGACGAAATGGCGCAGCACCTCGACCCGCTCGAGCGATTCGAGCATCATCTCCTCGTGGTTGCCCATCAGGATATGCATCGCTTGACCCGCCGCGCGGCGTTCCTGTTGCCATTGCCGGGCCAGCGCCAGCACACCCAGACTGGCCGGGCCGCGATCGATCAGATCACCCAGCAGGATGACCGTGGTGCGGGCCGGGCCGCGTTTCTGGTCCTCGGCCTCGATGGCGCTCATCAGCGCCTCGAACAGATCGAGGCGTCCATGGATGTCGCCAATGGCAAAAACCCTTTCGCCATCGGGAATGCGCGGCGCGCTGGCCGAGGCGGTGCCTGCGAACAACTTGCGCAACGCTCCTAGCATAGTTTCATCTGCCCCAATTCCGTGAACCGTCTGGCCTTAAGGGGGGCACAGAATATGGTCAAGTTCAAGGGGCCACTCCAGAGAAATGGACGTGATCGGAATTTCCGTCTTGCTCACGCCGTCGTGTCGCGGCCATGGTGATGCGTGCCCCAATTCCCCGGTGGCGGGGCGCTATGTCATGCATATCATGCGATAACGTCAATTGAGACGGCATGACCGGCGATGAGTGGAGTTTTGATAAGTGACGAAATTTTTGCATACGATGATCCGCGTGACCGATCCGGACGCGACCATCGCCCTGTTCGGCCTGCTGGGCCTAAGCGAAACACGCCGCTTTTCCAGCGAGAAGGGCCGATTCACGCTGATCTATCTGGCCTGTCCCGGTCAGGATTACGAGGTCGAGCTGACCTATAACTGGCCCGCCGAGGATGGCAGCGCCGAGACCTATACCGGTGGGCGCAATTTCGGCCATCTGGCGTTTCAGGTCGAGGATATTTACGCCACCTGTCAGACGCTGGCCGATGCGGGCGTGACGATCAACCGTCCGCCGCGCGATGGCCACATGGCCTTTGTTAAAACGCCCGATGGCATCAGCATCGAATTGCTGCAAAATGGCCGTCTGGAGCCTGCCGAGCCTTGGGCGTCCATGCCCAACATCGGCAGTTGGTAAAAGCGCGAGCCGGGGCGTTTCAGCCGCTCCGGCCCAACTTGTTATGGCCCAGCCGCAGCAGCATCGCGCCGATGGCGCCCGAGATCAGCGATCCGGCCAGAATGCCCATCCTTATCGCATTTTCCCGCGCCGGATCGGGCGCAAAGGCCAGAGTGC
This sequence comes from Novosphingobium sediminicola, assembly GCF_014196525.1. Classification (GTDB taxonomy): domain Bacteria; phylum Pseudomonadota; class Alphaproteobacteria; order Sphingomonadales; family Sphingomonadaceae; genus Novosphingobium; species Novosphingobium sediminicola. The sequence goes on along the minus strand of NZ_JACIDX010000001.1, from coordinate 185,173 downwards.
TGATAAACATGCTCATGGTAAAGCCGATGCCCGCCAATTGCCCCGCGCCCAGCGCCTGAAGCCAGCTCACTCCTTCGGGTCTGCGGGCAAAGCCTGAGGCCTCGGCCAGCCACATCGCCCCCAACACGCCAATCGGCTTGCCCAGCACCAGCCCCGCGCCGATCGCCAGCGGCAGCGTCATGTCGGCCGCCCCGCCGCCCAGCCAAACCCCAGCATTGACCAGCCCGAACAGCGGCACGATGACCAGCCCGCTCCATGGCGTCAGTGCATGTTCGAGGCGGAGCAGGGGGCTGTCATGGCGCTCGTTCAGCGCGATGGGCACCGTCAGCGCGGCCAGCACCCCGGCCACGGTGGCATGAACCCCTGAATGCAGAACGCACCACCACAGCGCCACTGCCATCAGGCCATAGGGCCAGACCCGGTTGCACCCCATTCGATTGAGCGCGATGCCGACGCCCAGCACGCCCGCGCCCGCACCCAGCCATGCCGTATCGACATGCGCGGTATAGCCCAGCGCGATCACGATCACGGCGCCTATGTCATCCACCACCGCTACGGTCAGCAGGAACAGCCGCAAGGACCGTGGCACGCATCGGCCCAGCAGCGCGATCACCCCCATCGCAAAGGCAATGTCGGTGGCCGAGGGAATTGCCCATCCGCGTTGCAGGTCTGGGCGGTGGCGCGCCACGATCAGATAGATCGCTGCAGGCACCGCCATGCCCGCCAGCGCCGCCAGCACCGGCAACCGCCTTTGTCGCGCATCGGCCAGATTGCCGATCAGCACCTCGCGTTTCACCTCCAGCCCCACGGTGAAGAAGAACGCCACCATTACCCCATTGCCTATCAGATCGCGCAAAGATGCGAGATGGGACATGTCCGGGCCGAATAGCGGGCTATCAAGCATTTCTGCCCATGCTGAGGACAGCGGCGAATTACTTATCACAATGGCGACCAAGGCCGAGAGTGCGAGTAAAAGCCCGGAGAGAACTTCCTGATTGCGCGCAAAGATTTGGACAAAACTGCGTGTTTTAATGAAAAATAGCGTCACTTGCCCCTCGTGTCGAGAATTGGCATTGCTTCAATAAGTGATTCTTACTACTCGTGTAACCGTAAGAGCCAACAGGGGGGTCTCGTTGATGTCCTTTGCCGCGTCGGGTGGCTGGACCTTAGTTGAGTGGCTGCTGTTGATCGAGCGGGAATTGCTGCTCTTTGCGCTCTTCTGGTTTGTGATCGGTATGGTCGATGAATTGGTGGTTGATGCCATCTGGTTCTGCCTGCGCCTCAGACCGGGTTTTTGTATACCACATCTCTCGCGCGATGTATCGCAAGGCCGTCTTGGCGGGCGCATTGCCGTGTTTGTCGCCTGCTGGCACGAGGCTGATGTCATTGGTGTCACGGTTGCCAATATGCTGCGCAACTGGAAAGAAGGCGAATATATTCTTTATATTGGATGCTATTGCAACGATCCGGCGACGGTGGCGGCAATAACCGCCATCGGCGGCAGCGATCCACGCCTGCGCATCGTCATCCATGACAAATTCGGCCCCACCACCAAGGCCGACTGCCTGAACCGCATTTACAAGGCGATGTGCGCGGATGAGCAAAGGCTGGGGCAGCGCTTCAAGGGCATCGTGCTGCATGACAGCGAGGATATGGTCCATCCGCTTGAACTGATGCTGATCGATCGGGCGCTCTCGGATGTGGAATTTGTGCAATTGCCGGTCCGCCCCGAAATTCCCGAAGGGCCCCATTGGGTGGCGGGCCATTATTGCGATGAATTTGCCGAGGCTCATGCGCGTGCCATGGTGGTGCGTGATGCGCTGGGCGCCGGATTGCCTGCGGCCGGGGTCAGTTGCGGCTTCTCGCGAGACATGCTCGAACTGATCGGCGAAGTGCGCATGATGGAGGCGGCCGATGGTCCCTTCGCCGCCGATTGCCTGACCGAGGATTATGAACTGGGGATGCTGATCCCGCGCCTTGGCGGGCGGGGCTGCTTTCTGCGTTGCCGCGATGCCGATGGCAATCTGATCGGCACGCGCTCCTATTTCCCCAATACGGTGCCCACTTCCGTCCGGCAAAAGACCCGCTGGATGCATGGGATCTGTCTTCAGGGCTGGGACCGTCTGGGGTGGAACGGGCAGCTGGTTGATATCTGGATGTCGATTCGCGACCGGCGGGGCCCGCTCATCGCGCTGGTGCTGTTTGCCGCCTATGTTCTGCTGGTGGTCGAAGGCCTGTTGAGTGTGGCGCGGCTCTGGCTGGGCGATGATATGCCGCAATTGGCCCAACCGCCCGTCTATCTGCGCTATGGCGTCAATTTGTGCGTGCTGGGCCTGATCTGGCGCTCCTTCATGCGCGCCTTGTTCACCGGACGCGAATATGGCTGGCGCGAGGGGCTGCTGGCGCCGTTGCGTCTGCCGGTGGCCAATGTGGTGATGATTCTGGCGGCACGTCGGGCGCTTTGGGCCTATTGCCGCAGCCTTGGCGGCGCGCGCCTGGTCTGGGACAAGACCGAGCATGTGGTGCACCCCGCGTTGACGGCTTCGGCGGGCGCGCCGTCCGGCCCGATGGAAAATGCCGTCTGATGCTGCGGGCTGATGCCTTGCCGGACCGGTTTCGCCGGCCCAGAAAGCGCGGCGAGCCGCTGGTGATGTTCATGGTCGTGCTGATGATCTGGATGGGCGGGCGCTCGGCGATGTGGGAGGAATTGTCGATGGCGGTTCATCCGGGCGATCCGGGGAATGCATTGGCCGCCCCGCCGCGCATCATGCCGGGGAAATGGCAAAATGTCCGCCGCGCTTCCCTGATCGCGGGGGCCCAGCCTGTTTTGCTCGATCCCCCTCGGCATGATGAGGCGGCCCATCATCGGGCTTTGCCGACGGCGGCGGCTTTGTCGCCGATGCCGATGGCCCCGATCCATCCTTTACCGCTGTCTGTGGTTGATCCCCTGACCGGTTTGGGCAGGGCGGGGGTACGAACCGCTGTGACGCAACAGGTGCTCTATCTGGCGGCCATCGCCGGTCTGCCTTTGCCGGTGGGCATGGAGGCCAAGCCGCCGCGCCGCCGCAGGCTTGAGGTGGGGCGCGACGGCATGGGCAATGTGACCTCCGTGCTGGCCGTAACGCATGATGACGAGGCGCGCGCGCTGGTGGTCGCCCGCCAGAACCCGCAGTTTTCAGGAGGTCGGCAAAGCGTTGCGGAAAGTCGCTGGTCGGGCGATGGCTGGCTGCTGATGCGTCAGGGGGGCAACAATCACGAGCTGGCCGGGGGCAGCGCTCCCTATGGGCCGACCTATGGTGCAAACCAGGTCGGGGCGGTCTTGCGCTATCGCCTGATCCCGGGCGAGGCGCATAAGTTGACCGCCTATACGCGCGGCTATGGTGCGCTCAACGGCACGGGTGAGCGCGAGGTGGCTGCGGGTCTTTCGCTGCGCCCCGTTCCCGCAGTGCCTGTGATCGCCATGGCCGAAATGCGCGCCAGCCAGTTTCAGTCGGGCCGCACCCACGTCCGCCCGGCGGTCAGTCTGGTCACCGAAATTCCGCCCGTTTTACTGGGGCGACAGATCGAGGCTGAGACTTATGTTCAGGCCGGCTACGTGGGCGGTGCTGCCTCAACCCCTTTTATTGATGGCCAGATCCGGGTGGAGCAGGTGGTCGCCCATGTCGAGCGGGCGGAATTGCGCGTGGGCCTTGGCGCCTGGGGCGGCGCGCAGGAAGGGGCAAACCGTCTGGATGTCGGCCCGACCCTGCGTCTCGGGATGCGTCAGGGTCGGGTGGGCGCGCGCCTTGCCATCGATTATCGCCTGCGGGTGCGGGGCAATGCCATGCCCAGTTCAGGACCGGCGCTTACGCTGTCCGCAGGTTTTTGACGCCGGAATGGGGGTATAGGTCGGGCGGGGCTTTCCCGCGCTTCGATCAGTCGCTAGCGTGGCGTTGCTATGGATGTCTATCTTCCCATTGCCAATCTGTCGGTCAACGGCCTGATTATCGTCGGGCTAGGGCTGCTCACGGGCATGTTGTCGGGCATATTTGGCGTGGGCGGCGGGTTTTTGACCACGCCGCTGCTGATCTTCTATGGCATTCCCCCAACGGTTGCGGCGGCCTCGGCGGCCAGCCAGGTGACGGGCGCCAGCGTGTCGGGCATGTTGGCCCATCATCAGCGCGGGGGGGTGGATTACCGCATGGGCGTCGTGCTGGTGCTGGGCGGGGTGCTGGGCACGGGTCTGGGCGCGCTGCTTTTCAGCCTGCTTCAGGCGCTGGGCCAGATCGATACGGTCATCAACCTGCTCTATGTCTCGATGCTGGGCGGGATCGGCGCGATGATGGCGCGCGAGAGCATTCAGACCCTGCGCGCAGGGAGCAGCGGCGCGCGTCCTGCGCGCAAACGTCGCCATCATCCGCTGGTGGCGCGTTTGCCGGGGCGGTGGCGGTTCTATCGTTCGGGGCTTTATATCTCGCCGCTGGCGCCTTTGCTGCTGGGCATGTTTACCGGCATTCTGACCATGCTGATGGGGATCGGCGGCGGTTTCGTACTGGTTCCGGCCATGCTCTATATTCTGGGCATGAGCGCGCAGGTGGTGGTGGGCACCAGCCTGTTTCAGATCCTGTTCGTGACCATGGCCACCACGATGATGCATGCGCTGACCACGCGGGCGGTGGATATTGTGCTGGCAGGGCTGCTGCTGATCGGGTCGGTGTCGGGGGCGCAATTGGGCGCGCGCTTTGCCACCACGGCCAGCCCGGTCAAGCTGCGTCTTGCGCTGGCGGCCATCGTGCTGGCGGTGGCGGCGCGCATGGCGCTGGGGCTGACATGGCGGCCTGACGAGATCTTTACGGTGAGCCTGCTGTGAAGCGCCTGCTGGCCCTGCTCGCTTTTTTCCTGCTGACCGGAGCCAGCGAGCCGGTGCTGGTCACCGATATTTCGCAGCATCGCATCGAATTGCGTCAGGGCTTTACCGGGGCGCAATTGCTGCTGTTCGGCGCGATCACCTCGCCCGAAGGCGCCAATGCGGTGCGCGATTACGATGTGGTGGTGGTGCTCGAAGGGCCCGCGCGCCAGATGGTCCTGCGCGAAAAGCGCAAGGTGGCGGGCATGTGGGTCAACGCCGAATATACCACGCTGCGTTCGGTGCCCAGTTTCTATGCCGTGGTGGCCAATCGACCGATCCGGCAAATCACCGACCCGCGCACGGCGGCCATTTACCAGTTGGGCCTCGATTCGCTGCAACTGTCGCCCAGCGACAGCATCGACCCCGCGCGCGAAACCCATTTCGCCAAGGGCCTTGTCGATCTGATGCAGCGGCAGGGCTTGTTTCATCAGGACGATTCGGGCGTAACCATCAATGGCGGGGTGCTTTATTCCGCCCGCATCGACCTGCCCTCCAGTGTGCAGCCCGGCGTCTATACTGCCGAGACCTTTGCGGTGCGCAAGGGGCGGGTGGTGGCATCGGCGACCGCGCGGGTGGAGGTGGGCAAGCAGGGTTTTGAAAAAGCCGTCGCCGATTTTTCGCAAAGAGCGGCGCTCGCCTATGGCTTGATGGCGGTGGCGGTTTCGGTGGTGATGGGCTGGATCGCGGGGCGGCTTTTTGCGCTCTTCTGAGTTGGGCGAAAATTAAGCCTAATATTAACCTCTCCGGTCCTATCTCTTGCTGCAATGACAGGGGTTCGCATCTCGAAAAAGGGCGGATTGGCATGAATGACATGGCCAATCCGGGCTATAGCGCCGTCTATGAGGCGCAAGGCACAGACCGGGCGGGGCTGGGCGGGCATGATGCCGTGTCCAATGCGTCCCAACCGATGGGTGTGGTTCTGGAAATTTCCGGCGCGGGCGGGCTGATCGCGCTCGATCTGCAGCGTCTGGCCGAATGCGGCGCGGATGTTGATCCGTCCATCGCGCAATCAGGTCTTGTCGGCAGCCAGATCCGCATCATGGCCGGTTCGAACTGCCTGCTGGCCAGTATCCGTGATCAGAAGCAGGGGCGGCGGGCCGATGAGGGCATCATCGCCACGGTCGATTTTCTGGGCGAGGGGGCGGTCGATCCGCAAACCGGCGCGCTGACCAGCTTTCGGCGCGGGGTGACTCAATATCCTCTGCCTGGCGCGCTGGCCTATCCGGCCGGCACCGGCGATCTGCGCCGGATCTATTCGGGCGATGGGCGCGCGGTGGTGAATGTCGGCAAGGTTCATCCCACCACGACGATCCGCGCCAGCCTCTATATCGATTCGCTGTTGGGTAAGCATTTCGCTTTGCTGGGCTCGACCGGCACGGGCAAGTCGACCGCGCTGGCGCTGATCCTGCATCGGATCTGTGAACTGGCACCTCAGGGCCATATTCTGATGATCGACCCGCATGGCGAATATGCCAGCGCCTTTCGGCATACGGGGCTGATCCTTGACGTGTCGAACCTGCAATTGCCCTATTGGCTGATGAATTTCGAGGAGCATTGCGAGATCCTCCTGTCGAGTCAGGGCGATAACCGGCAGGTCGATGCCGAGATCCTTGGCAAATGCCTGCTGGCGGCGCGGCAGAAGAACCGTCTGGCCGAAGCGCTGGGCGGGCGGATCACGGTGGATTCGCCGGTGCCCTATCTGATCAGCGATCTTCAGGCGATTTTGCATAATGAGATGGGCAAGCTGGAAAAGGCGACCACCACCGCGCCCTATGTCCGGCTGAAAAGCCGCATCGACGAATTGCGGGGCGATCCGCGGTTCAACTTCCTGTTTTCTGGCATGCTGGTGGGCGACACGATGGTGGACGTGCTCTCGCGCATGTTCCGCTTGCCTTCGGCGGGACAGCCGATTGCGATCATCGACGTGTCGGGCGTGCCCTCGGAGGTGACCTCGACGGTGGTGGCGCTGCTCTCGCGGCTGGTGTTCGATTTCTCGATCTGGGCGCGCGAGGAGGATACCCGCCCCATCCTGCTGGTGTGCGAGGAAGCACATCGCTATGTGCCCAATGAGAAGAATGCCGATGGCTCTTCGGTGGGCCGCATCCTGTCGCGCATCGCCAAGGAGGGGCGCAAATATGGCGTCTCGCTGGGCCTTGTGACCCAGCGGCCCTCCGACCTTGCCGAGGGCGTGCTGAGCCAGTGCGGCACGATCCTGTCGATGCGGTTGAACAACGAGCGCGATCAGGCCTTCGTGCGCGCGGCCATGCCTGAGGGCGCGCGCGGCTTTCTCGATTCGATCCCGGCCTTGCGCAACCGCGAATGCATCATCTGCGGTGAGGGCGTGGCGATCCCGATGCGCGTATCCTTTGACGATCTGGAGGAAGCCAAGCGGCCCGCCTCCTCCGATCCGTCTTTCAGCCAGCTATGGCGCCAGAGCGGCGACGATCACCAGATGGTGATGCGCACCGTCCAGCGCTGGCGCACCCAAGGGCGCTGATCAGCGGGCCTTGGGCGTCACCTTGCGCCAGTTTCCGCGCAGATAGATTGCGCTGGTCATCGCCACGGCCACCACCGCGCTGAACGGATAGGCATACCACAAAGCCTCGGCCCCAAGGTAGGGGAAGGCCGCGAAGTAAAAGCCGACACGCGCCGGATACATCGCCACAAACATGATGACGAGCGGGATGATCACCGCGCCATAGGCCCGCATCGTGCCGGTCAGGATCATCATGATGCCAAACAGCACGAAGGAAACGCTCACGATCGGCTGCATATGCTGAGCGATGGGAATCGAGGGGCTGCCGGGCACAAGGAACATCCGCAAGAGCGGCGCATCGAAGATCACGATCAGCACCGCCAGCGTTACCGTCACGCTCTCATTCACGATCAGCCCGCGCATGGTGATCTTGCTGACCCGCTTGTGCAGCCCTGCGCCTACGTTCTGCGCCACCATGGCCGAAACCGCGCTGGCAATGGCAAAGGCGGGCATTTGCAGATAGTTCCACAATTGCATCGAGGCGCCGTAAGCCGCCGCCGTCGCCACGCCTTCGCGGTTGACCAGGCCGACCATCACCAGACCCGCCGAGGAGACGAGCAGCATCTGCGCACCCATCGGCAATCCCTTGGCGATGATGAAGCGCAACTCATCCTCGCGCGGGCGCAGATAGGCCCATTCGCCCCCGCGCAGCCGCAAAGGCAGATCGCGCGCATAGATCCAGCCCAGCATCAGCGCCGCCCCGGCGAAATTGGCCGCCGCCGTGGACCATGCCGAACCCGAAATCCCCATCGCCGGGATCGGGCCAAAGCCGCGGATCAGCAGCGGGTTCATCGTGATGTCGATCAGCACAGTCAGGATCATCGCGAAAAGCGGCACCTTGGCATCGCCCACGCCCCGCATCCCCATCGAGAGCATGATCGAGATCGACCCAAACGGCATGGTGATGAACACCACGCGCAGATAGTCGAGCGCCTCGATCCGGCTTGCCTCGGGCGTGGCCATCAGGTGGAGCAATTTGGGCGCCAGCACCGATCCGATGATGCCGATCAGCACCGAGAGCGCCACGCAAAATCCCATGCCCGAGCCGAAAGTCACCCGCGCGCTGTCCATATCGCGCGCGCCGAAAGATTGCCCCACGCGCACGGTCGTGGCCATGCCAAAGCCGAACACCGTGGCCATCATCAGGAACATGATGATGTTGACATTGGCCGTGGCCGCCAGCGCGCTTTCCCCGATCAGCTTGCCCACCCAGATCGAGTTGACCGTGCCGTTGAGCGTTTGCAACAGGTTGGAAAGCAACGTGGGAATCGAAAACAGCAACAGCGTTTTCAGGATCGGCCCCTGCGTCAGATCGCCCCGCATCGGGGTGGCATGGCCATGGGGGCGCGCATCGGAAGGCGGCGCTTCTTCGGTGACAAATTCGCTCATGTGCCTCTGGTGTCGCCGGAAAGATGAATATGCAAGCGGTCTGTCATCGCATAGCCGCGCTGCAGACAAAGATCAGCAATCCATACCATTCGCGCGCGCAGAGTTTCCGGGTCGCGCCCCTCGGACATCAGGAAGATGCGCTCGGCAGGCAGGTCATGCTCGGCCGCCAGCGCGGCGACCTCTTCGACATCATCCGGGGTGGCGACGACGAATTTGAAGAAGGCTTTGGGATATTGGGCAAAAAAGCGCAAAGCCTCGGGCCGGATGGCCAGATCGCGCGGGTTGCCGGAATGGCTCAGCTTGGGGCTGACATTATATTGCCCCACCCGCGCGGCCAGCGCTTCGGAAGGGACGACCGAGCCATTCGTCTCGATCTCGACCTGATAATCGCCCAGCGCAAAAAGATGATCGAGCATCCGCACAAGGGCCGGGGCCTGAAGCAGAGGCTCGCCCCCGGTGATGACGAGTCGGCTTTGGCCAAAGGCGTGAATCGCCTCGGCAACCGCCGCTTCTTCCCAGACCAGCTGATTGTCGGCCCGGTCAAAGGCGATCCCGTCCTTGTGGGGCCGGTTGTCGCCCTCAAAGCGCCAAGTGTAGGCCGTATCGCACCACGTACACGCCAGATTGCAGCGCGACAGGCGCAGGAAGACGCAGGGGCGCCCGATGGACGCCCCTTCACCTTGCAAGGCTGCAAAGATTTCCGGTTTGCCCGGAGTGATCGTTGCGAGTGCCAGAGTCATCGGGCCAGCATTATCCCAAACGCGCCAGCGCGGCGGCAAGGCGCGTGGCCTCGGCGCTGTGATGGGCATGGTCGGCGCGGGCCTTGTCGATGGCCTCGGGCTTGGCCTTTTCAACAAAGGCCGGGTTCGACAGGCGCTTGGCGAGCGAATCGCGCTCCTTTTCGCTCGCGGCCAAGGCCTTGGCCAGCCGCGCCTTTTCCGCCGCCACGTCGATCAGCCCTTCGAGCGGAACGATGATATTGGCGTCGCCTGCGCCCACCTGCATCGCCGCGCCCGCAGGCGCCGGGGCAAAGTGGATCGCATCCAGACGGGCCAGACGGTCAATCGCCACCGGGTTGCGGGTGATGATGCCGCGCGTGGCTTCGCTCGGATCGGGCAGATAGGCGGTAAGGCGCGAGCCGGGCGCAAGACCCAGTTCCACCTTGGCCCCGCGCAGATTGCCGATCAGCGCGATCAGCCATTCGACCTCGCGCTTGGCCTCGGCGTCCACCTGCGCGGCCGGGGCGGGCCATGCCGCCACGATCAACTCTCCATCGCGCGCGCCCAGCTTGCTCCACAGTTCCTCGGTGACGAAGGGCATGAAGGGGTGGAGCATGACCAGAATCTGATCCAGCACCCAACCGGCCACCGCCTTGGTTTCCTCATCGAACGAACCCTTGATCAGCTCGATGTACCAGTCGCAGAAGCTGTTCCACACGAACTGATAGATCGCGCTGGCCGCCGCATCAAAGCGCAGGTCTTCCATCGCCTTGTCAAGCGCGGCAACGGTTTCGACCACCTCGCCGATGATCCACTTGTTGACCGCGCTAGTGGCTTGCGGAGCGGCCACCGAGGTGGACGCCGTGATGCCGTTCGACTGACAGAAACGCGCGGCATTCCAGAGCTTGGTCGCAAAGTTGCGATAACCCTCGACGCGCTTTTCATCCATCTTCACATCGCGGCCCTGCGATTCCATCGCCGCCATGAAGAAGCGCAGAGCATCCGCGCCATACTGGTCGATCAGGCCCAGCGGATCGACGACATTGCCCTTGGACTTGGACATTTTCGCGCCATCGGCCGCGCGCACCAGCCCGTGCAGATAGAGCTTCTTCCACGGCACTTCCTTCATGAAGTGCATGCCCTGCATCGCCATGCGCGCATCCCAGAAGAACAGGATGTCAAAGCCCGACACCAGCAGATCGTTAGGATAGTGCTTTTTCAGCAGCGGCGCGTCCTCATCGGGCCAGCCCAGTGTGGCAAAGGGCCACAGCGCCGAGGAGAACCACGTGTCGAGCACGTCGGAATCGCGGGTCAGCGCCTTGTTGCCTGCCAGAGCCTGCGCCTCTTCCTCGGTTTCCGCGACGAAGATTTCGCCATCCTCGGCATACCACGCCGGAATGCGATGGCCCCACCAGAGCTGACGCGACACGCACCAGGGCTGGATGTTTTCCATCCAGTTGAAGAAGGTCTTTTCCCAGCTCTTGGGCACGATCTCGATGGCGCCGCTGCGCACCGCCTCAATCGGCTTTTGCGCCAGCACGGCGGCATTCACGTACCACTGATCGGTCAGCCAGGGTTCGATCACCACGCCGCCGCGGTCGCCATAAGGCGTCTGGATCACGCGAGGTTCGGCATCATGCTCGACCTCTTCGCCTTCCTTGTTTTTGGTGACATGCGGCACCAGCAGGCCCTCGGCCTTGAGCCGCGCCACAACCGCCTTGCGCGCGTCAAAGCGCTCCAGCCCTAAGAACTCGGCCGGGATCAGCCCATCGGCCACCTGCACCACATTGGCGTCGGCATCGAGCATGTTGAGCATCTGGTTCGCGGCGATCCCCGCGCGCTTGCCGACCTCAAAGTCGTTGAAGTCATGGCCCGGCGTGATCTTGACCGCGCCCGTGCCCAGCGCCGGATCGGCATGTTCATCGGCCACAATCGGGATCAGACGGCCCGTGATCGGCAGCTTGACGAATTTGCCGATGACGGAATTGTAGCGCTCGTCATCGGGGTGAACCGCCACGGCCATATCGGCCAGCATGGTCTCCGGCCGCGTGGTGGCCACCACGATATGATCGCGCCCATCAGCCAGCGTCACGCCGTCTGCCAGCGGATAGCGGAACTTCCAGAAATTGCCCTGAACCTCGCGCGTTTCCACCTCAAGGTCGGAAATCGCGGTCTTGAGCTTGGGGTCCCAGTTGACCAGACGCTTGTCGCGATAGATCAGCCCCTGATTATAGAGGTCGACAAAGACCTTCACCACCGCGCGGGTGAAATGCGGGTCCATCGTGAACTGTTCGCGGCTCCAGTCCATCGAACAGCCCAGACGGCGCAACTGGCCGGTGATGGTGCCGCCGCTCTCGGCTTTCCATTCCCAGACCTTTTCGATGAAACCTTCGCGTGTGTAATTTGTGCGCTTGTCCTGACGCGCCTCCATCTGGCGCTCGACCACCATCTGGGTTGCAATGCCGGCATGGTCCGTACCCACCACCCAGAGCGCATCCTTGCCGCGCAGACGCTCGTAACGGATGACGATGTCCTGAAGCGTATTGTCCAGTGCATGGCCGATATGCAGCGACCCCGTCACGTTTGGCGGCGGGTTGACGATGGTAAAGGGCGCCGCATCGGGGCGCTCGGGGCGGAACAGATTGTTCGCCTCCCAATGGCCATACCACTTGGCTTCGATCCCGGCCGGATCAAAGGTCTTGTCGAGCATATTGGCGGTTTCTTGCGTCATGTCATTTCCAGCTATTTGGCAGCGGCCTTTGCCAGCAAGGCCCCCCTTTCGCAAGTGCGCACCGGGTAAACCCGTACTTAGGGGGCGAAACCACCTCTTGCGAGGGGCATGATTTTCGCCCACAAGGTTGATTACATGGCGCCCGATTGCGAATTCTTGTTGGCCACGGATGCCGATGGCAAGTCCACACTGACCCTGTCAGGCGTGCTGACGATTGCCAGTGTCGGCACACTCGATCATGCGATGCGCCGCGAAAACCCGCAATTCAGCGATCTCGACATTGCCGGGCTCGAAGAACTCGATACCGCCGGGGCGTGGCTGGTGTGGCGCCTTGCGCGCGATGCCGGCGCGCAGGTGGTGGGCGCCAGTGAAAAGGCCGAGCGCCTGATGTCGGCGGTCAAATGTTGCAGCGGCGATGCGCCGATTGCGCCGCCCCGCGCGCCGCCTCTGTTCCGAATCGTGGAGACGGTCGGACTGGTGATGATCGGCCTGTGGCGCGGTTCGGGCGCGATCCTGAGCTTCCTTGGCGCGTTGATTTCCGCGCTGGGCAATGTGATCCGCCATCCTTCGCGCATCCGCTGGACGGCCTTGGTGCGCCAGACCGAACTGGTCGGCGTCGATGCGCTGGCGATTGTCGGGCTGATGAGCTTCCTTGTCGGCGTGGTGATCGCCCAGCAGGGCGCGGTCCAGCTTCAGCAATTTGGCGCCGAGATTTACACGGTCAATCTGACGGGTCGCATTTCCCTGCGCGAGTTGGGCGTGCTGATGACCGCGATCATGGTCGCGGGCCGTTCGGGCAGCGCCTTTGCCGCGCAGATCGGCACGATGAAGCTGACCGAGGAAATCGATGCGATGCGCACCATCGGGGTCTCTCCGATGGAGGCGCTGGTGCTGCCCCGCGTGATGGCGGCGGTGGTGATGATGCCTCTGCTGGGGCTTTATTCGGCGCTGATCGCCATTGTCGGGGGCGCCACGATCAGCGCCTTCACGCTCGACATTCCCTTTTTCAACTTCCTTGCGCGGGTACAGGAGGTGGTGCCGCTGATCGACCTGTGGGTGGGCCTGATCAAGGGGCCGGTGTTTGGCCTGATCGTGGCCATGACGGGTTGCTATCAGGGCATGCAGGTCAAGGGCAGCAGTGAGGAAGTGGGCCTGCGCACGACCCAGGCGGTGGTACAGGCGATCTTTGCGGTGATCGTGATCGACGCCTTCTTTGCCGTGTTCTTTTCCGAGGTGGGCTGGATATGAGCGAGGCACCCTCCGATCTGGCGATCCGCATCGAGGATCTGGAAAACCGCTTTGGCGATCATGCCGTGCATGAAGGGCTCAACCTTGATGTGCGCCGGGGCGAGATCATCGGCGTTGTGGGCGGATCGGGCACGGGCAAATCGGTGCTGATGCGCTCGGTCATCGGGCTTCAGACGCCCAGCCACGGGCGGATCGAGGTGCTGGGCCGTGAAATGGGCGCCCCGCGCGCGCCCGGCGAGGCCGACATCCGCAGCCGCTGGGGCGTGCTGTTTCAGGGCGGGGCGTTGTTCTCCACGCTGACCGTGGCGGAAAATGTCGAGGTGCCGCTGAAAGAATTCTACCCCGACATGGACCCCGAACTGCGCCACGAGATTGCGCGTTATAAGGTCAGCCTGACGGGATTGCCCGATAATGCGGCGGCGAAATATCCTTCCGAACTGTCGGGCGGCATGAAGAAGCGCGCAGGGCTGGCGCGCGCGCTGGCGCTCGACCCGGAACTGCTGTTTCTGGACGAGCCGACGGCGGGCCTCGACCCCATCGGCGCGGCCGCGTTTGACAGCCTGACGCGCGAATTGCACGAGACGCTGGGGTTGACGGTGTTCCTCATCACCCACGACCTCGATACGCTGCACGAGATTTGCGACCGCGTGGCCGTGCTGGCCGACAAGCGCGTGATCGCGGTAGGTACGATCCCCGAGCTGATGGCCAGCGACCATCCGTGGATCCATGAATATTTCGGCGGGCCGCGCGGCCGCTCGGCGCTCATGTCGCGCGGGGGCGAGCAAACCCATGTGGCCAAAGACGATGGGCTGGACAGCCCCAATCCGGCAAAGGCATAGTAGAGCGATGGAAACACGCGCCAATCATATCTGGGTAGGGGCGGTAACGCTGATCTTGCTGGCCATGGCGGCGGGCTTTGCGCTGTGGCTGGCGCATCTCTCGCGCCATGAACGCAAGCCCTATGATATCTATTTCCGCCAGTCAGTCGATGGTTTGGCCAAGGGGACGCAGGTCAATTACAAGGGCGTGCCCGCAGGCCAGATCACCGAGATCGAACTGTCGCCCGAAGACCCCAGCGTGGTGCGTGTGCGCATCGCCATCAGCCGCGAAATCCCTGTTCTGCAAGGCACGACGGCCACCATTCAGGGCAGCTTTACCGGCGTTTCCAATGTCCAATTGGCGGGCGGCAAGCCCGGTCAGCCGCCGATCACCGCCATTGGCCCCGATGGCGCGCCGGTGATCCCGACCAAATTGTCGGGCCTTGGCGATCTGCTCTCCAGCGCGCCGCAATTGCTCGAACGCATTGGCACGCTGACCGACAAGCTGTCCAATCTGCTGTCGGACAAGAACCAGAAGAATATCGAGGGCATTCTGGCCAACACCAATCGGATGACCGCCAATCTGGCCGATGCCTCGCCCCAGTTGAAGCAGGTGGTGACCGACCTTGACGCTGCGCTGGTGCAGGCCAAGGATTCGATGGCCGAGTTCCAAAAGCTGACCGCCACTTTCAATGGCCAGCTTGACGGCAATGGCAATACGGTGGTTGCCCAGTTGAACCAGACGCTGCGTTCGGCGCAGGGCGCGGCCGATGCGCTCAAATCCACGCTGGGTCAGACCGACCCGGCGATCCGCCGCGTGCGCGAGGAAACGTTGCCGCAGGCCGAGGGCGCGGTGCGCGAATTGCGTGCGGCGAGCCGGGCCCTGCGCGAACTGACCGAAAAGATCGATAATCAGGGCGCCGCCGCCGCGCTCTCGCCACCCAAGCTGCCGGAGTATCACCCATGAAGAGGCGCGTATCATCCATGAAGAAGCGCGCTGTTGTGATCGCGGTGTTGCTGCTGGGCGGCTGCGTCAAGGTGGGCGAGGGGGGCAAGCCGCCGCGTCAGCTCTTCACTCTGCCGCCGGTGGCCGCCCCCGCCGGAGCGTTGGTTACGGCCACGCCCATCACCACTCTGGCCGTGTCCGAACCGGATACCGAGCGCGCGCTTGGTTTGACCCGGATCGCGGTGCGGGTCAATGACAGCTCGATTGCCTATATGAAGGAAGGTCTGTGGAGCGAGCGCCCCGCGCGCCTGCTGCGCAACCATATCGCCGAGGTGATCCGGGCGCGCGGCATTCGCCTCGTGCTGATCGATAGCGAAGATGGCGCGCAGGCCGGGCAGCACCTTGGCGGGCGTCTGATCTTCATGGGCTATGACGACCGCACCCGCTCGGCCGTGATCCGCTATGACGCGCTGCTGACCAAGCTGGACGGCACGCTGGCCCAGCGCCGGTTCGAGGCGGTGGAAAAGGGCGTTGCGCCCAAGCCGGAAGCTGTGGCCGAGGCATTGGGGCGGATGTCGGACAAGTTGGCGGCGGAGGTTGCCGATTGGGTTGGGTGAGGGGGCGTTAAGATGCCTCCGGCGGGCAAAGGGCGGGGGCCCTTTGCAATCCCACTATGGGGTTGCGTTTAGTTCGCCAAGGCGCGTTGCATGCCATGTTTGTAAAGCCTGCGGCGCGGCGAAATGGCGCTGATGGGCGCCGCAGGCTTTAAATATCGGCTTCCCCTTCGCGTGAGGGTGCCCCCATCCCGCAACATCGACAGTATCGGGATTGCAAAGGGACAAGTCCCTTTGCCCGCCGGAGGCCAATTCTTTAGCCCCGCACCATCCCAACAAACTCCGCCGACAAAGCAAAGGCCTTCGTCCGCTTCTCGCGGCGCTCTTCGGCCTCCCAGTCGCGGCCCCAGAGGTCGGCCTGCCATTCTTCCTCAAGGCTGGCGGCGGCCCAGAGCGCGGCGATATCGGCTCCCGGTTCCAGGGCTTCCAGAGCGATCAGCAGTGATGCCGCCAGACTGGACATGTTACGCAGCGCCGCCAGCGTAAAGGCATCCGCGCTTTCCAGCCGGGCGCGCAGAACAGCGAGGCTTTCCGCAGGTTGGGGCTTGTGCATGATCCCGCTTACGCGCTGCATCCGGATGCCCAGCCGGGCCTCGACGGCGCACAGGATCGGCTCCCACACCTCGTTCTGGCGCTCAAACAGCGCGTCTTCCGGATCGGCACGATAGCACAGCGTGTCGGTTTCGGCATAGGGCAGCAGCGAAGCGATGGCCTCGGCCCGGTCGCGCCCGACCACGTCCAGCGCATAATCGGCCATATCGCGCAGGATAAAACTGGTGGGGTCGATCTCTTCCCCTTGCGCCGCCCATTCGGCAGCCAGCGCCTCGGCCAGAGCCTTGGTCGGCACCTTTTGCGGCTGTCCGCCCACCGTCCGAATCGCGCGCCCGTCCAGCGTCACCTGCCAGACGTTTTCTTGCCCGGCGACCGATACTTCCTTGTAAAACCGCTTCATTACGCCCCGTCTTGCTTCTTCCAGCGCTTCACCAACCGGCTGGGAAAGATCAGCGCGTAATAGATCCCGCCCAGCAGGACCAGCAGGCCGACCAGACGCGGCAGGTCAACCTTGCCCGCCATGATCGCCGCGCCCACCATCGCCACCAGCACGCCGACAAAGCGCACCACGTTCAACCGCTTGAACCGCGCCTTGGCCAGCATTTCCGCGTCCATGCTCATCCCAGTAACTCCCGCAAGTGCTCCGGATCGCGCGCGACCGCATCGGCGCCCGCGGCCATCAATTGCGCCACGCTGTGGTATCCCCATGCCACGCCCAGCGCACGCACGCCCGCGCTGCGCGCCATGGCCATGTCAAAGCTGGTGTCGCCGATCATCACGCTGTCCTGCGGCATGGCGGCGGCTTCAAACAGGGCGGCTTCCAGCATGGCGGGATGGGGCTTGGACGGATGGCGGTCGGCGGTCTGCAGCGAGACGAAATGATCGGACAGGCCGTGCATCGCCAGACAATGCGTCAGCCCGCGATCACTTTTGCCCGTGGCCACTGCCATCGCCCAGCCATCGCTGCGCAACCCGTCGAGCAGCCCCCGGATGCCGTCATACAAAGGCTCGCCGATCCGCCCCTGATCGCGCGCGCTGCGATAGGCGTATTTATATTCCTCGACCAGCGCGGCCTGTTGCTCTGTCTCAAGATCGGGGCGCAGGCGACGCATGGCCACCGGCAGGCTGAGCCCGACGATCTGGCGCACCGCCTCGCGCGAGGGGGGCGTCAGGCTCTGGGCGCGGAAAGCGTCGACCATCGCGGCCTGAATGTCATGCTGGCCATCGACCAGCGTGCCATCGCAATCGAACACGGCCAGTCGGGTCGCAATAGGCTGTGTCATACCAGACCCCGCATGATCGCCGCCATCGCATGGCTCCCGGCTTCTTCCAGCCCGGCGGCGACCTGTTCGCGCAGCTGCGGGCTCTTGTTCTGCGAGAGTTTGAAGGTCGGGCGCCATGCCTGCACCTCCATCTCAAAGCCGACAATCGCGCCCATCAGCTTGTCGATATAGGCCGGATCGGATTTCTCCATCGTCCATGCGGGCGGCGGCAATTTGGCCTCCTCCTGCGCGGACAGGGCCTCCAACAGGCCATATAGCCCGTCGCGGTCCATCCGGCGCACCGGCCCCTCCATTTCAAGTGCGACATAGTTCCATGTCGGCACCTGATTGGGATCGTCACCGTACCAACGAGGCGAGACATAGGCGTCCGGCCCATTGACCACCGCCAGCGCCACCATGCCGTCCATATGACGCGCGAGCGCATTGCCGCGCGCCAGATGGAACTGCACCGCGCCATCGCCGGTCGAAACCAGCGGCACATGCGCCACGCGCGGCCCATCGGGCGTGGTGGCAAAGATCATGGCAAAGCCGATCCCGCCGATCAGCCGTTCAAACAGCGCGCGGTCGCCCTGACGAAAGGCGGGATTGGGATGCATTAACGCTGACCTCGCGGTGCGGGCGGCCTCCCGGTGGAACGGCCTGCGGGCTTACCGGCGGGCTTGCCAGCAGGTTTGCCGACGGGACGCGGGCCGGTGGGCTTGGCGCTGGGCTTGCTGCCCAGACCTTTTTTCGGGCCGGATTTGCGCGGGGCTTCGGTACGGGCGCCGGGGCCTTTGCGCGAATCGCTCTTGCGGGCATCGGGGCGGCGCGAATCGCCCTTGTGCGAATCGTTGCGCGTGCGGCCCGTATCGGCGCGACCGCGGCGTTCGCCCTTGCGCTCCTTGCGGTAGTCCTTGGCATGGGCCTTGGCCGCTGTCTTCTTTTCCTCGCGCGACATATCGCGGCTGGGATCGGGGATATATTCGCCCTCGGATTCCTCAAAACCCAATTGCGCAAGGCTGGCCGCCATATGATCGGGCAGGGGCGCCTCGACATCCAGCGGCGTGCCATCGGGATGCTCGATAATCAGGCGGCGGGCATGCAGGTGCAGCTTGCGGCTGATGCTGCCCGAAAGGAACGCGTCCGGGCCGCCATATTTGCCATCGCCCACAATCGGGTGGCCGATCGCGGCCATATGCACGCGCAACTGATGGGTGCGCCCCGTCAGCGGTTGCAGCTCGACCCAGCAGCAGCGATTGCCCGCGCGGTCGATCACGCGATACCGGCTTTTGGAGGGCTGGCCCTGTTCGGATTGATCGACCATCATCTTTTCGCCGCCCGAACCGGGCTGCTTGGCCAAAGGCAGGTCGATCAGCCCTTCGTCGATGGATGGCACACCAACCACCAGCGCCCAATAGACTTTCTTGGCCGTGCGCCCGGAAAAGCGCTTGGAGAAGAAAGCCGCGCTGCCCGGCGTGGCGGCGACCAGCAGCACGCCCGACGTGTCCTTGTCCAAACGGTGGACAAGGCGCGGGCGGGGGCCGCCATTGGCATAGGCGTCGAGCAGGCCGTCGACATGCTCGAACGTGCCGCTGCCGCCCTGAGTGGCCAGACCGGGGGGCTTGTTGATGACGATGGCGCTGGGGTCGCGGTGCAGCACGATGGAATCGGCCAGTTCGAGCTGCGCTTCGGTCAAAGGCTTGCGGGCGCGCACGCCTTTTCCGCCGCCGATCCCCACGATGCTGTCGCCGGGCGGCACGCGCAGGGTCTGGCCCTTGGCCACGCGGTCTTCGGGGGCGGCGCGCTTGCCGTCGATGCGGATCTGGCCGGTGCGGGCCCAGCGGCTGATCGTGGCAAAGCCGATCTGGGGCAGGTGGCGCTTGAACCAGCGGTCCAGACGAATGCCGTCGTCATCGCGACCGACGACAAATTGGCGGACCTGATTGGAAGATGTTTCATGACTCATAGGCCGCCCCCTAGCTTATGGCGGGGCTTGCGTATAGTCCGGGGGCGCCTTGGCGGCGCGGGCCTGTTCCATAAAATGCGGGCAGGGGTGTTGTCATCCTGCTGTTTATAGGCTTTAGAGCCGCCGCGCGCCTTGGTTGGCGAGTCACGTTTCGGTCGATGGCAGCTTGCCTTTGGCCCGCGACTCTGCTAGCGGGCCGCAAATCCAGCCGACCCCTCAGGGATTCGGCGCAAGATTCGTTGAAATCCCTTGGGTGAACCCCCGCTCGATCGAGACTGGGTGGGGCTCTGGCCGACAGATATTTGAGGTGGTTCTTTTTATGCAGATTCTCGTCCGCGAAAACAATGTCGATCAGGCCCTGCGCGCTCTCAAGAAGAAGTTGCAGCGCGAGGGGGTGTACCGCGAGATGAAGCTGCGTCGCCACTATGAAAAGCCCTCGGAAAAGCGTGCTCGCGAAAAGGCCGCCGCTGTGCGTCGCGCCCGTAAGCTGGAGCGCAAGCGCGCCGAGCGTGACGGCGCCAAGTAAGGCGTCTTTCGGTCTTCACTGACCGAATCAAAAAGCCCGCTGGCCCGGCTGTCTGAAAAGATGGCCATGGTCGGCGGGCTTTTTGCTGTGCGCTGTCCGGGCGTTCTTCGGCAAATTCGTGGTCTTTAAGACCTGTGTTGCGCTTGCACAGACCATGGCGCGGCTGTAGGGAGGCGGCCAAGTGTTTGGGCCGTATCCGGCCATTGATCGCATAGGACAGGATTGCACCATGACCGAGATCACCCGCGTTCCCCTTCAGCCGTTGAGCAAGGGTTCGGTTTCGAAAATCTGGCTTGGCACGCTGGTGGCCGTGCTGGTGGGCGGGACCGTTGCCGTGGCCGCGCGGCCGCCGCTGGTGGGCGTCAAGACGCTCAAGGCCGGCGAAGGCCCCAATCCGACCGTGGCCGATCTGGTGATGGTCAATTATGTCGGCAAGCTGGATAATGGCACCGTGTTCGACCAGAACAAGAATGTCGTGATGCAGATGCAGGGCACGATCCCCGGTTTCGCCAAGGCGCTGGCTCAGACGCAGCGCGGCGGCAAGTATCTGGTCAAGATCCCGGCCAAGCTGGCCTATGGCGACAAGGGCGCGGGGCCGATCCCGGCCAATTCGAACCTGACGTTCGAGCTGGAAGTGATCGATTTCCGCAACCGCGCCGAGCTGGAAATGCAGCAGCGCATGATGGAACGCATGTCGCGCGCGCAGGGCGGTGCTCCGGGTGCGGAAGCTCCGGCCGCAGAGGCTCCGGCGGTTCC
This sequence comes from Novosphingobium sediminicola, assembly GCF_014196525.1. Classification (GTDB taxonomy): domain Bacteria; phylum Pseudomonadota; class Alphaproteobacteria; order Sphingomonadales; family Sphingomonadaceae; genus Novosphingobium; species Novosphingobium sediminicola. Next base: position 164,222 of record NZ_JACIDX010000001.1, on the reverse strand, counting down.
GGGCGCTCAGTAAAGCGCCTTGCTTGAAGCGCCGCATAGGCGGTGCTAGCGTTTGAATAAGCGCGAGGGGCGGGTGCCACAGGTGGCAGGCTGCCCCTCGCTTTGTTATGGGCCGGATGATCCGGCCCGGTTTTAACGGCAAAGGTTGTTGCATGTCGGTCGATACCGCCACAGTGGCCCGGATCGCCAGTCTTGCCCGCATCAAGGTGAGCGAAGGCGAGTTGGAAGCGATGGTTCCTGAACTCAATGGCATCCTCAATTGGGTGGAACAATTGGGCGAGGTGAATGTCGAAGGGGTTGAGCCGATGACGGCCGTGATCCCCAATACGCTGCGCCTGCGCGCGGATGTGGTGAATGCCGATCCGTTGACGGGCGGCGGCATTCGCGATGCGGTGCTGGCCAATGCGCCCGCTGCCGAGCATGGATTTTTCGGCGTGCCCAAGGTGATTGAATAATGACTGGTTTGACCGATCTGGGCCTGATCGCGATCCGCGATGGTGTGGCCAAGGGCGAATTCACCGCTGTTGAAGTGGCGCAGGCATTCAACGCCGCCGTGGCCGATGCGCAGGAGGCGTTGAACGCCTTTATCGTGACCACGCCCGAGGCGGCGCTGAGCGCGGCCGCAAAGGTCGATGCCGACCGCTCGGCGGGCAAGGAACTTGGCAAGCTGGCGGGCGTGCCCATCGGCATGAAGGACCTGTTCGCCACCAAGGGCGTGCAGACTTCGGCGGCGTCGAAGATTCTCGAAGGCTTTACGCCGCAGTATGAATCGACCGTTTCGCAAAAGCTGTGGGACGCGGGCGCGGGCATGTTGGGCAAGCTTAACCTTGACCAGTTCGCGATGGGTTCGAGCAATGAGAGCAGCGCCTTTGGCCCCGCGATCAGCCCCTGGCGCCGCAAGGGCGACACGGCGGCGCTGACGGCGGGCGGTTCTTCGGGCGGCTCCTCGGCGGCGGTGGCGGCCCGGCTGTGCCCGGCGGCGACCGGCACCGACACCGGCGGCTCGATCCGTCAGCCTGCGGCCTTCACCGGCATTTCGGGTATCAAGCCGACCTATGGCCGCTGCTCGCGCTGGGGCATCGTGGCGTTTGCCTCGTCGCTCGATCAGGCCGGGCCGATGGCGCATGATGTGGCCGATTGTGCGCTGATGCTTGAAGCGATGGCCGGGTTCGATCCCAAGGATGCGACCTCGCTGGACATGCCGGTTCCTGATTGGTCGGCTCTGCTGAACGCGGATCTGAAGGTCAAGAAGGTGGGTATTCCGCGCGAATATCGCATCGAGGGCCTGAACGCCGATGTGGCGAAGGCTTGGGATGATGGCATCGCATGGCTCAAGGATGCCGGGGCCGAGGTGGTGGACATCTCGTTGCCGCATTCCAAATATGCGCTGGCCACCTATTACATCATCGCGCCTGCCGAGGCTTCCTCGAACCTCGCGCGTTATGATGGTGTGCGTTACGGTCTGCGCGATCTGCCCGATGGTGCGAACCTGCAGGACATGTATGCCGCCACCCGCGCCGCCGGTTTCGGGGCCGAGGTCAAGCGCCGCATCCTGATCGGCACCTATGTGCTCTCGGCCGGTTTCTATGACGCCTATTACACGCAGGCGCAGAAGGTCCGCACGCTGATCTCGCGCGATTTTGAAGAAGCCTTCAAGCAATGCGACGTGATCCTTGCGCCGACCGCGCCGACGCCTGCCTTCGCGCTGGGCGAAAAGAGCAATCCGCTCGATCTCTATCTGGGCGACGTGTTCTCGGTGCCGGCTTCGCTGGCGGGCCTGCCCGCGATGAGCGTGCCTGCGGGCCTGTCCTCGGACGGTCTGCCGCTGGGGCTTCAGATCATTGGGCGGCCTTTTGATGAACAGGGCGTGCTGAACGCGGGCCTTGCCATCGAACAGAGGGCGCAGTTCTCGGCCAAGCCGGAAAAGTGGTGGTAAGATGAGCAGCTATCGTATTCAGGGCGCAACGGGCGAATGGGAGGTCGTGATCGGCCTTGAAGTCCATGCGCAGGTCACCAGCAACGCCAAGCTGTTTTCGGGGAGCGCCACGGCCTTTGGCGCCGAGCCGAATTCGCAGGTATCGCTGGTTGATGCCGCGATGCCCGGCATGTTGCCCGTGCCGAACATGGAATGCATCCGTCAGGCGGTGCGCACCGGCATGGCGATTGAGGCGGCGATCAACAAGTGGTCGCGGTTTGACCGCAAGAACTACTTCTATGCCGACCTTCCGCAGGGCTATCAGATCAGCCAGCTCTATCATCCGCTGGTGGGCGAGGGATCGCTGACCATTGAGGCGGATGAGAAGGCGGGGATCCCCGAGCCCAAGGTCATCGGCATCGAGCGTATCCATGTCGAGCAGGACGCAGGGAAACTGATGCATGATCAGCACCCGACCATGTCCTATGTCGACCTGAACCGTTCGGGCGTGGCGCTGATGGAAATCGTCAGCCGCCCCGATATGCGTTCGCCCGCAGAAGCTGGGGCCTATCTGTCCAAGCTGCGCCAGATTGTCCGTTACGTGGGTTCGTGCGACGGCAATATGGATCAGGGCTCGATGCGCGCGGATGTCAACGTTTCGGTGCGTCGTCCGGGCGATGAATTCGGCACGCGCACGGAAACGAAGAACGTCAATTCGGTGCGCTTCGTTATGGCGGTGGTGGAATCCGAGGCCAAGCGTCAGGTCGCGCTGATCGAGGACGGGGGCAAGGTGGTGCAGGAAACGCGCCTCTACGATCCGGACAAGAACGAGACGCGTTCGATGCGCTCGAAGGAAGATGCGCATGACTATCGCTACTTCCCCGATCCCGACCTGTTGCCGCTGGTGCTCGACGATGCCTTCCTTGAGGAATGCCGCGCGTCCTTGCCCGAACTGCCCGATGCCAAGCGGGCGCGCTATGTCGATGGCCTTGGCCTGTCGGATTATAACGCCACCGTGTTGACCACGGATGTCGATACGGCGCGCTGGTTTGAGGCGCTGCTGGCGGCCACGGCGTCGGCCCAGAACAAGCCTGAGGCCGATGTGGCCAAGCAGGCGGCCAACTGGCTGCTGTCGGAATTCTTCGGGGCTTTGAACAAGCTGGGCAAGGATCTCTCGACCAGCCCGATTTCGCCCGAAGGCGCGGCCGAACTGCTCGCGCTGGTGGGCAATGGCACGATCTCCGGCTCCATTGCCAAGCAGGTGCTGGAAAAGATGCTGGAAACCGGCGACGCAGCCGGTGTGATCGTTGAGCGCGAAGGGTTGAAGCAGAACTCCGACACCGGCGCGATCGAGGCGGTGATCGCCGAAATCCTGACCAAGAACGCCGACAAGGTCGAGCAGTATCGCGGCGGCAAGGAGGCCCTCTTCGGCTTCTTCGTCGGTCAGACCATGAAGGCGATGCAGGGCAAGGCCAATCCGCAGATCATCAACGAGCTGCTGAAGAAGGCTTTGGCTGGGTAAAGCAAGGGGGTAAGTTTGCCTCCGGCGGGTTAAGGGCCTTGGCCCTTAACAATCCCGATACTGTATGCGTTGCGCTGTAAGTTCGACCGAGGTTGAATGGTGCAGCGTTTGAATTGAAAAAAGCCTGCGGCGCAGATTAGCTGGCGCCGCAGGCTTTTTTAAATGCTTCGCGAAGCAGCGCCCCGGCCAAACCGAGGCGCTACCCCATAATGGGATTGCAAAGGGACCGAGTCCCTTTGCCCGCCGGAGGCAAACTTACTTTGCCCCCGACACCTCCACCGGCAACCCCACATCCTTCAACTGCGCCTCGACCTTGGCCTTGTCGCCCACGACGACGAAGGTCAGGCCTTCGGGTTGCAGATATTCCGCCGCCTTGGCCTCAAGCGCCTTGGCGTCGATGCTGCGATAGAGCGCGGGCAGCTTGCGGTAATAGTCATCCGGGCGCCCCAGCCGCTCATTGGCGGCAATCGCGCCCAACACCTGCCCGTTGGTTTCAAACTTGTTGGGCAGGCCGCGGATATTGCCGTCGGTCACGCGCTGCAATTCCTCGGCGGTGACGGGTTTTGCGCCGGGAAATGCCTTCATGTCGGCGATCATCGCCTTGATTGAATCGCCGGTGCGGTCGGTCTGGACGGGTGCGAAGAGGATCATGCTGCGCGCACCCAGAGGCTGGCGCACGGCGGTGGAGACGCCGTAGGACCATGCCTTTTCCTCGCGGATGTCGAGGTTGAGGCGCGAGAGGAACCCGCCGCCCAGCACTTCATTGGCCAGATCAAGCGCTTCCTGCCCCGGCGCCCGCCCGTCGACGGGCAGCACTTTGCCCGCCACGATCATCGACTGGGGCGAACCGGGCCGGTCGATCAGCACGATGCGCGGGCGCACGGTGGGCAGCGCGGCGTTCAGCGCCTTGACCGGCTTGGCGGCGCTTGGCGCTTTCCATACGCCCAGCGCTGCCTCCAGACGGGGCAGCAATTCGGCCATCGTGATGTCGCCCACCACCGTCACGCGGGCCAGATCGGGGCGCAGCCACTGGTCATGCGCGGCGCGCAGATCCTGCGAGGTCAGCGCCTTGAGCGAGGCCGCATTGCCCAGCCCGTCGGAGGCATGGCCATAGGGATGGTTCGGCCCGAACAGCAGCGGATTGATCGCCCGCAGCGCCACCCCGCGCGGATTGGCCATGGTCTGGGCCAGCGCGGCCAGACGCTGATCCTTGACCCGCGCGACCTCGGTGGGGGCGAAGGCGGGGTGCAGCAGCACGTCCGTCATCAGCGAGAGCGAGGGCGCCAGATTGGTCGAGAGCGCCGAGAGCGTGATCGAACTCGTGTCCAGACTGCTGCCCGTCTCGATGCTCGCACCCAGCCGCTCTTCCTCCTCCAGCACCTGTACCGCGCTGCGGTTCACGCCGCCGGTGGCGTCCTTGACCGTGCCTTCCTTCAGCATGGACAGCATCAGCCCCTGCGTGCCGGGCGTGTTCTGCGAATCGGCGGCGATCCCTGCGTCAAAACCGATGCTGACCAGCACCTTGGGCACCGCCGTGCGCCGCGCCAAAGTCACCGGCATCCCGTTCGACAGCGTGGCATGTTCAACCGAAGGAAAGGCCAGCTCGCCCACCGGGGCCACCTCGGGCGTGGCGCGCGGGGGCGATTGCGGCACGGGGGGCACGGGGGCCTTGGCATCGGGCTTGGGCGCGGGGCGCGTGGCCTCATCGCCCCATCCGCCCAGCAATTCGCCCTTCTGCTTGCGCTCGCCCGGCGTCACGGCAATCGCCAGCACAGGCCGCTTCATCCAGCGTACCGTAGCCGCCTTGATCGCTGCGGGCGTCAGCGCGGCCAGCTCGGCCAGATCCTTCTTATACTGCGCCGGATCGCCCGAATACATCAGCCCCTCGGCCAGTGTCGAGCCCTTGCCGCCAAAGCCGCCGACCACCTCTAAAGCGCCGATTTCCGCCGAGACTGAACGGGTCGCCGCGCGCTTCACCTCATCGGCATTGGGCCCGGTGGCCAGGAAGCGCGCGATTTCCGCGTCCAGCGCCGCCTCGGCCTTCGCACGCGGCACCCCCGGCTTCACATCCATCGAGATTTCAAGGAAGCTGACCTGTTCATGCGTCTCGAAATCGGCGCTGACCGACACAGCCACCTGCTTGCCCCGCACCAGCGCATTGTCGAGCCGTGAGGAGGCAAGCCCGCCCAGCACGCTCATGCCCATATCCAGCGCGGCGGCATCCTTGTCATTCAGGCCCGGCCCGGACCAGATCCGCATGATCCGCGTTGTGGCTACCTTGTCCTGCATCTCGACCCGCTTGGGGGCCTTGAGCGTCACCGGCCCGGCCACAACCGGTTTCACCACCGGCCCGGCCGGAATGTCGCCAAAATACTTTTCCACCAGAGGCCGCGCGCTGGCCGCGTCAATATCGCCCGTCAGCACCAGCACGGCATTGTTCGGCCCATAGTGATCGGTGAACCAATGGCGCACGTCTGAAAGGCTGGCCGCATCAAGGTCGGCCATCGAGCCGATGGTCTGATGCCGATAGGGGTGGCCGATGGGGAACAGGCCGTCGGTTTCGGCATAGCGCAAGAGGCCATAGGGCTGATTGTCGCCCTGCCGCTTTTCATTTTGCACCACGCCGCGCTGCTTATCCAGCTTGTCCTGCGTCACCGCGCCCAGCAGGTGCCCCATGCGGTCGCTTTCGAGGAACAGCGCCAGCGGCAGCGCGCCGGTCGGCACGGTTTCGACATAATTGGTGCGGTCATACCATGTGCTGCCATTGGTGCTGGTCGAACCGGCGGCTTCAAGCGGCACGTCGAAATTGGCGACATTCTCGCTGCCGCCAAAGAAGAGATGTTCGTAGAGATGGGCAAAGCCGGTCTTGCCGCGCGGCTCATGCTTGGACCCGACGCGGAAATAGGTGGTGACGCCGATGATCGGCGCCTTACGGTCGGTATGGACCAGAACCGTCAGCCCATTGGCCAGCTTGAAGCTCTCATAGGGAATATCGACCTTCTTCACCAGTTCGGCCAAAGGCGTGGTCGATGGGGTCTGGGCGAGGGCGGGCTGGGCGGAGAGGGCGAGGGTAAGTGCCAGCAGCGGCGCGGAAATCTGGTGTCGCATGGTGTTTCCCGTCAATGGAATGCACCATGGGTAGTTTCATCCCCGGCCTGTCGCAAGGATGAACCGCGCGTCAGGCCGGAGAGATCGATCAGAAGCCGTAGGTCATGCTGGTGGCCACCTGATGCTTGTCGAGCGTGAGGCCGGTCTTGACCCCGTTGATGCTCAGGTCGCCATAGGACGAATAGCGATATTCGACGCGCAGGCGGGCGTTTTTCGAAAGGAAATATTCCAGCCCCGCTCCGCCGCGCCAGCCTGAATTGCTGAAGCTGCCATGGGTTCTGAAGCCGGTGGTGTCGGTGAAATCGGCCGTTACCAAAAGGTTGGTATAGCCCGCCTTGGCATAGGCATAGAGGCGCGGGGCCAGCATATAGCCCAGCTTGCCGCCGATGAAGAAGTCGCGGCCAAGGCCGATGCGCGCGGTGCCCACGCCTGCTTGCGTCTCGCTCCACGATGCGGTCGATCCGCTCAGTTCCGCTTCGAGGCCCACGCGGCTGCGTTCGCCCGTGCGCGAATCCATGCCGACCAGCCCGCCATAGGACATGCCATGGGTCGTAAGGCCCTGCGATACGGCGGTGTCCGACAGGGTCAAGCTTTCATAGGTGATGACCGGGCCGCCATAGATCGACAATTCCGGGTTTTCCCAGCCGATATGCGGGGCGCCCGCCATGGCCGGTGTGGCCGACAAAGCGATCAGCCCGGACGCCGCAAGCAGAGCGGGGCGATATAGGGAAAGAACCGGCATCCTCGTATTTCTCCAGCACAGGCCGTTAAACAGTTCGACCGGGGCTGTATCGGTGGCTGAGGGTTAATTTCTGATTGTTCAGCTTGAATTTATTTCACAATTTTCTCATGTTTGTTGCAGTCGGGCGGGGTGCTTGCCTGCGGCGAAATCTTGCCTATGCTGACATGCATGTCAGTTTCCGTAAAAGAGAGATACATGCCCTCTGTTGCCAAGTTTTCCGCCTGTCTGATCCCCGCGCTGATGATGATCAGCCCGGCCCATGCCATTGAATCGGTAGAGGCCACCGAGGCTATGTATGAAGAGGCCGGGACGCCGGTTGCCGCCAAGCTTGTGGTCAAGCCCGAAGGCCCGACCCGCGCCGAAGCCGACCTGCCGCTCGATCCGCGTTTTTCGGCCCAGCGCATCCGCTCCGACATTGCCTTTCTGGCCGACGACCTGCTCGAAGGGCGCGATGTGGGCAGCAGGGGGCATGAGATTGCCGCCCGTTTCGTGGCGCAGCGTTTCGCCTCGCTGGGCCTGACGCCGATGGGCGACATCGGCCCGGACGGCAAGCGCGGCTGGCTTCAGCGCATCACCTTTCAAAAGACCTCCTATGCCGATGGTCCGGCGGGGATGGAGATCACCGGCCCCAAGGGTAAGATTATCTTTGAACATGGCAAGCAGGTGATGATTTCGGCCAGCGCCAATGAGCCGAAGCTGGATATCACCGCGCCGCTGGTCTTCGTCGGCTATGGTGTCGACAATGCTCTGCTGGGCATCGACGATTACAAGGGGCTGGACGTCAAGGGCAAGATTGTGGTCGTCCTGCGCGGCTATCCGGCGGGCATGGCCAGCGAGGAGGGCGCGCATCTCTCGGCCACCAAGGCGCAGATGGCGCAGGCCCATGGCGCAATCGGCGTGATCACGCTGGCCACTAACATCTCCGCGCGGGCGCGGCCGTGGGAGCGGGCGCTGCAATATGCCTTCTATCCCAGCTATGCCTGGGTGGGCGAGGACGGCAAGGCCAATGAGGCGGCGCCCGGCATCCGCATGGCCGGATCGATCAGCGACGAGGCCGCCGCCGCCCTGCTTGCCGGGGCGCCCCGCACACTGGCCCAGATCCGCGCCGAGGCGGACAAGGTCGGCGGGCGGCCCAAGGGCTTTGAACTCAAGACCTCTTTGCGCGCTTTCGTCAGCAGCAAGTCCGAGCGCGTGACCAGCCCGAACATCGTGGCCATGTTGCCCGGCGGCGATCTGAAGGATCAGACCGTGGTGCTCTCGGGCCATCTCGATCACCTTGGCGTGGGTGTGGCCAAGCCGGGCGATGCGCCGGATAAGGACCGCATTTACAATGGCGCGATGGACAATGCCGCAGGCAGCGCGACCACGCTGGAGGTCGCCCGCGTGCTGTCCGAGGATAAGAAAGGCCCTCGCCGCTCGGTGGTGTTCCTGATTTCGACGGCGGAGGAAAAGGGCCTGCTGGGTGCCGATTATTACGCCAACCATCCCACCGTTCCGGCTGCCAGCATTGTCGGCAATGTCGATCTGGACATGCCGGTTCTGCTCTATCCGTTTACCGATGTGGTGGCCTATGGCGCGGACCATTCGACGCTGGGGCCGATTGTCGCGGCGGCGGTCAAGCCGATGCAGGTGAGCCTCTCTCCCGATCCGATTCCGGCTGAAACGATCTTTGTGCGCTCGGACCACTATCGCTTTGTGCGCAAGGGTGTGCCTGCGGTGTTCCTTGCCACCGGCTATGCCAATGGCGGGGCGGCGGCCAATGAGGCGTTTCTGGCCAAGACCTATCACCAGCCGGGTGACGATATGAATCAGGCGTGGGACTGGCGCGCGGGCGCCCGCTTTGCCGAGGCCAATTATCGCATCACCCGCGCCATGGCCGATGGCGATACGCCGCCGCTGTGGTTCAAGGGCGATTTCTTTGGCGATACTTATGCCTCGGGCGCGGCGAAGGCTGCGAAATAAGCGGATTGCTCGGGATCAAAGAACCGGGAAACATGGGGCGGTAAATTCTTGTTGCAAGGGCTTGTGTGGCGATTTTGTCACACTACCTTGTGAGGCAACGGAGGAACCGACCCCATGAACCTCGAAAAGTTTACTGACCGCGCCAAGGGTTTCCTGCAAGCCTCGCAAACCCTGGCGATCCGCCTGAACCATCAGCGCATCACGGCGGAACATATTTTGAAGGCCCTGCTGGAGGACAGCGAGGGCATGGCCAGCGGGCTGCTGCAACGCGCGGGCGGCAATCCCGCCATCGCCAGCGCCGAGCTGGACAAGGCCTTGGCCAAGATCCCGGCGGTGTCGGGGTCGGGCGCGCAGGCCCAGCCGGGCCTCGACAATGACGCTGTGCGCGTGCTGGACAGCGCCGAGCAGATCGCCACCAAATCGGGCGACAGTTTCGTCACGGTCGAACGCATTCTGGTCGCGCTGGCTCTGGCCACGACCACGGCGGCGGGGCAGGCGCTGAAGGCCGCCAATGTCACGCCTCAGGCGCTGGAGGCCGCGATCACGGCCCTGCGCGGCGGGCGCACGGCGGACAGCGCGGGGGCCGAAAACGCCTATGACGCGATGAAGAAATATGCCCGCGATCTGACTCAGGCTGCCAAGGACGGCAAGCTCGACCCCGTGATCGGGCGCGACGAGGAAATCCGCCGCACGGTGCAGATCCTGGCCCGCCGCACCAAGAACAACCCTGCGCTGATCGGCGAACCGGGCGTGGGCAAGACCGCGATTGCTGAGGGCCTCGCGCTGCGCATTGCCAATGGCGATGTGCCCGACAGCCTCAAGCATCGCCGCCTGATGGCGCTCGACATGGGCAGCCTGATCGCGGGCGCCAAATATCGCGGCGAGTTTGAGGAGCGCCTCAAGGCGGTTCTGGACGAGGTGAAGGGCGCCGAGGGTGAGATCATCCTGTTCATCGACGAGATGCATACGCTGATCGGCGCGGGCAAGAGCGAAGGCGCGATGGATGCGGGCAATCTGCTCAAGCCCGCTCTGGCGCGCGGCGAATTGCACTGCATCGGCGCAACCACGCTGGATGAATACCAGAAATATGTCGAGAAGGACCCTGCCTTGCAGCGCCGGTTCCAGCCCGTTTTCGTGGGCGAGCCGACGGTGGAGGACACGATCTCGATCCTGCGCGGTCTGAAGGAGAAATACGAGCTGCACCATGGCGTGCGTATCGCGGACAATGCGATTGTTGCGGCAGCCACGCTGTCGAATCGCTACATTGCCGACCGTTTCCTGCCCGACAAGGCGATCGACCTGATGGATGAGGCCGCAAGCCGCATCCGCATGGAGGTGGAGAGCAAGCCGGAGGAGATCGAAAACCTCGACCGGCGGATCATCCAGCTCAAGATCGAGGAAATGGCGCTGGCCAAGGAGAGCGATCAGGCATCGAAGGATCGGTTGGCCGCTCTGCGCGAGGAACTGGCCAATGCCGAGCAGAAGTCGGCCGAGCTGACCACCCGCTGGCAGAATGAGCGCGACAAGATCGCCGCCGAGGGCAAGATCAAGGAAGCGCTGGACGCTGCGCGCATCGAGCTGGAGCAGGCCCAGCGCAAGGGCGATCTGGCCCGTGCGGGTGAACTGTCCTATGGCCGCATCCCCGATCTGGAGCGTCAGCTTTCCGAGGCGCAGTCGCAGGCGCAAAACGCCATGCTGCGCGAGGAAGTGACCGCCGATGACATTGCCGGCGTGGTCAGCAAATGGACCGGCGTGCCGGTCGACCGCATGCTGGAAGGCGAGCGGGAAAAGCTGCTGCGCATGGAAGAGGTGATCGGCCAGCGCGTGATCGGGCAACGCGATGCGGTCGTGGCCGTGTCCAAGGCCGTTCGCCGCGCCCGCGCCGGTTTGCAGGACCCCAACCGCCCGCTGGGCAGCTTCCTCTTCCTTGGCCCGACGGGTGTGGGCAAGACCGAGCTGACCAAGGCGCTGGCCGGGTTTCTGTTTGACGATGACAGCGCGATGGTGCGCATCGACATGAGCGAGTTCATGGAGAAGCACGCCGTCTCGCGTCTGATCGGCGCCCCTCCGGGCTATGTCGGCTATGACGAAGGCGGTGTGCTGACCGAGGCGGTGCGGCGGCGGCCCTATCAGGTCGTGCTGTTCGACGAGGTAGAGAAGGCCCACAGCGATGTGTTCAATGTGCTGTTGCAGGTGCTCGACGATGGCCGCCTGACCGATGGGCAGGGCCGCGTGGTGGATTTCACCAACACGCTGATCATCCTGACGTCGAACTTGGGCAGCCAGTATCTGGCGAATCTGCCCGAGGGCGGCGATGTGGAAAGCGTCGAGCCGCAGGTGATGGAGGTGGTGCGCAGCCATTTCCGGCCCGAATTCCTCAACCGTCTGGATGAGATCATCCTCTTCCACCGGCTGGGCCACGAGCATATGGCGCCCATCGTCGATATTCAGGTCGCGCGGGTGCAAAAGCTGCTGAAAGATCGCAAGATCACGCTGGCCATGACCGAGGCAGCCAAGCGCTGGCTGGGCCGGGTGGGTTATGATCCGGTCTATGGCGCGCGGCCTTTGAAGCGCGCGGTCCAGCGCTATTTGCAGGACCCGCTGGCCGAAAAGTTGCTGGGTGGCGAGGTGCCCGATGGCAGCACGGTGGACATCGACGAGGGCGATGGCGCGCTGCATATCACGGTGGAATAAATATCGGGGCCGGGGTTAAATCCCGGCCTTTTCTTATCAGCTTGGCGGGATGAATTCCTGCTGGATCGCCTGAAATTCAGGGCGGCCCTCGGCGCGGGCGCTGTGGGCAGCAAGGGCCGGATAGTCTGCCAGCGACACCAGCCAGCCATAGGCCTCGGACACAAAACGCGCGACCACGGCCACGGCGATGTCATCATGGCCCGGCGCATCGCCATGCCACCAGTCGCCATCGCGCGCGGCGCATTGCGCGTTTAACGCGGCCATGCCGTCGCGGATTTGCGCCTCGCTGCGCTGGGTGAAAAACGGATCGACCTCGCCGCCGAACCTGCGCGTGTAGAAATAGGCCACCGCCTTGTCGGCTACCGCTGTCGCCGTGGCAATGCGTTTCAGTGCTGCGCGGCGGGCTGGGCCGGAGGCGGCGATCAGCGCCTTGTCGCGGCCATAGGCTTCGTCGAGATAATCGAGGATCGCCCCGCTTTCGATCAGCACTTCACCATCGTTGAGCACCAAAGTCGGCACCCGCTTCAATGGGTTGAGATGAGCGAATTTGTCGCCATCGCCCATCACCGAAAAGGGGCTGTGTTCGAAAGCCATGCCGTAAATCCTGAGCGCAATCCCGACGCGGCGGACAAAGGGGCTGTCAAACTGGCCAATCAAAAGCATAAGTTTTTCCTTTCGGCCGCAGACTGCACGGGCGCGCAACTCTTGGCAAGAGAAGCGAAAAGCGGTTTCGGCGCCGCCCGGCATCGGCTAGGCAACCGGCAGGACACAGGAGTTTGATCGCATGAGCGCATGGCATATCGGGGTGATTGGCGGATCGGGTCTGGCCGAGGGGATCGGACTTGAAGGCGCGCAGGAGATTGCCGTCGAAAGCCCCTTTGGCGCGCCCAGCAGCAGCGTCACCACCGGCACGCTGGACGGCGTGCGCTTCACCTTTTTGCCGCGCCACGGGCCGGGCCATGCGATCCCGCCCAGCGACGTCAATTACCGCGCCAACATCGACGTGCTGAAACGTTGCGGCGTGACGGATCTTGTCTCGCTCTCGGCGGTGGGTTCCTTGCGTGAGGAATATGCGCCGGGCCATTTCGTCTGCGTCGACCAGATGATCGACCGCACCGAAGGCCGCGCGCGCAGCTTTTTCGGCAGCGGTATGGTCGCGCATCTGGCGCTGGCCGATCCGGTTTGCCCGCGCTTATCGGAATTGCTGGCGCTCTCGGCCCATCATGCGGGCGGCACTGTGCATCCCAAGGGGGCCTATATCGCCATCGAGGGACCGCAGTTTTCGACGCGGGCCGAAAGCCGGATGTATCGCGGCTGGGGCGCCGATGTGATCGGCATGACCGGCTTTCCCGAGGTGCGCCTCGCCCGCGAGGCCGAGCTGCCCTATGCGATGCTGGCCATGGTGACGGATTATGACGCCTGGCGCGATGAAGAGGCGGGCGTCGAGGCCCATGAAGTCTTCGCAACGATGAAGGCCAATGCGGCGCTGGCCCGCGCGGCGGTGCGCGAATTGGCGCGGCTGTTGCCCCCGGTGCGTGAGGCCAGCCCGATTGACCGGGCGCTGGACGGTGCCTTTGCCACGGCCCCGGCGCAACGCGATCCGGCGCTGTTGGCGCGGCTTGATGCCGTGGCCGGGCGAGTGCTGCGTTAAACGGAAAACGCCCCCGCCGTTTCCGGCAGGGGCGTTTCCTGGGATCAGAACCGATCAGGCCTGACGGTTGCGCCAGCTGTCGGCATAGGCGTCGCGCGCCACTTCCGAATAGGGCACCGAGGCGACCACGGCCTTGATTTCGGTCTGGACATGGCGCTCGACGGTGGGCTTGCGCGTGCCGCCATCGGGTTCGCCCCACAGCAGCGTGACCTGCGTGCCGGGCGTGGCGACGCTTTCGTCCACCATGGCCAGCGTCAGGAACTTGCCCTCATTGGCGGTATAGCCGATCCAGGTGGACAGGCCGACCATCTTGCCATCCTGAAGCACCTGATCAAACGGGTGCATCGCATAGACGGCGCTGGGATATTCCATGAACTTTGCGCGGTCGCCCTTCGACAGGGCCGAGGACTGGACGCGCATCACGTCTTCATTGTCCAGCGCCAGTGTCACCTTGCGGCGGTGCGGGCCAGCGGCCTTGGCTTCCAGTGCTTCACGACCGATGAAGTCATGATCGAATTTCACAAACGGACCATAGCCCAGATCCCACGGGGTCAGGTAATAGCCTTCGATGCTGTCGGGGATGTACGATCCGCCGATCGAGCACTTGGCTTCATACGAATTGGCGCTGGCCCATGCGCGGAAACCCTTCGAGCCTTCGCCGGTGTAGGTGGCGGGCAGCGGCGAGGGGATCCAGCCCGATTCCAGCGTGTTCGACGAATAGGTGCGGCCACCGCACAGCGTCAGGCCAAATTCCTTGCCCGCCTCGACCAGCGCGCCATGGACGGCGGCGTAATCTTCCCACGGGCCGAACAGCTCATAGCCCGGCTGGCCCGCCATGCCGTGACGCAGCGCGCGCACCTTGGCGCCGCCGAATTCCAGCGTGGTCATGTGGAAGAACTTGAGGTCCGGCGCCTGATAGCCCAGCGCCTTGGACAGCACGGCCATCGCGTTGGGGCCCTGAAGCTGGAAACGGTAGCTCTTGCGCTTGCCGTCGGTGCGCATGGCCCAGCGTTCGTCGCGCTCGACCTTCACATCCCACTTGCCGGTCTGGGCGTGATATTCGATCCATTCGATGGTCGGCGCGCGGCCCACCAGATTGAACAGGTTTTCAGCCAGATAGAACAGGATCACGTCGCCAATCACATAGCCTTCGGCCGTGACAGGCACGAATTGCTTGGCGCGATCGGGCACGAAACCCTTGAAGCTGTTAATGCCCAGATAGTTGAGCATGGCAAAGGCGTCGGGGCCCGACACTTCCAGATCGACCATGTGATACGACTGGTTGAACAGCACGGCGGTCTTGGCCCAAGCCTGCTGCTCGGTACGCCAGTTCGAATATTCGGCCGGAACGCCGGGATAGACATTGGGGCCAACCTGCGCGTTGCGCAGCATTTCGACAATGTCGCCGCTGGCATCGAGGACATCTTGCAGGCTCTGGGTCATCTTGCTCTCCTTATGTGGATCTTGGTTTTCAGGCGCGCTGGGTCAGCCAGCGGGCGATGATCTGGGTGAAGGCTGCCGGGCGCTCGATGGGCAGGAAATGGCCAGCATCGGCCACGATTTCCAGCACGGCGCCGGGGATGGCATCAGCAATGGCGGCGGCCTGTTCGGGCGGGCTCCACACGTCCAGCGCCCCGGTGCAGGACAGAACGGGCATGGTCAGCGTGGGCAGGAAATCCTCAAGCGCGGGGCGCGCGAGCAGGGCCTCGATCTGCGCCTCAAAGGCGGAAAGGCCCTGTTCAAGGCACATGGCGGTCAGCGGCCCGATCAGCGCGGGGCGATTGTCGGGCGCGATCATCGGCGGCAACCAGTCGGCCACCAGCGCCTCCATCCCATATGCGCGGCCCTTGTCGCGCAGGGCATAGCGCTTTTCCGCCTCGCCCGCGCCGACAGGATGCGTGCCGGTGGAAACCAGCGCGAGGCGTTCGACCCGCTCGGGCGCGCGACGCGCGACTTCCAGAGCCACGCGCGCGCCCATCGAATGACCCAGCAGGGCAAAGCGTTCGGGTGCCTGCGCCAGCAGCTTGTCCGCCATCGCGCCCAGCGAATCCACCGCGCCCCAGCCGGGCAGCGCAACGGCCTGCGGCAGGGCGGCGCATTGCGCGGCAAAGACCCGCGAATCGCAGATCAGGCCGGGAACCAGCAGCAATGGGAGGTTTTCAGACATCGTATCCCGCAATTTTCTCGTCCATGAAAAATTCATCTATACGAAATTATCGCCCTGCGCTAGAGGACACTTCAAGTTACACGCATTTCGTTTTAGTATGCGTCGCATACAAAATAACCGTCCGGGATGAAGCAGGCGTGAAAGCCCCCATCGCCAGACGCCAAAGAGAAAGGGCAGAGGACCATGGTGGCCATTTCGCAGATCCACCCCAATTGGGAACGCGCGCCGGACGGCATTACCGACGGATTTTCCTTGGAAATTACGGCAAAGGACGTCGAATCGCTGCGCGCCGCCGCGCCTGCCATTCCGCCTGAAACACCCATCGCCGTGACCTTCCTGCCGGGCGAGGAAGCGCCTGCGCGAATCGCCGCTGCCAAGGCCGTGCGCGCACTGGGCTTTGAACCGATGCCGCATTTCTCCGCCCGCCGGATCACCAGCGAGGCCGAGTTCGAGGATTACCTCAACACTGTAGTGCAGGAAGCGGGCGTGCGCCGCTGCTTCGTGATCGCGGGCGACCCGGATCATGCCGCGGGGCCGTATAATGATTCGAGCGAGCTGATCGCCACCGGCCTGTTTGAAAAGGCGGGCATCAAGGCGATCGGCGTGGGCGGCCACCCTGAAGGCCATCCCAACATGACCGAGGAGCAGTGCTGGGAGGTTCTGGCCCGCAAATGCGTTGAGATCGACGCGCGCGGCATGGCCCCGCTGGTGGTCACGCAATTCGGGTTCGATCCCGATGCGGCGCTTGAATGGCTGGCCGCCTTGCGCCAGCGCGGGATTGTCGCGCCCGTGCGCATCGGCGTGCCGGGCCCGGCGGGGATCAAGACCCTGATGCGCTTTGCCGCGCGCTGCGGCGTGGGCGCCTCGGCCAGCGTGCTGGCCAAATATGGCATTTCGATCACGCAATTGCTGGGCAGCGCCGGGCCGGACAAGCTGGTTGACGCGCTTGCCAAGGGGCTGAATGAAAGCCATGGACCGGTGCGGTTGCATTTCTATCCGTTTGGCGGGCTGGAAAAAACCGTGGCGTGGATCAACTCGTATCGCAAATCGCGCGGCTGATCGGCTGCGACAAGGAATAAGCGCCGGCGCGAAAAGGCGCCGTGCGGGAGAGAGAAAGGATCAATGCAAGTGACCACGTCTGACCACGACACTGTTTGTACGCTGAGCCTGTCCTGTGGGGACCAGCCCGGCCTTGTGGCCAAGGTGGCGGGCTATCTGGCCGGACGCGGCGGCAATATTCTCGATGCCCAGCAGTTCAACGACCGACTGACCGACCGCTTTTTCATGCGCGTGATCTTTGCCTTGCCCCAGGGCGATACGGCCGAGGAATGGCGCGCCCATTTCGGCGATCTGGCCGCCGAACATGCGATGGACTGGCGCCTGCGGGTCCATGGCGAGCGGCAGAAGGTCGTGCTGATGGTCAGCAAATTCGACCACTGCCTTGGCGATCTGCTCTATCGCTGGCGGATTGGCGAAATTGACATGGATGTCGTGGCCATCATCTGCAACCATGACCGCAAGCATATCACCACCAGCCTGATCGGTGATCTGCCCTTCTATCATCTGCCGATCACCAAGGACACGAAGGCGCAACAGGAAGCGCAGATAAAGGCCGTTGTTACTGAAACGGGGGCCGATCTGGTGGTGCTGGCGCGTTATATGCAGATCCTGAGCGACGATCTGGCTGGCTTCCTGTCGGGCCGCTGCATTAATATCCACCACTCGTTCCTGCCCGGCTTCAAGGGCGCCAAGCCCTATCATCAGGCCTATGAGCGCGGGGTCAAGATGATTGGCGCGACGGCGCACTATGTGACCGCCGACCTCGACGAAGGCCCGATCATCGCGCAGGACGTGGGCAGCATCAGCCATGCCCACGCGCCCGAAGACCTCGTCCGCAAGGGTCGCGACATCGAACGCCGCGTGCTGGCCGAGGCGGTCAAGGCGCATCTGGAGGACCGCGTGTTCCTCAATGGGCATCGTACCGTGGTATTCCCGGGCTGATACAGGAGGCGGGGTGTATGGAAAGTGTGATCTCTCTGCGCCCCGCGCCTGTTGCGGGCTATGAGGTGGCCGAAACGGTGGTGCGCCTGTCGGGTTTCGAGGTGATGGCCGCCGTTGGCGTCAACCATGGCGAAATCGGGCGGCGCCAACCGCTGGTGATCTATGCCGAGCTGGGCCTTGGCGTGGGCGCCATCGACCGGCTGGAGCAAACCGTCGATTACCGCGACATTGGCGCGGCGGCGGAACAGCTGGCGCGTACCCACATTGACCTGATCGAGAGCTTTGCCCGGCAATTGGGCGAGGCTTGTTTGGGGATGGGGTCGGTGCTTTGGGCGCGGGTGCGGATCGATAAGCCCGAGGCGGTCGATAATGGGATGGCTTCGGTGTCGGTGATGGTGCGGCGCGGCGATCTCAATCGAACACCTCATTAACGGGATTGCAAAGGGATAAGTCCCTTTGCCCGCCGGAGGCAAACTTCTCGCCTTTACCGAGGATCAATCCGCAACCCCGCCGCCCGCCTGAACAACTCCAGCACCAGCGGATCGCTCTCCTCCGCGCGGATCGCGGCTTGAAACTCGATCCCGCGCTTGGGCCGGGGCCAGACCTCTTGCAGGCGCCCACCTGCCACCGCCTCGCGCGTCATGGTTTCGGGCAGCAGGGCCATGCCTTGCCCCGCCGCGATGATGTCGATCAGCATCCGGGCGTTGTTGCAGGTGCGGATGGCGGGCAGGGCCTCGCCCGAGAGGGTTTCGAGCATGACCTGATGCAGCGGCGACTGGCGGGGCAGGGACCAGAGCGGGGGCGTCGCGCCATTGCGCATTGCCGCCGCCGTTGCGGGTGAGGCCAGCCATTGCAGCGCGACCCCGCCGATTGAGGCGGTTTGCAGCCCCGGACTGGCCGCAGGGCCTGCCAGAAACACCAGATCGCTGGTCGCGCCCAGCAGATCTTGCAGCAATTGCGCGGTCAGGCTGATCGTGATGTCCAGCGTTACGGCAGGCATGTCGCGCTCGATCTCTGCCACGAAGCCGGGCAGGCAGGAGGCCGCCGCGATCTCGCCCGTGCCGATGCGCACCACGCCGCGCGCGCCTGCCAGATTGTCCGCCGCCAGCGTCCGTTCCAGCGCCGCCCACAGCGGCTCGGTATCGCGCACCAATTGCCGCCCGCGCACCGTCAGCAGCATCCGCCGTCCCTCTCGCCGGAACAGGGGGTAGCCGATCTGTGCCTCCAACTCGCGCACGCGGGCCGAGATGGTGGGCTGGGTGGTGTTCAGCCTTTCCGCCGCCGCTGCGAAGGTGCCGAGGCGCGCGATCCAGAGCAGGGTTTCGAGGTGGTAGAGGGCGATGCGGTTCAATGTATGCCTCCGGCGGGCAAAGGGCGGGGGCCCTTTGCAATCCCGTTAATGGGGTGGCGTATGGCTGGCCAACGCACTCTCTTCCGCGAAGCGGTTTTATAGCCTGCGGCGCTGCAAGGTTGCGCAACGCCGATTCCTTGGCGCAACATCGACAGTACCGGGATTGTTAAGGGCCCCCGCCCTTAACCCGCCGGAGGCACCTTCCAATACATCACCATCTTCTATCAATACCCCAAAAAAACTATCATTAGAACGCATAATTTTCTTCGATACACTCGCCCCGGAATTTATCCCGAGAGAGAGGGAGCTGTATGGCGAGCAAGGTTTATCCCAGCGCAGAAGCGGCGCTGGAAGGGGTGTTGCGCGATGGTCTGCTGATTGCCAGCGGGGGCTTTGGCCTTTGCGGCATTCCAGAGCGTCTGCTGGATGCGATTCAGGCCAGCGGGGTAAAGGATCTGACCTTTGCCAGCAACAATGCGGGCATTGACAATGAGGGCATCGGCAAGCTGCTGCGCACGCGGCAGGTGAAGAAGATGATTTCGTCTTATGTAGGCGAAAACAAGGAGTTCGAGCGTCAGTATCTGGCGGGCGAGCTTGAGGTGGAATTCACGCCACAGGGTACTCTGGCCGAGCGTCTGCGCGCGGGCGGGGCGGGCATTCCGGGCTTTTACACCAAGACGGGCGTAGGCACGCTGGTGGCCGAGGGCAAGGAAACCAAGGTCTTTGACGGTCAGGAATATGTGCTGGAGCAGGGCATTTTTGCTGACCTCGCCATTGTGAAGGGCTGGAAGGCGGACACCACCGGCAATGTGATTTTCCGCAAGACGGCGCGCAATTTCAACGTGCCTGCCGCCACCGCCGGCAAGATCACCGTGGTCGAGGTCGAGGAGATTGTCGAGCCGGGCCAATTGGACCCCGATGCGATCCACCTGCCGGGCGTTTATGTTCAGCGCATCGTGCTGGGCGCCTATGACAAGAAGATCGAATTCCGCACTACGCGCCCGAAGGAGGCCTGAGCAACATGGCTTGGAACCGCAATGAAATGGCCGCCCGCGCCGCGCGTGAGCTTCAGGACGGCTTTTATGTGAACCTTGGCATCGGCATCCCCACGCTGGTGGCCAATTACGTGCCCGAAGGGCTGACCGTGACGCTGCAGAGCGAGAACGGGATGCTGGGCATCGGCCCGTTCCCCTATGAGGGCGAGGAAGACGCCGACCTGATCAATGCGGGCAAGCAGACGATCAGCGAGCTGCCCCATTCGGCCTATTTCGACAGCGCGCAGAGCTTTGCCATGATCCGTGGCGGCCATATCGATCTGACCGTGCTTGGCGCGATGGAAGTGTCCGAGGGCGGCGACATCGCCAACTGGATGATCCCGGGCAAGATGATCAAGGGCATGGGCGGCGCGATGGATCTGGTCGCGGGCGTCAAGAAGATCATCGTGGTGATGGAGCATTGCGCCAAGGATGGCAGCCCCAAGTTCATTCCCGCCTGCACCTTGCCGCTGACGGGGCGCAATGTGGTGGATATGATCGTGACCGATCTGGCCGTGTTTGCCCGCCCGGATCACAGCGGTCCGTTCAAGCTGGTTGAACTGGCCCCCGGCGTGACGGCGGAGGAAGTCCGCGAAAAGACCAGCGCGCATTACGTCGAATAAGGCGCTTTCAAACGCCATAAAAAAGGCCGGGGTGGATCAACCGCCCCGGCCTTTTCTTTAGTCAACCACGCTTTTAGTCAACGACCACCGCACCACCCTGCGGCGGCGCAGGCTTGCGCGTACACCAGAGCAGCGCCAGCATCGCCACACAGCCCATCCCGGCAAACCAGAAGATGTCGAGCGAGGACATCAGATAGGACTGGTTTACCATCTGCCCGGTCAGCGCGCCGGTGGCCTGTGTCTTGCTCATGCCGATGGTCTGCAAATGGTCCATCGCCTGCACATAGGCCGGATTGGACGGATTGGCGGCCTCGGCCAGACGGCTCTGGTGCAGCACCTCGCGCCGGTCCCAAAACGTCGTGGTGATCGAGGCGGCAAAGGCGCCCCCGGTGATGCGGGCAAAGTTCGAAATGCCCGTGGCCGAGGGGATGCGATGCGGCCCCAGCCGGTCAAACGAGAGCGTGGTCATCGACATGAAGAAGGTACCCATCGCCGTGCCCTGAACGATCGAAGGCAGGATGAAGTGCCAAAGATCGGTATCGGGGGCAAAACCGGTGCGCATCATATAGGACGCGGCAAAGGCCAGCAGCGCATAGGTCGCGACATAGCGCAGGTCGATGGTGCCCGCCGCCCGCGCCACAAAGGGCGCCAGCAAAAAGGCCACCATACCCGCCGGCGCCGACACCAGCCCCGCCCATGTCGCGGTATAGCCCTGCTGGGTTTGCAGCCAGAGCGGCATCAGCAGGTTGCTGGCGAAGAAGAAGCCGTAGCCGAGACAAAAGCACAGCGTGCCGATGGCGAAATTGCGGCTCTTGAACAGCGAGAGATCGACCGCAGGATGCTCCTCGGTCAATTCCCAGATCAGCCAGGCAAGGAAGGCCACCACCGCGACAGCCGCCAGCACACAGATGAAGGTCGAATTGAACCAGTCCTCATCCTTGCCAAGGTCCAGCACGATCTGAAGCGACCCGACCCACAGGATCAGCAGCGCCACCCCGCCCCAGTCGAAGGGCAGCTTGATCGGCGGCGTATTATAGGCCCGCATCCGCGCCATCAGCACGCCAACGGTGATGAAACCCACCGGCACGTTGATGAGGAAGATCCAGCCCCAATGATAATTGTCCGAAATATAGCCGCCAAGGATCGGTCCCAGCACCGGCCCGACCAGCGCCGTCATCGACCAGATCGACAGGCCCACGGTGCGCTTTTCGGGGGGGAAGATCGCCAGCAGCAGCGCCTGACTGCCCGGAATCATCGGCCCTGAAACCGCGCCCTGCAACAGGCGGAACAGGATCAGCGAGGGCAGCGACCATGCGATCCCGCAAAGGAACGAGGCCAGCGTGAAGAGCGCCACCGAGGCGATAAAGGTGTTCACCACGCCAAAGCGCCGCATCAGCCACCCGGTCAACGGCACGGTCACGCCATTGGCCACGGCAAAGGCGGTGATCACCCATGTCGCCGTGCTGCTCGCCTCGCCCAGATTGCCCGAGATCGTGTTGAGCGCCACATTGGCGATGGTGGAATCCAGCACCTGCATGAAGGTGCCCAGCGCCAGCGCAAAGGCGGCGGAAAACAGCGCAAAGCCATGCAGCGGCGGCGGCGTCGCCATCGAGGATGAGGGGCTTTCATCCTCTTCCTCAACGGCGAATTCGCTCGCGTCCAGATCTTGCGAGGGGGATTGGCTCATGACATCTGCCTTCAGCGACCTGCGTTGGCCGCGATGATCCGGCGGATGCGGGCCTCGATCTCGGGGCTGACGGTATCGACCGGCTCGCTGGCCTGCGCCACGGCGGGGATCGCGGTCACCGGCTGGCCGGTGCCTTGGCTGGTGTCCACCTCGACATTGACCGACAGGCCAAGGCGCAGCGGATGGGCGTCCAACTCCTTGGGATCAAGCGCGATGCGCACCGGCACGCGCTGAACCACCTTGATCCAGTTGCCGCTGGCGTTCTGCGCGGGCAGCAGCGCAAAGGCCGCGCCCGAACCCGCCGACAGGCCGATGACCTTGCCGTGGAAGGTCACCTTCTTGCCATAGGCGTCGGAATGCAGCGTGGCGCTCTGGCCGATGCGCAGATTGGCCAGCTGCGTTTCGCGGAAATTGGCGTCCACCCAGACCTTGCGCAGCGGCACGACCGACATCAGCGGCGCGCCGGGGGCAACCTGCTGGCCCACCTGCGCGGCGCGCTGGGCCACCACACCATCGACCGGCGAGGAAAGATGCATATGCGAGCGCACGATGGCCGCGCGCTTGACCGCCGCGATCGCGGCCAGAACCGCCGGATTGCCCGCCACATCGGTTCCGCCCACGGTGCTTTCGGCATCTGCCCGGTGGCTGCGTGCGAGATCCAGATTGGCCTGCGCCATGCGCACGGCCTCACCGGCATGGGCGACCTCTTCGGCTGAAATTGCGCCCGAGGAGACGGCCTTTTCGCGGCGCGTCAGATCGCTCCTGGCGGCGGCAAGGCGCACCTCGGCCTGCGCGATTTCGGCCTCGGCGGTGCCCACCTTGGTAAAGCCGGAGCGCACCGTGCGCGCGGCGCGGGCCAGTTCGGCCTCGGCGGCGGCCAGTTGCGCATCCGCCAGCGCCGGGTCCAGATCGACCAGCGGTTGCCCTGCCTTCACGCCCTGCGTGCTTTCGGCGTGCACCGCAATGACGGTGCCGGGATCGCGCGCGGTGATTTGCGTGATGTTGCCCGCGACATAGGCGTCATCGGTTTCCTCGCTGGCCGCGCTCATCATCACATAGGCGCCGTAACCGGCCGCCCCGATCAGCGCGGCCACGCCCAGCATCAAAAGACCCTTGCGGCGGGCGGCGTTCTTGGCCGGGGGAGGGCTGTAGCTGTCGGCCATGGCGGGGGCATTGTCCTTGTCGAAAGAATGGTTTTGCTGGTTCATGGCGAATTACTTTCCGGCCGGGGCGGTTGCGCCCGCGTTCTGATCGGGGATCGGGGTAAAACCGCCGCCCAGCGCGATCAGCAATTGAATACGTTTGACGGCCCCATCGGCGGCCAGATCGACCTGCGCCTGACGCGCAGAGAGCAGGCGTTCGCCCGCGCTCAGCACGTCGAGATTGGTCGAGAGGCCCGATTGCAGCCGCACCTTGTCGAGCGAGACGGTCTTTTCCAGCCCGGTCAGGATCTCGGCCTGCTGGCGCGCATCGGCCCGGTTGGTTTCAACGCCCGACAGCGCATCGGCCGCCTCGCGCACGGCGCCCACCACAGCCTTGTTATACTGGGCAATGGCAATGTCCGCGCCCGCCACGGCCTGACGATATTGAGCGCGGATCGCCCCGCCTGAAAAGATCGGCAGATGGATGGCCGGACCAAACCCGCCGGTCAGCGCGCTGCCGGTAAACAGCGACCCGATGCCCAATGCTTGCGCCCCGACAAAGGCGCGCAGATTGACGTTGGGATAGAACTCGGTCTTGGCGATTTTCTCGCCCGCCATGGCCAGTTTGACCTGTTCGCGCGCGGCCAGCAGATCGGCGCGGCGCGCGAGCAGGTCGGCGGGCAGGGTTTCAGGCACGGGCAGCGCCTTGTCCAGCGCCAGCGTGGGTGTGGTCAGATTGGCGCCATAATCAGGCCCGCGCCCGGCCAGCGCGGCCAGAGCATGAACCGCCAGCGCCCTTGCGCCCAGCGCGCGGGTCAGCGCCTGCTCGGCCTCTGATTGGAGGGTGCGTGCGCTGGCAATGTCAAATTCATTGCCAAGGCCCGCATCGCGCCGCCCCGTCACGATCCTCAGCGAGGCCGAGCGCGAGGCGACAAATTCGCGCGCGATCCGGGCCTGTGCCTCCGCGCGGGCGAAATTGACATAGGCCTGCGCCACATTGCCCGCCAGCGCCACGCGGGCGGCGGACAATTGCAACTCGTTGGCGTGGGTATAGACCTTGGCGGCCAGCACCAGTTCCTTTTGCCGCCCGGCCAAATCGAGCGACCAGTCCAGATTGGCCTGCGCATTGGAGATCCACGTCCACGATCCGCCCAGCGGCGCGGGATAGATATAGCGGTTCGACAGGCGCTGATCCATGGCCGAGGCATCCGCCGACACCTGCGGCAACAGGCCCGAACGCGCCGAGGCGATCAGGCTGCCCGCCATGCGCAGCCTTGCGGCCGCTTCGTCGAGCGAGGGATTGCCCGCCAGCGCGTCGGCCATGATCCGGTCAAGCTGGGGATCGCCCAGCGCCTGCCACCAGTCGGCGGCGACCGGAACCGGCGCGGTATTGGTCAACCCCAGATCGGCAGCCTCACGGGGTTTCAACTGCGGCTTGTCATGGGGCAGGCCGGCGCAACCGGCCAGCATCGGCCCGGCCAGCAGGGACAGAGTCAAAGCCATGGCCATCTTTGCCGATGTCCGCGGCTTTGTAAGGGATTGAGTCATGGGTAGCTTTCGTTCCTCTTCCTGACGGTTTTCCGAGGGCCGACAGAAAGTTTTGCAAGGGCGGGCCATAGGCGGACCGTCCTGATACTGACAATTGTGTTATAGTGCAGTGCAGCGTCAAGGATTATCCGCCCTTGCGGCATAATAGTGTTTCTCAATTGACTATAATCACCGCTTAACCCTTGGGCACATTGGTCCACTTGGGCAGGGTCAGATGCGGGCGCAGAAAATCGAGCAGCGCACGCACCCGCGCTGGGCGGGCGCGTCCGGGGGGCGTGATCAGATAGAGCGGGCCGGGCGGGGTGCTCCATTCGGGCAGCAATTCGACCAATCGCCCCGCGCGAAGATGACCCCACACGAAATATTCCGCCATCAGCCCGATGCCCACCCCCGCCACCAGCGCAGGCACCAGCGCATCGGCATGGTTGGCGCGATAGCGGCCATTGACGCGCACGGTCACCGGATCCTCGTCGCCGCGGGCGAATTGCCATTCGTGGCTGTTGGCGATGTGGCTGGGCAGAACGGCGGGATAGCGGGCCAGATCCTGCGGCGATTGCGGCATGCCCAGCCGTTCGAGCAATTCGGGCGCCCCCACCAGCGGGCGGCGCAGCGAGGACAGGCGCACCGTGCGCAGGCTGGCGGAATCGCCGTCCAGACCGACCTGAATGGCCGCATCGAACCCTTCTGCCACCAGATCGACCCGGTTTTCGGTCAGCACCAGATCGACCTCGATTTCCGGATTGGCCTTGAGAAATTCGGGCAGGACCGGCGCGATCACCTCAACGCCCACCGCGCTGATCGAGGCGATGCGGACAAGGCCGCGCGGGGTGGCGGCTTCGTCCAGAATGTCGGCCTCGATCGCCGCGCCGTCGATCAGTATACGCGCGGCGCGTTCCAGTGCGAGGCGGCCCGTTTCGGTCAGCGATAATTTGCGCGTGGTGCGGTGGAATAGGCTGGCGCGCATCCTTTGTTCAAGCCGGGTCACGGCCTTGGATACGGTGGTCTTGGCCAGGCCAAGCTGCTCGCCCGCGCGGCTGAAACTGCCGCATTCGGCCACTTTGGCAAAGATGGCCCATGCTTCAAGATCGGGGAGCGAATGCGGCATGGCGCTCTTTTGCCCCATGCGCGGGGGAAGGGGAAGGGGGCTTTATCGGCCCGCCTTCCCCTCAAACCATCAGAGTTCTTCGGGCCAGTAAAGGCGCATCGGATTGGTCACGAGCAGCTTTTGCTGAAGCTCTGCTGTGGGCGCGATGCGGGGGATCATATCGACGATATGGCCATCATCGGGGATCGCCTTTTCCATGTTGGGATGCGGCCAGTCGGTGCCCCAGATGCAGCGGTCCGAATAATCGGCCACCAGCGGCGCCACCGCGCGGGCGAAATTGTCCCACGGATCGCCGGCGGCCATGTCGAGGCGATCCGGGCAGGTCGGCTTGAACCAAATGTCGGGGCGGCTGTCGAGAAGCTCACGGAAAGCCTTCATGTCGGCGCCATCGGGGCCTTGGGTCACATCGGGGCGGCCCATGTGATCGACCACCACCAGACGCGGCAGGGCGGCAATGAAGGGACGCATTTCTTCAAGGATGTCGGCCTCGAAATAGATGACGATGTGCCAGTCCTTGGGCAGGCGATGGGCGACTTCAAGGAACTTGTCCTTGGGCGCGTCATCGACAAGGCGCTTGAGGAAGTTGAAGCGGATGCCGCGCATCCCGCCTTCGTGGAGAGCCGCGATTTCCTCGTCGCTGATCGCCGGATCGACCACGGCCACGCCGCGCGCCTTTCCGCCCGACACGGCAATGCCGTTCAACGTGGCGGCATTGTTGGTGCCGTGGCACGAGGCCTGAACGATCACATTGCGCGAAAAGCCCAGATGGTCGCGCAGGGCAAAAAGCTTATCCGGGCCAGCATCTTCGGGCAGATACTTCGCCTTGGGGCTGAAGGGAAATTCCGCCATCGGACCAAACACATGGCAATGAGCGTCAATCGCGCCGGGCGGCGGGGTATAGGTCGGCTTGGACGGATTGCCGTGCCAGCTGGTGATACGTTCAGACATTGGTCTCTCCTGATTATCCGAAAACGGTGCCGTCCATCAGCTTGCGCGCGGTGCGCAGCAGGGCAGCGGTCTTCACATCGCCCGCTTCGTCGGTTTCCAGCACGCAGGTCATTTCGCCGGTGGGATGCTCGACCGACAGGGTCTTGCGCGCGCCCTCGGGGATCTGCGCCACCTCGGCGGCGGGCGAGCCCTTGAGCAGGCAGGCCGTGGCCACACTGACCGCGCCCAGCACGCCGATCGTGGCATGGGCGCGATGGGGGATGAAGCTGCGCACCGTGACCGCGCCGCCATGCTTGGGCGGGGCGACAAGCATCATCTTGGGGACGGATTTTTCCTTCACATCGCCAAGGTTCATGGCGGAGCCCACGGCCAGACGGATCGCCTCGATCTTCGCCTTCAGCTCGGTGTTGGCGTCCAGCCAGTCACGGTCCTCATAGCCGGTGATGCCCACGTCTTCGGCTTTGAACACCACGCAGGGCATGCCATTGTCGATCAGCGTCACGCGCACGCCATTGACCTCGTCCACCGCATTGCCCGAGGGCAGCAGCGCGCCGCAGGAAGACCCTGCCGTATCGCGGAATTCCAGAGGCACCGGGGCGTGAGAGCCGGGAACGCCGTCGATCTTGGCCTCGCCCTTATAGGAAACCACGCCGCCCGGTGTCTGGACTGTGGCCACGGCCACCTGTCCGGTGTTTTCCATAAAGATGGCCACGCGGGTTTCGTCGCCCGTTGCGGGGATCAGCCCGCGTTCAATCGCGAAAGGCCCCACGCCAGCCAGAATATTGCCGCAATTCTGCGCGTCCGTCACAATCGCCTGATCAACGAAAACCTGCAAAAACAGATAGTCAACGTCAATGCCGGGGCGCTCGGATTTGCTGACGACCGCAACCTTGCTGGTCAGCGGATCAGCCCCGCCCATGCCGTCGATCTGCACCGGATCGGGCGAACCCATCACGCCCAGCAAAAACGCATCGCGCGTGGCGGTGTCGGCGGGCAGGTCGGATTTCAGGAAATAGCCGCCCTTGCTGGTGCCGCCGCGCATCCACATACAGGGGGAGGAGAGGTTGGTGGGCATGGGGTGTGGTTCCTAAATAGAATAAGGAGGAAATGCGAGGGACTAGTCCCTCGCGCTCCCATTACTGTCTTTGTTGTGCCACGAGTTCGGCGTTGGGTGTCGGACGAGACCATTGAGTTGAAAGCCTGCGGCGCGGACAGCACTGATCTCTCCGCGCCGCAGGCTTTAGCAATGGATTCGCTCCAAAAGTGCCTCGGCCAACGAAACGCAACCCCATTAATGGGATTGCCAAGGGACGAGTACCTTGGCCCGCCGGAGGCACCCTTCACCTTCAAACGTACTTCAACCCTTCCTTCTCCAACCGCTCACGCATGTTGTAGATGTCCAGACCCAGCACCCCGGCGGCCAGCTTTTCGCGCTTGGCCGCTTCGTTGGCCTCACGAGCCTGCGCGGCTTTCAGCACTTCGGCGGCTTCCTCGCGGCGCACCACGCAGACGCCATCGTCATCGGCCACGATCACGTCGCCCGCGTTGACCAGCTGGTTGGCGCAGATGATGGGGACGTTGACGCTGCCCAGCGTGTTCTTGACGGTGCCTTGGGCATAGACGGCCTTGGACCAGACAGGGAAGTTCATCTCGGTCAGGTCGCGCACGTCACGCACGCCCGCGTCGATGACGAGACCCCGGCATCCGCGCGCCTGCGCGCTGGTGGCCAGAAGGTCGCCGAAATAGCCGTCTTCGCAAGGGCTGGTGGGGGCAAGGACGAGGATGTCGCCTTCCTTGAGCTGTTCGATGGCGACATGGACCATCCAGTTGTCGCCGGGCGCGGCGCTGATCGTCACGGCGCTGCCCGCGATGCGAGCACGCGGATAGATCGGGCGCATGTAGCTAGCCAACAGGCCCTTGCGGCCCTGTGCTTCGTGAACGGTGGCAACGCCGCAGGCGGCGAGGCCGTCGATGACATCAAGGGGTGCGCGCTCGATGTTCTGGACGACGATGGAAGACATGAAGATCCTCTCTGGATGGTCGATAGGTTGGCTGGCATGCGACATGCGCCGGGGCGCAGTCACGCTCCAATGCGAAGTTGTCTATGGTCATAAGTTTCTGCTAAACGTGCAGGCATGATCGAAAATGGAATCGGGGATCGCCCGCTCAATATCCGCCACTTTGCCGCGCTGGCTGCGACGGTGCGCCATGGCAGTCTGACGCGCGCCGCCCGCGCGGTAAACCTGACCCAGCCTGCCTTGACGCAGGCCATTGCGGGCCTTGAATCGAGCCTTGGCGTGACCTTGTTTGAACGCAGCGCGCAGGGCATGACGGCCACCGAACCGGCGCTGCTGATGGCTCCGCGCGCCGAGGCCGCGATTGATCATATCGGCAGCCCGCGCGTCACCGGAACCCAGCTTCGCGCGTTGCTCGCCCTGGCGAGGGCAGGCAGCTATGCCGGGGCGGCGGAGGCAACCGGCCTGTCCTCGGCCAGCCTGCATCGCGCGGTGGCCGATTTACAGGTCGCGCTGGGCCAAAGGCTGGTGGACCGGCGCGGGCAGCATGTCGCGCTGACCCCCACCGGACAGCGCCGCGCGCGCGGGTTTGGCCTTGCCATGGCCGAATTGCGCGCCGGTCTGGCCGAGGTGGCGACATGGCAGGGTAAGGCGGCGGGACGCATCATCGTGGGTGCGATGCCCCTGTCGCGCGCGCGTTGGCTGCCCGAGGCGATCAGCCGGTTTGCCCGCGAATATCCCGGCGTGGGCGTGATGGTGGTCGAGGGCAGCCATGGCGAACTCTCCGGCCCGCTGCGCGATGGTGAAATCGACCTGATGCTGGGGGCCTTGCGAGAGGGCGCCGAGGCCGAGGGGCTGGCGGGTGAGGCGGTGTTTGCCGATACGCCGGTGCTGGTGATGCGCAAGGGTCATCCATTGGAAAATGTGGCTGAGCCGGGGTCTGAACTGGCCGATTATCCTTGGATTTTACCCGGTTCCGAAACGCCGCTGCGCCGCCATTGGCAGGCGATGCTGCGCGCGCTAGGGGCCGAACCTCCGCGTGTGGCCATCGAATGCGGATCGGTGATGACGATCCGGCAATTGCTGCTCGACAGCGACAGTCTGACCTTGCTCAGCCGGTCGCAGGTTTCGGTCGAGCTGGATGCGGGCGTGTTGACCGCGCGCGACCTTGCCTCAGGCTTTTCCCGCAGCATCGGGATTACCACCCGCGCCGGGTGGCGGCCTACATCCACGCAGGAGGCTTTCGTGGCGATGCTGCGCGAGTGCGGAGGCTGACGGGCTTTGTAAAAACTTATGGTGGCGGATGCCTTTCGATTGGTGCGCGCGCGAGGCTTGGCGGCATGGCTGTAGTGATAAGGAGATTCGTTCGTGTCACATACTATATCCCTGATCGGCTATGGCGAGGCAGGCTCCACCTTTGCCCGCGCGGGCGGATGGGGTGAGGCAGCGGACGGGGCAGGCGGCAATGCCCGCGCCGGTGTGTGGGATCTGCGCCCCGAAAGACTGGCGCTGGCCGCGCAGGACGGGCTGATGGTGGCCGGAAATGCGCAGGAAGCGCTGGCCGGACGCGAGATGGTGCTTTCGCTGGTGACGGCTGACAGCGCCTTGCCCGCCGCGCAGGAATATGCCGCATTCCTGCCCAAGGGCGCGATCTGGGCCGATTGCAATTCGGTGGCGCCCGGCACGAAGCGCGAGGCCGCCGCCGCCGTTGAAGCCGCGGGCGGCTGTTATGTCGATGTGGCGGTTCTGGCTCCGGTCGATCCGGCGCGGTTGAATGTGCCGCTGCTGCTGGCCGGGCGCGAGGCTGCGCGGGCCGAGGCGCTGCTGCGTGAGGCCGGTTTCGCCAATATCCGCATCGTGGGTGATGAAGTGGGCCGGGCGTCCGCGATCAAGATGATCCGCTCGGTCATGGTCAAGGGCGTCGAGGCGCTGACCGCCGAAATGATGCTGGCCGCGCAGGAAGCGGGCGTGGTTGATGAAGTGCTCTCCAGTCTGGATGCCAGCGAGAAGGCATGGCCCTGGGCCAAGCGTGCGGCGTACAATATCGAGCGCATGGTGACGCATGGCGTGCGCCGCGCCGCCGAGATGGAGGAATCGGCCAAGACCCTGACCGGGCTTGGCATCGAGCCGATGATGACCAACGGCACCGTCTTGCGCCAGCGCGACATGGCGGGCCGTAAAGAGAGATTGATCGAGGGAAAGGAGTAAACCCCCGTGAGCCTGATTATTGACTGTCATGGCCACTACACCGTGCTGCCCAAGGGGCATGACGCGTGGCGTGAGGAACAGAAGGCCGCCTTCAAGGCCGGCGTTGCTGCTCCGGCCTATCCGAAGATCAGCGACGATGAAATCCGCGAGACGATCGAGGCCAACCAGCTTCGCCTCATCAAGGAACGCGGCGCGGACCTGACCATTTTCAGCCCCCGCGCCAGCGCGATGGTCCCCCATGTCGGCGATCAGAGCGTGGCCGTGCCTTGGGCGCGCGCCTGCAACGATCTGATCGGGCGCGTGGTCGATCTGTTCCCCGGCGTGTTCGAGCCGGTCTGCATGCTGCCCCAGTCGCCTGAGGCCGACCTGACCAATTCGATTGCCGAGCTGGAACGCTGCGTCACCGAAATGGGCTTTATCGGGTGCAACCTGAACCCCGATCCGGGCGGCGGCCATTTCAAGCATCCGCCGCTGACCGATCCTTACTGGTTCCCCTTCTATGAAAAGATGGTCGAGCTGGACGTTCCGGCGATGATCCACGTTTCGGGTTCGTGCAACCCGGCGATGCATGCCACGGGCGGCTATTACATCGCGGCCGACACGATTGCCTTTATGCAATTGCTCGAAGGCGATCTGTTCAGCCGCTTCCCCACGCTGCGCTTCATCATCCCGCATGGCGGCGGCGCGGTGCCCTATCACTGGGGCCGTTATCGCGGTCTGGCCGACATGCTGAAAAAGCCGTCGCTCGACACGCATCTGATGAACAACATCTTTTTCGACACCTGCGTCTATCACCAGCCCGGTATCAACCTGCTGGCCGATGTGATCGACAATAAGAACATCCTGTTCGGGTCGGAAATGGTCGGCGCGGTGCGCGGGATCGATCCCACCACCGGGTTCTATTTCGATGATACCAAGCGCTATGTCGATGCTCTGGAGATTTCGGATGCCGAGCGTCACGCGATCTTTGAGGGCAATGCCCGCCGTGTGTTCCCGCGTCTGGATGCCAAGCTGAAAGCGCGCGGCCTGTAATCAACGACTTGCCCCCGTCCGGTGCGCCGGGCGGGGGCGGGTTTGGGAGAATGAAGATGGCTGAGAACCCCACACAGAATATTCACGAATATCTGGCCGAATTCGACGATATTCCCGGCACGCTGGTCTATACCGCCGCGCGTGCGCGCCGTGGCTATTGGATCAACCAGTTCGCCATGAGCATGATGAAGCCGGAAAACCGCGAGCGTTTCAAGAAGGACGAGCGCGCCTATCTGGACGAATGGGATATTTCCGAAGAAGGCAAGCAGGCGCTGCTGCGCCGCGATTACAACGCACTGCTCAAGCTGGGCGGGAATGTCTATTACCTGTCCAAGCTGTTTTCGGCCGACGGCATTCCCTTTGCCGAGGCATGCAGCACGATGACCGACATGACCTGGCCCGAATATCGCCAGATGATGCTGGATGGCGGACGCAAGCCTGAGGGCAACCGCTCGATCCGCGAAAATCTTGCCGCCGCCGCCGCGGCAAAAGGGAGCAACTAAGATGGCCAAGATTACCGCCGGTGTCGGCTCCAGCCACGTGCCCCTGTTGGGCGTGGCCGTGGATCAGGGCAAGGAAAAGGACGATTATTTCGGCCCGATCTTCCGTGGCTATGATTGGACGCGCGAATGGGAAAAGGCCGAGAAGCCTGATGTCGTTGTGCTGGTCTATAATGACCATGCCAGCTATTTCGACATGAACATCGTGCCCACCTTCGCCATCGGTTGCGGCGAGCGTTTCGGCATTTGCGATGAAGGCTGGGGCCCGCGCCCGGTGCCTGAGGTTGAAGGCCATCCCGATCTGGCATGGCACATTGCTCAGAGCCTGATCCTCGACGATTTCGACATGACCATCTTCAACAAGCTGGATGTCGATCACGGTCTGACCGTGCCGCTCTCGATGATGTTCGGCCAGCCTGAAAAGTGGCCGTGCAAGGTCATTCCCTTTGCCGTCAATGTCGTGACCTATCCGGTGCCTTCGGGCAACCGCTGCTGGGCCATTGGCGAGGCGATCAAGAAGGCCGTCGAGAGCTTCCCTGAAGATCTCAACGTCCAGATCTGGGGCACGGGTGGCATGAGCCACCAGCTTCAGGGGCCGCGCGCGGGCCTGCTCAACCGCGAATGGGACAACAAGTTCCTCGACATGCTGGAAAGCGACAATGACGATGTGCGCCATATCCCGCATATCGAATACCTGCGCGAAACCGGCAGCGAAGGCATCGAAATGGTGATGTGGCTGATCATGCGCGGCGCGATGGGCAAGAAGGTGAAAACCCTTCACCGCCATTACCATATCCCGTGTTCGAATACGGCCATCGGCCATATCGTGCTGGAACCGGCCGACTAATTCCGAACGCCGGGGCGCTCCATGCGCTCCGGCGGTTCCTCTTTAATGGAGTATCCTCTCATGCGTATTGCCCTTGCCGGCGCCGGCGCCTTTGGCGAAAAGCACCTCGATGGTCTGAAAAACATCGACGGCGTGGAAATCACCTCGATCATCAGCCGCACCGGCGAACAGGCCGCCGCGGTTGCCGCCAAGTACGGCGCCAAGCACAGCTCGACCGAACTGGCCGATGCGCTGGCCCGTGATGACGTGGACGCGGTGATCCTTTGCACCCCCACCCAGATGCACGCCGCGCAGGCCATCGCCGCGATGAAGGCGGGCAAGCATGTGCAGGTCGAAATCCCGCTGGCCGACAGCTGGGCCGATGCGCAGGAAGTGCTGAAGGTTTCGCAGGAAACGGGCAAGACCTGCATGGTTGGCCACACGCGCCGCTTTAACCCGTCGCATCAGTATGTGCATAACAAGATCAAGGCGGGCGAATTCAACATCCAGCAGATGGATGTGCAGACCTATTTCTTCCGCCGCACCAACATGAACGCCAAGGGCGAAGCGCGCTCGTGGACCGACCACCTGCTTTGGCACCACGCCGCGCATACGGTTGACCTGTTTGCCTATCAGGCGGGCAAGATCGTCGCCGCCAATGCGATTGAAGGGCCGATCCATCCGGTGCTGGGTATTGCGATGGACATGTCGATCCAGTTGAAGGCTGAAAGCGGCGCGATCTGCACCCTCTCGCTGTCCTTCAACAATGACGGCCCGCTGGGCACTTTCTTCCGCTATATCGGCGACACCGGCACCTATATCGCGCGCTATGACGATCTGGTCGATGGCCGCGAAAACGCCATCGACGTGTCGAAGGTGGACGTGTCGATGAACGGCATCGAATTGCAGGACCGCGAATTTATCGCCGCTATCCGCGAAGGTCGCGAGCCGAACTCGTCGGTCGGCAAGGTGCTCGATTGCTATCGTGTGCTGGGTGAATTGGAAGTGCAGTTGGAGGCGATGAAGAAGTAAAGGTTAGGTGCGAGGGGCTGGACCCTCGCGCTCCCGTTACTGTCTTCGTTGCGTTTGTGGTTCGACGTTTTGTGTCGGACGCTGCGTTGAAATTGGAAAGCCTGCGGCGCTATCGAGTGTAACCTCGCCGCGCCGCAGGCTTTTATCATGTTCATGGCAAATCCGATGATGCACGCCTCGATAAACCCATTAATGGGATTGCAAAGGGACAAGTCCCTTTGCCCGCCGGAGGCATAAACCGTCATTCAATAAGGACCCCCACAATGTCCATCACCCGCAAACTCGGTGGCAAGGATGTGAACCCCGTCGGCCTCGGCTGTATGAACGTCAGCTGGGCCTATGCCGCGCCGCCGCCGCCCGAAGAATCCGCCAAGCTGCTGCATCTGGCGCTGGATCTGGGCTATGGTCATCTCGACACCGCGCGGCTCTATGGCGGCGGCAAGAATGAGGAGCTGATCGGCGCAACGCTCAAGGGCCGCCGGAACGAGTTCTTCCTTGCCAGCAAGATGGGCCTGATTGCCGACGGCCCGCGCCGCTATGTCGATTGCAAGCCGGAAACGATCAAGGTCGAGGTCGAAAAGAGCCTGAAGGCGCTGCAGACCGATCACATTGACCTGTATTACATGCACCGCCGCGACTTCACCGTTCCCATCGAGGAAAGCGCAGGCGCGATGGGTGATCTGATCCGTGAGGGCAAGATCGGCGGCTATGGCCTGTCGGAGATGAGCGCGGATACGCTGCGCAAGGCCCATGCGGCCTGTCCCGTCACCGCCGTTCAGACCGAATATTCGCTCTGGACCCGCAACCCCGAACTGGGCGTGTTGCGGGCTTGCGGCGAGCTGGGCGTGGCGTTGGTGGCGTTCAGCCCGCTGGCGCGGGGCGTGCTGGCCAATGGCGTGCGCAATCCGGTGAAGCTGGAGGAGAAGGATCTGCGCCGGACCCATCCGCGTTTCAACAGCGCCAACTGGCCGACCAACCTCGCTCTGGTCGATGCGTTCAACGCCATTGCCGAGCGGGAAGGAGCCAGCCCTGCGCAATTGTCGCTGGCATGGGTGCTCTCGCGCGGCGATCACGTGCATGTGATCCCCGGCACGACCAACCCGGATCACCTGCGCGAGAATATTGAATGCCCGGATTGGCGCCCTTCGGATGCTACGCTGGCCGAACTGGACGCGCTGATCAACCAGAACACGGTGTCCGGCCCGCGCTATCCCGCCGCGATGCAGGCGACGATGGATACCGAGGAATTTGCCTGAATAAAGAAAGGGCGGGGATCAGACCCCGCCCTTTTCTTCACTTCTTGGCTTCGCGTTCCAGTTTGACCCCGAACAGTTCCAATCGGTGGTCAACCAGGCGATAGCCCAGCCTTTCGGCGATCTGGCGCTGTAAAGCCTCCAGTTCGGGATCGACGAATTCGATCACATGCCCGGTTTCCACATCGATCAGATGGTCGTGATGGGCCTCAGGCGCCGCCTCATAACGGGCGCGGCCATCGCCGAAATCGTGGCGGTCCAGAATGCCCGCTTCTTCGAACAGGCGCACGGTGCGATAGACCGTGGCGATCGAAATGCCCGGATCGACCGCCGTTGCGCGCGCGTGCAACTGGTCCACATCGGGATGATCGTCGCTCTCCGACAGCACTTTGGCGATCACGCGGCGTTGCTCGGTGATGCGCAGGCCACGCTGCTGGCAAAGGGTTTCGATGTCGATTTGCTGGTGCACTGGGGGTCCGTGTCTTAGAAAAGGTTTGCCCTGCCGACTATGGAGCCGACAGGGCAAAACTTCAACCTGCTATACGGTGATAAGCGGGGGCAAAACCGCCGCTTCCACGCTGGCTCAGGCGGCAGCCTTGGGCTTGCGGCCGCGCTTGACGCTGGGCTTGCGGCCAAGGCCGATCGACTTGGCCAGTTCGCGGCGCTTTTCGGCATAGTTGGGGGCAACCATCGGATAGTCGGCGGGCAGGTTCCAGCGCGCGCGATACTGTTCCGGGGTCAGGTTATAGTGAGTCGCCAAATGGCGCTTGAGCATCTTGAGCTTCTTGCCATCCTCAAGACACACAATGTGATCGGGCTTGACCGAGGCGCGGATCGAAACGGCCGGTTCGGGCGGCGTTTCCACCGGAACCGAAGCCTGACCAAGGCCGGACAGGGCATTGAAAACATTGGTGATGAGGGCGGTAACTTCATCAACCGTGACGTTGTTGTTGCTGACATGGGCGGCAACAATGTCCGACGTCAGGGTGATGAGGGTTTCCTTGGAATCGACTTCGATCGTGCTCATGGGATGTAGCCTTCTCTTTTGCTTATGACCCGATTGTCTGTTTTTGTTTGTTTTGTTTATGCAGCTCCATCCCAGCTGCACCACGCTCTATTGCGACGATTTCAAGATTTATTCAAGATGCAGAATTAGAAAAATTGAACATACATTGGAATGACGCCTTTTTTCGTCTCAATCAGTTGTTCTGTTCATCTGCGGGAAAGGAAAAGGTCACCGCATCAATCCTGTCGCCATTGGCGCAGCGGTAATACTTGGGCCTGAGTCCCACGGGGACGAAGCCGGTGGCGCGATAAAGAGATTCGGCCGGATTGCCGCGTCGCATTTCAAGCATCACCTTGCAGACGCCCGATCTTTTCATGTCGTCTAATGTTCTGCCTAATAATCTTGCGCCAAGGCCCCGGCGGCGCCATTGCGGCGAAACGGCAAAAAGCAGCAGTTCGGCCTCGTCGAAAATCTGGCGGACCAGCGCGAAGCCGGCGGCCTCCTCGCCTTCATCGGGCGTGCCGCCGTGGGGCGCGATCAACCAGTAATGCGTGTTGCCGATCGCCAGCGCACTTTCGATCTGCATCCGGTTCCACGCCTCGCCCCACAATGGGTCAAAGGCGGCGTCCATGACTTCCATGATGCGGTCAACATCGTCTCTGGGCATCATGATTTTAGCAAATCCTGCGAATCAGGCGGCGGATGTGGCGGGGGCATCGGGCAGGCGCCCACCCGGCAGTCGGGCGTCAGGCGCGCGACCGTAAAGCGGGCTGAGATCGGCGCTGAAATGCGCCGGGTTCAGGCCCGCCACCGCGCGCGCATCGGGCCACAGCGCCAGCGCCAGCCCTTCAGGGCCGCCCGCAGCCTGCCGCCCGGCGATCAGCGCCTCGGCCTGACTGCCCGCGATCAGCGTTTCACCATGAGCCATCGCATCCTGCGGCTTTTGCGAGAGCAGCGCATCGAGCGCGATTCCCTTGCCGTCAAAGCTCTGGGTGAACCATTCACCATGGCCGCCGGTGGTGGCCACGCGCACAGGGCCATTCTCGCGCTCAAGCGCCATGGAGGCGATCAGCGCCAATGTGGGATAGCCATAGACCGGCGCGCTCCACGCCAGCCCCAGCGCCCGCGCTGCGGCAAGGCCGATGCGCAACCCGGTAAAGCTACCCGGCCCGCGACCCACGGCAACTGCCCCGGCCCGCCCGCGTTCGGGCAGGGCCGCGATCATCGGCACCAGCGCTTCGGCATGGCCGCGCCCCAATTGCCGGTATTCGCCCGCCACCAGCGCGCCATCCTGAAACAGCGCCACCGAACAGGCCTCGGTCGTGCATTCAATTGCCAGCCAGCGCCCGCTGCGCGGATCAGGCTCCGACAATGGCAAGCTCACGCGGCGCGAACCTCGGTCACCTCGGGCACGTAATACTTGATCAGGCTCTCGATCCCGTTCTTCAGCGTGGCAGAAGACGAAGGGCAGCCCGAACAGGCGCCCTGCATCTGCAGGAACACCACGCCATCGCGGAAACCGCGATAGGCCACATCGCCGCCGTCATTGGCCACGGCAGGGCGGATGCGGGTTTCGATCAGATCCTTGATCTGGTCGATGATGTCGGCATCCTCCTCGCGGTCGCCGGGAAAGTCTTCTTCGGCCGGGACACTGATGCCTGCAGCGGTTCCGGCGGCAAACAGGGGGGCTTCGGAAATGAAATGGTCGAGCAGCATGGCCACGACCTGCGGCTTCAGATCGCTCCACCCAGCGCCATGCCCGGCCGTTACCGAGATGAA
The DNA here is from genome assembly GCF_014196525.1 of Novosphingobium sediminicola. Lineage (GTDB taxonomy): Bacteria > Pseudomonadota > Alphaproteobacteria > Sphingomonadales > Sphingomonadaceae > Novosphingobium > Novosphingobium sediminicola. Next base: position 125,371 of record NZ_JACIDX010000001.1, on the reverse strand, counting down.
GTCGCGGCCGAAGAACACGCCCGTAACGTCGCCAAGGCTGAACAGCGCAGCGGCCAGAGGCGAGGCTTCGGCCTGCTCCTCATCGACAAATTCGCGGGTGCCGGCCACCATCACCTGCCGCCCGGGCAGGAACTTGAGCGTGGCGGGGTTGGGCGTGGTTTCCGTCTCGATAAACATGGAGGCTGATTTAGGAGCGTTAACCGGCATCGACAAGGGTGGAAAAGCCATTTGTCAGGCAAATGTTGCAGTTTTGGCGGCGTAAAGTGGCCGCTGTTCACTGGCCTTTAATCGAAGCGCTCCCTATAGCTTGGATTATGAGCCATTTCTCCCGCGCGCCTCGCCTGCTTTCGCTTGTCATCTCGCTGGCGCTGATCGGCGCTCAGACAAGCTCCGCCCGTACTGCTTCGCCTTTGCCGCCGCTGCCGTCTCAGGATGCGCCATGGCTTTATAAGGGCAGCGATGTGCCTCATGACCGCGAATGGTACTTCGGCGTGCTGGACAATGGCGTGCGCTGGGCCGTGCGCAACAATCAGGTGCCGCCGGGGCAGGTGTCGATCCGCGTGCGCGTCGATGTGGGCGCGATGCATGAAAAGCCGCAGGAGGCGGGTTTCGCTCATCTGATCGAGCATCTGGTGTTCCGCCAGAGCCGCTATTTGCCGCAAGGCGCCGCGATCCCCACCTGGCAGCGTCTTGGTGCGACCTTCGGCAGTGACACCAATGCCGAAACCACCCCCACGGCCACGACCTATAAGATCGACCTGCCCGATGCCTCGCCCGCCACGCTGGATGAGAGCATGAAGCTGATTTCGGGCATGGTTTTTGCGCCCAACCTGTCGGACAGCGACATCCGCATCGAGGCGCCCATCGTGCTGGCCGAAAAGCGTGAAAGGGGCGGTACGGCCGAGCGGTTGATGATCGCCATGCGCAAGATGATGGCCGAGGGGCAGCCTCTGGCCTCGCATGTCACAGTGGGCGATGTCGAAACGATCAATGGCGCGCGCCAGACCACGCTGCGCGCCTTTCATCAGCGCTGGTATCGCCCGGAAAAGGTGACGGTGGTGGTGGCGGGCGACGCTGATCCGCGCCTGACCGCCGCGCTGGTGACCAAATGGTTTGGCGAATGGAAGGGCGCAGGGCCCGCCACGCCTGATCCCGATTTTGGCGCGCCCGCCACGCCTCCCGGCGCCGATCCGGCCAATCCGGTGGGCGCCGCGCAAGTGCTGATCGAGCCGACCGTGCCGCGCTCGCTGATCTATGCCGTGCTGCGCCCCTGGCATGAAAAGCAGGATACGGTGGTCTATAATCAGGGCCTGATGCTGGACCAACTGGCGCTCTCGATCCTCAACCGCCGTCTGGAGGCGCGGGCGCGTTCGGGGGGCAATTTCCTCTCGGCGCGGGTCGATCAGGAGAATGAATCGCGCTCGGTTGACGGCACTTTCGTCACCGTCTCGCCGCTTGACGGCAATTGGCGCGGTGCGCTGGCCGAGGTGCGCGGGATCATCGCCGATATGCTCGACCGGCCGCCCAGCGTTGAGGATATTGCGCGCGAGGCGGCCGAGATGAATGTCGTTTTCGAATCGCAGGTGCAACAGCGGGCCCTGCTGCCCGGCGGCAAGCTGGCCGACGATCTGGTGCAGGCGGTCGATATTCACGAGACGGTCGCCTCGCCCGCCGTGGTGCAGGACATTTTCAAACAATCCATGCCGCTTTTCACCCCGCAGGCGGTGCAGGAACATGTGCGCAGCCTGTTTGCCGGCAAGGTGATCCGCTCGCTCTATGTCACGCCCGAAAAGGGTGAGGCGAGCCCGGAGGATCTGCGCGCAGCCTTGCTGACCAAGGCGGTGCCCGACGAACGCGCCCGTGCCGCGCAAAAGCCGATCAGCTTTGCGCAGTTGCCCGCCATTGGCGCGCCTTCGGCCCCGCCGGAAGTGCGCCCGACCGGGATGCTCGATGTGCAGGAGCTGACCTTTGCCAATGGTGTGAAGGCGCAATTCTGGCCTACCAAGGATGATCCGGGCCGCGTGATCGTCAAGGTCCGTTTTGGCGCCGGGTGGCAGGCGTTCAAGCCCGCCGACAATGCCTATGCCACGCTGGGCCAGTTGGCGCTGGTCAGTTCGGGCGAGGGGCAACTGGGGCAGGAGGAGCTGGACCGCATTTCGGCAGGGCGCAAGCTGGGCTTCGATTTCCGCATCGACGATGGCTCGTTCCAGTTTACCGGCGAAACGCGGGCCGAGGATCTGGAGGACCAGCTTTACCTGTTCGCCGCCAAATTCGCGATGCCGCGCTGGGATTCGGGGCCGCTGCTGCGCGCGCGGGCGGCGGGCAAGATCCAGTTTTCCTCCTACGCCGCCAGCCCGCAAGGGGTGATGGAGCGGGATCTGCGCTATCTGCAACGCGGCAATGACGAGCGCTTTGCCGTGCCCACGCCCCAGCAACTGGATAAGGTGACGCCCGAGGGCTTCCGTCAGGTCTGGGCGCCGATTTTGGCGCAGGGGCCGATCGAGGTGCAGGTGTTTGGCGATTTTGACAGCGCCAAGGGCATGGAAGCGCTGCAAAAGACCTTTGGCGCATTGGCCGCGCGCGGGCCTTTGCAACCGGCCACGACCAAGGGTTATGCCTTTGCCCGGCCCGGTGCGCAGCCGGTCACGCTGACCCACAGCGGCGATGCCAACCAGGCCGCCGCCGTGGTGACTTGGCCGACCGGCGGCGGCGTCGAGGGGCTGACCGAAAGCCGCCATCTTGAAGTGCTCAGTCAGGTCTTCGCCAACCGCCTGCTGGCCGCGATGCGCGAAAAGAGCGGGGCTTCCTATGCGCCGCAGGTGTCGGCCGACTGGCCCATTGATCTGCCCGGCGGCGGCACGGTTTCGGCCAGCGCGCAGGTGACGCCCCAGATGGTGCCGCTGTTCTTTGAAACGGTGGACCGGATTGCGGCTGATCTGGCCACGCGCAAGATCCCGGCCAGCGAACTGGCTCTGGTGACCGAGCCTTTGCGTCAGCAGGTGGCGCGCGCCTCGTCCAGCACCGCCTTTTTCATGAGCCAGATCGAGGGCGCGACGCAAGACCCGCGCCGCTACAGTCAGGTGCGCGGGCTGATGGCCGATTATGTCAGCGTGAAGCCTGAGGAATTGCAGGCGCTGGCGGCGCGTTGGCTGGTCAAGGACCGGGCTTTCCGTCTGGCGATTGTGCCTGAGCGGAAATAAACGTGCGTGGGGGCTTTGCGGCCCCCCGTACTTGGCCCCATTCACGGAAATTCCGGTCAATCTGATCGAAAAGAGCGGCTATCCATTCGCCGCATAGCCTTGTATGGGCAGCACCCTTGCTTAATTAAGGGCAGAATCGCGCAAGCATCTGTCATCAAGGACAGCAGGATCGCATAATTCTGTGTACTAAGCAGTACAATTTTCGTCAAGTCTGTTTTGTTGTGGGCCGTATAGTGATGCGGCGTGTGGAGTAAGGAAAAGTGGCAAGCAACTGGACCCCGGAAAGCTGGAAGACCCGCGAGGCGCGGCACCTTCCCGTGTATCAGGACGCCGAAGAACTCGGCCGGGTAGAGCAGACGCTGGCCAACTTTCCCCCCTTGGTTTTTGCAGGCGAAGCGCGCGCGTTGAAGGCCGAACTGGCCAAGGTGTCGGCGGGCAAGGGTTTCCTGCTTCAGGGCGGCGATTGCGCGGAAAGCTTTGCCGAATTCCACCCCAACGCGATCCGCGACACGTTCCGCGTGCTGCTGCAGATGGCGGTCGTGCTGACTTTCGCCAGCAAGCAGCCGGTGGTCAAGGTGGGCCGCATCGCGGGCCAGTTCGCCAAGCCGCGCAGCGCGCCGACCGAAAAGCTGGGCGATCTGGAGCTGCCCAGCTATTTCGGCGACATCATCAACGGCAGCGATTTCACGCCGGAATCGCGCCGCAATGACCCGAACCGCATGCTTCAGGCCTACGGCCAGAGCGCGGCCACGCTCAACCTGCTGCGCGCCTTTGCCAGCGGCGGTTATGCTAACCTGCGTCAGGTGCATAAGTGGACGCTGGAGCATCTCGACCACAGCCCGTGGGGCGAACGTTTCAGTGCCATGGCCGACAAGATCGGCGAGGCGCTGGACTTCATGGCGGCCTGCGGCGTCGATCCGCAGAGCGTGCCCCAGCTTCAGGGCACCAATTTCTACACCAGCCATGAGGCGCTGCTGCTGCCTTATGAGCAGGCGTTGACGCGTCAGGATTCGCTGACCGGCGAATGGTATGACTGCTCGGCGCATATGCTGTGGATCGGGGATCGCACCCGCTTCGACAATTCGGCGCATGTCGAATTCCTGCGCGGCGTGGGCAATCCGATAGGCGTGAAATGCGGGCCTTCGCTGGCACCTGAACTGCTGCTGCGTTTGCTGGACCAGTTGAATCCGGCGCGTGAGGCCGGTCGCATCACGCTTATCGCCCGTTTCGGCCATGATAAGGTCGAGGCGCATCTGCCTGCTTTGGTGCGTGCGGTGAAGGCCGAGGGGCATCCGGTGGTGTGGTCGTCCGATCCGATGCACGGCAATGTCGTCAAGTCGGACAGCGGCTACAAGACCCGTCCGTTCGAGCGTATCCTCAAGGAAGTGCGCGACTTCTTCGCCGTGCATCGCGCCGAGGGCACCCATGCGGGCGGCATCCATATCGAGATGACCGGCAAGAATGTGACCGAATGCACCGGCGGTTTGATCGATGTGACCGATGCGGCGCTGGCCGATCGCTATCACACGCATTGCGACCCGCGCCTCAATGGTGCGCAGTCGATCGAGCTGGCCTTCCTGCTGGCCGAGGAACTGAACAGCGAGGCCCAGGAGCGCCGTGCGGCGGCCTGATCCGGCCTGCTTGAAACAAGAGGGAGGGGGCCAAAACGGCCCCCTTTCTTTTTTCCGCCACCCGGCTAAGTCACGGATATGACAGAGACGAAATCCTCCCCTTTGTGCGTGGCGCTGATCGTGCTGGCTGTGGTGCTTTCGGGCATCATCCATATTGCCATGCTTGCGGCCCAGCGTGAGAGCATTCAGGCGGCTCTGGCGGCGGCCGATGCCACCACGATGGTAGAGGCGATGAAGGCGCGTGAGACGATGCTGATCGCGCAGGCCAATCAGGGCGGGCTGGACGGCGATGTTCGCGCTGGCGCTCTGGGCGAGGCGGCGTTGCTGCGTCAGGGTAAGCTGAGCGCGCAGCCCGGCGGTCCGCGCGCGCCCGGTATTGACGCCATCGCCACCCGGATCGCAGGCCTGCGGGCGGAGGCATCCTCTGCGGCGGAGCGCAGCGGCCAGCTTGGTCTGGCCGAAAGCGCGCTGTTGCTGGGCATTTTGTTGCTGGCCTTGTCGCAGATCATGGCCACGCGCGCTTTCCTGTGGCTGGGCGCTGGTCTCGGTCTTGCTGGCGTCCTTGTGGCGGCTTTGGGCGTATTGGGGGGAGTTTTGGCATGAACCTGCATCTCTGGGGTCTTTATTGCGTCACCGTGTTCCTCATCAGCGCCTCGCCGGGGCCGAACATGCTCCATATCATGAGTCGCAGCGTCGAATTGGGCCTGCGCGGGTCGTTTCCTGCCATGGCCGGCTGCATGAGCGCGCTGGTGGTGATGATGACAGCCAGCGCGCTGGGCCTGACCGCGCTGCTCTTTGCGCTGCCAGGCGCGTTCGAGGTCCTGCGTCTGGCAGGCACGGCCTATCTGGTCTATCTGGGCATCAAGGCTTGGCGCGCGCCCGTGACCGATGAGGCCGAAGAAACGGTCGAGTTTGAGCGCCCCGGCCTTTCGCGCTGGGCGGTCTATCGCGGGGGCTTCACCATCGCGATCTCTAACCCCAAGGCGCTGCTCTTCGCCGCCGCCTTCCTGCCCCAATTTATCGACCCGGCCCAGCCCAAGGCGATCCAGATGGCGATCCTCATCAGCACCTTCGCGGTGATCGAAACCTCCTGCTACTTTACCTATGCCGTTGGCGGTCGGGGGCTTGCCGGATGGCTGCGCCGCCCTGCTGCCCAGCGCTGGTTTAACCGGGTCACGGGCACGGTGTTCATGGGGTTTGGCGCGATGCTGCTACGGTCGCAGAAGGCTTGAGGTTTTAGGCGATTTTAAAGGTGCCTCCGGCGGGCAAAGGGACTTGTCCCTTTGCAATCCCGTTACTGTCGATGTTGAGTGTCGAAGGCAAACTGGCGTGAACTTGCCGCGCCGCAGGCTATTAAACCGCTTCGCGGAATAGAGTCACAGGCGAGATCAAGCACCACCCCAAAATGGGATTGCAAAGGGACGAGTCCCTTTGCCCGCCGGAGGCATAAACTTCCAACCCCCGTCAACCGATCAAGGCACCAACACACTCGCCCCCACCGTCCGCCGACCCTCCAGCGCACGATGCGCCTCCGCCGCATCGGTCAGGGCAAAGCTCTGCCCCACCGGCACTTTGACGGCCCCGCTCTCCATCATCTCGAACAGCCGCGCCACGCCTGCCGCGCTTTCCGCCGGGGTGGCGTAATAGTCCCACAAGCGGGGCCGCGTGACATAGAGCGAGCCTGCCGAGGCCAAAGCCCCCAGAGCCACGCCCGTAACCGGCCCGCTGGCATTGCCAAAGGACAGGATCGTGCCGCGCGGGCGAACGCTGGCCAGCGACACCGGCCAAGACGCCGCGCCCACGCCGTCAAAGCTGGCCGCAACGCCGGTGCCGCCCGTAATCTCGCGCACCTGCGCCGCCACATCGGGCGCGCTCGACAAGAGGACGACCTCGGCTCCGGCCTCCTTGGCCATGGCCGCCTTGCCTTCGGACCCGACCACCGCGGCGACATGAACGCCCAGCGCCTTCAGCCATTGCACAAGGATTTGCCCCACGCCGCCCGCCGCCGCATGGACCAGCGCCCAATCGCCCGCCTTCAAGGCGACCGCGCGTTCGACCAGAAATTCCGCCGTACAGCCCTTGAGCATGGCCGCCGCCGCCGTTTGCGCGCTGATGCCATCGGGGATGCGGAACCATCCCGAGGCAGGCGTTATCCGCGCCGTGGCATAGGCGCCCAGCGCCGGGCCAAAGGTGGCCACACGGTCGCCCGGCTTGAACGCGGCGACATCCGGCCCCACCGCCTCGACCACGCCTGCCGCTTCGCTGCCCAATCCGGAGGGCAGCGGGCAGGGGTAGAGGCCCGAGCGATAATAGGTGTCGATGAAATTCAGCCCCACCGCCTCGTGCACCACGCGGATTTCGCCGGGGCCCGGTTCGTGCAGATCGACCTCGTGCCAGCGGATCACTTCGGGCCCGCCGGTCTGGGCGAAATAGGCTTGGAGAGCTTTCATTGTGTCATCATCCTTCCGGACCGGCAAAGCCCGGCAAATAGGCCGCTTTAGGACTATTGGCCAATTTCAGCGCTTTGGCCAGCGCGGCCGCGAAATTTTCTTCGAGTTTGTCGCGTTTTATATGATCGCGGAAGAAATCGGCCCATAAAAACTCCGCATAGGGCGTCGATGTCTTGGCATAGCCGCCGCCGCGCCGGACCGCGCCCGCCAGCGAGCGGAACGGATCGTCGGCCAATTTGCCCACGTGGCGCGGCAGATCGCTCCAGTCGTGCTTTTTGCCATTGTCATCATAGGGATGGAGCCAGTTGTAATAGTCCATCACCGAAAAGAACCGTTTCTTGCTCAGCTTGCCCAGCCGCGCCTCGACCGAAACCAGCACTTCCTCGACGCCTTCTTCGTAAAGCGCGCGCGCCAGATGGTGATGGTCGATCACCCACCACGTGTCGCCCGGCCCATGCACCACCGGGATCAGATGCTGACCCAGCCATTGCCCGGCCTGTTTCTGATCGCGCCAGTGCTGCTGCTTGTCGCGCACTTCGGCCAGCCCCACGGTCATTTGTGTGGGGCGCAGATCGCGCAGCCTGACCGGATTGAGGACCGGCTGGACCGGATGGTTCATGGCCATAAACGCAGCTCTCCTTTCCCTCAGATGGCGCTATCCTGCCACGATGCCCCGGCCCGCGCCACGGCGTCGGCCACCGAAAATGTCGAATCCTGAGCCAGTTGCGCCATGCCCGCCACCACCAGCACATCGCGCACCCGGTCATGTGCGCGGGCCAGCAGCACGCGCTGGCCATGTTGCGCGCGGTCGAGTACGAATTCGCCCAGCGCGTCGATGGCGGTCGCGTCCAGATCGTTCGATTCTTCAAGGCTGAGCACCACCACCGGCGCGCCCGATGCCGCCGCCCGCGCCGCAATCAGGTTCAGCACGCTTTCCGCATTGGCGAAAAACAGCGGCGCATTGGGGCGAAACAGCGCGATATTGGCGGGCACGCGGGCATCGTCATGGCGGGCGATATCGACGAAATCATGGCTGTCGCCTACTTGGCCCAGCGTGCTGATCGAGGGATGGGCCAGATCGTAGAGCAGCATGGCGATGGACAGCGCAATCGCCGCCAGCATCCCGTTAAGCACCCCCAGCAAAAGCACGCCGACCGCGGCGGCCACCGCCACCCAGCCATCGCGCCGGATCTGAAACAGGCGCCGGATCGGAGCAGGATGGAGCGCATGGGTCAGCGCGGCGATCACCACGGCGGCAAGGATTGGCTCGGGAATGCGCCCGATGGCGGGCGCGGCAAACAGGGCCAGTGCCAGCAAGGCCAGCGCCGCGACGATGGCCGCCCACCGGCTTTGCGCGCCCGCCGCAGCATTGGCATTGGCCGCCGAAAAGCCTGCGCCCACCGGCATCCCCTGCGCCAGCCCGGCGGCCAGATTGGCCAGCCCCAGCGCGCCCAGCTCGCGATTGGCATCCACCCGGTCGCCATTTTGCAGCGCAAGGCCCCGCATCGTCCCCCAACTTTCGGCAAACAGGATGAGCGCGACCGGCGCGGCGATCTGGGCCAGACGCGGCAGCAGGGCGAGGGGTGGCAGAGCGAAATCGGGCCATGTCAGCGCCACCTGTCCCACCAGCGCCACGCCCCAAGCCGCCGGGTCCAGCCACCAGCCCAGCAACAGTCCGCCGCCGATCACCATCAGCGATCCGGGCCAACGCGGCGCCCGCCGCAGCGCCAGCAGCGCCAGCAGCGCCCCAAGCCCCAGCAGCAGGCTGGGCCAGTTGGTCCGGGGCAGCGCCACGGCGATTTCGCCCAGCAGCCTCCACATGGGCGCCCCCGCCACGCTGATCCCCAGCAGATGCGGCAATTGGCGCGCGATGATCGTGATGGCCAGCCCCAGCGCAAAGCCGCGCAGTACGGGGCGCGAAATGAACCCGGCCAGACTGCCCAGACGAAACGCGCCCAGCGCAGCAAAGATCGCCCCGGTCATGACCACCAGCGCCGTGGCCGCCGCGCCTTTGTCGGCCAGCCCCTCGGTCGAAAGCCCGATCAGCGCCGCGCCCAGAATGGCTGCCGAGGAGGATGTGGGCGCGATCACCGCATAACGACTGCGCCCGACCACCGCATAGGCCAGCGCGCCCGCCACCGCCGCGACAATCGCCCGCCCCGGCGCCAGCCCCGCCATACCGGCATAGGCCACCGCCTCGGGCAGCAGCAATCCGGCAAGGCCAAGGCCGGTCAACAGATCGCGTCTGGGAATGCTCTCCATCGCGCCATGCATGAACCCGGCCCGATGCAAGTCAAGCCGCGCGCGTCAGTCTTCCACCGGTTCGACATCGACCGAGACCGACAGCCTTTGCCCCGCGCCGCCCATGAACACGCCGTCGATGGGGGCAATATCGGCATAGTCGCGACCCATGGCGACAAAGATATGATCGGTTCCGGCCAGCACGTCATTGGTGGGATCAAAGCCGACCCAGCCGATGTCCTGACCGCACCACAGCGCGGCCCATGCATGCATTGCATCGGCACCGACCAGGCGCGGTTGGCCCGGCGGGGGCAATGTGCGCAGATAGCCGCTGACATAGGCGGCCGGAATGCCATGAGCGCGCGCGGCCACGATCATCACATGGGCGAAATCCTGACACACGCCACGCTTTTGTTCAAAGGCGTCCTTCGCGGTGGTGGTCACGCTGGTGGCGGTGCCGTCATACGAGAATTGGGCGTGGATCGCGCCCATCAAGGCATGACCGGCGGCCAGAACGCTTTGATCGGGTCCGAAAAAGGGCGCGGCCCATTCGGCAATCGCGGCCGATGGCGGGGCCATGGGCGAGGCGAAGAGATAGGATGCCGGACCCATCGCTGACAGATCGGGCAGGGCGAGGGCTGCAGCGCGGATGCTGGCAATATCGGGCGCGTCTTCGGGCGCAGGGGCCGGTTCGTTCACCTCGATTTCGAACCGGCTCTCGATGCTCAGTTCTGAAAGCGCCTCGCGCAGGATTACGCGGTGGCGATGGACGATCCAAGGGCCATCCCCGGCCTCGATCTCGGCAGGGGGTGGATCGAGTTTCAGCGCGAAATTCTCCACCCTTTGCCCCGGCCATGGCGCCGGTTTCAGCCGCAGGTTGAGCCGTGCCAGTCGCACCACGCTGTCATAGAGCAGGCTGGTCGAATGATGGATGCGATAGCGCATGGAAGGATCAGCCTTGCAGCGGCGTGCGGCCCGCGACCGCCGCGTCGAATTGCAGGAAGTAGCGCGCGGAAATCGAATCCGAAAGCGCATTGAGCCGCATCTCGATTTCAACCATGCGCGGCTCGTCGAACTGATCGACGGTCAGGCTGACGAGCGGGGCGAGCACCGCGCGCACCTCGCGCAGGGGCGCCTCGGGCAGGGCGTCCTCACGCAGGGAGGGCAGGGCGGCGATGTGGCGCTCAATGGCCTGAACCTGATGGACAAGGCTGCGCGGATTGTCGGGGTCGAGCAGCAGCAGGTCATAGACCGGATCACGCAGCGGGGCCGAAAGATAGCGCGAGCGATAGGTGATCTGGCTGTCGAAAATGTCGAGCAAAGTGTTGAGCCGGTCGCTTTCCTCGCCCGCGCCTTCCAACTGGCGTGCGATGCGGCACAGCGAAAGCGCGCGTTCGATGCGCCGCCCCAGATCAAGGAAACGCCAAGCCGGACCGCGCACCATATCTTCCGCGCCGAGGCCTGAAAGCGCGGCGAAACGTTCGATCAACTCGCGCGCCACGCGCAGCAGCACGCCGGGCCGATGCGAATCGAGCGCAGGCAAGGACCGACTGGCGATCCGCCAGAAATCGGGCGCGAAACGGTCGCGCAGCGATTGGCCCACATTGCGCTGGGTGTTGAGCAATGCGGCGACCCCGCCGGGCAAGTCATGTTCGACCAATGCGGCGCGACACGCTTCGGCGGGCGAAAGTGCGCCATGATCCGGCCCCAGCGCGCCCCAATTGGCCAGCAGTTCGATCAGCCTGGCGCGCACCTCGGGATGGCCGCTGGCGCCCGCATCTACTTCGATCCCGCCGCCCAGAATTGAGCGGACCACGCGCACGGTCATTTCCGCCCGCTCGCCATAGCGGCCGAACCAGAACAGATTGTCGGCCGCCTGCGCCGCCAGAACCCCGCCGTCGCGCCGGATCGATGGTGCGCCCGTCAGCGTGACGCGGCTGAAGCGTTCCTCGTCGGCCTCGTCCACCACGCAGACGTCCGCCGACAGATCGCCTTCGCCCATCAGTGTCGAGGCGATCTTGCCCGAGGAGGACAGGCGGGCAAAGCCGCCCGGCATCACCACCCATTCGCCATCGGCCCCGCGCGCGACAAAGGCGCGTAGCGTGAAGGGGCGCGGCTCGAACCGGTCCTCGATAAGTGCAGGCGTGGTCGACAGGTTGATGATTTCCTGCGCGCAATAATCCATCGGGCGGCGCGCCATGGCGGCCAGCAAGGCCTCGCGCGCCTCGGGCGTCAATTGCGCGCCATGGGCGGGCTGCACCGTGGCCAGCCCTTCGACCCTTTGCCCAAAGGCCGGGGCGATCATCAATTCATCGAGCCGCCCGCGTACCAGATCCGCCTCGGTCTCGCCCCCACACCACCATGTCGCGACATTGGGCAACAGCGGGTCTTCGCCCAGCAGCGTTTGAAACAGGCGCGGCAGGAAGGCGGCAAAGGCGGGCGCCTCGACCACCTCGACGCCGGGCCAGTTGGCCATGGCCACTTGTCCGCCCGCCCAGCAATCGGCCAGATCGGGCACGCCAATCGTCGAACGCGCATCGAAATTGAGCGGATCGAGCGAATTGGTGTCGATCCAGCGCCACAGCGCATCGACCCGTTTCGGCCCGCCGATGGTGCGCACATACAGCTTGCCGTCGATCACCGACAGGTCGCGCCCTTCGACCAGCGGAAAGCCCAGATAGCGTGCCAGATGGGCCTGTTCGGGATAGGACTGGTTAAACCGCCCCGGCGTCAGCAGCGCGATGCGCGGCGATTCGCGCGGGCAATCGGCGGACAGGCCCTGACGCAATTGCCCAAAGAAACCCGCCAGCCGCCGCGCGTGAATGTCCGAGAGCAGTGATCCCGTCCCGCGCGAAAGCGCCAGCCGGTTTTCCAGCGCATAGCCCACGCCATTGGCCAGCCGCAGCCGGTCGCCCAGCACGCGCCATTGACCATGCGGCCCGCGCGCCAGATCGACCGCATAAACATGGATATAATGGCCTCGGCGAGGCAAAACCCCGCTCATCGCGCGGGCAAAATAGCGGCTGCCCGCCACGACCGCTGCGGGTATATGCCCTTCACGCACCAGATCCTGCGGCCCGTAAATATCGCCCACCACGGCTTCGAGCAGGCGCGCGCGCTGGACAAGGCCCGCCTCGACCTTGGCCCATTCCTGTGCACCGACGATCAGCGGCATGGGCGTCAGGGGCCAGCTGCGTTCCTCCGCATCGCCGGTCATGCGGAAACTCATGCCCATGTCGGCGATTTGCCGGGCCAGCAATTCCTGCGCCGACAGGCCCGAATCCTGCGCCAGCGTATTGAGCCCGCCCGCCATCATCCGCCATTTGGCGGCGACTTCGGGCGGGGCATGGCGAAACAGGTCGCCCGCGTCCACATCGACCGGATAGTCCTTCAGCCGGTCGACCGGCTGGGCCTTGCGGGGCGCGCGCGTGGCCAAGTTACCCCACCCAGCCGGGGCGGCGCAGGTCGAGAGTCATCGGGAATTCGCCCGGCCATTCCTGCGTGGGAATGGGCTGGAACCCCGGCGTATGGCCGATATCGAAGAAGCGCGCCTTGCGCCGCCCTTCGGCCTCGAAGGCATTGACCGGCACCGTATCGTAATTGCGCCCGCCCGGATGCGCGACCTCATAGACCGCGCCGCCGAGGCTGCGATGGTTCCATGTGTCATAGATGTCGAAGGTCAGCGGCGCATGGGGGGGCAGCATCGGATGGAGGCAATTGGACGGCCACCACGCCTTGTAACGCACGCCGCCCACGCCTTCGCCCGGCGTGCCGGTGGGGTTCATGGGAATGCGGCGGCCGTTGCAGGTGATGATATGGCGCCCGGCCACCAAACCGGTCGCGCGCACCTGCAAACGCTCGGTCGAGCTGTCGACAAAGCGCACCGTCCCGCCAATAGCCCCGGTTTCGCCCAGCACGTTCCAAGGCTCAAGCGCATGGGCGATTTCCAATTGCACCCCGCCGCCCTCGGTCGTCCCGTGGATGGGGAAGCGGAACTGGCGCTGGGCTTCAAACCACACGGGGTCGAAATCATAGCCCGCGCGGCGCAGATCGGACAGCACATCAAGGAAATCGGCCCAGACGAAATGGCCCAGCATGAAGCGGTCATGCAATTGCGTGCCCCAACGTACCAGCGGCCCGCCCTGCGGCTCGCGCCAGAACCATGCAGCCAGCGCGCGGATCAGCAATTGCTGGGCAAGGCTCATCCGCGCGTCCGGCGGCATCTCGAAACCGCGGAATTCGACCAGACCAAGGCGGCCCGTGGGGCCATCGGGGCTGAACAATTTGTCGATGCAGATTTCGGTGCGATGGGTGTTGCCCGTCACATCGACCAGCAGATTGCGGAACAGGCGATCGACCACCCATGCCAAGGGCTGCGGCTGATCCGGGCCGGGCACCTGCGAGAGCGCGATTTCCAGCTCATAAAGCCCATCGTGGCGCGCCTCGTCGATGCGAGGGGCCTGACTGGTCGGGCCGATGCACAGCCCCGAGAACAGATAGGAGAGCGAGGGGTGGCGCTGCCAATAGGTGACGAAACTTTTGAGCAGATCGGGGCGGCGGATGAACGGGCTGTCGAGCAGGCTTGGCCCACCCAGTACGATATGGTTGCCCCCACCCGTGCCCACCGCGCGGCCATCGACCATGAAGCGATCCGCCGTAAGCCCGACCTCACGCGCGACATCATAGAGCGTCTCGGTGATATGCACCGATTCGCGCCATGAGGCCGAGGGCTGGATATTCACCTCGATCACGCCGGGATCGGGCGTAACTTTCAGCACCATCAGGCGCGGGTCGGACGGCGGGGGATAGCCCTCGATCCGCACCGGCAGCCTGTTTTCCTGCGCCACATGTTCGACCGTGGCGATCAGGTCGAGGTAATCCTCCAGCGTTTCGACCGGGGGGATAAAGACGCAGAGGTGGTCGCGCCGGGCCTCGACCGTGATCGCGGTGCGCACCACGCCCTCGATGGCCACCTGTTCGACATAGCCGCTGCTTGTTGACGCATGCGGGGCTTCAGGAACGCGCTGGAATGCGCCTTGCGTACGCGCGGCGGCCTCGCGCTCGGCCGCCAGACCGTAGAAATCGGGCAGGGGGCCGCGTGGTGCGGCGGTGTCCTGCGGGTTGATGAAGGGATAGTCCGAGGCGCTGACATGGGGCAGCGAGGAGAGCGGCAGGCGATAGCCCAGCGCCGCATCGCCCGGCACCGCAAAGAGCGCCCCGCGCCGCAGCCGCCATTTTTCCGACCGCCAGCGCTGGATCGGCGCCTGCTTTGCCTGCCAGCGCTGGACCGGCAGGACATAGCCCACCGGCTTGTTCAGGCCGCGCTGGAATGTGCGCATGTAACGCGCGCGTTCTTCGGGATTTTCCAGTTCGGGATTATCGGGCGCGACATTGTCGGGCAATTGCGCCTCGCGCACGATCCATTCCACCGCATCTTCATAGACCGGCTGAACAAATTCCTCGTCCACGCCCAGCGTATTGGCAATGCCGCGCATCACCTCCTCCGCACCCTGCGGCGTGATTTCGGGCAAGGGTGTTTCACCCGGCAACATTTCGCCCGCGATCAGGCTGGCATCGCGCCACACCGGCACGCCATCCTTGCGCCAATAGATCGAATATCCCCAGCGCGGCAGGCTTTCCCCCGGATACCATTTGCCTTGCCCGTGATGCAGCAGCGATCCGGGCGCGAATTCCTCACGCAGGCGGCGGATCAGGCGGTCGGCATAGGCGGCCTTGGTGGGGCCGACGGCGTCGCTGTTCCATTCGGGCGCCTCGAAATCGCCGTCCGCGATAAAGGTCGGCTCGCCCCCGATGGTCATGCGCATGTCCTGCGCGGCAATGTCCTCATCCACCTTGTCGCCCAACGCCATCACCGCGTCCCAGCGCTCGTCGGTAAAGGGCTTGGTGATGCGCACCGCTTCATGGATGCGGTGGACGCCCATCTCGAAATGGAAATCGACCTCGGCCGGTTCGGCCAAGCCGCTGATCGGCGCGGCGCTGCGGTAATGCGGCGTGGCGCAGAGCGGGATATGCCCTTCGCCCGCCAACATGCCGCTGGTGGCGTCCATCGCGATCCAGCCCGCGCCCGGCACATAGGCTTCGGCCCATGCATGCAGATCGCAGACATCCTGCGAAACGCCCTTCGGCCCCTCAACCGGGATCACATCGGGCGTCATCTGGATCGAATAGCCCGAAACGAAACGCGCCGCAAAACCCAGCCGCCGCAGCAGATTGACCAGCAACCACGCCGAATCGCGGCAAGATCCCGATCCGATTTTCAGCGTTTCTTCCGGCTCCTGAACGCCGGCCTCCATGCGGATGACGTAATTGACCGCCTGATAGACCGCCAGATTCACATCGACGAGGAAGTCGACCGTGCGCTGCTTTACATCGACAAAGCGGTCGTAGAGCTTTTCAAACAGCGCCCCTTGCGGTTCGACATCGAAATAGGCGGCCAGATCCTCCTTCAGCGCCGGATCATAGGCAAAGGGGCGTTCCTCGGCATATTCCTCGACAAAGAAGTCGAAGGGATTGATGACCACCATATCGGCCAGCAGATCGACCTCGATGCTGAAATGATCGACCGGATCGGGAAACACCAGCCGCGCCAGCCAGTTGCCATGCGGGTCCTGCTGCCAGTTGAGAAAATGGTTTTCCGGGCTGATTTTCAGCGAATAGTTCGGCACCAACGTCCGGCTGTGCGGCGCGGGGCGAAGGCGGATCACCTGCGGCCCCAAACGGATCGGTTTGCTGTAGCGATAGCGGGTGAGGTGGTGCAGGCCAGCTGTGATCATAAAGGCGAGTGTGCGCGAAAGGTTTGTGCGCTGCAATATGGAATTGCGGGCCTTGTCAACAAAGCCGGTTGCGCTTTGAACCCCTGTGGTCCAGCAGGGCGGGTGAAACTGGAGTGACAGGCAAGTGCAGGCGCAAATGGCCCCCGCGCCGGGGGTTTTGACAATCGACCTTGGCGCATTGGTGGAAAACTGGCGCCGCGTGGCGCGCGAGGTTGCGCCCGCGCGGGCCGCCGCCGTGGTCAAGGCCGATGCCTATGGTCTGGGCGCTGCGCAGGTGGTGCCGGCGCTGGCGGCGGCGGGGTGCCGCGATTTCTTCGTCGCCAATCTGGTTGAGGCTCTGGCGATCCGCGCGTCGGTGCCTGAGGATGCCCTGCTGGGGGTGCTGAACGGGCTGCATCCGGGGGGCGAGGATTTTGCCGCAGAGGCCGGGATCACGCCGGTGCTGAACAGTATTGCGCAGGCTCGGCGGTGGCAGGCCTTTGACCGCCCGGCGATGCTACAGGTCGATACCGGCATGGCGCGCCATGGGCTTAGTCTTGAAGAAGCGGCGGTATTGGCAGGCGATGCGAAATTTCGCGCCGCCGTGCCCTTGCAGGCGATTATCAGCCATCTGTCCTGTTCGGATGAACCTGACCGGGCCGAGAATGCCGCCCAACTGGCTCGGTTTGAGGCGGCCGCAGCGCTGTTTCCGGGCGTGGCGCGGTGTTTTGCCAATTCGGGCGGGGTGCAATTGGGCGCGGCTTACCACGGCGATCTGGTCCGCGCGGGCCTGTGTCTTTATGGCGCCGAACCTGCCGATGGCCGAGCCGAGCCGTTCCGCCCGGTGGTGGCGCTACAGGCCCGCGTGTTACAAACCCGCACTGTGCCCGCCGGGACCGGCGTGGGCTATGGTCAGACTTGGCATGCCCCGCGCGAGACGCGGCTGGCGCTGCTCTCGATCGGCTATGCCGATGGTTTCCCGCGCAGCCTGTCGGACCGCGGCGCGGTTTGGGCGCATGGCGCGACATTGCCCATCGTGGGCCGGGTGTCGATGGATGTGACGGTGGTCGATGCCTCCGCCTTGCCTGAGGGCGCGCTGGCCGAGGGCGAGTTGGTTGAGATCATCGGCCCGCATCGCCCGATTGAGGCTGTGGCGCAGGAGGCGGGCACGATTGCCTATGAAATCCTGACCCAATTGGGCGGGCGGTATCAGCGCATCTATCGCTGATGCGATCCGGCGCGGGCGGACGACCCGCGCCGGAGGCTTCATCAGAAATCGAACTTCACCGTCGCGCCATAGGTGCGCGGATCGCCAAGGTTCGCCGCGATCAGGCCCGTATTGCCGCTGGCCACGGTCAGCATCTCGACATAATTGGTGCCGGTGGCGTTGCGGACCCAGCCATAGATGTCCAGCCCGCGATCCTGACGCCAGCCTGCGCGGAAATTGTGCAGCGAATAGCCCTTTACCCAGGTGTAGATCGAGGCTGAGGCATTGGACGACCAGCTCGAACGATAGGAGGCGTCATAGCCGACATAGACCTGACCATCCTTGCCGAACAGCTTGGCCGGAATGTTATATTCCCCGCCCCAGCTCAGCGCATATTTCGACACGCCCGGCAGGCGCTGGCCCGAAATGTCGCAACTGGCCGGGCTGAGCGCGCCCGGAACGCCCGCCGCGCCCGGCGTCTGGGTGCCCGTTACCGTGGTGCCGCCTGACAGTTCGGGCGGGCAGGGGGCAGTGGTGAACTTGGTGTATTTCGCATCCGTCAGCGCGGCGTTGACATAGGCGCTGAAACGCTCGCTGGGGCGCACCGAGAAATCGCCTTCCAGACCCTGCGTGCGGACCTGTTCGGCATTGGCCAGATAGCCGCGCAGCACGCCCAGCGCACCGTTGGTCACCTGCGCCTGGAAATTGTCGATGGTGGTGCGGAAAGCGGCCAGATTGACCGTCACCTTGCGGTCCAGCCACTGGCTCTTGAAGCCCAGTTCGAAATGGTTGACCGTTTCGGGCCTGACCGTGGCGGCGGCCAAAATCGGCTGGCCATTGGCGTCCGAGGGCACGCCGTTGAGGTTCACACCGCCCGACTTGAAGGTCTTGGCATAGGTGGCATAGGCCCGCACATCGCGCGAGAGCGCATAGGACAGCGTCAGGTCATAGCTGAAATTCCAAGCCGAATAGCGCGCGGGGAACTGCTGCGAGGACAAGACCCCCGCCTGCGCGCCCAGCAGCGAATTGGAGCCGGTGCCCGAGGTCGGCGTGATCAGCGTCCCAGCCGAATTGGTCACGACCGAATTGTACCAGCCCTTCTTCTGGTCATAATTCAGGCGCACGCCCGGCTGGATGGTGAAACGATCCGTCACCTTCCAGCTCAGCTGGCTGAAGGCAGCGAGGCTGGTGTTGTTGAGGCGGATGTCATTTTTGGCGGTCAGGCCGTTCAGGATATCCGGCACGCAGGTGGCCGACGAACCGGTGGGGCAGATCGCGCTGATCTGGGCCGATGAGAGCAGGAAGCGGCTCGCCGCGCTGCCCTGTTGCTGGGTGCCGGTGGTGTGGACGGCCTGATTGAAGGCGAACAGGCCCACGTTCCAGTCGAACTTGCTGGTCGAGAGGCTGTAGCGGAACTCCTGCGTATATTGTTCCTGCTTGGTCGGGTTCTGGCTCAGCGTGGTGATCGGCAGACCGGTGTAGTCGCGGTCGTTCGACGGGTTCCAGTCCCAGAAACGCCATGCGGTGATGCTGGTGAACGTGCCTGCGCCTATCTGGGCTTTCACCTTGAGCGAGGCGCCGCCGATGCGGTTGGTGGCGCGAAGTTCGCTGTCCAGATCGGTCACGCGGTCATAGGGGTTGGTGCTGGCGGGCTTATAGGCCAGCAGCGTGGCCAGCGCCGGGAACTGACGCGCCGATGCGCGCTGTGTGCTGCCATAGCCGTAATAGACGGTGGCGCAGCACGAGGGGTTCTGCTCGTTATAATCGGCGGCCAGCGTGACATCGACCGTGGCGGAGGGCCGCCACAGGATCTGTCCGCGCAGGCCCAGATTGTCCTGCGACTGGACCCAGCTTTTCGTGGTGGTGTTATAGATCGTGCCGTTGCGCCCGGTCGAGGACACCGCGATGCGCGCCGCCACCGTTTCCGACAAAGGCCCCGACACGGTCAGCTTCAACTGGCGATAGCCGTAATTGCCGACGGAGATCTCGCCCCGGCTTTCAAAGTTGAAGGTGGGCGCGCGGCTGGTGATGTTGATCGCGCCTGCGGTGGTGTTCTTGCCATAGAGCGTGCCCTGCGGCCCGCGCAGCACTTCGATCTGGCCTGCATCGAGGAAGTCGAACGTGCTGGCCGCCGCGCGGCTGAAGTAAACGTCGTCGACATAGATGCCCACGCCCTGTTCAATGCCATCGTTGGTCAGGCCGAACGGGGCGCCAAGCCCGCGCAGATTGGCCGCCGAATTGCGCGGGTTCGAGGAATAGAACTGCAAGGTGGGGGCCAGTTGCTGCAGGCGATTGACGTTGAAGGCGCCGGTCCGCTCCAGCGTCAGCCCGCCCAGCACCGAGATCGCCAAAGGCACGCTTTGGGCCGATTCGGTGCGGTGGCGGGCGGTGACGACGATGTCGCCGGGGGCTTCGGCCTGCACCTGATCGGCGGCTGCTTCTGCGGCAAAAGCGGGGCTGGCGAAAAGTCCGGCGCTGGCCACGCTGGCGAGGAAAATCTGGCGCAGTTTCATACTCGATCCTTTATCTTTGCAACGCGGCGGGCGCGTTCAAGCGATGGTGATCGGGAATGCGCATGGTGGCTTTCCGGCCTGTGCCGGGTGCGGCCCCATGCGAATGTCCCCCCTGTGTTGCTCGTCCTATTAATTTCTATCAATTAGGTAGAGTTGATCTGCTTCTAATCTCAATCTTAAAAATAGACATTCAAGGAAATCTGTTGAACGCCCAAGTCTGGCTAAACGCCCATCCCGCTGTTGCCCCGTGGCGTGGGCAGGCTATGCATGGGCGCATAGTCAATCGGGAGAACCGCCAGATGCAACCGGCGCGCATGTTTCTGTTGGGGCTGGTGGCGGCGATTTCGCTGGCTTTCGGCTGGCTGGTGGCGCCCTTTTGGGGCGCGGT
Source organism: Novosphingobium sediminicola (assembly GCF_014196525.1). GTDB lineage: Bacteria > Pseudomonadota > Alphaproteobacteria > Sphingomonadales > Sphingomonadaceae > Novosphingobium > Novosphingobium sediminicola. The sequence goes on along the minus strand of NZ_JACIDX010000001.1, from coordinate 104,968 downwards.
GCTGTGGGCGATGATCGTCGCGGTGCTGTTCGATCCCCTTTATCAACGGCTGATGCGGTCGATGCCGGGGCATCCGGATCGCTGCGCGGCCATCGCGTTGGTCGTCGTCGTGGCTGTGGTGGTGGTGCCCGCGCTGGCATTGGGAGCGGCGCTGATCGAACAGGGCGGGGTGCTTTATGCAAGCGTCGAATCGGGCCAGATCGACCCCTTGCGCTTTCTGGCCGGGCTGCAGACGCGGATGCCGCATTGGCTTCAGGGGCAATTGGGTGTGGCCGGACTGGCCAGTCTGGATGACCTGCGCGGCTGGCTGAGCCGCGAGATGGGCGATCTGCTGCGCAATGTCGGCCCGCAATTGCTGCAATTAGGGCAGAGTACGCTGGGTCTGTTTCTGCAATTGGGCGTGATGCTCTATCTGGCCTATTTCCTGCTGCGCGACGGGCGGGCGCTGGGCGAAAAGATCGCGCGGGCGGTGCCGCTGGAACGGGCGATGACCGACCTGCTGATCGCCAAATTCCTTCAGGCGATCCGTGCCACCATCAAAGGCACTCTGATCGTGGCCGTATTACAGGGCGCGATCGGGGGCTTGAGCTTCTGGGTGTTGGGCCTGCCGGGGGCCTTGCTGTGGGGCGTGGCGATGGGGGTGTTTTCGCTGTTCCCCTCGGTGGGCACGGGCTTCGTCTGGGTGCCGGTTTCGGTCTATCTGCTGGCCACCGGCTCGGTGTGGCAAGGCGCGGCGCTGGGCGCGCTGGGCTTTTTTGTCATCAGCAGCGTGGACAATCTGGTGCGGCCCATCCTTGTCGGGCGCGATACGCGGGTGCCCGATTATGTCGTGTTGATCACCACGCTGGGCGGTTTTGAGCTGATGGGCTTCAACGGCTTTGTCATGGGGCCGGTGATCGCCGCGCTCTTCATCGCCATCTGGCAGGTGGTGGGCGAGAGCCGCAATCAGGCCTGACGCATATGGATCAGTGCGCGGGCTGCTTCATGCTCGCGTACATGACCGGACACATCGGCGGCGGGCATGGCACGGGCATAGAGATAGCCTTGCCCGGTATCGCAGCCCATCGTGATCAGATGCTCCTGCTGCTGCACGGTTTCGACACCTTCGGCGATCACCTCAAGGCCAAGGCAATGACCCAGATTGATGACGATCGAGGAAATCGCCTCGGCATCGCCCTTGGCACCGATCTGGCCGATAAACGAACGGTCGATTTTCAGCAAATCCACCGGGAACTGCGTCAGATGCGAGAGCGAGGCATAGCCGGTGCCGAAATCGTCGAGTGCGATGCGCAACCCGTGATGGCTGAGCCGCTTGAGCGCGCGTTCGACATCCAGCGCCCCCTTGTCGAGAAAAACATCCTCGGTCACCTCGATCTGCAGGCATGAGGCCGGCAGATTGCGCGCCTTGAGGCGATCCAGCACGGTTTCGACAATCCCGCCCGGGCGGAAATCGCCGCTGGTGACGTTGACCGCGACATGGCCAAAGGCCACGCCGTCGGCCACCCAGCCTTCGATATCGTTCAGGATCATTTCCAGCATGTAATCGCTGATTGCCACGCTCAGGATCGGGTCGTTAAAGGCGGCCTGAATCGCATCGGGGCCGCGCACATGCCCGTCCCGGTCGCGCCAGCGCAGCAGCGCCTCAAAGCCAACGATTCGTCCTTCGCCGGTCAGACAGACCTTGGGCTGATAATGCGGCAAGATGGTCTTGCGCTTCAGAGCAAAGCGGGCAGCGGTGATCATCGCCTGATGGCGCTCCACCTCGTCCATCATGGCGGGCTCAAAGATCTTCATCTGCGCCCGGCCTGCGGCCTTGGCGGCATAGAGCGCGATGTCGGCGGCCTTCATCACTTCGGATCGGCCCGGCCCATCCAGCGGGATAAAGCTGGCCCCGATGCTGGCCCCGCATTCCATCACCCGATCACCATGCAGGATCGGTTCCCGCAATTCTTCATAGATCCGCGCCGCGATCCGATGCAGTGCCTCATCATCGCGCGCGGCCACGATCAGCGCGAATTCATCGCCCCCCGTGCGCGCCACCAGATCGCCATGGCCCACCGCCGCGCGCAGCCGCGCCGCCAGCGCACGCAGCAGCACATCGCCGCCGTCATGGCCCAGCGTGTCATTGATGATCTTGAAATTATCGACATCCACGATCAGCAGCGCATGGCCCGGCGCATCGCCATCAACGGCCAGAATGCGCCCGTCGGCCTGCATCAGCGCGGCGTCCAGCCTGTCCTGAAGCACGGCGCGGTTAGGCAGACCGGTCAGCGTATCATGATGCGCCATCCATATCGCGCGTTCTTCGGAATGCTTTTGCCGGGTGATGTCGCGCGCCACCACGATGAACCGGCCCGATGCGTCCGAGGTTTCGTTGACCACCGTGTCGAACCACAATTTCTCGCCGGTCGGGCGCGTGAAACAGGTGGTAAAGCTGGTCAGCTCGCCGCGCTGCGCGCGCGCCAGCGCGGCGGCGGCGGCCGGGCGGTCCTTTTCCTCCAGCACCGAACAGAAATCGCGCCCCGTCAGCACCGATTGACACACCAGTTCTTCGGGCTGGCGATTGCTGAACACGATCCGGTGGTCCGCATCCAGAATCAGCGTGAGATCGGGGTTCGATTGCAGGATCGTTTCGTTGAGCGCCTTGCTGCGTTCCAGTTCCGCCGTCGTGGTCATCCATGACACCAGCATCCGGTGCAGCCCGAAAGAGGCCGAGAAGATGGTGACCATGAAGATCGGCAACTGCACGCTGATGATACGCAGCGAAGGCTCCTGCGTCATGAGGCCGCCCAGCGCACAGGGCGCCAGCGCGGCAAAGGTCATCACAGCGGCCAGGCGCGGCGTGCCGAAATTGCGCAGGCAGATGCCGCAGACCATCGCCGCGGTTGAAAGGCAGGCAATCGTGGCCAGCACCCAGTCGCCGCTGGTCAGGCAAAGCAGGGCGCCGACCCCCACCGACGTCGCCCATGCCACCGACAGCAGGCTGGCCAGATGGCGCAGCCGCTCCAGCCTTTCGGGCGTTGCGCTGTGCGAGGATTGCACCACGCCGATCCGCACCAGCCCCAGCAAAGCCTCGAACACCAGCCAGCCGATGAAGGGAGCGGTATGCATCCGCCCCGCCGCCACGGCCGCCACGGCCACGCTGTTGATCACCCCGCCGATGAAAATGGGCAGCGATCCGAACAAGCCATTGGCCAGTTGCGCGGCGATGGGAGCCGAGACTTGCTCTCTGGTGCTAAGCAGCCAATGGGTCACTCTCGGTATTGGCACGCTCGGCAAGCCTACTCTTGTTGATCCAGATTGAGCGAGTCTAGCGCCAAAGTGTTAATACATAGGTGGGGGTGAAAAAGAATTTATCAATTCAATGAATGCTTTCGATGACGCAAGTGCGAAGGAACCGTTTATCCCCGCGCTGCAATCCGCCGCGCCAGCGCCAGCAGGCTCTGCGCCTGATCTCGGTGGAGCAATTCGACCATCCGTCCGTCCAGCTTGATCGCCCCCTTGCCGGCATGCTCGGGCTGGGCAAAGGCCTCGATCACCCGCCCGGCCCATTCCAGTTCAACGGGCGAGGGGCTGAACACCTCGTTGCAGGGCGCGATCTGGGCCGGATGGATCAGTGTCTTGCCGTCGAAGCCGAACATCAACCCCTGCTCGGCCTCCTTGCGGAAAATGTCCATATCCTTGAATTCATTGCAGACACCATCCAGAATCGAGAGGCCATGCGCCCGGGCCGCTGCCACGGCCAGCGACAGGAAGGGCTGCAGGAAGGTCCGCCCTGCATCGGGTCGCGCGCGCAATTCGCGGGCCAGATCATTCGGCCCGATTACCCAGAGCGCCAGCCTTGTCTGCCGCGCCAGCGAGGCGATGGCGTCAAGCCGCAACACCGATCCGGCCGTTTCGATCATCGCCCAGAGTTGCAGATCCGAAGGCGCATCGCTCAGCGCCTCGTGATAGCGCAGCACATCCTGCGGGCTGGAAACTTTGGGCACCAGCAGTGCATCGGCACCCGCGCGCGCCAGCGCCTCCAGATCATCGGCGCCCCATTCGGTGTCCAGCCCATTGACCCGCACCGCCACCTCGCGATGGCCAAAGCCGCCGGTATAAAGCGCGCGCAACGCCGCCTCGCGCGCGGCCTCTTTCTGTTCGGGGGCGACGGCATCCTCCAGATCGAGAATGATGACATCGGCATCCACCTCGCGCGCCTTGGCCAGAGCCTTGGGGTTGGACGCGGGCATGAACAGAGCGCTGCGGCGGGGGCGGTCGAGGCGAAGGGCGGGCATGGGTGATCCTCTGCTGGTTCGGCCATGGCTTGGGGGTGGTGCCGCGACCTTGATAGGGCTGAACAGACGCGATTTTGTTCACAACGCTCCGATGCGTCAAGCCGGCATTAGGTCGTGGTTCTATCCCTCGCCGCGCAACCAGTCGCGCCCCACTAGTTGCGCCAGATTAAGCACCAGCAACATGCGATTGCCCACCGGCGCCAGTCCATCGATAAAGGACGTCATATCCTCCACCCCCAACGAGGGCGGCTGTTGCAGCGAGGCCTCGGCCAAGGTAACCAAATCGGATACTGTTTCGACGATCAGCCCCGCCATCAGCGCGCCCATCTGCACCACGATAATCGCGTGGCGCTCGGTGGTCTGTGTCGTGCCCCAGCCCAGCCGCGCGCCCAGATCGATGATCGGCAGGATCGTGCCGCGCAGATTGGCCATGCCCGCGATATAGGGCGGCGTGCCGGGCATCCGCGTGACCCGCGACCAGGCGCGGATTTCGCGGATCGCGGCAATGTCCAGCCCGAACAATTGCCGCGACACTTCGAAAGTTATCAGTTCGCGCGTCATGCCACCCTTTCTCTTCCGCACCAGCCTTTGGCGGATCAGAGCAGCATGGCGCAACGCCAGATGGGTTCAAATTGGCGCTGACGACTGCCGGTTACAGCGCGGCAAAACCGCCATAATTTCCGCGATGAAACAGCAGCGGATCGCCCTCGCGGCCGACATTCATCCGGCGCACCGCGCCCAGCACGAAATCATGATCGCCTGCGGGCAAAGTGGCGCTGATATCGGCCTCGATTGTGATCAGCGCGTCCGCCAGCAAGGGCAGGCCATCCTCCGACAGCGCGTATTCCACCCCGGCAAATTTGTCACCGCGCCCGGCCAGTTGCCCGCACAGCGCGGCCTGATCGCTGCCCAGCACATTGACCGCAAAACGCCCCGTGGCGGCAATCGCCTGCCAACTGGCCGAAGTGCTGGTCGGCAGAAAACCCACCAGCGGCGGATCAAGCGAAACCGAGGTGAACGTGCCGACCACCAGCACCAGCGGCGCGCCATCGGCCCCGGTCGAGGTGATCGCGGCCACGCCGGTGGGATAATGGCCCAGCACGCGGCGATAGTCTGCCGGTTCGATGGCCGTGGCCGTTTGCGTCATGGTCTGTTCTGTCCCCACCGTGAAAGTTTCGCGCCATGCCGTGCCAGAGCGCGCGCGATGCTGCAAGTGCGTGATGGGGCAGGGGACCTATGGGATTTGCTTATAATCGCCTTTCGGAGATCATATACGCTTTACGAAACTGTCCAGCACGCGCTTGAAGCCGCCGCTGTCGAATTCGATCTCCAGCTTGTTGCCTTCCTGCGCTTTGACCGTGCCATTGCCGAATTTTTCGTGGAACACTTTGTCGCCGATGCGGATGTCGAGCCGGGGTGTTGCGGCGAAACTGGCCGCGCTGCGCGTGCTTTCGGCGATCTTGCGGGCGGGGGCAAAGGTGGTCTGACTGGCGCGTTGCCAGCCGGGGCCGCGCGTTTCCATGCGCTGCGGCTTGTTTTGCGCCAGATGGGCAAAGGGATCGTCCCGCTCGCTCCATTGTGCGCGCCACAGGCTGGCCCCGCCGCTCATCGTGCTTTCGCTGTGAATATGGGCGGGGGGCAATTCGCCGATGAAACGGCTGGGCAGCGAGGATGTCCACTGGCCATAGATGCGCCGGTTGGCCGCATGCAGGATCGTGCAATGGCGCCGCGCGCGCGTGATCGCCACATAGGCGAGGCGGCGCTCTTCCTCCAGACTGGCAAGGCCGCCTTCGTCGAGTGAGCGCTGCGACGGGAACACGCCTTCCTCCCATCCGGGCAGGAAGATATGGTCGAATTCCAGACCTTTGGCGGCATGGATCGTCATGATCGTGACCTTTTCGGCGTCATTATTCGCCTCATTGTCCATGACCAGCGATACATGCTCAAGAAACGCGCCCAGCGATTCATAATCCTCCATCGCGCGGGCCAGTTCCGACAGGTTCTCCAGACGCCCCGCGCTTTCCGCGCTGCGGTCGGCCTGAAGCATCGAGGTATAGCCAGATTCGTCGAGCATCACCCGCGCCAGTTCGGCAGGCGTCGCCGTCTTGGCCAGATCGCGCCAGCGCGCCATGTCGCGCATCAGAGCCAGCAGCGTGTTGCGCGCCTTGGCGGGCAATTCATCCGTATCGGCCATGGCCAGCGCGGCGGCGGCCAGCGGCATGCCATGAGCGCGGGCGAAACGGTGCAGCTTTTCCAGCGTCTTGTCGCCAAGGCCGCGCTTGGGCGTGTTATAGATCCGCTCAAAGGCCAGATCATCGGCGGGCTGGGCGATGATGCGCAGATAGGCCAAAGCATCGCGAATTTCGGCGCGTTCATAGAAACGGAAACCGCCGATGATGCGATAGGCAAGGCCGATGCTGATAAACCGGTCTTCAAACTCGCGCGTCTGAAACTGCGCGCGCACCAGAATGGCGATCTTGTCGAGAGGCAGTCCCTCGCGCTCCAGCCTTTCGATCTCCTCGCCCACCCGGCGCGCTTCCTCGGGCGCGTCCCACACGCCGATGATGCGCACCTTGTCGCCGCCGGTCGCCTCGGTCCAAAGCTGCTTGCCCAGACGCTCGCTGTTTTCCTTGATCAGCCCGCTGGCCGCGCCAAGAATATGCGGAGTGGAGCGATAATTCTGCTCCAGCCGGATCACCTTCGCGCCGGGAAAATCCTTTTCAAAGCGCAGGATATTGGCAACCTCGGCCCCGCGCCACGAATAGATCGACTGATCATCGTCGCCCACCACGCAGATATTGTGGCGTCGCCCCTCGATCCCCTGCGCCAACAGGCGCAGCCAGAGGTATTGGACCGAGTTGGTGTCCTGATATTCGTCCACCATGATATATTTGAAACGGCGCTGATATTCTTCCAGCACATCGCGGTGCCGCCGGAAAATATCGAGCATATGCAGCAGCAGATCGCCGAAATCGCAGGCATTCACCGCCTTCAAACGATCCTGATACAGCCGATAGAAATGCGCGCCGCGCCCATTGGCATAGGCTTCATTCTCCACCGCGTCCAAGTCGCCCGGCCCAAAACCCCGGTTCTTCCAGCGGTCGATACACCCGGCCAAGGCCTTGGCGGGCCAGCGCTTTTCATCCAGCCCCTCGGCCTGAATCAACTGCTTTAACAAACGCAACTGATCGTCTGTGTCGATGATCGTGTAATTGCTCTGCAATCCCGCCAGTTCGGCATGGCGGCGCAGCATCTTGGCCGCAATCGCGTGAAACGTGCCGAGCCACGGCATCCCCTCGACCGCAGGCCCGATCAGATGGCCCACCCGCTCGCGCATCTCGCGCGCGGCCTTGTTCGTAAAGGTCACGCACAGGATTTCCGACGGCCAAGCCAGCCTTTGCGCAATGATCTGCGCCATACGCGCGGTCAGCGCCGCCGTCTTGCCCGTGCCCGCGCCCGCCAGCATCAGCACCGGTCCCTCGGTCGTCAGCACCGCCTCGCGCTGGGGCGGATTCAGCTTGGCCAGCCAGGGGGCGTCATGAGCAGGGGTCTCGGGCATAGTCATCTGGAACGCCTAGAGAACATGAAGCCCCCGCGCAAGAGGGGCTTTTGGACAGAAAACTGCATTTTGGGTTGACCTGAGGCCAATCCGCCATCAACCCGTTGCGCCCATGAGCCAGAACAATCCGCATCCCATCATCAAGAACGCCCGAATTCTGACCGCCGCCCTTGTCGGCACCTCGGTCGAATTCTACGATTTCTATATCTTCGCCACGGCCACGGCGCTGGTGTTCGGCCCGATGTTCTTTCCCGAGGCGGCGCCGGGGCGGCAATTGCTGCTGGCTTTCATGTCGCTTGGCATCGCCTTTGTAGCGCGGCCCGTGGGCGCAATCGCTTTTGGCCATTTTGGTGACAGGATCGGGCGCAAGTCCACGCTGGTGGCCTCGCTGATCCTGATGGGCGGCTCGACACTGGCGGTGGGCTTCCTGCCTTCCTATGCGCAGGCGGGGGTGCTGGCGCCGATCCTGCTGTGCGTCTGCCGCTTTGGTCAGGGTTTCGGCCTTGGCGGCGAATGGGGCGGTGCGGCCTTGCTGGCGGTGGAAAACGCCCCTCGCGGCTGGGAGGCACGCTTTGGCTGCGCGCCCCAGCTTGGCGCGCCGGTTGGCTTTCTGGCGGCCAATGGCCTGTTCCTGATCCTCGGCCTGGTCATGCCCGAGGCTGATTTCAAGGCATGGGGCTGGCGCATTCCCTTCCTGCTCTCGGTTGTGCTGGTGGGCGTGGGCCTGTGGGTGCGGCTGAAAATCACCGAAACCGCCGCCTTTGCCGCCGCCCGCGCGCATGAAAAGCCGCCCGAAGTGCCGCTGGGCCTGCTGCTCTCGCAACACTGGAAGCCGTTGATCGCAGGCAGCGCGGGCGTCGTCTCCTGCTTCTCGCTGTTTTACCTCTGCACCGCCTTCGCATTGGCGCAAGGCACCGGGCCGCTTCATTATCCGCGCACCGGCTTCATGGTCGCGCAATTGGCGGCCAATCTGATGCTGGCGGCAGGCATCGCGTTTGCTGCTGTCTGGTCCGACCGCTTCGGTTCGGGGCGCATTCTGGCATGGGGCGCATCGCTGGGCGCGGTGATCGGCGCGGTCTATTGGATGGGCCTCTCCTCGGGCAGCCTCATCATCGTTTTCATCACCCTCTCGGCCGCGCTCTTCGCCATGGGCATGGCCTACGGCCCGCTCTCGGGCTGGCTCTCGGGCCTGTTCCCGGTCGAGGTTCGCTACTCCGGCATCTCGATGGCGTTTAACGCGGGCGGCATCATTGGTGGCGCGTTGACGCCCGTCCTCGCGCAGGGCCTGATCGAGAAGGGCCACGGCAACTGGATCGGGATCATTCCGGCGGTGGCGGGTGTGGTGACGTTGATCGGGATCGGGTGGACACGGCGGTTGAAGGTGAAGTGAAGGTTTGCCTCCGGCGGGCAAAGGGCGGGGGCCCTTTGCAATCCCGTTAATGGGGTGGTGGGAAGTTTGAAGCGTTTAGCTACTAAAATTAAAGCCTGCGGCGCAGTTAAATGGCGCCGCAGGCTTTAATTATTCCTTCGCCGCGTCCGACACAAAACGCCGAACCCGACACGCAACCTATACAGTAACGGGAGCGCGAGGGTTTAGACCCTCGCATCTTACCCTTCCTGCTTCTCTTCCATCCTGAACAAGGTAATCTTCGCCTTACCGACCTTGCGATCAGCATCGACCACAAACCCGCGCACCTGCGGGTTCTCGGTCGCGGCGGTTTCCAGCGCAACCCATGTGCCTTCCCCGATCCAGCCGAGGCGGCGCAGCTTGTCGATCGCCACCTGTCCCGCGCCGGTGTTATAGGGCGGGTCGAGCAGCACGAGGTCGAGCGGCTCCTTGGTGGCGGTCAGGGCCATCACGCTGCCCGCGCGCACGTCGCAGCGGGTGTGGGCTTTCAGGTTGGCGATATTGGTGCGGATCGCGCGGATCGCAGGGGCGGCCTGTTCGGCAAACAGGCAATGCGCCGCGCCCCGGCTCAATGCTTCAAGGCCCAGCGCGCCCGATCCTGCGAACAGGTCGGCCACGCGCAATTCCTCGAAACCGCCAAGGCGGCTGTTGAGCATGGAAAACAGCGTCTCGCGGGTGCGGTCGGCGGTGGGGCGGGTGTCGTCACCTTCGGGCGCGGCCAGTTTACGGCCACGCCATTCGCCGGCAATGATGCGGATCATTCGCCGCGCGCCTTGGCAAATTTCAGCCCCTTGCGGAAGCGTTCGACCTGCACCTGCGGGATCTGGATCGCCTGTCCGCGCGGCAGATCGAGCAATTCGAACGGCCCGTATTTGGTGCGCATCAGACGGCTGACCTGAAGCCCCAGAGCCTCCAGCACGCGGCGCACTTCGCGGTTCTTGCCTTCGCTCAGCGTCAGTTCGATCCACTGGTTGCGGCCCGTGCGGCGCTCCATATTGGCGTCGATCCGGCCATAGCGGATGCCATCGACCTCGATGCCTTCCATCAGCTCTTCCAGCCGGTCCTGCGTGATGTCGCCGAAGGTACGGGCGCGATAGGTGCGCGGAATGCCGCTGCTTGGCAATTCCATCGCGCGCTTCAACTCGCCATCGTTGGTCAGCAGCAGCAGGCCTTCGGTGTTAAGATCGAGCCGCCCGATGGGCATCAGGCGCGGCGTCCCTTCGGGCAGGGCGTTGCGCAGCGCGGTGTAGATCGTGGGGCGACCTGCTGCATCGCGCTCGGCGGTAATCAGCCCGCTGGGCTTGTGAAACGCATAGAGGCGCGCGGCTTCGGGCGCTTTCACCGGATTGCCGTCCACTGTCACGCCTTTGAGCGTGGTGAGCAGCGTGGCGGGCGTGGTGACCGTGATGTCGCCCACTTTGACCCGACCCGCCTCGATCAGGCGTTCCACCTCGCGGCGGCTTGCCACGCCCGCGCGGGCCAGCAACTTGGCGATACGCTCGCCTTCGCCTTCCAGCTTGTTGATCGGCTCGGGCGCGGGGCGCGGGGGCCGGGGGATGCGCGGCGGATAGAGCTTGCCGGCGGACTGGGCATTGCCGCCCGCCCGCGACTTGTCGCCATAGGAGGGCTTGCCGCCATACGATGGTTTTCCGCCATACGATGGTTTGTCGCCATACGAGGGCTTACCGCTCCGTTCGGCCTGCGGCTTGCCGCTGCGGTCAAATTGCGGTTTCCCGCGGGGGGCGGCGTCGGACGCGCGGCCATTGCGCGAGGCGGGGCCACGCGATGAAGGGCCCTTTGACGGGCCACCGGGATTCTTAGTATAAGACATGGGGTCGCCTTACTCTTCTTCGGGCCACAGGTCAAAAGCGGGGGACAGGTCGGCGATTTGCCCTTTCTTTTTATTCATCATACCGCCTAATCTGCGCGCATCATTTCCCAATTTCAGGATATATTCCGCATGGCCAGCAGCGCCCCGAACCCAACTCAGGCCGCTGATCAGGCCGCTGATCAGGCCGCTGGGGCCAAACCGCCCCGGCCCAAGGGGCTGGCGTTGCTGCGTGTGGCGCTTTCCACGCGCAAGGCCGGGTGTATGCTGGGCTTCGGCTTTTCCTCCGGCCTGCCTTTCGCCCTGCTGATCGGCACTTTGAACGCATGGCTGGGCGAGGTGGGGATCAAGCTGGCGACGATTGGCGTGCTGTCATGGATCGGCCTGTCCTATTCGTTCAAATTCCTCTGGGCGCCGCTGGTTGACCGGCTGAAATTGCCGGGGCTTGAGGTCTTGGGGCGGCGGCGCAGCTGGATCATCCTGTGTCAGGCGGTCTTGGCCTGCGCGATTGCCGGGCTGGCCATCACCGACCCCACGCGCGCCATCGGCACTTTCGCCATCATCGCCTTCATCGCCGCCTTTGCCAGCGCCACGCAGGACATCGCGCTGGACGCATGGCGAATCGAGAATGCCGATGAGGACACCAGCCTCGAACTGCTGACCGCGCTGTATCAATTCGGATATCGCACGGCCTCGATCGTGGGCGGGGCGCTGGCGCTGATGCTGGCGGCGCGGATTTCATGGCCGCAGGTGTTTGGCGCGATGGCGGGGCTGATGGCGGTGATGATGCTGGTGACTTTGCGTGCGCCCGATACCGAGCGCACGATCACCGCGCGCCTCCATGCCGATCTGGGGCAGCCGGGCGAACTGGCGCCGGGCGTGCGCGCCGCGCTGCTGTTCATCGTGCTGGCCAGTTGGGTCTGGGCGATTGCCACGATTGCCCATTTCATGATCGCGATGCTGGCCCCGGTGGCGCCGGGGGGCAAATTGCCCTCGGTGGCTGAATTTACGAAAACGCAGGGGCCGTGGATCGTGGCCGCCACCGTGTTCGTGCCGCTGATCGTGGCCAGCGTGGCGAACCACATGAAGGCCCGCGCGCTGGGCGTGCTGGCGGCGGAGGATCACGCCCATGGTCCCTCGCGCACCATCGCCAACCACATTTATGCCGCGCTGGTAACGCCTCTGGCCGAGCTGGCGGGGCGGCTGCGGGCGGGCGTGCTGGTGGTGCTGGGCTTCATCCTGACCTATGCGTTCTGCTACAATATCTGGTCCAGCTTCGCCTTTCCCTTCTATCTGGACTATCTGCATTACACCAAGGATCAGGTCGCCTTCGCTTCGAAAATCTTTGGCATTATCATGACGATGTTCGGCATTTCGCTGGGCGGATACCTGTTCCTGCGCATAGGGCGCTTTCCCACGGTGTTGCTGGGTGCGATGCTGCCGCCCCTGGGCAATCTGCTCTATGCCGACCTTGCCGATGGCGGACATGTGATCGACGCCTTTGCCCATGCCATCGCGCTCGACCGTCTCGGCGGGGCGCTGGGGGCCGATGCGCGGATGCTCCGTCTGCTGCTGGCCATCGTCTATGAAAACATCGCCACCGGCCTCGCAGGCACCGCTTTCGTTGCCTATGTCTCCAGCGTCGTCTCCAAGCGCTATACCGCGATCCAATATGCGCTGCTTTCCTCGCTGACGTTCCTTGTCGGCACGCTGGGCCGCGGCGTGGCGGGCGAGGCTTTTGACACCTACGGCTATGGGCCGGTGTTCCGCGCCACCGCGCTGGCGGGCGTGGTCAGCGTGTCCTTTGTTTTGATGGAATGGGTGCGGGTTAGTCGGGCAGAGGCTCGGGCGGTTAAGGAGTAAGAGTTTGCCTCCGGCGGGCAAAGGGCGGGGGCCCTTTGCAATCCCATTTTGGGGTGGTGGGAAGTTTGCAGTCCTTGCGTTATAATAATGAAAGCCTGCGGCGCAGTTAGATAGCGCCGCAGGCTTTCATATTTCTACGCCGCTTATTGGCCACTTTGTTCGAACCTAAACCGCAACCCAGACAGCAACGGGATTGCAAAGGGACAGTGTCCCTTTGCCCGCCGGAGGCAAAACCTCAGTCCGGAAACTCCAGATTCCGCCGCAACACATCCCCGGCCAGATAAAGCGACCCGGCAATCAACACATCGCCCTCTGCCGGCAGCGCCCGCAACGCCTGCTCCACATCCTCAAACGGATGGGCGGGCAGGGCGGTGAAGGGCGCAAAATCCTCGGGTCGATGCGCGTCATGGCCGGGCGCGGGGACGACGCAGAGCGAGAGCAGTTTGCCCGCCAACGGGGCGATGATCGCGCTGGGGTCTTTGTTGGCCAGCATGCCGGTAATGAGGTGAAAGGGCGGGGCATCGGCAAAGTGGCGCGCGATGGCCAGGCCCGCGTCGGGATTATGCCCACCGTCCAGCCACACCGCGCGGCCCCCGGCCAACGCCGTCAGCGGCCCATCGCCAAGCCGCTGCAGCCGCGCGGGCCAGCGCGCGGCGCGAATGCCCGCCGCCATGGCCTCTGGCGAGACCTCGACCGTCGTCTGATGCCGGATCAGCGCCACAGCCAGCGCGGCATTTTCCGCCTGATGCCGCCCGGCCAGTTGCGGCAGGGGCAGTGACAGCACGCCGCGCGTATCGCGATATTCGATCGTCTCGTCAATATCGGCAAACCAGTCGCGCCCGCGCCGGATCCAAGGCGCGCCCGCCTGCGTGGTCAGCGCCGCGATCTGCTCCTCGGCCACGGCGGGATAGTCCAGCGTCACCATGGGCGCGCCGGGGCGCACGATGCCGCCCTTTTCCCATGCGATGCGGGCGAGGGGAACCTCCGGCGCGCCTTCTTCGGGGCGCAGCAGAAAGCCTTCGTGGTCGATGCCCAGCGTGGCAATGCCGGTGGCTGCGGGATTGGGGATGACATTGGTGGCATCCAGCCGCCCGCCCAGCCCGACCTCGATCACGCAGGCGTCGGCCGGAATGCGGGCAAAGGCGAGGAAGATCGCGGCGGTCGTCACCTCGAAAAAGCTCGGCCCCAGATCCTCGCCCGCATCATTGGCGTCCAGCACCTCGGCCAAAAGCTCGGCCAGCAGATCATCCTCGATCAACCGCCCGGCCAGCCTTATCCGCTCATTATAGCGTACCAGATGCGGCTTGGTGGCGCTATGAACGACCAGCCCCTGTGCTTCGAGCATCATGCGCAGATAGGTGCAGGTGCTGCCCTTGCCATTGGTGCCCGCGACATGAAACACCGGGGGCAGGCGCCGCTCCGGATTGCCCAGCCGCGCCAGCAGCCCCTCGATAATCTCCAGCCCCAGCCGCCCCTGCGGCACGGAAAGCTGCTCCAGACGAGCCAGTTGCGCGGCCACGCCGGGGTGGTCCGAGATGGCAAAATCCTTCACCGAATCACCCCGTTCGTCGCGTTTCAGGCCGCCTTGGCGGGGCTGAGATAGGAGAGTACCTGCGCCAGCTTTTCGCGCAGCGCGTGGCGATGGACGACCATGTCGACCATGCCGTGTTCATGCAGATATTCCGCGCGCTGGAACCCTTCGGGCAGCTTTTCGCGGATCGTATCCTGAATGACGCGCTGTCCGGCAAAGCCGATCAGACAGCCCGGTTCGGCAATCTGAACATCGCCCAGCATCGCATAGGAGGCCGTCACGCCGCCGGTCGTCGGATCGGTCAGCACGACGATATAGGGCAGGCCCGCATTGTTGAGCCGGCGCACCGCCACCGTGGTCTTGGGCATTTGCATGAGCGACAGAATGCCCTCCTGCATACGCGCGCCGCCCGCCGCCGTGCAGATCACATAGGCGCATTTTTCCTTCAACGCGCGCTGCGCCCCGGCCACGAAAGCCGCGCCCACAGCCATGCCCATCGAGCCGCCCATAAAGCCGAAGTCCTGAACCCCCAGCACGACCTTGTTGCCCTCGATCTTGCCAAGGGCATTGGTCAGCGCATCGGGATGCGGATTGGCAGCGCGGGCGGCCTTCATGCGGTCCGGATACTTTTTTGTATCGCGGAATTTCAGCGGGTCGTCCTTGACCTTGGGCGTGGGCAGCACGGAAAAGCCGGGATCGAGCAGATGCGCGAAACGCGCGTCCGTGCCTATGCGGCCATGATGATCACAGCGCGGACAGACCGAGAGATTCGCCTCATATTCCTGAGCGAACAGCATCTCGTTGCAGTTCTTGCACTTGATCCACAGGTTGTCGGGCGTATCGTCCTTCTTCGCGGTGAGCGAGGAAAGCGAGTTGCGTACTTTGTTAAGCCAGCTCATGCCAGCGCCTTAGCGTTATGGACGGCATCTGCCAAGGCAGCGGTCAATTCGCGCACCGGCTCGGCGGCATCGGCGCCATGCTGGGCCACCAGATCGACCAGCGCAGAGCCAACGACAACGCCTTCGGCATGGGCGGCAAAGGCGGCGGCCTGTTCCGGTGTGCGCACGCCAAAGCCCACCGCGATCGGCAGATCGGTGCCCGACCTGATGCGCGCCACGGCTTCCTTGATCGTGTCCACGGCGGCCTGCTGCTTGCCCGTCACGCCCGCGACCGAGACGTAATAGAGGAAGCCCGACGAGCCTTCGACCACGGCGGGAAGGCGCGCGGTGTCGGTCGTTGGCGTGGCAAGGCGGATGAAGCTGATGCCATGGGCGCGCAGGGCGGGGCCGATTTCGGGGTCTTCCTCGCTGGGAATATCGACGCAGATGATGCCGTCGACGCCCGCATCGGCGCATTGCGCGGCAAACCATTCGCTGCCCCGCGCCACCATCGGATTGGCATAGCCCATCAGCACCAGCGGCGTTTCGGGATGCCGCGCGCGGAAATCCTTGGCGATGCGGAAAATGTCGGCGGTGCGCGTTCCGGCGGCCAGGCTGCGCAGATTGGCAGCCTGAATCGCGGGGCCATCGGCCATCGGATCGGTGAAGGGCATACCCAGTTCGATCACATCCGCCCCGCCCGCGACCAGCGCATCAAGGATGGCGGGCGTGGCGTCCGGCGTGGGATCGCCCCCGGTGATGAAAGTGACAAGGGCGGGGCGGCCTTTGGAGAAGGCAGCAGAAAGGCGGTTGGTCATTTTCAATTCCATTCGATCAGGCGCGAGGCCCCAATGGCAAGGCCGATCATCAGCGCGGTCTGGCTAACCGTGTTATGCAGCGAAAAGTCGACACCTGCGCAAACCGCCATGGCCACAATCGCGGACGTGGCGGCCTGGCGCAGGTTCCATCTCACAATTTCACGCCCAGCTTTTCGGCCACGGTGAAAATGTCCTTGTCGCCGCGGCCCGAGACATTGACGATGATGATCTGATCCTTGCCCATCTTGGGCGCCACTTCGGGCAGTGCGGCAAGGGCATGGGCCGATTCGAGCGCCGGGATGATCCCTTCCAACTGACAGCACAGCGTGAAGGCTTCCATCGCCTGATCGTCGGTGATCGGCAGATATTTGGCGCGGCCGATGTCGTGCAGCCAGCTATGCTCAGGCCCGATGCCGGGATAGTCCAGACCGGCGCTGATCGAGTGGGCCTCTGTGATTTGGCCGTCCTCGTCCTGCAACAGATAGGTCTTGTTGCCATGCAGGATGCCCGGCTTGCCGCCGGTCAGCGATGCGGCATGTTCCCTGTCCAGCCCATGACCGCCCGCCTCGACGCCGAGCATCTGCACATCGGTATCGTCAAGGAAGGGGTGGAACAGGCCGATGGCGTTCGATCCGCCGCCCACCGCCGCGATCAGCAGGTCGGGCAGGCGCCCGGTGCGTTCGAGCAATTGCGCACGCGCTTCGGTGCCGATCACGCTTTGGAAATCGCGAACCAGTTCGGGATAGGGGTGCGGGCCCGCCGCCGTGCCGATGATATAGAACGTGTCATGCACATGGGCGACCCAGTGGCGCAGGGCCTCGTTCATCGCATCTTTCAGCGTCGCCGCGCCGCTGGTGACGGGAATCACCTCTGCGCCCAGCAGCTTCATACGGAACACATTGGGCTGCTGACGCGCCACGTCGGTCGCGCCCATAAAGATCGTGCAGGGCAGGCCAAAGCGCGCGCAGACCGTAGCGGTCGCCACGCCATGCTGGCCCGCACCGGTTTCCGCGATGATCTTGGTCTTGCCCATGCGGATGGCCAGCAGGATCTGGCCGATGCAATTGTTGATCTTGTGCGCGCCGGTGTGGTTCAGCTCTTCGCGCTTGAACCAGATCTGGGCACCATTGTCCGGCTTGCCCTGTGCGGCGGCCTGCGCGCGGAAATGTTCCGTCATGCGCGGCGCGTAATAGAGCGGGCTGGGGCGGCCCACGAAATGCTTCATCAGATCGTCGAATTCTTCCTTGAACGCGGGATCGGCCTTGGCGGCCTTATACTCGCGCTCCAGATCGAGGATCAGCGGCATCAGGGTTTCAGCCACATAGCGCCCGCCGAACTGGCCAAAATGACCGCGTTCATCAGGTTGCGTGCGCAATGAATTAGGCAGGGGCGAATTGGGGATGGTGGCGGTGTTCATAGCGAAAAAACGCCTGCCACGCCGAGCCCTCCAAGTCCAGTCCCGCCAAAAGGGCAATTGCATGGATGGGGCCCCGCCCAAAGGCATGGATGTATCATCCGCAAGGCAGGGTGCCCCAATGGCGATACATTTCGCGACAAATGCGGCGCGGGGGTGCCTCAATGCCGGATTTCTGCGGTGATCAGCCATACTGGCATAGTTTTATGAACGAAATCTGACATTTGCCTGACTTTCCTGTTCACTTGGATGTCAGGCGCAGGGGTCCAGACAGGATGCAGGCGCCGATCAACGATGAAATTCTTTGGCGCCCAGGGATAACAAACGGAGTAACGATTATGCGTCTGGTTCTTTTCTCGCTCGCCGCGTCGCTGGCTGTTGCCGCGCCTGCCATGGCCCAGGGCGAAACCAATGGCATGGGGGCCCGTTTTGACGTTCACACCGGCGCCGCATGGAATGATGGCCGTTCGATCCAGGGCACCGTCGGCGCCACGCTGGGCTACGACATTGCCACGGGCGGCAACACTTTCGTCGGCCTCGAAGAATCGGTCGACAAGGTGCTGACCAGCCAGGACAAGGCTCGTTTCAGCACGACCGCCCGCCTTGGTGTCAAGGCCACCCCCAATGACAAGGTCTATGGCCTTGCCGGCTACACCTATGGCACCGGCCCGAACGGTGCGCATATCGGCGCGGGCGTCGAGCACAGCCTTGGCCAGCAGTATTTCACCAAGGTGGAATACCGCCACACCTTCAACGAAGACAATGCCCGTGACAGCAATGCTGCGCTGGTCGGCGTGGGTATGCGCTTCTGATCCAGCCCTGACGGGTTGCGTATAAAGAGCGGGCGGTCTGCATCATGCAGGCCGCCCGTTTTTTGCGGCAGGCGGGGGCGTTTGCGGTTTATACCGGCTTGCTCTGGACAAGGACGGGGACCATCCTGCAAGGCCGATGGCTTTGATAAACAGGAAACAATACTATGCCTCGTCTCCCACTTCCCATCATGGCTGCGATGGCCCTTTGCCTGGTATCGGGCGCGGCGCAGGCCGGTGAAATCCGGATCGAAGGGCGCGGCGGGGTCAGTTGGCAGGGCAATGGCTCGACCAAGGGCACGGCGGGCGCAGCCATCGGCTATGACACGGGGATCAGCGCGCTGGGCAATGGGGTCTTTGCGGGTATCGAGGAATCGGTGGACCGCTCGGCCGGGGGCAGCGGGACGCGTTGGGCCACCTCGGCACGGCTGGGGATCAAGGTGCTGTCGCTGGGCGCGCTTTATGGCATCGCGGGTTATCACTATGGCTCGGGGCCGAACGCCACCTCCATCGGCGGCGGTTATCAGCAAGGGCTCGGCCCGGTCTATGGCAAGGTCGAATATCGCCACTATATCAATGAGGGCGCATGGCGTCCGGGCGATACGTTGACGCTGGGCTTTGGCGTAAAGTTCTGATGAAACGAGGGCGGCGGGATTAATCTGCCGCCCACACGGCGATTATCCTGCCGCTCGCGCGGCCTCGCAAAAGGCGGCGATCCGGGCCGCGTCCTTGACGCCAGGCGCGCTTTCAACGCCGGAGGAGACATCGACGAAATCGGCCCCCGTGGCCTGAATCGCCTCGCCCACATTGCGCGGATCAAGACCGCCCGCCAGAATCCAAGGGATGGAATGGCGGTAACCGGCCATCAGCGACCAGTCGATCCGCAAGCCTGTTCCGCCGGGAAGGTCTGCCCCCTCGGGCGGCTTGGCGTCGAACAGGATACGGGCCACGCCCTGATAATCGCGCGCGGCGTCCAGATCGGCGCTTTTCCGCACACCGATCGCCTTCCACACCGGCAGGCCCTGCGCGGCCATCACCTGCGCCACGCGGGCTGGGCTTTCCTTGCCGTGAAGCTGGATTACGTCGAGGTGGACGCTCTGGCGGATCTGGCCAAGGAAATCGCCATCGGGATCGACAAACAGGCCGACGATTTTGGCCCGCCCCGCCGCATGATGCGCCAGCGCGGCGGCCTGTTCGATGCCGACATTGCGCGGGCTCTTGGCGAAAAACACCAGCCCGATATGGTCCGCGCCCGCGCCGATGGCCGCGTCCAGACTGGCGCGGTCGGAAATGCCGCAGATCTTGATGCCGATGCGCGCCATGGGATTATCCCAAGGCCTTGGTCAGCACCACCATCGTCAGATGGTCAAACTGGGGCAGGGGAAAGGGGCGGATTTCACCGGTTTGCGCATAGCCGCGCCGCTCGTAATAGGCGATCAGTTCGGTGCGGGGGGCCACAACGGTCATTTCCATGATGGTCGCGCCGAAATCGCGCCGGGCCTGCTCCTCTGCCGCCGCGATCAGGGTGCGACCCATGCCGCCAGCCTGCAAGGCCGGATCAACGCAGAGCATGCCCATATAGGCAATCCCGTCCGCGCGCCGCGTAACCGTGACCGTGCCGATCAGCGCGCCATCGCAGTGCATCACCAGCACGCGATTGTTCGCCTCGTCCAGCGCCTGCGCCAGTTCGGCCTGTGAGGTGCGCTGCCCTTCCAGCAGGTCGGCCTCATGGGTCCAGCCCCCGCGCGCCGAATCGCCGCGATAGGCGCTTTCCACCAGCGCATGCAGCGCGGGCAGGTCGTCATGCAGAGCCAGACGGACCATGGGTTTTACAGCGTGCCTTCGATGGCGCGTGCGGCGGCCACCGGGTCTTCGGCGCGCGTGATCGGGCGGCCGATGACCAGCACGCTGGCCCCGGCATCGCGCGCGGCGCGCGGCGTGACCGAACGCTTCTGATCGCCCAGAACGCCATCGGCGGGGCGCAGGCCGGGTACGACGAAATAGCCGTCCTTCCACTGACGCCGGATATCGCCCACTTCATGGCCCGAACACACGATGCCGTCGACGCCCGCACCATGCGCCAGCTCGGCCAGACGCAGCGCCTGATCGCTGGCGCGGTTGGCATAGCCGATGGCGCTCATGTCATCATCGTCAAGGCTGGTCAGCACGGTCACGGCCACCACCTTGGTATGCTCGCCCGCCGCAGCCTTGGCATCCTCCAGCATCGCCCGCCCGCCCGAGGCATGGACCGTGACGATGGCCGGTTGCAGCACATGGATCGCCTGCATCGCGCCCGCCACCGTATTGGGAATATCGTGCAGCTTCAGATCGAGAAAGATCGGCAGGCCGACCTTGGCCAGTTCATGTACGCCGTGATGGCCATGGGCGCAGAAGAATTCCAGCCCCAGCTTGATCCCGCCCACATGATCCTTGATCCGCCGCGCCAGCGCTTCGGCGGCATCCAGACGGGGCAGGTCGAGGGCGACATAGATCGGATTATGGTTCATCTTTGCGTCTCAATTCTTCTCGGCAGCGGCATCGAGCTGGGTTGCGGTGGCGATCGGCGGAGTGGGGGTTGCGGCGCGCAGCGTGTTTTCAAGGCCCGCGATGCGGCGGTTCAACCGCCAGATCTTCGCCTTGGCCAAAAGCCACACCGGCACCATGCCCGCCACAAAAGCGGCCAGCGCGATCAGCCCCACCGGCCAATCAACATGCAGATAGCCGTTTTCCAGCGGCCACAAATTGATCGAAGTCTTTTGCCAGTTGATCGCCACAAAAGACGAGATCAACACCGCCGCCAGGATCCAGAGCGCCGTCCGTAAGATCTGCAAGGTCTTCCCCTCCTGCGCGGTCATCGTACCCAAAGACTTATGCTAGGCCGGAATGTTCCGGATGGAAAGGGGCGCTATATCAGCGCCCCTTGTCCACGCGTCTTCAGGCGCCGAACACGCGATCAAAGATCGTGTCGACGGCCTTGAAGTGGTAGTCGAGGTTGAACTTGTCCTCGAGCTGCTGCGGGGTCAGCGCCGCGGTCACTTCGGGATCGGCCTTGAGCAGTTCGAGCAAGCTGAGTTGACCGTCCGATTCCCACACCTTCATCGCATTGCGCTGTACCAGACGGTAGGAAGCATCGCGCTCCAGACCGGCCTGAGTCAGGGCCAGCAGCACGCGCTGCGAATGGACCAGACCGCCCATGCGGTCGAGGTTCTTCTGCATACGCTCAGGGTAGATCACCAGCTTATCGACCACGCCGGTCAGACGGGCGAGGGCGAAATCGAGCGTGATCGTCGCATCCGGGCCGATGTAACGTTCGACCGAGGAGTGCGAAATATCGCGCTCGTGCCAAAGCGCCACGTTTTCCAGCGCCGGGGTGACAGCCGAACGCACCACGCGGGCCAGACCCGTCAGGTTTTCGGTCAGCACCGGGTTGCGCTTGTGCGGCATCGCCGACGAACCCTTCTGGCCGGGCGAGAAATATTCTTCCGCTTCCAGAACTTCGGTGCGCTGAAGGTGGCGGATTTCCACGGCGAGGCGTTCGATGGACGAGGCGATGACGCCAAGCGTTGCAAAGAACATCGCGTGGCGGTCGCGCGGGATGACCTGCGTGGAAACGGGTTCCACCGACAGGCCCATCTGCTCGGCCACATAGACTTCGACGCTGGGGTCGATGTTGGCAAAGGTGCCCACAGCGCCCGAAATCGCGCAGGTGGCGATGTCTTCGCGCGCGGCCACAAGGCGCGCACGGTTGCGGGTGAATTCGGCATAGGCCTCGGCCAGCTTCTTGCCGAAGGTGGTCGGTTCGGCGTGGATGCCGTGGCTGCGCCCGATGGTGGGCGTATACTTGTGTTCAAACGCGCGGCGCTTGATCGCGGCCAGCAGCGCGTCAATGTCCTCGATCAGGATATCGGCGGCCTTGGCCAACTGCACCGAGAGCGTGGTGTCCAGCACGTCCGAGCTGGTCATGCCCTGATGCATGAAGCGCGCTTCGGGGCCGACCTGTTCGGAAACCCAGTCGAGGAACGCGATCACGTCATGCTTGAGGATCGCTTCCTTGGCGTCGATGGCGGCCACGTCGATGACAGGGTTGGTCGCCCACCAGTCCCACAGCGCCTTGGGGCCGCTTGCGGGCACAACGCCCAGCTCGCCCAGCTTTTGCGTGGCATGGGCTTCGATCTCGAACCAGATCTTGTAACGGGCTTCGGGCTCCCAGATCGCGGTCATCGCGGGGCGGGCGTAACGGGGTACCATATGTGTCTCCGGCGCAGATTCTCTTGCTCGCGCCGCTAGGGCTTCATGCGTCGAAAGGCAAGTTTTGCGTTACAAAAGCCCCCACTGGCCCCTCATAAGAGGCCGCGCTGGCGCAGCGAAACATGCCCCTCCCGCCCGATCACGACATGATCGTGAACGCTGATGCCCAGATGATGGCCCGCCTCGGCAATCTTTTGCGTGATCTGAATATCGGCCCGGCTGGGCTCGGGCGATCCGGAGGGGTGATTATGCACCAGAATCATCGAGGCCGCCCCCAGATCGAGCGCCTTGCGGATCACCTCGCGCGGGTGGATCGCGGCCTCGTCAAGGCTGCCGTCGCCCAGATGTTCGTCGCGGATCAACCGGTTCTTGGTGTCCAGATAAAGCGCGCGCACCCGCTCGACCTTCAGATGCGCCATGTCCACGGTCAGATAGGAGATCAGCATCTGCCATGTGTTGAAGATCGGCTGTTCGCTGACCTGATGGCGGGCAAAGCGGCGGGTGGCGAGCGCGACGATGCGGATCGCGGCCGCGCTGGTTTCGCCCATGCCCGGATGCGCGGCCAGCGCCACCGAATCGGCGTTGAACACCCCCGCCAGCGAACCAAACCGCGCCAGCAGGCTGCGTGCCAGCGGCTTGGTGTCGCGCCGGGGGATGGCGGTCATCAACAGATATTCGATGATCTCATGATCGGCCAGCGCCCCTTCGCCCCCATCCAGCAGCCTTTTGCGCAGACGCGCACGGTGGCCGGAGGGATCATGGGCGATCTGTTGCAGCTTTTCGCCCGATGGCGGGGCGGGATTCAGGTCCTGTGCAGAAAACAAAGTGCCATGATGCGCCTCACGCAGACGGTCCGGTGTTGGTTGTGTGGGGGTCGATCGGGTGTCGAAGGCATCATCATCGCTGGTCACATCCATCCCCCGGTCCCTCGCGGCGACTGATCGCGGCAATTGCGTATAAGCATTGCCTTTCCCGGCCCCCTCGCGCAAGAGTCTGTAGGTGATGGATGAATTGCCCACCGATGATGAAGTAACGAGCCCGCCGCGTGGGCGCGGACGCCAATTGGCCCTTGCCGGGGCGGGATTGGTGGCGCTCGCGCTGGGTCTTGGCTGGGCCGAAAGGCTCTCGATTGCCGATGCGGTGCTGCGGCGCGAACTGGTGCGTCTGGGGCTGGCGGCCAATTATAAGGTGGTCGAGCTTGATACGCGCCATGCGGTGCTGGCCGATGTGGTGGTGGGCGATGTGCGCCATCCCGATGCGGTGATCCCCCGGATCGAGGTCTGGGCCGGGATGGTGGGTCTGACGCCGGGCATTTCGCGGGTGGACGTTTCATCGCCGCGCATCTTTGCCGCGATGAAGGACGGGCACATCAGTTTCGGCGCCATCGACACTTTGATGAAGGGCGGCGGCAAGCCTTCGGGCCTGCCCGCGATCGACCTGCGGATTACCGATGGGGTCATGGCTCTGGCCACGCCTGCGGGCGGAGTGGGCGCAGTGGTGTCGGGCCGGGGCAATCTGGCGGGCGGCTTTGGCGGCGCGCTGGTGGTGTCGGCGCCGCATTTGCGCGGCGCGGGATGCGCGGGCGGCGCGCGGATGATCGGGCGGATCGCCGTGAAGGGCGGATCGCCGATGCTGGATGGCATGGCGCATCTGCTGCCGGCCTCATGCGGCGCGATCCGGCTGGGCGCTTCGCAGATTGGGGTGAAGGGCAGGCTGGACGAATTGCTGGATGGCGGTCAGGTCGATCTGGCGCTGAGGACCGGCGCGCTGGATATGCCGGGTGCGCGGATCGGGGCGATCACCGGGCCTTTGCGGCTGGCGCTGCGCGATTCGGCGGTCAATGCGATGGGGCGGATCGCCGCGCATGATCTGACCGCCACGGGCGTTGCTGCGCGCGAAGTGGGGATCGAGGGCCGCCTGCGCGCGCCTTTGACCATGGCGCGGATCGATGGCGACGGCACGGTTTCGGGTCAGGGCATTGTGCCCGACAAGGCCAGCTATGCCGCGCTGGCCAAGGCGCGGGCCGGGGCGGCAGGGACGCTGACCGAGCCGCTGATCGCGCGGATCGAGGCGAGCCTGCGCAAGGAAACCCCGCGCAGCCGTCTGGAGGGCCGCTTTAACCTTCATGCGGGCGAGGGGCGTTTCAGCCTGGTCGCGCCGCTGCTGCGGCTGGTTGGCGAATCGGGCATGCCTTTGCTTGACGGCGACCGGCTGACGCTGATCAGCGATTCGGCAAAGGTGCCGCGCTTTACCGGATCGCTGCGCAGCGCGGCGCCGGGGCTGCCGCGCATTCTGGCCGAAATTCCCAAAAATGGCGGACCGATCCGCCTGAGCATGGCCGAGTTCCGCGCGGACAATGGTGCGGCTTTGGCGCTGCCCCGGATGGAGATTGTGGCCAAGGGCGGCGAAATCCGCTGGCGGGGCGAGGCTTTGGCCTCTGGCGCGCTGGCGCCGGGGGTGAAGGTGGCGGCTTTGCGCCTGCCGCTCGACGGCGTGGGCGACAAGGGCGGGGCGCGTCTGTGGTCGTCCTGCGTGCCGGTCAGCTTTTCCGGGCTGGAGGCCAATGGGCTGAGCCTGAGCGCGGGCAAGGTGGCGGCCTGTCCGCTGTCCGGGCCTTTGCTGGAGCTGGATAAAGGCGGATGGCGCGCGGGCGTGCGGGTCGCGGGGCTGGATCTGAACGGGCGGATGGGTGATTCGCCGTTGAAATTGAACAGCGGACCTTTGGA
This sequence comes from Novosphingobium sediminicola, assembly GCF_014196525.1. GTDB lineage: Bacteria > Pseudomonadota > Alphaproteobacteria > Sphingomonadales > Sphingomonadaceae > Novosphingobium > Novosphingobium sediminicola. The sequence continues at coordinate 79,606 of NZ_JACIDX010000001.1, read as the reverse complement.
ATTGCGCGCCGGGGCCGGACGTGATGCGGCGCTCAATGCGCAGGCGCTTGCCGTGCAATTGGGCAAGCCGGGCGAGGGGACCAGCCTGAAGCTGGCTTCGGTGACAGCGCAGATGGGCGCGGGGGCCGCGGGGGAGTTCAAGGGGCTGGAGGGATCGCTGGCCGCGGTGCCGATGCTGATCAAGGATGGCGCGGGGCAGTGGCGCTACACTGGCGGCACGCTGGCGCTCAGCGATGTGGCGATGCAGGTGAGCGATGTGGAAAAGCTGGCCCGCTTTGCCCCGCTTGTCGCCCATGGTGCCAGCCTGACGATGACCAATGGGGTGATTCGCGCCGATGCCGTGCTGCGTGAGCCCAAGCATGACCGCCAGATCGTTCAGGTCGCCATCACGCATGAATTGGCCAGTGCCAAGGGCTTTGCCGATCTGACGCTGGACGGGCTGACCTTTGACGCCGGTTTGCAGCCGGACGGGCTGAGCGCGCTGGCGCAAGGCACGATTGCGAATGCCGCAGGGCGTTTCGATGGCACGGGCCGGATCGACTGGGCCGATGGCAAGGTGACAAGCCATGGCAGGATCACCACCCAGAGCTTTGATTTTGCAGGCATGGCTGGCCCGGTAAAGGGCGTGGCGGGTACGGTGGAGTTCACCGATCTGCTTGGCCTTGTCACCGCGCCGCATCAGAGCCTGCGCATCGGTTCGATCAATCCGGGCATCGAGGCCACCGATGGCAAGATGCGCTTTACCATGCATCCGGGCTATCTGCTGGAAATCGAGGATGCGCGCTGGCCCTTCCTTGATGGCGAGATGGAGATGCTGCCGACCAAGCTGCAACTGGGCGGGGCGGCGGTGCGCCGATTCGAATTGAAGCTTTCGTCGGTGAACGCGGCCAAGCTGATCACCCATATGGAGGTGTCGAATCTGGCCGCGACGGGGCTGTTCGATGGGCGCATCCCCTTGGTTTTCGACCAGAATGGCGGGCGCGTCTCGGGCGGTGAGCTGATTTCGCGGCCCGGCGGCGGGTCGGTGTCCTATGTGGGCGAGCTGAGCTATCGCGATCTGACGCCCATGGCGAATCTGGCGTTCCGAACCTTGCGCGACGTGCAATTCAAGGAAATGCGAATCGGCCTCGACGGCGATCTGGCCGGTGAGGTGGTGACGCGCGTGTCCATGAAGGGATTGCGGCAGGGCAAGGGGGCCTCGAAGAATTTCCTGACCCGTCAGGTGGCCAAATTGCCTTTGCAATTCAATGTGAACATCCGCGCTCCCTTCTATCAACTGATCGGGTCGCTGCGTTCGCTTTACGATTCGAACTATATCGGCGATCCGCGTGACAAGGGCCTGACCCTGCCGTCCATGCGGATCATGCCGACGCAGAGCCCTCTGCCAAAAACCGCAACCATTCAGCCTTCAGTCAGCGAGCATCGTCCATGAAGCGTAATAGATTGACCCACCGTCCCGCCGTGGCAAAAGATTCCCGTATGGACCAGCGGGAAGCACGACATGGCAGGGCACAGGGGCCGGGCGGACGTCTGTTGCCAGAAATGCCAGTGTTCTGGCGCAAACGACCCGTCCGGCTGGGGGTTTCGGCTCTTTTGCTGGGAATGACCGGTGCGCTCTCGGGGTGTATCACCGTAAGCGCGCCTGATAAGCCGATCGTGATCGAGCTGAACATCAACATCAAACAGGAAGTCATCTATCGTCTGGCCGCTGATGCGGGCAAAACGATTGATAGCAATAAGGATATCTTCTGATGTCGCGCGTTTTTGCTTCTGTTTCGCCTTTTTTGGTCGCCGCGCTGCTTGTTCCGGCAATGGCGGGCGTTGCCATGGCGCAGGTTCGCGATCCGGCCTATGCCGCCGCGCGTTCGGCCGGACAGGTGGGCGAAATGCCCACCGGCTATCTGGGGATCGTGGGTGCCTCGACGCCCGATCTCAAGCGGTTGGTCGATGACATCAACATCAAGCGCAAGGCGGTCTATGCCGAACGCGCCCAGGCCCAGCATGCCACGGTCGAGGAATATGCCTTTACCACCGGATGCAAGCTGGTGATGCAGACCCAGCCGGGGGAAAAGTATCAGACCCCCGACGGCAGCTGGCAGGTGAGGGGCGCGGGCGCTCCGGTGCGCGACAGCCGCTGTCCTGCATAAGCGGGTTTAACCGTTGTTAGGATCGACCGCGTGGGGCATGGTTCCCGCGCGGTTTTTCTTTGCCCTTTGCCGGGGGCCTCAATCAGGTGGGTCTTTGGTACAGGTGATTCGCGCGGGTTGGCGCAGATGTCCGACAATTGCGCGATATTTGCCGGTTCCCGCATTTTCTGTGCATACGTACCCGCCTGAAAATGGCGCGAACGGCTTTATGCTACCTTACTACTACCTAGCGACCGGTTGACTTGGGCTGACCCCCCGCCTAAGGGGCAGGCGCCCTGAGCGGACAGCCGTTGCACAAGGCTCTTTTTGGCCCCACAGTCCGGTTTAAAGGACAGGCAGGCGGGAGAGAGAATTGAGCAACGAGCCGGAGGCACAGGATCAACGCGGTGAGGATGCGCGCCTCGCATCGCTCGATGAACGGATTAACGCCGTTCGGGAGCGGGAGGAAATGCGTAAAACGCCGAATGCGGGGGCGCAATCTGACGATAGCTATCGTCTGGGCAACCGGGTTCTGGCCGAACTGATCGCGGGGATCGGTGGCGGTGCGTTCATCGGCTGGACTATCGACCAGTTGATCGGGCGCGGCCATTGGGGTCTGTTGGTGGTGATGGGGCTTGGCACCTTCGCCGCTTTCAGGAACATTATCCGGATTTCCACCCGGCGGTCTGAATGATCCTTGAACAGAGCATGGGCTCTGGACAAGGTTCGCCCCAACGAAGGGGTTACGAACGACCGCTTACGATGCATAGGCAAGGGGGCATAAAGCGTGGCCGAACAGGGCAAAGTCGATCCGATGCACCAGTTCATGATCGAGCCGCTTTTTGGCACCGATCAGTGGACCATTGCCGGGCACAACATTGCTTTCACCAATTCGGCGCTGTGGATGCTGATCTCGGTTGGCGTGCTTTTCGCGTTTGTCGCGGGCGGCGCCAAGGGTCAGACCGTTCCCGGCCGCTGGCAGGTGATGGTTGAAGGTCTGGTTGGCTTTATTGACAATCTGCTGGCCGCCAATGTTGGCCCCAAGGGCAAGAAGTATGTGCCCTACATCTTCTCGCTGTTCAGCTTCATTCTCTTCTCGAACGTTCTGGGGCTGCTGCCGCTGGGTCTGTTCGGGATCCATCCCTTTACCGCGACCAGCCACTTTACGGTGACCGGCGTTCTGGCGATCCTGTCCTTCTCGATCGTGCTGATCGTGGGCTTTGCCCGCCATGGCCTGCACTTTTTCAGCCTGTTCGTGCCGCATGGCACGCCTGCATGGCTGCTGTGGCTGATCCCCTTTATCGAGCTGATCTCGTTCCTCGTGCGTCCCTTCTCTCTCGCGCTGCGTTTGTTCGTGGCGATGATGGCGGGCCACGTGCTGCTCGAAGTGCTCTCCAGCTTCGTCATCAGTTCGGCCAATTCGGGCGTGCTGTGGGGTGCTGTTGTCGGCCTGCCCAGCTTTGGGTTGATGATCGCCATTTGCGCGCTGGAAATTCTGGTGGCTGGCATCCAGGCTTATGTTTTCGCGCTGTTGACCTCGCTGTATCTCAACGACGCCGAAAACCTGCACTAAGTTTTCAAGACGTACATCAAAGCCTTTCAACCAACGAAATTCGTTCAAAAGGAGTTATGGAAATGGAACCTGCAAGCGCAAAGCTGATCGGTGCTGGTCTGGCCGCTATCGGCGCCGGTGTGGCTGCCCTGGGCGTGGGTAACGTGTTCGGTTCGTTCCTCGAATCCGCTCTGCGCAACCCCGGCGCCGCTGATGGCCAGCAGGGCCGTCTGTTCATCGGCTTCGCGGCTGCTGAACTTCTGGGTCTGCTCTCGTTCGTCGTGGCGATGATCCTGATCTTCGTCGCCTGAACGAATACCAAGGTGATGCTGACCGGGGCGTTTTGCCCCGGTCGGAATCGCCGCATGAATTTCTTGGCCCGGTTGTCCTGTTCTGGATGATACCGCGGCCTTGCGGTAACACCGTCTGGTCCATCCGGCCCGACGCACAGCGACCGGAACCTAAGTGATGCCTCAGATTGCGCAGCTATCCGCAACCTATGCGTCCCAGATCTTCTGGGCGCTGATCTTCTTCGGATTTGTCTTCTTTGTCGTTGGCCGAGGCTTCGTGCCCAAGGTTCAGGCAACGGTGGCAAATCGCGACAAGCAGATCGCTGATGATCTGGCCGCCGCCGAAGCCGCGCGCCGCGCCGCCGAAGCAGAAGAGGCCAATTGGGCCGCGACCAGCAACAAGCAGCGCGCCGAAGCTCAGGCCCTGATCGCCAAGGCCAAGGCCGAAGGCACCAAGGCCAGCGAAGCCCGTCTGGCTCAGGCTGCCTCTGTGATCGACGCCCGTATGGCCGAGGCCGATGCGCGCCTTGCCACGGCCCGCGCACAGGCGCTGACCGAAATCGAAACCGTTGCCAGCGAAGCGGCCAGCGACATCGTCGCCCGCCTTGCCGGCCTGAGCGTGGAAGGCGATGCCGCCCGCGCCGCCGTGAAGGAGGTCCTCCATGGCTGATCTTGCTACTCTGGCCGTTCTGGCTGCCGGTGCTGCCGAACATGGCGGTCACGAAGCCGCCGAACCGCTGATGCTGGGTGTTGCCTCGGCGCCGCAGATCGTTGCCGCTTCGATGGCGGTGCTGATCCTGGTCGCTATCGTGCTCAAGGTTCCCTCGGTGATCACCAAGGGACTGGACGGCAGCATTGCCGAAATCCGCAAGCAGTTGGACGAAGCCAAGGCGCTGCGCGCTGAAGCCGACAAGCTGCGCGCTGAATATGCCGCCCGTATTGCCGGTGCCGAAAAGGAAGCCGCGCAACTGGTTGAGCATGCCAAGCATGAAGCCGAGGCGATCATCGCCAAGGCCGAAGCCGACACCACCGCTGTGATTGCGCGCCGCGAAAAGATCGCCGGCGACAAGATCGAAGCGGCGGAACGTGCGGCTGTGGCCGAGCTTCAGGCCAAGGCGGCCGAAGCTGCTGCTACGGCGGCTCGCGGTCTGATCGCCGGCCGTTACGGCGTCGATGCTGACAAGGCTCAGGTGGACGCGGCGATCGCCGGTCTGTAATCCTGATCTTTGCGGATCTGGTGGAAAGCCCCGCTCCGGCGGGGCTTTTTGCGTTTGGAGGCAGGATCATGGCGGATATCATCAATTTGCGCATGGCCCGCAAGGCGCGGGCGCGCGGCGAGGCGGAAAAGCAGGCGCAGGCCAATCGTGCTCTGCATGGTCAAACCAAGACTGCGCGGGTGATCGCCAAGGCCGACAAGGAGCGGGCCGAACGCCTTCTCGATGGTGTTAAGCGGGAAGATCAGGACGGCCCCAAGTCGTGAAGCTTTAAAAATCGTGTAAAATTAGCTATATAATCTCTGGGTGGGACGATGGCTCATACTTGCTATCGTTGAAACGGAGGAGTGAGCAGGACTACCTCGTCATTCGCTGCAAAATGCAAAGATCCCTTGGGCTAAAAGCATGTGCTCTTCGGGCGGGATCTAGCAGTGAAAGAGACGAATTGGCGATGAATTGTCTGAATTTGGCGGCTATCGGCCTTCACCTGCTCTCCATTCACGAAAAGCCGGGCTATAACGATCAGAATTATGGCCTCTACGCCCAAAGCGAATGTGGCTTTGTCGTGGGCGGCTATTACAATTCCTATCGTCGGCCTTCATTTCAGATCGGGTGGCGCGCGGAAACGGATCACCTGCCGCTGTTCTTCGAAATCGGAGGTGTCACCGGCTATCCGAACCATCTGATCGAACCCTATGCGATGGCGGGCGTCAAATTGGGGCCGCTGCGCGTGGGCTTCGTGCCGCATGTGACGGGGGTGAACAAGACCTCCGTCGTCCATGCGGTGGTGCAGTTCAAGCTGTGACGCGCCTTGCTTAAAAGCTGTTCTTGGCCTCACGCAAGGCGGCAAAGGCACTGACCGGATCGGCGCCCCAGCGGGCCTGAATATCGGCGCTGTCGGCCCGCAGGAACGGATTGGTGACCAGTTCGCGCTCCAGAGAGAAGGGAACGGTCGCCTCGCCTCGCGCGCGCCGGGCGGCGATTTCTTCGTAATAGGCGGCCAGCGCGGCATTTTCCGGGTCGGCATGCAGCGCGAATCGCGCATTGCTGGCCGTATATTCATGCGCGCAATAAAGCGTGGTGTCGGCGGGCAGCGCCTTGATTCGCTCCAGACTGGCCCAAAATTGCGAGGCTGTGCCCTCAAACATCCGTCCACAGCCCAGCGCAAACAACGCATCGCCAACGAACGCCACAGAAGCCTCAGGCAAATGGTAGGCAACATGGCCCAGCGTATGGCCGCCTACATTGATGACCTGTGCGCGATACGCTCCCAAAGCCACGGAATCGCCTTGATCGACCGTCCGGTCCACGCCCTCAATCTTGCCCGCATCGCCTGCGGGCGCGGTGATCATACAGCCTGTCGCCGCCTTGATCGCGCCATTCCCGCCCGCATGATCCTTGTGCCAATGCGTGTTCCAGATCTGGGTGATCCTCCAGCCCCTCGCTGCGGCCTGACGCAGGTATTCCTCAGCGTCCGGTGTGTCGATACACACCGTCTCGCCCGTGGCCGGATCGTGAAGCAGAAAGCCGTAATTATCCGAAAGACAGGGGAATTGGTGGATCTCGATGGGCATCGTCAAACGGTCCTGTGGTGGGGATTCGGGAAAGGCTTATGCCTCCGGCGGGCAAAGGGCGAAAGCCCTTTGCAATCCCGATACTGGTTGCGCTTTGCTTGCGAACAAGCGTCATGCGGCAAAGCCGCCTTATTTAAAGCCTGCGGCGCGGCAAGCTGGACGCAAGGGTGAACCTTTGGCGCAACGAGGACAGTAATGGGAGCGCGAGGGTCTAGACCCTCGCATTCTATCCCTAAACCTAAACCCCCAACAAAAAACCCGCCCGGATCGCTCCGAGCGGGTCTTTGTGTCTCAGGCTACAGCGCTGAGAAGGTTCAAGCTTACTGCTTGGCCTTCAGAGCGGCGCCCAGGATGTCGCCCAGCGAAGCGCCGGCATCCGACGAACCGTACTGTTCGACGGCTTCCTTTTCTTCGTGCAGCTGACGCGCCTTGATCGAGAAGCTGGGCTTCTTCGAACGGTCGAAACCGGTGACCATGGCGTCGATCTTCTGACCGACCTGGAAGCGGTCGGGGCGCTGTTCGTCGCGGTCGCGACCCAGATCCGAACGCTTGATGAAGCCGGTGGCGCCATCGTCGCCAGCCTGCACTTCGAGGCCGCCGTCACGCACTTCGAGCACGGTCACGGTGACAACTTCGTTGCGCTTCAGATTGGAACCAGCAGCGGTCGAAACGCCGCCGGCAGCCGGGGCGCCCTTTTCGAGCTGCTTGATGCCGAGCGAGATGCGCTCCTTTTCGATGTCCACGTCCAGAACGATCGCCTTGACGCTTTCACCCTTGCGGTGCAGCGCCAGCGCGTCTTCGCCCGAGATGCCCCAAGCGATGTCCGACATGTGAACCATGCCGTCGACTTCGCCGTCCAGACCGATGAAGAGGCCGAATTCGGTGGCGTTCTTGACTTCGCCTTCGACGCTCGAACCAACCGGGTGACGTTCGGCGAAAGCTTCCCACGGGTTCTGCTGAGCCTGCTTGAGGCCGAGCGAGATGCGGCGCTTGTCCGAATCGACTTCCAGAACCAGCACGTCGACTTCCTGCGAGGTCGAAACGATCTTGCCGGGGTGGACGTTCTTCTTGGTCCAGGACATTTCCGAAACGTGGACCAGGCCTTCGATGCCGGCTTCCAGCTCCACAAACGCACCATATTCGGTGATGTTCGTGACGGTGCCGCGCAGCTTGGCGCCGACCGGGTACTTGGCGGCAACGCCATCCCACGGATCCGATTCCAGCTGCTTCATGCCGAGGCTGATGCGCTGCGTGTCCTGGTTGATGCGGACGATTTGCACGCGCACGGTGTCGCCGATGGCGATCACTTCGCTCGGGTGGTTCACGCGCTTGTAGCTCATGTCGGTGACATGCAGCAGGCCGTCGATGCCGCCCAGATCAACGAACGCACCGTAATCGGTGATGTTCTTGACCACGCCGTCGATGATCTGACCTTCCGAGAGGTTCTGGATCAGGCCGCTGCGCTGTTCGGCGCGGGTTTCTTCCAGAACGGCGCGGCGCGACACGACAATGTTGCCACGGCGACGGTCCATCTTGAGGATCTGGAACGGCTGGGGAACGTCGAGCAGCGGGGTGACGTCGCGCACGGGGCGGATGTCGACCTGCGAGCCGGGCAGGAAGGCCACGGCGCCGTCGAGGTCGACGGTGAAGCCACCCTTGACGCGGCCGAAGATGACGCCTTCAACGCGCTTGCCTTCGCCAAATTCGTTTTCAAGCTTGTCCCAAGCGGCTTCGCGGCGAGCGCGGTCACGCGAGAGCATCGCTTCGCCGTCAGCGTTTTCGACGCGGTCGACAAACACTTCGACTTCATCGCCAACCGACAGACCGTGGGGCTGACCGGCCATCGCGAATTCGCGCAGCGGCACGCGGCCTTCGCTCTTGAGGCCTACGTCGATGACGGCCTTGTCGTTTTCGATGGCGGTGATGGTGCCCTTGACTACGCGGCCTTCAAAGCCACCGTTGGCGGCGCCGCCAAGCGATTCGTCAAGGAGAGCCGCGAAATCGTCGCGGGTCGGGGTGCTCATAAAAGAGTCCTTCAAGTCTAACGTTCTTCCGGCCAGGCGGTTGGGAGGCGTTCCCTGATTAACAGGGCCTCCGTCCGCCGGTCTTTCCTCCGGCATCGCACCATGCGATGGCCGGGCCAAAAAGGGCCGAACCGCCATGGAGGCCGGATGCCATCCACAGCACCCACCCACAGCCAAGGCCACGGGCAGACCGGCGGCGACTAGGCCAAACGGGGGCGAAAGGCAAGGGAAATACCGCCTTATACTGTATCTATACGGTGGGCGCCGGGTGGCGGGTCAACACGGTTCGTCCTGCGCCGGGGGCGGACCATCCGGGTTTGTCATTTCGTTCATTTTCGGCACAGGACGGCCCCGGCTTGTTCAGAATTCCACTGGATGGAAACATTGTGAAGGAGGAGAAGCCATGCGTATTTCTTTGGGCCTGATGGGGACGGGTCTGGTGGCGGCGTCTCTCGCGCTTTCGGGTTGCGCCACGACCGGTTCGGTCAAGCGGGCGCAGGCGCGCGCGGACGAAGCCTATGCCAGCGCTCAGGAAGGCAATGGCGCGGCATCGCGCGCGCAGGGGACGGCGGATAATGCCCTTGCCGCATCGGGCCGGGCCCAGGGGGCGGCCGATGCGGCCAATATGGCCGCGCAAAACGCGGGCAATTCGGCCAATTCGGCCAATTCACTGGCCGCCGCCGCCGCCGCCGATGCCCGCGCCGCCCGCGAACAGGTGGCCGTGCTGAAGGCGCGTCTCCACAAGCTGGAAGCGAAGAACAAGAAACGCCATCATGCGAAGACCGCGGCCAAGAAAAAGACCGTCGCCAAGGAGGCTCAGGTCACGCAGGCCCAGTTCCGGCACTAAGACGTTCTGCCATTAAGACGCTTCGCCGCTAAGGCAGCGCATCTGTTCGACCAGCGCGATGGCGGCGGCAATCGCCGCCTCGCGCCCCAGATCGGATGTGTCGAGCGTGATCGCATCCTCGGCTGCGCGCAAAGGCGCAGCGCTGCGGTTGCGGTCGCGTTCGTCGCGCAGCGCAAGGTCTGCTTCGATCTCGGCAAGGGCGACATCGCGGCCCTGCACCAGCATTTCGGCATGACGGCGCTCGGCCCGCGCGGCCACGCTGGCGATGACGAACAGCTTGGCGGTCGCCTCAGGGGCGATCACCGTGCCAATGTCGCGCCCGTCCAGCACCGCTCCGCCGCTTTGCGTGGCAAAGGCGTGCTGGCGTTCATACAGCGCCTGGCGAACGGCGGGATGCACCGACACGCGACTGGCCAGCCCGCCCGAGGCTTCGGACCGCAATTCGGGATCGTCCAGCAAACTGTCGGCAAATCCGCAGGCCGCCAGCGCATCGTCCGCATCATCGGGATCGCCGCCGTTCAGCGCCACCTGTCGCCCCACTGCGCGATAGAGCAGTCCGGTGTCCAGATGCGGCAGACCGTAATGCGCGGCCAGCGCCTTGGCGATCGTGCCCTTGCCCGAAGCGGTCGGGCCATCGACGGCGATAATCATGCGTTTTTTCCTTTGGCCATGATGGCGCGGACAAGGCCGACAAAGGCGATGGCCGACCACAGGCTTTCCAGCGCCAGCGAGGCCGGATTGGTATCCACCAGCAGCGAAATCACCAGCAGCAGCGCGCCCACCAGATTGGCGCCATGCTGGACGAAGGGGTTGGGCTCGCGCGTCTTCCCGGTAAAGGCCGTGGTATAGCCATAGGCAAAGACGCAGAGCGCCATGCCCGCAAAACCGCAGGCGGTGGCAATCTCTTCGGGAATCCCGGTGATCAGGCTCATCTGGCCACCAGGCTGGCGAGCAGCGCCTCGAAATTGGGGAAGCTGGTGGCGATCGGGCTGGTGTCGTCGATGGCGACGCCATTCATGCTGTTAAGGCCCGCAATGGCCATGCTCATGGCGATGCGGTGGTCCAGATGCGTGGCGACATGATGCGCGCCCGACGTGCCGGGCAGGGGCGCGCCGCCGGTGCCATCAATGATCAGGCCGTCTTCGGTCTCGGTCACATTGGCGCCCGCCAGTTCCAGCGCCACGCGCATCACGGTGATGCGGTCGCTTTCCTTGACGCGCAATTCCTCAAGGCCGGTGGTGACGGTGCGGCCCTTGGCCTGCGCTGCGGCGACGAACAGGACGGGGAATTCATCGACCATGCTGGGCACGATTTCGGGATCGACCTCGATGCCGTGCAGTTGCGAGTGGCGCACGCGCAGATCGGCCACCGGCTCGCCGCCGACCTCCCGCGGGTTCACTTCCTCGATGCTGCCGCCCATCTGGCGCAGCACGGTGACGATCCCGGCGCGGGTGGGGTTGAGGCCCACGTTCTCGATCAGCACATCGCTGCCCGGCACGGTGAGCGCGGCGACGATGAAGAAGGCGGCGGAGGAGGGGTCGCCCGGCACCACGATGGTCTGGCCCTTCAGCTCGGCGGGGCCGTGGATCTGGATGGTGCGTGTGCCTTCCTCATCGACATCAACGGTCAGATTCGCGCCGAAGCCGCGCAGCATGCGTTCCGAATGGTCGCGGGTGGGCACCGGCTCGATCACGGTGGTGATGCCCGGCGTGTTGAGGCCTGCCAGCAGCACCGCCGATTTGACCTGCGCGCTGGCCATGGGCAGGCGATAGGTGATCGGCACGGCGGGCGAGGCGCCGCGCATGGTCAGCGGCAGGCGGCCTTCGACGGAGGTGAAATCCGCGCCCATCGTGGAGAGCGGGTCGATCACCCGGCCCATCGGGCGCTTCGACAGCGAGGCATCGCCCACAAAGGTGGCGGTGATGCCATGGCTGGCCACCAATCCCATCAGCAGGCGAGTCGAGGTGCCCGAATTGCCCATGTCGAGTGCGGTTTCCGGTTGCAGCAGCCCGCCGACGCCCACGCCGTTGATGATCCATTCGCCATCATCGGTTTTCACGATTTTTGCGCCCATGGCCCGCATGGCGGCCGCCGTGGACATCACATCCTCGCCTTCCAGCAGGCCCGTGACCCGCGTTTCGCCCAGAGCCAGCGCGCCCAGCATGATCGAGCGGTGGCTGATCGACTTGTCGCCGGGGACGCGGATCGTGCCATTCAGCGCGCCTGTGGGCAGGAAACGGCGGGGGCGGGGGGTGGCAGAAGCGCTCACAGGCAGGATTCCTTGGGACTATGAAGACTGGGGATGCGAAAAACGCTTGCGTCACGGGCAGGCACCCGTCAGAAGCGCGCGGCTTTTGACAGCGCGGGGGCTCTATGGCAAGGCGCCAGAGCATGGCAGGGTCGGTCAAATGGCCCTTCGCGCCAGTTACGCATAGCAATGGATACCGCCCGCCGCTTTGGCTGGGGCAGACATGAGGAATAGCATGGTCAAGCCAGAATGGGGCGCCAAGCACGGCTGCCCGAAGTGCGGCACCCGCTTTTACGATCTGGGCAAGGACGATCCCGTCACTTGCATCGAATGCGGCTATGCCTGGGTTCCTGAACCGGTTCTCAAGAGCAAGCAGCCGATTCCCTTTGAGGAGATCCAGAAGAAGGACGCCGATGAGGTGGCCGACGGCGATTTGGCCGATGAGGATCTGGACATCGATGATGACGGCGATTCGCCGGACAATGATGTCGACTTGGGCGGCGATGACGACCTGGGCGTGTCGGGCCATGATGAAGAGCCTGACGAAGTGTAAGCTCTTGTCCGGAACCTTGGCGGGGCTTTTTTCAGAAAAATGAAATTTCTCGAAAAAAGTTCTTGCCAAGGTTCCGGGGTCGTCCTAGTGGGGCGGCCCGCCGACGAGGCGGAAGCGAAGCAAACCACCCAGGGATGCCTAGCTTATTGAATGAATGGGGCCTTAGCTCAGCTGGGAGAGCGCCTGCATGGCATGCAGGAGGTCAGCGGTTCGATCCCGCTAGGCTCCACCATTCAAACATATACCCATTGGTTAGGGGCCTTAGCTCAGCTGGGAGAGCGCCTGCATGGCATGCAGGAGGTCAGCGGTTCGATCCCGCTAGGCTCCACCAAAGGGAAGGTATCGCTTCATTGAGCGTTACGCTGGCCGACGAATTTACGTCCGCCGGCGTTTTTCGCTTGATGGGAATATGCGCTGATCGGCCAGGTTTGGCCCATCGGCGTTTTTGGCGTAATTTTGCGCCGCTGTTGGGGTTGGCTGATGTTCGACGCTCTGTCTGATCGCCTTGGCTCGGTCTTTGATCGGCTGAAGGGGCGCGGTGCGCTCAAAGAACAGGATGTGCGCGATGCGATGCGCGAAGTGCGCATTGCCTTGCTCGAAGCCGACGTGGCCCTGCCGGTGGTGCGTCGCTTTATCGACGAAGTGACCGAGAAGGCCGTTGGGCAAAATGTGCTCAAGTCGGTCACGCCCGGTCAACAGGTCGTCAAGATCGTCAATGACGCGCTGGTCGAGATGCTGGGCGGGCAGGATGTCCCCGGTCTCGATCTGAATGCCGCGCCGCCGGTGGTCATCATGATGGTCGGCCTGCAAGGGTCGGGCAAGACCACCAGCACGGCAAAGCTCGGCAAGCTGCTGAAGGAAAAGCACGGCAAAAAGGTGTTGATGGCGTCGCTCGACGTCAACCGCCCCGCCGCGCAGGAGCAGTTGGCTGTTCTGGGCGAGCAGGTGGGCGTTTCGACGCTGCCGATCGTTTCGGGGCAGATGCCGACTGCGATTGCCGAACGCGCGATCAATTCGGCCAAGCTTCAGGCTGTGGACGTGCTGTTGCTCGACACGGCGGGCCGTCTGCATGTCGATGCGGCCTTGATGGAAGAGATGAAGGCTGTTGCCGCCATCTCGACCCCCAAGGAAACGCTGCTGGTCGTCGATTCGCTGACCGGTCAGGACGCGGTGAACGTTGCCCAGAGCTTTGCGGGTGAAGTCGATCTGACGGGTGTGATCCTCACCCGTATGGATGGCGATGCGCGCGGCGGTGCGGCGCTCTCGATGCGTGCGGTCACGGGCAAGCCGATCAAGTTTGCCGGTATGGGCGAAAAGCTCGACCAGATCGAAGTGTTCAATCCCGGCCGCGTGGCGGGCCGTATTCTGGGCATGGGCGATATCGTCAGCCTGGTGGAAAAGGCCGCGCAGGCGGTTGATGCCGAGGACGCCGAAAAGCTGGCCGAGCGCATGGCCAAGGGTCAGTTCGACATGAACGACCTGCGCAGCCAGTTGCGCCAGATGCAGAAGATGGGTGGGCTTGGCACGCTGGCGGGCATGCTGCCCGGCATGAAGAAGGCGCAGGCCGCGATGGCCAACAGCGGGATGAATGACCGCACGCTGCTGCGTATGGATGCGATCATCGGTTCGATGACGCCCAAGGAGCGCGCGCGCCCCGAATTGCTGAACGCCAAGCGCAAGATCCGCATCGCCAATGGCTCCGGCACGCAGGTGCAGGAAGTCAACAAGCTCCTGAAAATGCATCAGGAGATGGAAAAGGCGATGAAGCAGATCAAGAAGATGGGTGGGCTCAAGGGCCTTGCCGCGCTCTTCGGCAAGGGTGGCCTTGGCGGCGCTCTCGGCGGGATGGGCGGCGGCGGTCTCCCCGGCGGCATGGGTGGCCTTGGCGGTCTTGGGGGCGGCCCCGGCGCCGGTGGGCTTCCCGGTCTTGGTGCCGGTGGCCCAGATCTCTCAAAGTTTCTCAAGAAATAATACGAATTTATTGGAAAGGTACGAAAATGTCGGTTTCTCTGCGTCTGTCGCGTGGCGGTTCTAAGAAGCGCCCTTACTACAAGATCGTTATCGCCAACTCGACCGCCCCGCGCGACGGCAAGTTCCTGGAGCAGGTTGGCACCTACAACCCGCTGCTGTCCAAGGACGATGAAAACCGCGTGCGTCTGGTCGAAGACCGCGTGAAGTACTGGCTGGGCGTTGGCGCGCAGCCGACCGACCGCGTTGCCCGTCTGCTGGACAAGGCCGGCGTCAAGGAACGCAAGGCGACCTACAACCCCAACGCTGGCGTCCCCGGCAAGAAGGCCAAGGAACGCGCTGAAGACAAGGCCAAGAAGGCCGCTGAAGCTGCTGAAGCGGCTGCTGCTGAATAATGAGCCGGCCCGTGACAATGGCCGCTGTTGCGGCGGCGCATGGCATCACGGGCGAGGTTCGTCTCAAGCTGTTTGGTGAAGGTGTGGCGGCGCTCAAAAGCTACCGCACCTTCAACAATGGCGCGCTGACGCTGAAATCGATCAAGGATGACGGCAAGGGGGGCGCTTTTGCCCGCTTTGCCGAAGTCTCTGATCGAACGGCGGCGGAAAAATTGCGCGGGACGGCACTGACGGTTCCCCGCTCGGCCATGCCGCCTCTGGCGCCGGGTGAGTATTATCACGCCGACCTGCTCGGTCTGGCGGCCCAGTCCACCACGGGTGCGATGCTGGGTACAGTTGTCGCGGTCGATAATTTCGGCGCGGGCGACATTCTGGAAATCGAAGCGCCCGCGGGCGAAGATGGCAAGAGCCACCGCTTCATGGTGCCCATGCGCGCCGAGGCCGTGCCCGAATGGGACGAGACGCGGGTGCTGATCGAGGATGCCTACGCGCAGGGCTAGTTTATGCTCACCGGCGCGTTCATCCTTGCTATCCTCTTTTTGGTCTATTGGGTGCAGGGATTATGGGCCCTTCACATTGCGCGCCATCGTTTGCGCTGGTCGCGGACGCTGATTGCCAATCTTGCGGCGCTGCCTGCGCTTTTCATCGTCCTTTTCGTTCTGATCGCTATCGGCGCATACGGATGGCTGCAGGGCTGGATTGATCCTGCCGAAGCGGCGGACTGGCTTTTTTCGGGGCCGACGCTTGGATCGGCGATGGGCCTTTGGCAGGCGGGCGCGGGGGTGGCCTGGTGGATGATGCGGCGCAAGGGGCTGCCGGTCAGCATCACCCGCCTGACGGGAACCTTTGAATAAGGACCATGCGTACCGCCGTGGTTAACACTTCGTCTGATTTTTGTCCGTTTTTGCAAAGCTGTGATTGTACCTCGCCCGCTTGAAGGTTAAAGACGCGCGGGGTCTTCGTCGCCGGATGGCAGATGAGGAGAGGATCATGGCGGGGCTGGACCCGTTGCAATTAAGCGGGGAACAGTTTCTCGCGGTCTATGCCGCTTTGCTGCTGGCGGCGGCGGGCATGGCGTGGGTGTTGCCGCATTGGCTGCGCCCCGATGGCCGGACGCTGGTTCTGCATCACCCTTTTGAACTTGCCTGTCTTTCGGGCGGGGCCACGCGCTATGCTGAAACTCTGGTGGTCACGTTGATGCAGGCGGGCCATCTGGCCCTGCGCGACGAAAGCCATTTCGAGCCCCTGCGTCCCACGGCGGGCCTCAGCCGCGCCGAGGTGACGGTGCTGGGCCTGCCGCCGGGCACCGACTGGGCCATGCTGATGGCCAGCCTGTGGGGCGCGATCCATTGGGTTGAACTGCGGCTGATCGCGCGGGGGCTGTGGGTGGACCGGGCCGATTGGTGGCGCATCCGGGGCTGGGCCTGCCTGCCATATGTGCTGGTGCTGATCTTTGGCGTTGTGCGCTGGGAGATCGCTTTGCTGCATCATCAGCCTGTGCCTTATCTGGGCTGGCTGCTGCTGGCGGCTTTGGTGGGCGGGATACTGCGCTGCGCAACCATCGACCGGCGAACAAGAGGCGGTGCGCGGGTGCTGACGCGGGCGCGGCGCGAGGCGCGTAATCTGGGCCGCGGGCATCAGATGGAGCAGGCGCAGATGGCCGTCGCCCTGTTCGGCACCGAGGTTTTGATGGGCACCCCTTATGAGGCGCTGCACCGGCTGCGGATTGGCCGGGGTTGAGCCTGCAAGCCCCTTGCGGTTGGATCGCGCAGGGGGCATGGGGGCGCCATGAGCTTTTCCGCCACCGTCCTGACGCTTTATCCCGATATGTTCCCCGGTCCGCTGGGGGTCAGCCTTGCCGGCCGCGCGCGCGAGGAGGGCAAGTGGGACATTGACGCCGTTCAGATCCGCGACTTTGCCCAGGACAAGCATCGCACCGTGGATGACACGCCCGCAGGCGGCGGGGCAGGGATGGTGCTGAAAGTTGATGTGCTGGCCCGCGCGATTGACCATGCGCGCGGCGCAGGCCCGATGGGCCGCCCGGTGATCGCTATGACCCCGCGCGGCAAGCCGCTGACGCAAAGCCGTGTGCGCGAACTGGCGGCGGGGCCGGGGGTGATTGTGCTTTGCGGCCGTTTTGAGGGGTTTGACGAGCGGATTTTCGCCGGGCGCGATGTCGAGGAGGTCTCGATGGGCGATATTATCCTCTCGGGCGGCGAACCTGCGGCGATTATGATGCTTGATGCTTGCATTCGGCTGCTTCCCGGCGTAATGGGCGCGGCCTCTAGTGGGGATGATGAGTCGTTCGAAAACGGATTGCTCGAATATCCGCACTATACCCGACCCAATGATTGGGAAGGGCGATTGATCCCTGAAGTGCTGCGATCGGGGGATCATGGAAAAATCGACGCCTGGCGGAAACAACAGGCGCGCGATGATACTCGGTCACGCAGGCCCGACCTTTGGGAGCGCTACGGTGGTGCTTCGGGTCAGTCTGCCTCTGGCGCGCGGCGCAAAACGAAGGATTTGGGTCAATGAACCTGATTCAGCAGATCGAAGCCGAAGAAATCGCCAAGGCGCTTTCGGCTACGGGCAAGGAAATTCCGGAATTCCGCGCTGGCGACACGCTGCGCGTGGGCGTGAAGGTTATCGAAGGCGAACGCACCCGCGTTCAGGCCTATGAAGGCGTGGTGATCGCTCGCTCGAACCGCGGCATCAACTCGAACTTCACCGTGCGCAAGATGTCGTTCGGCGAAGGCGTGGAGCGCGTATTCCCGCTCTATTCGCCCAACATCGAATCGATTACCGTGGTGCGCCGTGGTGTCGTGCGTCGTGCGAAGCTGTACTATCTGCGCGGCCGCACCGGCAAACGCGCACGTATCGCCGAGCGCCGCGACACCCGCGCGGAAGGCTGAGCCGGAACAGAAGTTCCCCAGCCAACCAGCGGAACACCGTGACAAGGGCGCCTCGGCCAAGACAGCCGGGGCGCCCTTTTGCTTGCGCGCCATCCATCCTTGCTCTGACAGGTATCCTTCCTTGCCATGCGCTTTCCCGCTCTCCTGCTTGCCGCAGCCATGCTTGTGCCTGCGCCCTTTGCCTTTGCGCAGGGGGCGGCTGTGAACGCGCCGGTGAATCAGAACCTGTCTTTCGAGCGCGTGTTCGCCAGCCCTTCGCTCAACGGCCCTGCGCCGCGCGGGGTCAAGCTGTCGCCTGACGGGCGCTATCTGACGCTGCTGCGCAACCGGGCCGATGACCGCGAGCGTTATGACCTGTGGGGCTATGACCGCCAGAGCGGGCAATGGCGGATGTTGGTCGATTCGGAAAAGCTGTCCTCGGGCCGCGCCTTATCCGAAGCGGAAAAGATGCAGCGCGAGCGGCAGCGGATCGGCGATCTCAAGGGCATCGTCACCTATAGCTGGGCGGCCGATGGCAAGAGCGTGCTGGTGCCTCTGGATGGCGAATTGCTGCTGGCCGGGCTGGATGGCTCGGTGCGCAAGGTTGAAGGGGCGGGGGCCGATGCGCTCAATCCGCGTCTCAGCCCTAAGGGCGGTTTCGTCTCCTTTGTCCGCGATCGCCGCCTGTGGGTGGTGCCGGTCAATGGCGGCGCCCCGCGTGCGATCACGCCGGTGGAAGCCAGCCAGACCGTCCATTGGGGCGAGGCTGAATTTGTCGCGCAAGAGGAAATGGCCCGCCTGACCGGCGCATGGTGGTCGGGCGATGACAAGCATGTGGCGGTGGAACGCTTCGATGAAGCCCATGTCGGCATCGTTACCCGCGCGGCCATCGGCGCAACCGGCACCAAGACTTTCGACCAGCGCTATCCGGCGGCGGGTACGCCCAATGCCGAAGTGTCGCTCTATGTCGTCAGCCCCGATGGCGGCGCCCCGGTCAAGGTTGATCTTGGCGCTGACCCTGACATCTATCTGGCGCGCGTCGATTGGGCGCCCGATGGCAAGGCGCTCTATGTTCAGCGCGAGGACCGGGCGCAGACCCGCCTCGACATGCTGCGGGTCGATCCGGCCACGGGGCGCTCGGAGGTGTTGTTCAGCGAGACGGCGCGGCCCAAGAGCTGGATCAACCTCACCGACAATTACCGTTTCCTGCGCGACGGCAGCCTGATCTGGTGGAGCGAGCGCGATGGTTTCGGCCATCTCTATCGGTTTGCCAATGGTCAATGGCGGCAGCTCACGCATGGGCGCTGGATGGTCACCTCGCTGGACGGCGTGGATGAGAAGGGCGGCAAGGTCTTTTTCACCGCCACGAAGGACGATGTGCTGGCCCATCAGGTCTATGCGCTGGATTACAACCATCCGGGCGAACCGAAGCGCCTGAGTGATCCGGCCTATATGAACAGCGCGACGATGGATCGTGCCGGGCAAACGCTGGTCATCACCCGCAGCGCGCAGAATCAGCCTGCCCAGACCTATCTGGCCGATGGCGCGGGCAAGCGCATCGCATGGGTTGAGGAAAACCGCGTGGATGCGGGTCATCCCTACGCGCCCTTCCTTGCCGCCCATCGCGCACCCACTTTCGGCACGATCAAGGCGCAGGACGGCAGCGATCTGCACTGGAAGATGATTACGCCGGTGATGGAGCCGGGCAAGCGCTATCCGGTGTTCTTTGAGCATTATGGCGGCCCCCATGTGCAGGTGGTCAACAAGGGCTGGTCGGGCGCGCTGGCGCAGGCGATCGTTGCGCGCGGCTATATCTATTTTGAGATCGACAACCGGGGCAGCGCCAACCGTGGCGTCGATTACGAAAGCCAGATCTGGCAGGCGATGGGCACGGTGGAAGTGGCCGACCAGATCGCCGGGGCCGATTACCTCAAGAGCCTGCCTTTCGTGGACGCGCATAAGATCGCCACCTATGGCTGGTCCTATGGCGGCTACATGACGCTCAAGATGCTGGAGGCGCATCCGGGCGCCTTTGCCGCCGGGATCTCCGGCGCGCCGGTGACCAAGTGGGAATTGTATGACACCCACTATACCGAGCGTTACATGGGCGATCCGCGTAAGGTCGCGGGGGCCTATAAGGCCGCCAATGCCATCGACAAATCCGATGCGATCCGCGATCCGCTTTTGCTGATCCACGGGCTTTCGGATGACAATGTGGTGTTTGAAAATTCCTCGGCGCTGATCGCCAAGATGCAGAACGAGGCAACGCCTTTTGAAATGATGCTGTATCCCGGTCATACCCACCGCGTGGGCGGGCCCAAGGTCAGCGTCCATCTCTGGAACACGATTTTCGCTTTCCTGGCACGGCATGGAGTGACGCCGCCGTAATTCTCTAGCCAGTTGTTGTAATGCGGCTTTGCGTCTCAGGCCGCGTGAAACAGGTCCCTTTATGGGCCGCAGGAGTGAGTAACATGGGTTATCGGGTTGTCGTCGTTGGCGCCACGGGCAATGTGGGCCGCGAAATGCTCAACATCCTTGCCGAGCGTGAATTCCCCATCGACGAACTGGCGGCGGTCGCTTCGTCGCGTTCGCAGGGCACCGAGATCGATTTCGGCGAAACCGGCAAGAAGCTGAAGGTTCAGAATATTGAGCACTTCGACTTCACCGGCTGGGACATCGCCCTGTTTGCCGCAGGTTCGGCGCCGACCAAGATCTATGCCCCCAAGGCCGCTTCGCAGGGCTGCGTGGTGATCGACAACTCGTCGCTCTATCGCATGGACCCGGACGTTCCGCTGATCGTGCCCGAAGTGAACCCGGACGCCATCGACGGCTATACCAAGCGCAACATCATCGCCAACCCCAACTGCTCGACCGCGCAGATGGTTGTGGCCCTCAAGCCGCTGCACGACAAGGCGAAGATCAAGCGCGTCGTGGTCGCCACCTATCAGTCGGTGTCGGGCGCGGGCAAGGAAGGCATGGACGAGCTGTTCGAACAGAGCCGCGCGATCTTTGTCGGCGATCCGGTCGAGGCCAAGAAGTTCACCAAGCAGATCGCCTTCAACGTGATCCCGCACATCGACGTCTTCCTGGATGATGGTTACACCAAGGAAGAATGGAAGATGGTGGCCGAAACCAAGAAGATCCTTGATCCCAAGATCAAGCTGACGGCAACCTGCGTGCGCGTGCCGGTGTTCATCGGCCACTCCGAAGCGCTGAACATCGAATTCGAAAACGAGATCAGCGCACAGGAAGCTCAGGACATCCTGCGCGAAGCCCCCGGCGTGATGCTGGTCGATAAGCGCGAGAACGGTGGCTATATCACCCCGGTCGAATGCGTGGGCGATTTCGCCACCTTCATCAGCCGCGTGCGTGAAGACTCGACGGTCGACAACGGCCTGTCGCTGTGGTGCGTTTCGGACAACCTGCGCAAGGGCGCGGCCCTGAACGCGGTGCAGATCGCCGAACTGCTGGGCCGCCGTCACCTTAAGAAGGGCTGATCGGCGCGCCATTGATGGCAAAACAAAAGGGTGGGGCAGGCAAAACCTGTCCCACCCTTTTTGCATTTGCAGGGTTTAATTCACCCGCTGGGTCACGGTGGTGGTGGTCGAGGTAGCGGCGGGAACCGGCTTCTTGACGACGCGCGTCCTGACCACCTTCTTGGCGGCCACCCGGCCCGTATTCTGCGTGGTCACCGTGGTTTCCATGGCGGGCTTTTGCTCCATGGCGGCCTGAGCGTTGGCGCGCGCTGCTGCGGCATCCTGCTGGGCGGTCTGCGCGGTTTGCTCGGCATTCGCGGCGCGCTCATTGGCGGCGGCAACCTGCTGGGCGGCTGCCTGTTGCGAAGCCTCGCTGGCCTGCTGCTGGGCAATGGCGGCATCGGTCTTGGCCGCCTCGACACGGGCGGCGGTGCGCTCGGCCTTAATGCGCTGGGCCTGACCAAGGTTGGCATCGGCTATCATTGCGGCATGATTGGCGGTCTCGATCGCCTCTTCCTTGCGGCCTGCCGACAGATCCTCGCGCGCATCGGCCAGAGCCTGCTTGGCCTTGGCCTGATCTACCGCCAGCAAAGTGTCCGCGCCCGCCGTATCGGCGGCGCTGATCTTGGCCTCGGCCACGGCGATGGCCTTTTTCGCACGATCGGCCTTGCCCTCGGCCATCGCCGGGCCGCTCCATGTCACGGCCAACATGGTGGCGGCGAGCAGCGTGCTGTGAAGGGTCTTCATGGGTCTACTCCTCTCGAACATGGACCATGCCCAAGGAAGAGTCCGGCGAGGCGATGGTTCCACGCGACGAGGCGAGCCGCCCGCGCAGTCCGATCCAGCTTTGTACGAAATGCCCGAAATTGCCCGATAAAAGCATGAGCAGAATTGCGCATACCGGACGCCTGTCCGAAAAGCTAGGCCGCGCGGCGCGGGGGTGGGGACTTTCGCATAGGAGGAGTTATGAATATCCGTTTTGGCCTCGCCGCCGTGGTTTTGGCCCTTGCCGGCGCCACGCAGGCCAATGCCGCTGCTGCCGGTGACACGGCGCTGGCCGAAATCCTGCCCCATGTGCCGCGCGATGCCGATGGCAAGGTCACCCGCGAAGCCTTCGTCGCCTATATGGAAACCGCCTTTGACCGCGCCGATACCGCCAAGAGCGGCCAGATCGACCCGACCCGGCTGAAGCGCGCCGGCGCGGCGCGCGTCTGTTCGCCCATGTTCGGCCCGCGTTATGTGCCCGGCGCCTCGCTGACGGGCTGCTGAAACAGACGACAGATCATGCAGGGCGGGCGCTTTACCCGCCCTGTTTCCTTTCGCGCCATTGGAGCGCCTTTCCTTGATCCACGAATATTTTCAGGCATCGGCCGGCACAAGCCGCTTGCCCCTTTGGCTTTTCCGCGCCTATCGCGATCTCCTTGCCCATTCGCCCGAAGAGGATGTCGTCATGCCCGAAACAGTCACCACCAGCTATTTTCGCGGTTGGGCGGGAACGCGGCTGGCGCTCCATCGCATGGGGCCTGCATCGGGAGGGAGCGGACGGCCTTTGCTGCTGTTTCACGGGCTGTTTTCATCGGCGGCGATCAACTGGGTCAAATATGGCCATGCCGAGCGTCTGGCGCAGGCCGGGTTCGAGGTCATCATGCCTGATCTGCGCGCCCATGGCATGAGCGAGGCGCCCCATGACGCCACCGCCTATCCTGAGGACGTGCTGGTCACCGACGCGCTGATGCTGGTGCGCGAACTGGGGTTTGAGCCGGGCGAGTTCGATCTGGGCGGTTTCTCGCTCGGCTCGCGCACGGCCACGCGCGCGGTGCTGGCGGGGCTGGAGCCGCGCCGGTTGATCCTTGCGGGCATGGGGCTGGAAGGATTGGCGGGATGGGCGCGGCGCAGCGCCTTTTTCCTCGACGCCATCGCGCGTTACGGCACGATCAAGCATGGTGATCCGGCCTATGTGGCCCAGCAGTTCATGAAGGCGCAAAAGGTCGATCTGCGCGCCGCACAATTGCTGCTGCAATCGGTGGACGATACGCCGCCCTCGGATCTGGCGGGCATCACCATGCCCACGCTGGTGGTCTGCGGCGCCATCGATCAGGACAATGGCAGCGCCCCGCGCCTGGCCCAGACCTTGCCCGATGCGCGCTATGCCGAAATCCCCGGCACGCATATGAGCAGCGTGACCCAGAAGGAACTGGGCCAGCAGATGGTCGAATTTCTTACTTCTTGAGCCCGAAAGGGATTTTCAGGAAACCGCGCAGCATCACCGCCTCGCCGCCGCGCATCATCGGGGTCCAGCGCCATTTGCGCACAGCCTCCAGCGCGGCCTTGTCGAGGCGGGGAAAGCCGCTGCTGTTGGCCACGGTGATTTCCGCCACCCGCCCATCGGTGCCGACCAGCAGGCCCAGCGTCACCGTGCCTTCTTCCATATTCCGCCGCGATTCCAGCGGATAGGACGGCGGCGTGAAGGAGAGGATCCGCGCGCCCAGATCGCCGACCTCAGCCGGACCCGCAGGCGCCTTGGGCGCGGCGGCCACCGGGGCAGGGGCGGGGGGAGCAGGCGGCGCGGGTGGCTGCGCGGCCGCTTCCTGACCCACGGCAATCGCCACGGCCAGCGGCGGGGTGGGGGCGTCAGGCTGCGGCTGGGCCACGGCTTGCGGCAATTGCGGCATGTCGACCGTCTTGGCCACCGGCTTGCTCTCGGGCGTTGAGGGCGGCGGCGGGGCGGTCAGGTCCATCGTCACGACATGATGTTCGCGCTTGGCATGGGGGGCGACATTCATCCACACCATCGCGGAAAACAGCGCGCCGACCGCCAGCGCCGAGGCCAGCATCGCGCCGCCGCGCGGGCGTTGCGATTGCTGGGCATAGCGGGCGCTGGGAATGAAGGGAGCGTTGGGAGCAAGGCTGACCGCCGCCGCAGGAGCAAAGCTGAGTCGCGTATCCCCGTAATGGGCGGAAAACTCGGCTTCGTCAGTCACTCGGAAGGCGTACATGGAATGCCTCGCAGGGTCGTTAATGCTCGCTATTGCTAACGATTAGCAAAAGGAGGCTGTCCCGGCAAGGCTTATTGCATCTAATTCGCAATCAGATCGTTCAGCGCCGCGCTCAACACCTCGGCCCCGTCTTCCATCACCCAGCGCACCGCAAGCCCCCGCCGATCCGCCATTTCCCGGCCCCGATCCGGCCCCGACACGCTCAACGCGCTGGCCCAGCCATCGGCGATCATCGCTTGGGGATGGATCACGCTGCACGCCAGCACGCCATTATGCGCCGGACGCCCGGTGGCCGGATCAAGATTATGCCCGCCGCGAACATAGGTGCCCGACGTCGCCACCGCCAGACCATGCAGCGCGATTCGCAAGGGAGCCAGACCTGCCGGATTTTCCAGATCGACCCACCATGGCTGGCCATCGCTCTGCACGCCCCAGCCGGACAATTCGCCGCCAACCTCGACCAGCCCATGCCGCACGCCCATTGCCCGCAGCATCGCGGCCAGCGCATCCACAGCATAGCCCTTGGCAATGCCCGAAAGATCGAGCGCCACGCCGCCCGGCTGGCGCAACCGCCCCGCCGCGCCATCCCATGCCAGACGCAAAACATCGCAGAAGGGGCGCAGCGCGGCCACTTCATCATCACCGGGGGGCGTTGCCACCTGCCCGGGCGGACCAAAGCCCCAGCGATCTACCAGCCGCCCCATCGCCGGGCTGAACGCGCCTCCGCTGGCCTGCGCCAGATCGAGCGAGGCCTCGATCACATGGGCGAAATCGGGCGAGAGCGAGGCCCATTCGCCGCCGGGTAAATTGTTGAAAAGGCAAAGCTCACTGTCGGCCTGCCAATGGCTCATCTGGCGCACCAGATCATCGAGCCGCGCGGCAATAGCCCCGTGCAAATCATCGCCCGCCCAAACTGCGCGAACCCGCCAGACCGTCCCCATGGTCTGACCCGAAAGCGCCACCACGGGCGCCTTCGGGTCCAGACCGCACAGGGCATCGCCATCAATGACCGAGGGCAGGGCGACACGCACCTGCGCCATCCCTGTTGCTGGCCCCGCCCCCGTCATCATCAGGGCGCCATCACCTCGACCGTGGCGGTATAGGTCATGCGGCGCTCGGTGGCGCGCGGGGTGGCGGGGTGGTTGTCGGTGGCGCTGATAGTCATCCAATACATGCCCGCGCCGGTCCACTTGACGGTGGCCACGCCATTGGCATCGGTGATGACATCATAGCCACCCTCGGCGTCGCGATAGCGCTTGCCGCCTGGAATGACCGTCAGCTTGAGGCCCTTGGCGGGCTTGCCGTCGATCAGGAAGCGGAACTTGCCCGGCTCGTTTGACACCAGATCGTCGGGATGGGTGACGGGATCGAATTCCAGCCCCTTGCCGGTGGGCTTGAACAGGGTTGTGGTGGGCGCGCCGCGCGTGACGAAGATCTCGTTGCGGCTGATCGCTTCGGTCAGTTTGAGATCGGTGGCATTGGCCGGAATGGCATCGAGCGCCACGGTTTCCACCGGAGCGCCGCCCGGACCACCGGGACCGCGACCCTCACCGCCCGGACCACCGGGCCCGCGTCCTTCACCAGCCGGACCGCCGGGGCCACGGCCTTCACCACCGGGACCACCGGGACCACCGGGACCCATCGCGCCCGCAGGCGGACCGGGGCGGCGGCCAACGCGTTTTTCGACGCCATCGACCTTGAAGCTGCCCATCACGTTAAAGCCCTCGGTGCCGATCTTCCATGTGCCCGGCTGGGTCAGGTGAACGTCGAAACTGCTGCGATAGCGGGCGGTGACGCCATGCTCGATCTTGCCCGGCGTGCCGTCGGGCGCGGTCACTTTGACCTGCGCCAATTGCATCGGGAAATGGTCGGGGAAGAACAGGTCGTTCGACACGGCGGCATCGACGCCGGCCCAGGGATCTTCGTCCGAATAATTGGTGGCGACCGGCAGCAGCCACTGGCGATGCGCCCAAGCCGTGATCGGCAGTGCAAGGGCAGAAGCACCGGCCAGCAGGGCAAGCGACTTGAAAATCATCTTTTTGGCCATGGGGAGGCTCCTTGATGTTTTGGGGGCAGGAAGGGAGGTCAGGAAAGCGTGGGGGATCAGGGGAGGGTGACGGCGACCGCGCCGATTTCGCCGGTTCCAGCCGATTTGCCGCCGGTCTTGGCCATGGTGAAGGGCACGCTGACCAGTTCACGGCCGCCGGTTTCGCGCGCGGCCTCGACCTTGAGCGTATAGGCGCCGGGCTTCAGGTCGGCCGGCAAGGGGATCGTGTGGTGGCCCGGCGCGCGGGTGGCGCCCGAAATGCCCGCAGGCGGGGTGCCGATGTTGCGCCCGGCCACGCGCCACCATCCGCGCAGGTCCGAGAGCCATTTCGTGCCCGGATCGCCGCGATGGTCGGCGTCATACCAGATGGCGACGGTGCGTGGCTGGATGCCCGCCCCCTCGATCCAGATGGCGACATAGGGGCGGTGATATTCGGCAACGGGCAGGCGCGGCAGGTCGATCGAGATCGAACCGGCCATCGCCGCGCCCGGCGCCAAGGCCAGAACAGGGGCAAGCAGGGAGGAGGGTTTCATCAAATCTTCCTTCAGGGAACAAGGAAATGGATAAGCAGCAGCGGGGCGATCAGACCCAACCCCACCAGGGGCCATGTCGAACGGCGGCGCTTGGAATGGAGGTGCAGCAGCAGCAGGCCGGTGAGCGTGAAGACCACGCAGGCCACCGCGAAAATGTCGAGGAACCACACCCACGGGCCGCCCGCATTGCGCCCCTTGTGCAGATCATTGGCCAGCGAGAGCAGGCCACGGTCGGTCATTTCCGCCGTGATCGCGCCATCGGCCGGGTTGATCGAAACAAAGCCGTCGCCGCCCGGACGGGGCAGGTTGACCGTGATTGCATCCTCGGCCCATTCGGCATCGCGGCCCGAAACATCGATATGGACGGCCTGTTCGACCGCGCTGGCCACGGGCGCAGGCAGGGGGCCGGTGGTGGCATGATGCGCGCGCAGCAGAACCAGCGCGCCTGCCGACAATTGCCCATTGCGATCCACCACGACCGGCTGGGCGGCAAAGGCGCCCGCATGGTTCAGCGTGATCCCGGTGATCGCGAAAAACAGCATGCCGATCAGCGAGATCGCCGCGCTGATCCAGTGCCATGTGTGGAACTGGCGCTGCCACCATTGTTTGGCCGCGCCATTCTTCTTCTTGCTCATGCCGGGGTCATGTCCGTCGATAAAATCTGGTCGGCAAACCGGCGCAGGCTTTCTTCCTCGCGCCTGATCAGCCATTGGGCCATCTGATGGCGGAACCGGGCATGGCCAAGGCGCGCGGCCTCGGCAAGCCAGCGCTGCGCCACTTCCAATCGCCCATGCGCTATTTCCATTCGGGCATGGTTGAAGCAGCCGCGAAAATCACCGCCCTCGGCCGCGCGGGCATAGTGATAGGCGGCGATGTTCAGATTGACCGGAACTTCCCAGCCGTCCTCGTGGAACGACCCGATCATGTTTTGCGACTTGGCATGGCCCATCGCGGCCGCGCGGCGGAACAGGTCCAGCGCGCGCGCGCAATCCTGCTCAACACCACGCCCAAGGGTGAGCGCGGTGGCGTAATTGTAGAGGCCCCAGACATCGCCCTTGTCGGAGGCGGCGGCAAACCATGATGCGGCAAGGCGCGGGGTCTGATCCACGCCCCAGCCCTGATCGAGGCAGCGGCCCACCATGTTCATCGCGGGGGCCAGACCCGATTGGGCGGCCTGAACGAACCAGCGGAACGCGCCCTGAGGGTCGGTGTCCACACCATGCCCATCCAGCAGGCATTGCCCGTAATGCAGCGCGGCGAGCCGGTCGCCGCCTTGCGCCGCATCAAACAGCGCAGCGGCGGCGCCGGCGGGGTCCCCCGCCAGCACCGCCCGCCACTCTTCCACCGATAGCGGGGAATGGCTCATGCTCAATACTTCAGGCTCAGGCTGGCCAGCAGGGTGCGGCCTGCCGCCTGATGGGCATAGTGGCTGGTATAGGCCTGATCGTAATACAGTTTGTTGGTCAGGTTGAGCGCCGAGAGCTTGACGCCGACATGATCGGTCAACTGATACGAGGCATTGGCGTCAAAGCGCCAGTAGGAAGGCACATAGACCGCGCGCACCGTGGCGGCCGTGCTGCCATAGCTGTATCCGCCATAGACCTTGGACATATAGATCGCGCCGCCGCCGATCGTGAACTTGGGCGTGACCTTATAGGTGGTGTTGAGCGTGAAGCTGTCGAGCGGCGTGTTGGGCGCGCGCTTGCCGGTGGTGGCCGATGTGACATAGACCCCGGCGACCAGCGTCGAGCCGCTGTTGAGCATGACCGAGGGCATATGCGCCCAGCCGCCGAACAGGCTCCACTTGTCGGTGACATTGCCGCTGACGCCCAGCTCGATGCCGCGCACGCGCTTGTCGCCGATGAAGGTGGCGGCGCCCGAGTCGCTCGTCACGCGCAGATTGGTGGTGCGCGTCTGGAACACCGCCAGCGAGACCGAGAGGTTCTCGTCAAACAGGTTCCACTTGGTGCCCGCTTCATAGGTGGTGGTCTTTTGCACCTTGAGGCTGTTGGGGTCCAGGTTCGCCGTGGTCAGCGTATTGTCTTCGGTGCCCTGGGCCAGGAACGTGCCCGGAGCAACGGCCGAGGTCGAGGTGCTAATATAGAAGCTGCCGTTCGGGCGGGGCTTGTAAACCAGACCGGCCTGATAGGTGAACAGGTTGTCCACCCGGCGCTGCCACGTGCGGGCGGCGGTGAAGGGGACGGCCACGGCCGCGCTGGCATGGGTCAGATAGCGGTCATAGCGCCCGCCAAGGTTGAGCAGCAGCTTGTCGGTCAGCGTAATCGTGTCGAACGCATAGGCCGACAGCGTCGTCCAGTCGGCAAAGGTCATCGAGGCGGTGCCCGCCTTTACAACGCTGCCGGTCCAGGGGTCGAGCGGGTTGGGGTTCGATGCGCTGGTGCAGATATAGTTGCTGCCGGTGGTGGCGGTGGCGCAGGCTTGGGCGGCGGCGATGGCGGTGCCGCTGGTGTCGGCGTAATAATTGCCGATGGCCGACTTCTGCCAGTTATATTCAAGGCCCGCGGCAAACGAGTGCTGGATGCCGCCGGTGTTGAACTTGCCCGACAGATCAAGCTGTTCGACCAGACCGTCCTGCGTGCTGTAGCGCGCGTTGGAACGGCGCGCGATCGTGCCATAGGTATAGAGGTTGCCGCGCGAATCGTCGGGCTGGGTCCAGAGATAGTTCTGTTCGGTGTTGGTATAGCGCAGCGTGTTGCGCAGCTTCAGATCCTTGGCCAGTTGCGTTTCAAACCGCGCGCCAAAGCCGTCAGTGTTGGTGGTGCGGAAATCGCGGTCGGTCAGGCCGTAGAACGTGCCGCGGCTGCGCTGGACCGTGCCACCGCTGGCGGTGGTGAAGGCCGAGGTGCCCAGCGGGGCGATTTCGGTGTAGCCAGCGGGCAGCGAGGTGGCGATGCGCGTATAGGGGATGCCCTGATCGGGCAGCTCGCTCGACTGCATGTGATAGAAGTCGAGCGTCAGGCTGGTGGGGCCGGTCATGCCGATTTTCAGCGAGGGCGCGATGCCCCAGCGGCGCTGCCACACATAGTCGCGGCCCGCCACGCCCTGATCGTGATACATGGCGGCAACGCGCGCGCCGACGAAATCGCTGATCGGCTGGTTGATGTCCAGCGTGAAGCGCTTGTAATCCTTGGTGCCATAGGAAGCGTCAGCATTGATGAAGCGACGCTTTTCCGGGCGCTTGGACACGATGTTGATCGAACCGCCCGCATTGCCTGAACCATTGGTGATGCCGTCCGAACCCTTGGTGATTTCGATGGCTTCAACCGCGAATGTTTCGCGGCTGGTGGCGGCAATATCACGCACACCGTCCAGATAGATCGAGTTCTGGCTGTCCGAGCCGCGCAGGAAGGGGCGGTCGCCCAGCGGATTGCCGCCTTCGCCAGCCCCCAGCGTGATGCCCGGCACCGTGCGCAGCGCTTCGGCCAGCGTGGTCGAAGACGTGTCCTCCAGCACCTGACGCGTCACCACCGTGATCGAGCGGGGGGTGTCGACCAGATCGGCGGTTGCCTTGGGCGAGGACTGGCGCTCGGTCTTATAGGTGCCGCCCGTGACGGCGGTGTCGGTGACGGCAAAGCTGCCCAGATCGGCCTGCTGGGGGGTCTTTTCGGCGGCCAGCGCGGGATTGGCAATGGCCGGTGCGATCAGCGATGCGGCGCCGAGCAGAAGGGGTTTGCTGCCGGAGGTCATGGGCTTTCCTTATTGCGATTAAGTTGCAAGAGCCTATTGAGCAAATGCGAATGCGTTGCAATAGGAAAAATGAATAAAAATTCATGGCCTTTTCCCTCAATCAGGCCCGCGCGAAATTTAAACCGGCGATAACCAGCGCCGCCCGCGCTCTGGGCGAAAATCGCAAGGATTCAGCCCGATTCCCGCTCTTTTTCTGTGGGGCTGGCCAAGGGATTTTGCCTAGATCCCGACGCTTTGGATTTTAGAAATTTGCCGCCAATTGCAGGGGTTCGCGTCGTAACTCAGACAAAAGCCTGCACAGACCCATGCTCAAACGGATTGACCCCCATAACGCGCAACTTGGTATGTTCATCCACAAGCTGGAGGGCAACTGGTTCAGCCATCCCTTCTGGCGCGGCCGCTTTTTGCTGACCGACGAGGACCGACTCGCGCGGCTGCGTGCCAGCGATGTGGCCGCAGTGATCATCGACACGGAGCGCGGATGCGATGTGGAGGATGGCGAGCCGGTGGCGTTCATGGCGCCCATCACACCCCGGCGGCGGCGTCAGATGCTGCTGGAGGAACAGAAGGCCGCCCAGCGCCAGCCCAACGCGCTGACCCCGCGCAGCATGGCGCGCGAATTTGGCCGCGCCGAACAGGTGGCCGACATGGGCGTCAAGGTCATCTCGCGCGCCTTTATCGAGGCGCGGCTGGGCAAGGCGATCCAGCCCGAGGTGGTGGCCCCTGTGGTCGAAGCGGTGTTCGCCTCGGTCCAGCGCTATCCCCATGCCTTCAACGGGCTGATGCGGTGCAAGCGCGATATGGAATATCTGTTCCGCCATGCGCTGGCGACGGCGGCGCTGATGATCTCGCTGGGGCGCCAGATGAAGCTGACGCATGAACAGATGCATGATGCGGGCCTTGTCGGCCTGTTGATGGACAGCGGCATTGCGCTGCTGCCCGTGCCTGATGGGTGGCAGGGCGATTGGCGGGATTTGCCCGAGCGGGCGGTGCGCGAGCATGTGTTGTTCGGGCGCGATTTCGTGGCGACGGGCGGTTTTGACGAAGCGGTCGTGCGCGCCTGCTATGAGCATCACGAGCGGATGGACGGCACGGGCTATCCCGAAGGCGTGGCGGGCGAGGGGATCAGCCTGCTGGGCCGGATGGCGGCGATCTGCGATACCTATGACGATCTGGCCAATCCGTTTGACGGGGATGGCGTGTCCGACCCGGCCCGCGTGATCGAGATGATGCAGGGCGATGCGGGGGCGTATGATCCCGATATTCTGCGCGAGTTCATTGTTGCGGTGGGGGTCTATCCGGTGGGGTCGATCGTGCTGCTGGCCTCGCATCGGCTGGCGATGGTGGTGGACCAAAACCCCGACGATCCGGCCATGCCCACCGTGCGCTGCTTCTATTCGCTTAAACTGGGCCGGGCGGTGGCGCAGGAGACGGTCGATCTGGGCAATTGCTACGGCAAGGACCGCATCGTGGGCGCGGCCGACAGCGCGCTGCTTGCGCAGGCCAATCTGCCCAATCTGAGCCAGATGCGGATGAAATTGCTGGCGGCGGCCTGCGCTGGATAAACGCGCTATTCCTGATAGGCCAGTGCGGCAAACCCCTGCTGGATTTCGCCCAGCACCAGATCGGCGGCGTAGGACAGCGTGCGCGATGTGGCCGTGGTCATGGCCAGCACCAGAGGTTTCAGGATCGGATCGGCCAGAGGGGTAAAACAGAGCGTTCCGGCGCGCACCTCGCTGGCCACATCGACCCATGACAGGACGCCCACGCCGACACCTTCCTGCACCAGACTGGCGATCATCTGGATATTGTCGGATGTGAAGATGCGGTTGAGCGGCACCTGCGCCGCGCCTTGCAGAACGGCCACCTGATCGTGAACCGCCAGAGGCCGCGCGGGCAGGATGATGGGCAGATCGGCGGCCATTGAAAAGCGCGCGCGTGGCAATTGCGAAATCGGGTGTCCGGGCAGGCTGATGAAGCCCAGCGGCACTTCGGCAAAGGCCCGCACGGTCAGATCGCGGATCGATTGCGGTTCAAAACCGATGCCGAAATCGACATCGCCATCGGCCACTGCATCGCGCATCGCCGCACTGTCCAGGATGCGCAGCGCCACCGTGATGCCCGGATAGCGCCGGTGCAGCGCACACAGGACCTGTGGGATATAGCCCTTGGTCAGCGCATGGATGACGGCAATCTCGACATGGCCGCGTTTCAGCCCGCGCAGATCCTCGATCCGCGCCCGCGCATCGGCCAGCGATTTCTGCCAGTTGCCGCCCGCCGCCATCATGATCTCGCCCGCCGCCGTCAGGCGCAGGCCCGAGGGCAGGCGTTCGAACAGGGGCATACCGATCTCGGCCTCGGCGTTCAGGATTTGCCGGTCGATGGCCGAGGCCGAGACGTGCAATTCATCGGCCGCTTTGCGGATCGAGCCGGTGCGGCCCACCACCATGAAATAGCGCAGGAAACGGGAAAAGGCGGGCATGGGATAGCTCCATAAGGGTGCGCTCATTTTTGCAACGCTGCGTCTGAATCATTGCGTTTGATTGTTGCAGGTCAAGCCCTAAATTCACCGCCGAAGGGGTCAGGGGACCCTTTGACGGGGACCAATCTTGAACATTTCCGGTGGCAGGCGGCGGTTGGGCGCCTCGACCTTGCGTATGCGCCGGTCTTTGGGTCTTTGCATGCTGGCCGGGGCCGCGCTCCTCCCTCACGCGGTTCTGGCCGGAACCACCGCCGCCCGCGCCAATTCCTCTCCGGGGCGCGAGGCGGCGGTGGCGCAGATGATGGCGCGCGCGGCGCAGAGCCCGACCGAATTGCGCGTGTTTTTGCGCGCCATGCCCAAGGGCGGCGATCTGCATAATCACCTGTCGGGGGCGATCTGGGCGGAGGATTATCTGCTCTGGGCGGCGCAAGCGGGCTTTTGCGCCACCGCCGATGGGCTGAGCGTCGAGCCGCCCCCGCCGGGCGGATGCGCGAGCGAACGCCGGATCGAGCGCCGCGACGGGCAGGAATCGCCTTCCTATGCGCGGCTGGTCGACAGTTTTTCGACGCGCGGCTGGCAGGCGGGCGTGGGGCGCAATGAGCGCTCTGGCCATGCGCAATTCTTTCAGACCTTTGCCCGCTTTGCCCCGATCGCTGCCATCTCGACCGCGCCCATGCTGGCCTCGGTGCGCCGCCATGCCGCGCTGGACCGGGTAAGCTATCTGGAGCTGGATCACAACACCAACGCCTTTTCGCAGGCCATCATGGCGGCGGGCGATGGGCCGATGGGCGAGGGCGATATTGCCGACACCTTCGAGGCTGATCGCGCCTTGATCGAGCCTTTGCTGGCGCGGGCCAGCGCGGAATTGACCGGTGATGAGGCGGCGGCGGCCAAGGCCATGCAATGCGCCACGCCGCAGGCCGAAGCCGGATGCCGGGTGCGGGTGCATTATCTGTTTCAGGCCTTGCGGGCGCTGCCGCCGCGCATGGTGTTTCGCTCGCTGGTGGCCGCTTTCATGATGGCCGACCAGGATCCCCGCTTTGTCGGCATCAACATCGTCATGCCCGAAGATCACCCGCTGGCCCTGCGCGATTACCCGCTGCATATGGCGATGATCCGCTTTCTGGCGGCGCGCTATCCGCGCGTTCATCGCACGCTGCACGCGGGCGAATTGGGCGCAACGCAGGTGCCGCCCCTCCATCGCACCGACCATATCGCACAGGCCATTGCGGCGGGCGCCCAGCGCATCGGCCATGGCGTCGATATTGCCGGTGAGGAACATGCCGCCGCCACCATGGCGCACATGGCCCGCGAAGGCATTGCGGTGGAAATCAACCTGACCAGCAATGATGTGATCCTTGGCGTAAAGGGCGAAGCGCATCCGCTGGGGCTTTATCGACGCCATGGCGTGCCTTTCGTCATCAGCACCGATGATGCGGGCGTTTTGCGCGGCGACATGACGGGCGAATATGTCCGCGCCGTGCGCGAACAGGGGCTGACCTATCGCGATCTCAAACAGGCTTCGCGCAACAGTCTGACCTATTCCTTCATGCCGCCTGATGAAAAGGCGGCGGCGCTGGCCGCGCTGGACCGGGAATGGGACGTGTTCGAGCGGGATCGGGTGGCCGGGGCGCCATGAAGCCTATCAGCAAAAAATAAGCCGAACAGGCATGGGCAAGAGGACAGGGAACAATCACGGGGCGGGCGGCGAAGGGTCGCGGCCGGTCATCAAACATGGGGGCATGTATAATGAAATATCAGGAAAAATTACGGCTGCGCCGCGTGACTTTGGCGGCAGTACTGCTGACGGGATCGGTGCTTTCAACGAGTGCCTTTGCCGCCGACGAACCGGCCGAGGAAAAGAAGGAAATCGTCGTGCAGGGCTCGCTGGGCGCGTTGCCTTTGAAGGATGTCGGCACGATCTTTGGCTTCAACAAGAATTTGGTGGAAACGCCCCGTTCGGCCTCGACCATTTCCAAGGAGCAGATGGAGCGTTTCGGCGCGACCGAGATCTATGACCTTGTGGCGCAATCGCCGGGCGTGTTCACCAACTCGTTCTTTGGCGTGGGCGGGGCGCTCGATATTCGCGGCACGCCGGGCGAAATCTATTTCCGGGGCATGCGCCGTCTGGACAATCCGGGCAATTATCCCACCCCGCTGGGCGCTTCGGACCGGATCGACATCGTGCGCGGGCCTTCTTCGCCGATTTATGGCCCTTCCAAGACCGGCGGCTATATGAATTTCGTGCCCAAATCGGCGCGCGCGGGCAAGGGCAAGTTCCTTGACCATGCCGAGGGCGAGGTGAATTACACCGGCGGCAGCTGGAGCAAGAATGTGCTTTCCGCCTCGATCCGTGGTCCGGGCAAGCTTGGCTCGAAGGAATTCGGCTACAGCCTCTATGGCGAGGTTGAGGACAGCGGCTCCTATTACAACAATATGGGGACCAAGCAGACGATCCTTCAGGCCAGTTTTGAAATGGACCTGACCCCCACGCTGCGCTTCGAATTCGGCGGCATGTATCACAATTACAAGGGCCAGCAGAATGGCGGCTGGAACCGCCTGACGCAGGCGCTGGTCAACAATGGCACCTATATCACCGGCACGGCCAAGCCGCTCGACACCAATGGCGACGGCCTGATCCAGGCCAGCGAATTTACCAGCGTGGGCAATTTCAATCCCTTCTTCGTCAATCCGGCCAGCGCCACCAATGCCAGCTTTGCCGCCTATCCCTGGCTGGCGCTCAACAATGTCGGCACCGCCACGCTCAGCCGCAAGAATGTGCTGACCGGGCCGAATGACAAGCTGTGGAACAAGGCGATTACGCTGTATGCGGATCTGATCTGGAACCCGTCCGACACGCTGGAGATCAAGAACCAGCTTTTCTATGACGGCTATGACAATCTGAACGAGAACGCTTATGGTTTCTCGCAATTTCACAATTCCTATGTGATCGAG
Organism: Novosphingobium sediminicola; assembly: GCF_014196525.1. Classification (GTDB taxonomy): domain Bacteria; phylum Pseudomonadota; class Alphaproteobacteria; order Sphingomonadales; family Sphingomonadaceae; genus Novosphingobium; species Novosphingobium sediminicola. The sequence goes on along the minus strand of NZ_JACIDX010000001.1, from coordinate 43,724 downwards.
GACAAGATCGTCGCCACCGGTTCGGTGGAGAACAGCGCGGGCAAGTTCCAGCTCCAGCTCAGCCCCTCGGTGCGCTATACCGATTTCCTGCATGGCGATGATTTCACGTTTGAATATTTCCACCGCGTCGATCTGACGCAGGGCTATACCGCGCTTTCGGCCCGCCGCCTGTCGCTTGAGTGCAATTGCGATTACACCAATTACACGCGCGGCTATTACACCGATGCGGCCTTTGCGGCGCTGGCCGATCTCGATTTCAAATTCGGTCTCGATGTCACGCTGGGCGCGCGCTATGACAGCATTAACGTGCGCACCAGCAATGACCTGAGCAAGCTGCGCGTGCCGGCGGGCGTCACGCCTTCGGCCTCGGCGACCAATGGCATGTGGAGCTGGACCGCCAGTGCCAATTACAAGCTGCCCTTCGGCCTTGTGCCCTATGGCACGGTGTCGCGCCAATCGACGGTGATCGCCGGACAGGGCGCGGAAATCTACACCTCCAACGTGCTGGGCAATGCATGGACCACCGCTTCGCGCATGTGGGAGGCCGGAATCAAGGGTTCGTGGCTGGGCGGGCGCCTCTATGCCGCGATCGACACCTATAACCAGAAGCGCACCGATTTCTCGATCCAGTCCTCGACCGTCAACCAGTCGGTCGAAACACGCGGCATCGAGGCCGAAGTGCGCTGGTCGGTGGACAAGCACCTGCTGATCTCGGGCAATTACACCAAGACCAAGGTGTATAACCTGTCCTTCCTGAATGCGGGCAGCACGTTCAGCTTTCTGGGCATCGAGGACTTGAAGGGCGTTGATCCGGCGCTGATCCTTGGCGGTCAGCCGGGCGGGTTGATTTCGACCAATACGATGGAAAAGTCGCGCCGCGCAGGGATCCCGACCAACACTTATTCGGCCACGGCCACCTATGCTTTCGACAATGGCCTCGCCTTTGCCGTCAGCGCTTCGGCCTTCGATTCGGTGTTCTCGGGCCAGTCGCAGGCGGTGCGCCTGCCCGCCTATACGCTGGTCGATCTCTCGGCCAGCTATAAGACCGGGCCTTGGCTGTTCCGCGTGGTGGTGAAGAACGCCACCGATGCGACCTATTTCCGCGCCAATTTCACCGAATTGTTCGGCTCGACCATCGTCCTGCCGGAAAAGCCCCGTAGCGTGCAGGGTTCGGTGGTTTACAAGTTCTGATGATGGGGCGGGGCGTTCAGGCGCCCCGTCCGTTTAGGGAAGTGATTTATGGTAATGGCCCGTTACAAGGCTTTGTTTCTGGCGCTGATGGCTGGATTGGCGGGGCCGGTGTCGGCGGCTCCTATGTCTCCCCGCGCCGCTTTGGCCGCGATTGCCAAATGCGCGCCCGCCGCGCCCTGCGCCGCGCATCTGCCGGTGCGGGTGGTGGTGGTCACGCTGTTTGAAATCGGCAAGGATGAGGGCGACCGGCCCGGCGAGTTTCAGCTCTGGAAGGAACGGGCAAAGCTGACCCAGCGGATCCCTTTCCCGCAGGGCTATCACGACCTTTACTACAACCCGGATACGCAGGTTCTGGGCATTGTGACGGGCATGGGCAATATCAAGTCGGCGACCGCCGCGCTGGCGCTGGGGCTGGATCAGCGGCTCGATCTGTCGAAGGCCTATTGGCTGGTGGCGGGCATCGCGGGCATTGATCCGGCGGCTGGCTCTGCGGGCAGCGCGGCCTGGGCGCGCTATCTGGTCGATGGCGATATGGCGCATGAGATTGATGCGCGTGAAATTCCGGCTGGCTGGAAATATGGCTATTTCCCGATCCATGGTTCGACCAAGGTGGAAGGCGACCCGTTGGCGGGGCCCGCGCCGGTGGCGGCCAATGGCGAGATGTTCGCGCTTAACGCCGGTCTTGCCCAATGGGCTTATGGGCTGACCAAGGATTTGAACCTGCCCGATGATGCCTCGATTGCCGCTCAGCGCGAGCTGTACAAGGATTTCCCGGCGGCCCAGATGCCGCCCCACGTGATGATGGGCGATCAACTGGCCGCGATGACCTATTGGCATGGCGAGAAGATGACCCAATGGGGCCGCGATTGGGTCAAATACTGGACCAATGGCAAGGGCACTTTCGTCACCTCGGCGATGGAGGAGACGGGGATCATCCAGAGCCTCGAATATCTGACCAAGGTGGGCCGGGCGGATCGCAATCGGGTGATGGTGCTGCGCGCGGGGTCGAATTTCACCATGCCGCCGCCGGGCATGGGGGCGGCGGAAAACATGGCGCGCGAGAATGCGGGCTATTCGGGCATGACCGCCGCGCTGGAGGCGCTCTATGCCGCCGGGTCAAAGGTGGTGGGGGAAATCACCACGCATTGGCCTCGCTATGAAAAATCCGCGCCCTCGGCCCCTTAATTCTTGCGTTTGAAAAATGCCTCGGCGCGGGCGGCGAAATCCGTCCCGTCGAAGGCTGATGCGAACAGGGCCAGCGAGGCTTCGTCCTCCTGCCTTTGTCCGGCGATCACCCGCGCGATGGTGTGCAATGTGGCGGCATGGGTGAAGGCGGAATTGGCGGTGATGGCGCGCAAGGCCTCATGCGCGCTTTCGGCGATCTCCTCGATCAACCCGATGCGCAGAGCCTCCTCCGCCCCGACCAACTGGCCGGTCAGCATCAGCCGCCGAGCCTGACCCGGCCCGACCAGATCGACCAGCAGCCCTGTATCATGCAGCGGATAGGCCAGCCCCAGCCGCGCGGGCGTAATGCCGAAACGCGCGCGCGCCGTGGCCACCCGCATATGGCAGGCCAGAATCAGCCCGCATCCCCCGCCAATTGCATCGCCATCGATCATCGCCACCAAGGGTTTGGGGCATTGCGCCAGCGCCGATTGCGCCGCGTTGATCGCGCTCTGCGTTGCGGCGCGCAGCGCCAGATCCTCGCGCGCGGCCAACATTTCGGCAATATCCGCGCCCGCGCAAAACAGGCCCGGCGTGGCGGAGGTCAGGACAATCGCGCGCACATCCGCGTCATCCACCGCCTGCGCCAGCAAGTCGGGCAGCGCCTGCCACATGGCAAGGTTCATCGCATTATGGCGTTCGGGGCGGTCGATCATCAGGCGCGCGATGGCGCCTTCTTTGTCCAGTCTCAGCATGGGCGCCTCTTACCCGATGCCGCGCCCCGGCAACAGCGCGCCTATGGTCGCAGCGCGGATAGAGGCCATGCAACCCCTCAACTCATCGCCAGCACCAGATTGCGCACCTGCGGATAGACCTGCTTTTCCCATTTCGATCCGGCAAACACGCCGTAATGGCCCACGCCCGGCTGCAGATGATGCCGCCGCAGATGGGGGCGGAGCGAGGAGCACATCTGATGCGCCGCCGCCGTCTGACCCACGCCGCAAATATCGTCGCGCTCGCCCTCGACCGTCAGCAAGGCTGTTTGCCTGATCGCCGCGCAGTCAATGCGGCGGCCCCGGTGCATCATCTCGCCCCGCGCCAGCGTGGCCTGTTGAAACACCTGATCGATGGTTTCCAGGTAGAATTCCGCCGACAGGTCCAGCACCGCCATATATTCATCGTAAAAGTGGGCGATCTTCTTCGCCTCGGCCTCGCGTTCATCGACAAGCGCCTGATAGAGCTTGCGGAATTGCCCAAAATGGCGGCCAAGGTTCATTGACATAAAGGCGGTCAGTTGCAGAAAGCCGGGATAGACCTTTCGCCCCGCGCCCTTATACCGCGAAGGCACGCGCGAGATCAGATTGGCCTCGAACCAATCCAGCGTATTGGCATTGGCCAGTTCATTGACCACCGTTGGCGCCTCGCGCACATCGACCGGCCCGCTCATCAGCGTCAGGCTGCGCGGGGTGCATGGATCGCGCTCGGCGCTCATCACAGCCACCGTGGCCAGCGCCGAAACGCAGGGCTGGCACACGGCCAGCATATGGCTGCGGGGCCCAAGTTCGCGCAGGAAATGGATCAGATAATCGGTGTAATCCTCCAGCCCGAAACGCCCCTCGGCCAAAGGCACATCGCGCGCATTCTTCCAGTCGGTCAGATAGACATCATGATCGCGCAGCAGGACCTCGATCGTATGAGACAGCAGCGTGGCGTAATGGCCGGACAGGGGGGCGACCACCAGCATCTTGGGCTGGGGCGTCATCACCTCGTCCTTGGCGAAATGGATCAGATTGCCAAAGGGGCGTTCGACGGCCACTTCCTCGCGCACGGCAACATTGGCATTGCCCACGCGCACATGCGTAATGCCAAAGGCCGGGCGGCTGTGAGTGATGGCCGAAAGCTTGTGAGTCGCGCAAAGCGCATGAATCCGGCGCGGCCAGCCCCACACATCGGCCCATGGCCATAGGCGGTCGCGCGCCTCCAGCGCGAGCGCTGCCATCCGCCGCGATGGCTCCATCATGTCGCAATAGGTCTGATAGGCCTGATAAAGCATGGGTTCGGTTCCGCCAATCTTTCCGCCCGGTGCATGATTCGCATGAGTGCCGGGATGAAATAATAGGGTGATGCTGCGCTGCGTCATTGCGCTTGGCAAGAGTTTATGCTGCAAAAGCGAGAACAGCCCAGAGAGGAAGCGAGTCATGGCCAAGGCAACGCTCACCATTTCCAGCAAGACCTATTCGGCATGGTCGCTGCGCGGCTGGCTGCTGACGCAATTGGCAGGGCTGGAGGTCGATGAACAGCGGGTGGAAAATGACGCGGCCGACCGCGCCGAGCTGCTGCTGCTCAGCCCATCGGTGCTGGTGCCGCGCCTGACGCATGAAGGGGCGAGCGTCTGGGATACGCTGGCGATTGCCGAATATCTCAACGAGCTTTACCCCGATGCCCAGATGCTGCCCGCTGACCGGATCGCGCGCGCGCATTGCCGCTCCATCAGCGGCGAGATCCATTCCGGTTTCACCAATCTGCGCTCGGCCCTGCCGATGAACCTGAAGGTCCGCCATGATAAATTCCCGGTCTTTTCCGGCGCCCGCCCCGATATCGAGCGGATCGAGGTGATCTGGCAGGAATGTTTGAGCAAATATGGCGGCCCGTTCCTGTTCGGCGCCGCGCCCACGATTGCGGATGCGATGTATGCTCCTGTCACCACGCGCTTCCTTTCTTATGCGGTGGGCCTTAGCGCGCCCAGCGCCGCCTATTGCCAGACCATCGCGGCATGGGGCCCGATGATCGTATGGCGCGAGGCCGCTTTGGCAGAGGCCGAGGAGTTCGAGGATCTGGATGTCGAATTCTGAAACAGGGCTCCCGATAAAACTACGCAGGGGCCTCCCTCCGGCATTTTAGGGCTTTGGATTGTAGCATCACCTCCCTAGAGAACGCGCCCAACGGGGGGATTTCGGGGAATGAAATACACGGTTTTGGCCGCATTGGGCCTGTTATGCTGGTCGGCGGATGCGCGGGCCGAGGATGGCGTGCAGATTTCCGGCAGCATCCGCGCGCGCTATGAGGCCATCGAGGGACAGGCCCGCGCGGGCGTCAATGCCAGCGACCAGTTGCCCGGCCTGCGCACCACTTTGCGCGCCGAATGGAAACATGGCCCGATCCAGCTTGTCGGCGAAATCTATGACAGCCGCGAATGGAACGCCAATCCCGGCACGCCTTTGTCCACCAATGATGTCAATGTGATGGAACCCGCACAGGCCTATATCATGGCCAATTTGGGCTCAACATTGGGCAAGGGAACCAAGACCACGATTCAGGCCGGGCGCATGATGGCGCGCATCGGTTCGGGCCGCCTGATCGCCTCGGACGATTATCGCAATTCCACCAATTCCTATACCGGCGCGATTGTGACGACCGCGATGCCGCACGGCTATACGTCCACGCTGATCTATCTGATGCCGCATCTGCGCCTGCCCGATGATGGCGTTTCGCTGCGCGACAATCGCTTTGCGCTGGATTCGGAAAATGTGAACATCGCGCTGTCGGGCGGCTTGCTGGCACATCAGGCCAAGGGCAGCCCGTTCCTGTCCGAAATCAGCTTCATCCATTTTGGCGAGCGCGACGCGCCCGGCCACCCCACGCGCGACCGCTTGCTTAACAATCTGGGCCTGCGCGCCAGTTTTGATCCGCGCCCCGGCCATGTCGATGGCGGGGTCGAGGGCATTTATCAATGGGGCCATGTCAGCGCCAGCACTGCCGCCAATGCCGCCACGCTGACCGCCAGCGCGACCTTCCTGCGCGCCCATCTGGGCTATAGCTGGGCGGGCAAGTGGAAGCCGCATATGCTGTTCGAATTCGACCGGGCCAGCGGCGATGGCACCTCGGGCACCTATGGCCATTTCGACACTCTGTTCGGGTTCCGCCGCGGTGATTTTGCGCCCAGCGGTCTGTATAATGCGGTTGGCCGGGCCAATATCGCCTCACCGGGTCTGCGGATCGAGGTGACGCCCAGCGCGCGGGTGGATGCCTTTATCGGCTGGCGCGGATTGTGGCTGGCCGATGCTCATGACAGTTTTTCCAGCACATCGGTGCGCGATGCCACGGGCCGGTCGGGCAATTTTGCCGGACATCAGTTCGATACGCGGCTGCGCTATTGGATCAAGCCGAAAAGGCTTCGTTTTGAATTTGATGGCGTCTATCTGGCGCGCGGGTCGTTTATGGAAAACGCGCCCAATGGACGGCGCGGCGATACGCGCTATGTGTCGTTCAATCTGACCGGGTATTTCTGATTCTGGCGGCATGGTCGGGCCGCCTGTCGCAGGGGGCTGTGAAGACATGTCGGTGGGTTTGATCGCGCTGCTCGATGATGTGGCGATGATTGCCAAAGCGGCGGCCGCTTCGCTGGACGATATGGCGGCCGGTGTGGCGCAGGCGGGCAGCAAGGCGGCAGGCGTGGTCATCGACGATGCGGCGGTGACGCCTGCCTATGTCGCCTCGTTCACCCCCGACCGGGAATTGCCCGTCATCGCCCGTATCGCGCGGGGCAGCCTGTTCAACAAGCTGGTGATCCTGCTGCCGCTGGCGCTGGCGCTTTCGGCGCTGCTGCCCTGGGCGATCACGCCGCTGCTGATGCTGGGCGGGCTGTTCCTGTGTTATGAGGGCGCGGAAAAGCTGCTGGAGAAGCTGGGCGGCGAGGCGCATGGCGAGACGCCCGATGGGCCTGTGACGGATGCCAAGGCCTTTGAGGCAGCCCGCGTCAAGGGTGCGGTGCGCACCGATCTGATCCTTTCGGCCGAAATCATGGCTATCGCTTTGGCCGAGGTGGCCGATAAGCCGCTGATCGAGCGCGCGGTCATTCTGGGCATTGTGGGCGTGGGCATCACGGTGCTGGTTTACGGCGTGGTCGGGCTGATCGTGAAGGCGGATGATATCGGCCTGCATCTGGCGCGCGGCGGATCGGGGCTGCGCCGGGCCATCGGACGCGCTCTGGTGCAGGGCACGCCGCCCTTGCTCACCCTGCTGGCCAATGTCGGCACGGCGGCGATGCTGTGGGTGGGCGGGGGCATCCTGCTGCATGGGGGCGAGCAACTGGGCCTTGCCGCGCCCGCCCATTGGCAGCATGACACGGCCCATGCGGTGGAGGCGGCAGCAGGCGCGGCGCTGGGCTGGATCGTCGGGGCGGGGATCGCCGGGATCGCCGGGCTGGCGATCGGCATGATCGTTGCCGGGGCGCTGCACGGCTTGCCTGCTTTGCTGCGGCGGGCATGAAAAGAGGGGCCTAGTTCGGCAGTTCTTCCTCTTCGTCGCGGTCATAGCGATTGTTGATCTGCGTCAGGCGGTCGGTTTCCGACCGCTCGCGCTGGCTGGCATGGCGCAGCACCATTTCCTCGAAAATATCGGGATGCAGCGGGCGGTCGAATTCCAAACCCGCGCTCAGATCCAGCAGCCACACTACGGTCGCCTCCTTGGGCGCCAGCGAGGGCAGGCACAGCGTCACCTTGTCGCCGCAGCGCAGCCCTGCGACGCCCTCGACCCGCGCCCCGCCGCAGGTCAGGTTCTTGAGCAGGGTCGGTCCGCGATCCTCAAGGCTGCGATATCGGACCATCAGGTCAAAGCTGATACGTTCGGCGCGGGGGACGTAAACTACGGTATCGTCGATCGTATTGAGCAGCATGGCGTGGCTCCGGCATTTCCTCTCGGCACAGATAGAAACGGGGCTTGGAGAGGGAAATTAAGATCCGCGAAATGATTTTTTGCCCGTGCGGAGTGGGGCTTAAAACTCGGCCCAGTCGTCGGCCTCGGCGGCCGGTTCGGGCGAGGGTTTGACGGCAAGGGCGCCTTCGCTGCGCGGCACCGGGACCAGTTTGGGCGGCGATTTGGCGCGGGGTAGGGGCATCGGGGCGGGGGACAGGTTGGCCAGCGAGGCGGGGCTGCCGATCGTCGTCCGTTCAATGCGGAAACGTGCGACCAGTTGGGCCAGTTCCTGCGCCTGCGAGGCAAGGCTGCGCGCGGCGGCGGTCGCTTCCTCGGCAATGGCCGCGTTGGCCTGGGTGTTGCGGTCGATGTCGCCCACAGATTCGTTGATCTGCACCAGATTGCCCGCCTGTTCGCGGCTCAGGCTGGCGATGGTGATGGCAAGGCTGGCGATGTCGGCCACTTTGCCGGTGATGCGGGTGAAGGCCTGACCCGATTGATCGACCAGCGAAACGCCGCGCGTCACCTGATCGACGCTGGTGCCGATCAGGCCGCGAATGTCCTTGGCCGCCTCTGCGCTACGCTGGGCCAGCGCGCGCACTTCGTTGGCGACCACGGCAAAACCCTTGCCCGCATCGCCCGCGCGCGCGGCCTCGACGCCTGCGTTCAGGGCAAGCAGGTTGGTTTGAAACGCGATGCCGTCGATGACATTGATGATCTGGGTGATCTCTCGCGCCGAACTTTCGATGCTGGCCATGGCATCCACCGCCTCGCGCACCACTTCGCTGCCCTTTTGCGCCTCGTCCTGCGCTTCGGACACGCTGGCCTCGACCCGGCTTGCGCCCTGTGCGGCATCGCTGATGCCATGGGTCAGGCTGTTCATCGCGGCGGTGGTTTCTTCCAGCGTGGCGGCCTGATGTTCGGTGCGAGTGGAAAGATTATCGGACGCGCTGCGGATTTCGGCCGAACCGGCGCTGATCGTTTCGACCGCCGCCGTGACGCCATTGAGCGCGGCGTTTACCGAGCGGCGCATGGCCTCGAAATCGGCCTGCAACTTGGCATATCCGGGCGGCAGGTCGGTCAGCGAATGAGTCATATCGCCATTGGCCATGGCTTCCAGCGCGTGGGACAGGCTGGCGACCACGCTCTGGCGTTTGGCTTCCTCGGCGCGGAAATAGGCGCCCAGCGCGATGTCCATGTCCATGATCGCCAGTTTTACCAGCGTCGCGATATCCTGCGCCATCGCCCGTCCGCCCAGACGCCCGGCCAGCGATTGGGCCACCATGCCCTTGATCACATCCTGAAGGATGGTGGCATAGGCGCCGGTATACCACGTCGGCTCCAGCCCGATGCGGGCGTGGACGTCGCCAATATGGCTGGCGCGCTGGAAATAGGACTGGGACAGCCCGTCGGTGTTCTTTTCGAACAGATCGACCCAATGGGCAAATTGTTTGTCGCGCGCACTGCGAGCCGATGTGCTGGTGGGAAAGAAGCTGGCGATGGCGGGGGTTTGCGCCACGCGGCCATAGAAGCGGTCCAGCGCCGCAGGAGCGAATTTGCGCAGCGATTTGGCGATACGCGAAAAGGCGCGATAATCGTCGTGCCGAACTTCAAAAAACTGTACCCGTAATTCGAGTGTTTCCGTTCCGCTCTTCTGCTTGTCTGACCGGGAAGCGTTCATGTCTTTTCCTTGCAGTCAATCGTTTTAAACGAATTTTTTTCCAAGCGAAGAGCGTTTTAAACGAGAAGGTGGTCGGGATTGAAAATCCTTTACAATAAGGGCGTTTAATATCTTTGGATGCGTTTTACGGGTTATTGCCCAGAACGGTGAAATTTAGCCCCTCGTCGAAATACGATGGAATACCGAGTTCGTTTTCAGCCGAATGTAAAAAGCCAAGGGTTAATCAGGCGCAGCGACAAAGAGTGCAGACTTGCGAAGGGGAACCTAATGGCCCTGCCATCCAAATCGGCGCCATGCTGGCAAAAGTTGGCCAATGGTGGATTGAAAAAACTGCGAACTACAAATCTTGGCGCACAAATGCTCAGCCAGCGACTGGAGATGAGCAAGCTCACGCCTGCGCAAAAGGCTGATGAAGTTTATGATTTCTTTGTGAAATGGGAAAGAGGACTGGCCAATGAAATCGCACAGCTTAGCTCCATCTGACTTCGCTGGCGCGATGGCCGGGCGCATCAATGCGCTGGTCGCGCTGGACGATGCAATTGCTCTTATCCGCGCGGGCGCGCCGCTGGCCATTGCCGGGCGCAAGGAAGCGCTCGATCAATTGCCCGCAGGCAACTGGATCGGTGGCACCACGCCCTATTTCCTGACCGCCGAGGGCGGCGAAATGATTGATGCCACGCGCGTTTTCGTGACCGATTTTTCGGGCCTCGGCGCGGTCACCTCGCATCATTACGACGTCGATGCCCTTCAGGATATTACCGAGGAAGCGCCCGAGCATGGTTTTGCTCTGGCCATCCTGCCGTTTCAGTCGCAGGCCCATCAGCGTTTCGCCAAAGAGGCGGGCCAATATCCGCTGGCCTTCCTCAAGCCCACGGTGGGCTGGATCGCGGGCTTCGATCTGGGCGAGGAAGGTTCGTCCGCCTATGTCTATGACGGTTCGGGCAGCGGCGCGCTGAGCGATGGCGCGGCGGTGCTGCAAATCCATCTGCCCGAGGGCATGATGCCGATCGTAGAGATCGTGAACATCTTTTCCGCCGATGGCGTGGACACGCTGCGCTTTGAAGAAGCCAGCTTTTCGCCGCGCGATGTGATTGTGAACGGGCAAAAGCGCCTGTTTGCCGATTATATCCGCGAGCGGGGGGTCGAAGGTGGGCAATTGCCGCTGGTGGGCGATTATTCGGGCGCGCGGATCAACGCTTCATTGCGCGCCGTGGGGGAAACCACGGTGGATCTCTATGCTCCAGTGTTTCCCGGCATCGACTACGCCTTTGCCGCTCCGGTGGAGGATTATCCTTCCGCCTTTGCCGCGCAATTTGCCGCCCATGACCATGATGGCGCGATGTGGTCGTGCAATTGCATCCTGAACTATCTGTTCGGCGGTTTGGAAGGCAAGACGGTGGGCGGCGTGGCCGGTCCTGTCACCTTTGGCGAAATCGCCTATCAATTGGTCAATCAGACGCTGGTGCAGGTGCGCGTCATCTGAAGCCCTGCGTTTGATGCGAGAAGGGGCGTGGGCTTTCTCCCCCCGCGCCCCTTTTTGCGTCTTATCTAATCTGTTCCAGCAGGTTTTTGGCAAACAGAGTGAGCGTATCGTCGCGCGCACCCATCACTACGATACGGTCGCCGGGGCGGGCCTCCTGCGCCAGATAGGCCGCCACATCATCGCGCGCGGGAATATAGCGCGCCCGATCCCCGATCAGATCGACGATCCGCTGCGAACCTTGTGTGCGGTCCACCGTCCCGCCGAAATAGACCGGATCGCACAGGATCACCTGATCTTCACCTGCCAGCAGGCGCGCAAAGGTCTGTGCCAGTTCATGCCCCATCTGGCGCAGCGGGCCATAGCCATGTGGCTGGAAAAACGCCAGAATTCGTCCCGGATGAGCTTTCAACGTGTGCAGCGTGGCGCTCACCTTGTCGGGGTTGTGGCCGAAATCGTCGATCACGGTGATCCCGCCCGCGCTGGTGCCGACAATGTCGAAGCGCCGCGCAAGGCCGGTGAAGCTCTCGATGGCTGCCACACCCTGCGTCAGCGCCACGCCCGCCGCATCCGCCGCCGCCAGCGCCGCCAGCGCATTGGCCAGATTATGCCGCCCCGGCACGCGCAGCGTCAGCCCATAGGTCGCCCCATCGCGCCGGTCGATCAACGTAGCGGCAATGGTCGTGGGTGTTTCCACAATCGATCCGGCCACGATGCCAATATCGGCCTGCTCGCTGTCCAGTCCAAATGTCACCACCCGCCGCGCCCGCCCAATCAGGGCCGCGCTTTCCGCATCGTCAATATTGACCGCGGCCACATCGGCTCGGGCCAGAAAATCGCCAAACAATTCGCGCAATTCCTCCAGACTCTTGTGATCGAGGCTGACATTGTTGAGCACCGCAACGGTGGTATTATAGAGCGCGATCGAACCATCGCTCTCGTCCACCTCGGACACGAAGACGCCGCCCGTGCCCACCCGCGCGCTGGCAAAGGGCGCATCGGGGGCGACGAAATTCTTCATCACCGCGCCGTTCATGATCGTGGGATCGCATGCCGCCTGCGTCATGATCCAGCCCGCCATGCCGGTGACGGTCGATTTGCCGCTGGTGCCGCCAATCGCAATGCGTGCGGGGGCGGCGTTGAACAGGGTGGACAGCAGCTCGGCCCGGCTCATCCGCGCACAGCCTAATTCGCGCGCACGCACGACCTCCGGCACGCTATCCTCCACCGCCGCGCTGGCGACAAGGATCTGCGCCCCATCGCTCATCCCGCTGCCGTCCTGAGGGAACAATTCAAACCCAAGGCTTTCCAGCCATGCGAATTTTTCCGGCGTGCGCCCCTGATCCCGGCTGCGGTCCGATCCGGCCACCTGCGCCCCCATGCCCCGCAGGATCAGCGCCAGCGGCAACATGCCCGATCCGCCAATGCCACAGAAAAACCACGGGGTCGAAATGAGCGCGTCTTTGTCCATCCGCGCGGGTTAGGATGTGGCGCGAACAGAAGCAACCGGCGTCTTGGTTCACCGCATCGCGAAAAGCAAAAAACCGGTTCCCACTTTTTTGCGCGATGCTTTATGCCTCGCTCTATGACCCGAATTGCCATTTGCGCTCCCGCTTGCCCGATCACGCCCGAGGATGCCGCCCTCGTCGAAGCCATCGCGGGCGATTATGGGGTGCGCGTGCATGTCCACCCGCAATGTTTCGCCTCGGCGGGCCATTTCGCGGGGGATGATGCCACGCGCCTTGCCGCTTTCCTCGATTGCGCGAATGATCCGGGGTTCGATGCGGTCTGGTTCGCGCGCGGCGGCTATGGCAGCAACCGCATTGCCCAAAGCGCGGTGACGCAATTGAGCGCGGCAGCGGCGCATAAGCGCTATATGGGCTATTCGGACATGGGCTATCTGCTGGGAGCGCTCTATCGCGCGCGGGTGGGGGTGGCGTGCCACGGGCCGATGGTGGCCGATGGCCGCCGTATTGGCGGAGAGGCCGCGCTGCGCCGCGCGCTGAGCTTTTTCGCCGGAGAGAAGCAGGGCCTCGAACCCTCGCTGGCCGGGGAGAAGCATCCGGTGGTGGCGTTTAACCTGACCACGCTGGCCATGCTGGCGGGGACGCCGATCATGCCGGGGCTGGCGGGCCATGTGGTGATGATCGAGGAGGTCAGCGAGTATCTCTATGCCATTGACCGGCTGATGTTTCATGTGTCGGCCCATCTGGGGGGCGTGGCCGGGGTCCGGCTGGGGCGGGTGTCGGATGTGCCCGACAATGACCGGCCCTTTGGCGCCGAGGCCTCGGAAATCGTGGCCGACTGGTGCGCGCGCCATGCCATTCCCTTTCTGGGCGGGGCCGATATCGGCCATGATGCGGATAATCGCATCGTTCCGTTTGGCCTTGCTTCTGGCGCTCATCCGCAATAACCCGCGCCCACTTTGCATTTATCAGGGATTATCGCGCAATGCGGGCTTTCGTTTTTCCGGGTCAGGGCAGCCAGAAGGTTGGTATGGGCGTCGAACTGGCAGCGGCCAGCGCCGTGGCCCGCGAAGTGTTCGAAGAGGTCGATGACGCGCTGGGCCAGAAGCTCTCCGCGATCATGGCCGAAGGGCCGGAAGACGCGCTGACGCTGACCGAGAACGCGCAGCCCGCGATCATGGCCAATGCGATTGCCACCTTGCGCGTGCTGGAGGCCGAGGGCGGCATCCGTCTGGCCGACAAGGCCGATTTCGTCGCGGGTCATTCGCTTGGCGAATATACGGCGCTGTGCGCGGCGGGGGCGTTCTCGCTGGCCGATACGGCGCGCTTGCTGAAACTGCGCGGGCAATCGATGCAGGCGGCGGTGCCGGTGGGCGTGGGCGCGATGGCGGCTCTGCTGGGTGCGGATATTGAAAAGGCGTCCGCTCTGGCGGCGGCGGCGGCTGAGGGCGAAGTCTGCACCGTGGCCAATGACAATGATCCGGGTCAGGTCGTCCTTTCCGGCCACAAGGGCGCGATTGACCGCGCCATTGCGCTGGTGAAAGAACATGGCATCAAGCGCGGCGTGGCGCTGCCGGTGTCGGCGCCTTTCCATTGCCCGCTGATGCAGCCTGCTGCTGACGCGATGGCCGAGGCCTTGGCCCGGACTGCGCCGGGCGCGCTCTCGGTCGCGCTGTTTGCAAATGTGACCGCCGATGTCGTGACCGATCCGGCGCTGGTGCAAAAGCTGCTGGTCGAACAGGTCTGCGGCCGTGTGCGCTGGCGCGAAAGCGTAATCGCCATGCAGGCGGCAGGCGTTTCCGAATTCGTCGAACTGGGCGGCAAGGTGCTGGGGCCGATGATTGGCCGCACCATCAAGGACGTAAAGATTACCAGCGTGGTGACGATGGCCGACATCGAAGCGCTGCTGAAGGAGATTTAAGCGATGTTTGATCTGACGGGTATGACCGCGCTGGTGACGGGCGCGAGCGGTGGCATCGGTTCTTCGGTGGCGAAGGCTTTGGCCGGGCAGGGCGCGCGTCTGGCGCTGTCGGGCAGCAATCAGGCCAAGCTGGAAGCCTTTGCGGCGGAACTGGCCAAAGGCTCTTCAGCCGATCACATTTGTGTGGTGGCCGATCTGTCGGACAAGGACAGCGTGGAAGGGCTGATCCCCGCCGCTGTCGCCGGTTTGGGCAAGCTCGACATTCTGGTCAACAATGCCGGGATCACGCGCGATAACCTCGCCATGCGCATGAAGGATGATGAATGGGATGCCGTCATCCGCATCAACCTTGAAGGCGCCTTCCGCCTGATGCGGGCCGCCGCCAAGCCGATGATGAAGGCCCGCTTTGGCCGCATCATCAACATCACCAGCGTTGTGGGCGCCACGGGCAATCCGGGCCAGATCAACTATGCCGCCGCCAAGGCTGGCCTTGTCGGCGCGTCCAAGAGCCTCGCGCAGGAACTGGCGAGCCGCAATGTGACGGTCAATTGCGTGGCTCCCGGCTTCATCCGCACGGCGATGACCGATGTGCTGCCCGATGCGCAGAAGGACGTGCTGAACGGCCGCATTCCGATGGGCCGTATGGGCGAAGGGCAGGATATTGGCGCAGCGGTTGCCTTCCTTGCGTCCAAGGAAGCGGGCTATGTCACCGGCCAGACGCTGCATGTGAATGGCGGTATGGCGATGTTTGCCTGATTATGCGGGGCGGGGCGTTTCAGACGCTCCGCCCTATTCTTTTCTGACGCTGCCCTCAGCCACGTGCCATTGCGCCGCCTTGCCGTTCAGCGCGTCAAAGGGCGCCAGTTCGGTTCCCGTCATCCACACCTGCGCCGCACCCGCCTCCAGTCTTTCAAACAAAGCGCCCCGCCGGATCGGGTCGAGATGGGCGGCGACCTCATCCAGCAGCAGCAGGCGCGGGCGATCCGCATCGCCCGACAGATCCGCATGGGCCAGCGTAATGGCGATCAGCATCGCCTTTTGCTCGCCGGTTGAACATTCGGCGGCGGCCTGATTTTTGGCAGCCATGGTCACGCCCAGATCATCGCGATGCGGCCCGGTCAATGTGCGCTGGGCCGCGCGGTCGCGGCGGCGATGATCGCGCAGCGCCTGCGCCAACCCGCCCACGTCAATCGGCCCGCCTGCCTGATAGGTGAGCGCGGGGCGCGCAAAGGGCGAGGGGGGCAGCGTTTCGAGCTTGGCATTAAGCGCCTCGATCAACCGCGCCCGCCCGGACGCCAATGCCCCGCCCGCCTCGGCAATCTGCGCCTCGATCGCGTCGAGCCAGCGCGCATCAGGCTCCTGCGGGGCGGAGAGCAGGCGGTTGCGCTCGCGGATCGCGGCCTCGGTGCGCGCGGCATGGGCGGCATGGGCCGGGTCCAGCGCCAGCGCCAGACGGTCAACAAAGCGCCGCCGCCCGCCCGGTGAATCCATAAACAACCGGTCCATCGCCGGGGTCAGCCAGAACAGGCCTAGCCATTCGGACAGCGAAAGCGCGCTGGCATCCGCGCCATTGACGCGCACGATGCGGCGGCCCGGCTTATCCGGCGCGGTGCCCGTGCCCAGACGCACCCCCGCGCCATCGCGCAGCAGGTCCGCCGAGACCGCAAAGGCGCCATCGCCCGCCTGCCCCGCCATATCGGGCAGGGCCGCACGGCGCAGGCCGCGCCCCGGCGCGAACAGCGAGATGGCCTCAAGGATATTGGTCTTGCCCGCCCCGTTCTCGCCCACCAACAGGTTGAACTTGCCCGTCCCCTCCAGCGCGGTGGCGCGGTGGTTGCGGAACCAGCCCAGACGGATGCGATCAAGCGCCATGGGCCGGGCTGTAGCCGGATTGAGCGGGCCATGCCAGCCTTGGTGAAAAATGCGAAGGCTTGGGATTTTGCGCCATGTGGGATCTCGGGTAAAGGGCGGATTTCGGGCGTTTTCGCCAATTGGCACGGGCCATGCAATTCACCCGGCATAGGCCGCGGCAACCGACCAGCCCCGCGCCAAGGAGAAAAGCCATGAACAATTACGATCCGATCCGCCCCACCAACGGCTTCATGCTCGACCGCCGCAACAAGAAGATTTTCGGCGTCTGTTCGGGGATCTCGGCCTATTTCGGCCTCGACGTTACGCTGGTGCGTGTGGCTTTCGCGTTGGGGGCGATCCTTGGCTTCGGGTCGCTGTTTCTCGTCTATCTGGCGATTGCGTTGATTGCGGATTGATGGGGTGGAAGATGCCTCCGGCGGGCAAAGGGTCTCGACCCTTTGCAATCCCGTTACTGTCTATGTTGCGTTTCGGGTTTGGCCGAGGGTGAAATTTGCAGCGTTGGAATGGTAAAGCCTGCGGCGCTTTTGGCGTCACTTCACCGCGCCGCAGGCTTGCAAACCCCAGCCCTAAACATCACGTCACCAATCAAGCACCACCCCATTAATGGGATTGCAAAGGGTCGAGACCCTTTGCCCGCCGGAGGCAAACTTCCCTTAAAACCCTTAAACCTCCGCCGCCTTGGCAAAGGGCGAAAACGCGGTGTCGGTATCAAACACTTCCACCCCTTCGCGGCGCTTGAGGAATCCGACCACCCAGTAGGTCGCGGGCGTCAGGATCACTTCCCAGCTGACCTTGATGGCCCATTGGGTCCATGCCACCTGCATGACCTGCGCCCCGGTCCAGCCATCGGCGGCGTAGAAGGCGAGGGGGTAGAACAGGGCGCTGTCCACCGCCTGACCAAAGATGGTGGAGCCGATGGTGCGGGTCCACAGTTTCGAGCCGTTGGTCATGATTTTCATTTTGGCCAGCACGAAGGAATTGACGAATTCCCCCGCCCAGAAAGCCGCGACCGAGGCAAAGACGATGCGCGGGGTTTGGCCGAACACGCTTTCATAGGCGGCCTGTCCGGTCCATCCGGCGTCTGGCGGCAGGGCGACGACGACCAGGCTCATGAACACCATGAACAGCAGCGCCCAGAAGCCGACCCAGATGCAGCGGCGAGCGTTGGCATAGCCATAGACCTCGGTCAGCACGTCGCCGATGATATAGCTGATGGGAAAGAACATCACGCCTGCGCCGAACGGCCATGGGCCGATGAAGGGCAGGTCGACTACCGCGCGCTTGCCCGCCCCGATCAGGTTCGAGAGCAGCAGGATGGTGACGAAAGCCGCCATCACATAGTCGAAATAGCGGAAGTGGCGGCGCGCGCCTGCGCTGCCTTCGAGGCGGAAGAGGGGGGAGTGGCTCATGACGCCAAGCTAACCTGCAATATTGCGTTTGCGCAAGAAAAAGGGCGCCCCGGATGGAGCGCCCTTTGGTTCATCAATCCTGACCCATCATTAGAAGTTGAAGCGTACGCCCCCCGTGAAGCGGCGGCCGAAACGTTCCCATTCGGTGGTGTAATTCTGGCTGAAGGTGGCCGAACCGCCGCTGGCTTTGATCAGCCCGCTGGGGTCGACAAAGCGGCGGCCGGGCTGGTTGAGCAGGTTCGAGGCGTCGAAATAGATCGAGAGGCGCTTGTTGATCTGATAGCGCGCCGAGAAATCCATTTCATCGTCCGCCGCCCAATAGCTGTCGCCGCCCGCCGAGAGATCGTCACCGATGGCGTCGAGCCATTTCGAGCGATACTGATATTGCAGGCGCAGGGTCAGGCCATACTTTTCGTAATATCCGCCAAGGTTATAGACCATGTCCGAGGTGTTGGGCAGGCGCACCTTGCGCGCGGTATAGTTGCCATAGGCCGCCTTGGTCACCGAACTGTCGTTCAGCATCATGTTGGCGTTGATGCCAAAGCCGCCCATCCAGTCAGGCAGGCCCGCCTTTTGCGTCCATGGTTCGAGGCTCTGCTGAAACGCGACTTCAAGGCCCATCAGGTGGCCGCTGCCCGCATTGTTGATGCCCGAGAAGGTGTAGTCCGAACGGTCCACCCCGCCGCTGTTGAGCGACTCCGAACCATAGGTGCGCACTGAGGTATAGAGGACGTTCTCGACCTTCTTGTAATACAGGCCCGCCATCAGGAAGCCGCTGGGGCGTATGTACCATTCGAAATAGGCGTCCACGCCATAGGCGCGCTCGGGCTTGATGGCGGGATTGCCGCCCGAGATGCGGCGGTCGCTGTCGTTGATGACCACGTTGGGGCGCATCTGGTCATAATCGGCGCGCGCGGCCCCGGTGGTGAAGGACAGGCGCAGCTTCTTGGTCTGATCGACGTTATAATTCACATGCAGGCTGGGGAAGGCCAACAACTGGCTGGATTTGGCGTCGAGATCGCGGGTGCTGGTGACGCCCGTGGTGCTGGTGATGGTGCCGGTGGCGAGGCCGCTGTTGGTGATGTTTTCAAGGCGGACGCCGGCAAGGATGCTGCCCCAGTCATAGCGCAGCGTGCCCATCAGGAACCCGGCATAGACCTGTTCGCGCACGCGGTAATTGTTGTCGGTCACGGGCGTGCGGGCGTAAAGCTGACGGGCCTTGTTCGATGCTTCGCGCATCTTGGCCGTGTCGAAATAGTGGAACGTATAGCCCATCGCGATCTTGCCCATGAAGGGCTGGTCGCTCAGGAAGCTGCTGTAATTGGCCAGACCCAGCGCGGCCAGGTTCGAGGCGCCCGACACCGAGATCTGCATTTCATTGGCGGTCTTGGTGCGCTGGTCATACTGGAAACCGGCTTTCAGCGTCAGATTGCCGCCCAGAAACTCGGTCTGCTTCGACAACACCGCACGACCGGTATAGGCGCGCGTCATGTCCACCGCGTCCAGCACCGTGAAGGACGAGGCAGGCTTGGTGAACGTGTCTATATCGGTCACGCGCGTACCCGCCGAGAGCAGGCCGCCCGAGCTGTTGGTGGTGTAGAGGTTCAGCGTCGAGATATTGGGATTGGTGTAGTCATAGGACACCGTCGGGCGCGCGGTCAGCGTGCTGGGGCTGTCCCATGTTGCCTCGCCCACGACCGAGCGGTCGTCCTTGCTCTCGGTGTAATTGCCCGCCCAGTTCAGTTTCCAGCCGCCGTCGAATTCATGGCTGCCTTCCAGCGTGTTGGTGAAGATCGACTGGCGATAGGCGCGCAGGGTCGAACGCTGGCGGATGTCGATGCCATAGATCGTGCCCTTGGTGGGCGTGTTGCCCGAGCAGATGTCGGCATAGGCCGAGGTGGCGTAGGAGGCCTTGACCGAGGTGTCGCAGGCCGCCGTGGCGTTGCTGAGCGAGGACTGCTTGTCATCCATGTCGAAGCGGTAATTGTCGCGCGCTTCGTCATCGCTGAAAATGGTGTAGATGCTGCGGAAAGAGATCGTGTTGCGCTCGTTGGGCTTGTAATCAAAGCGGCCCGATACCGACCAGTTCTTGCGCGTCAGGCGATAGAGCTTGTTCTCGCTTTCGGCCACCCAGATGCGGTTGGCATTGCCGGGGCGGGCGTCCTGCGTGACGTTTTCCCAGTCATTTTCGAAATTGTCGGTCACCATGTCGCGCTGGTAATAGCTGCCCGAAAGCAGCACGCCCAATTCGCCTTCGCCCACCTTGAAGCGGTCGGACAGGACCAGCGAGCCTTCATATTCCGGCCGACCGCCATATTCCTGCTGGCCATAGCCCAGCTTGCCATTGGCATGCAGGCCGTCGAAATCAAAGGCCGAGCGCGTGACGACATTGACGTTGCCCGACACAGTTTCGCCCGGCATTTCGGGGGTCACGGCCTTGTTGATGATGATCTTGCCCGCAATGGCCGAGGGCACCGAGTCAAACCGGCTGTCGCGCCCTTCGGGGCTGACCACATTGATGCCGTCGAAGGAAAGCGTGGTCCAGTTCTTGGGCCCGCCGCGCAAGCTGATGTAGCGCGCCTGCCCCTGATCGCGCTCCACCGCTACGCCCGGCAGGCGGCCTGCGGCCTGCGCGATGTTCTGATCGGGCAGGCGGCCCACCGCATCCGAGGCCGCCACGGTCACCAGCGAATCGGACAATTGCTGAACCTTGAGCGCGGCGGCTTCGGATTCGGCAATCGGGCGCGCGCCCTGCACTACGATGGATTGGCCATCATCGGCGGCGGCGGCATCGGGTGCGGGATTGGCTTCGGCGGCCTGTGTGGCCATCGGGATGAAGAGGGCCGAGCAGAGCAAGGCAAAGCGCGCGCTCCGCATGGCGCGGCGCGCGGTGAATACAGACGTCATGGATATGCCCCGTTATTTGGTCAGAACTCGAGCGGGGGGCTAGGGACGGATTTTGACAATTCTGTTCCGATCCCGTGACAGAGCTTGTCACATAAGGTGATTTTATGATCTTTATATATCTTTGATTTTATATGTTTTTTATAGTAAAGGCGCAAGGTGGAGCATAAGGCTGCGATCCACCTTTGCGCAATGCGACCATTGTCGCTATGGGGAGGGCGTCGGGCGGCGATCCACCCGTTGACGACATGCGCGCCCGTAGCTCAGCTGGATAGAGCACGAGCCTTCTAAGCTTGGGGTCACAGGTTCGAACCCTGTCGGGCGCGCCAATTTTCAAAGGGTTATGTTCAACTGGTCAAGCGCTGAACCATGGCGCGGATGACCGACAATTGCGCCCCGCTCTGCGTCTGGAAATTCAGCCCGCTATAGCCCCACCAGTCCCAGCAGCCCTGTGGATTGGATGGAAAAGTGCTCTTGTTGACCTGGGGATAGAGCGTGATGATGCGATTGGTGTCGGCCCAGGCGTTGTAGCCCAGCCGGTTATAGACGGCATCGCCCACCAGATCGGCGCTTTGCAGACAGCCGTGAAACACGACGTGCACCGCACAGGGCGCTCCGCCATCGCGGCAGGGGGCGGGCACATAGACATAGCCGGTGGAGGCCATGCCGCTGCCGACGGCGCCGGTGAACTCGCTTTGGTCAAAGGGGATGGGCTGGGCCGAAAGCGTGGTCGATTTGGGGCGCAAGGAGCCATAAATATGCGAGAGGATCGCACCGGGCTGGTCATAGAATTTCGCGCCCACCTTGCATTCATTGACATAGGGCGCGGCATTGGCCCCGCAAATGCTGCCGAAATTGCCCGACAGGAACGCATGGCCCGCAGGCGTATCATGGACATAGCGCAGGCTGGCCGCAGGCACGCGCGCGGCCACATAAAAGTCGCGCACCGCATTCATCGCGCTTTGCTTGACCACAATGTCCTTGGTGCCGCTGAACAGATAGACTTTTTGCTTGGCGATATTGGATACCGGATCGACCGTGCCCAGCGCGGCAAAGCTGCTGGCCGCGCCATAGGAGGCCACGCCGCTCGGCGAGCCCTGCATGCAGGTGATGATGCCGCCCAGATTGACCCATGCGCAATTGTATGGCCCCCCGGCGACCACGCCGACGCCGATCACGCTGGAGGAAAAGGCGACATCATATTGCACCGCCATAAACGCGCCCGAGGACAGGCCTGATACGGAAACTCGCGCCGCATCGGCATGCAATGCGGGCAATTTATCGGCCGCGAGTGCTGGAGCGGATGCAAATGAAAGCAGGATGGAGAAGGCTGTTCGACCCATGCGCATGATGACCTCCTGAAAAAAGGATCAAGGTTGCAGGTAATTCGATTCGCCGTTCAATCCATCCTCTTATGCTGCCAGAGTAACATTGGTGCATGACAGCACAAATAAGGGATTGCGCCATGCCTCTATTAACTGAGCGCTGCGGCTTCCTCCCATCGCGCGGGCAGAGTGATGCGCACCCGCAGACCCCCTTGCGCGCGGTTTTCCGCTTCAATCGAGCCCTCATGCACGATCACCGCCCGCTGCGCGATGGCAAGGCCGAGGCCAAAGCCGCCCGTCTCGCCCTCGCCCCGGTGAAAGGGTTCGAACAGGCGGGCGATCTGGTCGGGAGCCACGCCGGGCCCTTCGTCCTCGATGGTGACGACGATCCGCTCGGGTTCCTCTGACAGGGTCACGCCGATCACGGACCCGCTCGGCGAAAAGCGCAGCGCATTGCGCAACACATTTTCAAATGCCCGGCGCAACAATTCGGCATCACCCGTCACATCGGCATGGAAACCCTCGGGCATGCTGGCATGGCGCGACAGGTCGATACGCACATTCTTGGCCTCGCTTTCAAAGCGAACATCGGCCAGAATATCCTCAATCAACGCGCGCAGATGGACGAAATGCTCCGGGCTGGCGCTCGCGCTTTCCAGCCGGGATAGGGTGAGCAGACTGCCCGCCATGGCATCGAGGCGGCGCGCTTCCTGCTCGATCCGGTCCAGCGCCGTGACCGCCCCTTCGGGCTTTTGCCGCGCCAGCGCGATGGCCAGTTGCAGCCGCGCCAGCGGCGAGCGCAATTCATGCGACATATCGTCGATCAACTGGCTGCGCGAGAGCACCAGTTGCTCGACCTTTTCGGCCATGCCGTCGAAATCGCGGGCCAGATCGGCGATCTCATCACGCCGCCGCCCCATCCGCGAGGCCAGACGCACGCCCAGATCACCGCGCGAAAACCGGTCGAGCCCTTCACGCAGCGCCCGGATCGGCAGCGAGAGATAGAGCCCCAGAATGGCGGCAAAGATCAGCCCCGAGACAATCCCGCTCAGATAGAAGATCAGCGGAGGCGCGATGCTGGCCTTGTCGAACTTGCGCGGCAGGCGGTAGAAAATGCGCCAGCGGCGGCCGTCGGGCGCGGTGGCCTGCGTGGTGGTGGCGCGCACGCCGGCCGGCGCCCGGCTGCCCTCGGGCACGATCACCAGCGTGGTCATCGGCCCGTTGAGCAGGCCCGCCGGGATTGCCTGCGGCCCTTCATGGGTGATGATTGCGGCGGCCATCTGTTCGAGACGGGGGGCGGCATAGCGTTCCAGATTGTCGGCCCAATAGGGGTGATTGCGTTCGAGCACGACGAACAACGTCCACAATCCCGCCAATTGCGCCGAAAACACCAGACAGAAAGCGGTGAAGATCTTCCAGAACAGCCGCCCCTTCATGCCGCCTGCTCCAGCCGCCAACCGATCCCGCGCAAGGTGGCGATGCGTAAGGCCTCGCCGCTCGCCCGTTCCAGCTTTTGCCGCAGGTTCGAGATATGCACGTCGATCGAGCGATCATAACTTTCCCGCCGCCGCCCCAGCAGGCGCAGCGAGAGTTCATCCTTGGTCGACACCCGCTCGCCCGCGCGGATCAGGATTTCGAGCAGGTTGAACTCGGTCGCCGTCAATTCCAGCGGCGCGCCATCCCATCCGGCCCAGCGCCGCGCCGCATCCAGCGAGAGCGCGCCCAGCCTTAGATAATCGCCATTGGCCGCCCGCCGCGCCGGACGGCGCAGCACCGCCCGCAGCCGCGCCACCAGTTCGGGGGGGAAATAGGGCTTGGCCACATAATCATCCGCGCCCAGCTCCAGTCCGATCACCCGCTCGGTATCGTTGCTTTTCGCGGTCAGCATGATGACCGGCACATCGCTGGTGCCGCGGATATGGCGCAACAGGTCGATGCCGTTGCCACCCGGCAGCATCACGTCGAGAATGACTGCATCATACAGGCCCGACAGCGCCGCCTCGCGCCCGCCCGCCACATTATGCACCGCGCGACAGGCAAAGCCTTCGCCCTCCAGATACTCGGCCAGCATCTGGGTGAGGGCGGCGTCATCATCGACCAGCAGGATGTTGAAGGCGGGTGTTTCCATGTGCTTTTGCTTTTGACGGTTTGCATCGCGCTTGTCCCGCCCGATTTACACAAACCTTACACTTCACTTGCGAAGTCCTGACCCGCAAGGCGCGCGCGCGCTGGCATAAGCAGAGCCATGATGCGACGTATTCCATCCTTCCTGACGCTGCCGATGGCGCTGCCTGTGCTGGCCCTGCTGGCCGGTTGCAGCGCGACTTCGGTATCCCGGCCCAACCTGATGCTGCCCCAGCGATTCGCCGCCGCCCCAGAGGCTCATGCGACGAGCGCGGAGGGGCTCGACCGCTGGTGGCTGCTGTTTTCCGACGATCAGCTTGCCGTGCTGGAGAATGAGGCGCTGGCCCATGCTCCCGATGCGCGCTCGGCGCTGGCGGTGCTGGACGAGGCGCGGGCGACCCGGTCGAAGGCTTTGCTGGCCTATGACGTGCAGGGCAATGCCTCCGGCTCGATCACACGCGGCCAGACCACGATCAGCGGGATGAGCGGGGCAGGGGCTTTCCTGATGACCCCCACCGGCGCCACCACCACCAGCGCGGGCAGCTTTTCGCCCTCGTGGGAAGTGGACCTGTTCGGTCGCCGCGATGCCGCAAGGCAAGCCGCCGATGCCGATCTGACCGCCGCCACTTTCACCTATCACGCCGCGCTGCAAAGCCTGACCGCGCAGGTGGCCACCAACCTGTTTCAGGCGCGCGGCCTCTCGCTGCAACTGGCCGAGGCGCGCGACAATCTGCGTGTGGCGCGCGAACTGGCCGATATCGGCCAGCGCAAGGCCAAGGCCGGTATCGGATCGCAGGTTGACGCCGACAGCCTGCTGGCCGACCGCGCCACCGCGCAGGCCAATGTGGTCCAGCTTGAGGCTCAGCTTTCCGTTTCGCGCCAGACCTTGCTCGTCCTGATCGGGCGGGCAGGGGCGGCTCCTGAAATGCTGGCGGTCGATGGCGCGCTGGGCGCCCCGCCCGAAGTGCCCGAGGCGACGCCCGCCACGCTGCTGGTCCGCCGCCCCGATGTGATGCAGGCCGAGGCGCGGCTGCGTTCGGCGATGGGCACGCTGCGGCTCGATTCGCTTGCACTTCTGCCCAAATTCACGCTGCAGGGCACCACCAGCATCAGCGCGATTGCCGGGCCTGCGGGCTATACCACCTCGTTGTGGTCGCTGGCCGCCGGGGTGGCCATGCCGGTGTTTGACCGCGCGCGCCTGCTGGGCGAAAGGCGGGCGCAGCGCGCGCGAGCCGAGCAGGCCGCCATCGCCTATGAAAAGGCCGTCCAATCCGGCTTTGGTGAGGCGCAAAACCAATTGGCCACCTATGGCGCGGATCGCGCGCGCCTTGGCCTGCTGATCGAGGCGGAGGCGCGCGCGCATCATGCCTTTGACGGCCAGAATGCGGGTTATCGCGCGGGCGTGGTCGATCTGACCGCGCTGCTGACGGCGGAGCGCACATGGCGCAATGCGCGCACCTCGCTCTCGGCCCTGCGCGCCACGACGCTGAGCGATGGCGTCAATGTTTTCAAAGCGCTGGGCGGAGGCTGGACCCCGCTCGACCCGAACCATCCTGTGACTTCTTTCCCGGATCAAAAGCCATGAACGCCCGTCCGCTTGTCCTCGTTGCCCTCGTTGCTCTGGCTGCATGCAGCAAGACCGAAGCACCGCCCCCCGGCGCCGACACGCCCCGCGCGGTGCCTTTCGCCATGGTCACGCGCCAGCCTCTGGGAGCGGGGATCAATGTCAACGGCCGCCTTGTCGCGCGCGAAGAAGCCGCCGTTTCCAGCCAGCTTTCGGGCTATCTGGTGGCGCGCGTGCTGGTGGATCAGGATGCGCTGGTGCGCGCAGGCCAGCCTTTGGCCGAACTCGACGCTACGCTGCTGCGCGCCGATATTGCGCAAAGCCGTGCTGCGCTGGCGCAAACCCGCGTGGCCGCCGACAAGGCCGATCAGGAATCCTCGCGCGTCAATGTGCTGGACCATACCGGCGTCCTGTCCGATGAAGCCATCGCCCAGCGCCGCCTTGCCGCCCGCACCGCCCATGCGCAGGTGGATCAGTCGCAGGCGCAATTGTTCGCCCAACTGGTCAAGCAAGGGCTGATGGTGATCCGCGCGCCGGTTTCGGGCCGCATCCTGACGCGCACGGTTCGCCCCGGCGATGTCGCCTCGCCATCGACCGTGATGTTCACCATGGCGCGCGATGACCGCGCCGAACTGGACGCGGAAATCCCCGAGGAAGTGCTGAGCGGCATCCATGCGGGCGATCATGCGCGGGTGCGCCTTGCCTCGGGCCGCTGGGTCGATGGCACGGTGCGCCTTGTGGCCGCGCAGGTCGATGCGCAGACGCGCCTTGGCCGCGCGCGCATCCTCTTGCCGGTGGACCGCGAAATCCGCCCCGGCGGCTATGCCCGCGCGGAACTGGCCGGAAAGCCGATGCCGGTGCTGGCCGTGCCGGAATCCTCGGTGTCCTATGACGGCAATGGCGCCTCGGTCACGGTGATCGAGCCGGGCGACAAGGTGCGCCGCGTTGCCGTCAAAACCGGCGCGCGCGGCGGCGGCATGATCGAATTGACCCAGGGCCCGGCCGCAGGCGCGCGCGTGCTGACCGGATCGCAGGACTTTGTGTTGGACGGCGAAAAGGTCCAGCCGGTCCAGAAGGGGCGTTGATTCCATGAAGATTTCCGCATGGGCGATCCGCCACCCCATTCCCGTGGCCGTCATCATGATCGCGCTGACGCTGGCGGGCATTGCGTCCTACATGATGCTGCCGGTCAAGCGCTTTCCCAATGTCGAATTCCCGGTGGTTTCGGTCACCGTTACGCAAAGTGGCGCCGCGCCCAGCGAAATGGAGCAGCAGATCACGCGTCCCATCGAGGACGCGCTGACCGGCATTGCGGGCCTGCGCCATACGACATCGAGCGTGCGGCTGGGTTCCTCCTCCACCAGCGCCGAGTTTGAAATCGGCACCGACATGCAAAAGGCGGTCGAAGATGTGCGCACCGCCGTGGAGCGCACCCGCCCCGTCCTGCCCCAAGGCATTGATGCGCCCAGCGTACAGCGGGTCGATATGTCCTCGGCCCCGATCCTGACCTATGCGGTCAGCGCGCCGGGGATGAGCGCGGTCGATCTGTCATGGTTTGTCGATGACACTGTCGCCCGCGCTTTGCAGGCCCAGCGCGGCGTGGCGCAGGTCAAGCGCATTGGCGGCGTGGCGCGCGAAATCAACGTCAATCTCGACCCTGACCGGATGACCGCCCATGGCGTCACGGCTTCCTCGATCAGCACCGCTCTGGCGCAATTCCATCGCGATGACAGCGGCGGCCGCGCCGAGGCGGGTGGGCGTGAACAGACGATCCGCGTGCTGGGCTCCTCGGCCACGGTGGATCGCCTGCGCGAATTGAACATTCCGATCAGCGCCACGCAATATGTTCGCCTTGGCGATTTGGCCACGATCACCGACAGCCATGCCGAAGAACGCGGCTTTGCCCGCCTCGACGGCCACCCGGCCATCGCCTTTCAGGTCAGCAAGACCACAGCCGCCAGCGACGTTTCGGTCGAGGACGGCGTGGACCGCGCGATTGCCAAGCTGAGCGCGGAAAACAAAGGTATAGCCATAACCAAGGTCGTTTCGACTGTGGCCGATACGCGCGCCTCCTATCAGGCCACCGTTCATGTGCTGATCGAGGGTATGTTGCTGGCCGCGCTGGTGGTGTTCCTGTTCCTGCGCGACTGGCGCGCCACGGTGATTGCCGCGCTGGCCATGCCCTTGTCGCTGGTGCCGACCTTTGGCGCGATGATCCTGTTCGGCTTCAGCCTGAATATCATCACGCTGCTGGGTCTGACTTTGGTGATCGGCATTCTGGTCGACGATGCCATTGTGGAAATCGAGAATATCCAGAAGCGCATCGAGGGCGGGGCCTCGCCCTATCGTGCCTCGCTGATCGGGGCCGATGCCATTGGCCTTGCAGTGGTGGCGACGACCGCGACGATCATCGTGGTCTTTGCGCCGGTCTCTTTCATGGGCGGGCAATCGGGCCAGTTCTTCCGCGAATTCGGGTTGACCGTGGCGGTGGCGGTTTTCTTCTCGCTGCTGGTGGCGCGTTTCGTAACGCCCTTGATGGCGGCCTATTTCCTGAAACCCTCGACCCATAGCGAGCCGCCCCACCGTTTGCGCGGCGCCTATCCCAAGGTTTTGGACTGGGCGCTGGCCAATCCCAAATCGACGGTGGGCATCGGCATCGGCGTGTTTGTCGGCGCACTGGCGATTGCCGCGACCATCCCCATCGGTTTCCAGCCGACCGGCGATCCGGGCTATTTCTACCTCTCGATGCAGGGGACGGCGGGCGCCACCCATGACACGATGGACAATGCCGTGCGCGATGTGACCGCGCGGCTGCGCAAGATGCCCGATGTCCAGCGCGTCTTTGCCCAGGTCGGTTCGACCACCACCAGCGGGCCGGGCGGCGGCGGCAGCGGATCGGATCTGCAGACCGGCACGCTGACCGTGGTGCTGCGCCATGACCGGTCGATGACCACCGATGCGTTCCAGCGCTCGATCACCGGCCTGTTGCGCCAGATCCCCGAAGTGCGTCTGAACAATCAGGGCGGCTTTGGTGCGGCGGGCGTCGAGGTGGTGCTGGCGGGCCGCGACGGCGATGCGCTGGCGCGCGCTCAGGCGGCGCTGCTGCGCGAGATGCGGGGCATGAAGACCACGCTTGACCCGCGCCCCGCGCCGCCGCCATCGGCGCCTGAACTGATCATTCGCCCTCTGCCCGATGCGGCGGCGCGGCTGAATGTGTCCTCGCAAGCCATTGCGCAGGTGGCCCGGATCGCCACGATTGGGGATATCGACGCCAATGTCGCCAAATTCTCGACGCTCCAGCAACGCCTGTCGATCCGGGTGCGTCTGCCCCATGATGCGCGGGTCGATCTGGACCAGATCGGCAATCTTCAGGTCCCCACTCTCAATGGTAAGATGACGCCTTTGCGCACGGTGGCCGAATTGTCGATTGCCTCCGGGCCGGGCCAGATCCAGCGCTATGACCGCGAACGCCGCGTCTCGGTTCAGGCTGACCTGAACGGCACCACCATCGGGCAAGCGCTGAATGAAGTGTCCAAGCTGGACGCGATGAAGCACCTGCCGGCCGGCGTGCATGAGGCCAAGACCGGCGACAGCGAGGCCATGGCCGACCTGTTCGGCGGGATCGTGGGGGCGATGGCCTCGGGCATTTTGATGATCTATTTCGTGCTGGTGATGCTGTTCCACAGCTTCTTCAAGCCGATCACGATCCTTTCGGCTCTGCCTTTGACCATGCTGGGGGCTTTTGTGGCGCTCAAGGTCACGGGCATCGCCATCACGCTGCCGGTGCTGATCGGGATGCTGATGCTGCTGGGTCTGGCGGCGAAGAATTCGATCCTGCTGGTCGAATTCGCCATTGAGGACGAGCGCGCGGGTCAGCCCCAGCGCGAGGCGATCATGAACGCCTGCCGCGAGCGTGCGCGCCCCATCGTGATGACCACGGTGGCCATGGCGGCGGGCATGTTGCCCACGGCTTTGGGCCTTGGCGAGGGTTCTACCTTTCGTCAGCCCATGGCGATTGCGGTCATCGGCGGGCTGATCAGCTCGACCATGCTCTCGCTGGTGATGGTGCCGGTGGTCTATGAATTGATCGACAGTCTGGAAATGCGGCTGCGTCCGCGTCTGGCGCGTCTGATCACCCCGCGCGAGCCGGGCGATGATGACCCCATCGAGCCGGGTCAGGTCACGCTGGTCAGCGCCACCCCGGATCGGGCCTGAGGGTAAAACCTCAGGCGGCCCATCTCCAGGTATTGCGGCCCTGTTGTTTGGCAAGATAGAGCGCGGCATCGGCGCGGGTGACAATATCGCCCACGCTGTGGTCGCGCTCTGAACCGATGGCCAGACCCGCGCTGGCGCCGATGCGGATGATCTGGCCGCGATAGCCGTAGGTTTCCATCATGGCGCGCAGCACCCGGTCCACCGCGCGGCGCGCATCGGCGCCATCGGTGTCGCGCAGGATGACCGCGAATTCATCGCCGCCCAGGCGCACCACCGCATCATTGTTGCGCACCAATTGGCGCAGCCGCCCGGCGGCTTCCACCAAAATGGCGTCGCCCGCGGCATGGCCATAGGCGTCATTGGCCTGTTTGAAATGGTCCAGATCGAGCATGATGATCCCGACCGTGCTCAGATCTGCCGCCGGAATGGTTTTGACATAGCGCTTCATGCCGCGCCGGTTCAGCAATCCGGTCAAGGCATCGGTCGATGCCTTCTTCTCCAGATGCACGACCTGCGCGCGTTCTTCAGTGATGTCGATCACGCTGCCGATCACCTGTTCGGGGCGGCCATTATCGTCCAGCAGCATTTGCCGGTGGCAACGGAACCAGCGCACCGAGCCATCATGGATGCGGATGCGATATTCGGTGACGCTGCGATCCACCGCGCCCGACAGCAGGGGCCGCAGGCTGGCCGCGCGGCGGTCTGATGCATCGACCAGACTGGCGAGTTTGTAATAGTTCTGCGCTGTGGCCTGATGGCCGCCCACCAGTTGGATGAAATGCGGCGAAGGGGTAAAGCGGCGCGTGGCAATGTCATATTGCCAGATCCCGCAATCCATCATCCCCATGGCCAGCGAGAGCTTGGCATTGGCCCGGGCCAGCGCATGTTCGGCCAGTTTACGCTCGCTGATATCGACGATCTGCGAAACGAAGAGCTGCGCCTTGCCATCCCCGTCGCGCATCGTCGCCACGCTCAGCACACCATAGGCGATGCTGCGATCCTTGCGGTAATAGCGCTTTTCCATGCTGTATGTGTCGATTTCGCCGGCCAGAACGCGGCGGAATTGCGCCTCATCGGCGTCGATATCTTCGGGATGGGTGATCGCGCGGAAATCGACATCGGTGATCTCGGCCTGATCATAGCCCAGCATCCGGGCAAAGGCGCTGTTCACCGCCAGCAGGCGACCGTCCGGATCGACCAGCGCCATGCCGATCGCGGCAACTTCGAAAGCAATGTCGAACATCGACCGGGCCGAAGCCGACGATGCGATGCCTATAGTATGCGCGCCCATTTCCCTACCATGCGACAATTTACCGAACTGCCGATAGAACAACTTGGTTATCGCACGGTTAAGGCAAGGTCATCAGGGTTTGGTTCTGTCTTCGCCGCATCGCTCAAGGCAGGCTCATTGCATTTTGCAAAGTCCCGCTATGGTCGCGGGCGATACCGCGTATATGCATAGTTTACCTTGCCTTGATGGCCCTTATGGCCTTAGGCGCGCGTCTGAATGGGATTGCGGCGATGGAGTTTGCGGCGGCGGATAAACGCCGCGCTCGCCATCGTGTGAAGGCAAAGGGATCAGCATGTTCAGTTTCTTGAAGCGTTTTTTCGGCAACATGGTTCGCATGGCGCAAGGCCAGCCCATGGAACCGGGCAAGACGATCGCGCCCGAAACGCCCGCTTATGATGCGCCCGCCGCCGAAACCGCTCCGGTGGAAGCCCGGGGCGCGCCGGTGGCCGCCTTTGAAATGACCCCGCCCGCGCCCGTTTATGCGCCCACGCCTGCTCCCGCCACTATTTCGGAAGAATTCCTGCGCGGCTCTGTCTTCGATGATGACGAGGAAGAGGAAGTGCTGCCCGGCGACAAGCCCAATCTGGGCATGGTGCCCAGCATCGGCAATCCCAATGCTTATATGATCGGTCTGGTGGGCGAGGATCAGCATCGCGAGGCGGTCAACAGCCTGACCGAGGGCATGCCGATCACGCTGCAGCTTGAACCGGGCAATCCGCATGATCCCTCAGCCATTGCAGCGGTGGATCGCTATGGCCGGGTGATCGGCTATATCGGCCATGACTGCTGGCTGCGCGAGGCGGTCTATGGCGGGGGTTCGGGCTTTTCGGCATGGGTGCTGGCGGTCGAAATGGGCGACCGGGGCTTTCGCGAAGTGGTGCTGGAGGTCGAGCCGAGTGAAAGGCCGCTGCGCGAAAGGGCCTATCAGGGCTGAGCGCTTTACAATTTAGCCTGTCCGTCGGGTCTGGCAGCGATGCCGGGCCCGTTTTTTATGGATCGTATGGTGCGGGCACAAAAAAGCGCCCCGCCGGTTGGGCGGGGCGCTTCCCTGACCGCTGATTACCAGTTCAGGCTCAGCCTTGCATAGAGATAGCGACCGTTGAAGCCCCACGGCGCATAGTAGGGGAACGCCACGCCGCCATTGGTGGCCAGCAGATTGGCAGGCGTCTTGGTCGGATAGATGTCGAACACATTGTTCGCACCGATCGACAAGGTGGCCTTTTCAATCAGCTTATAGCGCGCTTCCAGATCGATGATCGTCTTGCGGCCGGTGCTCAGGTCGCCAGCGGCCGTCGAAGCGGGCTGGATCACATTGCCATAGTAGGACGCACGGGCCGTCGCGCCCAGCTTGTCAAACGACCAGTCGACCGAACCGACGAGCTTTTCGCCCGGCGTGCCTTCGGTGATCGTCAGGATGCGCTGGCGCGCAAACAGCGTGGCCGTGGACGAGGTGGGATAGCTGTCAACGGTGATCTTGTTGATGTTGGCAGCCGCCGTCAGGTCAAACGTACCCACCGAAGCGGTGCGCAGCTTGTAATGGCCCACGATGTCCACACCCTTGGTCGTGGTGTGCAGACCGTTGATGAAGAAGCGGGCGGCCTGAACCGCATAAGTCACCTGATCGGCAGCCGACAGGGTGATGTTTTCCGACAGGCCAAGCTGGTCGCGGATCTTGATGATGTAACCGTCGATGGTCAGGTCAAACCCGCCCTTGCGGAACACCGCGCCCGCCGAATAGTTCACCGACTTTTCCGGACGCAGAGCCTGACCGCCCAGCGAGCGGGCAATCGCGCTGCTCGACGGGAAGGTGCCGGTTTCCACGATGGTCGAGACCGGGGGCGTGCCCGTGGTGGTCAGGACCGAAGCGGTCGAGGTGAAATACTGCTGTTGCAGCGAAGGAGCGCGAAAGCCGGTCGAAACCGTGCCGCGAAGCGCGAACCAGTCGGCCAGATCGGCGCGGGCCGAGAACTTGCCGGTGGCGATGTCGCCAAAGTCGGAATAGTGCTCGCCGCGCACCGCACCGCCAAAGGTGAAGATGCTGGGCAGCTTGGCTTCGAGGTCAAGATAGATCGCATTGCTGATGCGGCTTGCCTTCAGGGCATTGCCCGCCTGGAAGCCGATGAAGCCCTGCGCGCCGCTGGTCAGGCTGCTGGATGCGCCTGCTGCGCGGTTGTACGAGGTCGGCTCACCCGCGATGATGCGATAGCCTTCGCGGCGCACTTCCACGCCCCACGCCACGTTCAGATCCGTCCCGCCCAGCTTGTAGAGCTTGGACAGGTCCATGCCGCCCAGAGCCTGATCATAGATCAGCGCGCCGTCATAGAAGCTGGTCTGCGAAGCCGCGCCATAGGTCGAGTTCAGCGAGTTCTGGGTGCGATAGTCCAGACGGTTGCGGCCATAGGAAGCCTTGATCGTCGCGTTCCATTCGCCCATCTGGCCGCGCACGCCCGCCGTGATCGTCAGGTCCTTGGACAGAACCTTGATCTGGGGCAGGAAGCCGTCGGGATAGATCGCCAGAACGTTGTTCGCGTTGCTGGGCTCACGCGCAAAGGCCGAGCTGGTGCTGTCGCGGAACTGATAGCCGCCAAAGGCAAACGCGGTCCAGTTGGTGTCGCCGATCGGCAGCGCGGCGTTGACATAACCGGTGCCCTGCAGAACCTTGGGATCGCCGATGCGCGAACGCACGGTGTTGGGGCTGTAGCGCGTGTCGAGGTCCGAACGGCCGGTCAGGTTGCGGTCGAGATATTCGCCCGTGACGGTCAGGAAGCCGCCATTGTTGCCCAGCTTGAAGCCCTGCCATGCGCCCAGCGTCAGCGTGCCGCCATCCGAGATGTGACGCGAGGAACGCGCGCCGTTGAACTGCGTGTCATACTGGCCATAGGACGCGGTTGCGCCGCCGCCATGGCTGGCTTCGCGCAGGCGCAGGTTCATCACGCCCGCGATGGCGTCCGAGCCATACTGGGCCGAGGCGCCGTCGCGCAGCACTTCGACTTGCGACAGGGCGAGGGTGGGGATGGTGTTGAGGTCAACCGCGGCCGAACCGCGACCCACCGAGCCATTGACGTTGAGCAGCGCCGAAGCATGACCGCGCACGCCGTTGATCAGCACCAGCGTCTGGTCGGGCGAGAGGCCGCGCAGCGTGGCGGGGCGGATCGAGTCCGTGCCGTCGGTGCCCGCAGGGCGGGGAAAGTCGATCGAGGGCGCGACAGCGGCCAGCGAAGCGCCCAGTTCGGTCGAACCCTGACGCGAGAGGCTGTCAAGCGACAGGACGTCGACGGGGGCGACGGAGTCCAGCTTGGTGCGGTTCTGGGCGCGGGTGCCGGTCACGACGATGTCGCCGTTGTTCTGGTCTGCGGCCCATGCGGGGGTGCTGACGGCCACCGCCAATGCGGAGCCGACGCCAGCCAGAAGGGCTTGGCGGAAGTGGGTCATAGGAATGTCCTCATTCACTTGGCGAAGAAATTTATGTTTTTTCGATCACCTGTCGGGGGGCGACAGGCGACCGGGATCTTCCCTAGACCCCGATTGTCCCGCAGGACAACCAACAAAACATGGATTGTAACCAAGGAATCAGGCCGCAAGCGGAAAAAGGCGTACAAGGTGACATTTTTGCCGCATTTTTTGGCTATTTGTCCCGCATTCTATCGTCTTTCTGCGTAAAACATTCTTTGTAATATGGATAGAAGCAGAGCTTGCATGAACGCGGTGACAGGTTTGTCGCGCCTTGTTCAGATGAGAACGATGGTGTCGCCCTGCGCCTCATAGGTGGCGTTCAGTCCTGCTTCTTCATTGCACCAGCGCATATAGGCCAGCACCTTTGCAAAGCGCGGATCGCTGGCGGACAGCGGCTCGGCCTGCGCATCGTCATTGATGAAGGCGGGGCGAAAGGCGGTGCGGGCGATGCCCTCGCGCGTCAGGTCGCATTCCACGATCAGGGTCATGCGGCTGTCAGGCGGGAAATTATACATGCTCTCGAAATTGGGCTCCCATTCCGGGGCCAGTTTCTGGATTTCCTTGAACCCCTTGGATTGCGCATGTTCGCGCGTCATCGGCAGGTCGATGGCGAAATTGCCCAGACTGTAGAAGATCGGACGCCCGCGATAGATGTCCACGCCTTTCAGGATATGGGCATGGTGCCCAAGGATGATATCGGCCCCGGCGTCGATCACGGCGCGGCCCACCTCGAACTGATAGTCGGCAATCGTGGCGGGCACGAAATGGATGCCCCAATGCAGCGAGGCCACCACCACATCGGCCTGCGCCCGCGCGCTGCGCACATCGGCAAGGAAAGCGGCCAGATCATCGGCATGGGCATAGGTGTGGATGCGGGCAGGGGTGCCGGGCTGGTCGATCTCGATCTGTTCATACAGCGTGTGGGCGCGCATGGGCACGCATCCGGCGCGGCGCTCCTCGGCCCAGAAGCCGGGTGGCAGGATCGAGCAGGCCGCCAAGAACGCCACCCGCACGCCGTTTACCTCGCGGATGACGGGGCGGCGCGCCTCGGCGATATTCTGCCCCACGCCCACCACGTCCAAGCCCGCCGCGCCCAGATGGACCAGCGTGTCATTCAGCCCTTCGGGTCCCCAATCCATACAGTGATTGCCCGCAAAGGAGATCACATCATAGCCCGCCTCGGCCATCGCCTGCGCGGCGGCGGGGATGGCGCGATGGGTGTGGCGCACCTGGGGCAGGCGAAAGCCCCTTTCGGAAATCACGCATTCCAATTGGCCAAAGGTGATGTCGGCCTCTTGCAGCAGCGGGGCGGAGGGGGCGAAACATTGCGCGGGGTTGGGGCGGTTCGGGCCAATATCGCCCGTTGCCCGAAACAGGACCGTCATGACAAACTCCGTTGATTCAGGGGCGACGCAGACGGGGCCCCACCGAAAGCAGCAGCACCGCGATCAGCAGCAGCGCGGCCCCGACAAATTCGGCCCCGCTGGGCCATTTGCCGCCATAGAATTGGGCAAGGATCACCGTGCCGCCCACGCCCGCCAGAATGCTGGCCGAACGCTCCAGCGGCACGCAAAAGCTGTTTTCACGCCCGTCGAGCAGGATGAGGCCTGAAAACACGCCTGTGGCGCAGACCATCAGCCCGGTCAGGATCATCGCGGGCAGATGCTCGCTGCGCCATGCATCAGTAAAGCCCCAGAGCAATTGCGCCCCCGCGCCGCCCGGTGCCCGATCTGTCCATGCGATGGCCGCCAGCGAGAGGATGGCGATGGGAAAGGCGACCAGCTTTTCCTCGCTGAAAAAGCGGCGCAGACGGACCGGATCATCGTCCTTGGCCACGCGCGTCATCACCCAGAGGCGGCCGAAATAGCCCGCCGTATAGATCAGCAGTGTGAGAAGCGCCAAACCCGGCAGCGCCAGCCCGCCGCGCGCGCTGAGCGTATGAAACAGCGCCAACGCCACCAGCACCAGCGCGCCCCACGACCACCAATGCACCCGCCGCCCCAGCAGGAGATCGACCAAGGGCGCGATGATCAGAATGTCGCCCCGCATCAGCAATTGCATGAAGGGGATCGAAACATCGCGGAACGTATAGGACAGAGGCACCGTGGTCAGCACAAAGACCGTGCACAGCCCCGACCAGAACGTGGCCCGCGTTGCCCCCGGCAGCCACAGGCCGCCCACGCGCACCCGGTGCATCAGGCGGCCCCAGCCCGAAATCCAGATGAAGCCATAGGTCGAGACTGCCGCGCTGATCAGCATCACCGGCAGGATATGCAGGCCGGTCAGCGGATGGCCATGGCCATCCATACCATTGGTGGCCAGATAGCGGGTGAGGATGACATAGGGCAGATAGGAAAGCAGATAGGACAAAGTCACCAGTTCAATTGCCGAGTGTTTTTGCCGGGTCATATGGCCCTTCGTCACATGGCCCTCCCTTGCCACCGCTTGTTATGGCCTCAAGGATAGGCAAGGGCGTGATTTCTTGCAAGCGCTTTCAGTGTCGACGTGCGCGATGGCGGCCATCACCCAAGCGCACTTGACAAAACGACCCCGATGACGGCCAAACCACCCTCACAGAAACCCAAGCAGGATAGGCACGATGAGCTCCTCCGATTTCCGCCCGATCGTCTATCTCAAGGATCGCTGTCCGTGGTGTTTGAAATTCCGCCTGTTCCTGCTGGAATCGGGCCTGCGCGGCCATTTCGATTTTCGCGAATTCGTCCCCGGCGATGATCGCGAGGCCGCGATCCGCGAAGAACTGGCCCCGCATTTCGCCAAGCCCAGTTTCCCCACGGTCCAGATCGCGCCGGGCGTCTATATGCGCGAATCCGAGGATCTGATCGCCCATTACGCCGCCGCGCATAGGGTGGATATGGACGATCTGCCTACGCTGGACCAATATATCCGCGGGCCTCTGGTGCGCATTGCCGAATTGCGCGCCGAGATCGCGGAACTGCGCGGCTAGGCCTGAAGGAAGGTCCGCAGGTCGGGCATGAAGGCGTCGAAGCGGTCGTGGTGGGGCCAATGGCTGGCCCGGTCATATTCGATCAGGCGGGCGTCGCGGAAATGCCCGATCTGGCCGTTTTGCGCCGGGTTGGGCATGAAACTCTCGCTGCCCTGAATGAACAGCATCGGGCAGGTGACCGCCTGCCACAGGCTCTCGATCTCCTCCTGCTGAAAATCGACCAGCGGGAAGATGTTGAGCCGGGGGTCGAATTTCCAGCGATAGGTGCCATCATCCTGCGTGCGCAGGGCATGGTGGGTCAGATGGTGGACCTGCTCCTCGTTGAGATGCCCGTTCTTTTCGCGCATCCTTTCGCGGGCCTGCGCCTCGCTGATATAGGAGCGGGGACGGCGGCTGGGCGCGGCGCGATGCTGGGCCACCCATTCGCGCAACCGCGCCGCAAAGGGCGTGATGGCCAGCAGCGGATCAGCATTGGCGGGCACGCTCAGCCCTTCGATATTGACGAATTTGGCCACCCGTTCGGGATAGAGCCCGGCATAGCGCGTGGTGATCATCGCACCGAGCGAATGGGCGCAGATGGTGACGCGATCCTGCCCGATTTCCTCGATCAGATTGACGAAATCGAAGATGAAGCCGGCCATATTATAGGCCGCATCGCCTGACCAGTCGCTGTCACCATGGCCGCGCAGATCAGGCGCGATGACATGCCAGTCCGCCGCCAGTTCGCGCGCAATCCAGTCCATCGAGCGGGCATGATCGAACCCGCCATGCTGAAGGATCAGCACCGGAGCATCGGGGTTGCCCCAGTCCAGATAGTGCAGGCGCAGGCTTTGGCTGGTGAAATAATGCGAGGTGGGGGATGGCGCCGGGGTCATGTGTTTGCCCATGGGCGCGGGGCGGCGGCGCGTCAACCGCGACGAATGGGGCGATCATGGTCAGGGTTACCGCCCGTGTAACCCATTGCAAGGCGGACGGCGGGGGATTAGGCTGAACGCCTTGTTTGGGGAGGAATCGGGGATTCTGGGGCAAACTCTGGCCGAAGCGTTTCTTGCCGCGCCTTTTTCCGATGATGGGTGGGATAAGGCTCTGCGTGCCCTTGCCAGCGCCACGGGGTCCTCGCGCGGACATCTGATCGCGATGAACCAGCGCCATGCGCGTTTCAACTGGATGACCGACGCCCCGCTCGATTACGGACAGATGTTTGTCGATATCGAGGCCTATAAGCCGGAGGTGAATTACCGCATCGGCGCAATGGGAGCGCCCATGGCCGTCACTTTCGAGGCCGATTATGACGCCTTTCGCCGACAGGCGGGCACCAACGAAGTCTATCTGAGCCATGCGCGCGATCTGGAGGGCGAATTCGGCTGTCAGTCCGTGCTGATGCGGGGCGAAGGTTCGATGATCGGGCTGGCGATGCTGCATGGCAATGCCGACGGGCTGTCCACCCCGGATCAGCGCGCGGTCTTTGGCGCCTGCCTGCCCCATGTGTTGGCCGGGGTGCGTTTGCAAAATGCGATTGATCATCAAGGGACCGAGCTGCTGCGCGGCTCGCTCGACATGATGCGCACGGCCGCGATGCTGATCGACGGGGCGGGGCGGGTCTGCGCATGGACCCATCCGGCCGAGGATGTCTTGTCGGGCGGGTTGCTCTTCATCGCGGACGGGCAGTTGCAGGCCGCCCATAGCGGTTTCGACACCATGCTTCAGCGCGTTGTGGGGGCCGCCATCGCCTCGCAACCGGTTCCTTTGCAGGATCTGTGGGTGCCCCATGCTTCGCCGCCGCTGCTTGTCGAGGTCAATCCCTTGCCCCTGCGGCCGTGGAGTTTCGGCTTTGCCCCGGCCGCGATCATCACTTTCCGCTCGCCCCTGCGCGGCGATATGCTCGATGGCGGGGTGCTGGCTCAGGCGCTGGGCCTGACGCGGGCCGAGGGCGATGTGACCGCGATGGTGGCCATGGGCCAGACCCGACAGGCCATCGCCGCCGCGCGCAGCACCAGCGTGCAGACGGTTACCGCCCAGATGCGCTCGATTTTCCAAAAATGCGGCGTGCGGCGTGAGGCCGAACTGGTGGCCATGGCGCTTCAGATCGGGCAATTGAGCCGCAACGCCCGTGAAATATAGGTGCGAGGCATAAAAAAGCCTTCCGCGCAGGGTGGACGCGGAAGGCTTTCTTGGGAAGCGCGTGAAAATCAGGCCGCGTTCTTGCCTTCCACCACGGTGAGCGGGGCAGGGCCGGTCGTGCCGATGGCGATCTTCTTGGGCTTCATCGCCTCGGGCACTTCGCGGATCAGGTCGATGACCAGCAACCCGTCTTCGAGATTGGCGGCCTCGACCCGGACGAAATCGGCCAGTTCAAAGCGGCGCTCAAACCCGCGCTGGGCAATGCCGAGGTGGAGGAATTCGCTCTGCGCGGCGCTTTGTTCGTCATGCTTGCGGCCCTGAATGATCAGCAGGTTCTGCTGTGCGACGATGTCGATATCAGCGGGCTTGAAGCCGGCGACGGCCAGCGTGATGCGATAGGAATCCTCGCCCTTGCGCTCGATGTTGAAGGGGGGATAATTGTCGCTGGCGCCTGCGCGATTGGCGTTTTCCAGCAGGTCGAACAGCCGGTCAAAGCCCACCGTGTTGCGGCGATAGGGGGTGAAGTCAAAACGGGTCATAGCAAAAATCCTCGTGCAATATGAGCAATTTTCGGTTCGTTGAAAGCCCTTGTCGGCGCTTTGCATTTGTGGTCATGCCCGGTGCGGCGCATGACACGCATCTTGAGATATGTTAGCCGCGACCTATTTCAAGACCCCGACAGACGACAAAGAAGGACTTGCCCGATGACCACCCCCAAGGTCGAGATCTATACCCAATGGGGCTGCCCCTATTGCGTGCGCGCCAAGGCGCTGCTGGACAGCAAGAATGTGGCCTATACCGAGATTGACGTGACGATGGACACCGCCAAGCGCCGCGAGATGGCCGAGCGCAATCCGGGCGCGCGCACCGTGCCGCAGGTGTTCGTCAACGATCAGGCCTTGGGCGGCAGTGACGATATTCACGCGCTGGACGCGGCGGGCAAGCTCGACCCGCTGCTGGGCCTGTAACATGGCCCGCGTCGCCCTGCTTCAGATGACGAGCGGGATCGATCCCGACGCCAATGCCGCCGCGATTGCGGATGCCGCGCGCGCGGCGGCGGCGGGCGGGGCGACGATGCTGTTCACGCCGGAAATGTGCGGCCTGATCGACCGCGACCGCGCGCGCGCCGCGCCCCATATCGTGACGCCCGAGGAAAATCCGGTGCTGGCCGCGGCGCGTGAAGTGGCGGCGCAGGAAGGCATCTGGGTCGTGCTCGGCTCGTTGGCCGTGCGCGTGGATGGTGAAGAACGCGCCGCCAATCGCACCTTTGTGATCGACGCCAAGGGCCGGATCGCCGCGCATTACGACAAGATCCATATGTTTGACGTGGACCTTGCCACGGGCGAAAGCTGGCGCGAGAGCCGGGCCTATCGTCCGGGAGAACGCGTGGTGACGGTGGATACGCCCGCCGGGCGGCTGGGGCTGGCGATTTGCTATGACCTGCGTTTCCCCGCGCTGTTCGAGGCTTTGGGCCGGGCGCGCTGCGATCTGATCGCGATTCCGGCGGCCTTTACCGTACCGACCGGGGCGGCCCATTGGCATATCATGCAACGCGCCCGCGCCATCGAGGCCAGCGCCTATGTCATCTCCGCCGCGCAGGTGGGCGTTCATCAGGATGGCCGCGCCACCTATGGCCACTCGCTGGCGGTCGATCCTTGGGGCGATGTTCTGCTTGATCTGGGCGGCGATGTGGCGGGTCTTGGCTTTGCAGAGATCGAGCCGCAGCGCCTTGCCGAAATCCGCGCCCAATTGCCCAGCCTTGCCAACCGGCGTCCGATTGCCGCGCCATGCCCGATTTCCCCGCCATGATTGTGTTCGATCTTGTCTGCCGCGACCATGGGCATCGGTTTGAGGGCTGGTTCGCCTCGTCGCAGGATTTTGAGCAGCAGCAATTGCGCGGGCTGGTTTCCTGTCCGCAATGCGACAGCCATGATGTGATCAAGGCCCCGATGGCCCCGCGCCTGAACCGCAAGGGCAATCAGCAGGCCGCCGCGCCGGTGCCGGCTCCTGCCGCCGTGCCCGCCGCCGCGCCCGCCGTGTCGTCAATGCCGCCTCTGCCGCCCGAAGCGCGCGAGAAATTGCAGGCCGCCATCACCGTCCTTGCCCAGGCGCAGGTCGAGGCGATCAAATCCTCGCGCTGGGTCGGCAAGAATTTTGCCGAGGATGCGCGCGCCATGCATTATGGCGATAAGGAACCCGCCGTCATCCACGGTCAGGCCAGCCCCGAAGACGCCAAAGCATTGGTCGAGGAGGGGGTCGAGATCATGCCCTTGCTGATCCCCGTCGCTCCGCCCGATCAGATTAACTGAGCCTTTGTGTGCACCGGTGGTTGCCAGAGCGCGCCCGCGCCATTATGGCCTTCCCCGCGTGCATCCGTAGCTCAGCAGGATAGAGCATCAGATTCCTAATCTGAGGGCCGTGGGTTCGAATCCCGCCGGGTGCACCATTTTTTCAATTACTTAGTGTGCATGATCTGACTGTAGGAAGTGCTTAAGGTAACGGTCTAGGTATCGCGCCGCAGAATCACTTTAGTTAAATCGCTGCTTAAGATGCGACGAAAAATGCTTCCTTCGCGCACCGGAGGGTAGAGAAACCGCTCTTTTGGGATGCGGTGAAGGGCCATGCGGGCTTTCCGGTTTTCGACGGTCCCGACCTGTTTCACCTTGCGGCGGGCGGCGGTGGGCAGGCGGATGATATTGCATTGGCCTGCTGTATCGGTAGATCTGTTACTGGCCATGGGAGCGCCTCCCCATGCTGTCATTGTCGCGCTTGGATGGCCTGGCGATAACTGCGCCAGCATCCAGTGCCAAAGCTTTGTCGGCAAGCGTTTCAAGGAGCGCTTCAAGCCCGGCAAGGGCGCTTACCTGGTATGGATGTAATTCGCTGTCCTGAGCTATTGCAAACGCGAGATTGCCCGCCGCCTTGATGTCGGCGGCCAAGTCATCCAACCCCCACGTCTGAGTTGCCAGCGCGTTCATGCGTCCACCTTTGGGTCCAGACGGGCTTCATCGGCGGCGATCTGGGCAAGGGCTGCATCGGACAGTTTGCTGCAACGCAGCTGGCGCCGCTTCCAACGCAGGGCCATAATGCCCGGCGCTGGAATGCAGCATTGCCGATCAATCGCGGCATTCCATCTATCCAGCACGGCAAAGCTGGCACTGTCGCGCAGGATCTTCAACCGGCGCAGCCTTTCGTCATCCACGATCCAATGGGCCCGCGCACGATTCACGTTTTCCATGCCCATTTGCCACATGATACGCGCATCGGTGTCGATCCGGCGCAGCCAGGTCTTACTGGCCGCCGGCTCCTCGCCCTCGGGCAGGGGCGCCAGCAGAGCGGCGATGAAGCCGGTGGACTTTTGGTTGAATTTTCCGGTCGCACGGGGGTGCGATCCGCTGTTATAGGCGGCATCAGTCATGACGTTGTTCCTTCGAAACACGTTGCGGTTAGGGCCGGAGGGAAGCGGGAACTTCCCTTCGGCCTGCAACTCTGTTATCGCAGTTTCTATGGACGGTCAAGAAACTCCGATAACAAAGAAACGGCGCGGCCCGAAGCCGACTGGTCAAGGCCAGCTTATCGGTGTGCGGCTTCATCCAGCCGACATCGCGGCCCTCGACGCCTACATAGCCGCCCAACCCGAACCTCTGACCCGCCCCGAAGCCATCCGCCGCATCCTGCGCGGGGCCATTACGGCCAAAGCCTGAAAGCGAAGCCGTTGGCGAAATTCAAAGCGATCCATTTTGGCCCTTTGCCAGTTGACCGGATAAACCGAACCTTAGGCACCCAACTTGAGGTGCTGCCGGTTTGATGGACACCGAGATAAGGTGTTTTCATCGAACGGAGAGCATCGATGCAACGAAGGAAGTTTAGCCGTGAGTTCAAGC